>NZ_JAJNOD010000012.1 GCF_021044885.1 Microbacterium nymphoidis | reverse complement strand
AGGCACAGGCACAGGCACAGGCACAGGCACAGGCACAGGCACAGGCACAGGCACAGGCACAGGCACAGGCACAGGCACAGGCACAGGCACAGGCACAGGCACAGGCACAGGCACAGGCACAGGCACATCATGCATTCACCCGCACCTCGACAGCGCGTCGGCCGCTCCGCTCGACACACTGGTCCTGGAGTCAACATAGGTGCCGAACATCCGGCGACCACGCCCACAGCCAGGCGTACCGTCGACGCCCACTGCGCGTCAGCCAGGCTCCACAGAGGCGCGCCTAGCCCCGGTCGCCACAGCCCCCACCCAGAGCGCTGTGTTTCACGTGAAACACAGCGGCGCCGGTGAGGCGCCAGCTGGGAAACCCCCATCCGTCGAACGATATCGACCGGAGCCCCAACTCAGACCGCCTCAAAAGGAGACGGCCGCGGTACCCGGAGGGGGGTGACCACGTTGTTTCACGTGAAACACCGACAAGGCGTGGAGCGCCGCGCACGCCCTACTTGTGCACTCGAGAGAGTTCGGAGGCCGCCGATAAGGCGCAGCCCGCATCGCGGGCAAGTCATCTATTCGCCCGTTGCGACAGGCTGGCGGAGCGGTTGTGCGGCATCGTCGGCGACACCGGTCAGCTGTGGTCTTCGACGCAGCGCGCGAGGGCGCGCTGTTTCACGTGAAACAGCCAGAAGATGCGATCCGGGGCGGAAGTGAGAACGGATCCGAGAGTCGGAGACGCCAACAAGCAGGGGAGGGGCAGACAGGGCAAACCAAGGATCACCGCCAGGCCTACGCCCCCCAATCGCGTTGTTCGTGCGAGGTCCGGGCCCGCGCCGTTGCTGGCCACGTACGTAGAGAACACCGTGCACGCCCTCTCGCCGAATGTTCCACGTGAAACACTGCAGAACCGACCTTTGATCGGCGGTGGCCCCACCGCCGCGCCCGGAGAACCTGACCCCTGCCCCCACGCGAGGGCAGTCGAGAAGGAGGATCAGCGTCATCTCGAGCGAGACAACCTGAGCGCGGTTCCGTTCACACTCACGCGCGTGTCCACCGCACCGCGACTTAGCGTGACGCAACCCCGGGATTGTGTTCGCTTCTGCCGGGAAGATGTGGACCCAGGCAACGCACGGACGAGAACACCGGCACCGCCTGTGGTGTTTCACGTGAAGCACCACAGACGAGGAGCAGGGTCACTGCGCGGAGCCAGAGTGCCGCACTGCGACAAACGTCAACTGACTGGGGACCACCGTGGCCGCGTGCGCCACGGCCGTGAGCCTCAAAGGACGACGTCCATGCGCCGCGGAACCACCACTGTTGAGTGGTTCCACGTGAAACACACGTTTCACCGGAAACTCAACGCACGGCGTAACGGCGCATGAGCGAGTTGAGCGGGGGTGTCACTGCTCCCTCAAGACAGCTGCTCACCTCGGCGGCCATCTCCCCTCGTCCGGCGTGTTTCACGTGGAACAACGTCAGCAGGGCGACATCCGGCACTCGGGAGGGGGCGAGATCGCTCGATCATGACCGGCCTACGAGGAGTGCCACATACGCGCCGCGATCAGGTCGCCATCACGAGCAGGCCAAGGGAGGCGGAGAAGGACGCGGCATGCCATACCAGGGGGGCTGCTTACGAGATCAACGCCACCCTTCGAGACGAGGGGAACAGGGCCGGGGGTCGCGCCACCCGCCGACGATAGCTGACTGTCGAACGAGCAGCACCCGCCGGTCAGAAGTGAAGTCCAGATACTCGCCCAACGACCCTGCACAGTGGCCGCGTCGCGCCAGGAAGTACCGCGCGAGAACCGGTATCGGCGCGGGTTCATCTACGCAGCGTCAGTCCCACGACGAACGCTGGCTACGTGCGGATGATCAGCACACCGGACCAGATCACGTAAACACAGCCCGCCAAACGCCTCGGCTCCAAGCGAAATCCCGCAATGGCGCCGGTACTAATCTCGGTCCTCAGCGTCCAACGATGCCAGGCACCGGCCAGCAGGCCGCGAACGCCGCATGAGGGGCACGTGTGCGTCGAAGTCAGACCGCAAGAACCACACGTGGGCACCTAGCCCCAGACCCAGCCCCAGACCCAGCCGCAGGGCCCGACCCAGGCCCAGCCGCACACCCAGCGCCAGACCCAGACCCAGACCCAGACCCAGCCGCACACCCAGCCGCAGGGCCAGACCCGGCCCAGCCCCAGCCCCAGACGCAGACGCAGACGCAGACGCAGACGGCCAGGCAAACAGGCAACAGGCAACAGGCAACAGGCAACAGGCAACAGGCAACAGGCAACAGGCAACAGGCAACAGGCAACAGGCAACAGGCAACAGGCAACAGGCAACAGGCAACAGGCAACAGGCAACAGGCA
>NZ_JAJNOD010000011.1 GCF_021044885.1 Microbacterium nymphoidis | reverse complement strand
GTGTTTCGGCGGCCATAGCGAGAGGGAAACGCCTGGTCACATTCCGAACCCAGAAGCTAAGCCTCTCAGCGCCGATGGTACTGCAGGGGGGACCCTGTGGGAGAGTAGGACACCGCCGGACTTCTTTTAACACGAAAGCCCTGACCATCGCTGGTCAGGGCTTTCGTCATTCCCCCAACACCACACACCCGTTTCGGAGATCGTCGTCGAACGCTTGTTCGCGCCTCTCGGAGACGGGTTCCTTGTTTTCTGCTGACCCGGAAGCGGCACCCGGCCACGTATGTACGACCCACGCCAACGTTAGGGTCCTTTCATTTTCAGCGACCCCTATTTTCAGGCACAGGGTTCCAGCGGTATTTGTTGTTTCTGCGCGCCTGATCGGCGCGCCACACCCGTGCCGCCGTGAGACCTTCGCGGCGGTGCCTGAAGGGAGAAGCAATGTCTGAACAGACGGCCCGCACACGACGACGTGTCGCGGCAACGGCGTCGACGTTCGCTCTGACTGTCGCCGGTATGGCGGCGTTCGGAGCGGTGCCGGCCCACGCGGCGCAGGGGGATAGCCCGGCGCCCGCGTCGAATGCCACCGGCTCTGCCGCGGTCACCGGCTCCGGTTTCGATGACCACTACATCAACTACGTCGAGCCCCGCGTGGAAGGTGCCTTCGACACGTCGGATGACCACGTCGTCGCCGACCAGACGGGTAACGTCCGCGGTGCCGTGAGCGCCTCTGCGATCGAACGGGCGAAGGAGAACGACCAGAAGCACGCGCAGGGCAACCCGGTGGCCGCGCGCCAGCTGGCGGCGACCGAGGCTCAGGCGGTGAAGACCGGCAAGAGCCCCAAGAACCTGAAGCAGTCGAAGACGACGCAGCAGGCCAAACTGCTCACGATCCTGGTGGAGTTCGACGGAACGGAGGACTTCTCCGATCTGCAGGTGCCCACGAGCTTCGGCGCGACGGACTGCAAGCCCGGCGACGTGCAGGGTCCCACTCTCCACAACGGCATCCCGAACCCGGCGGATGCGTCGCACCCCGACAACAACACCATGTGGGTGCCGGACTTCTCGAGTGAGCACTTCAACAAGATGCTCTTCTCCAGCACCGGGATCACGGATCGTGTCCGTACCGACCTCACCGGGCCCGACGGCAAGCCGGGGTTCGACATCTCCGGCTACACGATGAAGAACATGTACGAGGAGATGTCGCGCGGCGCGTACACCTTGACGGGTGAGGCCACGGCCTGGGTGAAGGTGCCGCACTCCGAGGGCTACTACGGCGCCACGGTGTGTCACCTGAACCCCGAGACGGGCGCGTATGAGGCCGGCCCCATGCAGGACATGCAGGGTCACCCCGACAACCCACTGGGACCGGGCCAGCTGCCGATCGACGCCGTGGCCGCGCTGGCCGAGCAGAGCCCGGACTTCCCGTGGGCCGACTACGACATCGAGGACCAGGGCGACGTCGATGGTGACGGCAACGTGAACGAACCCGACGGCATCATCGACCACGTCGTGCTCGTCCACGCGGGTGAGGACAAATCCGGTGGTGGTGGCGCCGAGGGCACCTACGCCATCTGGGCGCACTCGTCCGATGTCGCCGGTGGCGCGCCGATTCCCGGCACCGACCTGAAGATCCAGAACTACATCGTTCAGCCGGAGAACTCCGGTGTGGGCGTGTTCGCCCACGAGTACGGTCACGACCTCGGTCTGCCGGACCTGTACGACACGTCGAACGCGGGCAACTCGGACATCGACTTCTGGGATCTCATGAGCTCGGGTTCCCACTCCGGCCCGATCTTCCAGTCGATGCCGACCCACATGGGCATCTGGGACAAGTGGGTGCTCGGCTGGGTAGACCTTGAGGAGGTCAACCCGGGTGATGGCACCAAGACCATCAAGGTCGGCCAGACATCGCGCCCCGCCAAGGGGACGAAGGATGGCATCAAGGTGAACCTGCCGGACAAGCAGATCGTCCTCGCCGAGCCGCACAGCGGTTCCGAGATGTGGTACTCCAACGCCGACCAGGCGTGGGCTGACGCGACGCTCACCCGCGCGATTGACAGTGTTCCCGCCGGAGCCACGTTTTCGATGTGGAACAACTTCATCATCGAGGAGGACTGGGACTACGGCTTCGTGGAAGTCTCCACCGATGGCGGTAACACCTGGGCGGAGCAGAAGGTCTATGACGACGCGGGAAACCTCGTCTCCACCGACGACGGATACTCGGACCCGAACGGCCGGATGGCTGACTTCGGAGGTAAGAAGTACGGCCTCACGGGCACGACCGACGGCTGGCGTCACGACAACATCGACCTGTCGGCTTTCGCCGGGCAGAACATCCAGGTTCGTCTGCGCTACGCGACCGATGCTGCGTACATGGATCGCGGATGGTTCTCCGACGACTTCTCGCTGACTGCTGGCGGAACCACCCTGTGGGGCGACGACGTGGAGTCGGGTGACAACGGCTGGACTGCCGCTGACGGTACGTTCACCGACACCACCGGTGCCGGATGGACGCGTGACAGCGGAACCCAGATCAAGGCGCAGTACTACCTGGTGGAGTGGCGCAACCTCGACGGTTTCGACGAGGGCCTGAAGTACGGATACACCACCGTGTACAGCGATGACGCGTGGAAGGTGGAGAAGGTCGCCTACAACGCCCCCGGTGCGCTGGTCTGGTACCGCGACACCACTTACGGCAGCTCCAACCAGGTCACGGCGAACCTCACCGCGCTGCCGAGCTACGGTGCGAAGGGTGGTCTGCTCCTTGTGGACAGCCACTTCGATCCGCTGCGGCGCACGGGAGCTGAGGCTGCGCTCGACCCGTCCCTGCTGAAGAACATCTCCAGCCGCGCCCAGTCGTCGAACGCCGCGTTCGGCCTGCAGGCCACGTACCCGCTGCGTGACTGCCTGGTGGATGCCGACTACAACGAGGCGTGCACCGACTTCGGTCCGTTGCCGGCGGTGAGCACCTTCACCGATGACAAGGGCTGGGTGGCTGGTCTTGAGCTTCGCGACGGCCAGCTCTACAACCGCATGCGTGACGCGTCGGTTGTCGTCCCGTCCGTGGGCGATGCGCCGTACACCACCCGTGTGGTGAACCCCGATGGCACTCCGGCCACAGGCGTCTACGGGCTCGACCTCGGCTTCACCACTCTCGGTACTGGCAACCCCGCTGACGCGGGCGTCGGCTTCGGAACGGTGATCTCCGTGAAGAAGTCCATGCAGAACAACACGGCAGCGCTGATCTCGGTCACCGCTCCGCGCGAGTGATCTGATTCACTACGAAGCGCCGGTCCTCCTCCGAGGCCCGGCGCTTCGTCGTTGTGCGCAGCGTGTGGTGCCCTGCGGGGGGGGGGGGGGGGGGGGGGGGGGG
>NZ_JAJNOD010000010.1 GCF_021044885.1 Microbacterium nymphoidis | reverse complement strand
AGTCCGGCGGTGTCCTACTCTCCCACAGGGTCCCCCCTGCAGTACCATCGGCGCTGAGAGGCTTAGCTTCTGGGTTCGGAATGTGACCAGGCGTTTCCCTCTCGCTATGGCCGCCGAAACACTATTGATGTTTCAATCAGCACAACGAGCATTGATCGTTGTGTGTTCTCGACCGTACATCGAGAACCACTCAGTGGACGCAAGCAAAAGTTCATGTCACCCACCCGAAAAAAAGGGGGGGGTGTTTATCAAGTCATCGGCTTATTAGTACCAGTCAGCTACACGCATTACTGCGCTTCCACATCTGGCCTATCAACCCAGTAGTCTGGCTGGGAGCCTCTCACCCGAAGGTATGGAAATCTCATCTTGAGGCCGGCTTCCCGCTTAGATGCTTTCAGCGGTTATCCATCCCGAACGTAGCTAACCAGCGGTGCTCTTGGCAGAACAACTGGCACACCAGAGGTTCGTCCAACCCGGTCCTCTCGTACTAGGGTCAGATCCTCTCAAATTTCCTACGCGCGCAGCGGATAGGGACCGAACTGTCTCACGACGTTCTAAACCCAGCTCGCGTACCGCTTTAATGGGCGAACAGCCCAACCCTTGGGACCTACTCCAGCCCCAGGATGCGACGAGCCGACATCGAGGTGCCAAACCATGCCGTCGATATGGACTCTTGGGCAAGATCAGCCTGTTATCCCCGAGGTACCTTTTATCCGTTGAGCGACAGCGCTTCCACAAGCCACTGCCGGATCACTAGTCCCGACTTTCGTCCCTGCTCGACTTGTCAGTCTCACAGTCAAGCTCCCTTGTGCACTTACACTCGACACCTGATTGCCAACCAGGTTGAGGGAACCTTTGGGCGCCTCCGTTACTTTTTGGGAGGCAACCGCCCCAGTTAAACTACCCACCAGGCACTGTCCCTGAACCGGATTACGGTCCGAAGTTAGATATCCAGAGTGACCAGAGTGGTATTTCAACAACGACTCCACACCCACTAGCGTGAATGCTTCACAGTCTCCCACCTATCCTACACAAGCCACACCAAACACCAATACCAAGCTGTAGTAAAGGTCACGGGGTCTTTCCGTCCTGCTGCGCGTAACGAGCATCTTTACTCGTATTGCAATTTCGCCGAGTTCGCGGTTGAGACAGTTGGGAAGTCGTTACGCCATTCGTGCAGGTCGGAACTTACCCGACAAGGAATTTCGCTACCTTAGGATGGTTATAGTTACCACCGCCGTTTACTGGGGCTTAAATTCTCAGCTTCGCCTTACGGCTAACCGGTCCTCTTAACCTTCCAGCACCGGGCAGGCGTCAGTCCGTATACATCGTCTTGCGACTTAGCACGGACCTGTGTTTTTAGTAAACAGTCGCTACCCACTAGTCTCTGCGGCCACCAAACGCTTTCGGAGCAAGTCCTAATACGCCGATGGCCCCCCTTCTCCCGAAGTTACGGGGGCATTTTGCCGAGTTCCTTAACCACGATTCTCTCGATCTCCTTGGTATTCTCTACCTGACCACCTGAGTCGGTTTGGGGTACGGGCAGCTGGAACCTCGCGTCGATGCTTTTCTCGGCAGCATAGGATCACCCACTTGATACGCATCGTGTCTCAGCCTCTACGAGTGACGGATTTGCCTATCACTCAGCCTACGCACTTGCACAGCGACAACCATCGCGCTGCTGGGCTACCTTCCTGCGTCACACCTGTTAATACGCTAACCGCACCAGAACGGGGTCGTACGCTAGGCCTCACGCCATCACCCGAAGGATCCGGTCATGAGGATTCAGATACTTAGCACTACTGGATTAGCTTGGGCGGTTCTTCGCCGGTACGGGAATATCAACCCGTTGTCCATCGACTACGCCTGTCGGCCTCGCCTTAGGTCCCGACTTACCCAGGGAAGATTAGCTTGACCCTGGAACCCTTGGTCTTTCGGAGGACGTGTTTCTCACACGTCATTCGCTACTCATGCCTGCATTCTCACTCGTGTAGCGTCCACGGCTGGATCACTCCGCCGCTTCACTCGCCACACGACGCTCTCCTACCCATCAACACGGCTGGACCACGAAGGCCTACCAAAAATGTCAATGCCACAACTTCGGTGGCGTGCTTGAGCCCCGTTACATTGTCGGCGCGGAATCACTTGACCAGTGAGCTATTACGCACTCTTTCAAGGGTGGCTGCTTCTAAGCCAACCTCCTGGTTGTCACAGCAACTCCACATCCTTTTCCACTTAGCACGCGCTTAGGGACCTTAGATGGTGGTCTGGGTTGTTTCCCTCTCGACTATGAAGCTTATCCCCCACAGTCTCACTGCTGCGCTCTCACTTACCGGCATTCGGAGTTTGGCTGACGTCAGTAACCTTGTAGGGCCCATCGGCCATCCAGTAGCTCTACCTCCGGCAAGAAACACGCAACGCTGCACCTAAATGCATTTCGGAGAGAACCAGCTATCACGAAGTTTGATTGGCCTTTCACCCCTATCCACAGCTCATCCCCTCAGTTTTCAACCTAAGTGGGTTCGGTCCTCCACGACGTCTTACCGTCGCTTCAACCTGGCCATGGATAGATCACTTCGCTTCGGGTCTAGGACACGCGACTGAATCGCCCTATTCAGACTCGCTTTCGCTACGGCTACCCCACACGGGTTAACCTCGCCACGTATCACTAACTCGCAGGCTCATTCTTCAAAAGGCACGCTGTCACACCTACCAGGGGTGCTCCAACGGTTTGTAAGCAAACGGTTTCAGGTACTATTTCACTCCCCTCCCGGGGTACTTTTCACCTTTCCCTCACGGTACTTGTCCGCTATCGGTCATCTGGGAGTATTTAGGCTTATCAGGTGGTCCTGACAGATTCACACGGGATTTCTCGGGCCCCGTGCTACTTGGGATACTCTCCACGCCAGCACACGCATTTCGACTACGGGGTTGGCACCCTCTATGACTGGCCTTTCAAAACCATTCGTCTATACGCTGCTGTCACGTCGAAGTCTCGGCAGAAACTTCCGGTGAGTCCCACAACCCCCAACGTGCAACGCCTGCCGGCTATCACACACGCAAGGTTTAGCCTGATCCGGTTTCGCTCGCCACTACTAACGGAATCGCGGTTGCTTTCTCTTCCTGTGGGTACTGAGATGTTTCACTTCCCCACGTTCCCTCTACCCGCCCTATATATTCAGGCGGGAGTCACTAGGTCGCACAAACGCCCAGCGGGGTTTCCCCATTCGGACACCCTCGGATCAAAACTTGCTTATCAGTTCCCCGAGGCTTATCGCAGATTGCTACGTCCTTCTTCGGCTCCAGATGCCAAGGCATCCACCGTTTGCTCTTAAAGACTTGAATACATGAGTTAAGAAATAATCAGATCTAATGATCATCAAAATTTCAGATCACCCGCATGAACCCGAAGGCCCATACGAATCATCTTTAAGATGCTCGCGTCCACTGTGTAGTTCTCAAAGTACGGGCGGTACCCCCCGCGCCCACAGCAAAGCCGCAGACAACAGAAGGCCCAGAGGAACAGAAGCCAATCCCGAAAGATCGACACCCGGTCCCTCAGGACCCAACAGCGTGCAGCCGCCAGTTCACATCCCCCACCCTTCCAGATCCCCGAAGAGACCGTACTAACTGGAGTCAGCTACGCCGACGGCATGTCAAATGTTCCACCCATGAGCTCCGGTCAGACACATTCGGTCTGAATCCGGCTCTGTCGGTCCCGAAGAACCGCAGTGCTCCTTAGAAAGGAGGTGATCCAGCCGCACCTTCCGGTACGGCTACCTTGTTACGACTTAGTCCTAATTACCGATCCCACCTTCGACGGCTCCCTCCACAAGGGTTAGGCCACCGGCTTCAGGTGTTACCGACTTTCATGACTTGACGGGCGGTGTGTACAAGACCCGGGAACGTATTCACCGCAGCGTTGCTGATCTGCGATTACTAGCGACTCCGACTTCATGAGGTCGAGTTGCAGACCTCAATCCGAACTGGGACCGGCTTTTTGGGATTCGCTCCACCTCACGGTATTGCAGCCCTTTGTACCGGCCATTGTAGCATGCGTGAAGCCCAAGACATAAGGGGCATGATGATTTGACGTCATCCCCACCTTCCTCCGAGTTGACCCCGGCGGTATCCCATGAGTTCCCACCATAACGTGCTGGCAACATAGAACGAGGGTTGCGCTCGTTGCGGGACTTAACCCAACATCTCACGACACGAGCTGACGACAACCATGCACCACCTGTATACGAGTGTCCAAAGAGTCCTCTGTTTCCAGAGTGTTCTCGTATATGTCAAGCCTTGGTAAGGTTCTTCGCGTTGCATCGAATTAATCCGCATGCTCCGCCGCTTGTGCGGGTCCCCGTCAATTCCTTTGAGTTTTAGCCTTGCGGCCGTACTCCCCAGGCGGGGAACTTAATGCGTTAGCTGCGTCACGGAATCCGTGGAATGGACCCCACAACTAGTTCCCAACGTTTACGGGGTGGACTACCAGGGTATCTAAGCCTGTTTGCTCCCCACCCTTTCGCTCCTCAGCGTCAGTTACGGCCCAGAGATCTGCCTTCGCCATCGGTGTTCCTCCTGATATCTGCGCATTCCACCGCTACACCAGGAATTCCAATCTCCCCTACCGCACTCTAGTCTGCCCGTACCCACTGCAGGCCCGAGGTTGAGCCTCGGGATTTCACAGCAGACGCGACAAACCGCCTACGAGCTCTTTACGCCCAATAATTCCGGATAACGCTTGCGCCCTACGTATTACCGCGGCTGCTGGCACGTAGTTAGCCGGCGCTTTTTCTGCAGGTACCGTCACTTTCGCTTCTTCCCTGCTAAAAGAGGTTTACAACCCGAAGGCCGTCATCCCTCACGCGGCGTTGCTGCATCAGGCTTTCGCCCATTGTGCAATATTCCCCACTGCTGCCTCCCGTAGGAGTCTGGGCCGTGTCTCAGTCCCAGTGTGGCCGGTCACCCTCTCAGGCCGGCTACCCGTCGACGCCTTGGTGAGCCATTACCTCACCAACAAGCTGATAGGCCGCGAGCCCATCCCAGACCAAAAAATCTTTCCAGACAATGACGATGCCGTCTTGTCTCGTATCCGGTATTAGACGCCGTTTCCAGCGCTTATCCCAGAGTCCGGGGCAGGTTGCTCACGTGTTACTCACCCGTTCGCCACTGATCCACAGAGCAAGCTCTGCTTCACCGTTCGACTTGCATGTGTTAAGCACGCCGCCAGCGTTCATCCTGAGCCAGGATCAAACTCTCCGTGAAAAAACAGCTGCAACACCCCCACCGGAATAGGCAGAAAGCATTGCGAGTTTGAAACTGACCAAAAAAGGATGTCAAAACTGACAACCATAAATTGATCCAAAGGAATCTCCCACCCCAAAAAGGGGTGACGAGGTTATTTGGCATTTGACAAGTGCACGCTGTTGAGTTCTCAAGGATCGGATGCTCCCACACACCACCCACACGGGGCTTAGCTGCGGGGCAACTTCTC
>NZ_JAJNOD010000009.1 GCF_021044885.1 Microbacterium nymphoidis | reverse complement strand
GAATCTCCCACCCCAAAAAGGGGTGACGAGGTTATTTGGCATTTGACAAGTGCACGCTGTTGAGTTCTCAAGGATCGGATGCTCCCACACACCACCCACACGGGGCTTAGCTGCGGGGCAACTTCTCGGTGGATCTAGAGGCGTCGAACCTGTCCTGCTCCGAGGAGCCGGTGGCCGATGATCTCCGTGATCCGATTGTTTCATCTAGGCTTCGAGAGCCAGGCCCGGACGATCGTCCGTTCCTTCTTGATGAGGTGTTCTCCGCTTGAGGGGAGCTGGACCCGAAGGCCTCCGCTCTACCCTGTGGGGCGAACAAGAACTAACTTACGCCCATCCGGCCTCGCTGTCGAATCTCTCCTGCAGCCCGGGCGTGTCGCGGCCGGTGTCCCGCTAGCGTTCACCCATGACGTCCCTTCGCGACCGACTGCGCGCCCTCCCCTCGTTCGATGTAGACCTGCCGCAGTTTCCCGTGGAGAGCGCACCGGCTCGGCCGCTCCCGCTGCTGGTCGAGTGGCTCGACGCGGCGATCTCTGCCGGCGTCCTCGTCCCCCACGCCGTCACTCTCAGCACGGTCTCGGTCGCGGGCACCGCGAGTGCGCGCACACTCATCGTGAAGGACGTCAACGACGACGGTGTAGTGTTCGCCACCCGCACCGACGGCCGCAAAGTGGCGGAGCTCGAGCGCGTCCCGCATGCGGCGCTCACGTTCTACTGGCGCGAACTGGGCCGACAGGTGCGGGTGCGCGGACTGGTCAGGCGCGAGCCCGAAGCGGTGGCCCGAGCGGACGAACAGGCGCGACCCGCGCATTCCCGCGCGGCCGGGCGCCTGGGCACGCAGAGCTCACCGTTGCCGTCCCGTCCGGAGTACATCCGCCTGTTCCGTGACGAGCTCGAGCGCATCGAGGGCGGGGAGGCCGATGTCTCCGGCATCTGGGCGGTGTTCACCGTTGTCGCGGACGAGGTGGAGTTCTGGGCTTCCACCCCCGACGAGGGCCAGATCCGCCTGGCGTACACACGCAGTGGCGACGAGTGGACCCGTTCACTGCTGTGGCCGTGACCTCACCGAGATCACGACGCACAGGGCCAGCGTGACCAGGCCCCACGCGCCGAGGGCAGGAAGCACGCCGTAGGCGAGGTGCCCGGCCGTGAAGGTCTCCCCCTGCGGCGCGCCGCCCGCCAGCACGAGTGCCCCCGCGATCAGCAGCACGACCGGAAGCGACGCCCACCAGAGCACACGGACCTTCCAGCTCACGCGCCGCCGGATCGCACGGACCGGCTGCCTTCGCAACCACAGCGCGCCCCACACCAGGAGGATGAGCAGGCCCATCACGCCGGAGCCGTACTGCAGCCACTTGTAGCCGGGTAACGGCCCCCAGAGCGCGTCGAGTCCGGCGAACGCCGTCCCCCCGCGCCCCTCGTGGCTGAACGAGTCCCAGAGGATGTGCGATGCCGCACCGAGAGCAATGGAGACGACGAGGATCGGTACGGTCAGGGCTCTGCTCCGCCCGCGGGTCCACGTCTCCCGAAGCGCGGCCCGGGCCGTGCCACTCCAGGACGACGGCAGGCGCTCGGCGATCCAGCGCGGCGCGAGCTCGACGGTCGCCGGCCGGAGGATGCATCGCCACAGCAGCAGAGCAACCAGGGCGACGGCAACGGTCATCGGCAACCAGGCGTAGTCATGCGTGCGGGCGTACGTAACCCCGACCGCTCCCAGGGGACGCAGGAACATGGGCAGATCGGGGATCATCGACCCGATGGCGATCGCCGACGGGACGAGGGGCGTCCTGAGAAACGGCAGCGCGACGACCGCGTGACTGACTGTGAGCGGCACACGCTCCCCCTCTCGGCGCCCGGAGACGGATGCCCCCCGCGACGGCACCGAGTCTACGGATCACGGCAGAAGGGACCCGGAGCCACCAGGTGGTTCCGGGTCCCTTCTCGGGATCACGTCAGGAGACGAACAGACCGGCAAGCGTCTTCTTGCCGCGCCGCAGCACAGAGACCCCGCCGGGCAGGGCGCCCGTGACGACGGCGTTCTCATCGTCGATCTTGACTCCGTCGAGGGAGACGCCGCCCTGGCTGATCGCACGACGCGCTTCGCTGGCGCTGCTGCACAGGCCGGTGTCCACCAGTGCCTGCACGACGGTGGATCCGCGAGCCACGTCGGCGTGAGGAAGCTCTTCCAGTGCCGTGCGCAGCGTGTCGGCATCGAGCGCTGCCAGATCCCCCTTGCCGAACAGCGCCTCGGAAGCCGCAATGACCGCGTCGGTCGCCTCCGGACCGTGGACCGTCGTGGTCACCTCGAGCGCCAGTCGCTTCTGTGCCTCGCGACGGAAGGGCTCCTCGGCCACCAGGCGGGCGTAGTCCTCGATCTGATCGCGGGTGAGGAACGTGAACACCTTGAGACGATCGATCACGTCGGCGTCGTCCGTGTTCAGCCAGAACTGGTACATCCGGTAGGGGCTGCACATCGATGCGTCCAGCCAGATCGCGTTGCCCTCGGACTTGCCGAACTTGGTGCCGTCGCTGTTGGTGATCAGCGGGGTGCCGATGGCGTGAGCACTCACGCCCTCGACCTTGCGGATGAGATCGGTACCACTGGTGAGGTTTCCCCACTGGTCGGATCCGCCGGTCTGCAGCACACACCCGTACTGACGGTACAGCTCCAGGAAGTCCATCCCCTGCAGGATCTGGTAGCTGAACTCGGTGTAGCTGATGCCCTCTTCGGAGTTGAGCCGCGTGGCGACGGCATCCTTCTTCAGCATCGTGCCGACGCGGAAGTTCTTGCCGATCTCACGAAGGAAGTCGATCGCGCTGAGCGGCGCGGTCCAGTCCAGATTGTTCACGATGCGTGCGGCGTTGTCGCCTTCGAAGCTCAGGTAGCGTTCCACCTGCGAGCGCAGACGGTCCACCCAGGCCGCCACGGTCTCCGGCGTGTTGAGCGTGCGCTCGGCCGTGGGCCGCGGGTCGCCGATCAGCCCGGTGGAGCCTCCCACGAGCCCGAGAGGACGGTGACCGGCGAGCTGGATGCGGCGCAGCGTGAGCAGCTGAACCAGGTTCCCGAGGTGCAGCGAGGGCGCCGTCGGGTCGAAGCCGCAGTAATAGACGATCGGGTCCCCGCCGAGCAGCTCACGAAGAGCTTCCTGATCGGTGGACACGTGCACGAGTCCGCGCCAGACCAGCTCGTCCCACACGTTCTCGAACGCGGGATCTGCTGCGGGCGGCGTCGCGATATCAACTGCGGTTGCCATGCGTTCCAGCTTAGGTCGTGCGCGCACCCCGGCGTGACCGCTGCCCTCGATAGGGTGGGCGGGTGAGCGCGAAGCCCGACTTGGACACCGTTCGCCTGCTGCGGCGGGCTCGCGACCTCATCGACCGGCGATACGCGGACGGTCTCACGATTCCCGATGTCGCCGCCCACGTGCACCTCTCCCCGGCCCATTTCACCCGGTCGTTTCGCGCTCTGTACGGCGAGAGCCCGCACCAGTACCTGCTGACGCGGCGTCTCGAGCGAGCCGCCTGGCTGCTGCGCCAGGGCGCGAGCGTCACGGATGCCTGCATCGCGGTGGGTCTCAGCTCCGTGGGCTCGTTCAGCACGCGCTTCCGGGAAGTGTATGGGGAGACGCCATCCGCCTACGCGCGGCGCGAGCATGCCGACATCGAGCTGGTCCCGCCGTTCGTGGCCGCCCGTTTCACCCGTCGCCGCCGCTACGAGGACTGAGCGAGGTGGACGAGCAGATTCGAAGAAGCGCATCCCGCCCGGCGTTCGTAGGCTGACCGCATGACGATCAATCTGCAGTTCACCACCGTGCTCTCCGACGACATCCCCGCATCCACCGCGTTCTACCGCGACGCCCTCGGCTTCTCCGTGCTGACAGAGGTCAACTACGGCGAGTTCAGCTGGGTCACGCTCGGCTCCGAGGCAGGCGCTCCGGGTCAGATCGTGCTGACCAGCCCGCGCGTGGGCGTCTCCCCGGAGGACGGCGAGACACTCTCCCGGCTGCTTGCGGCAGGATCTCTTCCCCAGCTCGTCCTGTCGACCGACGACCTCGATGCCGCCTACCGGCGAGCGGTGGACGCCGGCGCCGAGATCGTGCAGGACATCCTCGAGCAGGACTACGGCGTACGCGATTTCGCGCTGCGTGACCCTGCGGGCACGGCCATTCGTGTGCAGCAGCCACGGGGCTGAAATATTTCACGAGGAGTTTTCCGCAACGCCGCCACACGCGCGTAACATTTCGTCATAACCGCGGGTGCCAGCCGACTGACGTGCATCCGCACGATCGAGAGGAGTCGGCTATGGACCAGATGACGGACATGATGAAGATGATGCCCGCGTCCATGATGCAGGACAGCATGATGCAGAACATGGACATGATGGTGATGCAGGAGTGTATGGAGGCGTGCAACGCCTGTATGCAGGCGTGCACGATGTGCTCCGACGCCATGTCGGGCATGGACGGCATCGGCATGTGCGCGTCGATGTGCGCGATGTGCGCGGACGTCTGCTCCACCATGATGAAGATGATGATGCGCCCGATGAGCATGTCGGCCGAGACGATGATGCCCATGCTGCAGGCGTGCATCGCAATGTGCCGCGCCTGCATGGACGAGTGCGCCAAGCACGCGGACATGAGCGAGACCTGCCGCATGTGCATGATGGCCGCCGAGACCTGCATGAAGGCCTGCGAGAAGATGATGGCCTCGATGGGAGCGTAAGCGTCCCGAAACGAAGAAGGGTCCGTGCCTACAGGCACGGACCCTTCTTCGTGTGCGCGGCTCAGACCGCGATGTTCAGATGGAGTGCGCCGGCGGCGAGCACCTCGTAGCGCTCGTGCAGAGCCACCGGCTCGCCGGACACCAGCACCTCGCTGAGATCGGCATGGTTCCAGACCCGCACGAGGTCGCCGTCGGCGAGCAGGCGCAGATCGATCCAGCCGTCCGCGTCGACCGACTCGATGACGGCATCTCGCCATCCCGAGCGGGTGGTGAGGGCCAGGCGCAGGCGGATGCCCGTCAGACCATGGCCGGAACGGTCGTGCACGCACATCGCGCCGTGCTCGCAAGCGGTCTGGATGGACTGCTCGAGGCGCGTGGTGGTGGACATCGTTCCGTTCCCTTCTCGGGTCTGCTGATCGGTTGGTCCACGGTACGTCTCACGCAGCGGCCACGTCACGCGAGGCGTCACATAGCGACATGCACGTCGTCACGATCGGTCATGATGGCGTCATGGAAATCGTCGCCTGGGAGTCCGGATCGTGGACCACCGCCCCCGTCTCATCGTCCACTCTCGACGGTGCGCTCGCCGTCGAGGCCGCGGAGGGCAGCGATGCGTGGCTGCGCACCGCCTACGGCTTCACCCATGACAACGAGCACGCGCTCCTCGCGCCGCTGGAGGTCGGTGAGTCGATGGAGGTGGGCTTCCGTGGCGACTTCACCGGCGAGTTCGATCAGGCGGGAGTGTTCGTCCGAGCGGACGCGGAACGCTGGGTGAAGGCCGGCGTCGAGTTCGCCGACGGACACCTCGGCCTGGGCGCGGTGGTCACGAACGGCGCCTCGGATTGGTCGGTGGGTCACGTGGACGAGTGGGCGGGACGCGGACTGATCCTCCGTGTCAGCCGCTGGGCCGACGCCCTCATCATCCGCGCGCGATCCGGCGAGGACGAGCACTGGCGGCTGGTCCGGCTCGCGCCGTTCCCCGGCGACGTCCCGGTCACGGCGGGTCCGTTCCTGGCGGCTCCCACGCGCAGCGGGCTCGTCGTGACGTTCACTTCCTGGACGCGCGGGGCCGCCGACACCGAGATCCACTGATCGCCCGGCACCGGGCCATCAGCTCCAGACGTCGCGCTGAAAGGGACGAGGTGATCCCGTGCGCGACTGGCGGCGTGCAACGGCGAGGAGAGCTGCATCGTCTCGGCTGTTCATCTCATGGAGCACCGCCGGGCCCACGCGGTCGTTCCACGCCTGGGCGAACGCCACCGCCGTGCCGCGCCGGCGGCCGAGGTCCTTCGGTACCGCCAGCAGATCCCCACGGCCCCGAGTCGCTCGCATGGCGAGTCGGGATAGCGGGTCACCGACCACTCCACGGTCGACCTCGAGCAGGAAGCGCGGTGTGCGAACACGTTCGAACAGTCCGATGAGGCTGCGCCGGAAGACGGCTTGCTCGCCGGAGCCCGCGCCCTCCAGCACGATCCGAACCTCCCGCTCCACGATGCTCGCCCGGACAGTGTGAGGGCGAGAGAGCGCTCCGTCGGCCACCAGCGCGTCGCGGACGGCATGCGCAGTCTGTGTCCACAGCGCCATGTCATCCGGCACGCGGCGGCGCATCCGCCACCAGGAGATGCCGGCCGGCACCGTGAGCGCAGTCGTCAGCGCAGCGGCGCCGCCGATCCAGAATCCGGCCCCCGGCTGTGTGCCGAGCGCGAGCAGGGCCGCCGACGCTGCCGTCGTGAGTGATGCCAGCACGGCTCCTCCGGCCGACGCGGCTCCCAGAGAGCGCGAGAACCGCGCACGGAAGGGTGCGGGAGGCAGCGCTCTGTCCACCCCCGCGACCACCGTCATCCGTCGCTCGATGTTCTCGATCGGCTCCCCCAGGCGCCACCGGTCCCGTGTCTCGGCGCGCGAGCGAATCGGGGTGAGCTTCTGCAGGCGTGCGATGACGTCGCCGGGTGCTCGCCCTTCGCGCACCTGTGTGAGCAGGCCGCGCTGCGCTCCCGTGAGGGTGTGGCTCGGGCCGCGAACGACGTCAGGGGCGTTCTCCGCGCGCACACCCCACAGGGCATCGAGCTTGCGCCCGAGCCGTTTCACATCCGCGAGCGCTCCCGTCGTCCGCGCGGCCGGGAGCAGGGTGACCACGCTCCAGTTGTGTGCCACCTTCTCCGGCCAGCCCGGGTCCAGCCGCATGGTCCGCCCCCGAAGCTGCTGAGCGGCGGCCGACGTCGATGCGGTCGTGAGGTCGATGAGGGTGTTGACGGCGGGACAGTCCCAGCCCTCTCCGAGGAGTCCGCGCGTGCCGACGAGCACGCGGACGACACCCTCCCCGATGAGCGTCGAGACCCCAGCGATGACGCGCGCACGCGTCACGCCCGTCACGACGAGCTCAGTGGTGGCCCCCTCGACCACGCCGAGCTGCGGGACCGTGCCCAGCACGCGCTGCAATCGCGGCAGCAGGAACGACAGGTCTCGCGACGCCACCCGCACGTGCCTGGCGGTGACGAGGATGGCGGTGGCCTGCTGCAGCCGCGGATCCGCGACGAGCGCATCGAAGCACCGCAGTGCGCCACCGCGGCGCGCGGTGCGTCCTGCCCGGTTGCCGTGCTCGGCGAAGTCGCACACCACGACCGCACGAACGCGATCGGCCTCCGCAGAGGCGAGCTCCTGTGCCAGGATGTCTGCCGCCGCGCGGTCTTTTGCCGCCGAGGTGGCGAGTGTCGACTCGATCGGGTCCCGGGCCCGTCGAAGACCACGGTCCGTCAGGGCATAGCCGAAATCCGCCAGGGTTCGCCGTGCGCGGGCCCAGTCCTCCGCTCGCGCGGGGTCCGGGAGCACGTGCTGGACGAGGAAACGCGCGAGAAGCCGCAGGGCGTCATCGCCGATCAAGCGTGATTCGTCCGGGAGCAGGGGCAGGAGGTCGTTCGTCGGCGCGACCCCGCGGAGCACGGCGGCCGCAGCAGCAGCCATCGGGAAGTCGTCGACGTAGGCGTTCGAGATACGCGCGTCGATCTCATCGCGTGTGAGCTGCCGACCGGCTCCCCGATCGCCGAGAAGCACGTCGAGGAGGAAGACGACCCCCTCATCTCGGCCGAGGGTGTTGCGGATCAGCGCGGCCAGGAGTCCATCGCGTCCCGCGAGGAACGTCGCCTCCTCCATCGTGGGTGCGGTGAACCAGGCGAGATCCCGATACGGCGCCAGGGCGCCTTCCCGCACGACAGCCGGGGTGGGCGCATCATAGTCGACCTCGCCCAGCAAGCCGGTGTAATTCTCGTAGCCCGTGGCGTCCTGCGGGGAGGGAACGGTGGCCGTCAGGCCGACGAGGAGCGGTTCGCTGCCGGCTTGCGCGATCCGGGCGCGCAGATAGGCGATCACTAGGGCCCAGTGATCGGTGAGATGGTGACATTCGTCGAGGACCACCGTCGTGACGCCGGCGTCGACGAGATCGTCGAGCAGCCGGCGCGCGTTCGGGTGCAGACATGCCGCCAGCTCTTCGGTGCTGTGGCGCACGATGCTGCGCCGCAGCCTCGTCGCCCGTCGCGCGATCCCCGATCGGTAGGCCGCCGGGTTCTCCACCGCCAGCGCGGCTACGAGCGCCGTGGCCTCGGGCCGAGTTTGCCCTCCGTCCACGAGCTCGGTCACCCAGAGATCGCGAGCCATCGGCTCGAACGCATCGGACCGGTCGGGAACGCTGATGCGCTGATAGGTCAGCACCGTGAGATCGGCGATCCGGGCGGGATCGTCGGACACCGCACCCGGATGCGGTGCGAGGGCCAGCGCCTGGGTCATCCACTGGTGCGCGATCGTCGTTGTGGGCGCCAGCACCACGGCACGCGACCCCCGGCGCATCGCCAGGAGGAGACCCATGAGCGTCTTTCCCGCACCCGGCGGCGCGACCAGGTGCAGCGGCTCCGGCGGCCGCACGTGCACGGCGTCCAGCAGGGCCTGCTGCGAGGAACGCAGAACGCCGGAGAATGCCCATGTGCTCAGGGCGCTCTCCGGCGGCTGCGCGGTCGGGGTCATGCCCAGACGGCGACCAGTTCCCGCGCCTCGGCAGCGAGCTGCGTGCGCTGTTCGCTGACACGCACCGGGGCGGTGCCGCCGATGCCGTCGCGACTGGCCACCGAACCCTCGATCGACAGGACGCTGCGCACCTCTGGTGTGAGGTGCTCGGAGACCGCCGCGAGGAGGTCATCGTCGGCGTCCTCCAGCCCGATGCCCCGCTCCTCGCAGGCGCGAACGAGGGCTCCGGAGACCTCGTGCGCGACGCGGAACGGAACACGCTGCTTGACCAGCCACTCAGCGACGTCCGTCGCGAGCGAGAAGCCCTGTGGCGCGAGCTCCGCCATGCGGTCGGTGTGGAAGGTCAGGGTCGCGACCATGCCGGTGAAGGCGGGCAGGACCACCTCCAGCGTGGCGACGGAGTCGAAGACGGGCTCCTTGTCCTCCTGGAGATCGCGGTTGTATGCGAGCGGAAGGGCCTTGAGCGTCGCGAGCAGGCCGCTGAGGTTGCCGATGAGACGACCCGACTTCCCCCGCGCCAGCTCGGCGATATCCGGGTTCTTCTTCTGCGGCATGATGCTGGAGCCGGTCGAGTACGCGTCGTTCAGCGTGACAAAGCCGAATTCGCGGGTGTTCCAGAGGATGATCTCCTCCGACAGGCGCGACAGGTTCACGCCCACCATGGCGGTGATGAAGGCGAACTCCGCCACCACATCACGAGCGGCCGTGCCGTCCATCGAATTGGGTGCCGGGCTCTGCAGGCCGAGCTCACGGGCGACGAGCGCCGGGTCCAGGCCGAGGGTGGAACCCGCCAGCGCTCCCCCGCCGTAGGGCGAGACGACCGCGCGGCGACGCCAGTCACGCAGGCGCTCCAGGTCGCGCACCAGCGGCCACGCCTGCGCCTGCAAGTGGTGTGCGAGAAGGACCGGCTGGGCGTGCTGGAGGTGCGTGCGCCCCGGCATGATCGCGGTTCCGGCCGCCTCCGCCTGCGCGAGCAGCGCGTCGATCAGGCCGCCGATCTCGCGGGCGATGATGGCCGCATGATCGAGCAGGAACATCCGCACGAGAGTGGCGATCTGGTCGTTGCGGCTGCGACCGGCGCGAATGCGGCCGCCCAGTTCTGCACCGGCGCGCTCGATCAGTCCGCGCTCGAGCGCACCGTGCACGTCTTCATCCGTGTCGGCGGCGACGAACGCACCGGAGGCGACGTCCGCAGCCAGCTGGTCCAGAGCAGCGTGCATGTCGTGCAGCTCGTCATCGGTGAGGTAGCCCGCAGCGTTCAACGCCGTGGCGTGCGCCTTCGAACCGCGGATGTCGTACGGCGCCAGCACCCAGTCGAAGTGGGTCGAGCGGCTGAGCGCGGCGAGGGCCGGCGACGGCCCCCCTGCGAACCGGGCGCCCCAGAGGGAGCCCTCGTTGGTTCCGTGCTGCCCGCTCATGCGTTCGCCTTCTGCAGCAGCCAGACCAGCAGCGCCTTCTGCGCGTGGAGGCGGTTCTCCGCCTCGTCCCAGATGACGGACTGGTCGCCGTCGATCACATCGGCGTCGACCTCGTATCCGCGGTCGGCGGGGAGGCAGTGCATGAAGATCGCATCCGACGCGGCCTGGGCCATGACGGCGGAGGTGACCTTGTACGCGCCGAGGGTGTCCAGGCGCGCCTGCTTCTCCTCCTCCTTACCCATGGAGACCCACGTGTCGGTGATCACGATGTCCGCGTCCGACGCGGCCTCGGCGATGTCCGTGGTCACGAGGATCGAGCCACCCGTCTGCGCGGCGATGGCACGGGCATCGGCGACCACATCGGCACGCGGCTCGTACCCCGCGGGCGAGGCGATCCGGACGTGCATTCCCGCGGTGGCCCCGGCGAGGAGGTACGAGTGGCCCATGTTGCTGGCCCCGTCGCCGAAGAAGGACAGAGTGAGCCCGGCGAGCTCGCCCTTGTGCTCCCGGATGGTGAGCAGGTCCGCCAGCAGCTGGCAGGGGTGGAAGTCATCGGACAGCGCGTTGACGACCGGCACGGTCGTGCCGCGAGCCATCTCCTCGAGACCCGCCTGGCCGTAGGTGCGCCACACGATCGCAGCGACCTGGCGCTCGAGCACGCGCGCGGTGTCGGAGGGCGTCTCCTTCCCGCCGAGCTGGCTGGAGGCGGTGGTGATGATCAGCGGCGAGCCGCCGAGATCCGCGATTCCCACGGCGAAGGACACGCGGGTGCGCGTGGATGACTTGTCGAAGATCACCGCGACCGTCTGCGGTCCGGCCAGCGGCTTCGTCTGCCAGCGGTCCGTCTTCAGCTGCGTGGCAAGCGTCAGGATCTCCGCCTGCTCGGCGGGGGTGATGTCGTCGTCACGGAGGAAGTGACGGATCATGCGTGGTTCTCCTCGGGTGCGGTGCCGTTCACGTCCGCGAGCGCGGCGGCGAACAGACGGGTGAATTCTTCGACCTCGGCGTCGCCGATCGTGTAGGCCGGTGCGATGCGGATGACGTCATCGGTCGGCGCGTTGACGATCAGCCCGTGCCGGTGGGCCGCCTCGCGAACGGCACCGGCGTGCGGGCCGTCGAGCTGGATTCCGATGAGCAGGCCCGCTCCGGAGGTTCCGGCGACCAGGGGAAGATCGGCGACGGCCGCCCGCAGCTCCTCGCCGCGTGCACTCACGTTCGCGAGCAGGTCGTTGTCCTCGATCTCAGCGATGACGGCGATGCCGACGGCCGTGGCGAGCGGATTGCCGCCGAAGGTCGAGTTGTGGGTGCCCGGGTAGAACAGCTCGCTCGCCTCGCCGAAGGTGACCAGCGCCCCCAGCGGGAAGCCGGCGGCGATGCCCTTGGCCAACGTCATCGCATCCGGGACGATGCCCTCGCGCTGGAAGGCGAACCAGTCCCCCGTGCGTCCCATCCCGGTCTGCACCTCATCGACGATCAGCAGCGCGTCGTTCGCCGTGGCGAGCTCCCAGGCGCGGCGAAGGAAGCCAGCGGGGTGCTCGACCACTCCGGCTTCGCCCTGGATCGGCTCGATGAAGATCGCCGCGACGTCGGACCAGTCCAGCTCCTCCAGCGCGTCCAGGGTGTTGTCGATGTAGGTGACATCCGGCAGCAGCGGCTGGAAAGCGTCCTGATAGAGCGGCTTCGGCGTGAGCGACAAGGCCCCCATCGAACGACCGTGGAAGGCGTGGTTGAGGCTGACCAGCCCCTTCTTGCCGACCTTGTTCCCGTGCAGACGGGCCAGCTTCACCGCCGTCTCGTTCGCCTCCGTGCCGGAATTGGCGAAGAAGACCCGCCCTGCGTCTCCGGTACCGGCCAGACGCTTCAGGGTGGCGGCAAGCTCGAGCTGCTGAGGTGTGGCGAAGTAGTTGGACACGTGCGAGAGCACCGCCGCCTGGTCAGAGACCGCCGCGACGAAAGCCGGGTGTGCGTGACCGAGGCTGTTGACGGCGATGCCGCCGAGGAAGTCCAGGTAGCGGTTGCCTTCTGCGTCCCACACCGCGGACCCCTCGCCGCGCACGAGCAGCGCCAGGCGGCCGCCCAGCCCCATCAGATCGCGCGTCGCGTCGTCCTGCCATGCGCTCATTGCGCCACCACTTCCGTTCCGATTCCCTGACTGGTGAAGAGTTCGACGAGCACCGAGTGCGGCACCCGTCCGTCGATGATCGCGGCGCTGCTCACACCGCCGGAGACGGCGTCGAGGCAGGCCTGCATCTTGGGGATCATGCCGCTCTCCAGACTCGGCATGAGTTCACGCAGCTCCTGTGCGTTCAGGTGCGAGACGAGAGAGTCCCGGTTGGGCCAGTCCGCGTAGAGGCCGGCGACATCGGTGAGGATGACCAGCTTCTTCGCCCCGAGCGCGGTGGCGAGAGCCGCGGCCGCGGCGTCGGCGTTCACGTTGAGCGACTGACCGGGGTGGTCCAGATCGGGCGCGATCGAGGACACCACGGGGATGCGCCCCGCGGCGAGATGATCGAGCACGGGGGTCGGATCAACGGTGACGACGTCGCCGACACGGCCCAGGGACTCCTCGACACCGTCGATCACCACGCCCCGGCGGCGACCGCCGAACAGGCCCGCATCCTCACCGGACAGTCCGGTGGCGATCGGCCCGTGGGAGTTGATCTTGGCGACCAGCTGCGGATTGATCTGCCCGGTGAGCACCATGCGCACCACGCTGATCGCCTCGGTGGAGGTGACGCGGTATCCGCCGCGGAACTCGCTCGGGATGGCGAGGCGATCGAGCATGTTCGAGATCTGCGGCCCCCCGCCATGCACAACCACCGGCTGGATGCCGACGTAGCGCAGATAGGCCATGTCGGCGGCGAACGCGTCTTGCAGCTCCTCGGACACCATCGCGTTTCCGCCGTACTTGACCACGATGATGGCGTCGCGGAACTTCTGCAGCCACGGCAGGGACTCGATCAGCATGGCCGCGCGCTCGGAGGCGGCGATCGGATCGGTGTGCTGGAGGTTGTCGTCGGTCATGAGGCGTAGGCGCTGTTCTCGTGCACGTAGTCGTGGGTCAGGTCGTTGGTGAGGATCGTTGCGGTGGCGTCCCCCGTCAGCAGATCGATGACGAGTTCGGTGGCACGCGGGGAGAGATCGACCTCTTCGCGCGGCGCGTCCGGCCCGCCTTCGTGGCAGACACGCACGCCGTTCATCCAGACGTCCACGTTGTACGGGTCGAACTCCGCCTGTGTGGTGCCGATGGCGGCGAGCACGCGGCCCCAGTTCGGGTCGTTGCCGAAGATCGCAGCCTTGAACAGGTTGTTGCGCGCGACGGAGCGCCCCACCTCGACGGCGTCGTCCTCGTTCGCCGCTCCCCGCACGACGATCGTGATGTCGTGACTGGCTCCCTCGGCATCGCCCTGGAGCTGCCGCGAGAGGTCTGCGCTCACCTCGGTCAGGGCCGCGGTGAAGTCGGCCAGGTCAGGGGTGATGCCCGAGGCACCGGAGACCAGAAGCGTGACCTGGTCGTTGGTGGACATGCAGCCATCGGAGTCCAGCCGGTCGAAGCTGACGTGCGTCGCGGCGCGCAGCGCGGTGTCGGCCTGCTCGCTGGTGAGCACGGCATCGGTGGTGATCACGACGAGCATCGTGGCCAGCCCCGGAGCGAGCATGCCCGCACCCTTCGCCATCGCGCCGATGGTCCAGCCATCGCGAGAGACCACGGAACGCTTGGGACGCGTGTCGGTGGTCATGATGGCGAGGGAAGCGTTCTCGCCGCCATCGGCGGACAGCTCCGCGATGCCCTGCGCAACACCCTCCAGCACCTTGCCGCGGAAGACCTCGTCGCCCGTGCCGATGAGACCGGTGGAGCACACCAGCACGTCACCCGCGCTGACGCCGAGGAGCTCGGCCGCACGCTCAGCGGTCTGGTGCGTGGTCTGGAAGCCGAAGGAACCCGTGAAGCAGTTCGCCCCGCCGGAGTTCAGCACGATCGCCTCCACGACGCCGTCCTGGATCACCTGCTTCGACCAGATGATCGGGTTGGCCTGAGCGCGATTGGAGGTGAAGACGGCGGCGCCCACCTTCAGCGGACCGCGGTTGACGACCACAGCGACATCGCGGTTGCCCGTCGACTTGAGGCCGACCGCGACACCCGCGGCTTCGAATCCCTGTGCGGCCGTGACGCTCACGGTGCGACTCCGTTCACGGTGAGGGCCCGGTCCTCGGGGAGGCCGAGCGCGATGTTCATGGACTGAATAGCGGCACCGGCGGTGCCCTTGGCGAGGTTGTCGACAGCGGTGACCACGATCACGCGCCCGGCGCGGCGGTCGATGGACAGGCCGATCAGCGCGGTGTTCGCGCCGGTGACGTCGGCCGTCCGTGGCATCTGCCCCTCGGGCAGCAGCTGGACGAAGGTCTCGTCGCCGTACGCGTGCTGCCAGGCCTCACGGATCTGAGCGTCTGCGACGCCCTCGGCGATCCGCGCCGTGGTGGTGGCGAGGATCCCCCGGGACATCGGGACGAGTACGGGGGTGAAGCTGATGCGCACCGGCCCGGTTGCTCCGGCCCACCGCAGCCCCTGCCGGATCTCGGGGATGTGCCGGTGGGTGCCGCCCACCGCGTAGGGGTTTGCGGAGCCGAGGATCTCGCTCGCGAGCAGGTTGGGCTTGAGGCTCTTGCCGGCACCGGAAGGTCCGACTGCGAGGACGGAGACGATGTCGTCCGCCTCAATCACACCGGCGGCGATCCCGGGGGCAAGGCTCAGCTCCACCGTCGAGGCGTTGCAGCCGGGAGCAGCGATGCGCGTGGCACCGGCCAGGCGCTCGCGCTGCTTGCGCGCGCCGCCGTCGATGAGCAGCTCCGGTACGCCGTACGCCCACGGTTCGTGGAAGTGGCCACCGTAGAAGTCATCCCAGTCAGTCTGGTCCGTCAGACGATGATCCGCGCCGGCGTCGATGACCAGCGCCACATCCGCCAGGTGGTCGGTGTACTGCCCGGACTGACCGTGCGGAAGGGCGAGGAACACGATGTCGTGGCCTGCGAGGATCTCCGGGGTGGTGTCCTGCAGCGTGAGATGTGCGAGGGATCGCAGGTGCGGCTGGTGGAGGGCGAGCGGTTGACCGGCGTTCGAATGAGCCGTCACCGTGCGGATCTCGATGTCCGGATGGTTCGCGAGCAGGCGCAGGATCTCGCCGCCCGCGTAGCCGGATGCGCCGGAGACGGCGACCGAATACGTCATGTTTCTACCTTAAAGTCAGCGGAACGGGGCCAGGAAGGCGACACCGGCGTTCCGCCGCATGCAGACGCGACGAAAGCGGGGTCGCCTAGATTCGGCGTCCCGCCTGACGTCGACGCGCCACGACGCTCGTGACGAGCGTGATGCGGGTGAGCGTCTGCGACATAGAGGCCATGCTAGCGCGCCGGGCCCTGCCGCCCGAAATCGGAGTCCGTTCATGACCGCGCGGTGTTTCCGAGCGGGTCGTGAATCGAGGAGAATGCGCCGAAAAAAGGATGAATCGGCGGCTTCGGTCCTGTTTTCACGACCCGGTCCTGGATTCGAGACCGAGCACCGGCACACCGCAAACACGAGGGGCGGGCACCGGTCGGTGCCCGCCCCTCGTGTTCAGAGCTCAGTCGCGGATCTGTGCGCCCAGGCGCTCGGTGGCCACCGCCACGCCAGCGAGCTTCGCCTCCGTGGCCTCGGCCGCCGTCAGCGTGCGATCGACCGCGCGGAAGCGCAGCGCGAAGGTGAGGCTCTTCGAGCCGTCCGGCAGTCCCTCGCCGCGGTAGTCGTCCACCAGCCGCACGGACTCCAGCAGATCACCCGCGCCTTCGGTGAGGGCGGCGGCGAGCGCACCCGCCGTCACCTCGGAACCGACGAGCAGCGAAACGTCCTGGGTGGCCGCGGGGAAAGTGGACAGCGATGCCGCCACGGTGCGCTCGGCGGCCGTGGAAAGCAGCAGGTCCAGGTCGAGCTCGGCGACGTACACCCGGCCGGGGATGTCGGCCTCCGCAGACACCTGCGGCAGGACCTCGCCGACGTAGCCGACCTCGACCCCGGACACCGAGAGCACACCCGTGCGCCCCGGGTGCAGCGCTGCCCGCTCCCCCTGGGCCACATCGATGCTCACCCCGGCAGCCACGCCGATGGCGCGGACCGCATCCAGAGCGTCGACGAGGTCGTAGGTCTCGGCCGACTGGCCGGGCGCCTTGGCCACGCGGTTGCCCGTGAGCAGGATGGCGACGTGACGCGGCTGCGGAGGGATGGACGCGTTCAGCTCGGACAGCACCTCATCGCTCGGCCGTACCCCGAGCGGAGGCACGGTGTCGGTGCCGTACTGCACGCCCTCGACGGGGAGGAACACCGAGCCCACCTCGAACAGCGCGAGGTCGACGAGACCGCGCGACTGGTTGCGGTGCGCCACAGCGAGCAGACCAGGGATGAGCGAACGGCGCAGGAACGGCGCCGCGCCGTCGATCGCGTTGGCGAGACGGATCATCGGCACCGGTCCGGCCGCGGCTGAACCGTGCAGTTCGTTGGCGGCCCGGCCGATGAACGGGAACGACGGCGTCTCGACGAAGCCGGCGGCGGCCAGAGTGTTGGACACGCGACGACGGCCGGTCTGGGCTGCGGTGAAACCACGACCCGAGGGCGGGGTCGGCAGGACGGAGGGAATCCGGTCGAGCCCGTAGACGCGGGCGACCTCCTCGGCCAGGGTCCACTTGTCGGTGAGGTCGGGACGCCAGGTCGGAGGGATCACGACCGACATGGCGTCGGAATCGGTACGTGCGACCTGTGCGCCGATGGCCGTGAGGGCACCGACGATCTCCTCATCGGAATACTCGACGCCGATGAGTCCGGAGACGAAGCCATCGGGAAGGTCGATGCCGACCGACACCACTTCGCCACCGAGTTGTCCGCCCAGCTCGTCCAGCGTGCCTCCGGCGAGCTCGACCATGAGGTCGGCAGCGCGTCGAGCGGCGACGAAGCTCACCAGCGGGTCGACGCCGCGCTCGAAGCGGCGCGATGCCTCGCTGGGCAGCTTGTGGCGGCGTGCGCTGCGCGCGATCGAGACGGTGTCGAAGTTGGCGGCCTCGATCAGGACGTTACGCGTGGTCTCGCTCATCTCGGTGGTGAGCCCGCCCATCACGCCGGCAAGACCCAGCACCTGAGCGTCGTCGGTGATGAGCAGATCCTCGTCGCTGAGCGTGCGCTCCACGCCGTCGAGCGTGGTCAGCTTCTCCCCCGCGACGGCACGGCGCACGGTGATACCACCGGTGAGCTTGTCGAGGTCGTATCCGTGCAGCGGCTGACCGAGCTCGAGCATCACGTAGTTGGTGATGTCGATGAGGACACCGAGGGAGCGCATGCCCGCGAGGGACAGGCGCGCGATCATCCACGCGGGCGTGGGCGCCGACGGGTCGACTCCTCGCACCACGCGGGTGACGAACTCGGTGGCTCCCACGTTTCCGCGGATGGGGTTCTGGTCGTCCACCACCACGGAGAAACCGGTGCCCTCACCGATCTCCTCGGCGGGACGATCGGCGGGATCGGTGAAGTCGATACCGGCCGCGAGCGCGTACTCGCGCGCAACGCCGCGCACCGAGAGCGCGTAGCCGCGATCCGGTGTGACGTTGATGTCGATGGCCTGGTCATCCAGCCCCAGCAGCGCGATGGCGTCGGAGCCCACCGGCGCGTCGTCGAGCCCGAGCTCGACGAGTCGCAGGATGCCGTTGTGCTCGTCACCGAGGCCCAGCTCGCGCGCCGAGGCGATCATGCCGTCGGACACGTGGCCGTAGGTCTTGCGCGCGGCGATGGGGAACGGTCCGGGGAGGACGGCGCCCGGAAGGGTCACCACCACCTTGTCACCGGGGAAGAAGTTGCCGGCACCGCACACGATCCCGTGCACGGCGTCGCCGCCGTCGGCGGCCTTCTCGCCCTCGGGCGCGACCTGGACCTGGCACCAGCGGATGGTCTTGCCATTGGACTGGGGCTCCTCCTCGAAGGAGAGCACCTGCCCCACCACGATGGGACCGGACACGTCGAAGCCGTGCACGTCCTCCTCTTCGAAGCCGACCTTCACGAGGGTCGCGAGGACGTCCTCGGGGGTCGCATCTGCGGGGACCGCGACGTACTCGCGGAGCCAGGAGAGCGGGATACGCATCAGATCACCATTCCGAACTGCTCGCTGAAGCGGACATCGCCCTCGGCCATGTCTCGCATGTCCTGCACGTCGCTGCGGAACATGAGCGTGCGCTCAATGCCCATGCCGAAGGCGAAGCCCGAGTAGACCTCGGGGTCGATGCCGGCGGCGCGCAGGACGTTGGGGTTCACCATGCCGCAGCCGCCCCACTCGATCCAGCGGGCTCCGCCCGGGAACGTGGGGTGCCACAGATCCAGCTCCGCGCTGGGCTCGGTGAACGGGAAGAAGTTGGTGCGGAAGCGGGTCTTCGCCTCCGGGCCGAACAGCACCTTCGCGGCGTGATCCAGGGTGCCCTTGAGGTTCGCCATCGTGATGCCCTTGTCCACCACCAGACCTTCGAACTGCGTGAAGACCGGCAGGTGCGTGGCATCGAACTCGTCTGTGCGGTACACGCGCCCCGGGCACAGGACGTAGATGGGGACCTCCCGATCGAGCATCGAGCGCACCTGCACCGGGCTGGTGTGCGTGCGCATCACCAGGTGGCGGGCGACAGGGTCGACGAAGAACGTGTCCTGCATCTGCCGCGCGGGGTGGTCCACGTCGAAGTTGAGGGCGTCGAAGTTGAACCACTCGTGCTCGAGCTCGGGGCCCTCCGCGATCTCCCACCCCATACCGACGAAGATGTCGCTGACCTCGTCCTGCAGCAGGGTGAGGGGGTTGCGGGCGCCGACGGCGCGACGCGAACCGAGCGCGGTGATGTCCACGCGCTCAGCTTCGAGCTTCGCGGCCGTCTCGGCCGCCTCCAGCTCCTGCTCGCGGGCGACGAGAGCCTGCGTGACGCTGCCGCGAGCCTGACCCACCAGCTTGCCGAAAGCGGCCTTGTCGGCGGGGGCGACGGAGCGCATCGCGGCGTTGAGGGACGCCAGCGGCGACCCCTCGCCCTGGTGCGCGGCACGGACGGCCTTGAGCGCTGCGGTGTCGGGCGCGGCCGCGATCGCGGCGAGAGCGTCCGTCACGGCGGCGTTGACCGCTTCAGGAGTGATCACGGGAGATTCAGACACGCTTTCCAGTCTACCGGCGGGCATCCGACACGACGGACGGCCCCGGGCATCGCCCGGGGCCGTCCGTCGTGGGCACGGGTTCACACCCGAGGCGGGGTGTTCCCCTGGTCGTAGGTGCCCGACAGCGACTGCAGGCCGATGACCTCCGTGGTGGTCACCTCATGCTGGAGCGCCGGGTTCCCGCCGGTGCCCTCGGCGTCGGACGCCAGTGCTCGCTGACGACGAACCATCCGTGTCTCCACCCACTTGGCGATGCCGGAGAGGATCAGGCACATGGAGATGTAGATCACCGCGACCACGAGTCCGGCCTGCAGCAGGGGACGTCCCGGCTGCGAGGAGAGGAACTTCGCGTAGTACAGCAGTTCCGGATACGTGATGATGAAGCCGAGCGCGGTGTCCTTGAGGGTCACCACGAGCTGCGCGATGATCACCGGCAGCATGTTGCGCACGGCCTGCGGGAGCAGGATCAGCGTCATCACGCCCGACTTGCGGAGCCCGATCGCGTAACCGGCCTCCTTCTGCCCGCGCGGGAGCGCCTCGATGCCGGCACGCAGCGCCTCCGCGAGCACGGAGCCGTTGTACAGCACCAGCCCGAGGACCACCGCGATGTACGGGGTCATCTTGAACGGAATGCCCGGGATCGAGTTGATGCCGTAGAAGAACAGCATCATCATCACGAGCACCGGGATGGCGCGGAAGGCCTCAGTAATCCACGTCACCGGCAGGCGGACCCATGCGTGATCGCTCAGCCGGCCGATGGCGAGCACGAACCCGAGGATCAGGCTGCCCACCGCCGCCACGAGGAACGCGCTGACCGTCGCCCAGAGCGCGGAGAGCATGCCGGTCCATACCGTGGTGTACGTGAAGATGTTCCACTTCGAGGCATTGAACTGGCCACTGTCCGCGAAGCGATAGATGATGAACCCGAGGATCGCAGCGACCAGCACCACGGTGACGACACCGAGGATCCGGTTGCGCAGGATCGCGCGGGGTCCGGGGACGTCGTAGAGGACGGACGTGCTCATCGTGCCACCTTCCACTTCTTCTCCATGCGGTTCTGAATCCAGCTGAGCACCAGCACCAGGACCACGAACACCACGGCCACCAGCAGCAGGATCTCCAGCATGGTTCCGGGGCGATCAGCGGAGTCGGCGACGGTCGCGCGCAGCGCGGCGAGATCCTTGATGCCGAAGCCGGCCGCGATCGTGGTGTTCTTCAGCAGGGCGATGAACACGCTCATCATGGGCGGCATCACCGAGCGGAACGCCTGCGGCAGCACGATGAGCGACATGACCTTGCCGAACGGAAGGCCGATCGCCCGGGCTGCTTCGGCCTGCCCCACCGGCACGGTATTGATACCGGCGCGCAGCACCTCCGCCACATACGTCGCCGTGTAGATGCTGATGGCTGCGATGCCGAGCACCAGCGGCGAAAGCGGCGGAAGGTCGAGCTTGGGATATCCGAACACGAAGAAGAAGAACACCAGCGTGAGCGGGGTGTTACGGATGATGTTGACGTACACGGTTCCGACCGCGCGCGCGACGGGAACCGGCGAGACGCGCATCGCGCCGACGATGAAGCCGAGCACGAGGGCGATAACCCCGCCGACGAGGAACAGGATCACGGTGTTCCCGATCGCCTCGCCCCACAGGTCGGCGTTGCCGAAGATGGCATCCACTGCCACTCCTTTCGAATATGCCGCGGCCGTCGCCCGAGGGACGACGGCCGCGGCACAGGTGGATTACTCCTCGACCTTGGGCTGCTCGACCGTGAGGCCGGTGGCACCGAGGTTGTTGTCGTAGATCTTCTGCCAGACGTCGTGTCCGTCGGTGAACATCGTGTTGACGAAGTCCTTCAGTGCGGTGTCGCCCTTGGGCAGACCCACGCCGTACTTCTCCGTGGTGAACGGCTCGCCGACGACCTTCAGCTCGTCCGGGTCCTGCGCGGCATAGCCGAGCAGGATGGCCTGGTCGGTGGTGACGACGTCGACCGTCTTGTCGATCAGCTGATCGACGCATGCGGAGTAGAGGTCGAGGCCGACGGCCGTGGCACCGGGGAAGTTCGCCTCGATGTTCTGCAGCGGGGTGGACCCGGTCGCCGAGCACACCTTCTTGCCGTCGAGGTCCTTCTCGCTCTTGATGGTGTCGTCGTCCTTGCGCACCAGCAGGCCCTGACCGGTGATGAAGTACGGACCGGCGAAGTCGATCTGCTCCTTGCGCTTGTCGGTGATGGAGTAGGTGCCGACGTAGTAGTCGATGTCGCCATTGACCAGCGACTGCTCACGGTTGGCGGACGGGATCGCCTTGAACTCGATCTTGTCCTCGTCGAAGCCGAGCGACGCTGCGATCCAGCGCGCGATGTCGACGTCGAAGCCCGTGCGATCACCCGTGGCCGCATCCTTGTAGCCGAGACCGGGCTGGTCCTCCTTAACGCCGATGACGATCTTGTCGGCCTTCGTGATCTTGTCGAACGTTGGCGAGCCTTCGAGCTTCACGTCGGTGGCGACGGTCCACGGGGTGGACGAGGCGCCGTCGCCCGCCCCCTCCGTCGAGCCGGTGCCGGCGCCGGTGGAGCCCGTCGGAGAGCCGCTGTTGCAGCCCGTCAGAGCGATGGCGGCGATGGCGATACCGCCGAGCGCCGCGAGAATACGTGCCTTGGACATGTGTTCCTCCTTGTTCGGTACGTGTTCGGGGGACGGGGGTCAGTGAGTGAGGAGCTTCGAGAGGAAGTCCTTCGCGCGGTCCGTCTGCGGGTTCGTGAAGAACTCCTCCGGGGTGGCCTGCTCCAGGATCCGGCCATCCGCCATGAAGACGACGCGGTCGGCGGCCTTGCGGGCAAAGCCCATCTCGTGCGTGACGACGATCATGGTCATGCCGCTCGCGGCGAGCTCGATCATCACATCGAGGACCTCGTTGATCATCTCCGGGTCCAGCGCGCTGGTGGGCTCATCGAAGAGCATCACCTTCGGTTGCATGGCGAGTGCGCGGGCGATCGCCACGCGCTGCTGCTGTCCACCGGACAGCTGTGCCGGCAGCTTCGAGGACTGCTGGTCGACGCCCACGCGACGCAGCAGCTCGTGGGCCTCCTTCTCGGCGTTGGCCTTGCTCACACCCTTCACCTGGATGGGACCGAGCGTGACGTTTTCCAGGATCGTCTTGTGCGCGAAGAGGTTGAACGACTGGAAGACCATTCCCACGTCGGCTCGCAGCTTTGCGAGCGCCTTCCCCTCCGCGGGCAACGGCTGGCCGTCGATCGTGATCGTTCCGCTGGTGATCGTCTCCAGGCGGTTGATCGTGCGGCACAGCGTCGACTTCCCCGAGCCGGAGGGGCCGATGATCACGACCACCTCTCCCCTGTTGACCGTGAGGTCGATGTCCTTGAGCGCATGGAAGTCGCCGTAGTGCTTCTGCACGTCCTTCACGACGACGAGCGGTTCACCTGTCTGTGGCATGGAGTCCACCTTGTCAGCACGACGCACGTTGCGGGGGCTGTTTACCGAGGCGTTATGTGAGAGGTTTCTCATCCAACTCGCCCCGCGGTAAGCGAATTGCTCGCCGCGGTCCCACGGTCGCCGCGCGACCGAGTCGCACGGATGAGTGCTATGGCAAATCTCGCCCGGCGAATCAGGCAATCAGGCCGGTCGAGAGCGGGTGGCGCGCCTCACGCTCGGAGAACACCGGGCGCTCTCAAAATGAGAGAGTTCTCATAAAGCACCCCCACATTCATCCACCGGCGGCGTGTCGTTGGGGTCAGGACCTGTGGGCAAACGCGCTCTCGTAGAGGCACACGCTGGCCGCCGTGGCGAGGTTCAGCGACTCTGCCCGGCCGAAGATCGGTAGCCGTAGCGCGGTGTCGGCCATCGCCAGAGCTTCGTCGTCGAGCCCTCGCGCCTCGTTGCCGAACAACCAGGCCGTGGGCCGGGCCAGGAGGCCCTCCTCGCGGGCGGCGAGCAGATCGTCGCCCTTCACGTCGGCCGCGATCACGGTGAGCCCGCCCTCATGCGCAAGCGACACGACCTCGGTGAGATCAGCATTGAAAGCGACCGGGAGGTGGAAGAGGGATCCGGTGGTGGAGCGCACGACCTTCGGGTTGTACGGATCCACTGTCCGCCCCGTGAGCACGACGGCGTCCGCGCCTGCCGCATCGGCCGCGCGGATGATGGTCCCGAGGTTTCCGGGATCGCGCACCTGCTCACAGACGGCGATGAGGCGGGGACCAGAGGCGAATACGTCGCGCAGCGAGACGTGACGCTGACGGGCGACGGCGACCACGCCCTGTGGCGTCACGGTGTCGGCCATCGCCTCCAGCACGGAATCTCGCGCGTACGTCACCGTGATCCCGGCGCGTTCAGCGCTCGTGCGGAGATCCGCGTGCTTGTCCCAGGCAGCAGGAGTCGCGTACAGATCCTCGATCGTCTCCGGAGCGTACGCGAGAACCTCGCGAACGGCCTGCGGCCCCTCCAGCAGGTACAGGCCGGTCTCGGTGCGGGCGCTGCGCTTGGTCAGCTTCGCGACTGCGCGAACGCGGGGCGAGCGGGGGTTCTCGAGCACGCATCCAGTCTAGGCAGTGGCCCCGCTGTGACGCGAAACAGCGGACGTCGTGACCGGAAACGAAACGGGGCGTCCTCCCGCAGGAGGACGCCCCGTGTGGTGCGTGAGCTTACGCAGCCGACTTCGGCGCGTTCACGTCGGCCGGCAGCGCAGCCTTGGCGGTCGCGACGAGCGAGGCGAAGGTCGCCGGCTCGTTGACGGCCAGCTCGGCCAGCATGCGACGGTCAACCTGCACGCCCGCGAGGCCGAGGCCCTGGATGAAGCGGTTGTAGGTCATGCCGTTGGCGCGGGCCGCAGCGTTGATGCGCTGGATCCACAGGCGGCGGAAGTCGCCCTTGCGCTTGCGACGGTCACGGTACGCGTAGACCAGCGAGTGGGTGACCTGCTCCTTGGCCTTGCGGTAGAGGCGCGAACGCTGACCGCGGTAACCGGATGCGCGCTCGAGAATAACGCGACGCTTCTTGTGGGCGTTTACCGCCCGCTTGACACGTGCCATGTCTGTATTTTCCTAACTAGTACCGGGCGCGTTTCAGCGGCCGAGAAGCTTCTTGACGGCCTTGACGTCAGCCTTGGCGAGGACCTGGTCCTGGTTCAGGCGACCCTTGCGGCTGCTGGACTTGACCTCGAGCTTGTGGCGCATACCCGCCTGCTGCTTCATGATCTTGCCGCTACCGGTGACCTTGAAGCGCTTCTTGCTGCCCGAGTGGGTCTTCTGCTTCGGCATCTTTCTTCCTTACTGGTTACGCCCGCGCGGGCGTGGTTGCATCGCCACGGGGGCGGGGTCTGGGACTTACTCGGCTTCGGGCGCGGAGGCGCTCGCGCTCTTGTCAGCCGTCTTCGCGTCGCGGGCGGCCTGCTTGGTCGCTGCGCGCTGGGCGTTCTGCTCCGCCTTGGCATCGGACTTGTTGCGATGCGGGGCGATCACCATCACCATGTTGCGGCCATCGATGGTCGGGTTGGACTCGACGGTTCCGAACTCTGCGACGTCCTCCGCGAACTTGCGGAGCAGGCGCACACCCTGATCGGGGCGCGACTGCTCGCGTCCGCGGAAGAGGATCATCGCCTTGACCTTGTCGCCTGCCTTCAGGAAGCCCTCGGCGCGCTTGCGCTTGGTCTCGTAGTCGTGAGCATCGATCTTCAGACGGAAGCGGACTTCCTTGAGGACCGTGTTGGCCTGGTTACGACGTGCTTCCTTGGCCTTCTGAGCGGCTTCGTACTTGAACTTCCCGTAGTCCATGATCTTGACGACGGGAGGCTTCGAGTTGGGAGCCACCTCGACCAGGTCGAGGTCGGCCTCCTGTGCCAGGCGCAGCGCAACCTGAATGGCGACAACGCCAATCTGCTCGCCACCGGGGCCGACGAGTCGGACCTCCGGAACGCGGATGCGCTCGTTGGTGCGGGGATCGCTGATGCGGAACTCCTCTGCCTATGGTTTCTGTGAGCCACCACGACACGAGGGTTCGAATCGCGGGCGAAGTGATGCCATCTCCACCCACAGGCGTTGTGCACGCCGGCTTCGTGCGCCCTGGCAACCCCTGCGAAACAGAGGCGGAGCGCAAGACCCGGTAGCCTGGAACGGCAAGCGCGGGTGGGAATGAATCCACTTTCGTTCAGGGCAAGAGCCCCGAAGCCCGCACAAGTCTATCAGAGAGTGACACGTGAACACGATTCCCGTCGATCCGGTCCGCGATGACGGCGCTGAGCGCCAGGCCCGCTGGGAGGCGGAGGAGGCTGCCGCCGCATCCGCGAGCCGCGACATCGCCGACGTCCCCGCCGTCGAGGTCATCACCACCACGGCCGTGCACCTGCTCAGCGCCGCCGCGGTGAAGACCGGCCTCGCCGACGATCCGGAGCACCAGAAGGACCTCGATGAGGCCCGCAAGCTCATCAACGCCCTGGCGGGGCTGGTGACCGCAGCGGCCCCTGACATCAGCGACATGCACGCCCGCTCGCTGCGCGACGGCCTGCGCTCCGTGCAGCTGGCCTTCCGTGAGGCCTCCGCCATCCCGGACCCCATCGGCCAGGGCCCCGGCGAGAAGTACACCGGGCCCGTGAACTGACCCCTCGACGCGAGAGACCCCAGCACGTCGTGCTGGGGTCTCTCGCGTGAGGAGCCGGCGTCAGGAGGCGCGGCGGAGGCGGACGGAGAGCGAGTCTGCGAGGGTGGCCATCCGATCGTCGGCGGCCCACCGCTGTGCGAGGCGCTGGAGCACGGCATCGAGCTCGCGCTGATCCAGGCCGTCCATGAGCTCCAGCGTGATGACGAGCTCGGGTCCGCGCAGCCGGGCCTCGGGGTCGCCGGCAGACACCGTGGCGTCGATCACGGCCAGCTCGGTCCCCACAGACTCCTGCAGCGCAGTGAACACCGCGGGCGACTGCGGACTGGGCGTCCACGGCTGCTCCTGAGCGATGGCCCAGACCGCCGGACGACGCACCACGAACTCCGTGGATGAGGTCGGATCGATGACGATCAGCTCGGTGCCGTCCGAGGCTGCAGACACCGCTGCCCGCACACCCGCGACCGGGATCGGTCGCGCCTGCGGATCCCAGGCGCTCAGCGTCGCGACGCTGGAGAAAACGGGCAGCACGGTACGGCCGTCCGGAGCCGCCACGGTGATGAGCGAGAGCTCCTGCGTCTTGTCGACGGTGAGGCCCGTCGGCCCGACGCCCTCGTCGCCCTTCTCCGCCACGAGCGGAACGAGCACGCGCGCTTGTCGCAGCGCGTCGATCACGTCTTCCTGACGCGCCGTTCCGTCACGGAAGCCGCGCAGGGCGGCATCGAGCTTCGGATCAGCCGAACCGTCGTCCGCCGCGTTGCGGTTCTCCTCGAACCGGCGCCCCTCCCAGGGAACACCGGCCGAGTCGCCGAGATTACGCGCCGGCGACATCCAGCGCCTCAGCCAGCGTGAACGCGCCCGCGTAGAGCGCCTTGCCCACGATCGCTCCCTCGACGCCGAGCGGGACGAGCTCACGAAGCGCCGCAATGTCGTCGAGGCTCGACACACCGCCGGATGCGACGATCGGCTTGGGCGTGCGCTGGGTCATCTCGCGCAGCAGCTCCAGGTTCGGACCGCGCAGCGTGCCGTCCTTGGTCACGTCGGTCACCACATAACGGCTGCAGCCGGCGTCTTCGAGGCGGTCGAGCACCTCCCAGAGGTCACCGCCGTCCTGTGTCCAGCCACGAGCGGCGAGGGTCGTGCCCCGCACGTCCAGGCCCACCGCGATCGCGTCGCCGTAGCGGGCGATGACGTCGGCGGCCCACTCGGGGTTCTCCAGCGCCGCCGTACCCAGGTTGATGCGCGTCGCCCCGCTCTCCAGCGCCGCTTCCAGGGACGCGTCGTCGCGGATGCCGCCGGAGAGTTCGATGCTGACGCCGCGCAGAGAACGGATCACCTTGCGGAGGATGCCGGTGTTGTTGCCACGCCCGAAGGCGGCGTCGAGATCCACCAGGTGCACCCACTCGGCACCCTGCTCCGCCCAGGCGAGCGCGGCATCGACGGGGTCGCCGTAGCTGGTCTCCGAGCCGGCCTCACCCTGGGTCAGGCGCACCGCCTTGCCATCGGCGACGTCGACGGCGGGAAGCAGCGTGAGTGCGGGGGTGGACGCGAAGTCGTTCATTTTTTCCTCGTGTACGGCGGTCACAACAGGTTCAGAGACTAGCTCGGTCAAGACTGCCGATCCAATTCGCGAGCAGGCGGATGCCCGCGTCGCCCGACTTCTCGGGGTGGAACTGCGTGGCCGACAGGGGGCCGTTCTCGACAGCCGCGAGGAAGCGGTCACCATGGGTGGCCCAGGTGAGCTGGGGCTTCGGGAAGCTGCCGTAGACCTCCAGGGGCCATTCCTTGGCGGCATAGGAGTGCACGAAGTAGAAGCGCTCATCCGCGATGCCGCGGAACAGCACCGAGTCCTCCGGGGCCTCGACGGTGTCCCACCCCATGTGCGGGAGGACCGGGGCGTTCAGCTCGGTGACGGTCCCGGGCCACTCATCGAGACCGTCCGCTTCGATCCCCCGCTCGATGCCGCGCTCGAACAGCACCTGCATGCCCACGCAGATGCCGAGGACAGGTCGGCCCCCAGCGAGGCGACGTCCGATCAGCTCGTGGGCGCGCTGGGCTCGCAGAGCCTCCGCCACCGCGGCGAACGCGCCGACGCCGGGCACGACCAGCCCATCGGCCTCAAGCACCAGGGCGCGGTCGTTCGTGAGGCGGGCGTCCGCCCCCGCGGCCTCGAGCGCCTTGACGGCGGAGTGGACATTGCCCGAACCGTAGTCCAGGACCGCGACGACGGGGCGGGTCCCGGCGCTCACAATGCACCCTTGGTGCTGGGAACGCCGTCCACCAGCGGGTCGAGCGCCTTGGCCTGCCGGAACGCGCGGGCGAACGCCTTGAACTCGGCCTCGGCGATGTGGTGCGGGTCGCGACCCGAGACGACGTTGACGTGCACGGTGAGGCCGGCGTTGAACGCGATGGCCTCGAAGACGTGACGGACCAGCGAGCCGGTGAAGTGCCCCCCGATCAGGTGGAACTCGTATCCGTCAGGCTCGCCCGTGTGCACCAGGTAGGGCCGGCCGGAGATGTCCACGACCGCCTGCGCCAGTGCTTCGTCGAGCGGGACGAGGGCGTCGCCGTAGCGGGCGATGCCGCTCTTGTCACCGAGCGCCTCCCGGATGGCCTGACCCAGCACGATCGCGACATCCTCCACCGTGTGGTGGGCGTCGATGTCGGTGTCGCCGTGCGCCCGGACGGTGAGGTCGGTGAGCGAGTGCTTGGCGAACGCCGTCAGCAGGTGGTTGAAGAACGGCACGGTCGTGTCGATCGTGCTGCGCCCCGTGCCGTCGAGGTCGATCTCCAGTTCGACGGTGGACTCACTGGTGGCGCGCGAGCGACGGGCGGTGCGGTGGGTGAGATCAGCGGTCATATCAGGCTCCCAGAGAGGCGAGGGCGTCGAGGAATGCGGTGGTCTCCTCCTCGGTGCCGGCGGTGACGCGCAGCGATCCGGGGATACCGACGTCGCGGATGAGCACGCCCTGGTCGTAGAGGGCCTGCCAGGTGGCCGCGGGATCGTCCACCCCACCGAAGAGGATGAAGTTGGTCCACGACGGCGAGGGCTCGTAGCCGAGCGCCTCCAGGGTGGCGAACATGCGATCGCGCTGGACCACGATCTCGTCGACCATCGCGAGCATCTCGTCGGCGTGCTCCAGAGCGGCCAGCGCCGCCGCCTGCGTGATCGCACTGAGGTGGTACGGCAGGCGCACCAGACGCAGCGCGTCGATGAAGGCGGGATCGGCGGCGAGGTAGCCGACGCGCGCGCCGGCGAAGGCGAACGCCTTGCTCATCGTGCGCGACACCGCGAGGCGCGGGCGTCCCTCCAGCAGCGTCAGAGCGCTGGGCTGATCATGGGGGGCGAACTCCCAGTAGGCCTCGTCGACGACGACGATGCCGTCCGTCGCCTCGTAGACCGCCTCGATCACGTCCAGAGTGAGGGGCGTGCCGGTCGGGTTGTTCGGCGAGCAGAGCAGCACGATGTCGGGTGCTGCGGCCCGCACCTGCGCCGCAGCCGACTCCGCCGTCAGGGTGTAGTCCACACCCCGCTCCCCCACAGCCCACGTCGCACCGGTGCCGCGGGCGAGCAGACCGTACATCGAATAGGTCGGGCCGAAACCGTACACCGTGCGCCCGGGCCCGCCGAAGGCCTGCATGATGTGCTGAAGCACCTCGTTGGAGCCGTTCGCGGCCCAGATCTGCTCTGCGCCGAGGCCGTGCCCCAGGTACTTCGCGAAGGCCTCACGGAGCGCCGTGAACTCGCGGTCGGGGTACCGGTTGACGTCGCGGATGATGAGGGAGATCGCGTCGATGATCCCACTCGCCACATCGTCGGGAATCGGATGCGTGTTCTCGTTGACGTTGAGTGCCACCGGCAGAGCGGCTTGCGGGGCGCCGTAGGGCGTCATCCCGCGCAGATCATCACGAAGGGGAAGGTCACCGAGAGAGGCAGTCACCGCTCCATGCTAGGCCGCGCGGCACCGCGACGCCCATTCTGAACCGTCATGATCGGACACGGCCGGACGATGCGTCCCCGTCGGGGCATCCCGTGCACCGATCCGGCACCGGGATGACGACCCTCCGCAGGACGGACGAAAATCGCGCGGCACCGGGACGAGGTGTGCCCCACCGCACGCGCAGACTGTCCGTCCGGCCACCCCGACGCCGTACGGGATCCGCTCAGTCACCCGGGAAACGACGAAGCCGGTCCGTGCACGAGAGGGAAGATGCGCGGACCGGCTGAATCGAACGGGGACCTCGCGCACCAGTCGGTGCGGCAGGCCCGGAGGATTACTCGGCGTCGAAATACGAGCTCGGGATGGCGAGGGTCTGCCCCGCCGACAGCGTGTCCGAGTGCAGGTTGTTCAGGCGGGAGATCTCCGCGACCACGTCGCGCGGGTCCGCCTCCGGAGCAACGGTGGTCGCAATGCTCCAGAGCGAGTCACCGGGCATCACCGAGATGTTGGTGAAGGTACCCGCCGGGGCCCCGGCCTCGTGGGAGGCGATGGCCGACCCGCCGCTGAGCACGGCGACGGCGATGGCGGCAATGAGGGGAAGGCTCGCGAGGACGGCGAGCACGCGGCGACCGCGGGTGGTGATGCGCAGACGTGTCCGGGGAGACGCCGACGTGAGACGCGGGGCCTGCGGGGCGGTGACGCCGGTGGTGACGCTGATGGTGCTCATGATCTGTCCTCCCTCTCGGTATGGTTCGCATCCGGTCCTCGGCCGGGAGGGCCGGATGCGAACCTACGTACCGAATATATGTTCGATGTACGAATCCGTCAACCCGTTTTTCGAAACCCGGCTGATCAAGATCAGCGACACGCTCGAACAAAAGTCCTCGGATCGTTCGAAACTCGGATACGGTTTCGATACGCACAGCACACCACGGACCACCGACATTGGCGTTTTCGCCCGAAGGAGCAAGGACATGAGCGAGGCATCCGGCCCCGACACCACGCTGGAGAGCGGCCCCGCGACAGGCTCCGATCGCCCCGTGGAGAGCACCGGTCGCGCGGGAACGCGGCGCCGTCGCAGCCTGAGCGAGAAGCAGCTCGCCATTCTGGAGGTCATCCAGCGCTCCATCGCACGCAACGGCTATCCGCCGAGCATGCGCGAGATCGGGGACGCCGTGGGCCTCAAATCCCTCTCCAGCGTCACGCACCAGCTCGGCCAGCTCGAGCTCAGCGGCTACCTGCGACGCGACCCCGGCAAGACGCGTGCGATGGAGGTCCTGATCGACCTTCCCGGCACCGCTGCCGAGAATCCCGCTGACGCCATGACACCGGTCGGAGACGCCGCGCTCGTGCCGCTGGTCGGGCAGATCGCAGCGGGTGTGCCGATCACCGCGGAGCAGCAGGTGGAGGAGATCTTCCCGCTGCCGCGACAGCTGGTGGGCAAGGGCGAGCTGTTCATGCTGAAGGTGAACGGCGAGTCGATGATCGACGCCGCGATCTGCGACGGCGACTGGGTGGTGGTGCGCGTGCAGAACGACGCGGACAACGGTGACATCGTGGCGGCGATGCTGGATGGCGAGGCGACGGTCAAGACCTTCCGTCGTCGTGACGGTCACACCTGGCTGCTCCCCCGCAACACGGCGTTCGAGCCCATCCTCGGCGACGAGGCCACGGTCCTGGGCAAGGTCGTGGCGGTGCTGCGCGCCGTCTGATCCTCCTCACCAATGCCAGAGGGCCCCGGATCCGAGATCCGGGGCCCTCTGGCGTTGTCAGCTCAGGCGCTGATGCCGGCGCGGACGTTCTTCGTGGCCGCCACGAGGTTGCGCAGCGACTCGACCGTCTCGTCATAGCCACGCGTCTTCAGACCGCAGTCCGGGTTCGCCCACACCAGCTGGTGCGGCAGCGCGTCCACCGCACGCTGCAGGATCGCCTGCTGCTCGTCCACCGAGGGAACACGCGGCGAGTGGATGTCCCACACCCCGGGTCCGACGCCGTGCGGGAAGCCGGAGTCGCGGATGTCGTCGATCACGTCGCCGCGGCTGCGAGCGGCCTCGATCGAGGTGACATCGGCGTCCAGCGCGGTGATCGCGTCGATGACGACGGAGAACTCGGAGTAACACAGGTGCGTGTGGATCTGCGTGGCGTTTCGCGCGCCCGCGGTCGCGAGCCGGAACGATCCGACCGACCAGTCGAGGTACGCCGCCTGGTCGTCCGCCTTCAGCGGCAGGAGCTCGCGAAGAGCGGGCTCGTCCACCTGGATGATCTGGATCCCGGCGTTCTCCAGGTCGGCGATCTCGTCCCGCAGCGCCAGGCCCACCTGGTTCGCGGTCTCGGCCAGCGGCTGGTCATCGCGCACGAAGGACCACGCCAGGATCGTCACCGGGCCGGTGAGCATGCCCTTGACGTGCTTCTGGCTGAGCGACTGCGCATACTCGGCCCAGCGCACCGTCATCGGCGCCGGACGGGAGACGTCGCCCCAGAGGATCGACGGGCGCGTGGCACGGGAGCCGTACGACTGCACCCAGCCGTTCTGGGTGACCGCGAAGCCATCGAGCAGCTCGGCGAAGTACTGCACCATGTCGTTGCGCTCGGCCTCGCCGTGCACCAGCACGTCGATGTCGAGGTCGTGCTGCAGATCGATCACACGGGAGATCTCCTCGCGCAGGAATCCCTCGTAGGCGGCGTCATCGATCTCGCCCTTGGCGTGCGCGGCACGAGCACGGCGGATGTCACCGGTCTGCGGGAACGATCCGATGGTCGTGGTGGGGAGCACGGGAAGCCCGAGTGCGGCGGTCTGCTCGGCGACGCGCTCCTCTTCGTTGCCGCGCTCGAAATCAGCGGCAGCAAGGGACGCGGTGCGGGCGCGTACGGCATCGACGCGCACGCCCGGTGCCGCGGCGCGATCCGCCAGCGCCGCGGTCGCGGCCTCCAGATCGGCGGCGATCGCCTCACGGCCATCCACCAGACCGCGCGCCAGGACGACGACCTGCTCGACCTTCTGGTCGGCAAATGCCAGCCAGGAGCGCAGTCGCTCATCCAGCTGCGCCTCATCCGCCACGTCGTGCGGCACGTGCTGCAGGGAGGTGGACGTTCCCACCGAGACCTGAGCCGCGCCGAGGCCGCGGGCGGCCTCGAGCTTGTCGAACGCGGCCGCGAGATCGCCGCGCCAGATGTTGCGTCCGTCGACGACACCGGCTACGAGAACCTTGCTGTCCAGGCCAGAAGCCGATGCCGGCAGCGATCCGCGGGTGAGATCGATCGCGAGAGCCTCGATCGGAGCGGCGGCCAGCACGCTCCATGCCTGGGCGGACAGCTGCGCGTATCCGGCGGCGACGAGGATCTGCGGACGATCGGCCGCGGCACCGAGCACCGCGTAGGCGCGCTCGGCGGCGGCCGCCAGCTCGGCGTCCGCATACGGCAGGCTCTGGCTGACCAGCGCGGGCTCATCGAGCTGCACCCAGTCGGCACCGGCGGCGCGCAGGGATGCGAGAAGCTCGACGTAGACCGGAAGCACGTCCTCCAGCCGATCGAGCGGACGGTAGTCCGAGCCGGCCTCGTCGGAGGCCTTGGCCAGAGCGAGGAAGGTGACGGGGCCGACCAGCACGGGGCGGGTGGTGAAGCCATCCGCACGCGCCTCGGCCACCTGCTGGGCGAAGCGGCCGGACGACAGCGAGAACGCCGTCTCGGGGCCGATCTCCGGCACGAGGTAGTGGTAGTTGGTGTCGAACCACTTGGTCATCTCGAGCGGGGCGTGCTCACCCACGCCGCGCGCCGCGGTGAACAGGGCGTCGAGGCCGAACGAGCCGTCCGCGCCGCGGAGGTTCTGGAAGCGCGTGGGCAACGCGCCGAGCGCCACGGACAGGTCGAGCACCTGGTCGTAGTACGAGAAGGACTCGGGGATGGAGGAGTCGGTGCGACCGAGACCGAGGTCGGCGAGGCGACGACGGGTGGCGGCGCGCAGTTCTGCGGCCGTGCTCTCCAGCTCATCGGCACTGCTCTTTCCCGCCCAGTGCGCCTCCACTGCTCGCTTGAGCTCGCGGCGGCGTCCGATGCGCGGGTAGCCGAGGATCGTCCCGGCGGGGAAAGCGGTCATCGTGCAGTCTCCTTATGTGAGGTGAGGATGCCGGCCTCGCGGAGCACCGCGAGGACCGTGTCGTGATTGTTGAACGCATAGAGATGGACCCCGGGGGCGCCGCCGTCGACCACGGCACGCGCGAGCTGTGCGGCGTAGGCGACGCCGAGCTCGCGCTGGCCCTCGGGAGTCGGCTCGATCTCGAGGCCGACGGTCAGCTCGCCCGGGATGTCCTCACCGGTGAGCTCGAGCACCCGGCGCAGCCGCTGTGGGGATGTGATCGGCATGATGCCGGGAAGGATCGGGATGGTGACGCCGGCCTCACGGGCGCGGCTGACGAATCCGAGGTAGTCCTCCGGGTGGAAGAAGAGCTGGGTGATGGCCAGCGTCGCACCGGCCGCCTGCTTGGCCAGCAATGCGTCGATATGCTCGCGCGGAAACCGGGACCGCGGATGGCCGTTGGGGAATGCGGCAACGGCGATGTCGACCCGTTCCCGCGGATCGACGCGAGCCGCTCCCGGAAGACCCGGCAGGTCGGCCTCCACGTAGGGGGCACGCTCCGCCTGGACGCGATCGATCAGCTGCACGAGCTGCGCGGCGGATTCCAGATCCCCCTCGAACGCATCCGCCTCGCTCATCCCGGCGGGAAGGTCACCGCGCAGGGCCAGGAAGCTGCGGATGTCGGCATCCAGGAACTCACGGATGAGCGTAGCGGCGCCGGTGTAGGTGTTGCCCACGCAGGTGAGGTGTGCCAGCGGCTCGACCGCGGTGTGCTGGCGGATGTACTTCAGGACCTCGAGAGACCGTCCGCCGACGGACCCTCCCGCACCGTAGGTGACCGAGATGAACCGGGGACCTGCCGCCGCGAGGGCCTGGATGGTGGTCTGCAGGGCCTCCCGCGACTGCTCAGAGCGCGGCGGGTACAGCTCGAAGGAGAACGGTACGGAGGAGGTGGTACAGGACATCGGTCAATCTCGGTGAATGGGGACGGATGGCGGGCCCCCTCCGCGCCGTCGCTGGACTCCGCGGCGGTGGGTCAAAGATAGGTCACGATCACAGGGGCATCGAAATGGGTGTGACGCCGTGTGTCAGCGGTGTGACGCCGTGTGTCGGCACGCTGTTGTGCCGCAGCTTCGCACCCCCGCCAGCGGGCGATGTCGGCACCGCCGAGTAGGGTCGAGTCATGAGCGAGACCCTCCCCTACGGAACCTGGCCGTCGATCATCACCGCGGCTGACGTCGCCGCCGCGGCGCCCCGGTACGACGGAGCCGCGTTTGTCGGTAACGAGGTGTGGTGGGCACAATCCATTCCGTCGGAGGGCGGACGCATGGCGGTCTTCCGGGACGGTGCCGACACTCCCCTCCTCCCGGCACCGTGGAGCGCCGGCTCCCGCGTGCACGAGTACGGCGGCGGCGCATGGGCGGCGGACGAGGTGGGTCAGCTGTTCTTCGTCGAGAAGAGCGATCAGCGGGTGTACCGGCTCGCCGCGGGCGGCGATGAGCCGACTCCGCTGACGCCGATCGACCCTGCTGCGCGCTTCGGAGGGCTGCGCCTCCAGCGCGGCCGCCTGCTCGCCGTGCGTGAAGTGCACACCTCCTCCCCCGTTCCGGAGCGGGACGTGGTGGACATCCCACTCGACGGCTCGGCGGTGGACGATCCCGCTGCAGTGACCTCGCTCGCCGCCGGCAGCGACTTCGTCGCCTGCCCCACCATCAGCCCCGACGGCACCCGTCTAGCCTGGATCGCCTGGAGCCACCCGTCCATGCCCTGGGACGCCGCCGAGGCGCGCGTCGGCATCCTCGGTGCCGACGGCGTGCACGATGTCCGCACCGTGTCGCGCACGTGCGCCACACAGGTCGCCTGGACAGCGGCAGGCTCGCTGCTGTTCACCGATGACCCGACCGGACGCTGGAACCTGTACCTCACGTCGCCGGACGACGACGCGCCGCGCCCCGTCGCACCGGCGGATGCCGATACCGGCGGTCCGCTCTGGGTGCTCGGCTCGCGGTGGTTCGCCGCGCTGGATGACGGGCGCATCGTCGCGGTTCGCACCAACGGCACGGACGAGCTCGTGCTCATCACGGGCGACCATGTTCAGAGGGTGCCCCTCCCTCTCACCAGCGACGTCCACATCGAGGACGTCGACGGGTCCCGGATCCTGGTGTCCGGGAGCAGCGCCACCATTCCCACCGGATTCTGGGTGATCGACGTGGATGAGAACACGGCGCCACAGCGGGTCGCCGGCGGTGTGCTCCCCTGGGACCCTTCCTGGCTGCCGGTGTCGCGTCAGGTCAGCTTCTCCGGCGAGCGCGGCGAGATCCACGCCTTCGACTATCCCCCGACCCATCCCAGCGCGACGGCGCCGGCCGGAGAGCGGCCTCCGTACGTGGTGCTGGCACACGGCGGTCCGACATCCCACGTGTCCGGCGGCGTGTCGTCGGTGATCGCGTACTTCACGAGCCGCGGAATCGGCGTGCTGGACGTGAACTACGGCGGATCGACCGGCTACGGGCGAGCCTACCGTGAGCGTCTCGCGGGGGCCTGGGGCATCGTCGACATCGACGACGTATTGAACGCGGCCTCGTCGTTCGCCGCGACCGGCGCGGCCGATCCCGAACGGCTGGCCGTGAAGGGGGGCTCCGCCGGCGGCCTCACGGTGTACGGCGCGCTGGAGCGCGGCACCACCTTCTCGGCGGGTATCAGCCGGTACGGCGTCGCCGACCTGCGTACACTCGCCACGGACACCCACGACTTCGAGGCCCGCTACCTCGACGGGCTGATCGGCCGGTTCCCCGACGACGAGGACGTCTACATCGAACGCTCTCCGCTCACACACGCCGATCGCATCGCCGCCCCCGTGCTGATCCTGCAGGGAGCCGATGATCCGGTGGTGCCACCGTCCCAGTCCGAGATGATCCGCGATGCTCTCGCCGAACGCGGTGTCCCGCACGCGTATGTCCTCTACCCCGGTGAGTCCCACGGCTTCCGCAGTCGCGAAACGGTGATCGATGCCACCGAGCGTGAACTGGCATTCCTCGCCGCCGCGTGGGGCTTCGATCCCGACGGCATCGCTCCGCTGAGTTTCGACTGAGATCCAACGACGAAACGGACGGCGCCCGGAAGGAGGCACCGTCCGTTTCGTCCGGGTTACTTCGACGTTCCCTGTGACACGGAACCCTGCAGCTGGCGCTGGAACAGGATGTAGACGATGAGCACGGGGATGATCGTGATCATCACGGCCGCGAACATCTGACCGAAGTCCAGGGCGTAGCCCGCCGAGGACGCATACGATGCCATGCCCTGCGAGAGCACGTAGTTGTCCTTATTCGTGTTCAGCGAGATCGGCAGCAGGAACTGGTTCCACAGGCCGAGGAAGTTCATGATCGCGACCGCCGCCATGCCGGGCTTGGCCATGGGGAGCATCACCTGGAAGAACGTGCGCCATTCACTGGCGCCGTCGACGTAGGCCGCCTCCTGGATCTCGTACGGCAGCGACTTGAAGAACGAGAACAGGAAGAACACCGTGAACGGGAGCGCGAAGGCCACATAGGTGATGATCAGACCGGGCAGCGTGTTCAGCAGTCCCATGCCCTGCAGGATGAAGAACAGCGGCACGATCGCGAGGAACACCGGGAAGGTGAGACCCGCGAGCATCAGGTAGTAGATCACCCGGCTTCCCGGCAGCTCGAAACGCGCCAGCACATACGCGCACATCGCGCCGAGCACCATGACGAGCACCAGCGAGACGCCCACGACGATGACGGTGTTGATGAACATCCGGCCGAACGCGTTGTCGACCCAGGCGCTGACGTAGTTGTCGAAGTTCCAGTTGGCCGGCAGACCGAACGGCGACGCGAAGATCTCCTTCGTCGTCTTGAACGAGCCGATGAGGGTCCACACCATCGGAAGGATCACGACCAGAGACCACAGCGCCATCACGATGTGAGAGGCGCCCCCGACCACCTTGTCGCCGGCGGTGGACTTCACGGTCCGCACCGGCGGCTGGGCGCGGGACTTGCGGTTGATCGTCACGGAGGCACGGGTGTCCTCGCTCATGAGCGATCTCCTTCATCCCGGCCGGCGAAGAGACGGAACAGACCGATGATCAGGGCGGCGAACAGCAGCGTGATCACGGCGAGCACGATGCCCATCGCAGTCGCGAGGCCGAACTGCCCCTTCTCGAACGCCGTGCGGAACAGGTACTGGCTCATCACCAGCGTGCTGTTGCCTGGGCCACCGGTGGAGTTCAGGCCGGCCATGTACACGAACGCGTCGAGCGCCATGATGCCGAGGTAGATGTACGCCGTCTGCACGTTGTCGCGCATCTGCGGCAGCAGGATCGATCGCACGGTCCGCCAGCGGCCGGCACCGTCGATGCGGGCGGCCTCCAGCGTCTCCGCAGGAATGCCCTTGATGGCGGCGATGAACAGGATCATGTAGAACCCGACCATGCTCCACACGATGACGAAGATGGTCGCGCCCATCGCGGTGCGTTCGTCACCGAGCCAGGAGAACTGGTGGGTGTCGATGCCCACGAGTCCGAGCAGACCGTTGAACAGCCCCGTGGGGGCGTAGATCATGTTCCACAGGATCGCAATCACGATCGCCGGGATCACGTACGGGAAGAACGAGATCACGCGGTAGAAGCTGGAGCCCTTGAGCCCGCGCACCTGGCCGTGGCTGGGTCCGCCCACCGTGATCATGCTCGCAAAGATGAGGGCGATGACGATGGTGATCAGCGGCACGATCAGGGCGAGCACGATGTTGTTCAGCATCGCGCGCATGAAGATCGGGTCGTTGAAGAGGGTGACGAAGTTCTGGATCCCGGTGAACTGCATGTTCGGCGAGAAGCCGGTCCAGTTGGTCATGCCGTAGTACAGGGCCTGCACGAACGGCGAGATGACGAAGATCAGGAAGATCGCCAGCGGCACCCCGAGGAAGACCACCAGGAAGGAGACGAAGTCGAACGTCAGCTTGCGCCGCCCCAGGCGGGGCGGCTTGCGCCGCCCCGCCCGAGCTGTGGTGACCGCGGCCGTCGCCAGGGCCGGTCCACCGCTGACGGTGGAATTGCTCACTTGATCTCGATCTTCTCGACAGAACTGTCGTTGCGGACCTTGTCGACCAGCGCCTGCAGCTGCTTGGTGATCTCCTCGACCGTCATCTTGCCGTCCAGGAACGAGTTCCAGATGGGCAGCTGGTCGGAGTTCATGCCGTACAGGTTCGTCGACTTGATGGTGAACATGCCCGAGCCCGCGGCGTCGATCATCTCGACCTGAGACACCAGCGCGGTGGAGCCGAAACCGTCATCGGGCACCGTGCCCTTGACGACGGTGGGAGCGAGCTTCTCCTTGGAGAACGCGGCAGCCGCCTCCTTCGACAGCATGGTGCGCAGCAGCTCCTTGCCGCCGGCGGGGTTCTTGCTGTTGCTGGGCACCACGAACGGCTCGCCGGCCTCGGCGCGCATGTACCCGGGAGGGGTGGTGGCCTTGTCGTCCCACGGCAGCTCGCGCACGCCCTTCATCTGGAAGTTGTCGGCCGTGGTCTTCTTCATCTCGTTCTCGATCCACGAGCCCGAGGGGTACAGCAACGCCTCCTGGTCGAGGCTCCACTGCGACTGCGCCTGCGTGAACTGCGTGCCGCCGCCACCGGGCTTGACGTAGCCCGCCTGGATCAGCGCGTAGAACTCGGTGAGGATCGCCTGCAGTGTGGGGTGGGACCAGCAGTTCTCGGCGAGGTTCTCGAGGGGAAGACGCACGTCGTCTCCCGACTGGATGACAGCGGAGTCGATGACGAAGGTCTGGTAGTAGGTCGCGGCCTCCTTGCCCCACAGGAAGAGGTACTTGCCCTTCTCCTTCGCGGCGGCACCGAGCGCCTTGAGGTCCTGCCAGGTCTTGGGCGGCTCCCAGCCGTTCTCCTCGAACAGCGATGCGGAATACCACAGGCCGTACGTCGTGAACACGTAGTTCAGTGCAGCGAACTTGTCGCCGAACGTGCCCGGGGCCTTCACACCATCGAACAGCGTGTCTGCGATCTTCTCGCCCTCGAGGTTGTTGGCCTCCAGCACCTCGCTGAGGTCTTCCAGCTGGTCGAGGATGGTGTTCCAGCCGATGGAGTTGGCGCCCGAGTTGTCGATGAGGTCCGGCGGGTTGCCACCGACGAAACGCGGCTGCAGCTCCTGCGCGATCTTCGTCGAGGCCGAGACCTTCACGCTGACGCCGGACAGGCCCTTGTTGCCCTCCATGATCTTCGCGGCGTTCTCGACGTAGTCCACGCCGTAGCCACCATCGAAGATGACCGCGTCGACGGTGGAGTCCGCGGCGACACCGAACGGGTTGTCGGCGGTGACCTCACCGGCCGGGGTGGTGGCCCCGCCGCCGCCGGTGCTGCCACCGGGAGCAGCGCACGAGGCGAGGGTCATGCCGAACGGCACCAGAACCGCTGCGGCTGCCGCACCACGCAGCACAGTGCGACGACTGATGGACGCTTCGTTGAGTTCCATCTTCCTACCTTCCATGGTGATGTGATGTTGACCGGAGGGGGAAATTCCGGTCAGGTCCCCCGTCGGATGCGCCCACGGTACAGGGCTTCCAACGCGGAGTTGTGCTCATCGCCGCCGGGAATGTTGGCGGAGATGTAGACAGGGGGAACCTCACCGCGGGCCGCGATCGTGCGGGCCACGCCGAGGGTGAGGGACTGGGCGATGAACGCTCCGGTCATGGAGGAGACGGCTCCCACACGGACATCGTCATTGATGTCGAGAGTGGTGTCGCCGTACGGGGCCAGGTTGTCGATGACGACATCGGCGATCTCGCTCAGCCGCTTGCCGCTGGGGTGTTTCGGCTGCACACGCGCGGTGTGCTCGAGGCTCGTCACCGCGATGACACGGTGACCGCGTTCCTTCGCCCACAGCGCTGTGCCCACGATGGATCCGTTCACGCCGGAGTTGGAGGCGATGAGGAACACATCGTGCTCTCCCACCGGAACGGTCTGCATGAGCTCGTCGACGAGTGAGGGCTCCCGCTCCAGCGTCGCGGTGAGCTCCGAGGTCTGGCGGTTGCCGTGAAGGACCAGGTCGGTGAGCGAGAAGCTGTTCGTGGGGATGAGGCCACCCGCACGGCCGGCGATCTCCATCGCGAAGGCCTGCGAATGTCCCGTGCCGAAGGCCTGAAGCACTCCGCCCGCATCGAGAGCCTCGACCATGTACGCCACGGCGGTATCGAGCGCGCCGGCATCCGCATCGGCGGCGAGCCGCTCCAGGCGGGTGGTCGTCTCCCGGAGGAGGTCGGCGGCAGTGACCGTCATCGTGTCATCTCCTCGGGGTTGTGCACCGACAATACCGCGCCGGTGACCAGCGCAACACCCCGAACGTTTGCGCTATCATTTCGAACCTTCGTCGGTCTCGGCATGATCGTCACCTGCTCCCCGGTACTCTCACAGGCAAACTATGCGCATGCGGCGCAAACGTCAAACAGCACGTCGTCACGAATGAGTCACGAATGAGTCACGAACCTCTGGTCCTCGGCATCGACGCCGGCGGCACCTCGACACGCGCCCTGCTCAGCAACAGCCGCGGTGACAGCCTCGGGTTCGGGGCTGGCGGGCGCGGAAATCCCGTATCTGCGGGAGCTCAGCGCGCCGCGACCGGTGTGCTCACCGCGGTGGAGGCGGCGCTCGCCACCAGCGGCGCATCCCTCGCCGAGATCCCCGTCATCGTGGCCGCGATGGCGGGGATGCAGTCCTCCGCGAACGCGGACTGGCTGCTCGGCCCGCTCACCGAACGCGGCTTCCGCGGAACCCTGACGTTCGAGGCGGATCTCCTGGCCATCTACTTCAGCGGCGCGGCCGCCGCAGCGGGATACGCGATGGTGTCCGGCACCGGCGCCTGCATGATCCGGGTGGAGGACGGCGACGTCGCCGGAACCGCCGACGGACTCGGCTGGTTGCTGGGAGATCGCGGCAGCGGCTTCTGGATCGGCCAGCAGGTGATCCGTGCCGTGGCAGAAGACCTCGACGGCACCGGAGCAGGCACGTCGCTGACGCGGCGGGTGCTGGAGCACTACGACCTGGCGACGACGCCGGCGACGAGAGAGGGGCGCCCGGAGGCGCTGTGGCGCCTGGTGGCGACCGCCTATGATCGGGCACCGATCGAGCTCGCCGCTCTCACACCGGCCGCCTTCGATGCCGCCCAGGAGAACGACGCGGTCGCGATCGGCATCCTCCGGGAGGCGGGCCAGCAGCTGGCGCGCTCCTTGCGTGCGATCCTGCGAGCACCCGGACCACTGGTGATCGGGGGCAGCGTGCTCTCACGCGCCGGGGTGGTGCGGGATGCGTTCCTCGCGACGCTCGGCGAGGCGGCCGATGCTCTGGTACTCCGGAACGTCGGCGATGGCGCCGTCGGAGCCGCGATGCTCGCGCTGCGGGCCCACGGCACCGCCCCGGATGAGACGGTCCGGGAGCGACTGACCGCGACGCTGCAACGATTCCGGTGAGGTCGACGATTCCGGTGAGGTCGCGGGCCGGCACCCTGGCAGGTGCCGGCCGGCGACATCACACGGCGTAGGGGCGAAGCTCCGCCGCGAGACGTTCGCCCACGTGGGCGTGGACGAGCGTTCCCGCTTCCTGATGCTCCGACGAGAGCAGGAAGCCGGTCTCATGAATGGCGGAGACCAGATCACCGCGGTCGTATGGAACCACCGCGGTGATCTCGACCGCCGGCAGCGGCAGTGCGGCCTCGACCGCGGCGCGCAGCTCCGCAATGCCCTCGCCCGTGCGCGAGGACACGAAGAACGCCTGCGGCTGCAGGCCGCGCAGCACGAGCCGGGTGTCGTCGTCCACCAGATCGGCCTTGTTGAAGACCACGATCTCGTGCGCGTCCCGCGCACCCACATCGGCCATCACGTCCCGCACCGTCTGCAGCTGGGCCGCCGGGTCCGGGTGCGCAGCATCCACGACGTGCAGGACGACATCGGCGTCGCCGACCTCTTCCAGTGTGGAGCGGAAGGCCTCCACCAGCTGGTGCGGAAGGTTGCGCACAAAGCCCACGGTGTCGGTCAGCGTGAAGATCCGCCCGTCCGCCGTCTCGCTGCGCCGAGTGGTGGCATCGAGAGTGGCGAACAGGGCGTTCTCCACGAGCACGCCCGCGCCGGTGAGCTTGTTGAGCAGACTCGACTTGCCCGCGTTGGTGTAGCCCGCGATCGCGACCGACGGGATGGTGTTGCGGCGACGTTCCGCACGTTTGGCCTCACGAGCGGGCTTGAAGTCGGCGATCTGCTTGCGCAGCAGCGCCATCTTCGTGCGGATGCGCCGCCGGTCGAGTTCGATCTTGGTCTCACCGGGACCACGCGACCCCATACCGGCGCCGCCGGCGCCCACCTGGCCTCCGGCCTGGCGGGACATGGAGTCACCCCACCCGCGCAAGCGCGGGAGGAGGTACTCGAGCTGAGCGAGCTCGACCTGCGCCTTGCCCTCCCGGCTCTTCGCGTGCTGGCTGAAGATATCGAGGATGACGGTTGTCCGGTCGATCACCTTGACCTTGACGACGTCCTCCAGCGCACGACGCTGCGAGGGCGCGAGTTCGGAGTCGGCGATCACGGTGTCGGCACCGAGAGCCGCGACGATGTCGCGCAGTTCCTGGGCCTTGCCGCGACCGATGTAGGTGGCCGGGTCCGGGTGGGGCCTGCGCTGCAGCAGGCCGTCGAGCACGATGGCGCCTGCGGTCTCGGCCAGCGCAGACAGCTCACGCAGGGAGTTCTCTGCCTCCTCGGCCGACCCCTGCGGGTAGACGCCGACGAGCACGACGTTCTCCAGCCGCAGCTGGCGGTACTCGACCTCGGTGACGTCCTCCAGCTCGGTGGACAGTCCTGCCACACGGCGAAGCGCGTGACGCTCCTCGAGGTCCCACTGCTCGCCGTCGGCGCTTCCGTGGCCGGCGGTGGCATCGTCCTGGAGTGCCTGCGCCGCGCCGAACACGCGGACACCGGATCGGGCATCTGCGTTTGCGAGCACGCGCTCCACCGGGTCGGTGCCGTCGAACTCTGCGGCGTCGTCGAATCGGTCGTCGTTGGGGGTGTTGTTCATGTGTCCTTTCGGGGGCGACCGCCATCGTCGGCGGGCGCGGATCAGTAAAGCCTAACCTCCGCAGCGACGGTCGCTGCGGTAATGTGGCTCCTCATGGCAAGCGACCACTACTTCAGCTCGGAGCCCTCCAGCGCCGAGAGGCCGCGCCGTATCACCGTGACGCTGGCTGGCCGCTCTGTGGAACTCAACACCGCAGGCGGCACTTTCAGTCCCGACCACCTGGACACCGGCACCGCGGTGCTCCTCTCGCACACCCCGCCACCGCCGCCCGGGGGCGACTTCCTCGACCTCGGCTGCGGTTGGGGCCCCATCGCGCTCACCATGGCCATGCTCTCCCCGCACGCGCGTATCTGGGCCGTCGACGTCAACCAGCGATCCCTGGAGCTGACGCGGCGAAACGCAGCGGAGCTGGGGTTGGACAACGTCACCGCGGTCACGCCGGACGAGGTTCCCGATGACGTGACGTTCCGCACGATCTGGTCGAATCCCCCGATCCGGGTGGGCAAGAACGAACTGCACGGACTGCTGCAGCGATGGATCCCACGCCTGGACGAGCGCAGCGACGGCTGGTTCGTTGTTGCGCGCAACCTCGGTTCGGATTCACTGCAGCGATGGCTCGCGGCGGAGTTCCCGTCGGGCTACAGCGTTCACCGCGCGGCGACGAGCAAGGGCTTCCGCGTGCTGCGTGTGCGACGCCACGGTTCCACCCCCACCGACTCGATCGTTCTGCCCTGACCCGACCGGAACATGCGCGCCTCTTGACGGATCGAGCGTCGCGCGCAGACTGGAATGATGGGCGAACTCGACACACGGATCCGGCACTACTACACCGACCTGTTCGACGAGGACGCCCGCCTGACCACCCGCTCACCCCAGGGCCCCCTGGAGTTTGATCGCACACAGGCGCTGCTGGCTGCCGCGATCGCCGACGGCTCCCGCGTGCTGGACATCGGCGGGGGCACGGGGCATCATGCGCGCGCCCTCGCTGAGCGCGGCTGCATCGTCGAGATGCTCGATCCCGTTCCCGCACACGTGAAGACGGCAGCCTCCCAGGGCGTGCGCGCGAGCGTGGGCGATGCCCGCGCCCTCGACTATCCGGATGACTCCTTCGATGCCGCGATCTTGCTGGGGCCGCTGTACCACCTGGATCGCGCCGGCCGCGAACGGGCACTCACCGAAGCCGTGCGTGTGACCCGCCCCGGAGGCGTCATCGCCGCCGTCGGACTCTCGCGCTGGGTGGCCTTCCAGCGGGCCGCCTCCGGCGACGGCCCGCTGAGCGCGGAAGCGCTGGACGTGCTCCGGCACGGGCGGCCCCTCCGTGGCCAGCGTTTCCCCGCCGCGCACTTCCACACGGCGAACGAGCTGGCGGCGGAGCTTGCGCGCGCGGGCATCGACCAGGTGGTCGTCCATGGCGTCGAGGGACCGGTCGGCACCCTTCTGGAGTCCGTCAGCGCCGAGGATGCCCTCGCCGTCGCGGAGTCCGCACGCCTGATCGCCGAACTCGCGGACGACGTTCCCGCGCTGCGCGACCAGAGCGTGCACCTGTTGGCCATCGGTGTCGTGGACTGAGCCACGGCGCCGCGCGGTCAGTCGGCGAGCGAGATCTGTCCGGTGTAGACGAGCTGGGCGGGGCCCGACAGGGCGACGTGCTCGCCATCCTGCGTGGGGAACATGCGCACGGCCAGCGTGCCGCCGGGCACGTCCACGCGCCAGTGGTGGGGTGCCAGTGCGCCGGCCCAGTGACGCACCGCCAGGGCAGCAGCCGCGGTGCCGGTCCCACAGCTCAGGGTCTCCCCCACACCGCGCTCGAACACGCGCATCCGGATCTGACCGATGCCGTCCTGAACGAGCGGATCGGACGGAACGACGAATTCGACGTTGGCCCCCTCCGGCAGGGCGGGATCCAGGATGGGGATCACCGACAGATCCAGGGCCTCGAGCTCGGCGATCGAGCTGAGTGCGACCACGACATGCGGGTTGCCGACGTCGATGCCCAGCGCCGGTCGCGCCACGTCCAGTCCACGAGCGCGCACCAGCGGATCATCGCCGGAGAGCTTCCACCGGCCCAGATCGACCTGGAATCCCTGCGCACTCGCCGTGAGGTCACGAACGCCGGCCCGGGTTCCGATCGGCAGGGTCGATCCGGCTGGAAGCTGGGCGAGCCCGGATTCCAGCAGGTACTTGGCGAACACGCGGGTCCCGTTGCCGCACATCTGCGCCTTCGAGCCATCAGCGTTGCGGTAGTCCATGAACCACTCGGCCTCGGGCTCCTCCGCGAGGCTCGCGGCACCCTCGGCGATGGCACGCGATCGCACCACGCGCAGCAGTCCATCCGCACCGATGCCGAAGTTGCGGTCGCACATCGCCGCGACCTGGTCGTCGCTGAGGTCGAGTTCTCCGTCGGGGTCGGCGACGATCACGAAGTCGTTGCCGGTGCCGTGGCCTTTGGTGAACGCGATGGTGGGCATGCCTCCATCCTACGGAGCAGGCGCACCGGCATCGCCCTCAGGAGTCGGCGATCAGGCGCTTCGCGGCGTTGTGAACCTGGAACGGCTCGTATCCGTTCGTCGCATAGAAGTCCAGCACGCCTTCGTTGCCCTCGCGGACCATCAGGTTCACCTTCGGGCAGCCGAGGGCGATCAGCAGTTCCTCGGCACGTGCGATGAGGGCCGCGGCGACCCCCTCCCCCCGGCGGTCCGGGTCGGTGCCGACGTAGTACAGCCACCCGCGGTGACCGTCGTAGCCGGCCATGGTGGTGCCGATGACGCGATCGCCGTCCACGGCGACCAGGAACAGCTCCGGCTGGACGGTGAGCTTTCGGGCGATGTCGGCGCGGGCGTCGTTCCACGGGCGGGTGAGACCGCACGCGTCCCAGAGGGCGACGACCTGATCGGTATCGGCGGGCTGAAAGGCACGGACGTGATGAGGCACTCCCCCATCCTCTCTGAACCACCCGCGCGCCCGCGAGTCCTCCGCGCGCGGGTGACCATCAGCGCACCGCGGCGATGACCGCCCGCAGGCGGACGCCTCGCGTCAGGTGGCGAGGATGCGGGCTGAACGCACTCGCGCACGGTAGGCGGCGGCCTTGGCCCGGTTGCCACACGACTGCATCGAGCACCATTCGCGGCGATGTCCACGCGAGCGGTCGAGGTAGATCGTGGTGCACTCCGGACGGGAGCACTCCCGCAGCAGTGCACCCTCCTCGCCGCCGACGATCTCGATGGCCTCGCGCGCGAGGTCGGCCAGACACGCGGTGGGGTCGCCGTCGCGCACCACTCCCCGTGCCGTGAGCGCGGGCGACACCGGAGGGTCCTGGGCGCGCGCGTTCACGACGGCGAGAGCGCCCTCCGGAATCGAAGCGCCGTTCAGGCGATGCCAGAACACCGTGTAGAGAGCCTCACGCAGCTCGATGGCCGCGGCAAGATCGGCGTCGTCGGTCACCCGACCCGAGGTGCGCACTCCCGACTCCAGCCACCACGAATCCAGAGACCCGGCATCCGTGAGGAACTCGTAGGGCTGCTCCTCGCGACGGGCGCGCAGGGTCGCGACGAAGTCCAGCACGCGCGTGCCGCAGGGGAACTCGTGATTCACGTAACCATCTTGACAGGTGACGATGGGTGCGGCAAGCTCGTCACCAGTTCAACCGGTTACCTTCGTCAGCCGGAGTCTGAGAGGAAAACATGTCCACGCAGCCCTACGTCGCCGTCGCCACCTCCACGGGAGACGGACGCGACGGCCACGTCGAAACCAGCGACGCCGTCCTCGCGCTCGACCTCAGCATGCCGGGTACCGGTCGCGCCGGCACCAACCCCGAGCAGTTGTTCGCCGCCGGGTGGTCGGCGTGCTTCCACTCCGCGATGAAGCTTGTCGCGCGCCGTCAGGGACTGACCCTGACGGACTCCGCCGTCGTCGCCGAGGTCACGCTGAACCTGGACCCCGAGGCCGGACCGTCGCTGAGCGCGGCCCTTCACGCGGAAGTGTCGGGAATCGACCAGGAGGCCGCGGACGCGCTCGTCGCCGCCGCCCACCAGGTGTGCCCCTACTCCAAGGCCACTCGCGGGAACATCCCCGTCACCATCGACGCGACCGTCGCCTGAGACAACGCGGACCGGCTCCCTCTCCGCCCGGTGAGGGAGCCGGCTGCTGTCTCGCACAGGGGCACGCAGCCGCTCCAGAGCACGCATCGCGGGTTCTCGATCCTGCAGCGAATCGCCTACGCTCATCGCCGTCGATCGGAGACGTGCCCGAGCGATCACCGCCTCCCCGGGCGGCCGGCGAACATCCGCTGCACATCGCCCCTCACCACGCGTCCCGCCGTCCCGGCCAGGCCATGCACCCGCCGCCCATCGGGGACGGTCGGCATCGGTCCGTCAGCCCGTGACGAGGGCGCCGGTCCGCCCGCTCACCCGGAGAAGGCGCCGTCTCCACGAATCGGCTGCCGATGAGAGGCCGGATTCGTCACAGGACGGCGGAGGGGCGGGTCTGCGATGGATCGATCCACTCGGCATCCGCGTAGCGGCGGAACCAGGACACCTGCCGACGCGCATAGCGGCGCGTCAGGGCCTGTGTCTCGGCGATGGCCTCGTGCTCGGTCATCGTGCCGTCGAGCTGGGCGAACGCCTGCGCGTAGCCGATGGCGCGCGCCGCCGTCGTCCCCGGCTCCAGACCGGCCTCTCGCAGGCTGCTCACCTCCGCCAGGAGTCCCTGCTGCCACATCCGCTCGACGCGCGCGTCCAGCCGGAGGACGAGCTCCTCCCGCGGTGCGGACAGGGCGAGGATGCGGTGCGGCGCCCACGGCACCGGCGCCTCCGGCAGGGCAGCACCATGCGTGCTCTCCCCAAGCTCCAGGATCTCCAGCGCCCGGATGACCCGGCGACCGTTGCGCGCATCGATGCGCGCTGCCGTGGCGGGATCGAGGGTCCGCAGCCGCTCGAACAGCACGCCCGGTCCCTGCGCCTCGAGCTCGCACTCCAGGCGGGCCCGCAGGGCCTCGTCGCGTGGCGGGAAGCGGAAGTCCCATAGCACGCTGGAGACATAGAGCCCGGACCCGCCGACGAGGACGGCGTCATGGCCGCGGCTCCAGATCTCCGAGATCGCCTCGCGCGCGGCCTGCTGATACCACGCGACGGCAGCGTCCTCCCCCGGCTCCAGAACGTCGATCAGGTGATGCACGATGCCGCGGCGTTCGTCGACGGGCAGCTTCGCCGTGGCGATGTCCATGCCCCGGTAGAGCTGCATCGCATCGGCCCCGACGATCTCGGCGTCGCGACCCCGTTCCCGCAGCGTCTCGACGAGATCCAGCGCGAACTCGCTCTTGCCCGTCCCGGTCGCGCCGACGACGGCGAACAGGCCGGGAACGGCCGTCACGCCTGGGGACGCAATCCGGGAAGCCCGAGCCCGATCACGCGCTTCCCGTCAGCCGACAGTGAGGCCGGTGCCGGCACACCACACGACTCCGCTTGCGCCCGATCCCAGGCGTCGCCCGCACGGGTTCGGCGAAGGCGCAGCGGCTGCCCGGCGGGGGCGTCCGCGATCAGGTAGTGCGGGGCGGCGCGCGTGATCGTCACGGTCACGACATCGCCGGGACGCGGAGTCTCGGCACCGTCCGGGAGCGTGAAGTGGACCAGCCGGTTGTCCTCCGCACGGCCGGACAGGCGGCGGGTGGCGGCGTCCTTCTTGCCTTCGCCGGTGGAGACGAGGACGTGGACGTCCTGGCCGACCAGTTTCTCGTTCTCCTCCAGGCTGATGCGCTCCTGAAGGGCGATGAGCCGGTCGTACCGGTCCTGGACCACGGCCTTGGGCACCTGGTCCTCCATCGTGGCAGCCGGAGTGCCCTCGCGGATCGAGTACTGGAAAGTGAAGGCGCTGGCGAAGCGGGACTGCTCCACCACCCGCATGGTCTCCAGGAAGTCCTCCTCCGTCTCACCGGGGAAGCCGACGATGATGTCGGTGGTGATCGCCGCGTTGGGGATCTTCGCCCGCACCCGGTCGAGAATGCCGAGGAACCTCTCCGAGCGGTAGGAACGTCGCATCGCCTTGAGGATGCGGTCGGAGCCCGACTGCAGCGGCATGTGCAGCTGAGGCATGACCGCGGGAGTCTCCGCCATGGCATCGATCACGTCGTCGGTGAACGCCGCCGGATGAGGGCTCGTGAAGCGGATGCGTTCGAGACCCTCGATCTCGCCCGCCGCGCGCAGCAGCTTGCCGAAGGCCTGGCGGTCGCCGAATTCAACGCCGTAGGAGTTGACGTTCTGTCCGAGGAGCGTGACTTCGATCGCGCCGTCGTCCACGATCAGCTTGATCTCGCTGAGGATGTCGCCAGGTCGACGGTCCTTCTCCTTGCCGCGCAGGCTCGGCACGATGCAGAACGTGCAGGTGTTGTTGCAGCCGACCGAGATCGACACCCATCCGGCGTACGAGCTGTCGCGCTTGGTCGGCAGTGTGGACGGGAACACCTCCAGCGACTCGAGGATCTCCACCTCCGCCTCGTGATTGTGTGCCGCACGCTCCAGCAGGCCGGGGAGCGAGCCCATGTTGTGCGTGCCGAAGACGACGTCCACGTACGGGGCCTTGTCGACCACGGCCTGCTTGTCCATCTGCGCGAGGCATCCGCCGACCGCGATCTGCATGCCGTCGCGCCGGCGCTTCACCGAGGCGAGGTGTCCCAGCGTGCCGTAGAGCTTCGACGACGCGTTCTCGCGCACCGCGCAGGTGTTGATGACGACGACATCGGCCTCCTCGCCGAACTCCGCCTTCACGTAGCCGGCGCTCTCGAGCGAACCGGACAGGCGCTCGGAGTCGTGCACGTTCATCTGACAGCCGAGAGTGCGCACCTCGTAGGTGCGGGCGGTCCCATCCGGGCGCAGCGCCGAGGGCGATGCGGGGATGATCGTCGGGGCATTCGAAGGCGAAGACATGATTCCGCCATTCTACGATCCGTCGCCGGCCTCGGCGCCGTCCCCCGGCCTCGGCGCCGCGCCCTGCCTCTTCACCGCGTCTGGGGCATCAGAGGAGGACAGGGAGCACCGCGTCATCCGTCGCGTCTGCAGCACCCCCATCCCGCCGCCCCTTGCGCGACGACGTCCGGCAGGGCTGAATGGACGGGTGCCCGTCGCCCGGTTGTTCGTGGAGGGCCGCAGCGACGTCGCCGCGGTGGTCGCGCTGGCACGCTCCCAGAACGTTTCCCTGGCGGCGGTGGAGGTCGTCTCGCTCGAGGGCATCACGAATGTGCGTCGTGAGTTGCGAGCGCAGCACGATGGCGCACGGACCGCGGTGCTGTGCGATGCCGGAGAGACCGGATTCGTGACGCGCGCGCTCGCCGCCGACGATCTCCCCAGACTTCCGCCCGTACGTGTCTTCGTCTGCGACCGGGATCTCGAGGAAGAGCTCATCCGCGCACTCGGGGCACGGCGCGCGGCCGAGGTGGTGCGCCAGGTGGGTATCGGCGACAGCTTCGACCGGATGTCACGGCAGCCGCAGTGGCGTGATGAACCCGTCGCCGCCCAGCTGCGACGGTTCGCCGGTGCGGGGGCGGGCCGCAAGGAGCTTCTCGCAGCAGCCTGGGCGACCGCTCTTCCGGCGGACGCGGTACCGCGCCCGCTGGCGGATGCCGTGGCATGGCTGCGCGCGACGCCCTAGCCGCGCGTGCGCGGGCCGCCTGGTTCCGGCGCATGTCCGCGAACGCTCTCCGGTCCGCCCCATCAGCGTCTCCAGAACACGGGACGGCGACAGGTGCCCGCCCGCGCTCGGCGTCTGACAGGGCTTCGAGAACGGGCACGCACGTCTGATACCGCCCCGGCACCGCCAGCGACAGCGACAGCGACAGTGACAGTGACAGTGACAGTGACAGTGACAGTGACAGTGACAGTGACAGTGACAGTGACAGTGACAGTGACAGCGACAGCGACAGCGACAGCGACAGCGACAGCGACAGCGACAGCGACAGCGACAGCGACAGCGACAGCGACAGCGACAGCGACAGCGACAGCGACAGCGACAGCGACAGCGACAGCGACAGCG
>NZ_JAJNOD010000008.1 GCF_021044885.1 Microbacterium nymphoidis | reverse complement strand
CCCCCCCCCCCCCCCCCCCCCCCCCCCCCCCCCCCCCCCCCCCCCCCCCCCCCCCCCCCCCCCCCCCCCCCCCCCCCCTCACCGGTGCCGTCGCCGACCCTGACCATGAGGTGAGCGGACACAGGGTGTGCCGCGTGGGTCGGGCCGCCGGGCCTTCGTTGTGCTGCCGGGCTTTCGGTGTGTGCTTGCCGGTGGCCTACGTTCGCTGGTGGGATCAGGCGTCGGCGGCTTCACCGTCGCCATTGCCGACTCTGACCGTGGGGCGAGCGGACACGGGGGTGTGCCTCGTGAGTCGGGTTGCCGGTGCTTCACCGTCTGGTGAGCCGCGTTCGGAGGGGTGCACTGTCTTCGTTGTGCTGCCGAGCTTTCAGTGTGCGCTGCCGGCGACCTACGTTTGCTGGTGCAACCAGGTTTGGGCGCTTTCGCTGGGCAACTTCGCGGTGTGGCCCGGCCGCTGTCTCATGTTCATGGTGTTGCGGCGTGCCCGGCGACCTTCATCGAGTGGTGATCTGTGGTCAAGCCCAGGGCAGGTCGAGTGGTCTCAGAATGTGCTGTGCCGGGGACACCGCCAAGCAGATTCTGCAACCACCTTCGTGAGTGCTCTCAGGCTCTGTTCCTCGGCTGCGCTCCGGCAGCACTAATTGAGACCGGTATGACGGAAAGGAGGAAATGACGTGGTCCGCCACCGGGCGACGACGGCCCGGCGACCGGTGGCGAGAGCTGACGACGGTATGTCAGCAGCCGGGTGCGGGGGTGGTGGTGCAGGTGGTGCGTACGGGGGCGGTGTGTGCGGCGAGGATGCGTATGGTCGGTCCGGGGGTGGTGATGGTGATGGTGCCGCGGACCGGGCGGGGGATGCCGTCGGGGAAGGTGACGGTGGCGGTGTAGGAAGTGGTCACGGTGGTGGGGTACTGGCCGCGTGCCGCGTAGGTGTGGGAGACGGTGGCGGGGTTGTCTGCAGTGTGGGTGGGCGCGGTGTTGTCGCCGTGGTCGAGGCTGTAGCCGGTGGGAGTGAATGTGACGGTGACGGGGTGGGTGAGGAGGGTGCCGGTGAGGGAGTGTGTCGTGGTTGTGAGGGTGATGGGAAGGGGTGTGTTGGTGAGGGCCATGGCTTCATTGGGTGCGGTGGCTGTGGGCTCTTGCGGGGTGAAGCTGATGAGGTCGGTGTTGTAGATGGTGTCGGGGTAGCTGGGTTGTGTGGGCGTGGGTGTGGGTTCGGTGGGTGCGGGTGTGGTGCAGCCGAGTGGGGTGAGGTTGTCCCAGCAGAGATCTCCAGGTCCGGGCGGTGCTGGTACGGGGTTCGGAGTGGTGTCATCACCCCCACTGTCACCGTCGTCGGAGCCCGTGCCCTCACCTGGCTCCGAACTGGTCGGCATCTCGTCTGATGGGCCAGGGACCGGCTCCCAGCCTCCGCCCGCGATGTCAACGCCACCACCGTCGTTCGTGATGTCGCAGTTGGCGAGATAGCCGCAGCTCTCCGACTCACTCGCAGTTGAAGCAAGGCTGATTGTCTGTCCCAACACGGCGCTGACGAGGATGAACGCGGCTGTGCTCCTCAGCACGGTGTGGATCCTTCTCGTCGAACCAGATCGGAAACGCGCCACTGCCCGTCCGGATCGTGAACAACGACAGCGGTGCGCTCGCGCACTGGCGAACTAGACGTACGAACCTGCTCTGTTCCCGAGGCGTCGAAGAAGCGGAGATTCGAGACATCCACACAAACAAACAAGCTGACCTGCTGATCTCGGTGATCCGGGCTGATGCCTACGACGGAAAACTGAACAGCGCCTTCCGTTCGCCAGCCGGCCTCGAACAACTCCGAGTAGGTGCGCCGATCCGCTTGGTTTTGATTGCCGGTGCTCAGGGAGTAGAACGCTTCGAGCGATGAAGCATCCGTCCAATCGATGTGGTTGCTCGCATCCGTGTAGTTCGAGAGTGCCGCGACCGCCGCCTCCACGTCGGCGTCGGACGCGGGGGCTGGGGTGGCGGGGTGGTAGGTCGGAGTGGCTGCGGGACGTGTCGGTGCGGTGGGTGATTCCGCCGTGCACCCCGTGAGCGCCGCGAGGCTCACCAGCATCGCGACACCGACTGCGGCGGGGGACGCCGTGGGACCGAACCGGGGGCGGGGTCGTGTCAGCATCCCCCGAAGCTAGACGCAACGGCGGAGGCCGCGACGAGCCTGTCCACAGCTCGGGTACGGGGGAGGAACGGCCGGCCCCTACACCGCGACGCGGCGGAACGGAGTGACGTAGGACTTCATCTCGGCGGACTTGGTGACCGACCACATCACGTCGACGTGGGGCTCGAGACCGGTGACCTTGTCGAGCGGGGCGGCGATGATGAGCTGGAACCCGAGGTCGCGCCACGCAGTGACGGCACGGCCGGCGAATTCGGAGTCCGACTTCACGAATCCCTCGTCGAGGATGACGGTGGCGAAGCGGGGTTTTGCCCGTCGTTCGTCACCGAGCTGGTAACGCAGCGCCGATCCGACGATGAAGGCCACCAGCTCCTGGGTCTCTCCGCCGGATTTGCCGGCGATGTCGGTGTACGTCGACACGACACGGCCATCGGAGGACACGCGTGACGCGGAGATCTCGATGTGCTGGCGCACGTCGAGGAGGCGGTCACGCTCCAGCGTGGATCCGTTGACACCCACGTCGATCTGCGTCATGAAGTCGCGCAGCTCGACGAACCGGCTCTCCGCCTCGGCATCGCTCCATTCCAGGGAGGCGGAGCTCAGCCGATCCAGCTGGCGACGGAAGCGCAGGAGGTACTCCGGCGTGGAGTGACGCACTTCGATGCGCAGACGATCCTGACCTCCGGCACCGAAGGGCGTGCCGCGGAGGATGTCGTTGATCGGATCGAGGCGCTCGTCGATCGCGTCGAGCGCACGCTGGTACTGGTCGCTCAGCAGCTTCAGGTCATCGCCCGACCACTTCTGGAAGCTGCGGCGGAACGCCTCCAGACGCTGCGGCAGACCGTTGCGCACGATCTCGTCGAGAATCGCCTCGTACTCGTCGAACGCCTCGATGCCGGAGCCGCGATTCAAGTCGGGCCAGCGGGAGTCGAACATCTCGAAACTGCGGATCAGGGCCTGCTCGGCGCGGGCCGCGGCCTGTTCCGCAGCGGCCAGATCGGTGGAGACCGCCTCGCGGACGAGCGCGATCACCCGTGGCAGGTCGGCACGGGTGAAGTCGCCGCCCAAGCGCACGGATTCCGCCGCCAGCGAGGCACGGTCCGCCTCGTCCAGCGTCGCCGACTCGCGCCGTTCGATGGCATCGAGCAGGGTCGCCACGTCGTCTTTGCGATCGACCACGCGTCCCCATTCGGCATCGAGCTCGATCGCCGCCTTGCCGGCGATCACCGACACCGCCCGCTGATCCTCGCGTTCCGTCACGAGCTCCGCGCGTCGTGCCTGCAACTGCTGCAATGCGTCGGAGTCGGTCGTCAGCGCCTCGTACTGTTCCCGCAGGCCTGCCACCTGCTCCGCCGCCGTGGCAGCGTCGATGTCGTCCCAGGCGGTGGACAGCACGATGCCGAAGGCGGCCGAACGGCGGTTGTGCGCGTCCAGGCGCTCATCGCACTCCTGCAGCTGCGCGGCCAGTGCGGTACGTTCGCCGTCGAGCGCGACGGCCTCCTCGGCGATCTCGGACATCCGCATCTCGCCGGAGAATCCCAGGACGTCGCGCTGGCGCAGTGCACGGCCGTGCGCGCCGCGGGAGCCCCGCCGGGTCTGGCCGTTGATCGTGACCGTCGGCTCATCGGCCTCGAGGTCCGCTGCGTCCTGCACGCACAGGTGATCGATCGCATCGCTGGCGACGTGCTCGGCCAGCCACCCGGTGAACGGCCCGTCCTGGAACACCAGACGACCGGAGATGTAGCGGGTGTCGGCGGGGCGGCGGAAGGGGACGTCGACGGGGACGGCCTGGTTCTGCAGGCGCAGCCCGAGTTCCCCGGCCTGACCTGCCACGAAGGTATCCATCACGCGACGGATCTGGGGCGCGCGACGTTCGTCGATCAGCATGGTGAGACCGACGCCGCGCAGCGTGTCCTCGGCGGCACGACGCCACTCGGCGAACTCGGGGGCGATGTCCATCAGCTCGGCGGCGAACGGAAGATCGCGCGGGTCCACCCCGGCGGCTGCGGCGATCCGGCGGCGGGCTTCGTCGTGCTCCACGGGCACTCGGCCTGCGCGCGCTCCGAGCGACGCGCGCTCCTCCTTCAGCGCCTGCAGCCGCGCATCGACCCGGCCCCGGGCGGCGACCACGCGATCGCGCTCGGCCTGCAGCGCCATGAACGCGTCGGAGGACGACCCGGCGTGCGCCTGCGCGACCGCGCGCAGCTCGGCGAAGGAATCGGCATCGAGCGCGTCGATGGCCAGAGCCTGCACCTTGTCGAGGAACTCGGATCTCTTGAGCTGCTTGCGCGCGAGCTCGGCGCGAGCCTGCTCCAGCTGCGATTCCAGTACCTGCATCGCGTTGCCGCCGTTGTCACGGATCTCCTGATCGATGACTTCGAGCTGTGCGTTGAGGGCGGAGATCCGCGCATCCGCAGCGGCCTTCTCGGCCTGTGCGCGCTCCTTCTCGATACGGGTGCGGCTCTCATCACGATCCAGCAGATCGCGCTCGGTCAGCAGGCTCCAGAGCCCGAACGCCGATTCGTGCGCGTTGACGCCGAGCCGGTCCAGCCGCTCCGTGCGCGCCAGCGCGTCGCGTCGTTCGTTGTACAGATCGCGGATGGGGGAGAGCACCCGCTGCTTCTCCTCCGCGATGCGGATGTCCTCGTAGGTCTGGTTCAGCGCCCGGAACTGCTCGAGGGCCCGATCCGCTGCGCCGAACGTGGCCGGACGCTCCAGCACCAGTTCTTTGAACAGGCGGTCCACCGTGCGCACCTGGTGGCCGGCCTGCACGCGTGCGAGGAGGCGAAGCGCGTTGTCTCCGCTGTCCACTCCGCCGATGCCGAGCCGCGTGGTCACGTACTCGAGGAACTTGCCCGGGGTCTCGTGCGTCTCGATGCTCGGCAGCGTCTCGCGCATGCGGCGCACGTCGAAGCGGGTCTCGGCATACCGGTCGAGCTCGGACAGGTCGACGTCTGCGGCGACGGTGAACATCCGCATGCGGACGTCGGCCGCGTTCGTCGCTCCGGCCGGGGCGATGAAGGTGCGCATCACCGTGAGCACGCGATCCGAGTCGTCGGTGAAGGTGGCCGCGATCGCGCCCCAGATGGGGGCGTCGCCGCCGCGGAGCACCGTGTCGGTGATCTCGTCGCCCTGCCGCGTGGAGTCGATCTTCCCGCGCAGATAGCTGAGCACGTTGCGCTGGGTGGCGCTTCGCGCGCGGCCCGTCGTGGCGTCGTTCGATGCGCCGTTGAAGGGCACGTTCGTCGGCATCATCAGGGCGAGGTATGCGTCGAGGATGGTGCTCTTGCCGGTGCCGGAGCCGCCGGAGATGAGAGTGGCGTCGTGGCCGAAGTCGATGCTGTGATGCCCGTGGAAGCCGCCCCAGTTCACCAGCTGCATCGTGGTGAGACGCCACTGTGCGGTGGCGTCGTCGAAACCCTCGAAGAGTGCGGGGATGCTCACTCGGCCTCCTCCTCGGTGTACGTTTCAGCTTCGGGCTCGGCGTCCCTGCCGGTGCCAGGGCCGGTGTCTGCGCTGGTGCTGGTGCCCGTGCTGGTGCTGGCGTCTGCGCCGGTGCTGGCGTCTGCGCTGGTGCTGGTGTCTGCGCTGGTGCTGGTGTCGCCTGCAGCAAAGCCGCGATGGTCGTTGTCGTGGGCGGCGCCCGGCCGGTTCTCTTCGCGGAACCAGGCCAGCAGCGCCGGCAGTTTCTGCGCCGGGAGCACGGACTCGATCACGGCCGTGATGAGGTACCGGTCCGGATCCGTCGTGCGGGCCAGGGCGCCGAGTCTCACCGCGGATTCGATCGCCTTCTGTGCGCGATTGCGGTCTCCGGCTTTGTCTCCGGCATCCTGGGGTCGGTACAGCGCGATCTGCTCGAGCAGTTCCTCGGCGCTCACCGACACGTGCTCCACGCCGTTCGCGCGCTCGGTGAGCTGGCGCTGACGCAGATGCAGCAGCAGCACCGTCTCCTCGCGCGTGTAAGTGGCCTCATGCAGCAGCGGCGGGACCGGCGAATCGGTCTCGGAGCGAATCTGGAACTTGAAGGCCACCCCGTTCGGATCGATGCGGAGGTCCAGAAAGAGGTCGTTGAGGCGCGACCGGATGAGCGCCTCGTCCTCACGCAGCACGGCCCAGGCTTCGGGATCGGCGGTCGCGGTGATCGTGGGCTTCTTCAGGATGCGCACCAGAGCTCGCCGCTGGGCGAGGGTGAGCATGCCGGAGTCGCCGTCCCAGAGCGCGGAGCGACCGGACAGGGCGGCGTCCTCCAGCGAGTCCGTTCCCTCGAAGGCAGCGGTATCAGCACTATCGCCGACGGTGCGATTGGCGTTGGCGTTGGCGTCGCCGTCGTAGGTTGCGGCGTCGTCGCGGATGTCGTCGTTGTGCGGGCTCGCATTGTCGGAGGCCGCGTCGATGGCTGGCGCCTCGTGAGCTGCGGTGTCGACGGTCTCGCGTTCGCGGGGTGCCTCATCGGCCGGTGCGTCTTCGTCCGTCCACATGTCGTCGCGGATGTCGTCGTCGCGCGGGTTCGCATCGCCGGAGACCGCGTCGATGGCCGGCTCCTCGTGAGCTGCGGCGTCGTCGGTCTCGCGTTCGCGGGGTGCCTCATCGGCCGGTGCGTCTTCGTCCGTCCACATGTCCACGCGGGTGTCGTCGCTCATGCGTCCTCCTCTGCGTGCAGGGTCTCCGCGTCCGCCGTGATGCGGGGGATCGCGAAGGTCTGGGGTGTTCCGTCGGGACGGTGCGTGCGCACGGTCTCGGTGTCTTCGTCGCGGTTGAGGTCGGCCGTCATCTGCATCAGCCCGAACAGCTCCACCGGCCGGCTGAGCTCAGCGGGCAGCGTGTTGAACGCCTCGGCGATGGTGGCAGCCCCCTCGGCGAGTCCCGCGGTCAGCGCAGCGCGCACCTCCGCGGTGAGGGGACCGCCCTGGAGCCGGACATCGGCGAGGTCGGGGCCTTCGGGGATCTCACCGGAAGCGGGGTCAAGCCGCGCGACGGGACGATCGTTCGCGGGGGAGTGGAAGTTCTCCTTGACGTGATCGACGTCGATGCGCCCGGGCTGCTCCCACAGCGCGGGAACCGTGTCGCGCACGCGGGCGGTGTCCATCCACACTGAGAGCTCGTCGTGAAGGGCCGCCAGCAGGCGGGTCACCTCGCGGTCCTGGGCCGAATCGTGACTGGTGATGTGCTCGCCCAGCACGCGGTGCAGCCGTGTGCGCGTGTGCTGGACATCCCGTAGCCCGCGCCGCAGCACGTCGGTGGAGCGGCGGAACATTCGCGCGTCCTCGGCGCGGATCTCTCCGGCGAAGGGGTGGTCGAGGATGGTGGCGAGGTCGTCCTGGAACGCACGCAGCAGCTCACGATCGTTGAGGATCGCGAGGGCTCCCTCGAAGGCTCGCCCTTCCTCGGTCTCCTGCGAGAGCTGCGCGCTTCGGCTGAGGTACTCCTCCAGCACCTCGCCCTTCGGGCGGTCCTCGGCGCGGAACTGCTTGATCAGGTCGCGCCGCATGGCGTCCAGGGACTCCTCGACGCGCCGGAAATCGCGAGGCAGCTGACTGAGCAGGTCACGCATGTTGAGGTAGCCCTCGAGCATGCGGCCATCTCCGGCGCGATGCAGTTCGCCCCCGGCCTGGAGACGGTTGCGTTCAGCGGTGAGGGCGGCGATCTCCTTGTCGAGGGCGGTGATGCGGGCGTCACGATCGGGATTGGCTTCACCGGCGAGGCGGCGCACTCCGTCGACGATCATCGTCAGTCGCGATTCGCTGAGCAACGCGCGATCAGCCGTCAGACTCTCCACGACGCGCTGCGCTCCCAGTGCGGCGGACGTCAGCTCGTACGCCTCGTCGTTGTCATCGTCGTGAACCCGGTTGATCCAGCGTGCGTTCATCCAGGCGGTGCACAGCGAGCGGCCGTCGCCCTGCGGAACGTCGTAGCCTCCTTCGCGTGCTTCGGCGAGGAAAGCGTCCACCCGCACGTGCACGCGGTCGGCCTTCACCGACTTCGCCGACTGATCGAAGACCTCGCGAAAGACCGTGAGGACGAAGGGAGCGCGCTTCGTGCGCAAGAGCCGGAGGGTGGGACTGTGCGTCGCCGCCGAGATGCGCGCGAGTTCAGCGGTGACGTCGCTCATCGCTGCTTCCCCTCGGCCGAAACCGCGCGGCACCGGGTGCACCGCACGGCCTTCCAGGATACCGCGGGCGGGTGGGCGCCCCCGCGTTGTTCCGCGGCCGTCGGGAAGTCGTCTCGCTGCTCAGAACCCGCGGGCAGCGCGCTTGCGCTCCGCGAGGGAGGCGTCGCCCCACGCAGGGAGTGACGGCCCTGGTCGTCTATCCCGTTCAGGAACCGGGGCGACGGCGGAAGAGACGCACGAGGAGGCGGAAGGCCAGAGCGGTGCCGGCCGTTCCGACAACGGCGCCGACGAGGGGGAGCAGGCCGATTCCGGGTCCGATCTGCGGTCCGTCAGCCACGGTGAACAGGCCGGCGCCGACCCCGATGAGCACGGCGGCCAGGACGCCGGACACAGCATCCGTGACCAGCGCGCTCGCGAAGCGACGGTCATCCGCGTCGGCGAACGCGCGGGTGCGCACCACGAGACGGCCGCTCGCGAGGTCGTCGGATACGCGTTCGATGCGCTCGGGAAGCCGGCGGGCGATCGAGAGCGCAAGCGCCGCTTCGATGGCGGCGTGCTGCGCGAGCTGAATCGGCTCCAGGGAACGGTGGATGAGGGTGGGGAGGATGCCGCGCATCGCGGCGATCTCGTCGAAGCCGGGAACGAGCGCGCGCAGGGTGCCCTGCAGAGATGCGAGCGTTCGGAATGCGCCGGCCACGTCACCCGGCACCGCGATCCCGTGGCGGGAGAGGAACCGAACCAGGTCCGCGACGAGCGCGGTGAAGTCGGGGGAGCCCGCCAGATGCAGGGTCATGAGCCGGCCGAGCTCTCGTCGCATCGCGTCAGTCGAGCCGCGCTGCCGGCGGTCACCGAGATCGAATGCGAGCGTGAGGGCCGTCGCTGCGGCGAGATCGTCGCCGGTGAGCAGGGCCAGCAGCAGGAGCGAGAGCTGCCGGCGCGTTTCGGGGTCGATGACGCCGATGGCGCCGAAATCGAGCATGCCGATCCGGCCGTCCTCTCGGAGCAGCAGGTTGCCCGGATGCAGGTCGGCATGGAACACCCCGTCCACGAAGATGCTCGTCGCCACGCGCGAAAGCAGGGCATCGGCGAGTTCCGCACGTCTCTCAGCGGTCAGCGTGGCAGCGGCATCCGCGAGCTTGACGCCGTGGAACCGCTCCATCACCAGAACGTTCTCGCGGGTGAGGTCGGTGATGACCTCGGGCGCGGTGATCAGCGGGTCACCGACGAGCCCCGCGCTGCAGGCGCGCGCGTTGCGGGCTTCCGAACGGTAGTCGAGCTCGCCGAGGAGCGAGCGGCCGAGGCCCTCTGCCAGCGCGACAGCGCCGAGGTCGCGCGCCCACCCGAATCGCTGCTCGGCGCTGACCGCGAAGCGGCGCAGGATCGAGGTGTCCACGCTCACCTGCTGCACGGCGCCGGGGCGGCGGACCTTGACCACCACCTCCGTGCCGTCCGGCATCCGTCCGGCGTGCACCTGGGCCAGCGATGCGGCCGCGAACGGCGTACGGTCCAGTTCGGCCAGCAGCGCGTCCGGCGACCGGCCCCAGGCTCGTGTCAGCTCGGCCTCGACGATGTCGGCCGGGAGCGCGGGGGCGTCGGACTGCAGCGTGGTGAGACTCGCGGCAAGCGCCGGAGACACCAGCTCCGGCCGCGTGGAGAGCACTTGCCCGATCTTCACGAAAGTCGGCCCCGCATCGCTCAGCGTGCGCGTGATGGCGGCTGCGAACTCGGGGGAGTCCGGGCCGCCGCGCGCTGAACGCCAGAGCCGGCTGGCCGCGGTGACCCGCAGCAACGACACATAGCGAACCGAGCGACGCGCACCGCCCGCGAGGGAGCGGGCGATGTCTGCGAACGTGCCGTAGCGCCCCGTGGGCAGCACCGCTTCGCCCATCACCAGGACGCCCAGGGCGGCGACGCCTACTCCCAGGATCACCAGGAGCATGATGAACAGCCACCACAGCACGGACTGCGTGCTGGGTGTCGTGCCCGCCGTGATGCCGAGCTGCACCGCCACCGGCCCCGCGATCTCCGCGACCACGACCATCGCGATCAGTGCCAGGACGAAGCTGCGCCATCGCGCGGGCTGGCCGTCCAGAGCGCGTCGCAGGAGCGCGCCGATGACCGCTGCGATCGCGATGCTCACGACGATCGCGATGAGGTTGCCGAACAGATACTGCATGGAATCCGCCTCGCTGTGGTCGCTTCAGGATCGCACGTCGGCAGCTGGGTGTGGACGGAATGTGGGTGTCTGGGGGAGTATCCGCCTCGCTGTGGTGGCGTCGGGATCGCGCGTTGGCAGCTGGGTGTGGACGGAATGCGGGTGTGGGGGATTATCCGCCTGGCTGTGGCGTCGGGTCGTATGTCGGCAGCTGGCGTGGACGGAATGTGTGGGGGAGTGTCCGCCTCGCTGTGGTGGCGTCGCGATCGTATGTCGGCAGCTGGGTGTGGACGGAATGCGGGTGTCTGGGGGAGTATCCGCCTGGCTGTGGTGGCGTCGGGATCGCATGTCGGCAGCTGGGCGCGAACCGAATGCGGCTATGGGCGAGAACCTGCTGCACACGGATGTGACCGTGATCGGAGCCAGCGGCGCGCAGGCAGGAGAGAATGAATGTATGCGCGTACATGACTCTCGGGAACTCCCCGCTCCGTCCCCGGCCGTCCCGCCGCTTCTGCGCGCGGCCGGCATATTGTGGGTGCTTGCGCCCCTCTGGTACCTGTTGTGCGAGGCCGTCGCGGCAGCCGCCTTCCCCGGGTACGACTACGCGCGCTTCTACATCAGCGACCTCGGGGTCCCCGAGCACGCCGAATTCCAGGGCAGGATGCTGGAGTCCTCGCTTCCCGCGGTGATGAACGCGGGATTCATCGGCACCGGTCTGTTCTTCCTGCTGGGCGCGATCCTCGTCATCTCGTGGCTCGGGCTCCGCGGTCCGGGCATAGCGTTCCTCATCCTCGCCGCCGTGCACACCGCGGGCATCGTCTTCGTCGGCCTCGTCCCCGGCTCGCCCACGAATGCCCGGCTCGGTTGGATCACGATCCACGCGCTGGGGGCGGTGGCGGCGATCGGCGCGGGTAACGCGGCCGCCATCGTCTCCCGTTGGGCCCTCGCGCCTGCGGGGTTGTCGCGGCGCACGCTGTGGGTGGGACCGGTCCTCGGCTTCGCCGGCTTCGTCAGTGCCGTGCTCCTCTCGCTGCACGCCGGGCTTCCGGACGGGGTGTGGGAGCGCGGTGCGGTGTATGCGTTCCTCCTCTGGCAGCTGCTGGCGGGTCTCATGCTCCTGCGGGCAGCGTCGTCCCCAGCCCCTCGGTGAGCCGGGACGACCTCGGAGTTCTCGCCGTCCGAGAGTGCGGATGCTCTCGTCACAGGTTTTCAGCTGAGCCGAGCCGGCGCCGTCGCGCTCGTCGTGCCAGGGGCGGACGATCTCGTCCCGGCCCCGCCAGCGCAGTGCGGCGCCGGCCTGGTCGCCATGTACGAGGATGAAGGGATGCGGGCGTTCGACATCTCCACGATCGGTGCGGGCCTCGCGTTCGCCGATGCTGTGTCTGACGTGTCCGCCGCCCTCGACGGTTCGCGAACGGTGGTGGTCTCGGCCGCGCCGGGAACCGGCAAGACCACGCTCGTCCCGCCGCTCGTGGCGAACCGTGTGGCCGGACGCGTCATCGTGACGCAGCCGCGTCGGGTGGCCGCACGATCCGCGGCCCGACGGCTGGCCTCCCTGGACGGGAGCGGGCTGGGTGACCGCGTCGGCTTCAGCGTTCGCGGGCAGCACCAGGTCGGCGCCGCGACGCGGATCGAGATGGTGACGCCGGGGCTGCTGCTGCGGCGGCTGCTCGCTGACCCTGAGCTGGACGGCGTGGACGCCGTCGTCCTCGATGAAGTTCATGAGCGGGCCCTTGACACAGATCTGCTGATCGGTCTGCTCGGAGAGGTGCGTGAGCTCCGCGACGATCTTGTCCTCGTCGCGATGTCCGCGACCCTCGACGCGGACCGCTTCGCCGCGCTTCTGGGCGGCGACCATCCCGCACCGGTGGTCTCTCATACCGCAGTGGCGTACCCGTTGGAGGAGCGCTGGGCGCCGGCGCGACACGATCGACTCGATCAGCGTGGTGTCACCCCGGACTTCCTCGATCATGTGGCGGCCACCGTCGTCGCCGAACACGCCCGCGTGCTCGCGCGCGATCCGTCGGCCGATGCACTGGTGTTCGCACCCGGGGCGCGCGAGGTGGGTGTGATCGCTCGCGGAGCCGCGGCGCTCGCCCCGGGAACCGAGGTGCTTCAGCTTCATGCGCAGGTGAGTGCCTCCGAACAGGATCGGGTGGTGGCAGGGCGTGTGGCGGGCGAGCGTCCGCGCATCATCGTGGCGACCTCGATCGCGGAGTCATCGCTCACGGTCCCGGGCGTGAGCGTGGTGGTGGACACCTGTCTCTCGCGTGTCCCCCGGCGCGATGCCGCCCGTGGGATGACCGGATTGGTCACCGTTCCCACCTCGCGGGCGGCCGCGGTGCAGCGCGCCGGCCGTGCCGCACGTCTCGGCCCGGGCACGGTGATTCGTTGCGTGGACGAGCGCACATACGCGGCGGCGCCCGCCTTCCCCACGCCGGAGATCCTGACCAGCGATCTCACCGAAGCGTGCCTGCTGCTGGCGTGCTGGGGATCACCCGGTGGTCGCGGACTGCGGCTTCCCGACGCGCTGCCCGGTGACGCCGCTGCGGATGCGCAGCGCACACTGGAGTCGCTCGGCGCGGTCGCAGCGGATGGGCGAGCAACCGACCGTGGCGAGCGTCTTGCACGCGTTCCCGCCGACCCCCGGCTCGCGCGAGCGCTCTTCGATGGCGCCGAGCTCGTCGGCGCCCCGGTCGCAGCCGACGTCATCGCTCTGGTCGCCGGGGAGATCCGCACGGACGACGCCGATCTGTCGGCCGCGCTGCGGGCGCTCCGGGACGGACGACACCCGCGGACACGGGAGTGGCAACGGGAGAGACGGCGCTTCCTCGGGCTCACGGGCGACGGGCGCGGTCAGGACGGGAACGGACGGCTCGCGCATCCGGCCGAGGCTGACAAGAACAGCGGCCCGGTGCCGGCGGGCAGGTTGCTGTCGCCCTCTCTTGATGTGGCAGTCGGCGCCGTCGTGGCTCTCGCCTATCCCGAGCGCATCGCCCGGCGCGTCGGCGATGCGGACGGCGGTGCGGTGTTTCAGCTCGCCTCGGGAACGCGAGCCGGGCTGACGGGTTCCCTGACCGCCGAGCCCTGGCTGGCGGTCGCCGAAGTCGGCCGCGCGCAGGGACGGGCCGCAGCGGGGACGGGAGCCGTCATCCGCTCAGCCGCCGCGATCGACGAGGAGATCGCCCTGCTCGCGGGTGCCTCGATGCTCACCGATCGCACGGAGGCCGGCTTCGCGGACGGGCGGATCGTCGTGCGGCGCGAGAAACGACTCGGTGACCTCGTCCTGTCGAGCACCCCGCAGAAGGCGCGTGCAGACGATGACACGCGTGCCGCCGTGCTGCGGGCGCTGGAGCGGGACGGACTGGCGGCGCTGGCCTGGTCGGAGGCCGCGATCTCATTCCGGAGACGGCTGGCTCTGCTGCGCCGCGAGCTCGGCTCGCCGTGGCCCGATGTGTCGGACGGAGCCCTGGCGAGTGCGGCTCGCGACTGGCTCGAGCCGGAGATCACCGCTCTTGCCGCCGGGACCCCCGCGTCGCGCGTCGATCTGTTTCCGGCCCTGCGGCGTCTGCTGCCGTGGCCGGAGGCGGCCCGGCTCGACGAACTGGTGCCCGAACGCATCGGGGTCCCGTCGGGCTCGACCGTGCGCCTGGCGTATCCGGCCCCGGATGACGCTGCCGGACAGCCGGTCGCCTCCGTCAAGCTGCAGGAGATGTTCGGCCTGGTGGACACGCCGCGCGTGGTCCAGGGGCGGGTGCCGGTGCTGTTTCATCTGCTGTCGCCCGCCGGGAGGCCCCTGGCCGTGACCGCGGATCTGGCCTCGTTCTGGGCAGGGCCCTACGCACAGGTCCGTGCGGAGATGCGGGGGCGGTATCCGAAGCATCCGTGGCCGGAGGATCCGCATACGCACGTCGCGACTGCGCGTACGAAGAGGCGTCTCGCGGGCGGCTGATGGCGTGTGCTGGCGGGGGACGGTGTCCGAAGCATCCGCGGCCGGAGGATCCGCATACGCACGTCGTGACTGCGCGTACGAAGAGGCGTCTCGCGGGCGGCTGATGGCGTGTGCTGGCGGGGGGACAGTATCCGAAGCATCCGTGGCCGGAGGATCCGCACACGCACGTCGCGACTGCGCGTACGAAGAGGCGTCTCGCCGACACCTGACTGGCAGCTGATGGCGTGTGCCCGTGACAGCCGCGACGGCGTGTGGGTCCTCGGGGCCGGGCCTACTGAACGGACCAGCCGCCGTCGGAGGTGAGGACGGCACCGTTGATGTTCACCCCGTCATCGCTGAGCAGGAACGTGATCGATGCGGCGAGCTGCTCGGCGGTGGCGACGGTGGGGATGGCCTGCTGGAACGGCGCGAGACGGCCGGAGCCGTACTCCGACATGTTCGGCGGCATCGGGATACCGGTGGCGACGCCGCCCGGAGCGACCGAGTTCACGCGGATCCCCTGCGGGCCGTACATGAACGCTGCCGACTTGGTGACACCGATGATGCCGTGCTTGCTGGCGGTGTACGCGTTTCCGGAGGCATTGCCGCGCAGTCCCGCTTCGCTGGAGACGTTGAGGACGGCGCCGTGTCCGGCCGCCGCCATGATCGGCAGGACGGCGCGCATGAGCTTGAACGGTGCGGTGAGGTTGATGGCGATCACTCGATCCCACACCGCATCACTGGTCTCGCCCGCGGGGGAGAAGTCGTCGTTGATGCCGGCGATGTTGGCGAGCCCGTCGATCTTCCCGCCCGCGGCGGCGACGACGGCGTCGATGGCCTCCTGCTTCGTGAGGTCGCCCGCGACGGTGACGATGTCGGTGTCGGGGAGGTCGGACTTCAGCGCATCGAGCTTGTCGGCGGCGATGTCGGATGCGATCACCCGACCGCCCTCGCGGGCGATGCGCTCCGCCGTGGCTCGGCCGATCCCGGAGGCGGCGCCCGTGACGATCACGGTCTTGCCCGCGAAGCGACCCGGTGTGAACTGCGGACCGGATGCGGCAGCCTCCGCGGGAAGCTCTCCCCCGTTGGCCGCGCGCACCAGGTCGTCAACGACCGATTGCGGCATCGCCCCCTGGCTCATCGCCACCAGCTGCTGCAGGGGAAGCGCCAGCACCGGCGTGAGCTGGGCGACATCCGTGCCGCTCTGCTCGAACAACGCGCGGATGAGGGGGCCGCCGACGGAGTCGTTCAGCCAGTCCCCGATGGTGGAGTGTGCGGTCAGTGCCATGGTGTCTCCTTGCTCGAGAGAGATAACGCAACGGTGCGTCTACTTATTCAAGGGTACGCCCACTAGTCTGGGCTGGTGCCTCGTCCTCGCAGTGAAAAAGCCCGGCAAGCTGTCCTCGCCGCGATGCGCCGCGCGCTCGCGGCCGAGGGATACGCCGCGGTGACCATCGAGGGACTGGCCCAGGAAGCGGAGGTCGCGAAGCAGACGATCTACCGCTGGTGGCCGTCGAAGGCCGCGATCCTCGGCGAGGCGCTGCTGGAAGGCGAGATCCCCGGCATGGACGTGTCCGTCGCGATCACGGACGATCTCGAGGCCGACCTGCGTGCCTGGCTCACCACCATGTACGCGCACCAGGCGGACGCCGCCAGCACGGAACTGGCCCGTGCGCTGATCGTCGTGACGGCTACGGACGCCGATCTGGGCCTGCGCCTGAACGCGCGGCTGGCGGCTCCCATTCGTGAGTGGGTCGGCCATCGGCTCGCACTCGCGGAGGAAGCCGGCCAGCTGCGACCGGGCGTCGATGCGGCCGTCGTCGCCGATCAGCTCGTCGCGCTCGCCAGTTACGCTGCGCTGCTGGGAACCCCGGTCAGCGCCGAGCGCGTGGAGGCCACCGTGCAGATGCTGTTGCACGGTATCGCGGCCTGAATCCGTCATGCATTGTGCAGGTCGGCCGCCGTCGGGCGTAGCCTGGAATGATGCCTGACAATCCCGCCCCCACGAAGCCGCGTCCGACCGACACGCGCTTCTTCGGACAGCCCCTCGCGCTGATGAACATCTTCGGCGTGGAGATGTGGGAGCGGTTCAGCTTCTACGGCATGCAGGGCATCCTGCTCATCTACCTCTACTACTCGGTGGCCGACGGCGGACTGGGCATCCCGCAGGGCGTCGCGGCCGGCATCGTGGGCGCCTACGGCGGATTCGTGTACCTCTCGACGATCGTCGGGGCGTGGCTCGCTGACCGTGTGGTCGGCGCAGAGCGCGTGCTCTTCGCGAGTGCCATCGTGATCATGGCCGGTCACATCGCCCTGGCCCTCATCCCGGGAGTCTGGGGTGTGGGCATCGGCCTCGTTCTTGTGGCGCTCGGCTCGGGCGGGCTGAAGGCCAACGCCACCAGCGTGGTCGGCACCCTCTACGCCGCGGACGACACGCGACGAGACGGCGGATTCTCGCTGTTCTACCTCGGTATCAACCTGGGCGGGTTCCTCGGTCCGCTGCTCACCGGTCTGCTGCAGAGCACCCTCGGCTTCCACTGGGGCTTCGGTCTCGCCGCGGCGGGGATGGCCGTCGGGCTCGTGCAGTACTCGTTCGGTCGCCGCGCCCTTCCCGACGCCGCCCGGCGCGTTCCCAACCCGCTTCCCCGCAGCCGCTATGGCCTCTGGCTCCTCATCGCCGCGGCGGCGATCGTGCTGATCGTGGTGCTGGTGCTGCTGGGCGTGATCCGGGCGGACAACCTGTCCCTGACCGTGATCGTCACGGTCGTGGTCGCCACGATCGCGTACTTCGCGCTGATGCTCTCCAGCCGTCGCGTGCAGCGCGAAGAGCGCTCGCGGGTCGTCGCCTTCATTCCCTTGTTCATCGCCAGCGTGGCGTTCTGGTCGTTGTACCAGCAGCAGTTCACCGTGCTCACGATCTACTCCGACCAGAAGCTGGATCGCAGCCTGTTCGGCTGGACGATGCCGGTCTCGTGGGTGCAGTCCATCAACCCGATCTTCATCATCCTGCTCTCCGGCGTCTTCGCGGTGCTGTGGACCAAGCTCGGCGCTCGTCAGCCGTCGACCCCGGTCAAGTTCGCCCTCGGCACGCTGATCATGGGTGCCGCGTTCCTGCTCTTCCTCCCGTTCGCCGGGGGCGGGGCGAACTCCACTCCGCTGCTCGCGATGATCGCGATCCTGCTCGTCTTCACGGTGGCTGAGCTGCTGCTGTCGCCGATCGGCCTGTCGGTGGCCACCAAGCTCGCCCCTGCGGCGTTCCAGACGCAGATGGTGGCGCTGTTCTTCCTGTCGGTCTCGCTCGGCACCGCGGTGGCGGGGTGGCTGGCGCAGTTCTATGACGTGAACAACGAGACGCCGTACTTCCTCACCCTCGGTCTTATCGCGATCGTGATCGGAGCCTGCCTGGCCCTCGGCGCGAAGCCCGTGCTGAAGGCCATGCGCGGCGTGAGCTGACGCCACGAAGACGTCGGCCCGAGCGAGAACCGCGCGGGTCGACGTCTTCGGGTTCAGACCAGAGACCACCCCACGGCGTCGAGCCGGGCGCGCACGCGATCGATGTCCTCGGCGGAGGGCAGCTCGTGGAGGGATTTCGACAGTAGTACCTGAGCGTCAACCGCGGACAGCTGCTCGCCCGGGGCCGCCTGTGCGATGAGGACATCGCACACCATCTGGATCTCCATATCCGTCAGCCGCGGGCGAAGGAGTGCCAGCACGGGGATGCGATCCACCGGCGGCACCCCCTGCGGATAGCCGGCGCTGAGCCAGCGCAGCACCTGGGTGAGGATTCCCTCGTCCCGGTCCGGCTCGGGGGCCGCAGCAGCAGCGGCCTCCCGCATCGCGCCGTTGCTGAGCGGCCACCCCGCAGCGGCGAGACGCGCGGCAACGGTGCGCACGTCGTCCTCTGCCGCCTCTTCACGGGTGACGCGCGTGATGGCTTCGCGGATGTGAGACAGCCGCACCGGGTCCTGATCCGCGCGTTCCAGCGCCACGAGGACCTCCGCGAACTCCTCGTTCGACAGCGTCCGGCGCAGCAGCGCGAGCAGCGGGGTGTAGTCCTTCGGCGGAACGCCCTCCGGATAACCGGCCCGCAGCCAGCCGAGCACCTGCGACAGCAGCCCGGTACTCACTGACCGGCTCCGAAGAGGGAGATGCCGAAGTAGTGGTAGATGCTGAGGCGCGTGATCCACAGCACGGCCGCCAGCGCGACGAGCACCACGATCGTGAAGATCGCGTACCCGCTCACGAGCAGGGCGGGACGGCGGACGCCTGGCGCTTCGCCGTCCATCTCGCCGGTGCCGGCGGACTGTAGGCGCATGCCCACGGCGAACAGCGCGGGAAGGCCCGCACCGAAGACCAGGCCCAGCGCGAGCACGCGCAGTGCCGCCATACCCATCTCAGCGATGTCGATGTTCATGTCGTCCTTCTCGATTCCGGTTAGCGGGCCGTGGGTGCTGCGGGTGAATCAGTCCGGTCGATGTTCATGTCGTCCTCTCGATTCCGGTTAGCAGGCCGTGGGCGCTGCGGGTGAATCAGTCCGGTCGATGTACATGTCGTCCTTCTCGATTCCGGCTCAGCGGGCGGGGGCGGCGTCCGGAACGACCTTGCCGTCCCAGTCGGCGTTGACGTTGTTGTGGTCGACCTTCTGGCGGCGGCTGCGGACGAACATGGCGCTCGCGCCGGCGAGCAGCAGGGCGAACACCACGAGGGCCCCCGGGAGTCCGCCGATACCGGCGGCGATGAAGTAGCAGACGGCGCCCACGATGGCGGCGGCGGGCATCGTGATCAGCCATGCCGTGGCCATCCGGCCGGCGACCCCCCAGCGCACCGTGGCACCAGGCTTGCCCACGCCGGATCCGAGGATCGAGCCGGTCGCCACGTGGGTGGTCGACAGCGCCATGCCCATCGCCGACGAGGTCAGGATGATCGAGGCGGATGCGGCTTCTGCGGCCATACCCTGCGGCGAGTCGATTTCGACGAGGCCCTTACCGAGTGTGCGGATGATGCGCCAGCCCCCCATGTAGGTGCCGAGGGCGATCGCGATGCCGCAGACGAAGATGATCCAGATCGGCAGCCCCTCCGCATGGATCTGCTCCGTGGTGAGGGCTCCGTGAGCGATGAGGGCGAGCGCAATGACACCCATGGTCTTCTGCGCATCGCCCGTGCCGTGTGCCAGTGACACGAGCGAAGCCGTGCCGATCTGGCCCCAGCGGAACCCCACATCGCGGTGCTTGGCATGGACCCGGGCGGTGATCGCGTAGATCAGCCATGTTCCGACCGCGGCGACCGCACAGGCGATGACCGGCGACAGGAAGGCCGGGATGATGATCTTGCCGAGGATGCCGGCCCAGTTGACGGTGGCGGCACCCGCGATGCCTGCCCCGATGAGGCCGCCGAACAGCGCGTGGGAGGAGCTGGACGGCAGCCCCAGAAGCCAGGTGAGCAGGTTCCAGAGGATGCCTCCCACGAGGCCCGAGAAGATGATGATCATCGCGGTCTCCGCCGACAACCCGGGAACCAGCGAACCCTCCGCCGTCTGGATCGTGAGCACGTCCTTCGTGATGGTGGCGGCCACCTCCACGGACAGGAACGCGCCCACCAGATTGAGCACGGCGGACAGGGTCACGGCGACCTTCGGCTTCAGCGCGCCGGTGGCGATCGAGGTCGCCATCGCGTTCCCGGTGTCGTGGAATCCGTTGGTGAAATCGAAGCCCACGGCGGTGACGATCACGAGGATCAGGATCAGTAGTTCGGCGGTCACGTCGGCAAGTGTTCTCCTGCACCGCGAGCGCCCGCGGCGATTTTCGTGGACCGCCCTGTGAAGTTCACACGTCGTTCACCCCGATCCACGGTGATGCATTCGGCACGGGTCTCGATGCCGCGCGGCCGTTCGTCCAGGCTCCCCGCCTAGAATCGACGGGTGTCCACCCCTGATTCCGTCGAGTCCGAGCGCGCCCCCGAATCGGGCCTTGACCCCGAAGAACTCGAGATCGCGCTGCGCGTGCTCGCGCAGACCACCGAGCTCGATCCGGAGCACCCCGACTTCATCCGCGTTCGGCGCGCCACAGCGGGGATGTTCCGCGCGCACAAGCGGGCCCGGCGCAAGGAGATCCGCGAGTCCATCGCGGAGGCCGACCGCGCCGTGGTGGCCGCGACGGCGACCGGCTCGCCCGACCGCATCGACGACGAGACCCGCGGTATCGACATCTCCACGCGCACGGCCGCACCCTCCGCCGGTGAGCTGCGCAAACCCCGCAACTGTTACATCTGCAAGCAGCCGTACACGCGGGTCGACGCCTTCTACCACCAGCTGTGCCCGGAGTGCGCTGCCTTCAACCACAGCCGTCGTGACGCACGGGCCGACCTCACGGGCAAGCGCGCGCTGCTCACGGGCGGCCGTGCAAAGATCGGCATGCACATCGCGTTGCGCCTGCTGCGCGATGGTGCTCACCTGACCATCACCACGCGCTTCCCTCGTGACGCCGTGCGGCGGTTCTCGGCGCTGGAGGACTCCGCCGACTGGCTGCACCGGCTGCGCGTGGTGGGCATCGATCTGCGAGACCCCGCCCAGGTGATGGGGCTGGCGGACTCGGTGGCGGCGCAGGGGACGCTCGACATCCTGATCAACAACGCCGCCCAGACCGTCCGCCGGTCGCCGGGCGCGTACTCGCTCCTCGCGGACGCCGAGCTGCAGCCGCTTCCGGATGGACCCCTGCCGGAGATGGAGACCTTCGGTCATACCAACGACCTGCACCCGCATGCGCTGCAGGCCTCGGTGTCCGAGCACCCGTTGCTGTCGGTGGCCTCCCTGGCAGGCACGGTGGGCGTCGGTGCACCGGCGATCACGGCGGACGAGCTCACGCGCCTCGCGATGGCGCCCGGTTCCTCCTCGCTCGCCAAGCACCACGACGGCACTGCGATTGACGCGGGCGGCCTCGTGCCCGACGTGGAGCGCGTGAACACCTGGGTGCAGAACATCGGCGACGTGGATCCGCTCGAGATGCTGGAAGTGCAGCTGTGCAACACCACGGCTCCCTTCATCCTCATCAACCGGCTCCGCCCCGCGATGGCCGCGGCCGGACGGTCGTACGTGGTGAACGTCTCGGCGATGGAGGGCCAGTTCGCCCGCCGCTACAAGGGGCCCGGCCACCCGCACACCAACATGGCGAAGGCCGCGCTGAACATGCTCACGCGGACATCGGCGGGCGAGATGTTCGAGTCGGACGGAATCCTGATGACGGCGGTGGACACCGGCTGGATCACCGACGAGCGTCCGCACTTCACGAAGGTGCGCCTCGCCGAGGAGGGCTTCCACGCTCCGCTGGACCTCGTGGACGGCGCCGCTCGCGTGTACGACCCGGTCGTGCGAGGCGTCGCGGGTGAGGATCTCTACGGCGTATTCCTGAAGGACTACAAGCCGCATCCGTGGTGATGTGTATGACCCCTAGTTTGGGGTCATTCCGCTGTGGTCAGTACACGCAGCGGTCCGGGGCTCTGCAAGATTCATGTGAGGCAACTCGAATTACCCAGCGTGTCCCCGCACCCTCTCTCTGTGACAGTTGCCGGTCTCAGGGGCCTGAATAGATCTTCCGTTCTTCGCGCGTGCGCGAGGGCCGGTTTGTGGTGACACGCTTGTCGAAAGGAAGCGTCAGTGAGCCACCAGGTCCCGAAACGAGAACGCGCGCAGGGGCGCCGCACGATTCTGAAGCGGTCTGGTGCGGCTGCCGCCGGATTCGCCACCGTATTCGCCGGCGTCATCCTGCCCGTCACCGCCGCCCACGCCGCAGAAGACGTGATCACGGTCACCAACCTCACCAACTGTCAGGACCCGGGATCCTTCGGTGCGGCTCTCGCCGCAGCGAACGCCTCCACCAACCCCGACGGCGTGGAGATCGTCTTCGACGCGGCGCTCGCCGACACCGGTCCGATCATGCATCCCGGGTCGGTGTGCAAGATGTGGGATCAGCCGATCGGCGTCGGAAACGAGCTCGCGGGTGCCCTGGGCGCACGCTATCTCATCGACGCAGACGTTCCCGTCGACATCGATTTCACGAATCTCGACGGCATCGACACCACGACGGATGCGGATTTCGCCGGCATCTACGTCCACTCGGACAACGTCACGCTCTCCAACCTGGACAAGCTCAAGGCCGGTGCGGCGGGCCTCGCCATCGACGGCACCAACGTGTCCGTCGACAATATGACCTTCGACGACGCGGAGGGCCCGATCGCCGAGGTCGGCGTCGCGCTGCTGAACGGCGCGAGCGATGTCTCGATCACCAACAGCACCTTCGTCAGCCAGTGGTGGTCCTCGATCCTCATCGACGGATCCCAGGCGAACCCCACCACAGTGACCAACATCACCATCGACAACATCACCAGCCGCGGTGTCGAATCCGGCTACGGCCACATCGACATCGAGGACGGCGCCGTCGTCAACGGTCTCACCATCACCAACAGCGACTTCGGCGCGGCGGACGAGAGCTCCACCTCGCCGAGCTTCTACATCAACCCGGCGGTCACCACCACGGGCCTCACGTTCAGCGACAACACGATGACGCAGGGTACCGGCCCCGAGCGCAACGTCGTCATGTTCGAGGGTGGCTACGGCAACACCTCGTCGTTCACCGACACCGTGTTCGACGGCAACACCTTCACCGGCGTCTCCCGTACCCAGCCGCTCTCGCGCATCATCGGTGCGAACAGCGGCACGTGGACCGGTCTGGACTACACCAACAACACCGCCACGTTCACGCGCGGCATCCTCATGAACGGCACCATCACGGATGCGCTGTTCGACGGGAACACGTTCACCGAGACGCGCGAGCCGAACGGTGCGGCGCTGAGCCTCGGGCTGTCCGGTACGGCTGTGAACGACAACGTGACCGTGTCGAACAACTTCTTCGACACGGTCTGGGCTGTCGACGCCGTGCGCGTCCAGGGCGCGGATGCTCAGGACGTGGCGATCACGGACAACCGATTCCACGACTTCTACGCCGACGTCAGCCGCTCGGCCGTCGCGATCGTGGCGCCCGGTGCCGGTAACACGGTGAGCGACAACGAGTTCATCCAGCACCTCGACCGCGGCGACAACGTGGACCTGCCTGCCAATATGGCCAACCACTGGGCGGTGTACCTGTGGGCGGAGGCGGGCGCTGCCAGCGCCGACGCGAACGTCGGCTGGAGCGTTGTGAACAACAGCGTGGATGGCTTCGGCGGCAACCCGGCGATTGCTACGCAGGCTCCGATCACGGACAACGCCCTGGGTAAGGCGAGGATCACCGGCAACACGTTTGGCCCCAACACCCGCGGCAGCTTCGACCCGGAGACCGAGAACCTCGGCTACTGGTTCGTGTGGAACGACCGCGCCGGTGTGAACAACCGCGTTCAGACGTTCCGAGCCGAGAGCGTCATCTACAACGGCACCACGGCAAGCTTCACGGCCACCCAGCCGGCGCCGGAGGCAGGCAACAACGCGGCCGTGGCTCCGGTCACGCTGCACGTGTACTGGACCGCTGACAATCACGCCGAGGAGTACCTGGGCACGATCGACAACGTCACGCCGGGCCAGAAGGTCACGATCGGTACCGCACACACCTCGGGTTACCTCCGTGTGCAGACCGTCGATGCGAACGGCAACACCTCGCAGTATTCGAGCATCGACAAGAACATCGTGGTCGCCCCGCCCGCCCCGGTCGTCACCGAGACCACCGAGACGACCGCCGAGGGTACCGGCACGCCGGCCGCCGCTGTTGAGGTTCGTGACGCGGACGGCACGGTCGTGGGTACGGCGACGGTCGCTGCCGACGGTAGCTGGACGGTTGCCGGTCTGGAGTGCGGCACGGATTACACCGTGGTGCAGATCGTGGATGGTGTGGACAGCGCTGAGACGCCGTTCTCGACCGCCGACTGTGCCGTCGCGCCCACGGCTCCGGTGGTGACCTCCACCACGGAGACCGCTGCTGCGGGTACGGGCACGCCGGCCGCCGCTGTTGAGGTTCGTGACGCGGACGGCACGGTCGTGGGTACGGCGACGGTCGCTGCCGACGGTAGCTGGACGGTTGCCGGTCTGGAGTGCGGCACGGATTACACCGTGGTGCAGATCGTGGATGGTGTGGACAGCGCTGAGACGCCGTTCTCGACCGCCGACTGCGTCGAGCCCGGCGTGCCGGGCGCCCCGCTGGTGACGACCATCACCGATGACGGCGCCGAAGGCACCGGCCTCCCGGGAGCCGTCATCGAGATCCGCGACGCCGACGGCAAGGTCGTGGCCACCACCACAGCTCAGGCCGACGGCAGCTGGTCGGTCGACGGCCTGCAGTGCGGAACCACCTACGCCGTGGTGCAGATCGTCGACGGCGTCGAGAGCGCCCCGACCTCCATCACCACCGCTGACTGCGCGGTGACTCCGACCGTCCCCACCGCTCCGATCGTCACCGAGGTGACCAAGGAGACGGTGTCGGGAACGGGCGAGGCCACGGCGACGGTCACCATCCGCGACAAGGACGGCAAGAAGGTCGCGAGCGGCACGGTGGATGCGAAGGGTGCCTGGAGCATCAACATCTCGAAGCTCGCGTGCGGCACGGACTACTCGGCGACCCAGACCCGCGACGGCGTCGAGGGTCCGGCGACGAAGTTCCGCACCGCGGCCTGCGCTGCCACGCTGCCGACCACGGGTGCGCCCGATGTCAGCGGCCTGGTGGGCGCAGCAGCGCTCCTGTTCCTGCTCGGTGCTGGTGCACTCATGATCATCCGTCGTCAGGGCTCGAAGGCCTGATCGAGGAGATCGCACCGAAGGCGGCAGCCATCTGGCTGCCGCCTTCGGCATGTTCCGGCCCCCGCAACAGCACAGCGCCCGTCGCCTCCGGTGAGGCGGCGGGCGCTGTGTCGTGGGGGCGACTCAGAAGTCGGCGCCCTCAGCCTGCGAGGGGTGACGGTCGTACCACGCCGGCGTGGCGGCGAAGTCGAGGGCGTCTGCGTCGAAAGTGGTGGTGCTGCGGTCCATGATGTGGCTCCTGCGTTGTGGTGTGTGTCGCGCGGGTGCCATCATCGGCACGGCCCGCGGTTGAATCCCTTCCAGGATCCCGCCGGTGGTGCACGGATGGGTGGGGTTCAGGCGGCAAAACACGACGCAGTTTACGTTCGGTGTAAAGAATCCAAGGTCTGTCCTCCGCGAGTGGCCACAAGAGCGTCGCGGGGAGCTCGGTCGAGGAAGAGAGGGGAGTTCTTTCGCCGACGCCCTTCTCGCTACAGGCGATCCACCGCACTCAGCTGCAGGACGGCAGCGCCGGCCTCATCCGACGCTGCGAGGTCGACCACCGCGGAGATCCCCCAATCGTGATCTCCCGCCGGGTCCTCGATGATCTGGCGCACGCGCCATTCGGAGGCGCCTTCCTCAAACAGGAGCATCGCGGCGCTGCGCGCGTCGGGGCCGGTGCCGATGGTGTCGTGCTCGGCGTAGTAGCCGTCGAGCGCACCCTCCCAGTCGAAGCCGGGGTCCAGTTCCGCCAGCGCGGCCATGTCCTCGCGCGCCGCCAGCTGGACGCGCCGGAACAACTCGTTGCGCACCAGGATGCGGAAAGCACGGGTGTTCGCGGTGAGCCGCTTCGGAGCCGGCGGGACGATGGGGGTGTCGTCATCCTCCGTGGTCGTCGGCGAGACGAGCTGCTCCCACTCGTCCAGCAGCGACGAGTCCACCTGGCGCACCAGTTCACCGAGCCACTCGATGATGTCCCAGAGCTCTTCGTTCTTGAGCTCATCGGGGATGGTCTGCCGGGCGGCTCGGTACGCATCGGAGAGGTAGCGCAGCACGACGCCCTCACTGCGCGCGATCTGGTAGAACGCGACGTACTCGCCGAACGACATGGCTCGTTCATACATGTCGCGCACGACGGATTTGGGGTGCAGCTCGAAATCGCGCACCCAGGGCTGGGCCGACGCGAATGTCTCGAACGTTGCCGCGAGCAGCTCTTCGAGGGGCTTCGGATAGGTGATCTGCTCAAGCAGCTCCATGCGCTCCTCGTACTCGATGCCCTCGGCCTTCATCGCCGCGACCGCCTCGCCCCGGGCACGGAACTCCTGCTGATTCAGGATGGCTCGCGGATCGTCCAGCGTGGATTCGACGATGGAGATCATGTCCAGTGCATAGGTGGCCGACTCCGGATCCAACAGCGAGAAGGCGGCGAGCGCATAGGGGGACAGCGGCTGGTTGAGGGCGAAGTGGGGTTGCAGATCCACGGTGAGCCGGGGCTGGCCGTCCGGACCCGCCTCCACCACCTCCGACTCGCGCAGCGTGCGGTAGATGCCGAGCGCGCGGCGGGCGAGCTCATACTGGCGGTGTCGCGGCTCGTGGTTGTCGAACACGAGCGAACGCACCGCTCCCACCACATCGCCGCCTCGGCCGATCACGTTCAGGAGCATCGCGCTGGTGATCTGCATGCTGCTGCCGAGAGTCTCCGGCTGCGAACCGATGAGCTTCTGGAACGAGGGCTCACCCCAGGAGACGAAACCCTCGGGGGCTTTCTTGCGAATGATCTTGCGCTTCTTCTTCGGGTCGTCCCCCGCCTTCTTGATCGCCGCGAGATTCTCCGTCTCGTGCTCGGGAGCCTGCACCATCACCGTGCCTGCGGTGTCGTAGCCGGCCCGTCCCGCGCGTCCCGCGATCTGGTGGAACTCGCGCGCGTTCAGCTGGCGCATCCGGGTTCCGTCGTACTTGGTGAGCGCCGTCAGCAGCACGGTGCGGATCGGGACGTTGATTCCGACGCCGAGCGTATCGGTGCCACAGATCACCTTGAGCAATCCCCGCTGGGCGAGCTGCTCGACGAGTCGCCGGTACTTGGGCAGCATGCCCGCATGATGCACGCCGATGCCGGCGCGGAGGAACTTGCTGAGGGTCTTCCCGAAGCTCGTCGTGAAGCGGAATCCGGCGATCAGCTCGCCGATGGCGTCGCGTTCCTCGCGGCTGGCGATCTTCGCCGACAACAGAGCCTGCGCGCGTTCCATCGCGGCCGCCTGGGAGAAGTGCACGATGTAGACCGGTGCGCGGTCGGTGTGCAGCAGCTCCTCGATGGTCTCGTGGATCGGCGCCGTCTCATAGAAGAAGTGCAGGGGGACCGGGCGCTCCACACCGGTGACGACAGCGGTCTCTCTGCCGGTGCGGCGCGTGAGGTCGGCGGCGAGGTCGGTGACGTCACCGAGCGTGGCCGACAACAGGACGAACTGCGCCTGCGGCAGCTCGAGAATCGGCACCTGCCAGGCCCAGCCGCGATCGGGGTCGGCATAGAAGTGGAACTCGTCCATCACCACTTGTCCCACCGCGGCGTCCGAGCCGCCGCGCAGCGCGAGGTTGGCGAGGATCTCCGCGGTGCAGCAGATGATCGGCGCGTCGGGGTTCACCGAGGAGTCGCCCGTCACCATTCCCACGTTCTCCGCGCCGAAGACATCGACCAGTGCGAAGAACTTCTCGCTCACCAGCGCTTTGATCGGTGCGGTGTAGTAGGTGCGACGACCATCGGCCATCGCGGCGAAGTGCGCGCCGATGGCGACGAGTGACTTTCCCGTGCCGGTGGGCGTGGACAGGATGAGGTTGTTGCCGGAGACGATCTCGATGACCGCCTCGTCCTGGGCGGGGTAGAGGGAGAGGCCGGTCGACTCGGCCCAGGTGACGAAGGCTTCGTAGATCGCGTCGGGTTCGGGCGCGGCGCCGTCGATGCGGAGGGCGGAGGGATCCAGCGGCGCAGCAGTCATGATTCTTCGATTCTCCCGCATGGCCTCCGCCGATTCGCACGGGTTGCGTCGAGGGCCTCAGCTGCCCGCCTCAGCGGAGAGGGCCAGACGGCACCGTCTGTTCACCACGGCGACATCCGGTGCTCATCTGTGATGGTCAGCATCGAGGAGTGAAGATCGCCCGTCCCCTCGCCGCGCTCGGAGCAGGTGCCGTCGCTGCGGCTGCTGTGCTTCTCGGCCTGCCCGTGTCCTCCGCCCACGCCGTCGATTCGCCGACCGACGTCAAGGATTCGTCGTGCGTCGCCGGTGACGGCCGTGCGTTGTGTGCTGAGCTCGGCACGCTGCTCGACGTGCGCGTGGGCGACGTCCATCCGACGCAGCCGTCCCTCGGCTACGACGAGGTGTTCTACAAGCTCGGCCGCTATGACTCCGAGATCGGCAAGGACGCGGTCAACAAGCGCTTCGCCGACTGGTGCGAGGCGAACGGGCAGGAAGATGCGGCATCGGCGGAGCCGGGGGCCACGCTGCTGGATCCCGCCACCTTCACCTGCACCGTGCCGGTCGGGTCGGAGACGGCGGCGACCATCGCACCGATGAAGACTGTCGTGATCGGCCCCGGCGGGACGCTGTACCTGACGGACGGCCACCACACCCTCACCTCGTTCCAGGAGAACGCCGGCCCGGATGTGCATGTCCGGCTGCGGGTGCTGGGGAACCTGTCGGGTCTGTCGGAAGCGGACTTCTGGCAGGCGATGCAGGACAATCGGTGGACCTGGCTGCGCGACGTGAACGGTGCGCCCATCACGCCAGCACAGCTTCCTTCCACTGTCGGGCTCGCCAACTTCCAGGACGATCGTTACCGTTCGATCCTCTACTTCGCCCGCGACATCGGCTACATCGCCGACGGCGCCGTGCCGTTCCAGGAGTTCTACTGGGGCACCTGGCTGCGTACGCGCGACGACATCGACGTGGCGGGCTGGAACCAGGACGACTGGGCCGCGTCCCTCGCCCTGGTGCGTCAGATCAGTGAGGCGCAGGTCGCCCTCGGCGCCGATACGGTCGTGGACCCGCAGTCGGGCTACACGGCGGGTGATCTCAGCGTGCTGGGCGCATGGAACGACGGCAAGAGTGAAACCAAGGGGGAGTGGGCCAAGCTCGCGAAGCCGTACAGCGAGGCGAAGCCGGGCAAGCTCGCATACATGACGGAGTATCGCCTCGCGCACCCCGTCACACCCGAACCGACGCCTTCTCCCACCGCTTCGCCGACTCCGACGCCCACGGATTCTCCGGAGCCGACGGTCTCGCCGGAGCCGACGAGCTCCCCGGAGCCGACCAGTTCCCCTGAGCCGACCAGTTCGCCTGAGCCGACCAGTTCGCCTGAGCCGACGTCTTCGCCTGAGCCGACGTCTTCGCCTGAGCCGACGTCTTCGCCTGAGCCGACGGTCTCGCCGGAGCCGACCAGTTCCCCGGAGCCGACCAGTTCCCCGGAGCCGACCGCTTCCCCTGAGCCCACCGCGTCGCCGGAGCCCACCGCGTCGCCGGAGCCCACCGCGTCGCCGGAGCCCACCGCGGGCGAGGGCACGGTCACCGTCTCCGGTGATCTGGTCGCCGGAGGCGAGATCACCGTGTCGGGTTCCGGCTTCGCGCCGCGTGTGCCGGCGACGGTCGAACTGCACTCCGACCCGGTTGTCCTCGGTACGGTCACGACGGACAGCAGCGGATCGTTCACTCTGGGCGCCACGATTCCTTCGAGCGTTCCAGCCGGTGACCATCGCATCGTGGTGGTCGTCGACGGTGTATCGGTCGGAAGCATCCCCGTCACGGTGTCGGCAGCGCCGACCCGGTCGGTGCCGCCCCTGGCCTCTGCCACCTCGGTCCCGCCGGCAGCGGGCAACCTGCCGCGAACCGGAGCGGCGCTCGACACGCTGCCGCTGTGGATCGGCGGATGTGCGGCTGTTGCTGGCCTGGTGCTGATCGCTCGGCGTCGTTCACACGTCTGAGTCGGTGGGACCCCGGCGGTGGATGTGCGGCTTTGCTGGCTTGGTGTTGATTGCTCGGCGTCGTTCACATGTCTGACTCGGTGGGACCCCGGTGGCGGATGTGCGGCTTTGCTGGCCTGGCGTTGATTGCTCGGCGTCGTTCGCACGCCAACCTCGGGCCCACAAACACGACGGTGCCGTGGGGGGAATCCCCCACGGCACCGTCACGTTCGTATGTGCGTTCCTGCCGGAACCCGGGTCAGGCGTCCTTGCGGCTCTTGCCCGTGATCAGCGACACGACCCAGACCACGATGACGGATCCGAGGATCGATGCCAGCCACGACCACGGCGAGAAGAAGCTCGTCATCACGTTGTCGCTGTCGGTGATCATGCCGACGATCCAGCCTCCGACGACACCGCCGATCAGACCGCAGATGAGAGTGCCGATCCAGCCCATCGACTTTCCGACGATGGCCTTACCGATGGCGCCGCCGATGAAACCCAGAATGATCCATGCGATGAATCCCATGATGTCCCTTTCCCGATCTGTTGTGATCACGTTCGAAGATCAATGAGATCTTCCGCGACGGAGTGGAGGAAGCGAGCCACAGCGTTCTGCTCGTCCTCCGTGAGCTCGGCCGCGCGCGACAAGATGGCGTTCTGCACCTCTCCCATCGTTCGCGCGACACGTTCCGCGCCCTGCTCGGTGATGCGCAGGGCGATGGAGCGACGATCATCCGGATGTGCGTCGCGGACCATGTCACCGCGACTCACCAGCCGGTCGATCATCGTGCTCATCGCGCTGTGCTTCATGCCGAGGAGCTCGGCGAGCTCGCGCTGACGGAGGACGACGCCGCGAGGCTCTGCAAGGAGCACCGTCTGCATCGCCGCCAGCTCACCGGAAGACAGCTTGAGCGCCGTGTGCATCTGCACGCGGACGCGCCGCTCGGCTTCCAGCAATGCCAGCATTCCGCTCATCACGGCGACCTGGCCGGCGGACTGCGCGGCGGGGAGCCGCGGGTCCTCGGTGTTCGTCGTGTTGAGCATCATCCCGCTCCTTCCGTCTGAAACATCTTGGCGTGAACAGTTGGAAAAGTCAACTGTTGCCGATCCGGATGTGTTCTTACGGGGTCGGCCCGGGGGTCGACCACGGTGACACCGGGGCGACGGTGACGACCGGCTGAGGCTCGATCGGGGTGCCGTCTTCACGGAAGTAGAGCGGACCGTCGGCGGGGAAATAGAACAGCGGGACCGACGTCGGCCCCTCGAAGGCGGGCAGCGATCGCCAGGTCGTCACCGTGTCGTCTTCGATGATCATCGACCTCAGCTCGCCCGCATCGCCGGCCACGCACGGGGAGTCGGCGGACACTTCGACCCGTCCGGCAGAGGGTATGACGGTCACCACCAGCCGCCCTATCGAGGCGTCTTCCGCGATGACATTCCACTCCGCACCCTGGCCCGTCCCGTACACCGGGGAGCTGCTTTCCAGCCCGGCGCGCGCGAACGCTTCTGTCGCACGTTCCTGCAGAGCGGCGGCGTCGGAGATGTCCACGTCCACGTCACGGCGATAGGAGAACATGTAGCCGAAGTCCCCGCTCCAGCCCCGACTGCACGCGATCGGAACGGCACCGTAGCCCCCCGTCGGCACGGTCCAGTCCCCGGGATGGATCGCCATCAGGACACGGTGCATGGTGGTCGCGGTGCTCAGGAACTGCTGCTGGGCGCTCTGGTAGAGCTCCACCCCGTGCAGCGTTCGGGCGCACCCGGTGAGCGATGTCAGCAGCAGGGCGATCGAGACGATGAGCGCCGTGCGGATGCGGTTCGCCATGCGGCGAGTATGTCATCGGCGCGGGACGCGCGGGCGACCACCGCGCGCAGGGGCTGTGGACTCCTCCCGTCGCCGCGGACTCGTTCCTGCGATCCTGTCCCGATGCCTTCCTCTCCTCTGCCCGATCGCGTCCTCGCCGTGCACCCGGGAGCAGAACAGTACGGCTCGGACCGCGTGTTCGCCGAGGCGGTGCGCGGGATGCTCGCGGCCGGCTCCGACGTCCGCGTGCTTCTGCCGCAGGAAGGTCCCCTCGCCGATGAGCTTCGGGAGGCCGGAGCCGACGTCCAGGTGTCGGATCTGCTCGTCCTTCGCAAGTCGCTGATGGCGCCCTCGGGATGGTCGCTGCTGGTGCGCCTCGCCCTTCATGAGGTTCGACGGGTCCGGCGGCTGATTGCGGAGCATCGCGCCGAGCTCGTCTACGTCTCGACCATCACGTTGCCGCTGTGGTGTCTGCTCTCCCGCCGTCGCGCGAGTGTGGTTCTGCACCTGCACGAAGCGGAGACCGCCGCCGGTGCCCTGGTGCGACGGGTGCTCGCGTTCCCCGCGCGCTCCGCCGATGTCGTCGTCTGCAACAGTCGGTTCACCCGCGACGATCTGCTCTCCAGCGAACCCGCCCTCTCTGCCCGCACCAGAGTGGTCCTCAACCCCGTGCCCGTGCCGTCCGGCGTCGCTCCGGCTCGGCAGAAGCTCGATGGCACCCTCCGGATCGGATATCTCGGCAGGCTCTCCCCGCGCAAGGGAGTGGATCTGCTGGTGAGCGCGCTGCCCGCCCTCGTCGAGGGCGGCATTGACGCCCGGCTGGACCTCGTGGGCGCGGTGTTCCCCGGCTACGAGTGGTACGAACGCGAGTTGCGCGCCGCAGCGCTGGAGCGGGGAGTCGCCGATCGTGTCCGGTTTCTGGGCTTCCGTTCGGATGTGGGTCCCTGTCTCTCGGACATCGACGTGCTGGTGGTCCCGTCCCGTCTCGACGAGGGTTTCGGGAACGTCGCCGTGGAGGCGGTGCTGGCCGGGCGCCCCGTGATCGTGGCGGCGCGAGCGGGGCTGAAGGAGGCGATCGCCGCGGTCCCGACGGCGCGGGCGGTCGAGCCTGACGACGTTCCGGCGCTCGTCTCAGCGCTGCGGCACGTCATCACCGACTGGCAGGCGATCGTCGCGTCCACCGGCGAGGCGAAGCGGGTGGTGGCAGAGCGGCATTCCACGTCGAGCTTCCACACGCGCCTGATCGATGCGCTCGCGGAGGCCCGAGACCGTTCCCGCGCCCGCACCCTCGGATGATGGACGACGTCGCCGTCACGGACGAGCGCACCGCGTCGTCGGCGTGCGTTCCGTCAGCTCGGTGATGCGGCGTCGAGAATCAGCCGGTAGCCCATTCCCGATTCGGTGAGCAGGTGGACGGGGCGCGACGGATCGCGTTCGAGCTTCTTGCGCAACTGCGAGATGTACAGGCGGAGGTACCCGGTGTCGCTCACCTGATCGGTGCCCCACAGCTCCTTGAGCAGGGCCTGTCGTGTGACGAGAGCGCCGGGGTGGCGGGCCAGGAACTCGAGCATCCGCCATTCCGTGGGAGTGAGATGCACCGCGATGTCCTCGCGGGTCACCACGTGGGCGGCGAGGTCCACCTCGACCGCGCCGAACCTCACCACGGGGTCGGTCGGCGTGATGGCCGGCTGGGCGCGGCGCGACACTGCTCGCAGGCGCGCCAGCAGCTCATCCATCTGGAACGGCTTGGTGACGTAGTCATCCGCACCCGCGTCGAGGGCGTCGACCTTGTCCGCGGACCCGGTCCGGCCGGAGACCACGATGATGGGAGCCGTCATCCAGCCGCGCAGTGCGTGGATCACCTCCACGCCATCCAGGTGGGGCATGCCGAGGTCCAGCATCACGATGTCCGGGTGCTCGGCGACCGCCTGCGCCACTGCTTCCTCTCCATCGGCCGCCGTCACGACCTCGTAGCCCTGCGCGCCGAGGGTGATGCGCAGCGCACGCACGAGCTGGGGGTCATCGTCCGCTATCAGGAGTTTCATGCACCCTCCGATGAGTGTCGTATGGCGGTGAGGAGAGGGGAGGCGGGAAGGACAGTCATCACTCGTCCGTCACCGAAGCCGCGGCTGCGGGGAGCGAGACCACCATGGTGAGCCCGCCGCCCGGGGTGGCCTCGGCCGTGAGCATGCCGCCCATGCCCTCCGTGAAACCGCGCGAGAGAGCGAGGCCGAGCCCGAGTCCGCTGCTGTTGTCGGTGTCGCCGTGGCGCTGGAACGGCAGGAAGATGTCGCCGAGCCGGTCGGGCGGCACTCCGGGGCCGTGATCGATCACCCGGATCTCCACCGTGCCGCGCAGCTCACTGGTGCTGAGGGCGATGCGGGTGCCCAGGGGCGTGTGGCGCTGGGCGTTGGCGAGGACGTTGACGAGCACGCGCTTGAGCAGCACGGCATCCGCCGCGACCGGCGGCAGGGCGGGATCCAGCAGCAGCTCGAGATCCGCCGGTGTGACGCGCAGTTCGTCGAGCGAGGCCAGGATGACCGAGCTCACATCTGTCGGCTCCAGCCGCACGGCGAGTGCCCCCGCCTGCACCCGGGAGACGTCGAGGAGATCGGTGACCAGGGAGGACAGTGTGCCGAGGCTCTCCTCAGCGGTTTCCAGCAGTTCCGCGCGGTCTGCGGGATCCAGACGCTCGCCCGCCGCGCGCAGTCCCCCCACCGCCGCAACGGCTGCCGCGAGCGGGCGGCGCACATCGTGACTCACCGCGGAGAGCAGGGCGGAGCGCACCTGATCCGCTGCCTCGATCGCGCCGGCGCGGCGGGCCTGCTCGGTGAGCTCTGCGTTCTCCAGCGCGCCGGACAACTGGGCGGCGATGGCTCCGAGCAGGCGCTGCTCCGATGCGTCCAGTCGCGCGCCGTGCACCTCCAGCACGGCCTGCGGTCCGGATCCGATCTGGACGCGGACGTCCGGCTCCTCCGATCCGCGGACGGGTTCGCCATCTGTCGCCAGCACCGCACCCTCGGGGGACACGAGGCGCACTCCGGCGGCTCCCAGGGCCTCGCGGGTGCGTGAGACCAGCGCGGGCACGGCGCTCTCACCACGCAGCACGGAGCCCGCGACGGTGGCGAGCAGCTCCGATTCCGCCGCCGAGCGCTTGGCGGATCGCAGCCGTCGGGCGGCTTGGTCGACGATGGCGCTCACCAGGATCGCGATGATGACGTACAGGCCCAGAGCGAGGGCGTGCAGAGGGTCGGCGACGGTGACCTTGTACAGCGGCGCCACGAACAGGAAGTCCAGGGTGACGCCGGACAGGACGGCGGCGAACAGCGCGGGCCAGATGCCGCCAATGAGGGCAACGACCACGACCAGCAGCTGATAGCCGAGCACCTCCGAGGTGATCGCCGCTTCGGTGTGGAATGCGGTGAGGAGCCAGCTGAGCACCGGACCGCCGATGAGCGCAACGACGAATCCGAGGACGACCCGGCGGCGGCTGAGCGCACCGCGGGCCATGCGGGGAAGCCGGGTGGCGCCGCCCGCTTCGCCGTGCGTGACCATGTGCACGTCGATCTCTCCGGACTCGCGGATGACGGCGGCTCCGATCCCCGGGCCGGTGAACGCCGTGGCCAACCGTCCCCGGCGGCTCGCGCCGAGCACGAGCTGCGTTGCTTCGACCGAGCGCGCGAAGGAGACGAGCGCGCGGGGGATGTCATCGCCGACCACCGTGTGGAAGGAGCCGCCCAGGCTCTCCACGAGGGTGCGCTGTGCGGACAGCAGCGAGGGATCCGAGCTTGACAGCCCGTCCTGCCCCGAGACGTGTACCGCGATCAGCTCGCCACCCGCACCGCGCGCGGCGATGCGAGCGCCGCGCCGCAGCAGCGTGTCTCCCTCGGGTCCGCCGGTGAGGGCGACCACCACCCGCTCGCGGGTCTGCCAGGGGGCGTCGATGCCCTGCTGCTCGCGATACCGAGCCAGCGAGCTCTCGACCTCGTCGGCGAGCCACAGCAGCGCGAGTTCGCGCAGTGCGGTGAGGTTCCCGAGCCGGAAGTAGTTCGAGAGAGCGGCATCGATGCGCTCGGCCGGATAGACGAAGCCCGCGGAGAGCCGGTCGCGCAGCGCCTGCGGCGCCACGTCGATCACCTCGATCTGGTCGGCGCCGCGCACCACCGCGTCCGGAACGGTCTCGGCCTGCGAGACGCCGGTGATCCGGCGCACGACGTCGCCGAGCGATTCGATGTGCTGGACGTTGACCGTGGTGATCACGTCGATGCCGGCGTCTCGCAGATCCTCCACGTCCTGCCAGCGTTTCGCGTTCGTGGAGCCGGGGGCGTTGGTGTGCGCGAGCTCGTCGATGAGGGCGACATCCGGGTGTCGCCGCAGCACGGCTGCCACATCCAGCTCCTCCAGGGTGACGCCCCGGTGCTCGACGCGCTGGCGGGGGATCCGCTCGAGCCCTTCGGTGCGTGCCGTGGTCATCGCGCGGCCGTGGGTCTCCACGACACCGATCACCACGTCGCGTCCTTCGTCTCGAAGACGCGCCCCCTCGGTGAGCATCTCGACGGTCTTGCCGACACCCGGGGCCGCACCGAGCAGGACGCGCAGATTTCCGCGCTTCACCGCCGCGCTCCGTCCGGCGCGGCGGGTGTGCGGGTCGCGTCGGGCAGGACCCGCAGGCTCGCCTGCTTCATCCGTCGTCCTCCGCTATCGTGCCGACGCGTCCAGCGCCCGGTTGAGCTCGAGCACGTTCACGCGCTCGTCGCCGAGGAATCCGAGGTCCCTCGGCCTGATCATAGACCGCACGAGCTCGCGCACCACCGACTCGTCCAGTCCGCGGGCCGCCGCGACCCCGGGCACCTGGGACAGCGCGTTCTCCGGCGAGATATCGGGGTCGAGACCGGAGCCCGACGCCGTCAGTGCGTCGGTCGCCGTCGCCCCGCTCGCCTGTCGATCGCGGATCGCATCGGCGAGCTCCGGGTTCTCCGGGCCGAGGTTGCTGCCGCCGGACGCGAGTGCGTCATAGCCGGACGCGGATGGACGCGACTGGAAGTACTGCGGCAGGGGCTTGCCCGATTCGTCGGTGAAGGACTGGCCGATGAGTGCGGACCCGACAACCGTCCCGTTGTCATCCCGCACCAGCGAGCCGTTCGCCTGGGCGGGCATCGCGAGGCCGACGAGCAGCATGAGGGCGGGGTAGGCGAGTCCGAGGATGACGGTGAGGACGAGCATGGCCCGGAGCGCAGTGGCATGGGTACGAAGTGTCGTGCGAACAGACATGGTGGAGATTCCTCTGGATCAGAGAGTGGGAGGGGGCTTCAGAAGCCGGGGATGAGGCTGACGACGAGGTCGATCAGCTTGATCCCGATGAAGGGCGCGATCAGGCCGCCGAGTCCGTAGACGAGCAGGTTCCTGCCCAGGAGCGATGCCGCACTCGCGGGACGGTAGCGGACTCCGCGCAGTGCCAGCGGGATGAGGATCACGATGATGATCGCGTTGAAGATGATCGCCGACAGGACCGCGGACGCCGGCGAGTGCAGGCCCATGATGTTCAGCGCGGCGAGCCCGGGGAAGGCTGTCATGAACAGCGCGGGGATGATGGCGAAGTACTTGGCGATGTCGTTGGCCAGCGAGAACGTGGTGAGCGCGCCGCGGGTGATGAGCAGCTGCTTGCCGATGCGGACGATGTCGATCAGCTTGGTGGGGTCGGAGTCGAGGTCGATCATGTTCCCCGCCTCCTTCGCCGCCGAGGTGCCGGTGTTCATCGCCACCCCGACATCGGCCTGTGCGAGCGCCGGGGCGTCATTGGTGCCGTCACCGGTCATGGCCACCATGCGGCCGCCCTCTTGCTCCCGCCGGATCAGCTCGAGCTTGTTCTCGGGTGTCGCTTCCGCGAGGACGTCGTCGACGCCGGCCTCGCGTGCGATGGCGCGGGCGGTGAGCGGGTTGTCGCCCGTCACCATCACCGTACGGATGCCCATGGCTCGCAGTTCGTCGAACCGCTCGCGCAGTCCTTCCTTGACGACGTCCTTCAGGTGGATGACGCCGAGAACGTCCCCCGAGCCGTCTGCACGGAGCACGGCCACGGCCAGCGGGGTGCCGCCATCGGAGGCGATCGCGTCGGTGTGCTCCGTGAGCGCCGCGTCCGCCGTATCGGAGAGCGTCACGCCCTCCGATGTCAGCCAGGCGCGCACCGCGGAGCCGGCTCCCTTGCGGATGCGCGTGCCGTCGCGGAGATCCAGGCCGCTCATACGTGTCTGCGCGGTGAAGGGAACCACTGCCGCCTCGCCGTCGTCCGTGGCGTGCACGCCCAGCTGCTCCGCGAGGGCGACCACCGAGGAGCCCTCGGGTGTGGGGTCGGCGAGCGAGCTGAGAGCGGCGGTGCGGACGAGGTCGCCCTCGCCGATGCCCGGCAGGGGGATGAAGCGCACGGCACGGCGGTTGCCGTATGTGATCGTGCCGGTCTTGTCGAGCAGGAGCGTGGTGACGTCTCCGGCCGCCTCGACGGCCCGCCCCGACATGGCCAGGACGTTTCGCTGCACCAGCCGATCCATTCCGGCGATGCCGATGGCACTCAGCAGGGCGCCGATGGTCGTGGGGATGAGGCAGACGAGGAGCGCGATCAGCACGGCGAGCGATACGGGGGAGGTGACGGCGGATGCGATCGGATTCAGTGTCATGACCACCACGACGAACACGAACGACAGGCTCGCCAGGAGGATGTTGAGCGCGATCTCGTTCGGGGTGCGCTGGCGGGCGGCGCCTTCCACCAGGGCGATCATGCGGTCGACGAAGGTCTCGCCCGGCTGCGCGGTGATGCGCACCACGATGCGATCGCTGAGAACGCGCGTGCCTCCGGTCACGGCCGAGCGGTCGCCACCGGATTCGCGCACGACCGGGGCGGACTCTCCCGTGATGGCCGACTCGTCGACGGTGGCGATGCCCCACTCGACGTCGCCGTCGCCGGGGATCAGCTCACCGGCCTCGACGATGACGCGGTCGCCCACCTTGAGGTCCGTCGAGGCCACCTCCGTGACGGTGGTGGCGAAGGCGCCGGGGTCCGTGGCGTCCGGTGACACCACGCGTCGCGCCGTGGTGGTGGCGCGGGTGCGCCGCAGTGTGTCGGCCTGAGCCTTGCCGCGCCCCTCGGCGACGGATTCGGCGAGGTTGGCGAACAGGACCGTGAGCCAGAGCCACGCGGCGATTGCCGCGGTGAAGCCGACGGGGCCGTCGCCACCGAGGAACGGCTCCGCGACGGCCAGCACCGTCGTGAAGGCAGCACCGGCCCAGACGAGCATCAGGACCGGGTTACGCCATTGCGTGCGCGGGTCGAGTCGCCGGAAGGCGCCGGGAAGTGCGGCGCGTACCTGCTGCACGCTGAACGTGCGTGCCGGTGCGGTACGAGGCGTTGCGGCGGGGTGATCGGTGATCACAGCCATGTCAGAAGAGTCCTTCCACGGGGGATTCCGGGGTGAGTGCCGGTGAGGGTGTGGGGCGCGGGTGCGCTGTTGGTGTCCGGGGATCGGTGATCACGGCCATGTCAGGCGAGCCCTTCCGCGAGGGGACCCAGCGCGAGCACCGGGAAGTAGGTCAGCGCGGTGACGATCACGGCCACTCCGATCAGGAGGCCCACGAAGAGCGGGCGGTGGGTCGGGAGGGTTCCCGCGGTCGCCGGAGCGGGGGACTGCGCGGCAAGGGCTCCGGCGAGGGCGAGCACGAACACGATCGGGATGAACCGGCCGAGGAGCATCGCGACGCCCAGGGCATTGGCCAGCCACGGTCCGGACGCGGTCAGACCGGCGAAGGCGGAGCCGTTGTTGTTGGCCGCGGAGGTGAACGCGTAGAGCACCTCACTGAGGCCGTGGGGACCCGGGTTCAGCATCGCGGATCCCGTGATCTCGTCCCGCACGCCGGGGATCGCGAAGCTGAGCGCGGTTCCGGCGAGCACGAGGGTGGGCACCACGAGGATGTACAGGCTCGCGAGCGTGACCTCCTGCGGTCCGAGGCGCTTGCCGAGGTACTCCGGGGTGCGGCCGATGAGCAGCCCGCCGACGAACACCGCGATGACGGCGATCACGAGCATGCCGTAGAGTCCGGAGCCGACTCCGCCGGGCGCGATCTCGCCGAGCATCATGTTCAGCATCGGCATCATGCCGCCGAGGGCCGTGTACGAGTCGTGCATGGCGTTGACGGCACCGGTGGAGGTGAGGGTGGCGGCGGAGGAGAACAGGGTGGAGCCGAAGATGCCGAAGCGGGTCTCCTTGCCCTCCATCGCCCCTCCCGCAAGCTGCGGTGCGGTACCTGCGGCACCCGCTTCGAGCAGCGACAGCGCGACGAGCGACACGACGAAGATCGTGGCCATCGCCGCGGTGATCGCGTAGCCCTGGCGGCGATCGCCGACCATCACGCCGAAGGTGCGGGGGAGCGCGAACGGGATCAGGAGGATCAGGAAGCACTCGAAGAGGTTGGTCCACGGTGCCGGGTTCTCGAACGGGTGGGCGGAGTTGGCGTTGAAGAAGCCGCCGCCGTTGGTGCCCAGGAGCTTGATGACCTCCTGGGAGGCGACCGGGCCGCCGGGGATGGACTGTGTCGCGCCGGCGAGGGTCTGTGCGGTGGTGACGGCGGTGAGGTTCTCGATGACGCCGCCCGCGATGAGGATCGTGGCGCCGATGACGGAGATCGGCAGCAGCACCCGATAGGTGCCGCGGATGAGGTCGACCCAGAAGTTGCCGATCACTCCGGTGCCGCGTGCGGCGAATCCACGCACGAGGGCGACCGCCACGGCGATGCCGACGGCGGCGGACACGAAGTTCTGCACCGCGAGTCCGCACGCCTGGACGACGTATCCGACCGTCGCCTCGGGGGAGTAGGACTGCCAGTTCGTGTTGGCGACGAACGATGCTGCGGTGTTGAAAGCGATGGGCTCGGAGACGGCGGGAAGCCCCAGCGACGCGGGAAGCCACTGTTGCGTCCGCTGCAGCAGGTAGACGAGCAGCATGCCGACGACGGAGAAGGCCAGCACTCCGCGCAGATACATCGGCCACGACTGCTGGGCGTCGCCGTCCACACCGAGCAGCTTGTAGGTGCCGCGCTCGATGCGCAGGTGGCGCCGTGCGGTGTAGACCCGAGCCAGCAGATCGCCCATGGGCCGGTGGGTGATGACGAGAAGGGCGACGAGGGCGAGCGCCTGCACGATGGCGGCGGCGGTGGCGGGCATCAGCTGAGCTCCGGCGTGAGGGTGCGGGGGACGACGAGGGTGCGCGGCGGCAGGATCATCATCAGAAGCGCTCCGGCTTCCACAGCGCGACGACGAGGTAGACGAGCGCGGCGACGGCGAGGACGGCGGCGATCGCGGAGAGGGCGATCATCGCTTCTCCACCAATCGCGCGACCACAGCGACGAGCGCGAAGCACGCGAGCGTCAGCAGGACGGAGAAGACATCGAGCATGATCTTCCTTTGAATCGGAACGGATGCTTCGATGCTTCCGCCCTCTCATGCACGGTGCACGGGGCCCTCACGGAATCCACACGGCAGCGCCCGGATCCCTGACGGGTCCCTCACACGGAGCGCTCAGCTCGTCGCTGCACGGCCGGAGACCCGACGCACCGCGCCTCGTGATGTGCGCGTCGCGGGCGGCCTGCGCGGGGTGGCTATTGCGCTGCGACCCACGCCTGCCAGGCGTCTGGGGTGAGAGCTGGATTCTGCGCCTGCGCCACCGTGAAGAGGTCCGCACCGGAGCGCTGCGCATCCACCGCGAGCCGCCAGGCGTCGCCCCCGCTCGCCTGCACGAAGCCGTAGACCGACCCCGCAGCGCCGTATCCCAGCCACGCGTCTGATGCACGCAGAGCGTCGTCGGAGAAGGCTTCCGTTCCCGCGCGGGCGACGGCATCCTTGACCTCGGGGCGGCGGTAGGTGAAATCGTCGGCGCCCGAATCGGCCGTGGCCCACTCGGCGAAACCCTCCATGACGGCCACAGACGGCTGGCTCTCGCTGGTCGGCGCCGCGGTCAGGTGCAGGGCGTGCAGGAACTCATGTGTCAACGTCTCCGATCGCTGGTCGGCGCTCAGCGGACCCACAGCCACGATCGTGCCGCTGCTGGCATCCCCGGTGGCGATGCGCGGGTCCAGCCAGGGCGCCGGGGACGGTGGCCGATAGGTCGGCATGGCGAATCCGGCCACGTCCATGTCCCACTGCTGGCCGCCGCCGAACTGCCAGCGCGAGAGCCGCGCGGAGTCATCGGTGATCGCGGCCACGAACCCGTCCATCGGAACGTCGCCGCCGAGCTTGCGGACCTCGCTCAGCGCCATCTGCGCCGACGCTTCGGCCTGCGCGAGATTGGCGTCGACCAGGGCCTGCTCGTCGGCCGCGCCGAACAGCACCACGTGCTCCGACCGGGCCGCGTACAGTGGTCCTTCGTCCCACGGCATCGGCTCGGTGTAGGGGGTGATCGACGAGATCAGGTCGCCATCCCACTCGACGTCGTAGTAGAACCCCTGGATCAGCTGGAGTCCGGCATCGTCGGCGCCGCTGCCGCGCTCCGGGTGGGCGGCGAAGGCAAGCTGGGCGCCGAGGATCACGGTGTAGTCGTCCCACGGTGAAATCGCCGCGACGTCCCAGCCGATCGTGCTGGTGCCGTCCCACCAGGTGGCCAGCTGTGTGGTGGCTTCACCAGTGGTGTGCGAGAGGAAGGCGTCGCGGTCTTTGGCGAGCATCGCCTGGTTCATTCCGTCCCATATGCTCTGGTGGCGCTCGTCGCTGGACGGATCACGCTCGGGAACCAGCGGGGGCTGGGTGGCGACGATTCCCGGGACCTCGGCGACCGTTCCGGTTTCGACCTCGTGGGGCCAGGTGATCGCGGTGAACGCACCGGCGATCGCCAGCGCGATCACGCCGGCCCCGGCCCACACCGTCTTCGCGCCGCCCTTCACGACCGCACCCCCGTCATGACTGCGCCCCGGCGATGCCGACGAACGCCCAGCCGTAGTCCTGCGTGCTGACGAGCACCGCGACCAGATTCTGCTCGCCCGCCGTGAAGCGGTACTGCACGAGTCCGACGTCCTCCGGATCGCCGGGCAGCGCGGGAATCTGGGGCAGCTCGGAGTACTCGCCCAGCACCGGGAAGGTCGCCGCGATCGCGGCCGCATCGAGTCCTGCGGCGACCGCGACGGCCGATCCGCCGAGGGCGCAGGGGGAAGCGAGCGTGCCGGTCGTGCGTGCAACCGTCGAGAGCGCGACCATGGCCTGCAGCGGATCGGAGCAGCTCTCGTTCTCGGCGACGACGGAGGACTGCGCGCCGGACGCGGTCAGCGAGCCGAGGGCCCACGGCGCTACCGCCGTCGGGTCCTCGCCCGCGCGCGACTGCTCCGGCTGGTCGGATCCGTCGTAGTAGAAGGCCCGCACGAACAGGCCCTGAGCGTTGAGGACCGTGGTCGATCCGTCGGGCAGGGTGAGCGTCGTGGCGAGGTAGGCGTCCGACACATCGGCGGGGCGATCCTTGTCGATCAGGTCGCCGTTCGCGCGCCACGGCGCCACGGTGATCTCCGTGCTGCGCGTGACGCCCAGCGCGTCCAGCGCGGCGGCGTCGCCGGCGCCGGGGCGTGAGCCGGCGTCGGTGAACTGGGCGGCGAGTGCGGGCACGAGATCGTCCCTCCAGGCATCGCCGTCGGCGTCCAGGTGTGTACCCAACGCGGCGGCGACGTCTTCCAGGGGTGCGCCGGGGAACATGTTGGCCCGCGCCGTGGCCGACGCCGCCCACATTCCACCGCATCCCGCGAGCACGATCAGGACGGTGGCGATCGCGGTTGCGACGGTCGACCCGCGGGGCCCGCTTCGTCGCATCGGTGCGGACAGCACCCCGGCGCCCCCGAAGCGCAGTGGGCGCTGGTGGCTTCCGCGCGGGTCACCGGGCGTGGCGGGGGAAAACCCCGGTGCTCCCTGATGCGGCATCATCGCGATCCCCTCCGCCTCTGACGCTCACATCCTACGCAGTGGGCTCGGACATGCCGCGCCGGCCGCCCACGTCCGAAGCTGTCCGATGCGGCCGCGCGACGGGGCGGGACGCCAGTGCGGCGAGGCACACTCCGATCACCCCGACGACGAAGGCCACAGCGCCGACGATCACGCAGACGGTGGCGGCCGCCGGCGGCTGATCAGGCGACCCGTCCTCCGCCAGCGCGGTGAAGACGACGCTCCCGCCCAGACAGCACAGGGCGAGGCCGAGGACGGCGAGCCCGACGAGCAGCATGATCGTTGCGGGGTGGCGAAGGGCGCGTGCCATGTCCTGTCCTCATCGTCGAAAAAGTGACCCCCTGTGGATGAGATGTCCGCTCACACGGAAAAGGTTCACGAATTCGGCGATGAGTTCTCTGACGGGCTCATGCGTGCACCGGCGCGGGTCAGCTGTGATCGGGCGGGCCGCCGGCCCGGGTGGCCCGCCGTGGTTCTGCGGCGGGGAAGGGCTGGCCGGAGCGCTCCTGTCCGGGCATCACGCGTGAGCGGCGGCCGTAGATGATCTCCGACGAGTCCAGCAGCCAGGGGACCAGGGTGATGGTGACGCCGTGGACCAGCATCAGCTGCTGCGCCATCCGCTTGGCCCTGCGGTTGTGCAGCACGCTCTCCCACCAGTGCCCGACGATGTACTGCGGCAGGTAGACGGTGACCACCGACGGCCCGTGCTTCTCGCGGAACTGCTTGATGAACATCGCCACCGGAGCCGCATAGAAGCGGTACGGAGACTCCACGACGGTGAGCGGAACGGGCATCCGCTTGCTATCCCAGTCGGCGAGCAGCCGCTCTGTCTCGGCCGGATCAGCCGAGACGTGGACAGCGAGCAGCGTTCGGTGGTTCGCAGCGAGTGCGTAGTCCAGCGCCTTGAGCACCGGCTTCTGCAGGCGGTTGACCAGAACGATCGCGACGTCGCCCTGCGCGCCGAAGTGGGGGACGTCGGTGACGGTGATCTCCGCCTCGACGTCGCGGTAGTAGCGGCTCACGCCGATCATCAGGATCGACAGCACCGGGATCGCGAGGAACACGAGCCAGGCGCCGTGCGTGAACTTCGTGATGGTCACGATGACGAGCACGAGCGAGGTCATCGTCGCTCCGGCGGAGTTGATGATGAGGCCCTTCACCGCCTCGTGCCGGGTGAAGTCGGTGCTGCGCTGATGCTCGCTGCCCGCAGGCAGCTCCTCCCGCATCTCGCGCAGGACGCGGCGCCAGTGGCGGACCATGCCGATCTGGCCGAGGGTGAACGACACGAAGACACCGATGATGTAGAGCTGGATCAGCGTGGTGAGGTTCGCCTGGAACACCAGCAGGATCGTGATCGCCCCGATGCCGAGCAGGATCATGCCGTTGCTGAACACCAGGCGGTCACCGCGGGTGTTCAGCGCCTTCGGCGCGTATCCGTCGCGGGCGAGGACGGCGCCGAGGAGGGGGAAGCCGTTGAACGCGGTGTTGGCCGCGAGCAGCAGCACGCAAGCGGTGGCGGCCTGGATGATGAAGAACGGGATCGACCCGCCGCCGAAGACGGCGGCCGCAAGCTGGGCGATGAGGCTCGGCTGCGGCTGCGTGCAGTCGAAGCCCTGCAGATCGCACGGGTTCTCCGCGTAGTGGATTCCGCTGATGAGGGCGAGCGCGACGAGTCCCGCGAACAGGCATCCCGCGATCGTTCCCATGATGGCGAGGGTCGTCTGGGCGTTGCGGATCTTGGGGCGGCGGAACGCCTGGACGCCGTTGGAGACGGCCTCGACTCCGGTGAGCGCCGAGCAGCCGGAGGAGAACGCGCGGAGCACCAGGAGGACCACGGCGGCGTTGGTCAGCGAGTGCACCTGCGAGGTGTAGTCGGCGCTGGAGGCGACAGGAGCGTCGCCCAGCACCGTGCGTGCGAGGCCGACGACGATCATCACGGCGACCGAGCCGATGAAGATGTAGGTGGGAACGGCGAAGACCGACGAGGCCTCGCGCACGCCGCGGAGGTTCATCAGGATGATGAGCACGACGAACCCGATGGCGAGTTCGACGCGCCAGGGGTTCAGCACCGGGAGCGCGGAGATGATGTTGTCGACGCCGGAGGCGACAGAGACGGCGACGGTGAGCACGTAGTCGACGAGGAGGGCCGCGGCCACCACGACGCCGGCCTTCTCGCCGAGATTCTTCGATGCCACCTCGTAGTCGCCGCCGCCCGACGGGTAGGCCCGGATCAGCTGGCGGTAGCTGAGCACCACCACGACGAGGAGCAGGACGACCGCCGCGGCGACCCAGGGGGCGAACGAAAGGAACGCGGCGCCGCCCAGCAGCAGGATCATCATGATCTCCTGCGGTGCGTAGGCGACCGAGCTCAGCGCGTCGGAGGCGAAGATCGGCAGCGCGAGCTTCTTCGGCAGAAGCTGGTCGTCCGCCTGCGTGGACGTCAACGGCTCCCCGAGGATCCAGCGCTTGGCGCTGGGTCGGGGACTGGCGGGATCGCGAGTGTCATTCACCACGGACGTAGAACCTACGCGTTCCTGACGGCCGATGATGCGTAATCACGGGAATCCTCACGAGATCCTGACGGCTGTGGTGTGCGCTGCGGTCCGACGTGTGCCCTGGATCCTTCGCGGGTTGTGGCCCTGGAGTTGTTCGCGGGGTCGTGGGATCGTTCGCGGGTTGTGCCTCGGATCCTTGGCGGGGGTGCGCCTTGGACCGTTCGCGGGTTGTGCCTTGGACCGTTCGCGGGTTGTGCCTTGGACCGTTCGCGGGGGTGTGCCTTGGACCGTTCGCGGGGTTGTGTCCCGGACCCTTGGTGGGGGTGTGCCTTGGATCGTTCGCGAGGTTGTGTCCCGGACCGTTCGCGGGGTTGTGTCCCGGACCGTTCGCAGGGGCGTGGGATCGTTCGCGGGGATTGCGTCCCGGACCCTTCGCGGGGGTCGCGTCCCGGACCGTTCGCGGGGGTTGCGTCCCAGGACCCTCGCCGGATTGCGTCCCGGATCGTTCGCCGGGATGACCCGGCTACGCCTCGCGGGCGACGCGGCGGCCGGGCCCGGCCAGCGAAGATGGATATGTCATGAGCAATCAACTTCTGTCCGGATTCATCGCACTCGGAGCGGGCGGACTGCTCGGCATCCTTCTCTTCGTCCCCTTCGTGGCACGGGTCTATCGTCGTCGCGGTCGGCTCACGGCGGGGATGTTCCTGCTGTGGTCGGCGGCGCTGGTGTACTTCTGGGCGATCTGGACCTACACGCTGTTGCCACTTCCCGACGGGCCGATCGAGTACTGCGCCGGGGCGATCCTCAATCCGATGGACGCGGTCCACGACGTGCAGAAGGCCATCGGGGAGGGCGGGAACGTTCTGCTCAGCGCGGCTGTGCTGCAGCTGGCCTTGAACGTCTTGCTGTTCGTGCCGCTCGGGTTCTTCATCCGGGTGCTCGCGGGCCGCGGCATCGTCCTCGCCACTGCCGTCGGCTTCGGGGTGTCCTTGTTCATCGAGCTGACTCAGCTCACGGGTGTGTGGGGTGTCTACTCGTGCGCCTACCGCTTCTTCGACGTCGCGGACCTGATCACCAACACGGCCGGGGCGTTCATCGGAGCGGCGATCGGGCTCGTGATCCCGGCTCGCCTGCGGGGCGGCCGGGAGCTGCCGGGTGCCGATCTGCCGCGGCCCGTGACGCGGGGGCGGCGTCTGCTGGCGATGGTCTGCGATGCGCTGTCGTTCTGGGTGATCGGCGCCGGTGCGGCGGTGGCGATGCAGCTGGCCTTCTCGCTGCTGAACGGTCACCGGGTCACCGAGGCGCAGACGGTGATCTCCTCGACCGTTGCGAACGTCCTGCCGCTCGTGCTCTGGACGGTCCTCATCCTCGCCACCGGCCGATCCGTCGGCGACCACAGTGTTCAGCTGGCCTATCGCGGTCCGGGCAAGGAGTTCCCGTCGCGCGTGCTGCGTCTGCTGTCGGGAATCTCGGGTGCCGCGCTGCTGGCGCTGATCCCCGGGGCGGGCGAGCTGCTCTCCGGTGCGTTCTGGCTGGTGACTCTCATCCTCACGTTCACGACGGATGGCCGCGGTCTTCCCGGCCTGCTGATGGGTCGCCCGCTCGTCGATGCTCGCGAGCGGAGTGCCGAGCGGCCTGCGCGGATCACGCACGCCGCGTAACTGCCACCCCGGATCCCGGTGACGCAGTGCACACCCGATGTGCACATATGTCGGGTGAGGCACGACTCTGCGCCCGGCGAACCGTGGAGCGCTCACGAGCGCGCCCACCGGCAGCGGTTCGGGAGAGTTCGGTGCAGGTCGGGATTCGCGGCGGGCACCGTGGGCGTCGTGGCGGGATGAGTCCCGTACGGGCCGGGATTCGCGGCGGGTGCCGTGTGGTTCGTGGTTCGTGGTTCGTGGTGAGTCCGGTGCAGGGCGTGATTCGCGGCGGGCGCCGGGGGGTTCGTGGTTCGGCGGATGTTCGGTGCAGTCGGGATTCGCGGCGGGCGCCGGGTGATTCGTGGTTCGGCGTATGTTCGGTGCAGTCGGGATTCGCGGCCGGTGCCGTGCGCGTCGTGGCGGGATGAGTCCGGTACGGGTCGTGGTGGGGGTGGCTCAGTACACCTCGTACACGAGGTCCGGCTGGCGCAGTAGGTCGTGGTCGAAGACGACGCCGACTTCGAGCGCGCCAGCGGGCGACTCTCCCGCGTCGAAGCCCAGTTGCACGGACCCGTCGGTGCGGAAGGTGATGGAGACGAGCGGGATGCCGGCGTCTTCGCCCGGGTGGGTCTCTTCGAGCAGAAGACGGGCCTGCGCCGTGAGACTCCGCAGCGCGGCGAGCGCGCGGCCCAGCGGGGCGCGCAGCCCGTCGAGCACAGCAGGGTCGGAGGTGGCGACCGTGATCAGGACGTCCACACCGTCGATGCGGCGTGTGCGCTCGAAATCCGCACCACACACGGAGGAGAACGTCCCCGCCCGCCCGAGGCTCACTGCCACCGGTGTGATCGGGTTGCCGCTGTATCCGGCGTGCTCCAGATGCGGGACGACCGAAAGATCCAGTTCGGTGAGGAGATTGTCCTCGCAGTGCAGGCGGCGCAGCTCCGGCACGAGACGGAGGTCAAGAGCAGTCAGCGCGTTACCGAAGCATCGCAGATCCCGCAGGTGAGGCACGGGAGACAGATCCAGCTCGGCGAGTCCCGCGCTGTCGCACCGCAGCTCCCGGAGCCCACCCACCGGGCTCAGATCGAGAGAGCTCAGCGGGTTGCGTCCCACCGCCAGTGAGATGAGGTGGGGAGTGGCCGACAGGTCGATGCGGGTGAGTGCGTTGTCGCTGGCGATGAGCTCTTCGAGGGCTCCTGCCCCCGTGAGATCCAGAGACTCCAAGCCCAGCCCCCACACCTCGAGCCTCCGCAGCCGCGGCAGCTCATCAAACCCGGAGAGCGACGTCACTGCCGAATCGGGGTCGAGATCGCGCGCACCGATCGCCAGTTCCGTCAGTTCCTGGGCGTGTGCGGGGGAGACACCTGCGACCTCTCGCACGTTGGTCATGACCCTATGCTCTCCTGACCGTGCCGCTGAGTCGAGGCGCATGCGGCGTAGCGGGCTTCGTGTCGCGCACCTGTGAAGGTATATGGTGCGTGGTCTTCTCGGGCGGGCGCTGGGCGTCACCACGGGGGCGTGCCATCCGTCGTTTCCGTGGCCGCGTGCGCACGCCCGGCCGAGAGGTCGGCACTGAACGCGACCGTGCGGGGTTGAGGCGTATCGATATAGCGGTAGCCGAGCGGCGTGACGAACTCCAGGACCCCTCCCGGCCGTGGAATGATCGTCCACCCGGCGCTCGTCTTGAGCGTGTGGTGCCTTCGGCACAGCGGGGCCAGATTCGCAACGTCGGTCTTGCCTCCGTGGGCCCAATCTCGGTTGTGGTCGATATCGGTGCGCCGGACAGGAACGCGGCAGCCAGGATGCCGACAGTGCTGATCGCGATGGGCGAGAAAACGCTTCATCTCCGCGGTCGGACGATACCGATCCGTTCCCAGCACGGCCCCGGAGACGGGATGCGTGAGCACGCGGTCCCACCCGGCCTCACCCCCGGCGAGAAGACGGGCGGTATCCGCGTCGATAGGAACCGCGCCGTCGAGCTCCGCGCCCTCGTCACCTCGGCCGGCCAGCGTCAGGACCGGAATCGTGACGGCGATCGTGGCGCGGATCGCTCCGATCCCGGTGCTCACACTTGTAGGCGCAGACGTGAGCAGGAGGTCGGCGAGAAGATCGGCGCGCATCTGATCCGCTGTGCGAGCATCGGTGGCACCTCCGGCATCGGTATGACCGGACTCGCTGAGCTCCGCAGGGGTGCCGAACCCATCGGCGCCACCGAGCTCAGCCCACTTGTCCGAACCATTCGGCTCACCGAGCTCACCGAGCTCACCGAACCGACCAGGTCCGCCGTGCTCCTGGGGCCCGCGCTGCTCATGGGGCTCGTCGTGCTCGTGGGGCCCGCCGTGCTCGTGGGGCCCACGGGGCTCGCGGTGCTCGCGGTGCTCACCGGGTCCACCCGCGCCACCGGAGCCGACGTCGCCACCTCCGCCGAGGACCGCCGTGCGGCGCGCGCCCCGAAGCTCGTGCGCCATCTGATCCAGCCGATCCTTCACCCCATGAGCGAGCACGGACGGCAGAAGAGCGTGCAGGGTCGACATGCCGTCGCGGTCATCGGTGATCCATACCGCTCGCGACTGACGCGCGATCCGGTGGCGCTCGGTGATCCCAGAAGCCTGCACCTCTTCGGCAACGCGCGCCAGCATGCCCCGCAGGCGATTCGGCGACTCGACCCGCGCCAGCGCGAGTGCCCGCACTACATACTCGTCGCGGATGGCGCCGGGCTCGGTGTGTGCTCCGTGGTCCAGGATCACCCGCACATGCGATGCGGTGACCTCACCCTCGGCGAGCGCCGCGTGCACCTGCGGAAAACCGTGCACGAGCTGATGCGCGTCGGACATCCGGCGCTGAATCGTACGATCGCTCACGCGGATGGCGGCACCGACTTCGGCGGCGAGGGATCGCAGTTCCAGATCAGTGTCGGACGACCTGCCGGACGCGCCCGACAGTGCGACGAGGTCAGCGAGCAACGTCGCTTCCCGCGCATCGTCAGCGGCCCGCGAGCGGGTGACCGCCACGATCGCATCGATAGAGGCGCGCCTGACTCGAGCGCCGGCATCACCTGGTGACGATTCCGCGCGGCGGAAGCCTGCAGCCGCGGCCGGCGGTGGCCATCGCCGACCGCGGCCGGGGGCTGGTCTGCCAGAGAACCTATCCGCCATATGTTCTAATTTCATACCCTAATACTCCCGGAGAGCAGGGAACAAAAGTACGAAACATGGATGAGTGTGGATAACTCAGACGTCTCGCGACCGGCGCGGTGGCCGAGTCGGCGGACGTAGCATGACGCCATGACGGTGACAGGAATCGGCGGGGTGTTCTTCCGGAGCCGGGATCCCCAGGCGCGCTCCGCCTGGTATCGGCAGCACCTCGGCATCGCCGCGGGCGAGGATGCGGCGTGGACGCAGGAAGCCGGCATGACCGTGTTCGCACCTTTCCCGCAGGACAGCGACTACTTCGACGCCGACCAGCCGTTCATGCTGAACCTGCGCGTGACCGATCTGACTGCGCTGGTGGTGCGTCTGCGGGCCGCAGGGATCGAGGTAGAGACGCGGGACGAGTGGGTGACCGATTTCGGCCGTTTCGCCCGCCTGCGTGATCCCGAGGGGCTGCCGATCGAGCTGTGGGAACTGGCGCCGTGACCGAAGGCGCGTCCTTCACTGCTGACCCGCGAGTTCTTCGCGATCCGGGGTTGCCGTTCGGCCCGTGACCGAGCGGGGAGGACAGCGCCAGCGCCAGCGTCAGCGCCGCAGATGCCCGGTGCTCTCGCGCACGGTGAGCACCGGGGTGGGGCCCGCCTCTCCGGGCAGTGCCACGTCACTGTCGATCTGCCGCAGCAGCAGTCGCGCGGCGCGTTCGCCCAGTTCGAACGTGTCGCGGGTCATCGCGGTGAGCGACGGTCGTACCAGCGCGGCGATCACCGAGTCGTCGAAACTCGCCAGTGACACGTCGCGGGGGACGCCCACCCCCACCTCCTGAGCCACCCGAAGCCCGGCGACGGCCATCACATCGTTGTCGTACACGATGGCGCTCGGGCGGTCGATCGGCTGCAGCAGCTCGCGCGTCACTTCACCGGCCGCGGCGGGCGAGAAATCGGTGTTGATCGTCCTTCCGCCGACGAGCCGCTCCAGCACCCCGGCGCGCAGTCGCGTGTGCTCCAGCGCCGCAGGACCGGCGACATAGGCGATGCGGGTGTGACCCAGAGCCGCGAGATGGCCGAAGAGGGTGGTCGCTGTCTCGGTGTCATCGACCCACACCGCAGACGTGGCCCGGACATGTGAGCCGACGAGCACGGCCGGCATCTGCAGGTGATGGAGGGCCTGGACGCGCGGATCATCGCCCAAGGGATCGATGACCAGGACCCCGTCCACCTGGTGCGCGGCGTGCCACTGCCGATGTGTTTCGAGCTCGTCATCCAGACTCGACACGAGGCGCAGCTGCAGACCCGCTCGGCCATCGCTGAGGCCCTGCTGAATCCCCGCGATCAGGTCGGTGAAGAACGCTTCGGTACCCAGCGACCGCGCGGGCCGGTTGAGCGCCAGGCCCACCGCGTTCGCGCGAGCGCCGACCAGCGAGCGCGCCACCTGCGAGGGGCGCCAGTGCTGCTCCCTCGCGACCCGCAGGATGCGTGCACGCGTCTCCTCGCTCACCCCGGGCTTGCCGTTGAGCGCGAACGAGACCGCACCAGGGGACACGCCGGCGATCCGGGCGATGTCCGTGATGGTCACGCGCTTCGCGGCTGCCATGGTTTCACTGTACGTGACTGCTCCGCGGCGTGATCCGTCCCGGGCCGAGGGGCGGTGCCGCTCATCATTTGCTTCCCCGGAGGCGCCTTCGTACGCTGGATCGGTGCAGGGGGATTCGGACGCGGCGCTGTGGCTTGCAGCGACATCGGGTTCTCAACGTGCCTTCGTCGAGATCTTCGACCGCTACCGCCGGCGCGTGCTGGCGGCCGCGTTCCGCCAGACGGATTCCTTCGATCTCGCCGAGGAAGCGACAGCTGTCGTCTTCCTGGAGCTCTGGCGGCTGCGCAAGAAGGTGCGCATCGTCGATGACTCACTTCTGCCCTGGCTCTTCGTGGTCACCACCAACGTCTGCCGCAACCTCACCCGCTCCAAGCGCCGGTACGGCGCGATGCTGGCGAAGCTTCCCCCGAGTATGGACGAACCGGACGTGGCCGACGGCGTCGACGAGGATGTGAGTCGCGAGGAAACGCGACGACGCGTGCGGCAGGCCCTCGCATCGCTGGATGCGCGCGATCAGGTGGTTGTTCAGCTGGTGCTGCTGGAGGAGTACTCGATCGTCGACGCGGCCTCGGCGCTGGCGTTGCCCGTCGGGACCGTGAAGTCGCGGCTGTACCGTGCGCGCGATCGACTGCGAACCATTTTGACTCCTGCGGACATACCTTGGAGAGAGGAGGCTGCGGATGAACGATGAGAGGGACATCTCTCCCGCCCGACTGACGGCGATGCGCGAGGCGCTCGCCGCGCACGTCGCCTCCGAGCCTGTCCGCGCGCACCGCACGCGCCGGCGCCGGGTCATCATCGGTTCGGTGCTCTCCCTGGTCGCCGTAGGCGGCGTGGCCGTCGCCGGACTGCGGGTGCTGGCACCCGCAGAACTTGCGGATACCTCGATCGCGATGTGCGCCAGTGAGGCCAAACGAAACGCGGATGGCGGATTCAACGGCGGTGAGGTCGCGATGTCGGGACCATTCAACCCAGGGGTTCGCAGCGATGTGCTCGAGCTGTGCACCCGGATGTGGGAGGAGGGGACATACGAACCCGACTACGATCCGTTGTCCCTACCCCCCGAAGTGCCCTTCCCGGTACCACCCCTCACGGTGTGCGTCGCACCGAATGGGACGGCCGTCGTCGTCCCCTCGGATGCACCAGAGATCTGCACGGCCCTCCAGCTGGCACCGGTTGCCGCCACGTCGAGCCCTCGCTGAAATCAGAGCGGACGGAAGATCAGTGATCGTGCCGTGCCGACCACGGACCCCAGCGCATTGCACGTCGGTGTGCACGTGACGGAGTTGCCGCCGTAATTCGCCGCGCTGTACACCCGCACGCTGCACCCCGCCCCCGTGATCGACCGCATCCCGGTGACCCAGTCGGAGGCGAGAGAGGCGAAACCGTATGTCGTGCCGGCGCACGTGCCGGTGCCCCAGAACGCGAGGCTCGATCCGGTGAGATTCGTGCCCTTGTACGCGGTTCCGAGCTTCACCGAGCCCGAACCGGCGCGGCGCTGGGTGAGCGTCTGAGCGGAGACATAGCCGTCTCTTTCAGCCTCGGTGGCGAAGCAGACGATGTCCTCCCCGGAGACGGACTCGTCGGCGGAGGCGATGACCTCCACTGCGCAGTGTTCGACGACGGGCGTCGCCCAGGCGGGGTCGGCGGGACTGATGGCGGAAGCGGCGATCACCGTGGCGGTGACGAGCGCGGATGCGATGGACATTGTTCTCCTCGGGGTCGTGGCGCCGCAGACGCGCTGCTCGTACGCGAGGATGGAGCGATGACGCGCTTGCGGATCGGATTCCTCGGCGGCGGCAACATCGCCCGCACGGTGCGGGACGAACTCGCCTCGCGACCGTATGACGTGGTGGGAACGTTCGGACGCGGTGACGTGATCGCAGACGACCTGGACCTGCTGGTCGAAGCCGCCACGCAGCGCGCCGTCGAGGAGCGCCTGGTGCCGATCATCGCACGGGGTACCGACGTTCTCCTCCTCTCCATCGGCGCCCTCGCCGATCCCCTTCTCCGTCGGCGACTGACCGGTGGCCCCGGGCAGCTCATCGCGTGCACGGGAGCGATCGGCGGGCTCGATCAGGTGCGCGCGCTGCGGCTGGGCGGCGCGCTCCGTGAGGTCACCATCGAGAGCAGGAAGCTCCCGGCCACGCTCATCCAGCCGTGGATGGATGACGCGCTGCGCCAGCGGCTGGAGTCGGGACAGGAGGAGATCATGCTGGACGACGATCTCGCCACCGCCGTGACGCGGCGGTTTCCGGCGTCCGCCAATGTCGCCGCTGCCGTGGCCCTCGCGGCCGACGCGTGGGACAGTGCGACCGCACGGGTGGTGGCTGACCCCACGGCGGCACGCACCCGTCACACGATTCACGCGGCGGGTGAGCTGGGGGAGGTGACCGTGACGGTGACCAACGAGCCCTCGCCCGAGCGGCCGCGATCGAGCGCCGTCGTCGCCCGTGCGGTGGTGCGCGCGATCGACGACTACGCGCGACTGCGGGGGTTCGACGCCGTCGCAGGCGTTGTGGTTCTCTGACGCGATCGGGCGGAACCGCCCGATCGGCAGCACGCGTACGATGCGGACATGAGCTGGGACGTCATCATCATGCGCATGCCGGAGAACATCCGTACGACGGCAGATCTCCAGGCCCTGACCGAACCGATCCCGGACATCCCGCTGGGCACGGTTGCCCAGGTGCGCGAGCACGTCGTCGCGGTGTTCCCCGAAACGGAGTGGACGGAACACCCGCTGGGGATCTGGAACGGCACCCCGGGGAGCATCGAGTTCCGGCTCGGTACGGGGAGGGGCGACCAGGCGACGTCTATGCTCATGCTCTCGATCCGAGCCGACGACAGCATCGTCCCGACGGTCGTGGCGCTGGCCGCGCGACTCGGGGCCACGGCCGTCGAGACCGGGAGCGGCGGGCTCCTGACGGACGCGAGCGGGATCCGGAGATGGCGGGAGATGCGAGAGCAGGAGCTGGGGTGAGGTGACCCAGCCCGCGGCCGGGATCCGAATGCGGGGCGCGGGCGGCACACCGGTACCCTGGGTACGTGGCTGAACGACAGAAGATTCTCGCATCGATCGAGAACGACTTTCCCCAGTGGTACCAGGACATCCTCGAGAAGGCGCAGCTCGCGGACAACGGCCCGGTGCGCGGCACCATGGTCATGCGACCGTACTCCTACGCGATGTGGGAGGGAATGCAGTCCGCGATGGACGCGCGCATCAAGGCCACCGGTGCGGAGAACGTCTACCTGCCACTGTTCATCCCGCAGTCCTACCTGGAGCGCGAAGCCGAGCACGTCGAGGGCTTCAGCCCCGAACTCGCCGTGGTCACCCACGCCGGCGGCAAGGAGCTGACCGAGCCCGTCGTCGTCCGCCCCACCAGCGAGACGCTGTTCGGCGAGGTCATGGCCAAGTGGATCCAGTCGCACCGCGATCTGCCCATGCTGCTGAACCAGTGGGCCAATGTGGTGCGGTGGGAGATGCGTCCGCGCGTCTTCCTGCGCACCACGGAGTTCCTCTGGCAGGAGGGCCACACCGCCCACGCCACGCGTGAAGACGCCGCGAACTACGCGCGCCGGATCCACCTGGACGTGTACAAGGACTTCCTGGAGAACGTGCTCGCGATCCCGGTGCTGCCCGGTTTCAAGACCGCGTCCGAACGATTCGCGGGAGCCATCAACACCATGACCTGCGAGGCCATGATGGGCGACGGCAAGGCGCTGCAGATGGCCACCTCGCACGAGCTGGGGCAGAACTTCGCCAACGCGTTCGGCATCACCTTCTCCGACACCGACGGTGTCGCGCAGACTGCCTGGACCACGTCATGGGGCTCGTCCACGCGCATGATGGGCGGGCTCATCATGTCGCACGGCGACGACGCCGGTCTCATCCTCCCGCCGCGTATCGCGCCGCACCAGGTGGTGGTGATCGTCGTGAAGGACGACGAGCGCACCATCGAGGCCGCCCGCACCATCGTGGCCGACCTCACGGCGGCCGGCGTGCGCGCAAAGCTGGACGATCGCACGCAGACCGGTTTCGGCCGGCGCGCTACGGAGTGGGAGCTCAAGGGTGTTCCGGTCCGCGTGGAGGTGGGACCCCGCGACCTCGACGCCGAGCAGATCACCTTCGCCCGCCGCGACCAGGGCGGAAAGCAGCAGCTTCCGCTCGCGGACGTGGCCACGCGTCTTCCCGCGCTTCTCGACGAGATCCAGGCGGACATGTTCGCCGCAGCTCAGAAGCGTCTCGAGGAGCGCACGAAGCACGTGTCCACGATCGAGGAGGCGCGTGAGGCGGCACAGACCGGCTTCGCCGTCATCGACTGGGCCGTGCTCGGCGAGGCCGGCGAGAAGGAGCTGAACAAGGACGCCATCACGGTGCGCTGCCTGCGCACCCGCGACGGCAACATGCCCGACCCGCACAACCCCGAGACCGACCTGGTCGCGATCGTCGCCCGCGCGTACTGATCACGAACGCCACGATGCCCGCCCCGGAGACGGGGCGGGCATCGTCGTGTTCGGGGATGGGGCGGCTCAGCGCACCGAGCGGATCGGCAGCACGCACAGCCCGCCGATGACGCCGTAGAGGATCGCCGCACCGAGGAGGGCGGTGTAGTTCGAGCCGGTGCCCCCGATCGCCAGTGTGGGAACCGCCAGCACCGGGACGATGAACTGCGGCAGCTGATAGGACAGCGCCACGATGCCCAGATCCTTACCGGCGTCCTGGAAGTGGGGGAGCACCTCGGTCATCAGCGCCACATCGACCGACACGTACGCTCCCTGGGCGGCGCCGACGAGCGCCAACGCCATGAGGAAGACGGTTTGATCCGGCGCGAACATCGCGATGACGAGCCCGCCGACCGAGAACAGGCAGGAGATCCAGATCACCGGCTTACGACGCCCCGTGCGATCCGAGATCCAGCCGAACAGCACGGTCGTGACCAGCCCGCACAGGGTGAAGACGATGAGCCCCGTCGCCTGCACCGCAGACGCCTCCTCCTTGGGAACGCCCAGGCGATCCATGATGAAGAAGAGCAGGTAGGTGGCCACGGAGAAGATCGACATGGTGACGAACAGCCGGCACAGGAACGCCCAGAAGAAGTCGGGATACCGGCGCGGGCTCAGCCAATAGGTACCGAGCACATCGCTCCAGCGCCAGGGGGCCGGTCGCTCGGTGCGGACGATGTCACGCAGCCCGAAGAACAGCAGTCCCGACAGCACGCCGCCGAGCATGCCGGGGACGGCGAACCACAGCCAGCGCTGGTCGTTGGGCAGCGCCGCGACGATCTGCGACCCGACGATCAGCGCGAGGCTGTTCGCGGCTCCCGCGATGCCGGAAACCCGCGCGCGGATCCGGCCCGGGATCTGGTCGGCGAGCAGCGCGTGGACAGCGGCGTTGGTGGCGCCGAAGCCGATCTGGACCACCACCCAGCCCAGCACGATGCTCCAGAGGCCGGTCGCGGCCGCCAGCAGGAACACTCCGATCAGGCCGATCACCGCGCCACCGAGGATCCACGGTCGCCGCACCCCGAGGCGGGACATGGTCCGATCGCTCAGTCTGCCGAACAGCGGCGTGACGATGATCACCACGATGCCGCCGATGGCGGTGGTGATCGACAGGTTCACCTCCTTGGTCGCGTCGTCGAGGAAGGCGAAGGCCTTCGGGATCGCCGCGCTGCCGAGCGTGGACAGCACCAGGTTGATGCCGAACCAGCTGAGCACGAACAGCGGGAGGAAGGAGCGCGGCTGCTTCGAACCCGGAATCTCGGGTCCGAGGGCTGTGGGAACGGGTGGTGCGGGGGTCGCGGACATCATCGTCCTTTCGGGATCGGGTGCGGAAGGTGGGTGAGGTAGGCGGTGGCGAGCTCGTGCGCGAAGCGACGCTGCCAGACGCGCGCGGCCTCCCAGCGCGCGGTCAGTCCGGGTGTTCCGTGGAGATGACCGGCGCCCACGCGAACGACGACAGGGACGCCGGCGGAGCGGAGGGCAGCGGCGTAAGCGAGCGCGCCGTCGCGGAGCGGATCGTGCTCGGCCACCAGGATGAGCGCCGGGGCGAGTTCGTGCAGGTCATCGGCGTGGAGCGGGAAGGCGTCCTCGGGATCGGCCGTCCCGACGTAGAGCCGAGCGACCTCCTCCGCATCGTCGAGGCCGAAACCGGTCGAGTACAGCTCCCACGATTCCCCCAGCGGTTCGGCGCTGGCGGGGAGCACTTCGAGCGCCTGGTGATGGACGCTCACGCCCTCATCGCGCAGGCGTTGTGCGGCCACCGCGGTGATCGCCGCTCCCGCGGAGTTACCGCCGATGCCGAGTCTCGCCGCGTCGATCCCCAGCTCGCCGGCGCGTGTCGCGGCGTCCCGGAACGCGGCCACGGCGTCGTGGACGGCGGCGGGATAGGGATGTTCGGGGGCGAGCCGGTACTCCAGTGAGAGGATCTGCACGCCCGACGCCAGAGCCAGCGCTGCGCTCAGCCGGTCGTTGAGCGTTTCATCGATGGTGCCTCCGACGAAGCCGCCGCCATGGCACCACAGGATCGTGGGGCGGGCTGCGGGCCCCGCCACGGGCCGGAAACGGCGCGCCCGCAGCGATCCCTCGCCGCCGTGAACGGTGACGTCGTCGATCTCGACCCCGGCCGGGATCGGCTCGGTGAACTCCGCGGCGAGCGCGTCGCTCAGCGCGAGCGCGGCGACGCGGCGGCGCCTCGCATCCGGCGAGGCCAGGTCGGGGAGATCATCCCGCAGAGCGGCGATGCGCCCGGCGCACTCGGCGATCACCGGATCGAGACTCAGCACGGCGGGGTCGAAACCGACCTGATCCCGGGGCTCGGGTTCGGGGCTCATGCCGCGTCCGCCGAGGGTTCCGGTGCGTCGTCGTGCAGGGTGCGCAGGCGAGCGATGACCGCACGATGCGCCTCCGCGGCCGCGGGGATGAAGCGGTTCCAGCCGAGTGAGGTGTGCGTCTGTCCCACGTAGCGCACCACGCTCACCGGCACCCCGGCAGCGGAGAGCGCGCGGGCGTATGCCTCACCGTCACCGCGGAGCGGGTCCAGCTCGGACGTGCAGATCCACGCCGCGGGCAGCCCCGTGTGTGAACGCGCCAGGATCGGTGACGCGAGCGGGCTGCGCGCCGCCCCTGGCCTGCCGCCGAGATACTGCCGCACCAGCCGGCGGCCCACGCGCCGGACGATCACACCGGGAATCGCCGCGGTGAGTCCCGCCATGTCGGCGTGACCCATCGTGAGATCCACCACCGGGTTCTCCAGGAGCTGGAGCCGGATCGGGCGATTGTTGCGCTCGCGGTTGAGGAGCGTCGTCACAGCGGCGAGGTTGCCCCCGGAGGATCCGCCGCCCACGGCGATCCGTGCCGGCGAGCCCCCCAGCTCGCCGGCATGCTCGTGAACCCATTCCAGCGCGCTCCAGCACTGCTCCGGCTGTGCCGGGAAGCGCACCTCCGGGGCACGCGAGTAGTCGGCCGCGACGATGATCACTCCCGCGTCGCGGGCGCGCTCGCGGAACCGGGCGTCCCACGAGACCCAGTCGATGCCGCCGATGGTGAATCCCCCGCCGTAGAAGTACAGCAGGATCGGCAGCTCGGCCCCGGGTTCGGCACGGAGTGCGCTCGGCCAGTAGACGCGAACGCGCACATCCGGGTGATCGGCCACCGGTACGACGTGCTCCTCGGTGGCCACGTCGAGGATCGCGATGTCGAGCGCGTCACACATCCTCGCGTCGTTCTCCTGCGCCACGCGGCGCCGGCCCGCCGCGCTTCGCGGCTCCCGCTCCAGCAGTGGTGCGATGCGGCGCTCGAACGCGGTGACGGCGGTGTCCACCGCGGGTCGTCGAAATGATCGCTTCGGCATGGGTACTCCTTCGTGTGGAACGATTGTGATTCATCGAAGAACTTCGATGAATCATCGAATCGAGGAGCGTCATGCGCGGGAATCCGGGGCGGGTGACCATCTACGACGTGGCCGAGCGGGCGGGCGTCAGCATCTCCACGGTGTCGCTCGTGGTGAATGCGCCCCACCGCGTCTCACCCGCCACGCGGGAGCGGATCGTCGCGGCGGCCACCGAACTCGGCTACCGGATGACCCCCGGTCGCCGGATCGGAGCCACCCGCATCGCGGTGGCTGCACCGTTCACCGCGCATCCGTCGTACCTGCGACGGCTGTCGGGAATGCTGCTGCGAGCGCGCTCCGCCGCGGCCGACATCATCCCGTACGACATCGATTCCGCGGCCAGTGCCGCATCCCCGCTCCTGGAGACGCTGCCCGTGCGCACCGATGCCGCGGGTCTCGTCCTGATGGGTGTGCCGCTGGGCGGGGCCGCCCGCCGCGCCAGTCGTACCGCCCGCGTCCCCGTGGTCCACGTAGACGTCGTGCCCACAGGGCGCACCGCCGTGGACGGACCGGTGGTGCTGGTGGACGACCGTCGCGGCGGCGATCTCCTCGGCACGCATCTCGCCGGCCTCGGACACCGCAGCTTCGGCTTTGTCCACGATGTCCAGGTCTCGCCCGCCTATGTGTCATCCGGCATGCTCCGCGCCGAGGGGCTGGCCCAGCACGGCCACGTGCGCGCCTACCCGGCGGCGTCCGGTTCGGATGTGTCCGAAGCCGTGCGGCGGGCCGCTGCCGACGGCTGCACGGCCATCGTCGCGGGCCATGATCAGCTGGCGGCGTCCGTGCTCGGGACGTTGCGGGCGGAGCCCCACCTGCGTTCGCTGTCGGTGGTCGGCTACGACGACGGAGATCTGGCCCAGGCCCTCGATCTCACCACCGTGCGCCAGCCGCTGGAGGAGACCGGACGTGTGGCCCTGGAGCTCGCGCTCGGCATCGTGTCCACGGGGGCGGCGAGGGGCGGCGTCACCCGCCTGGAGCCCGAGCTCGTCGTGCGCGACTCCACACGGCCCGCGTAAGAGGTCGCACGCACGCACGAAGCGCCCGTCCGTTCCCGCAACGGACGGGCGCTTCGCATCAGGTCAGGCGTGGAGCCAGACCGTGACGTCGGTGGGGACCTTCGCCTGGTTCTCCGCGGTCACCAGGAGGGGCTCGGAGGAGAGGATCACCCGCGCGGCGTCGACGAGCAGCTCATCCGCGCCGAAGTTCACGACCACCTCGACGTCGGCGTTGGTGAGCGACAGCAGCGTGGCGCTGCCGGTCTCCTTCCACGTGAGCGTGCCGGATCCGAGGCCGTGCGCGCGGCGTTCGGTCAGCAGGTTCTTGTAGAGCTCGAGCGTGGAGGCGTCGTCCTTCTCCTCGACGGAGCGGGCGTACTCGACGAACTCCGGGGGCTGGGGGAGCCAGCTCTCGCCCGTCGTGCTGAAACCGAACGCGGGGGCGTCGGGCTCCCACGGGATCGGTACGCGGCACCCGTCGCGGCCGTATCGCTCGCCGTTCGTGCGGAAGAACGACGGGTCCTGACGAGCCTCGTCGGGGAGGTCGATCACCTCGGGGAGGCCGAGCTCCTCGCCCTGGTAGAGGTACGCGGAGCCGGGGAGTGCCAGCATCAGCGTCGTGGCCGCGCGTGCACGACGTAGGCCCAGAGCCGCATCCGGGCGGGGACCGGGCGTATTCGGGCCGATGCCTGCACCCTGTGCGTTCTCGAACTCGACGGCGAGGCGGGTGGCGTGACGGACCACGTCGTGGTTGGACAGCACCCAGGTGGAGGGGGCGCCGACACTGTTGAACGCACGCAGCGACTCGGTGATCACCTCGCGCTGTGCGTCGGCGTTCCAGCCCGCGTACATGTAGAGGAAGTTGAACGCCTGGTGCATCTCATCGCTTCGCACCCACAGTGCGGTCTCGTCGAGCGTGGGCAGCCACGCCTCCGCGCACAGCACGCGGTCGCCCTCGTACTCCGCGAGGACGTTGTGCCAGTCCCGGTAGATCTCGTGAACGCCCTCCTGGCCCCAGTACGGCACCGGTTCGTGACCGCCCATCGAGTCGCCGTCCGCCGGCGGGGTGTAGTCCGGAAGTCCCTCGGCCTTCACGAGGCCGTGCGCCACATCGACCCGGAAGCCGTCGGCGCCGCGGTCGAGCCAGAAGCGGAGCACGCTGCGGAACTCCTCGCGCACCTCCTCGTTGCTCCAGTCGAAGTCGGGCTGGCTGCTGTCGAAGATGTGGAGGTACCACTGGCCGGGGGTGCCGTCAGCCTCGGTGACCCGGGTCCAGGCGCGACCGCCGAACACCGACTCCCAGTTGTTCGGCGGAAGCTCGCCGTTCTCCCCCTTTCCGTCCCGGAAGATGTATCGCGCGCGCTCGATCGAGCCGGGGCCTGCGGCCAGTGCGGCCTGGAACCAGGCATGGTCGGAGGAGGAGTGGTTTGGGACGAGGTCGACGATGAGCTTGATGCCGCGCTCGTGGGCGGCCGCGAGCATCGCGTCGAAGTCGGCGAGCGAGCCGAACAGCGGGTCGACGTCACGGTAGTCCGCGACGTCGTAGCCGGCATCGCGCTGCGGGCTCACCATGAACGGGCTGAGCCAGAGGGCATCGACGCCGAGCTGGGCAAGCGCGTCCATGCGGCTCTCGATGCCGGGCAGGTCGCCGATGCCATCGCCCGAAGCATCGGCGAAGGAGCGCGGATAGATCTGGTAGATGACGGCGGTGCGCCACCACTCGGAACCGGTGGCGGCGTGCTCGGGCGAGGTGCTCATGCGCACCACCGTAGTGCACGTACCCCGGAATGCGAGGGTCGCCGCTCCCAGACTTCGAATCGATTCGATGACGATGATCGTCACGGCGGCACATCCGGGCGCGCTTCTCAGGTGCAGCGAGTATCGTGGTTGCACGTGACTTCCGTCGAACTGGACCGCGCGTTCTCCCTCATCCGCCTCACGCAGGACTTCCCCCAGCCGGGAATCCTCTTCCGTGACATCGCTCCGCTTCTCGCGGACGCGCGAGCGTTCCGGACCACGATCGACGCGCTGATCGAACCCTTCGCTGGGCAGTTCGATCTGGTCGCGGGCGTCGAGGCGCGAGGCTTCGTGCTCGCCGGGGCCGCCGCGGCCATCGCGGGAACCGGAGTGCTGCCGATCCGCAAGGCGGGCAAGACGCCTCAGCCCGCCGCGCAGGTGACATACGACCTGGAGTACGGCACCGCGACCATCGAGGTGGGCGCGGACATCCCCGCCGGTGCACGCGTGCTCGTCGTCGACGATGTCCTCGCCACGGGCGGCACCCTGCATGCGGCGCACGGTGTGGTCGAGCAGCTGGGCGGCATCGTCGCCGGTACGGCGGTGCTGCTGGAGATCGAGGGTCTCGGCGGACGTGCCGCGCTCGGCGAGAAGTCGGTGCACGCCGTCTTCGCCTGAGCCGCGTTCGCCGGACGACGGGCCCCTCCGCTGCCGGAGGGGCCCGTCGTGCTATGAACCGTCTCGCCGGGGCTGTACACTCGCGGGTGCTGTGCACCTGCCACGGGCCCGCGCACAGCCTCGGGGCCCACGCCTGATCGGACACCTCATGTCTGCCCCTCAACACCCCGGCCAGAAGTCCTTCGTCGTCACCTGGCTGCTCTCGTGGCTGCTCGGTGGTCTCGGTATCGACCGCTTCTACCTCGGAAAGATCGGCACCGGAATCCTCAAGCTGATCACCATCGGCGGTCTTGGCCTGTGGTGGATCATCGATCTCATCATCACGCTCGCCGGGTCGCAGCGAGACAAGCAGGGTGCCCCGCTGGCCGGCTACCTGGAGAACCGCAAGGTCGCCTGGATCGTCACCGGCATCTTCTTCGTCATCGGTCTGCTGAGCGGCGGCATCAGCGGTGCGCTGGGTCTGCTGACGTTCGGCGTCTACGGCAACTGATAGCGCTTCATTGCGCGCACATGGCCCCTATCCCGCGCGGATAGGGGCCATGTGCGCGCTGTGAAAAGGAGTCAGTCCTCAGAACGCAGCGAGGCCAGCTCGGTCATCACCGGTGACTCCTGCAGGGTGCGCAGCTGTGTGTCGACGTGCAGCGCCATCAGGTGCGCTGCCGCAGCGACATCGCGCGCACGGATCGCCGTCAGTAGCCGGTCGTGATCGGCCAGCATCACCACGGGATCCACGTCGCCCGCGATCCGGTCGCCGAGCCCGGACGAATCCAGCGCCATCGAGAGGTTCTGCACGAGGTCGAAGAGCAGCCGATTGCCTGAGGCCTGCGCGATCACTCCGTGGAACAGGGAGCACCGCACCGATCCGGTGCCTTCGCGCACCGTCTCCATCTCCGCGGCGATGGTCGACTCCATCGTCTCCAGCAGGGGAGCGGTCCAGTTCGCGGCCGCCGTCTGTGCTGCTTCGACGTCCAGTGCACGGCGGATTCCGACGAGCTCGGCCGGGTGGTAGGCCGCCAGCGCATCGAGCAACAGGGAGGGTGCGGGCGTCAGTGAACGCACGAACGTGCCGCGCGCGGTCAGGGTCTCGACCATGCCGAGCGTGGCGAGCGAGCGCACCGCCTCACGCACCGTCGATCGGCCGACGTTCAGCTCTTCGATCAGCTCGGGTTCGGTGGGGATCCGAGAACCCACGGGCCACTCGCCAGACGAGATCCGCGCTTTCAGGCGTGCGAGGGTCTGGCGCGCCAGAGCGCTGCCGGACGGCTGTGACATGGGGACCTCCTCCCGTGATTCAACCACACCTACAGGGTGACTGAAGGACGGGTGGATCATCAGATGAAGAGCTTCATCTGATGATAGGTTGAGGGGTGCTCGACCTCAGCAGAGCGCGGCGAGGATCTCGTCCCCGCCACCGTCGGCATCTCGGCCGGCTGTCACGCCCGGCGCGGGACCGGCGTCGCCGTGACGGCGACGGTGAAGACTGAGACAGAGGAGACAGCATGAGCGAAAACACCACCCCCACCCGCCCCGTGGTCGATCACTCGGCGGTGGCCGACGCCGTCAACGCTTCCACGGTGTTCACGATGTACGCGGCCTTCACCGCCACCCGTTCCGGCGACGGCACCGCCGCCGATGTGGTGCGCGCGCTGGAGTCGTCTGCGGACGACGTGACGCTGCGCGGCACCTACGACGTCTCCGGCTTCCGCGCGGACGCCGAGGTGCTCGTCTGGTGGCACGGACCGACGGTGGAGAACCTGCAGGCTGCGTATCGCGCAGTCATCGACGCCGCCGGCGGCGCGCTTGACCCCGTGTGGTCGGTGGTGGGCGTGCACCGCACAGCCGAGTTCAACCGCGGACACGTGCCCGCCTTCCTCGCCGGGGATGCCCCCCGCGGGTACATCTGTCTGTACCCGTTCGTCCGCTCGTACGAGTGGTACCTCCTGCCCGACGCCGAGCGGGCAGGACTGCTGCGCGAGCACGGCGCGGCCGCGCGGGATTACGGCGATGTGCTCGCCAACACCGTCGCGGCCTTCGGCCTGGGCGACTACGAGTGGCTGCTGTCGTTCGAAGCGGACGAACTCGTGCGCATCGTCGACCTCATGCGCGAGCTGCGTGCGACGGGCGCCCGCCGCCACGTGCGGGAGGAGATCCCGTTCTTCACCGGTCCGCGTGTGGATCCGGCGGAGCTGTTCCCCCGATTCCTCTGAGGCCGGTGCCCCTCATCGGGTGCCGGCGGCGTTGCACGCCCGCGCCCGATGAAGTCCCCCTCCAAGGCCTCAGCGTGCGGCGCCGGTCGCCTGGAAGTCGCTGATGCTCAGGACGATGCGTGGCGCCGTGGTCGACGCGGACAGGGTCCCCTTCAGGCCCACCCATCCGGCGGTCTGCATGCCGTCGGTGCCGTCGCTGCCGCTGAGCTGCCAGTCGGCCGGCTCCGACGACCCGTCGCGCCAGAGCTTCGCCGCCGCGGCTGTGGGGCCACCGCCTGACACCCGCAGGCGCACATGGAGAGCCTCGCCCGCTCGATATGTGCCGGGCAGGACGAGCCCGGCGCCGGCGATGGACACCTCGTCGCGCAGGAGATACAGCCGCACCGTGCCACCCGCCTCGATGCGCACCCGCGCCTGGTAGCTGCCGGCCGTCGTCTGGCGCCCGATCACACTGAGGGACACCGCGCCGGCACCCGTGGGCACCGCATCGGCGGAGAACGTGGTCTCGACGGTCGTGGAAGCGGAGGTCGCCTGCGTCAGTGTCGCTGTTCTCGTCCACGAGGGCCTCAGCTCGATCCGTCCGGCATCACCGCTCACCGAGAAGTCACCGTCGCCTCCCCGCAGCAGCCAGGGGCCGCCGACGACGGCGGAACCCCACGATGCGGACGCCGTCCGGGCGAAGTCGTCGCGGGCGATGATCTCCGCCGGGGGGTCCGCAAGGACGGACACCAACTGGGAGACCGCGTTGGTCGCACCGGCGGCGTCGGTCACCGTCAGCGTCACGGTGTACTGCCCCGGTTGCGCATAGGTGTGCTGAGCCGTCGATCCCGATCCGCTCGTGCCGTCCCCGAAGTCCCACAGGTACTGCCGGATGGCACCCTCCGCATCGGTGGAGGCCGCGGCATCGAAGGACGCGGTCAGAGCGTCGGTGCTGCTGCTGAACGCGGCTCGCGGTGCGGTGTTCCCGTTCGGCGATCCGAGCGGGCGGCCATCGGTGACCGAGTAGTCGTCGAAGCGCACGGTGGTTACCGGGACGGTCGACAGCGAACTGGAGGAGCCTCCGAGGCCGATGGCACCGGCTGCCTGGAGCGCGGGGGTGGTGTCGGTGGCGGTGATCTGCCACTGGGACGGTTCCGCGGCGTCAGCGGCCCAGACCTTCGCGCTCAGCTGTGTCGGTGCGGTACCCCGCGCACTCACCGCGACGAGCACATCGGTGCCCGGCGTGTAGCCGGTGAGGACAACGCTCTTACCGCCCAGAAGCGTCTCGCCCTGTAGCAGGTACAGCCGCACGACGCCGCCGGGCTCGAACCGCACCCGAGCCGAGTACCCGGCAGAGCCGACCACCCGGGCGTGGACGTTGGCACTGACGACGCCACCCTCGGAGGCCCGGTCGACGCTGACGCGCACCCGCGTGATGCTGTCGCTGGTCTGTACCGAATCCAGCAGCGCGCCGCGCGTCTGACCGGGCGCCAGCGCGATGTTCGCCGTGCTGTCGGCCATGCTGAACTCACCCGCTCCACCGCTCGTGAGCCAGCGTCCGCCGATGGCGGCCACGCCCCAGCCGGTCGACTCCGTCCGGCTGAATCCGTCGGCTGCGATGACGTTCTGCTCGGTGCTGTCGGTGCTGCTGACGGTGATCGCGGTCCAGTCGCTCGCGGTGCTGTTGCCGTGGACATCGCTGACGACGACCCGGTACTCCTGCACGGATCCGGCCGGGCGGCCCTGATCGCGGTAGCTGAGCACCGGACGGTTCCAGCGGGTGGAGGCTGCCGAGGTGGTGAACAGCGGCGCGGACTCCCCGCGGCGCTCGACCGCGTAGGTGAGCGATGCGTCGTCCGGGTCATAGTTGCTCGTCCAGGTGAGGACCACCTCGCCCCGCAACGCGCTGGCAGCGTGGACGCCGTAGGCCCCGCCGGTGACGACCGGGCCCTGCTTGTTCGGGGCGACCCGTGAGCTCGCGAACCGGACCAGCCCCTGCTGCGGCGTGCCCTGCACGGCCGGGAACTCGCCGCCGTACACCACATACCCGTCACCGGCCGCGACGCTCCACGTCGCCTGCTCCTGCCCGGTGAAGGATCCGGGCGTGAAGGTCGGGTACCAGTGTCGCAGGGTCGGTGCCGGCTGTCCCTCGTAGGAGAGGTACGTGGGCACCTGGTTGGCGGTCAGGGTGCGTCCGCTGGCGTTCATCGAGAAGGCGAGCGCATGGGTGTGGAAGAGCGGGTCCTCATCCGGGAAGCCTCCCGGAACAGTGGCGCAGGCGTGCGTGTGACCCGCGCGGTACATGAGTCCGTCGCTCAGCGCCACGTCGTACACATCGCCGTGGCAGTCCTCCATCGTGATGATGCTGCCGTCCGTCCAGGCCGCACGGAAGGTACCCTCCATTCCTCCGCCGTCGAACGAGTACGTCGTGCCGTAGACGCTGGTCTCATCGGAGGTCACCCCCATGAAACCCGCTGCGGATCCGGCATTGTGGATGAGGGAGTTCATCGCCCACGGCACCGTGGCACCCGTCGACGCGTCCAGCGCAGCGATGCCGCGCCCCGGGTTGGTCGAACCGTTCGCGGCCTCGAAGCTGCCGCCGACGACGATCTTCGAACGGTCGGGGGAGACGGCGATGCTCCGGCCCACTCCGTCGCCGGTGAGGGTCGCATCGAAGGGGAGCACCTTGCCCGTCAGCGTGCTGGCGGCACCGACCCGGGCGTGCGGCTTGTTGTTGATCGTGCTGAATCCGCCCGTCAGATAGAGCGTGTCCGCGGTTGCGGCCAGGCCGTACACCGTCGCATTGGCGCCGATGCTGAGCGGTGAGACGGCGCCACTCGCGGTGTCGAGCGCAGCGACCCGGTAGCGCGGCTGCGTGCCCACCTGCGTGAACGCCCCGCCCAAGTACAGCGTGCGCCCGTCGGGCGACGCGGTCAGCGCGTAGACGGCGCCGTTGACCGGAACGTCGAAGCCCGGATCCAGCTCACCCGTGGTCAGCCGGTAGCGCAGCAGATTCGCGCGCGGCGTCTCTCCGGTTCCCGGAGCCGCGCCCGCCGGTCGTGCGCTGCTGAACCGGCCTGCGGCATACACCCAGTCGCCCACGATGGCCTGCGTCCAGACGACCCCGTCGATCTGCACCGTCGGAAGCGGGTCCGCGGTCACGGTGGGAGCGAGTGCATCGCTCACCGCTGCGCCGGCATCCACCGCAGCGTTCACGGATGCCTGTGCACCTTGCCACGCGACCGCCGGCTGCGCGGCGGAAGCGGGAAGGGCGGCGAGGACCGCTGAGAGCACGATGGCCAGCGCGGCGATCACAGGCGTGCCCGGCCGCCATCCCCGACGGCGCGACGAAGAGATTCCGTGAGCCACGCGGCTCCTCCCTGGTGCGCCCGGTCGTCTCGTCGAGTTCGAGAAGGGGCGGTGGACGCACCGCGGACGCGACGATAGCGGGTTTCCCGGGGCTCCCGCGGTTGCGGCCTCCCGGACTGTGGACAGACGGTGGCGTCTGCGGTGCCGGCGCTCAGATGGCACTGCTGTACCCGGTCACACGCGGTCGCGATCGGGCGGAGACGCTAGCGCTCGTTGCCCCGCCTGTAGTTGCCCGTCGCGCGCTGGAGCAGCGCCTGATCGTTCTCATCCGAGTCGCCCAGCCGGGCCAGCAGCCGGCGAGCGTCCGCCCCGCCGACGACCGTCACGAGTGTGCCGCCGCGGGTGATTCGCACGGTGGTGCCGGCTTCTGTCCACGCGAAGGGGACGTAGGTGCTCACGTCAGCTGGAGTAGACCACGTTGCGGGCGTCCTCGCCGTCCAGCATCCGCGTGATCTGGTCGGCCACGAGCTGGGCGATGCGCGGCTGCATGGCAGCCGACGCACCGCCAACGTGCGGGGAGATCAGCACGCCGGGAGCGGACCACAGCGGGTGATCCGCCGGCAGCGGCTCGGGCTCCGTCACGTCGAGCGCGGCGAGGATCCGCTCACGGCGCAGGTGATCCACCAGCGCGTCCGTGTCGATGATCGGGCCGCGTCCGACGTTGACCACCAGCGCGCCGTCGGGAAGCGCCGACAGCACGGCGTCGTCGATGAGGCCCCGGGTGTCTGGGGTGTCGGGCAGCGTGACGATGAGGACGTCGGCGGTCGGCAGCAGCTCCGCGAGCTCGCTCATCGCGTGCACCTCGCGGCCGTCCTCGACGCGCGCGGACGATGCGACCGGCACCACCTCGACCTCGAACGGGTCCAGCCGCGCCGCGGTCGCCTTACCGACGCCGCCGTACCCGAGCAGCAGCACGCGGCAGTCGGCCAGTCCGTTCGCGAACCTGCCCCGCCACTCGTGCGCGTCCTGCTGACGCACGTACTGGGGCAGGCGTCGTTGCACGGCGAGGGTGAGTGCGAGGGCGAGCTCCGCGGTGGCCGTCTCGTGCACGCTGGCGGCATTGGCGAAGACGTGACCGGCGGGCAGGTGGTGGGGAACGTCGTCCCAGCCGATGGACTGGCTCTGCACCAGGCGCGTCGTCACGTCCGCGAGGCGGGGGAGGGCGTCGCGCGCCGACATGTACGGCGGCACCACGATGTCGATGCGCTGGCGGGGCGTGGGATCGGTCATGTCCCACACGAACAGATCGATCGCTGCGATCTGCTCCGGGGTGAGTCGTGCACGCACGTCCCGCTCGAGTCGTTCGGTGGGCACGGACACGCTCAGCTTCGACATGATTCGACCCTATTCCGATTCCGCCCCCGACAGCACCGGGTGATCGCTATGCTCGCGTCATCCCGATCCGAGGAGAACGAGCATGGTCCCTGAAATCAACTACTGGAGCGTGATCCTGGCGACGCTGTCGACCATGATCGTCGGCAGCGTCTGGTACACCCCGAAAGTGTTCGGAACGAAGTGGATGGCGCTGGCCAAGGTCGACCCCCATCGCGAGGGAGCGAGCGCCGTGACGCCCATCCTCGTCACCGTCGTGGTGAGCTTCATCACCTCCTGGGTGCTGGCTGGCTCGACCACCATCGCGTGGCACTTCTACGAGGGCAGCTACCTGGTGTCGGCCCTCGTCACCGGCGTGCTGCTGTGGGCTGGGTTCACCGCCGCGCGCTTCATCACCCACGATGCGTTCGAGGGGCGGCCGCCGGCGCTGACGGTCATGAACGTGATGCACGAGCTGGTGACGGTGGTGGTCATGGCCGTGATCATCGGCGTCTGGCCGCCCGCCGGCACCGTCTGAACGACGAACGGCCCTGCCGAGGCAGGGCCGTTCTCGTATGCTCTCAGGCTGCGACGCGAGCGATCGCGGCGAGCGCGGACTCGAAGAACGTGATGCCGTCCTCGCCGGAGCGCATCGCTGCGGGGGTGTTCGGGCCGAAGCCCGGCTCCACGGCGTGCTCCGGGTGCGGCATGAGGCCCACCACGTTGCCCGCCTCGTTGGTGAGACCGGCGATGTCGTTGAGGGATCCGTTGGGATTGATGCCGGCGTAACGGAACGCCACCCGGCCCTCACCTTCGAGGCGCTTGAGGGTCTCTTCATCGGCGATGTAGCCGCCATCGGCGTTCTTCAGCGGGATGATGATCTCCTCGCCGGCGGTGAAGGCGTTGGTCCACGCGGTGTCCGCGTTCTCCACACGCAGGCGCTGGTCGCGACGGATGAACTGCTGGTGGGCGTTGCGGATCAGGCCGCCGGGGAGCAGGTGTGCCTCCACCAGCATCTGGAAGCCGTTGCAGATGCCCAGGACGGGCATGCCCTTGCCGGCGGCGTCCTTGATCTCGGTCATGATCGGTGCGAGAGCCGCGATGGCTCCGGCGCGCAGGTAGTCGCCGTAGCTGAAGCCGCCCGGGAGGACGACGGCGTCGACGTTCTGCAGGTCGTGGTCGGCATGCCACAGGGCCACTGGCTCGGCTCCGACGAGGCGGATCGCGCGCTGAGCGTCGCGGTCGTCCAGCGAACCGGGGAAGGTGACGACCCCGATCCGAGCGGTCACTCGACCACCTCGATGCCCACGACGTCCTCGATGACGGCGTTGCTGAGCACGTCCTCGGCGACCTTGCGGGCGGTGGCGAGGATCTCCTCGGTCACCTCGCCCTCGACGGTCAGCTCGAATCGCTTGCCGATGCGGACACCGGTGAAGGCGTCGACGTCGAGACGCGCGAAGGCACCGCTCACCGCCTTGCCCTGCGGGTCGAGGAGTTCGGGCTTCGGCATGACGTCGACGACGATGGTGGGCATTGTGGCTCCGAGGTGGACGCGAACGGCGGTCGTCATCAGTCTACCCGCGGCCCCACGCCGGTTCGACCGCGGCTGATCGGCGCCCTCGGCCCTCGTGAATCACGTTCGGATCACGAAACTTGACTTTCGTGGGAGCGCTCTCATATGGTCGAGAACCGGTTGGGAGCGCTCCCAAGGTGGCCCCACAATCCCCGCACCACATCATCCACAAAGGAGTGACAGTGATTTCTGCAGCACTTCGCCGCGGCGGCATCGCCGTGGCAGCCGTCTCCGCGACGGCCCTCGTCCTCGCCGGCTGCGCCGGCGGATCGTCCGACGCCGGCGACGGCGGATCCTCCGACGGCAAGGTCACGCTGACCGTGTCGACCTTCAACGACTTCGGCTACACCGACGACCTGAAGAAGGCCTACGAGGCCGAGCACCCCGACGTCACGGTCGTGTTCACGAAGGCGGCCACGTCCAACGACGCCCGCGCGAACTACTTCCAGAAGCTCGGCAAGTCGGGCCTCGCCGACATCGAGGCCATCGAGGTGGACTGGCTGCCCGAGGTGATGAAGTACTCCGACCTGCTCGCGCCGGTGCCTGCCGACCTGACCAGCCGCTGGCTGGACTGGAAGACTGCGGCGGCCACCGACAAGGACGGCAACCTCATCGGCTACGGCACCGACATCGGCCCGGAGGGCGTCTGCTACCGCTCCGACCTGTTCGCCGAGGCCGGTCTGCCCACGGACCGCGACGAGGTCGCCGCGTTGCTGGAGGGCGGCTGGGACAAGTACTTCCAGGTCGGCGCCGAGTACTCGCAGAAGACCGGAAAGGCCTTCTTCGACTCCGCGGGCGGCACCTACCAGGGCATGGTCAACCAGATCGAGGCCGCGTACGAGGATCCGAAGAGCGGCGACATCACCGCCACGAAGAACGCGGACGTGAAGGCCGCGTACGACCAGGTGCTCGCCGCCTCGAAGGATCAGTCGGCGCACCTCGGCCAGTGGTCCGACGACTGGAACGCGGGCCTGGCCAACGGCGCCTTCGCGACGATGCTCTGCCCGGGCTGGATGCTCGGTGTCATCTCCGGCAACGCCAAGGACGTGACCACGTGGGACATCGCCGACGTCTTCCCCGGCGGCGGTGGCAACTGGGGCGGTTCCTACCTCACGATTCCCGCCAACGGCAAGAACGTGAAGGCGGCGCAGGAGCTGGCGGATTGGCTCACCTCTCCCGAGACGCAGATGAAGGCGTTCGCCGCGGCGGGAACCTTCCCCAGCCAGGTGGACGCCATGAAGAGCGATGAGCTGGCCGCCGCGACCAACGAGTTCTTCAACGACGCGCCGGTCGGCACGATCCTCAGCAACCGTGCACAGGCGGTCACCGTCTCGCCGTACAAGGGCGCCTTCTACTTCCAGATCAACGACGCGATGCAGAAGGCACTGACGCGCGTGGAAGAGGGAACGCAGGACGCGAAGACGTCGTGGGACCAGTGGGTCTCCGAGGTCGAGGCGATCAAGTAACAGTGTCCGTCTCCGCGGGATCGGTCCGACCGGCCGATCCCGCGGACTCCCTCGCGAAAAGGAGCATCGTGTCCGCCACGACCCCCACCGCCCGGCGAGCGACCCCGCGTGACCCTCAGCGCATCGGGTTCGGGCACAAGCTCAGCAGGTGGGACCTGAAGGTCTCGCCCTACCTCTACATCTCCCCGTTCTTCGTGCTCTTCGCCGTGATCGGGCTATTCCCCATCGGATACACCGCTGTGATCTCGTTCATGGACTGGGATCTCGTGCGCAACTCCGGTGAATTCATCGGCTTCGACCAGTACACCTACGTGCTGAGCCAGCCGAAGTTCTGGATCGCGCTGCGCAACACGTTCAGCATCTTCCTGCTCTCCTCGGTGCCGCAGCTGATCATCGCGATCATCATCGCCGCGATGCTCAACGAGAACATCCGGGCGCGCACGTTCTGGCGCATGGGGGTCCTCGTCCCGTACGTGATGGCACCCGTCGCCGTCGCGCTCATCTTCTCCAACATGTTCGGCGACCAGTACGGCATCGTGAACACGATCCTCACCAACGCGGGACTGACCGCCCTGCCGTGGCATTCGAACGCCTTCTTCAGCCACATCGCCATCGCCACCATGGTCAACTTCCGCTGGACCGGCTACAACACCCTCATCCTGCTGGCGGCCATGCAGGCCATTCCCCGCGACCTCTACGAGGCGGCGACCGTGGACGGCGCGGGGCGCGTGCGGCAGTTCTTCTCCATCACGATGCCGAGCCTCAAGCCGACGCTGATCTTCGTCATCATCACCTCCACCATCGGCGGGCTCCAGATCTTCGACGAGCCGCGCATGTACGACCAGATGGGAACCGGAGGTGCCAACAGCCAGTGGCTGACCATCACGATGTACCTCTACAACATCGGCTGGGGAGAGTGGAACTTCGGCCGTGCGGCGGCGCTCGCCTGGATCCTGTTCATCATCATCCTGGCCATCGGCATCATCAACCTCCTCGTCACCCGCTCCCTGGTGCGCGACGAGGGGACCCGCGACGGGATGACGCGCGCCCAGCGGCGTGCGGCCTCGGTGGCCATGCGTCGTCGCGTTGCCGCCCAGCGCACGAGCGCGACCACCCGCGAATCGACGAAGACGGAGGCGCTCCGATGACCACCACAGCCACCGAGACCGTCACCCAGGCCACCGGGCGCGCTCCGCGCGCACGTGCCATCCGCGGCACCCGTCCCGGCTTCCTGGTCTACGGGGTGCTTGGCGCGTTCCTCCTCGCCTGCCTGTTCCCGTACTACTGGTCCCTGCTGATCGGCTCGGGTGATTCGTACACGATTCGCGATCCCCACATGAGCTGGATCCCCGGAGGCAACCTCTGGGAGAACATGCAGAAGGTGATGACGGATCCCGCCGTCAACTTCTGGCAGGCGCTGTGGAACTCCGTGTGGAGCTCGGCGGTGATCGCCGCATCCGTCGTCTTCTTCTCGACCCTCGCCGGATGGGCGTTCGCGAAGCTGAAGTTCACGGGCTCGAACGTGCTGCTGGTGTTCGTCATCGCCACGATGGCTGTTCCCATGCAGCTGGGTGTCGTGCCGCTATACATCCTCTTCAGCGATCTCGGCTGGACCGGTCAGATCGGCGCCATCATCGTGCCCGCGCTGACCAGCGCGTTCGGGGTGTTCTGGATGACGCAGTACCTGCGTCAGTCCGTGCCGGACGAGCTGATCGAAGCTGCCCGCGTCGACGGCGCCACCCAGTTCCGCACCTTCCTGACCGTGGGCCTTCCCGCCGCGCGACCGGCCGCCGCGATGCTGGCGCTGTTCACGTTCGTATCCTCCTGGAACAACTTCTTCTGGCCGTTCATCGTGCTGGATCGCTCCAACCCCACCCTTCCCGTGGCGCTGTCCCTGCTGCAGTCGAACTATTTCGTCGACTACTCCGTGGTGCTCGCCGGCGTGCTGCTGTCCACCATCCCGCTGCTGATCCTGTTCGTCTTCGCCGGCAAACAGCTCGTCAGTGGCATCATGGCTGGCGCGGTCAAGGGCTGACGCACACCCGAATCGAGAGGTTTCCCATGTCTTCTCCCGCTCGCTCCTTCCCGGACGACTTCCTCTTCGGCGCGGCCACCGCGGCGTACCAGATCGAGGGCGCGGCCTTCGAAGACGGCAGGACAGCGTCCATCTGGGACGCGTTCGCCCGGGTTCCGGGTGCCGTCATCAACGCCGACAACGGCGATGTGGCCTGCGATCACTATCACCGCTATCCGCAGGACGTCGCGCTGATGAAGCGACTGGGCCTGCAGACCTACCGGTTCTCCACCTCCTGGTCCCGGGTCCGTCCCGACGGGGGCGCGGTCAACCAGGCCGGGGTGGACTTCTACCGGCGGCTGGTGGACGAACTGCTGGAGGCGGACATTCTGCCGTGGCTCACGCTGTACCACTGGGACATGCCGCAGGCCATCCAGGAACGCGGCGGATGGACCACGCGGGAGGCCAGCGACCTTTTCACCGAGTACGCGCTCACGATGCATGACGCCCTCGGCGATCGCGTGAAGGTGTGGACCACGCTGAACGAGCCGTGGTGCTCGTCGTTCCTGTCCTACACAGCGGGAGCGCACGCTCCCGGGCACCGGTCGGTGGCCGAGGGCATGCTGGCCTCCCACCACCTGCTGCTCGGGCACGGGCAGGTGGTGGAGGAACTGCGTCGGCGCGACGAGTCGCTGAACCTCGGCATCACGCTCAACCTCACTGTGGCCGATCCGGTCGACCCGGAGAACGCGGCCGACCGCGATGCTGCGCGACGGGTGGACGGCCAGTTCAACCGCTGGTTCCTGGATCCGGTGTTCCGTGGCGAGTACCCCGCGGACATCGTGGAGGACATCCGTGGCGTGGACGCCGAGGCGGTGGCGCGCTTCGAGGCGGCGGTGCTGCCCGGGGACCTCGACACCATCTCCACACACATCGCGACCCTCGGGGTGAACTACTACCACGGCGAGTACGTGGCAGGGGCACCCTCCGATCGGCCCGCGCCCGAGGGTGAGGCCCCCACCACGCGTGAGACGGCTTCCCCGTTCCCGGCCTCGGACGGGATCTACCACGTCGACCGAGGGCTCCCGCGCACCGGTCAGGGCTGGGAGGTGCAGCCCGAGGGGCTCACCCGTCTGCTGCACCGGGTCTGGGACGAGTACGCGCAGCCGGCGCAGAGCGTGCTCTACGTGACCGAGAACGGCGCAGCCTATGACGACGAGCCGGTGATCGAGGAGGGCGAGACGCGAGTGCACGATGCCGAGCGCGTCGACTTCCTGCGCCGTCACCTCGCGGCCATCCTCGACGCACGAGAGGGCGGCGTCGACGTGCGCGGCTACTTCTACTGGTCACTGCTCGACAACTACGAGTGGGCGTGGGGCTACGAGAAGCGATTCGGGATCGTGCGGGTGGACTACGAGAGCCAGGAGCGTGCATTCAAGGACAGCGCACTGGAGTATCGTCGCATCATCACCGAACGCGCCATCGACGTGCCGACGCCGGTCAGCGTTCCCCCGTACCTGTTGAACTGAAAGAGGGCTCTGTGGCGGATCCGTCGACGTCCGTACCCGCCACGGCGGCCACGATCGAGGAAGTCGCCGCCGCTGCCGGGGTCTCGCGTTCGACCGTCTCCCGTGTGGTCAACGGATCGACGTCCGTCAGCCCGAGCGCCGAGGAGCGGGTGCGGGCCGCCATCGCGAAGCTGCACTACGTTCCGAACCAGGCCGCCCGCTCCCTGGCGAGCAGGCAGACCAAAGCCGTCGCACTGATGGTCCCCGAAGACGTCTCGCGCTTCTTCGGGGACCCCTTCATCGCCTCGGTCGTGGAAGGAGCGCACCACCGGCTCACGGCATCGGGGTATGTCTTCACTCTCGTGCTGGTGGGTGAAGAGACCGGCGAGCGCACCATCGCCTACCTCCGGGGTGGCAGCGTCGACGGCGTGATCGTGGTGTCGCACCACTCGCGCGATGCGTTCGTGGACCGCATCGCCGGTGTCGTGCCCGTCGTGTTCGGCGGCCGCCCGACACGCAAACGCGCGGGGGAGTCCGAGTACTACGTCGACGTGGACAACGTGGAGGGCGGCCGCCTGGCCACCGCCCACCTCATCGAGCGTGGCCGTCGCCGTATCGCGACCATCGCGGGGCCGAGCGACATGCCGGCCGGCATCGACCGCCTGAGCGGCTATCGCCAGGCCCTCGCGGATGCCGGGCTGGCCGAGGGTACGGTGGCGATCGGCGACTTCTCCGAACTGGGCGGGGCGGCCGCCATGCGCGAGATCCTGGCGGACGGGACACCGGACGGCGTGTTCGTCGCCAGCGATCTGATGGCCAAGGGCGCACTCGCCGTGCTGGCCGAGGCGGGGTTGCGGGTGCCGCAGGACGTCGCGATCGTCGGATTCGACGACTCCAGCATCGCGCGCGAACTCACCCCCGCGCTGACCACCGTGCGCCAGCCCGCGCTCGGCGATCTCGTGGCGCAGCGCCTCATCGAGATCCTCTCCGGCGAGGAGCCCCCGCGCGCCACCCTCGTCGAGCTGGAGCTCATCGCCCGCGACTCCACGTGAGGTCATGATCGGTTGCTGAATTCATGACGGATCGGTCGGATTCGTCATGGATTGGTGACCTGGTCATGGATTCGCGACACCGCGTCAGCGTCGGGCGGGACCGGCGAGGAGCGCTCGCCGGATGGTGCGTTCCACGCTCGCCCACTCATGCACGACCTGAGCGTAGGTGAACCGCAGCACCTGATAGCCACGGAGAGTGAGCTCCGCGTCGTGGGCGACGTCGCGGCCGCGGTCCGCTGCGGACGAATGGAAGGCGTGACCGTCGACCTGGACGACGAGCCAGTCATCGATCAGGAGATCCACGCGATGCCCGGCGATCAGCGCCTGCGGACGAAGCTGGCGTCCGATGTGCCGCATCCCACGCACGAGGAGGGTTTCCAGCCCCGAGTCCGAGAGGCCCGTGACCTGCGCGGCGAGTCTTCGTGCATCGTGACGGGGCCAGGGGATTCGCTGAAGGGCGGCCGGTGCGAGCCGTTCTGCGCGCGAAGCCGACTCCCATATCGCCAACGCCGTGGCCTCGTCGCAGCAGCGGACCACGTGCTGAAGCGTGTCTTCGATGGATTCGAGGAGCTCGCCCGTCCGCAGCGGCATCAACGGGCGGGTGCGGTGCACATGAACGTGGCGGGACGTCGTGGCGGCACTGGGCGGAACATGGACATGAGTGTTTGCCGGCGCTGTCACGGGCACCCACCAGCCTCGCAGCCGCGCCGCGGAGACGCACGCGACGCGGGCGTTCAGTTCGGCGGCTGCGCGCCGCACGTCATCGACATCCGCCAAGGCCACCCAGTTGCGGCCGATCGGAACGATCGCCGATCCGAGCCATCGTCGCACTCCGCGCGCATCGAAACCCGCTTCATGCAGAAGGCGGCGGTGGGCGATTCGGTCGTGCTTTGCGAGCCAGGAAGGCAGATCCATGCCTCATAGTGGCCGCCGTGGCACGCTGCGAACGCCGTGTCCACAGGCCGCGGAATGGATATCGCGCATGTGGAGGAAGCTTCGTGCGCACCTCCTCGGGCGCGGCGGGCTTCCTGAATCCATGACCGGGCCTCCAGATCATGACGAGTATTCCGGATTCGTCATGATCCGGAGACCGGGTCATGGATCCGCGTCGGCAGGGTTCAGGCGCTGCGTTCCCAGGTCCAGGGCACGGTCTCCGTGACCTTCACCAGGCCCGCGCGCTCCAGGATCGGACGGGAGAACTCGGTCGAGTCCGAGTGGATCCAGCGCACGCCACGGGAGATGGCGGATCGGGCACGGGCGGCGGTGAGCGCGCGGTAGATGCCGCGACCGCGGTAGTCAGCGAGCGTGGCGCCGCCCCAGATCCCGGCGAAGGCGGTGCCGGGGATCGGATCGATGCGCCCGACGCTGACGATACGGCCGTCGACCTCCGCGGCCCACACCTCCACACCTTCTCCGCGAGCCTGCCGTTCCAGGATCTCCGGCAGCAGACGCTCGGCATACGGCGTGCCGCCGAACACCTCGTCCTGCATGTCGAGCGCGGCGCGGATGTCGGCGGGGGTCGTCATCTGCCGCACCGTCACGCCCTCCGGAGCCGGGACGTCCACCAGGGTGCCCGCATCGCCGAGCATCACGGATTCGACGCCCTCGGCGGCGAATCCGGCGCGCGTCAGGGCGTCTTCCAGGCCCGGCGCGTGGTCGTGGGTCCGGGTCTTCCACTCGGCCTGCACGATCGACTCGTCGGCGGCGATCAGCGCCGCGATCTGCGCGACACGGGCGGCGGGATCATCCAGCTCGGCGTAGGTGACGAACAGGCGACCGCCCTCGTAGCGCGCCGCCCAGAGTGGCCCGATGCGGTCCACGGAGGTGGCCCCCAGTACTTCGGAGGCGGTGCGGAGGTGGGCGTCGTACGCGGCGAGGAGGTCGGTCACCGATCCAGCGTAGAACTCCGTCGCACGGGGGAGGTGTAGCGCGCGGCCCCCGCATAGCCTGCTCCCATGGACGCGGCATCACTGATCATGGGAATGTCCATCGCCAGCGTGTTCTGGATATGCGTCATCGGATGGCAGCGCAAGCGCCGCGATGACACGCCCTCAGACGAGGACTGAGCACACGGCCCCGACGAGCAGTCTCGTCGGGGCCGTGTGCTCACATCTGAGGCGTCAGTTCTCCGGGTCGCCGCCGAGGGGGCCGACCGCCGGGATCGGACCGCCGTCGTCGGCGCCGGTCTTGCGGGCGCAGGCGATGAGGTTGGGGTGCGAACAAGAACGGCGCCACGGGCCTCGGCCGTGACTCCACCGACGAGTTCACGTTCACGTGCGGCTAAATCCGGATCTGCGTCACACGATCGGTTGACCGCCACGGTACGGGGAAGCGGCTCGTGAGCACTCCACGCTCGAACGGAGGGCCCACGATCGCGACATATTCCTCGGCGTCTTCTGCCTTCGCGAAGACGCCGAGGATGTTGTTGTCTGGGCCACTGTCGTGGTAGACGATCCACACCTCTTGCATTCAGAGAACGCTACAGCTGAATGGATCAGTTCTCCGGGTCGCCGCCGAGGGGGCCGACCGCCGGGATGGGGCCGCCATCGTCGGCGCCGGTCTTCCGGGCTCGCGCGATGAGGTTGCCGAGGTGGTAGATCGCGAGCACGGCGACCGTCGCGAGGATGATCGCACCGAACTCGATGCCGCCGAACACCGCGCTGAACCCGCCGATGGAGACGATGAGACCGACGGCGGCGGTGAGCTGGTTGACGGGGCGGGACAGATCCACGCGGTTGTCCACCCAGATCTTGATGCCGATCACACCGATGAGGCCGTACAGGGCGGTGGTGGCGCCACCGAGCACACCCATCGGGATGGTGTTGAAGAGCGCGCCGATCTTCGGCGACAACGCCAGCACGATGGCGACGAGACCCGCGACCCAGTACACGGCGGTGGAGTAGACGCGGGTGGCCGCCATGACACCGATGTTCTCGCCGTAGGTGGTGGTGCCGGAGCCGCCGAACATGCCGGCGATGGCGGTCGAGATGCCGTCCGCAGACAGCGCCTTGCCGGTGGACTGGTTGATCGAGGGGTCCTCGGTCATGGCGGCGACACCCCGCACGTGGCCGACGTTCTCGGCGATGAGCACGAGCACCACGGGCAGGAACATCAGCACTCCCGACCACGCTGCGGGCTCGGCGAATGCCGGGAGGTGGAACTGCGGCAGGCCCACCCAGTCGGCGGCGGCGACCGTGCCGAAGTCCACCTCGCCCTGGATGACCGCGGCGATGTAGCCGACGATCACACCAAGGAAGATGGAGATACGACCCAGGAATCCGCGGAAGACGACGCTGAACAGCACGATCGCGGCCAGCGTGATCACGGCCGTGAGCGGGGCCGCCTTGAAGTTGTTCCACGCCGCGCCGGCGAGGTTGAGGCCGATGAGGGCGACGATGGTGCCCGCGACCATCGGGGGCATGAAGCGGTCGATCCACTTCACCCCGACCGCCTGGATCAGGAAGCCGATGCCCGCCAGCACCACACCGGCGACGACGATGCCGACGAGGGCCATCGCGATCTGCTCGGGGGTCTCCAGCCGGTTGCCGCCGTTGAAGGCCATCACCGGGGCGAGGAACGCGAAGGAGGAGCCGAGGTAGCTGGGCAGCTTGTTGCGCGTCAGCAGCAGGAAGAGGATCGTGCCGATACCGCTGAAGAGCAGGGTGGTGGCCACCGGGAAGCCGGTGAGGATCGGGACAGTGAAGGTCGCGCCGAACATCGCGAGGACGTGCTGACCGCCCATGGCGATGGTGGCGGGCCAGCTCAGACGCTGTTCGGGCTTGACGACGTCGCCGGGGGCGACGGTGCGACCGTTGCCGTAGACGGACCACAAGGGCATGGAGGGACTCCTCAGGGGTAAGGGGCGGAACCGCTGCATCACTTTATCGAACCTGGGGATTGGCTGGACGGGACGGCTGCCCGGGTAGGAGGCCTCTCTCCCCGATCCGGGGCGGCCCCGGACGCGTTAGCGTTTTCCTATGCCCTCCTATTCCTCCCTCACCGACCATGCGGCCGTCGAAGCGGCGATCGCCGAGTTCTCCTCGTTGGGTCGGGAGCTGTTCCTTCTGAAGTACGGGTTCCCGGAGGTCAACGAGTCCTTCGTGATCGTGGGCGCCGGTCGTTACGACACCCGTGCGCTGTTCGCCTCCGCGTACGGGCACCAGCACGGTGAGCCGCTCACCAGCCGCCAGGTGGTCGCCGGGCTCACCGGCGCCGCGGGGCAGCTCGGCGCGCTCGGCTATGTGGTGACCACTCCGGATGACCTCAAGGCGGCCGACACGTTCCCGACCTTCGACGCCGCGCTCGCACGATTCCCGATCCCGGTGGAGAACCTCCCCGTCATCCGCGAGTTCCTCGTGAACCGCAACTACCGCGAGTTCTTCATCCCCGCCAGCCGTGCATACATCGGCGCCAAGCCGCGCTCGGGGAAGCCCCCGCACCAGATCGGTCGCGGCTACATCGCCTACCGCGAAGAGGACGGACGCCCGCGCGGCATCGAACTGCCGGTGCGGGTGAGCGCCGTCGTCGAAGCGCTGTCGCCGATCCGCGGGGGTGCATCCTCCACGCGATCGACTGAGCCGCGCGCACCGCGTGCCGCCGCCGAAGCCCGCGCTCCGCGTGTGGCGAAAGTGGAGCGTCAGGATGCGTTCTGCCCCACGTGCTTCATGGTGCTGCCCGCCACGGGCGTCTGCGCCAACTGCGACTGAACCAGAAGGGTCGATAGGCTCACCTCGTGCCCGCATTGGATGGAAGCATCGACGGACTGATCGGGTTCCTCACCGACTGGCACGGGGAGCCTGAACCGCGGTTCGGTGTCCCGGCATCGGAGTTGCCCGCGGGTTTGCCCGAAGCCCTGCGCCGGCTGTACGCTGTGGCGGGCCGGTGGCCGGGACGTGATCCGGGGGAGCACCTGCCGGATGCGCCCGGGATCCTCCAGCACCAGGACGTCCTGGTGCGGGCGGAGGACCTGTCGGCGGTCGATGGCTGGTTCGACGTCATCTCCGAAAACCAGGAGGGGTGGCGCGTCCGCGTCCGCGCGGACGATCCCGCCGGAGCGCCCCACTCGAACGCCCACTGGATGTGGGACGACGGCGACATGGACGACTACGTTCCGCTGACTCCCGCCCTGGAGCATCTGCTCACGTCGTTCGTGCTGCAGGAGAGCCTGTTCGGCTCCCGCTTCCTGGCGAGCGTCGATGCCGGCGATGCCTGGGCTGCCGCCTGGGCGGAGGCGGAGCCGGTGTGGGAGAACGGCTGGTACGTGTTCGAGGAGCCGACCCACAGCTTCCGCCGCAGCGGCCCGTTCCTTCTGGCGAGCATCGCCGGCGACGGCTGGATCGGCTGGAATGATGCGGGTGCTCGTCTCGGCGAACCTCTGGCCGCGGAAGTCCACGTGATTCACTCGCCCGAGTGACGGGACGGCCGGCGCCGGTGAGGCGCCGGCCGGTGTCGTCAGGCGTTCTCGGCCGGCGCGGTGCGCACCAGCATCTTGCCCGTGTTGGCGCCGCGCATCATGTCGAGGAAGGCGTCGACGGTGTTCTCGATGCCGTCCACGATGGTCTCGTCATAGGCGATCTCGCCCGCTGCGAACCAGCCCGCCATCTTCTCCTGGAACTCCGGCGCGACGCCGAGGTGGTTCGCGAGAGTGAACCCGGTGAGCGTGAGGCCGCGCGTGATGATGTTGGCCATGTTGTCGGGGCCGGGAGTGCGGCCCGTCGTGTTGTACTCGGCGATCGCGCCGCAGAGCGCGGCGCGCCCGCCATCGTTGAAGGCGTCCAGTGCGGCTTCGAGGTGATCGCCGCCGACGTTGTCGAAGAACACGTCGATCCCCTGCGGCGCCGCTGCGGCGAGCTGTGCGCGAACGTCGCCGTCCTTGTAGTTGAAAGCGGCGTCGTAGCCGTACTTCCCGGTGAGCAGAGCGACCTTCTCCGCGCTGCCGGCGGAGCCGATCACCCGCCCCGCTCCGAGGAGCTTCGCGATCTGGCCGACGGCGGTGCCCACGGCGCCTGCGGCACCGGAGACGAACACCGTGTCGCCGGGCTTCATCGCGGCGATCGTGGTGAGACCGACGTACGCGGTGAGACCCGTCATCCCCAGGATGTGCAGGCGCACCGAGGACGGGACGCCGTCGAGCTCCGGTACCGCACGGAAGGTGGTGGCCGGGGCCTGGACGACGTCGGCCCAGCCGTGCTGGTGAAGAACCAGCGTTCCCACGGGGAGCTCCGCGGCGTTCGACTCGACCACGCGGCCGATCGCGCCACCGGCGATAGTCTCGCCGAGCGCGTAGGGCGCGACGTAGCTGCGGACGTCGTTCATCCGCCCGCGCATGTACGGATCGACCGAGACGAACTCGTTGCGCACCCGGACTTCTCCGGCAGCCGGGGTGTCATACGCGATCTCGGCGGTCTCGAAGTCCTCGTGCGTCGGCCACCCCACGGGGCGCTTCGCGAGACGGATCTGGGTGCTCAGGGCAGTGGACATGGAACTCTCTTTCTGAGGAGGAGCGCGCGGACGGTCAGAGCGCGAGGCCGAGGGCGAGCAGGAGGACGGCAAGGGCCGGGATCACGCCCTGCTTGAGGGCGGCGCTGCGCTTGTCGGGGCTGGAGAGAAGCAGGACGAGCGCTGCGCCCGCCATGGCACCTGTGCCCGCGAACACCAGGCCGGCGCCCAGTGACGTGGTGCCGAGGAGGAAAGCGACGATGCCGACCACGGCGATGATGGCGAGGAACAGGTTGTAGAACCCCTGGTTGAACGCCATCTCCTTCGTGGCATGCGCCTCCTCCTCACTCAAGCCGAAGGTGGCGCGGACGCGCGGTGTCGTCCAGGTCAGCGACTCCATCACGAAGATGTAGACGTGGACGAGCGCTGCGATGCCGGCGAGGATCAGGCCTGCGATCACCATGGGGATCTCCTTCTGTCGAGTCAATTCTGTAACGACCTGTCCAGTATATACTGGACAGGTCGTTACAAAGGTGGGAATCCATGGCACGCACGCAGAGCTTCGATCGAGACACGGTCGTGCGGGCGGCTCGCGCGCTGTTCTGGCGAACCGGGTACGAAAGCACCTCGATCCCCGAGCTCGAGGCCGCGACCGGACTCAGCCGTTCCAGCATCTACAACGCGTTCGGATCGAAGCGAGGACTGTTCGACGCCGCCGTCGACAGCTACCTCACGGAGGTCGTGCGGCCCCGGCTGCGACCCCTGGCCGGCCAGCATGTCGAACCGAGCGCGCTCGCGGACTACCTCACCGGCTTGCGCGCGGCGTTTCAGAACCTCGAGTCGATGCCCGCCGCGAACGGCTGCCTGCTCATCAACACCGCAGGGGCGCCGATCGCCGACGACCCGCAGGTGGCTCGCGTGATCGCCGACTACCGTGCGGAACTGCGTGACGCGGTCGTGCGGGGGCTGCACGCCGCGCGCGGACAGGTGCCAGCGCCGGAGCTCGCGCGGCTCGCCGACGCGGTCACCGGACTCATGGTCGCCGCCTTCGCGATGGCGAGGGTGGATGCTGCGGAGGCGGCGCGCAGCATCGACACCGCACTCGCTCTCCTCGGGTGAGTGCCGTGTCCCGGCTCAGGACTGCAGGCGGGTGAGCAGCTCGCCGTATCGTGCCGCGGTCTCGGCCACGATGTCGGCGGGCAGTTCCGGGGGAGTGCCGGTCTTGTCCCAGTTCGCGGCGAGCCAGTCGCGCACGATCTGCTTGTCGAAGCTCGCCATGCGTTCGGCCGGAGTCTCCCCCTTCTCCCACGCGGCGCGGTCCCAGTAGCGCGAGGAGTCGCTCGTGAGCACCTCGTCGCCGAGGGTCAGTGATCCGTCGGCGTCGTGACCGAACTCGAACTTGGTGTCGGCCAGGATCAGTCCGTGCGCTTCGGCTGTGGCGGCAGCGCGACGGTAGATCTGCAGGGACAGGTCCCGCAGGTCGGCCGCCAGTTCTTCGCCGACGATCTCCTCCGACTGCTCGAAGGTGATGTTCTCGTCATGCTCGCCCAGTGGCGCCTTGTACGCGGGCGTGAAGATCGGTTCGGGCAGGCGGTCGCCGTCCTGGAGTCCCGTGGGCAGCGCCACACCGCAGATCGAGCCGCTCTGCTGGTACTCCTTCCAGCCGGAGCCGGTGAGATAGCCGCGCACGACGCACTCGATCGGGATCATCGACAGCTTCCTGGCCACCATCGCGCGGCCAGTCACCTCGGCGGGAGGCTCCTGCCCCGTGAGGTGGTTGGCGACCGGAACGCCGCCATCGGCGCCCGCCAGCTGCTCGAACCACCATCCGCTGAGGCTGGTGAGCAGGACGCCCTTGTCGGGGATGTCGGGTGAGAGTACGAAGTCGAAGGCGCTCACGCGATCGGAGGCCACCACCAGCATCCGATCCGCCGGCCCGTCCGCGGGCTCGTAGAGGTCCCGGACCTTTCCGGAATAGACGTGCTTCCAGCCGGGGATCTCGCGCGCGGTGCTCACGCCACCATTATCGCGCCTCCGCGCCTTTCCCCTGTCGGTGGCCCCTCGTATCGTGACCCGCGGAGGCGATGACATGAGCGAACTGGTGTGGGACGAGACGGATCCGGTGCACGTGAAGGCGCTGGCGGCGCTGCGGCGCGAGCTGGTGGGGTGGATCTCGACGGTGGATCGTGCGGGCGCGCCGCGCTCGGTGCCGGTGTGGTTCTTCTGGGAGGACGGCGAGGTGGTCATCATCACTCGCCCCGACACGGCTAAGGTGAAGCACCTGCGCGCGGGCTCGGCCGCCCAGTTCCACCTCAACGCGGGAGGCCCGTTCGGCGATGACGTGGTGATCCTCAGTGGCGATGCGGAACTGCGAGAGGGCGGAACGGCGGCGTGGATGGCACCGCGACGCGAGGCGTACGAGGTGAAGTACCGGGAGGCGATCGCAGACTACGGCATGCCGCTGGATGACATCGTCGAGAGTTTCTCCGCCCTCATTCTGCTCCGGCCGACCAAGCTGCTGGCCTGGTGACCCGCGACACGAGCACGCTCCGGTGATCAGCGCGGGGTGATGGCGTCGACGAAGTCATGCGCCTCGCTCATGAGCGGTGCCCAGAGCTCGTCCTGCTCGATGCGCAGCGAGAGCCATTCGCGCATCTCGCGTCCGCGCATCACGGTGCGCTCCGCTGTGCCGTCGGCCACGAGTTCCCCGGCGCGGCGTTCGCCGACCTTCACGATCAGGTCACCGCCGCTGCCGACGAACGCGAAGATCTTGCCGCGGACGCCGAGACCGATCGTGCCGAACATCCGCCCGAGCGCCACGTCGGGCAACGACGTGAACTGCGGGGTCAGGTCATCGAAGATCTCGTGCGCGCGCTCGTGGACCATGCCGGGGATCGTACGCCGCGCGGGCGGCACACGAAACCCCTGCCGTGTGTCAGCTGAGGCGGCCGGTGCGGGCCACGCCGGCCAGCCAGTCCAGGCTGGGCTTGGGGCGACGCTCGAACGTTACGGGATCGACGGCCACCAGGCCGAAGGTCGGGCGGAACGATCCCCACTCGTAGTTGTCGAGCAGGGACCAGTGCAGGTAGCCGCGGACGTCGATGCCGTCGGCGATCGCCGAGGCCACGTCGCGCAGCGCCACGCCGGTGTAGTCGATGCGGCGCTGATCATCGGAGGTGGCCATGCCGTTCTCCGTGACGATGAGGGGGACATCGCCCACCACCTCGGCGCTGTGGCGGATCGCGATGCCCAGGGCCTCGGGGAAGTACTCCCACCCGGTCAGCGTGCGCTCCACGCCCTCCGGGATCGGCTGCGGCCGCCCGCCCTCGCCGATGAACGTCCGGAGATAGGCCTGCACGCCCAGCCAGTCGTCACCGCGTGCCGCCTCCAGGAAGACATCCTCCCGCGGGTACTGGTAGGCGAGAGTCTCAGCCTCGTAGCCCGGGACCGCATGGTAGGCCTGGTTGGCGATCGTCCATCCCACCTTGTGGCCACGCGCGCGCAGCATCGCCCCGGTGAGGTGATGGGCACGGATGAGGTTCTGTGTGACCACCGGGTCCGGAGCCGGGGGTTCATCGGACTGGTTCGGGGCGGCGAAATCGTGCACCACGGCGACCATGTTGGGCTCGTTGATGGTCACCACCCATTCCACCCCCGCAAGGATCTCTGCGGCGCGGGTGGCGTAGCGGAGGAACACATCGGGGGCGTCGTCGCGGCGCCACCCACCGCCGTGGGCGAACCAGCGCGGGTTGGTGAAGTGGTGCAGTGTCACATTGGGGGTCAGGCCGAGCTCGATCGCGGTCTCGATCATGCGACGGTAGTGCTGCAGCATCGCCTCCGAGAACTGTCCGTCCTCGGGTTCGATGCGCGCCCACTCGATGCTGAACCGGTACATGTCGAATCCACGGTCGGCCAGCAACTGCATGTCCTCGGGGTATCGGTGCAGGCTGTCGGCGGCGTCGCCACTGCGTTCGGCGATGTGCATCTGCGGGGAGTTCTCCATCTCCCACCAGTCCGAGCCGATGTTGTTGCCCTCGATCTGGTGGGCGGCCGTTGCCGCACCCCAGAAGAAGGAGTCGGGGAAGCTGGTCACGTGAGTCCTTTCGTGGGCGGGTCTCGGCGTGCTCGCGAAGCATCGGTGCGAATCTCGTGCGGGAGCGTCGAGTCGAGATCCGTGCGCGAATCTACGCGCTTAGATCATGTTCGAGTATTGCTCGATCACCGGAGCGACGCAAGGGTGCCGGCGGATCAACCGGGAATGCAGCCGCAGGACTCGCCGAGCATCAGCGTGGTCGGCAGGATCACGGTGTGGCCGGTGCCGCTGCGTTGTTCGGCTTCCTCGATGAGGATCCGCGCGGCGGCGCGTCCCATTTCCGCCATCGGCTGGCGCACCGTGGTGAGGGTGGGGTGAAGGACGCGACTGGCGAGGATCCCATCGAAGCCGGTGACGATCACGTCGCCGGGCACGGAGATGCCGCGTCGCTCGAGCCGCTCGATGAGGGCGATGGCGATCTGATCGCTCGCGCACACGAGGGCATCCGGAAGCTCCGTCGCAGGGACGTCCGCGATGCTCGCGGCGATGTCGTCAGCGACCTGCGACGTCGCGTGGTCTGCGATGTCGTCCGGTGCGGAGGGATGGTCCGACGTGGGCGGACCTTCTGACGCGATGAGGGGAGTCGCGGGCCGCGCGAGCCCGCGAGCGGTGAGCTCGTCCGTGATCGCGGTGAATCGCTCCTGGTAGTCCGGCGCGGCGAGATCGCCGATGAAGCTGAACCGGCGCGCGCCGTGATGGTCGACGAGATGGGTGATGAGGGCGCGCGCACCGCCGTTGTTGTCGGCCTGCACCCGATGAAACGCTTCGTCGGCGCTCACGCCGCCCATGCTGAACAGCACGACCGGCACCGTGCGCACCACCGACTCGAGTACGCCGGCGACGCCGCTCAACCCCGCGCGGCTGGGGAACACCGCGAGCCCGTCCACGCGCCCGGCGTGATCGGTGACGTCCTGCGGTGCGCGCGGATCGTTGCTGATGTGCACGGACCATCCGCGCCGTCGGCACTCCAGTTCGAACCCCCGCTGCACCTCGTCGACGTAGAGCGGGAAGACGCGGGGATCGGGCGGGCCGTCCTCCGTGGGTGCGTGTTCGTCGGAGGAGAGCAGGTCGGACTCGGTGAGGAGATCGAAGGACTGAAGACCGAGCACGCCGGTGCCGCCACGAGCGAGGCCGCGTGCGGCACCGCTCGGGACATACCCGAGCTCCCGGGCGGCATCCAGCACGGCCTCCCGGGTGCTGTCGCGGACCTGATCCGGGCGGCGGAATGCGAAGGAGACCGTCGCGGTGGACACGCCGGCGAGCTTGGCGACGTCGTACACGGTGGGCCGGCGGGCCATCACGCCTCCCTCGGTGTCGAGCCCGGTGCCCGGGCGGCTGCGGCTGCGTCGATCCTACGCGGGCGCCTCCGTGCGCACCCTCGCACGCCTCTTCTCGTGTGACTTCGTGGCGCACTGCCGTGAGACTTCGCTCTGTGGGCGAGAACCGGCGCGCTGACCGGATCTCGCCCACAGGCGGAAGACTCGCGGGGTCATTCCTCCGGGTCGGTGGGATCCAGCGGCGCGTGGTGGTCGAAGTCGGCGGCGCCGCGGCGCCAGTAGCCGTCCACGACGACCTGCTCCTTGGGCAGCCCGAGCTCGCGACGGAGGTGGCGCCGGATCGGAACGAGCTGCGTGGCTTCGCCGGCGGCCCAGACGAACGTGGACGCGTCGATCGGGGCGAGCCCGGCCAGAGTCTGCAGCGCTCCGCTCGCGTCGCGACCCGTGACGTGCACGGTGGCGGCTGTCCGGCCGAGATAGCCTGCCAGCCAGTTGCCGTCACCGACCATCGCGATGATCTCCACGGTGACGGACGCGGGCAGCAGTTCCAGCCACCGTGTCACGGCGGGCATCGCGGTCTCGTCGGCGAACAGGATGGCGCGCGAGATTCCCGCCGGAACGCCACGGGAGCCGCGCGGACCGGCGATCCGTGCGGGATCGCCGACACTCACCGACTGCGCCCAGGCCGCCGCCGGACCCGGATCGGCATGGGTGTAGAAGTCCAGGGCGAGCTCCCCATCGCTGAGCAGCGGCGTGAAGTCGCGGAGGACCACGGGTCCCGTCGGCTCGCCGTCGGGGCGCCGGGTGTGGAAGACCCCGTCCGCGTCGGGGAAGAACACCTTGACGTGGTCCGCGGGGCCGGTGCTCACGAATCCGGCGAGCTCATCCCCGGACAGCGTGACGCGGATCATCTCCGGGGCGACGCGCTCCACGCGGGAGACGGTGAGTGATCGGCTGACGAGGTCGTAGCGGGTGACTTCGCGGTGGAAACGTGGCTGAACATCGGTCATGAGTCCAGCTTAGGGTTACCTAACTTCGGTTGCGATGGTTTCGAGAGAGAATTACAGGTGTACTATTCCATCTGTACTAATTGGAGGCGATCGAACGATGAGCACACGACCCGTGCGTCCGCTCGGGGTCATGATCCTGGCGCTGCTGCGCGAGCGGGACATGCACCCGTACGAGATGATGCGGCTGCTGCGCCATCGCCGGGAGAACCGACTGGTGTCCATCCAGAACGGCACCTTCTACAACCAGATCGCCGGGCTCGTGCGTGACGGATGGATCGCCGAGGCCGGCACCGACCGCGAAGGCAATCGCCCCGAACGCACCACCTACACGCTGCTGCCGGCCGGCGCCGCGGAGATCGTCAGCTGGGTGCGCGAGCGCCTCGGTTCCACCGATCGCCCGGATGAGTTCGCGGTGGCGCTGGCGGAGGCTCACAACCTGCCGCGCGAGGAGGTCGTCGTTCTGCTCAGGCAGCGCGTCGACCAGCTCGCCACCCTGCGCGACGAGTATCAGGGCGGCTACACCGGCGCTCTGGCGAAGCCCGTCGACCGGCAGTATCTCGTCGAGCTGCAGCGGGCGATCGCCCTGCTGAACGCCGACATCGAATTCACCGAATCACTGTGCGCGGATCTCGCGGCGGGAGCCCTGCAGTGGGGCGAACCGTCGGAGCTGCACCGCGCTTCCCAACACTTCATCGCTGGAAAGGACGACGCATGACCGCGTCCGCACCCGTGACCACCGGTTCCAACCGGGTGGTCAAGCCGTGGCCCGCCCTCTGGGCTCTGGTCATCGGATTCTTCATGATCCTGGTGGACACCACGATCGTCTCGGTGGCCAACCCCGCCATCAAGAACGCTCTGGATCCCGACACCAACAACCTCGACAACGTCGTGTGGGTCACCAGCGCGTACCTGCTCGCGTACGCCGTCCCGCTTCTGGTCACCGGCCGGCTCGGCGACCGGTTCGGACCGAAGAACCTGTACCTCTCGGGCCTGGTGGTCTTCACTCTCGCCTCGCTCTGGTGCGGTGTGTCCGAGTCGCTCGGCATGCTGATCGCCGCCCGAGCCGTGCAGGGCCTCGGCGCCGCGCTGATGACCCCGCAGACGATGACGGTCATCACCCGCCTCTTCCCGCCGCAGCAGCGCGGCGCCGCCATGGGGCTCTGGGGTGCCACCGCCGGTGTCGCCTCTCTGGTGGGCCCGATCGCCGGTGGTCTGCTGGTGGACAGCTGGGGCTGGTCATGGATCTTCTTCGTGAACCTCCCGGTCGGTGTCATCGCCTTCGTCGCCGCGTGGATTCTCGTGCCCCGCATGGAGCGTCACGCCCACTCCTTCGACATCCCCGGCGTCATCGTCTCCGGTCTGGGTCTGTTCCTGCTGGTCTTCGGGCTGCAGGAGGGCGAGAAGATGTCGTGGGATGGCTGGGTGTGGACCATGATCCTCGGCGGCGTCGCGCTGCTCGTGGTGTTCGTCCTCATGCAGGCACGCACCAAGAACGAGCCCCTCGTCCCGCTGAGCCTGTTCCGTGACCGCAACTTCTCGGTCGCCAACCTCGCGATCACCACGGTCGGCTTCACGGTGACCAGCATGGTCGTGCCGCTGATGTTCTTCATCCAGGTCGCGCGCGGTCTCGATCCCACGCAGGCCGCCCTGCTGATGATCCCGATGGCCGTGATCTCCGGCGTCCTCGCGCCGTTCGCCGGCAAGCTGCTGGATCGCACCGACCCGCGGTTCCTGCTCATCCCGGGGCTGCTGCTGGTGTCGGGTGCCATCTTCGCGTACTCGATGACGATGACCGTCGATACTCCGCTCTGGGTGTACCTGATCATCGCCGGCGTGATGGGCGTGGGTCAGGCCGGCATGTGGGGGCCGCTGGCAACCACCGCCAACCGCAACCTGCCGCGCGCGCTCGCCGGTGCCGGATCGGGTGTCTACAACACCACACGTCAGATCGGCTCGGTCATCGGTTCAGCCGCGATCGCCGCGCTGATGCAGGGACGACTGGAGGCGAAGCTGCCCGGATCCTCGGAGAGTGGCTTCGGAGCGGCTACGGGACCGATTCCTCCCGCGGTGGCCGAGCCCTTCGCCGCTGCGATGTCGCAGACCATCCTGCTACCGGCGTTCGTGCTGCTGATCGGCGTCGTCGCGGTGTGCTTCATGCAGCGCCCGTCGTCGATCCCCGCCGCCCGCTCGTAGCCCACGGGTCGCCGCAAAACCCAGAACGTCCGAGAAGCCCCATAAGCACGGGGTTCTCGGACATTCTGGTTTTTCGCGGTCAGTCGCCGGCGACGCGGGCGGCGATGTCGTGGCGGAAGTGCGATCCCTCCAGGCCGATGCGCTCGATCGCCGCATAGGCGGCGGTGCGGGCGGCTGAGAACGAGTCTCCCGTCGCCACCACGTTGAGGACGCGTCCGCCCGTGGCCGTGAGTGCGCCCCCGGAGTCGGTGGTCGCGGCATGGGCGATGTGCACATCGGCGACGCTCTCCGCCTCGGCAAGCCCGGTGATCCGGCGTCCGGTCACGGAGTTGACGGGGTAGCCTTCGCTCGCCAGCACCACCGTGACGGCCTTGCGATCGGAGAACTCCGGGCGCGGCTCGTCCTCGAGCGTGCCGGTGGCCGCGGCGAACAGGAGGCGGGACAGCGGCGTGGTGAGGCGGGGGAGGACCACCTGGGTCTCCGGGTCGCCGAATCGTGCGTTGAACTCGATCACCTTGATGCCCGCATCGGTGAGGATCAGGCCCGCGTACAGGAGCCCGATGAACGGCGTGCCGCTGCGGTCCATCTCGCGGATCACGGGCAGGGCCACCGTCTTCTCCACCTCATCGACGAAAGCCGCCTCCGAGCCGAAGCGCTCGGCCAGCCAGGGCAGCGGAGAGTATGCGCCCATGCCGCCGGTGTTGGGGCCGGCATCTCCGTCTTCGGCGCGCTTGAAGTCCTGCGCGGGGCTGAGCGGGCGAACGGTGTCGCCGTCCGAGAGGAAGAAGAGGGAGACCTCGGGGCCCGAGAGGAACTCTTCGATGAGGACGGGCCCGCCCGGGAGGTAGGACTCTGCGTGGGCGATCGCGGCATCGCGGTCGGTCGTGACGATCACGCCCTTGCCTGCAGCGAGTCCATCGGCCTTGACCACGTAGGGTGCTCCGAACTCATCCAGCGCCGCGGTCACCTCGGTGGCGGACGCCGCGCGGACGGCGCGACCGGTGGGGACTCCCGCCGCCTCCATGATGCGCTTCGCGAACGCCTTGGATCCCTCCAGTGCCGCGGCGGCCTTGCCTGGACCGAATACGGGGATGCCTGTGGCGCGCAGACGATCCGCCACGCCGGCGATGAGCGGGGCCTCGGGACCGACTACCACGAGGTCGATGCTGTGGGTCTGGGCGAAGTCGGTGACCGAGACCGGGTCGTTCGCGTCGACCGGCACGACGGTGGCGTCACGGGCGATGCCCGCATTGCCGGGGGCGGCGAACAGCTCGTGCTCGCTGCTCTCCGCACGCAGAGCGAGGACGATGGCGTGCTCACGAGCACCGGAACCAAGCACCAGGATCTTCACAGGGCCCAGCCTATCCGGGGGCGTGCCGCGCGTTACAGCCGGTGAATCTCAGGGTCGCAGCGGAAGCAGCGGGGAGAGGTCCGCGCGCACCCCGGAGGCGCTGATCAGACCCTGGCCGTACAGGTCGGCCCAGGACTGTGCGCCGGTGGCCAGCGCGATCCAGGTGTCGGCGTCCGTCTCCACCACGTTGGGCGGTGTGCCTCGTGTGTGGCGGGGCCCCTCGACCACCTGAACGGCACCGAACGGGGGAACGCGCACCTCAACGGAGTTGCCGGGGGCCTTCTCCGCGAGGAGCTGGAGCAGATAGCGCACCGCGGTCGCGCGATCCATGCGCGCCGTCGATCCGTCCAGCACCGCGGCGAGTGCGCGCCGGCCGATGATCGTCTCGATTTTCGGAGTCGGCATACGGACACGTTAGCCCCGGCTGCGGACACGCGGACTCGAACATAGGTAAGGCATGCCTTAGTCTTATGAAGATCCCCCATCCCGATTCGGAGTCGTCATGCGCCCGTTCGCCGCTGTTCTCTCGCGCCCTCGCATCACCGGGAAGCTTTCCGCTCCCGTGCTCGTCGTCGTGGCCGCCCTCGGAGCGGGCGCGGCCGCCACGGTCCCCGCTGCTCCCGCGGCGGCCGTCACCGCGAAGGTGTGTTCGGTCGATGCCGCGGACCTCACGTGGGGCTTCAAGGAGTCGTTCCGCTCGTACATCTCCGGCACGATCGCCAACGGCGAGTGGCAGACCGACGGAGGCGCCAGCTACTCCACCCCGAGCTTCAGCTTCACCGGAGGCACGGGCGAGTATCAGCCCGCCACCGCCACCGGCACGGTCTCCTTCCCCGGCGCGATTCGCTTCACCGGACACGAGGGTCTGCTGCAGACCAGCGTCTCCGTGCCCACCGTGCAGTTCACGAGTGCGGGCACCGCGCGACTCCTGCTGGACATTTCCAGCGTCCCGATGGACCAGGCGCTCGCCGGGGACAGCACTGTGCACACGAGCGCTCAGGTGCCGTTCGTGGACATCGACCTCTCCGCCGCCACCGTCACTCGCACCGGCGAGGATGTGACTATCACGGGTACCGAGCTGCCCACCGCGATCACGGCGGAGGGGTTCGCTGCGTTCGGCAACTACGAGGCCGGTACCGCATTCGATCCCATCTCCCTCACCGTGCACGCCACGTGCGCTCCGGCGGAAACCGAGGCCCCCACGGCGGAGGCGAGCGCAGCGGCAGACGCCCCGACGGGCGACGCCCAGGCGGCCACGCCCGCGACAGCCGCCGCGGGCACGGGAACGGGCACCGGCACGGGCACCGGCTGGGTGCCCTGGGCGATCGGAGGCGGTGGGGTCATCGTCGTGCTTGCGGCGGCGGGAACCACCCTCCTTGTGCGCCGGCGCGCAACGGAGTCCGCGCACGCGGACGATCAGCGCTGATGCGTCGTCTCACCGCCGTCCTCGCGGCCGCCGTGCTGGCACTCTCCCTCGCTGCGTGCACCCCCGCTTCGGGTAGCGACACCGGTGCACCTGCGGCCGGCGTCGCGGCAGAGCGTGTGCCGCTGGCGGAGCTGACCCCACTCGCCGACCCGAAGGCGTACGAGGGTGCCAGCACGGCTCACCTACTCGGCGCGGCGATCGAGCCGGTCACGGAAGCTCCCGCGCAGTCCCTGCCGGCCACGGTCGTCTCGCACGACCGATCCGGCGACGTGGACGTGACCGTCGCCGACACCTCCCGGGTCATCGCGATGGACATCGCCGGATCCATCGCCGCCACGGTGTGGGGCCTGGGCTTCGGTGACACCCTCGTCGGGCGTGACATCTCCTCCACCTTCCCCGGCGTCGAGGACCTGCCGGTGATCACCGGCAGCGGCCACACGATCAACACCGAGGCCGTCATCGCCCTCCGGCCCACGCTCGTGATCACCGACGGCTCGATCGGTCCGAACGACGTGGTGACGCAACTGCGCGACGTCGGAATCCCGGTGGTCTTCATCGAGGACACCGCTTCTTACGACGGCGCGATCGACATGGCGCGCGCCGTGGCGGCGGTGTACGGGGCGACGGCGGCGGGAGAAGCCCTCGCGCAGCGCACGGCCGATGCGCTCGCGGCCGCACGGGCCGACATCACGACCCTGGCGCCGCAAGCCGAGGGGGATCGGCTCCGCATGGTCTTCCTCTATCTGCGCGGATCATCCGGGGTCTACTACCTCTTCGGATCCGAGTCGGGTGCCGACCAGCTCATCGAGGCTCTCGGGGGTGTGGACGTCGCGGGCGAGCTCGGCTGGGGCGGCATGCGGCCGCTGACCGATGAAGCGATGGTCTCGGCCGACCCCGACCTGATCCTCGTGATGACGAGCGGCCTGGATTCGGTGGGCGGTGTCGACGGGCTGCTGCAGGCCAAACCCGCCATCGCGCTCACGCGGGCCGGTCAGCACCGGCGCATCGTGGACATGGCCGACGGGGAGATCCTCTCCTTCGGGCCGCGCTCCGCCGAGGTGCTGGATGCGCTGGCGCGGGCGATCTACGCGCCGGACGTACCGTGACCGCTCCAGGGCTGGCTGCACGTCGGCGGTCTCGGACCGTCGTCCTGTTCACGGTGTCGGCAGCGCTGCTGCTCGCGGGAATCGTGCTCTCGGCCGGTCTCGGGCAGCTCGCCATCGGCCCCGCCGACGTGATCGGCTCGCTGCTTCGCGCCGTGGGGCTGCCCAATGGGTGGGCGCCGGAGGACGCCCTCATCGAGCAGACGCTGTGGCAGATCCGCCTTCCACGCGTGGCGATGTCGCTGCTCGTGGGCGCATTGCTCGCCGTCGCCGGTGCGGTCATGCAGGCGGTGTTCGCCAACCCGCTGGCCGAGCCCGGTGTGGTCGGCGTCTCGTCCGGGGCAGCGCTCGGAGCGGCGGCGTCGATCGCCTTCGGCCTGACGTTCCTCGGCGGGTGGACCACGGCGGTCTTCGCGTTCGCCGGCGGTCTCGTGGCCACCTTCGTGGTGTACTCGACCGCACGCGCGCAGGGGCGCACCGAGTCGGTGACCCTTGTGCTCACCGGCATCGCGGTGAACGCGTTCGCCGGCGCCGGGCTCGCGCTGCTGATGACGGTGGGGGATTCCGGATCGCGCGAGCAGATCGTGTTCTGGCAGCTCGGATCGATGAACGGGTCGCGTTGGGGCGAGGTGGGAGTCTCTGCGCTGGTCGGCGGTGCCGCGGTGATCGCCGCACTCCTGCTGGCGCGCCAGTACGACCTGCTCGCGCTGGGCGACCGCACCGCCGCTCACCTCGGCGTCCGCGTCGAGCGACTGCGCATCCTCTCCATCGTGCTGGTGGCATTGCTCACGGGCGCCGCGGTGGCCTTCGTCGGCATCATCTCCTTCGTCGGTCTCGTCGTCCCCCACATCGTGCGAATGATCCTCGGTCCGTCCAATCGGCTGCTGATCGGTGCGTCGGCGCTGCTCGGCGCTGCGCTCCTCGTGCTGGCCGACCTGCTCGCCCGTACCCTGGTGCCCGCCACCGACCTGCCGATCGGCGTGCTCACCTCTCTCGTCGGTGGTCCGTTCTTCTACTGGCTCATCCGCCGGAACCGCCGCCGGGCGGGAGGCTGGACATGAACGCGATCACGGTACGCGGCGTTCGTGTGCTGCTCGGCGGTTCCGCCGTGCTGGACGGCGTGGATCTGGACGTCGCCTACGGGCGGGTGCTGGCGCTGGTGGGACCCAACGGCGCGGGCAAGTCGACGCTGCTGGGCGTCCTCACCGGCGACGTCCGCCCGCACGCGGGGGAGGTCCTGCTCGATGACCGCCCGCTCAGTGCCTGGACGGCGAAGGAGCTGGCGCAGAAGCGTGCCGTGCTCACGCAGTCGAACCAGGTGACCTTCTCCTTCACCGCACGCGAAGTGGTCGAGATGGGACGCGCGCCGTGGCCGGCCTCCGCTGCCGACGGCCCGATCATCGATGAGGCCGTGGCCCGTGTCGATGCCGTGCATCTCGTCGATCGGCCGTTCCCCGCCCTGTCCGGCGGCGAGAAGGCGCGTGTTTCGCTGGCGCGAGTGCTGGTGCAGCACACGGCGATCGTGTTGCTCGATGAGCCCACCGCGGCGCTGGATCTGCGACACCAGGAGGATGTGCTGCGTCTCGCGCGGGATCTGGCCGCGACGGGCCGCGCAGTGGTGGTGGTGCTGCACGATCTTTCGGTGGCGGCCGCCTACGCCGATGAGGTGGCGATGCTCGCGGGTGGATCGATCGTCGCCCACGGCAGCGCGCATGAGGTGCTCACCGCCGAGCGCGTGGCCGAGGTCTACGGCGCTCCTGTGCGCGTGATGGCGGATCCCGATACGGGCCGTCCCATCATCCTGCCCCGGCGTGATGCCTGAGATCCGGCTTCGCTCCGCGTAGAAGTTAGGTTAGGCTAACAAAAGTCTGATGATTACCCCGACTCCTGCGCGCAGCACGCAGGTGCACCAGAAGAGGAAGGTCCTGACGTGAAGACCAGGAGAAGGGTGTCCGTACAGCGGGCGCTCGCAACAGCGCTGACCGGCGCAATGGTGGCTGCGGCCGCCGTCATCGGTCTCGCCACCCCCGCGGCGGCCGCAGCGGGCAACCGCACGCTCACCGCCGTGGCGACCGAGGTCCCCGACACCCGTGTCGACGTGCAGGTGTCCGGCACCGGTTACGAGGACGTCAAGGCGCTGCCGGGGCAGGCATCGCCGCACCTGTATGCCGCGCTCATCGTGGCGGGCTCGGACCTCGCGAGCATCGACATGGGCGGCGCCGTGCCGAACATCTCCGCGGACATCGCCCCGGACGGCACCTTCTCCGGCACGCTCAGCCAGGAGGCCGCGAAGCTGGACCGCACGCAGGCGTATGAAGTCATCACCTGGCCGTCCCGTTCCCTTCCCACGGCCGCGACCCTATACTCGCGCACCGATGTGACGATCGACTGGGATGCGCTGTTCCCGAAGGCCGCCCAGGCCACGCAGACAGCGCTTGTGGCGAGCGCTGAGTCGATCGTCGAGGGCTCGAGCGCGACGCTCACCGCCACGGTCACGCCGGCAGCTGCCGGCACCGTGACCCTCAGCGACGGACAGAGCACCGCGGTCAGCGACGGGGTTGCCACCTTCACGGTCTCTCCGGCGGTCGGGACGCACTCCTTCACCGCGTCCTTCGAGCCGGAGAACCCCGCCGAGTTCCTCGCATCCGACTCCGGCAGCGCCAGTATCACGGTGACGGCGAAGCCGGTCACGCCGGTCTACGAACCGAAGCTCTCGGTATTCCTCGCCGACGGCACCACGCCGTACACCGGCCAGCCCCTGTACGACGGCGATGCACTCGTCGTCCGCGGCAGCGGCTTCGACCCCCAGGGCAACGTCGGCGGACGCGGTGCGCCGCTGCCGGTGGGTCCGCAGGGCACCTATGTGGTCCTCGGGTCCTTCCTCGCCGACTGGAAGCCGTCCGCGTCCGCGCCTTCCAGCGCGCGCAAGATCGCCGATCAGCGCTGGGCGATGTCCCAGGCCGTCCTCGACAGCGTCCCCGCCCAGTACAAGTCAGCCGTCGCGGGCCAGGCGGCGATCATCTCCTCGACGGGTGAATTCACCCTCACCCTGACCGCCCAGAAGTTCGACACCGCGCTCGCCGGGGGTGCCTGGGGTGTCTACTCCTACGCGGCCGGCGGCGTGGTGAACGCGTCGCAGGAGCTGTCCGTCGCCGTGGACTATCGCGGGGCGAAGGCGCCGGAACCCACGCCGACTCCGACTCCCACATCGACGCCGACTCCCACCCCGACGGTCACCTCGACTCCGACTCCCACCCCGACGGCCACGCCGACCCAGCCCGCGGCGAAGCCGCGTGTGACGGTGACGCCGTCCTCTGACCTTGACCCGTCGGTGGAGAACACGGTCACCGTCTCCGGGACCGGGTTCACCGGTGCCGGAGCGACCAACGGTGTGTACCTCGCTCTCGGTGAGGCGTCGAACTGGACCTCGGGTGCGTTCCCGGCCGATGGCTGGGTGTCGCTCGGCTGGGTGATGCCGGCCCAGCTGAAGAACGGTGCATTCACGACCACGCTGGCGGTTCCGGCCGGGGCTCTTCGGCCCGGCACGTCCTACATCGTCGGCACCTCCGCCGCCCACGAACTGTCGGTCACCGACCGCACCCTCGACACTCGCACGCCCGTCACGGTGAAGACCGTCACGACGCCCACCCCGACGCCGACGCCGACCAAGCCGACGACGCCGGGAACGAAGCCCACCGTGCTCCTCACGCCGCTGGCGCCCCTCGACCCGTCGGTGGAGAACACGGTCACCGTCTCCGGGACCGGGTTCACCGGTGCCGGTGCGGCCAACGGTGTGTACCTCGCCCTCGGTGAGGCGTCGAACTGGACCTCGGGTGCGTTCCCGGCAGACGGCTGGATCTCCCTCGGCTGGGTCATGCCCGGGCAGCTCAAGAACGGTGCGTTCACGACCACGCTGACGGTTCCCGCCGGTGCTCTCGAAGCGGGCACGTCCTACATCGTCGGCACCTCCGCCGCGCATGGGCTGTCGGTCACCGACCGCAGCCTCGACACCCGCACCGCGGTGTCGGTGAAGTCCGGATCCACTCCGGAGCCGACCCCGACGCCGACCACGCCGACGCCGACGCCGACGCCGACGACGCCGACCGATGGTCCGCAGGTCACCCTGTCACCGTCCGCCGAGCTCGACCCGGCCGTCGAGAACGTCATCACCGTCTCCGGCACCGGCTTCACCGGTGCGGGAGCGGCCAACGGCGTGTACCTCGGTCTCGGTGAGGCGTCGAACTGGACCTCGGGCGCCTTCCCGGCCGACGGCTGGCTGGCACTCGCGTGGGTCATGCCCGGGCAGCTCAGCAACGGCGCGTTCACCACGACGCTGACGGTTCCCGCTGGGGCTCTCCAGCCGGGTACGTCGTACATCGTGGGCACATCCGCGGCGCATGGGCTGTCGGTCACCGACCGCAGTCTCGACACCCGCACCGCGGTGTCGGTGAAGTCCGGCTCCACCCCCCAGCCGACTCCGACCCCCACTCCCACCCCGACGCCGACGGCGCCGAGCACGGACGGTCCGGAACTGAGCGTGTCGCCCGCGGGTGCCGTCGATCCGAACATCGAGAACGTCATCACGGTGACCGGAACCGGCTACACCGGTGCGGCCGCGGCGAACGGCGTCTACATCGGTCTCGGTGAGAGCGCGCTCTGGCAGGGTAAGAGCGCCTTCCCGCAGGACGGCTGGCTCGACGTGCAGTGGATCACACCGCAGCAGCTCACGGGCGGCTCCTTCACCGCCACCTTCACGGTGCCGGCGGGCACGTTCGATCCGAAGGTGAGCTACCAGTTCGCGACGTCGGCCGCGCACGGCCTGTCGATCACGAACCGTTCGCTCGACGCCTTCGCTGCGGTCGAGATCCAGGATGTCGCGCTGGAGCCGGCCATCCGCGTGGGCGCCACCGTGGTCAAGCCCGGGGGAGAGCTGACCGTCACCGGCGTCGGCTTCCCCGCCGGAGCGCCGGTCACGGTGACCATCCACTCCGAGCCGTTCGTCCTCGGCACCGCCCCGGCGGATGAAACGGGCGCGTTCAGCGTGACCGGTACCCTGCCCGCCGATTTCCCGGCGGGTGAGCACACGGTGATCGCGACCTCGGGTGATATCGAGAAGCGCTCCACCATCACGGTGGCCGCCACGGTTCAGCCCAGTCCCGCTCCGGGGACGACGACCCCGGCCGCTCCGGTCTGCACCGCGCAGGAGATCACCGGTGGCAGCTTCGAGTGGGGCGTGAAGGCCAGCTTCGTGAACTACATCAACGGCCCGATCGCCAAGGGCTCCTCGTCGATCGGCTGGGGTTCGGCGTCCGGCGCCTACAACGCCGCGGACGCTCGTGGCCGCGTGAGCTACGCGGGTGCTGCCAGCTTCACGGGCCACAGCGGCCTGCTGGATCTGACGCTGTCGAATCCGCGTGTCGTGCTCACCGGCGCCTCCTCGGCGACGCTGTACGTCGATGTGATGTCGGCGGGCTACGGCGGCAAGGCCGCGGTGAATCAGTCGGGTGTCGCCTTCGCCACGCTCAACCTGTCCGCGGCGAGCTCGGCCGGCCTCAGCTGGAGCGGTGCCCCGGCAACGCTGACCGCTGCCGGTGCCGCGGCCTTCATGGGCTTCTACAACGCCGGTGACGCGCTCGACCCCGTGTCGTTCTCGTTCTCGCTCGGTGCGGAGGTTCCGTGCGATTCGTCGACCGATGCGTCGCTCGCCGTGACGGGCTCCGAGGCCCCCGCCGCCCTTCTCTGGGCTGCGCTCGGGCTCATCGCCCTCGGTGCCGGCGTGGTCGTGCGACGTCGGCTGGTGGCCGCTGCGGTCTGATCCGTGGCGCGCACCGGGAGGCGGGGGAGCGATCCCCCGCCTCCCGGCGTTTGCGGACGCACCGTCTCGAAAGGGCGAAGCTAACGCACAGGTGCACGGTGCCACAATGGAGCCATGGCCGCCGATCGCACTCCTCCTGCTGTGTCTGAGGCCCGCATCCGACGGGTCCCGAAGTACGGTGTCTTCCTGGTGCTCGGCGGCGGACTCGGCCTGATCACCGCGGCCATCCTCACCTTCGCGTTCGACGGCAGCAGCACGCCCAGCGCCATCGGCGTGACCTACTCGCCGGGTGCCGTCTTCGGCTTCCTGGCGCTGTTCTGTGCCGTGTGCGGCGTCGCTGTCGGCGCGATCGTCGCCCTCGTCCTCGACAAGGTGGTCGGTCGTCGCACGCACACCGTCACCATCGAGCGCGAGACCTTCACCGAGGACTGACCCTCACAACATCGCGTAGACGTTGAGCAGGCGCACCAGCGACCGCTCCGTCTCGGCCGAGAAGCGGTAGCCCCGCGGGGTCTCGACGATCGCTCCGGATTCCACCTGCTGGTTCCACCAGTCCACGACGAAGTCGCGCGCCCAGCCGCCGGTGGTGAAGCCGTACGGCTCTCGGACGTAGGACGACGGGATCATCATGACGTAGCAGGGGTGGTCGTAGGTGGGATCCTCCGGGTCCTCGTCGAGGAAGTCGTCCATCGAGGTCGCCGTGGTCAGCGCCGAGTACAGCAGGAACATCGTCGAATACATCAGGTTCGACTCGCCGTCGGAATGCAGGGCGAAGAAGCCCTTCTCCCGAACGATGCGCCGCCCGATCGTGCGGATGGTGGCCTCCGCGTCCGTCAGCACCGGACCGAGGGCCGCGATGCCGCGCTGCACGATGGGCGAGAACGAGCCCTTCTCCACCGTCTCGAGCTCCTCCGCGAGCGTCCCTTCGGGGCTGTCGAGGAATTCCGCCTCGGGCACCAGCCCGCGGATGAAGGTCTGGAAGTCCGGCGCGATGAAGGAGATGCGGTAATCGTCCTCCTGATCCACGATCACCACCGCGGGCTCGCCCCGGGGGCCGCATTCGCGGTAGTCGAACATGAACACGCTGTGACCGGCGGTCGGGGTGTCGGCGAAGCAGACGCCGATGTCCGGGTATCCCCATTCCGCCTGCATGAACGGTGAGCCGAGGTCGCCCAGCAACGACCACGTGGCCGTCCGGCCGATGGCGTACAGGCCCGTGACGGCGACGTGATCCTCCGCCCACACGCGCACGCCCGTGGTGGGGAAGCAGTTGCGCTCCAGGGTGCCGCCGTTTCGAACGCGGGCGAGTTCGACGTACGCGGCGGGGAGCCGATACCCCAGTTCCGCTTCGACCTCGGCCACGAGCTCGTCCGTGGGGGCGGCCTCCGTGTACTTCTCGAATCCGTACTCGGAATCATCGAACAGGCCGGCCAAGTCCGCCGTGGTGAATATCGACATTCGGCCTCCGAGGGGAGTCTGCCATGCGCCGCCGAACAGTGCGCCGCTCATCTGAGCGCACAGCACACGCGGGGGTGCTCACCCGCGGTCCGCGGCGCGTTCACCTCCCGTTAGACTGGGCTCGTGGCCGCAGAAACCGCCGAATCCTCCTCGTCCTCCGCCCCCAACTCCTACGCCGCAGCAGGTGTCGACACCGCTGCCGGAGACCTCGCGGTCGAACTCATGAAGTCGGCTGTTCGTGCCACGCACGGCCCCGAGGTGCTGGGCGGTGTCGGCGGATTCGCCGGGCTGTTCGATGCGTCGGCTCTGCTCGGCTACCGTCGCCCCCTGCTGGCGACCTCCACCGATGGCGTGGGTACCAAGGTGGCCATCGCGCAGGCCATCGACAAGCACGACACCGTCGGTCAGGATCTGGTCGGAATGGTCGTCGACGACATCGTCGTGGTGGGTGCCAAGCCGCTGTTCATGACCGACTACATCGCCTGTGGCAAGGTCTTCCCCGAGCGCATCGCGGAGATCGTCCGCGGCGTCGCCGAGGCGTGCGCGGCCACCGGCACCGCTTTGGTCGGCGGCGAGACGGCGGAGCACCCGGGGCTGCTCGGTGCAGACGACTACGACATGGCCGGTGCGGCCACCGGCGTGGTCGAGGCCGATCGCGTGCTCGGTGCCGAACGGGTGCGCGACGGCGACGTGATCCTCGCACTCGCCTCGTCGGGACTGCACTCCAACGGCTACTCGCTGGTGCGCCACATCATCACCGGTGCCGGCATCTCCTACGGTGACAACTCCGCCGAGCTCGGCACCACGTGGGGCGAGGCGCTGCTCGAGCCCACGCGCCTCTACACCACCCCCCTGCTGGGTCTCATCGAGGCCGTCGGCGATGGCGTTCACGCGCTCAGCCACGTCACCGGTGGCGGTCTCGCCGCAAACCTCGCGCGCGTCCTCCCGCTCGGGTCCTGGGCGGAAGTCGACCGCTCCACGTGGTCGCCGTCCCCGGTGTTCCGTGTTCTCAACGAGATCGCCGGCACCTCGCTGGAATCCACCGAGGGCACCTGGAATCTCGGTGTCGGCTTCTTCGCCGTCGTGGACGCATCACGCGCCGCAGAGGCCATCCGTACGATCGAGGCCACCGGCATCGCCGCCTGGCAGGTCGGAACGGTGCACACCACGAACCGCCCGGCGGGCGAGTTCGAACAGGGCGCCAAGGGCGTCGACGGAGGCGCGGTGCGCCTGGTCGGCTCCTACGCCCGCTGAGTCACGAAGTAAGGAACCCCCCGGAAAATGTGCGGCATCGTCGGCGTCGTCGGAGCAGGCCCCGTCAATCAGGACATCTACGACGCGCTGCTGCTGCTGCAGCACCGCGGCCAGGATTCCACCGGCATCGCGACCGCCGAGAGCGGCGGGCACGTGCACGTGCACAAGCTGAAGGGCATGGTGCGTGAGGGCTTCCGCACCCGCGACATGCGCACGCTGCTGGGCAACGTCGGCCTCGGGCACGTCCGCTACGCCACGATGGGCGCCGCGAGCAACGAGCAGGAGGCGCAGCCGTTCTATGTGAACGCGCCCTACGGCATCGTGCTGGTGCACAACGGCAACCTCACCAACACGCGGGAGCTCGAACAGGAGATCTTCCAGAGCGACCGTCGGCACCTCAACACCTCCAGCGACACCGAGATGCTCGTGAACGTGCTGGCCAGCGAGCTGCAGAACACCAAGTCGGGCCCCGAGCTCGACGCCACGCAGATCTTCGATGCCGTCAGCCGGGTCCACGAGCGCGTCCGCGGGTCCTACGCGGCGATCGCCGTGATCGCCGGCTACGGTCTGCTGGCGTTCCGCGACCCCTACGGCATCCGGCCGCTCATCCTCGGCAAGCGTCGCGCCGGAGACCAGGACGAGTGGGTGGTCACCAGCGAGTCCCTCGTGCTCGACAACGGCGACTACGACGTGGTGCGTGACGTCGCCCCGGGCGAAGCGGTTTTCATCGACCAGGACGGCAACCTCTCCTCCCAGCAGTGCGCGACGCAGACGCAGCTCGCGCCATGCGCTTTCGAGTACGTCTACCTGGCGCGGCCCGACTCGGTCATGAACGGCATCGCCGTGTACGAGTCGCGTCTGCGGATGGGCGACAAGCTGGCCGACACCATCGCCCGCCATGTTCCGGAGGGGCTCATCGATGTCGTGATGCCGATCCCGGACTCGTCACGCCCGTCGGCCATGGAGGTGGCGCGCAAGCTCGGCATCGAGTACCGCGAGGGCTTCTACAAGAACCGGTACGTCGGGCGAACGTTCATCATGCCGGGTCAGGCCATCCGCAAGAAGAGCGTCCGCCAGAAGCTCAACGCGATGCCCAGCGAGTTCGCGGGCAAGAACGTCCTCCTCATCGACGACTCGATCGTGCGCGGCACGACGAGCAAGGAGATCATCCAGATGGCCCGCGATGCCGGGGCCACGTCGGTGACCTTCGCCTCCGCGGCGCCGCCGGTGCGACACCCCAACGTGTACGGCATCAACATCCCGTCACGGCAGGAGCTGGTCGCACACGGCCGCACCATCCCGGAGATCGCCGAAGAGCTCGGCTGCGACTACCTCGTGTATCAGGAGGTCGACGACCTCCGTGACGCGATCCTCGAAGGCTCCGACATCGATCAGCTCGACCTCAGCTGCTTCAACGGGGAGTATGTCACCGGTGACGTCACCGACGAGTACCTCAGCTGGGTCGAGGCGTCGAAGTCCAGCTGACCCGCGTCGCGAGTAGCAGGCCTGCGTGTACATCGACGCGACCGATCTTCCCCGCGGCGGCGGGTATCGGATGCTCGTGGGATCGGTGATGCCGCGACCCATCGCCTGGATCACGTCCGGGACCGACCCGGTGAACCTCGCGCCCTTCAGCGCCTTCACCTGGGTGAGTGTCGATCCGCCGATGCTCGGGGTGACCATCCAGCAGCGTGCGGTGGGCGGTTCCCGGCGTGACAAGGACACGCTCCACAACATCCGGACAACCGGCGAGTACGTCGTGAACATCGCCGACGACATGATGCTGGAGCAGGTGCACGCCAGCTCCGAAGGATTCACCGCCGATGTTGGCGAGGCCGAGCACCTCGGTCTCACTCTCGCTCCGAGCGTGTCGGTGGCGGTGCCACGGCTCGCCGAGGTCCCGGTCGCCATGGAGTGCCGCCTCGATCGCATCATGCGGTTCTCGGCAGTGGGCGGGAGCTTCGTGGTGGGGACGGTCGTCGGCTGGCACGTGCGCGACGACGTCTGGGGCGGCGACCGGATTCAGTATGACCGCGTCCACCCGATCGGGCGTCTCGCCGGACCCCGGTACACGCGAGTGGGCGAGATCATCGAACTACCGCCCGTTCCCGGCGGCTGATCCCTCCGTCGATCTGCCACAGTGTGGCGTGGGCCTCGCGCCCTTCCATGGCGCCGATCACGAACGTGTGGTCGCCGACGGGGAACACGTGTGAGATCCACGCGTCATCGCCCGCTCTCTCCTCCCACCCGGGGAGCTCGATCGGGGCGGCCTCGGACAGATCCGCTGTTGCGAGCACCGGAGAGGCCTCTGTCGCCAGCAGCAGGACGTGACCTGCGCCGAGGTAGCCTCCGGTGAGATCAAAGCCCTGCGGAAGTTCGAGGTCGGACGCATTCAGCGTCGCGACGATCTCACCCGAGGGCCACGAGGCGATCGCCGCGGTCTCCGGATCCGACGGGTAGGGAAGGACCAGGAATCGGGTGCCATCGGGGGAGAAGCCTCCGATGACGGGATCCTCTGCGGGCAGAAGTTCGGTGACCTCCAGGTTGTCCGAGACCACGCGAACGGCTGCGAGGAGCGTGCCGTCTTGCCCCATCGGGAACTCCATCAGTGCCGCGCGCTCCGCGGGATGCGCGATGCCGGACGGGCGGGCTCCGAACACGTCCACGGCGTGCTCGGCCCGGACCCGGTCGGCCGCGTCCACCCAGATGATCGCGTGGGACTGCGACCACCCCGTCTCATCGAGGTCACGAGGTTCCGTGAGTAACCAGCCATCGCCGACCGCAACGGCAGCATCCGCCCCCACGGGAATGTGGACCGGCGCCGCTCCGGCACGGGCGATGATCGTGTCGACGCCGCCGCTGAGCACGGCGGTGTCGCCGTGGACGGCGAGCAGTCTGGCACCCGGTGCGTCCAGGTTGCGGTCGTGCACGTCACCCCGGGTATCCCAATGCCGCAGCACTCCGTCCTCGAACGCGTGGATCCCGCCGGGACCGGAGACGATCCCCCGGCTGGGATCGAGGCCGGTGAGATGGCGGATCAGACGAGCGGCGACCATGATCGAAGCGTAACGCCCGCCGGCGTGCGAGCATGGGCGCATGGGAACAGTGGGTGACTATGTCGAGGCGCTGCCGGCTCCGGTTCGTGAGTACATCCGGGACGCGTACGCCATCGCCCGCGAGCAGGTACCGGACGCAGAGGAAACGCTGAAGTACGCGATGCCAGCCCTGGCGCTCGACGGTGCAGGCGTGATCAGCATCATGTCCACTCGCAAGCACATCGGCGTGTATCCGTACTCATCCGAGACGGTGGCGCGGGTGCTCGCCGGAGGTGGCTTGCCCGGCGTGATCGGGTCGACCACGGGCTCGCTGCACTTCGCCCTCGACGTCCCGCTGCCGCCGGAGGCGATCCGGGCCGTCGTCGCGGCGCGGCTGGCGGAACTGGGCCGCTGACCGGAGCGGCGTCTACGATTGATCTATGGCATTCGACGACGTCGCGGCGGATCGTGAACTGGAAGTCCTCACGTGGGACGGATTCGGGGAGGCGGCGCGAGACCTCGCCCGCACCGTGGTGGCATCGGGATGGATGCCCGATCTAGTCATCGCGATCGCTCGGGGCGGCCTGCTCCCGGCGGGTGCGCTCGGTTACGCTCTGGGTATCAAGGCCATGGGTACGCTCAACGTCGAGTTCTACACCGGCGTGGGGGAGACCCTCGTGGAACCCGTGATCCTTCCGCCCCTGATGGACACGTCTGAGCTTCCGGGCAAGCGCGTCCTGGTCGTCGACGACGTCGCCGATTCGGGCAAGACGCTCGACCTGGTCATGCGCATGATCCGTACGCAGGGCATCCCTGTCGATGCGGACGGCGACGGCGTCGCCGCCGAGCGGCTAGCCGTGGACGCGCGCTCCGTCGTGCTGTTCACCAAGCCGACCTCGGTGATCAAGCCCGATTACACGTGGAAGACCACGGACCGGTGGATCGCGTTCCCCTGGTCGGACAAGCCGCCGGTCACCGAGGACTGAATCCCGCCTGGCGCGGCGGGACGCTCCTCGTCGCCGGATGCGTGACGGGTGCGTTGCGCATCCGTGGGCACCGGACGGATCCGGTGACACCTGCACCCGGCGCTGCGCTTCAGGCCCGAGCCGTCAGTGCCACAGATGGGGCGGCGCGCAACGCGCGGCAGGAACACGAAAGGCCGAGTGGACGCTCAGCACAAGCGCCACTCGGCGAGGGACGAACGGAAGGCTAAGCCTTCTCGAGTTCGTCCTCCTCTTCGTCTTCGTACTGGTCCGCCCACTTGTCCACGTACTCCGGCTCGGAGTCGTGCTCGGCACCCAGCTCGCGCTCTAGCGCGGCGTAGTTCACCGATGGGCTGAACGACTTCAGTTCGCGGGCGAGCTTCGTGTGCTTCGCCTTCTGACGGCCACGCCCCATGCGAGACCCCCTCACGAGTTCAGATGCGGACAGATCTGGCCTGTCCGACGGTTTCACAGGACCGGTTGCTTGACCGGTAAGAGTAAAATCCAGGATATCACGCGGCGCCGCCGCCCCCGGCGGTTGCACCGTCCGAACCGCTGCCGGAGGCATCCTTCCGGTGGAAGGAGGAGGAACGATGAATGAGAACCGTCCCGTCGGGGAGCGCAGCGATGCGGAATTGCGCGGCGCGGTGGTCGTCGGTCTGGTGGCAGGGCAGCAGCCGCGTGTCGTGAAGGAAGCCGCGCGATTCGCTGAGCTCTTCCGCGTCCCTCTCGTCGTGGTCACTGTGGACGTGGGCCGGTATCTCGGGTTCGACGATCCGACCGGCATGGTGCCCACCGCCAACATCGAGCTCGCTTCCGCGGCGGTGGCTGCCGATGCCGAGGCGGTCGAGCTCGAATGCGCCAACGTGCTCGTCGATCACGACGTCACCTGGACGGTGAGGCAGCTCTCCGGCGACCCCGCTCTTGCTATCGCGGGCCTCGCGGACGACCTCGACGCCTCGCTGATCGTCGTCGGCACGCGTCGGCCCGGTCTCGGTGAGTCGCTGCGCGAGTTCTTCAACGGATCGGTCGCCGCCCGCCTCAGCCACCGGCAGGCCCGCAGCATCCTCGTGGTGCCCAACGCGAAGCCCGTGCCGGCCGATCAGCCTCTGGTTCCGGAGGCCTGAATCCCGCTTCGGTGCGTCTCGCCGGCCTCGTCCGGCGAGCGCGTGACCGGCGAGCGCGTGAACCGACCGGCACGCGGCGCGACATCGCGGAGGACGTCGGCCCGCGGAAGTGCGCAGATCGGCGCGGGCTGCGGCGCCCGCCTCGCGTCCGCGGTCAGTGACCGTGCCGCGAGACGGGGCGCGCTCCGGCCCGTCAGCGATGCAGCGCGCGGGTGATGTCACGACCGGCGGCGTCGAGCGCGGCCGCCAGCTGATCGACCACCGCGGAATCGAGCACACCGCCGCGGGCGACGAATGTGCGGGTCTCCGCGCGGACGCGGCCGCGGAACTCGTTGACGACGGCGTCCAGGCGCTGCAACTGCTGGCGGCTCTCGCCGCGGGAATCCGGCGCGGGTGGCGCGGTCTTCGCCTGTTCGCGTTCCATGCGGGCAGCCGCGGCGAGATCCGCGTTCAGGCTTCGCATCGCTTCCTTGACGCTCGCCCTGACGCCATCGGCGATCAGGCGAACCGAGTCGGCCAGGCCGGACTCGATGTCTTCGAGATCGTTGGCGCGGGCGGCGACCTCGGCGCGTCCGGCATCGGTGATGGCGTACACCGTCTTGCGTCCGTCGACGGTCTTGGTCACCAGGCCCTCATCCTCGAGCTTCGCGAGGCGCGGGTAGATGGTGCCGGCACTCGGGGTGTAGGTGCCGCCGGTCCGGTCGGTGAGCGCCTGGATCAGGTCATAGCCGTGACGCGGTTCCTCATCCAGCAGGCGCAGGAGGTACAGGCGGAGGTCGCCGTGGGAGAAGACCGGGGACATCAGCGGGCCTCGCCGTCGGTGTCGGCGGTCTCGCCGGGCGCGGTCGCCTCGCCATCGCTGGCGCGGAACGGCTCGCCGGTGGGCATGTCGTGGCGTGCGTGGGATCCCTCGTCCGCGGAGGCGGGGGCCTCGAAGGCCTCGATGCGCCGCCGCAGTACGGTGACGTCGCCCGAGACGGTGTTCACGTTGAGGTCCAGGAAGGAGCCGCTGAGGTCGCCGACCGTGTCGGTGACGTTCGATGGGCCGGACTTCGAGCGCAGCACGCCGTCGATCTGCACGCGTCCGCTGACGGTGCGGGTGATGAAGTTGGCCGGGCGTCCCTCATCCAGGCGGACGGTGACATTGCCCGAGACCGTGTTGGCGTTGACCGCGTAGAGCTCACCCTCACCATCGACCGAAACGTCTCCGGACACCGTGTCGACGAGCACCTTGCGCAGCTCGCCGGTCACGGCGACATCGCCCGAGACGCTGTTGGCGCCGAAGTCACCGTTCAGTCCGCGCACCTGGATCTCGCCGGATACCGCGTTGGCGGTGAGGTTGCCGTCATGGCCGTCCACCAGCATGTCACCCGACACGGTGTTGATCTTGGCATCGCGCGTGAGACCGGTGACCAGCGCGCCGGCGCTGACCACGCCGAGCGTGAGGGCGATGTCCCGCGGCACGGCCACGGAGACCTCCGACTTCGGTCCGCCGCCGCCGAAGTTGCGGAAGACCTCGAGGAAGTTATCCCAGCGCAGCTGCGGGTGATCGATCTCGATGAGACCGTCGGTCACCTCGATGCGCAGGTCCTTGACCGTCACATCGTGCACCTCGATGCGCACCGTGGGTTCGTCGTGCGCCACGACATCGACCTGCCCGCCGACCAGTCCGATCTTGATGCGGGGCTCGGCGGCGATGTCGATCACGCGCGTCTGACCCGGCTGGATGAGCCATTTCTCGGCCATGATGTTCTCCTTGAATCTGTTCGCGATATATCGCGTGTTGGAACACTAACACGATATATCGCGAGTGGAAACGTGATCGGGGAATTCCCAGCCGAGTGACGCTTGACATTGACGCGACGGAAGCTTTTACGGTCGTATGCGGAAGGAAGAAACACGCATGGACTGGTCGATTCAGCACCTGGCGAAGCTCGCCGGCACCACCAGCAGAACGCTGCGTCACTACGACGACATCGGACTGCTCCCGCCGACGCGGATCGCCGCGAACGGCTACCGGCACTACGACGAGGACGCCCTCGTGCGCCTGCAGCGCATCCTGCTGCTGCGTCAGCTCGGACTCGGGCTGACGCAGATCGCGGACGTGCTGGATCGCGACGTGCCCGAGCACAGTGCCCTCAGCGCGCACCTGGAGTTCCTCGAGGCGGAGCGCGAACGACTGGATCGGCAGATCCGGGCGGTGCAGACCACGATCCATGCCCGACAGGAAGGAAAGACCCTGATGGCTGAGAACGCCTTGGACGGATTCGACCACACGCAGTATCGCGATGAGGTGGAGGAGCGCTGGGGGAAGGAGGCTTACGCGAGCTCCGACCGCTGGTGGCGGGGGATGAGGGCCGAGGACCGTGCCGACTGGCAGCGCCGCACCGCACAGCTCGGCGGTGACTGGACCGCGGCTGCCGAATCCGGCACGGACCCGGCATCCCCGGTCGCCCAGGACCTCGCCGCGCGCCACGTCGCCTGGCTCAGCTCGGTTCCCGGAACTCCGGCGGCCGACGGAGGAAACCTCGCGGGATACCTTCTCGGACTCGGGGAGATGTACGTCGCCGATCCGCGCTTCGCTGCGAACTACGGCGGGGAGGCCGGTGCGGCCTTCGTGCGCGACGCGTTGCGCGAGTACGTGCGCGTCAACCTCTCCTGACGTTTCATCGTGCGCAACGGGACCCCCCATCGCCATTGAGGGGTCCATGTGCGCACGATGAAACGGGAGGAAGTACCGTGGGGACATGCCACGCCCCGCACTCTCCTGGACGGATGCCGCACTGGTGTTCGCCGGAGGGGCGGCCGGCACGGTGCTGCGCACTCTTCTGCTGCTGCCCACGGCCCCCTGGTGGCAGACGTGGGGCCTGCTCGTGGTGAATGTCGCCGGAGCGCTCGCTCTGGGCCTTCTCACCGGCGTGATGCTGCGCCGGGGCGCGAGCGAGCGCGATCGTCGCGTCCGCCTGCTCCTCGGCACGGGACTGCTCGGCGGCTTCACCACATACAGCGCCCTGGCCGTGCATGCGGCCAGCCCGCTGTGGTTCTGGACCGCGGTGCTCACCGTCGTGCTGGGCGTGATCGCCGCATTCGCCGGGCTTCGCCTCGGCCGGGGCGGGAGGGCGGCATGAGCCCGCTGCTTCTTCTCCTCATCGGCGTCGCCGGCGGCGCCGGAGCGGTGCTGCGCTGGGGGATCGAAGTGCTCGCCCTGCCTTGGAGTCACCGTTTCCCCTGGGGGATCCTGCTCGTGAACGTCACCGGATCGTTCGCACTGGGCCTCGTCACCGGGGCATTCGGCGCCAGCGAGGCCGGCTGGGTACTCGGCACCGGACTCCTCGGCGGGTACACGACCTTCAGCTCGGTGTGTGCAGCGGCCGCGTCCATGCTGGCCACCAAACGCTGGATCGCCGCCATCGGCAACACGATCGGCACCTTCGTGCTGAGTCTGGGCGCCGCGGCGGCGGGACTCGCGCTCACCGGCGCGCTCTGAGGCTGTGGCGCGACTGGGAATCGTGCAAGATCCCCATGGGATACTGGCACGGCGCGCTCGCGCGACCCGATAATCGCCCCCTCCGTGCTGACGGCGAGGGCCCTCTCAGGGAGAGTCCGTGTCGAAACTCGCCGTCCTCAGCCTGTACAACCGCGCTCTCATCGCGCTGATCACGATCGTGGCAGCCGTCTTCGGCGGGCTCGCGCTGGTCAACCTCAAGCAGGAGCTGTTCCCGTCGGTTCAGCTGCCCGCGCTACTCGTGGCCAGCACCTATCCGGGCGCATCGCCGGATGTGGTGAGCGCCGACGTCTCCACTCCGATCGAGACGGCCGTGCAGTCGGTCCCCGGCCTCGAATCCAGCACGGCGACAAGCACGACCAACGCGTCGATGATCCAGTTGTCGTTCGCCTACGGCACCGACCTCGGTACCGCCGAGCAGAAGGTGCAGCAGGCGGTCAACCGCATCTCGTCGCAGCTGCCCACCGGTGTGCAGCCGCAGGTGCTGTCCATCTCCTTCGACGACCTTCCGGTCATCCAGCTTGCCGTGGGCACGGACGGCCAGGACGCGGCGAAGCTGCAGGATCAGCTGAGCACGATCGCCGTGCCCAAGCTCGAGCACCTCGACGGTGTGGCCTCTGCGTCCATCGTGGGCGGTTCGGGACAGCGGGTGACGATCACACCCGATCCCGTCCTGCTGGCCCAGGCCGGATACTCGCAGCAGGCGATCACCGACGCTCTCAAGCAGAACGGCATCCTCTTCCCGGGCGGCGACATCACGGAGAACGGGCAGACCCTCACCGTCCAGTCCGGGGCGAAGCTGACATCTGTCGACGACATCGCCGGCCTTCCGCTGGTTCCCACCTCGGCTGAGCAGATCGCCGCCGGCATCAAGACCATCGCTGATGTGGCCACGGTGGCGGAGGCCACCGACCCCGTCACCTCGCTGTCCCGCGTGGACGGCCAGGACGCACTGACCATCGCCATCAGCAAGCTCCCGTCGGCCAACACCGTCGACGTCTCGAAGGCCGTGAACGGTGCGCTCGCGGACCTGGAACAGCAGCTCGGCGGCGCGAAGTTCACCGTGATCTTCGATCAGGCGCCCTACATCACGCAGTCCATCGAGTCGCTGGCCCAGGAGGGCCTGCTCGGCCTCGTCTTCGCCGTGCTCATCATCCTCCTCTTCCTGTTCTCCGTCCGCTCCACGCTGGTGACCGCGATCTCCATCCCCACCAGCGTGCTGGTCACCTTCATCGGGATCCAGGCGTTCGGCTACTCGCTGAATATCCTCACCCTGGGCGCCCTCACCATGGCCATCGGCCGCGTGGTCGATGACTCCATCGTGGTGATCGAGAACATCAAACGGCACTTCGTGGGCGACGCCGACCGGGCGAAGTCGATCCTGCTGGCGGTGCGCGAGGTGGCGGGCGCGATCACCGCGTCCACCATCACGACCGTCGCCGTCTTTCTGCCGGTCGCGTTCGTCGGGGACATGATCGGCGAGATCTTCCGACCGTTCGCGATGACCATCACCATCGCGATGCTCTCCTCGCTGTTCGTGGCGCTGACCATCGTGCCGGTGCTCGCCTACTGGTTCATGAAGCCGGGAAAGCCGGTACTGGACGAGCACGGTGCTCCGATCGACCCGGAGGACCCCGCAGCGCCTCCGTCGCGCCTGCAGAAGGCGTATCTGCCGATCCTGAGCTGGACGCTCAAGCACTCCGCGGTCACTCTGATCGTCGCGGTCCTGGTGATGGGCGGCACCTTCGCCCTGGCGCCGTTGATGAAGTTCACCACCTTCGGCGACTCGGGTCAGAACACCTTCACCATGTCGCAGAAGGTCGGCACCGCATCCAGCCTCGACGTGCAGCAGGCTGCGGCGGAGAAGGTGGAGCAGGCGGTGATCGACGTCGCCGGCGTCAAGACCGTGCAGGTGTCGATCGGATCGTCCGGATCCGCGTTGCGTGATGCGTTCTCCGGTGGCTCGGGTGGTGTGACCTACTCGATCACGACCGACTCCGACGCCGACCAGGAGAAGGTCCGCGCGGATGTGCAGAAGGCCGTGGACGCACTGAGCGATGTCGGCGAGATCACCATGACGGCCTCGCAGGGCATCGGCTCCTCCGATATCACGGTGGAGATCACGGCACCCGATGCCGGCACGTTGCAGCAGGCCTCCGACGCCGTCGTGGCGGGCTTGCAGGGTGTGGACGGCGTGGGCCAGGTCACCAGCGACCTCGCCGCATCGATGCCGTACATCGCCGTGACCGTCGATCGCGACAAGGCAGCGGCCGCGGGACTCAGCGAAGCGGCCGTGGGTGGCATCGTCTCGAACCTCATGCGCCCGCAGCAGGCCGGCAGCGTCGAGATCGATGGCAGCACCGTGACCGTGTACGTCGCGGCCGCGAACCCGCCGGCGACCATCGAGGAACTGCGCAACACTCTCGTTCCCACCGTGATGGGTCCGGTGGCGCTGTCCACGCTCGCGGCGGTCGACCAGGCCGATGGCCCGGCATCGATCACCACGGCGCGGGGCGAGCGGACCGCGACGGTGAGTGTCACGCCGTCCGGGGACGACCTCAACGCCGCGGGCGGTGCTGTCGCGAAGGCCCTGGAGGACGTCTCGCTGCCTGAGGGCGCGGCGTACTCGATCGGCGGTGCGACCGAGCAGCTGACCACCACGTTCTCGCAGCTGGGGCTGGCGATGCTGGCGGCCATCCTCATCGTCTACATCGTGATGGTGGCCACGTTCAAGTCGCTGCGACAGCCGCTGCTGCTGCTGATCTCGGTGCCCTTCTCCGCCACCGGCGCGGTGCTGCTCCAGCTCGCCACGGGCGTGCCGCTGGGGGCGGCCTCGCTCATCGGTGTGCTGATGCTGATCGGCATCGTGGTGACGAACGCCATCGTGCTCGTGGATCTTGTCAATCAGTACCGGACGCGCGGGCTGAGCGCTCATGACGCCACGCTCACGGGCTCGTCGATGCGTCTGCGGCCGATCCTGATGACTGCGCTGGCCACGATCTTCGCTCTCACGCCGATGGCGCTGGGGATCACGGGCCACGGCGGGTTCATCTCACAGCCACTCGCGATCGTCGTGATCGGTGGTCTGGTGTCCTCCACCGTCCTCACGCTGCTGGTGCTGCCGACGCTGTACAACCTCGTCGAGGGGGCCAAGGAGCGCCGCCGCGCGAAGCGGGAGGGAGCGCAGACCGAAGCCGGGCCGAGCGGTCCGGTGCGCACTGGCGCTGTCTCCGTCGCGACCACGGGGGACTATGCGCTGGCGACTGACGAGGAAGCGGGATACACCCTTCCCGCCGCCGACGTCGCGCGCATTCGTCTCGAAGGTCAGAAGTCCGCGGCGGACGATGAGCACCCGCTCACCCGTCGCGAGCGGAGAAACCGCGGCGAAAAGTAAGTGAGAGATGGAAAACGCCGCTCCGATGTTGTTCGGAGCGGCGTTTTCCATCTGTGAACTCAGCCCTGAGCGCGGCGGCGGCGCACCACCAGTGCTCCCGCACCTGCGGCCGCGGCCGCGACACCCACGGCCATCAGCGCCACGGGCATCGCCGAGCCGGTCTCCGCGAGTTCGGGAGCTGTCGTCGCGCTCGGCGATGCCGAGGTCACCTCGACAGGCGCGGTCGCCGTGGGAACGGGTGCGGTGGGAACGGGCGCGGTGGTGGGTTCGGGGTGGTCGGTGGGGGTGTGGATGATGTCGTAGTAGACGTCGGGGGTGTTCGCGTCGGGGGTGACGCGGTAGGTGAATTCTTCGGTGGTGAGGGTGACGAGGGGGACGGTGCGGGTGAAGAGGGCGGCGCCGGTGTCGTCTTTGGCGGTGATGGTGCGGGCTTCGCCGTTGGGGTCGATGCTCCAGTCGCCGTGCATCTTAGGGGTGTCGTCGAGGTTGTACATGCGGAAGGTTCCGTCGGCGTCGTAGTAGGCCCAGCCGACGAAGTTGGCGACGGCGGGGTCGGTCAGCGCGACGGGGGTGCCGTCCTGGTCGACGGCGCCGGTGGTCTCCCACGGGGTGGCGGCCAGGATCGACGACGGCGTGGTGGTGGTGGGTTCGGGGTGGTCGGTGGGGGTGTGGATGATGTCGTAGTAGACGTCGGGGGTGTTCGCGTCGGGGGTGACGCGGTAGGTGAACTCTTCGGTGGTGAGGGTGACGAGGGGGACGGTGCGGGTGAAGAGGGCGGCGCCGGTGTCGTCTTTGGCGGTGATGGTGCGGGCTTCGCCGTTGGGGTCGATGCTCCAGTCGCCGTGCATCTTAGGGGTGTCGTCGAGGTTGTACATGCGGAAGGTTCCGTCGGCGTCGTAGTAGGCCCAGCCGACGAAGTTGGCGACGGCGGGGTCGGTCAGCGCGACGGGGGTGCCGTCCTGGTCGACGGCGCCGGTGGTCTCCCACGGGGTGGCGGACAGGACGGCCGACGGCGAATCGACGGTGACGGTGTGAGGTGCGGCAGGCGCGGCCGCGAAGGCGGTGGCCGGGAGCGCGATGGCAGCCCCTGCAGCGAGGATGGCTGCGGCGATGACCGCGGATCGGAGTGGTGCAAGACGGGAAGCCATGAGGGATCCTCCAGAGGTGGTGGCGGTCGAGCCGCGATGGACATGTCCCACGCTAAGAACCGCCCACCGGTCCCGACATCAACCGATCGGTTGATGCTTGCTGAGCGCCACCTCAGATGCGCACCAGACCCCGCTTCACAGCGATCGCGATCGCTGCCTGCCGGTTCTCCGCCCCCAGCTTGGTGAAGGCATGGTGCAGGTGCGTCTTGACGGTCGCCTCGCTCACGAACAACCGGGCGGCGAGTTCGCGCGTGGACAGACCCGCTGCCGCGAGGGAGAGGACCTCCAGCTCACGCGCGGTCAGTGTCTCGTCGGTGACGGCAGCGCGTTCGATCATCGAGGCGGTGAGCGATGACGCGACGCCCGGATCCGCACTCACGGCCGATCGGATCGCGCGGAACAGCTCGTCGGGCCGGCTGTCCTTGACGAGGTAGCCCACCGCACCGGCGTCCAGTGCGCGCACGATGTCGGCGTCCGAGTCGTACGCCGTGAAGATCAGCACACGTGTGGGCGCCCCTGAGCGCCGGATGGCGGCCGCGGCGTCGATGCCGCCGGGCACGTCGGCCCCGAGATCGAGATCGATGAGTGCCACATCAGCCGACGCGGCCAGCGTGATCGCCTCCGCGGCCGAACCCGTTTCGGCGACCACGGCGAGGTCGGGCTGCGTGCCGAGCAGGGCTCGCATGCCATGACGCAGGACGGGATGATCATCGACCAGCAGGATCCGGATCATGAGGACTCCTCCACGACAGCCGCATCGGGGATGACGGCGGAGACGACGGTTCCCGATTCGCCCAGGGGGCCGACGGTGAAAGATCCACCCAGGCTCTCCGCGCGCCATCGCATCGCGCGCAGGCCCACCCCGTCTGCGGAGCCCGTCGTCCTGGTGATGCCCGCTCCATCATCGGCGATGTCGACGCCGATCGCTTCGGGGAAGAAGGTGAGCGTGACGCGCGCGTGCTGCGCCGCAGCGTGTTTGCGCACGTTCACGAGTGCTTCCTGGACGATGCGCTGGAGCGCGTGCGCGGTGGTGTCGGAGACATCGCGCGGGACACCCACCACGGCGAACTCGGCTCCGGCAGCGTCTGCGGACCGGGCGTCGTCCACCAGCCGGGCGAGGGTCGCCGCGAGCGGCTCACGGTCATCGGCCGGGGCTGCGAGCCCGTGCAGGACCCGGCGGGTCTGCGTCAGTGCATCGCGCAGACCCTCACGCGCTTCGATGACGTCCGGCGACCCGTCGCGACTCGACTCCAGCAGCAGGAGAACGCTGGCCGTACGCTGCACCACGGTGTCGTGCAGTTCGCCCGCGACCCGATTCCGCTCCGAGAGCGCACCGGCCTCCCGCTCCGATGCCGCGAGCTGATCGCGTGCGGCGAGGAGCTCGTCATTCAGGGAGCGCTGTGCGGCGAGGGCGCGGTCCAGTGCGCCGTATGCCGCAGACAGCACGATGCCCCCGAGGAGGGGGCCCAGCACGAGGCCCAGATCGTCGCCGCGGGACATGAGGAAGAGCCCGGCGCTGACGGCCAGCACGATGATCGTCGACAGCACGAGTGCGCGCGTGCCCTGGAGCACCCGGTGCACCGCGAAGAAGAGTGCGAACGCGCACCAGCCGAACGAGGGCGCCAGGACCGCGAGGCCCACCCAGAGGGCCGTGGCGAGGAGCACTCCACCGCGCCGCCATCGTTCATCGTGGCCGATTCCGCCGCCGATCACGGCCACCGCGTAGCTCGCTGTCGCACCGATCGCGAGGATCAGAGCGATGACACCGTCACCCTCGAGTGTGTGGCGTGTGAAGTACCGAGCGCCGCACACGACCATCAGCGCGACGAAGCCCACGTCGATGGCGAGGTCGATGCGGCCTCCGGCGAGGGGTGTGGAACGTCCGGTCATGGTGATCCCAGTATCCGCGCGCACGGTGGGGTGCGCATGGCACCCGGCGGATCAGACGGCGGGCTCGTAGGAGATGCCCCAGGAACCCGTGAACGTCTCGCCGGGAGCGAGCCAGATGAGGCCCTCGCCCGAGTTGAAGGCGTCGGCCGGCGCCGTCATCGGCTCGCAGGCGAGGGCGACGTCCTGGCCGGGGTAATCGCGACCCGTGTAGAACTGCACGTAGCCGAACTGCTCGTCCTGCCACAGCACGGTGGAGTTCCCGGCGGCATCGGTGATGCGGTGGCGTGAACGCCCGTCCTCGTCGAAGGCGAGTGAGGCATATGCGGTGTCCAGGTGCAGATCGGCGAGCACGCGGCCCGAGCGGAGGTCCAGTTCCTCCGTCACGGGAGCAGTCTCGACCGGCAGCAGGCGCTCGTCGACGACGATGTGCTCGGCTCCGGTGGAGGTGACCGTGAGCTCGGCGGCCGGGGCGTTTCCGACGGTGATGAACGGGTGGGTTCCGATGGCGATCGGGGCGCTCTCGGCTCCCGAGTTCCGGATCACGTGGGTCACCGTGACACCCTCGGCGGTGAGCGCGTAGGTGACGGCGGTCTCGAGCAGGAACGGATAGCCGATCTGCGGCACCACATTGGCACGCAGGGTCACGGACGAATCCGACTCGCTCACGACGTAGGCCGTGTAGCGCAGCAGACCGTGGATCGCATTGCTGAGCTTCGGCTCGGTGATGGCAAGCTGCTGCACCGCGCCCTCGTGCGTCCACCGTCCGTCACGGATCCGGTTCGGCCACGGAACCAGCACCGTTCCGGAGCAGCTCGGCGCGGGCGTTCCCTCGGGGAAGCGGGCGACGAGGTCGACGCCGTCCACGGTGACGCCGCGCAGCACGGCTCCCACCTGTCCGATGTCCGCCGTCACGACGCGGCCGTCGCGCTCGATGCTGAGGTGGATCTGGGTACCGGTGGGATCAAGGCTCACCCGCCCCATGTTAGGGGAGCACCGCGCGAGGCGTGCCGTGCATGACACGATTCACTCTTGCGCTCGGCGGGTGACGTTGCGCTTGGTGGGTGATGTTGCGTGTAGTGGGGTGACGCTGCGTGTAGTGGGGTGACGCTGCACGTGGTGGGGTGGCGCTGCACGTGGTGGGGTGACGCTGCACGTGGTGGGGTGACGCTGCACGTGGTGGGGTGACGCTGCACGTGGTGGGGTGACGCTGCACGTGGTGGGGTGGCGCTGCACGTGGTGAGGTGGCGCTGCACGTGGTGGGGTGGCGCTGCGCGTGGTGAGGTGGCGCTGCGTGTGGTGAGGTGGCGCTGCGCGTGGTGGGTGACGCTGCGCGTGGTGGGTGACGCTGCGCTTAATGAGTGATGCTGCGCGTGGTGAGTGAGCCAACCCCCCCCGGGTAACGGGCCCTGCTCCCCGCGGGTGACTTTGACCTGGTGAGTGACCCAGCCCCCTGGGCAGTTGACCCTGCACGGGATGGGCGACGACCCTGCGGGTCCTACGCGCGCAGGCTGCAGGAACCACGTGTGGACGGCAGGATCGTAGACCACAGGTGCTGCACAGGAGGTACGGGTACCCTGGAATGTCGGCTTCGAGCACCGTGCCCCCGTCTGCACGGATCTGTGTGAGCTTCGGTGGCCGATGGTGAGCGTCTCAATTGGCGCCCCACTTCGCTGGCGATACTTACGAAACAGGTCAATCACGCATGCCCAAGAACACCCGACAGGGCGGACGCGCTCCGAAGAACTTCGACCCCCGCTACGGCGAGCGCGCCAAGGCGTCCAAGGGAGCCAAGACCATCGGTCGCGGCCACCGCGGCTACTCCGATCCCGCTGAGAACGCCGGAAAGCGCCGGTGGAGCTCCGCCGAGAAGGCCGGTCGCGACGAGGCCGTCCGCATCAGCTCCGGTCGCGATGATCGCACCACCCGCGGCGATCTGCGCGACGACTACGCCGGCAGCGGCCGCGTTCGTCGCGATGACGATTTCCGCGCCAACCGCGGCGGTGACAACCGCGCCGGACGTTCGGACGATCGCTCTGCTCGCCACGCCCGTGACGAGCGCTTCTCGCGCGATGATCGTGGTGCCCGTTCCAGTGACCGTTTCTCGCGTGATGATCATGGGGCTCGTTCGGGTGACCGTTTCTCGCGCGATGATCGTGGTGCGCGCTCTGGTGACCGTTTCTCCCGTGAGGCTCGTTCGGGTGACCGTTTCTCCCGTGATGACCGTGGCTTCTCCCGTGATGACCGTGGCTTCTCCCGTGATGACCGTGGTGCCCGCTCTGGTGACCGCTTCTCTCGCGATGGCCGCCCGTCGCGTTCGTTCGATGACCGCGCTGCACGCCCGGGCCGCGACGCCCGTTCCTTCGACGACCGCGGCTCGCGCTTCCGCGACGAGCGCGTCTCCCGTGACGATCGCGCGTCTCGCTTCGATCGTGACGCACGTGCCCCGCGGTTCGAAGACCGTTCTTCGCGCGACCACCGTCCAGTTCGATCGTTCGATGACCGGGGCTCACGTTTCGCCCGCGATGAGCGTCCGCAGCGCGAGGATCGCGGCTCGCGCTTCCGTGACGAGCGTCCGCAGCGCGACGGGCGGCCCGCGCGGTCGTTCGACGACCGCCCGCGTCGTTCCTTCGACGACCGCCCGCAGCGCACGTCCGGCAACCGCTCGGACTGGAACGCCGACGCGAAGAAGGCGGCATTCCAGGACAACGAGGACATCGTTCGCGAGCGTCTCAACGCGGAAGCCGTGACGGCGGACGACGTCGCAGACGTCACGTTCGACAGCCTGGGGCTGGGGCAGAACATCGTGCGCGTGCTCGGTGAGCTCGGCGCGGAGCGTCCGTTCCCGATCCAGGCCGCCACGATCCCCGTGATTCTCGAGGGCCGCGACACCCTGGGGCGCGGGCGCACTGGTTCGGGCAAGACCATCGCGTTTGGTGCCCCGCTCGTGGAATCCGTGCTGCGTGCGAAGGCCGGTGTGAAGCGGGAGTTCGGTCGCGCACCCTCGGCGCTGATCCTCGCTCCGACGCGTGAGCTCGCGCTGCAGATCGACCGCACCATCCAGCCGATCGCCCGTTCGGTCGGCCTGTTCACCACGCAGATCTACGGTGGTGTTCCCCAGGCTCGCCAGGTGGGCGCCCTGAAGAAGGGCGTTGACATCATCATCGGCACGCCCGGTCGCATCGAAGACCTGGTGAACCAGGGCAAGCTGGACCTGTCGCAGGTTCAGGTGGCGGTGCTGGATGAGGCCGACCACATGTGCGAGCTGGGCTTCCTCGAGCCGGTGCAGCGCATCCTGCGCCAGGTCGCGGACGGGGCCCAGAAGCTCATGTTCTCGGCGACTCTCGACACCGAGGTGGAGGCCCTGGTCAACGAGTTCCTCGTGAATCCCGCCGTCTACGAGGTGGCGGGCGAAGACCAGAACTCCGGAACGATCGAGCACCGCGTCCTGGTGATCGAGCACCGTGACAAGGCCGACATCCTCACTGAGCTGGTCGATCGAGAGGGCAAGACCATCGTCTTCACGCGTACGCGCGCGTACGCCGAGATGCTCGCTGAGCAGTTCGAGGACGCGGGGATCTCCGCGGTCGCGCTGCACGGCGACCTCAACCAGGCCAAGCGAACGCGAAACCTGCAGAAGATGTCGTCCGGCCGGGCGAACGTGCTGGTGGCCACTGACGTGGCGGCCCGTGGAATCCACGTGGACGACATCGATCTGGTCATTCAGGCGGATGCCCCCGACGAGTACAAGACCTACCTGCACCGCTCCGGGCGTACGGGCCGCGCCGGTAACACGGGGCGCGTGGTGACACTCATCACCCGCGCGCGCAAGCGCCGCATCGCCGAACTGCTGGAGCGCGCCGAGATCGCCGCGCCGTTCGAGGAGGCTCGTCCGGGTGATGACATCCTTGACGAGCTCACAGGCGGCATGACGCTGGAGCAGCTCACCGCCTGACATCCGTTCGTCGTACCTCACAGGGCTGCCCCGATCCGGGGCGGCCCTGTGACGTCTCGGGGTGAATCCGATGAACGGGCGGAGAGAATCAGAAAAACTGCATGCGCGGGAATAGAAGTTCGCGTAGCCTCGTTCACATCCACTGACGCGATGATCGCGCGCACTTGATCTTCCACACGAGGGACACCTGACATGACAATTCCTGCACTTGACACCATCGCCGGCACCTGGACCATCGACGCCGCGCACTCTGCCATCGGTTTCGCCGCCACCCACGCCATGGTCACCAAGGTCCGCGGTCGCTTCGACGACTTCTCGGGCACCATCAACGTGACCGGCGAGAACGAGGCGCAGGTCGATGTGGTCATCCAGACCGCCAGCATCGACACCCGCCAGGACTACCGTGACAACCACCTGCGTTCGGCCGACTTCTTCGATGCGGAGCAGTTCCCCACGATGGAGTTCCACTCGACCGGCATCTCTGTCAAGGATGACGAGGAGTTCACGCTGCACGGCGACCTCACCATCAAGGGTGTGACGAAGCCGGTGTCGATCGACGTCGAGGTGGGCGGTGTGCACACTGACCAGAACGGTGCCCTGCGGGCCGGCTTCGAGGGTGACCTCGCCATCAGCCGCAAGGAGTGGGGCCTCACCTGGAACGTGGCTCTGGAGTCCGGTGGATGGCTGGTCTCCGACAAGATCAAGATCAACCTGGACATCTCGGTCGTCAAGGACGCCTGAGTCGAGCGTCCGCTGCTGGCTCGTAACGCCTGCGTCTCCTGCGCTGCGCCACTCCGTGAGGGGTGGCGCAGCGCCGTTTCTCGGGGTGGTGAGCATCCCGTCTCAGAACAGCATTGCGGGCTGAGGCGGCCGCTGCACCAGTCGCACCGGGGTGAGAGATGAGCGACGGGGCGCTTCCGGAGAATCCTCGTCGGCACGAGCGCGGAGACCATGCGCGGCGATCAAGGGGCGGATGCGCTTGGCGAGCCACTGGCGGTACCCCTTGGGCGCGTATGTCGAGACGCCCGGGAACAGGCCGCGGTAGGACGAGAGGAGCTCGGGGTGCTCGCGCTCCAGCCACTCGAAGAACCAGGGCTTGACGCCAGCACGAAGATGCAGCGCTCCCCACACCACCTCGCTCGCCCCGGCGGCACGAATGCGAGACAGTGCGTCGTCGAGCATCTCCATCGAGTCGGTGAGATGGGGGAGGATCGGCATCAGGAAGACCCGCACGCGGAAGCCCGCGTCGGCCGCGGCGCGCACTGTCGCCAATCGGGCGGCGGTTGTGGGTGTTCCCGGTTCGATGGACTGCTGCAGTGCATCGTCGAACACGGCGATCGACATGGCGATGTCGATGTCGACATGCTCCGCCGCCTCGGTCAGCAGAGGGATGTCACGCCGCAGAAGCGTGCCCTTGGTGAGCACTGCGAACGGTGTTCCGCTCTCGGTCAGGGCGTTGATGATGCCCGGCATGAGTGCGTACCGTCCTTCGGCGCGCTGATACGGATCGGTGTTGGTGCCGAGGTTCACCTGGCCGTGCTGCCAGGATCCCCGGGAGAGCTCGCGGCGAAGGACCTCCGCCACGTTGACCTTGACGACGACCTGGGTGTCGAAGTCGCGTCCGCCGTCCAGATCCAGGTAGGTGTGGGTGCCCCGGGCAAAGCAGTAGACACAGGCGTGGGAGCAGCCGCGGTAGGGGTTCACCGTCCATTCGAAGAGCATCCGCGACTGCACCGGCACCCGGTTGAGTGCGGATTTGCACAGCACCTCGTGAAAGGTGATGCCGGCGAACTCGGGTGTCGTCACCGAGCGAACCAGGCCATCCATCGTCTCCATCCCCGGGAGAGCAGCCGTATCCGCGACTCCGAGTTCCTGTCCCTGCCAACGCATACGGCAATAGAACAGAAGTCCGACGAAGATGTCAAGCTACATTCGAAAATGTGTACGAATTACTGCTGTGGATGGACAACCACTTTGCCGCCGTGGCCCGAAGCGACGGCGGCAAAGGCAGCGGGCGCATCCGCCAGTGGATAGGTGGCCGCCACGCTGAACTCGATCTCCCGGGCTGCAACCAGCTCGGCGACCATGCTGACCTGCTCGATCGAGCGGTGCGTGGTGTCCGCGGAGATGACGCCGAACTCCTGCGCCAGATCCTCGCCCGCCAGCGTCACCACGTGGCCGGGCTCTGCTCCCGCCGCGAGGCCTGCGCGGAGCGCATCGCCCGCGGCGGCCCCGAGGACGGCGGTCAGTGAGGCGCCGTTCAGGGCGTCGCTGAGTGCGCCGGCGAAGCTCTCGCCGTATGGGATCGGGGTGATGCCGGCGGCCGCCAGCCGGTCACGTGCGCCCGGGCCCGAGGTGCCGATGACACGAGCGCCTGCGCGCAGTGCGAGCTGGGCGATCAGCCAGCCGACGGATCCGCTGGCGCCCGGCACAAGGGCGATGTCGCCTGCCGACAGGGGGACTGCCCGCAGGCATGCCGTAGCGGCGATCGACGGGGTGACGAGGGCCGCGGCGGTGTCGAGGGAGAGTGCCGGGGGGATGAGTGTGACGCTGCTCGTGCGCACGACCAGTTGCTCGCGGAGGGTGTTGAGCCCCCAGCCCATCACCGCGTCGCCGACGTGCAGCCCGCCCGTGTTGTCCCCCAGGGCGCGGACGATCCCGGCGACATCGCTGCCGATCCCGCGCGGGAAGGGGGTGTCTCGGGGCGCTTGCCCCGTGAGAACTTTCACATCGTACGGATTGATGCCGACGGCATGGACCTCCAGGAGTGCGCGTTCTGCCGCAGGCGACGGCACCGCGACCTCGGAGAGGTGAAGTTCACCGGGATCCCCGGTCCGGTCGTAGGTGATGGCGCGCTGCATTCCCATCTTCTGATCCTCCCACCCCGATGACGGTGCGTCCGATTCTGGGAATGTCCGAAGCCCACGAGATGATGGAATTCTCATGCAGCACTCATCGTCACGTCGGTCGCGCCCATCGCGACGAATGGCTGCGCGGCGGGGCGCCGTGCTCCTCGCCATGGCCATCGGTGGCTCCGCACTCATCGCCACCGCCGTGGCTGCGGCAGCCGGCGGTGCGGATGCCGCGGCCGAGCCGTCCGTGATCACGCAGCCCTGGCCGGACCCGGTATCCGCGCTCCCCGTACCGCAGGTGCGCTCGGTTGTGGCAGCACGGCAGATCTGCGATCTGCCCACCATGCGTGAGGCCAGCGCCGCCGACGACGACGGTGGAATGGTCCTTGCGGCCGGTGGAGGCGCAGCCCTGCGTGCGGCCGTCGTCTCCGCGCGCGCGGACTGCATCGATCTGGCTGACCCCGCCCGCATCTGGGTGATTGCCGATGCAGCGCGGCCGGTGCCGTCCGGGTGGTCGCCGTCCGACCTCGTGGTCCCCGAGACGCCATCGATCGCCGGGACCCGCCTGCGCGCCGAGGCCGCGGAGTCCCTCGATCATCTGCATCGGGCGCTGGATGCCGCCGGTGGCGGTGACATCGCGCTGACGGCTGGCTACACGGATCAGTCCGGCGCCGCGGATCCCGGCGCCGCCGAGCACCGCACCGGCCTCGCCGTCGACGTGGTCGCGTGCACCAGCGGTGACTGTGGCGCGGGTGCGGATATCGCGACGACGAGCCAAGGAGCCTGGCTGACGCAGAACGCCTGGCAGTACGGCTGGATCACGACGATGACGGGCCGTGAGGCGCATCTGCGATATGTCGGGACCGAGATCGCCCGGGCTGTCCACGACGGTGGGTACAGCTCCCTGCAGCAGTTCTTCGCGGTGCCGGCCCGCTGACGCCTCCCTGCGGACGGATGAGGATCCTCTCAGGGATCCGATGGTGTGGAAAGGTGCGAAAACGTCGGCACCTGTGCACATACTGGAGTGATGCAGATGCTCTCGCCGATCGCGCGCCATCGCGCGCGGGAAGCGCGGCGACGTTCGGTCCTCCTGGCCGCAGGGGTCGTCGCGCTGGCAGTCGTCTGTGTGGGCATCGGTGTGACGGGTCAGGCCGCTCTGTCACAGCCGGTCGCTGAGACGTTCGACGACGCGAACCCCGCGGGCGGCGATGCACCGATCGGCGCGGATCTCACCTCCGGGGTGCTGCCGCGGCCGCAGGGTGTGGCATCGCTTCCGGTGCCCGAGTTCGCTGTCGCTAACCCCGTGGCATCCGCCGGGGTGTGCGATCGTCCGGGCGTCGCGGATGCTCTGGCCTCCGCCGCCGATGAGGCGGCCATCACGGCGGCCGGCGGCGGGAGCGCCGTGCGAGAGGCCATCGCCAACGGGGCTGCGCCGTGCTTCTCGCTGGACGATCCGTCTCGCGCCTGGGTGGTCGTCGACAAGCTCCGCCCGATCCAGCCCCTCGAATGGGAGCCGGGCGACCTCGTGTCCGTCTCCGGCGGGCAGCTAATGCGCCAGAACTCGGCCGACGCATTCGTCGCCATGGTCGCTGACGCGTCTGCGGCGGGGATGTCGGACATCGTGGCGAACAGTGGCTACCGCTCCTACTCGTATCAGGTGGGCAACCACGATCGTCAGCTCGCCGCTGAAGGGCAGTCCGCGGAACGCACCAGCGCACGTGCCGGCTTCAGCGAACATCAGCTCGGAACCACGGTCGATGTGCAGTTGCCGGGCGGTTCGATCGAATCCTTCGGGGGCACGGAGACATCGGCCTGGGTGAGCGAGAACGCCTGGCGCTACGGGTTCATCGTCCGCTATGAGGAGGGCGCTTACGACGTCGTCGGCTACGAAGCCGAACCGTGGCACCTGCGCTACATCGGACCCCAGCTGGCGGCGGCGTATCACGACGGCGGATTCCACACGCTCGAGGAGTTCTTCGGCCTGCCCGCGGCACCCGATTACACCTCCTGAGCCCGGATCGCGACCCTCGCCGAGCGGTGTGGAGACTTTCCACAAGCTTGGAACCGAGTTCCCCGAAATCTGGAACGGAATCCCACCAAACCCTGTTTTCGGTGCGGAATCTCGCCTAGACTCGCGAATCGGGTGATCGCTGTCGATCGCACCGAGGAGTCAGAAAGGGAGCCCGATGGACCGCAACATCTATGACGAGGATCACGAGTCGTTCCGCGACGTCGTCAAGGAGTTCATCAAGCGCTACGGCACCAACGAGGCGCGCGAGAAGTGGGACGCCGACGGTCAGGTGGACCGCGCGACGATGCTCGCTGCGGGAGAAGCGGGAATCATCGGACTCTCCGTGCCGGACGAGTTCGGCGGTGCCGGCATGCTGTTCGACTACCGTTTCCGCGCGATCGTGAACGAGGAGACGATCAAGGCGGGCCTGGGCTCGCTGGCCGGTGCCTTCGGCATCCAGGACGACCTGGCGGTTCCGTATCTGGCTCACTTCGGCACCCCCGAGCAGCAGCAGAAGTGGCTGCCGGGTATGGCGACGGGTGAGATCATCGGCGCCCTGGCGATGACGGAGCCGGGCGCTGGATCAGACCTGCGCGGCATCAAGACCACGGCGAAGAAGGTCGACGGCGGCTACATCGTCAACGGCGCGAAGACCTTCATCTCCTCCGGTGCAACGGCCGATGTCGTCGTGACCTTCGTCAAGACCGGCGAGGGCAATCGCCCCGACGCGTTCAGCCTCGTTCTCATTGAGAACGGCATGGAGGGCTTCGATCACGGCAAGAAGCTGCACAAGATGGGCTTCCAGGGTCACGACACTGCTGAGCTGAGCTTCACGGACGTGTTCGTCCCCGACGCCAACCTCATCGGCGGTGCGGAGGGCCACGGATTCGTGCAGCTGATGCGCAACCTTCCGCTGGAGCGCCTGTCGATCGGTGTCGCGGCGGCCGCAGCTGCCGAGGCCGGTCTGCTGTGGACGGTGGACTACACGAAGAGCCGGGAGGCGTTCGGTCAGCCGGTCATCGCCTTCCAGAACACCTACTTCCGCCTCGCCGACATGGCCACCACGGTGGACGCGTTGTGGGCCTACGTCGATCGCGCGATCCTGCTGTACGGCGAGCAGAAGCTCACCCCGGAGGAAGCCGCGAAGGTCAAGTTCTACGCCACCGAGCGTGAGTGGGAGGTCCTGGACCAGGGCGTTCAGCTGCACGGAGGCTACGGCTACATCATGGAGTATCCGATCGCGCGCGCGTTCGTCGATGCCCGTGTGCACCGCATCTACGGCGGCACGAACGAGATCATGCGCGAGATCGTCGGGCGCCAGCTCCTCAAGGGCTGACACCGGCAGACGTGTACGCGGGGCGGGTTCCATCGGAGCCCGCCCCGCGCCGTGTGGCGGCTGGGCGCTGCTCGTCGCATCCACCGGCACGTGCTCGCGCAGCCGAGCGGTGCCGCATTCGCGAAACCGGATTCGGCTCGCGCACGGTGATGTGTTCCGTCGCTGTGCACAACCCTCCTCCCGCTGTCGGAACCCCGGCGTATGGTCAGGTCACCACAGCGAGCGGAGGACGACATGCTGAACCTGAACAACGCTGATCGAAGGGCGTGCGCGGGGCGTCACCAGGGGATCGTGCCTTCCTATCTGCTCGACCGGCTTGCACAATCGGACCGATTCCCGCACGCCGCGCGGGCAGCACGTCAGACACTTGTCGGCCGAGCGCCGGCCGAGCGGCGGGCGCAGCTGGAGCTCTCGATCGACGAGAACGGATCGCTCGTGGCATCCGTGGAATCAGCGCCGGACCGCACCATCCGAGATGCGCAGGGGGCCGAGACCCTGCCCGGGGTGCTGGTACGGAGCGAAGGTGACGCCCCCGTTGCCGACGTCGCCGTGAACCAGGCGTACGACGGGCTGGGGAGCACCTTCCAGATGCTCCTCGAAGCGTTCGACCGGAACTCGATCGACGGCCTCGGCTCACGCCTGGATGCCACGGTGCACTACGGATCCGAGTACGACAACGCGTTCTGGGACGGTGAGCGCATGGTGTTCGGCGACGGAGACGGGCAGGTGTTCCGGGGCTTCACCGCATCCCTCAGCGTCATCGGACACGAACTGGGGCACGGGGTCATCCAGCATGCCGGCGAGCTCGAGTATCAGGGAGAGTCGGGCGCGTTGAACGAGTCGATCGCCGACGTCTTCGGGGCTCTGACCGAACAGCATTCGCTTGATCAGACGGCGCACGAGGCCACCTGGCTCATCGGCGCGGGGATCTTCACGCCATCGGTGAAGGGCGTCGCGCTGCGGTCGATGCTGCATCCCGGCACCGCCTATGACGATCCGGACCTGGGTGCCGATCCGCAACCGGCTGACATGAGCGCTTTCGTGCGCACATCAGAGGACAATGGCGGAGTGCACATCAATTCCGGCATACCGAACCGGGCATTCGCGCTGTTCGCGCGAGAGCTCGGGGGTAAAGCCTGGGAGACGGCCGGAGGTGTCTGGTATCGCGCGCTTTCCCGCGGGCTGCGGACGAACGCCACCTTCTCGGAGTTCGCCGAGGCCACACTCGCCGAAGCCGGCACGGTCGACCGTTCGGTGGCGCAGGCTCTCCGCACGGCGTGGACGACGGTGGGCGTGAATGTGAGGTCGGGCAATGGTCGGGCGTCGGAGTGAGGACCCCGAGTCCGTCACTGGTGAGGACGGGGCGACTGGTCTTCTGATCACCGTGGTGCGCAGCGGCGGAATCACCGGCGCTCCGCGGACGTGGACGGTTGCGCCGCCTCCGGCGGAATCACCGAACTGGGCCCTTCTCATCGAGCGCTGCCCCTGGGGAAACGAGAGCAGCACGCAGCGGGGCGCAGATCGCTTCGTCTGGCGTATCCGCGTGCAGCTTCATGATGATCAGCATGAGCAGGTGGTTTCCGACGCCAACCTGTCGGGACCGTGGCGGGAACTCGTGGACGCTGTTAGGGCCGCCGGTTCTCCGCGGCCCGCATCCACCTGATTCGGAGCGAGGCTGCGGAGTGGGTGATCCCGTCCTCACTCGGATGGTGATCGAGGACGGGATCAGCCGTTGATCGGGGGCTGGATAGCCGTTAATTGGGGCGTGGGCAGACGTTGACGGGCGCCTGGGCAGCCGTGGCCGCCTGCGGGTCAGCCGTTGACCCGGTGGCCGGCAAGGCGGTGGCCGGGGCAGACCTTGATCGACGGCTGAGCCAGTTCAGGTGTAGATCCGGGCTCGGATCAGACGTTGATCCGGGGAAGGATCAGAACCCTGCCAGTGCGAAGTTGAGCAGGAACTCGATCAATGTGATGACGGCTCCGGCGGAGGCCAGCGCTCCGAAACCGATCGCGATTCCTGAGCGCACCTGGTGCTGTCCACTCTTGGCGGCGCTGAGACCGAGGATGAGAGCGATCACTCCCAAAGCCCCCATCGCCAGGACGCTGAGCCAGCTGATCGCGGCGGTGACGACACCGTACGCCTCATAGTTCCCATTCTGGATGAGCACGCGCAGCAGGACCGTCTGGAGGACGTACAGCACCAGGCCCAGGACGACCGTGCTGGCACCGAGGATGATCCCGACGGTTGCTCGCCTCTTCACCGGATCCGCTGCGGCGGCCGGTGCAGTCCCCGACGCATCCATCGCCCCATAGTGCTGCTGTGGCGCAGAGCCGTACTGCTGGGCGGGGCCGTACTGCTGCGCGGAGCCGTACTGCTGGGCAGGGTCATGCTGCTGTGGTGCGGAGCTGTACTGCTGGGCGGAGCCGTACTGCTGGGCAGGGTCATGCTGCTGTGGTGCGGAGCTGTACTGCTGGGCGGAGCCGTACTGCTGGGCAGGGTCATGCTGCTGTGGTGCGGAGCCGTACTGCTGGGCAGAGCCATACTGCGGCGAAGGCGCCGAAGGCTGCGGCGCCTTCGGCCAGGATGCTGCTGCACCGGCGTTCGTGGCCTGGTCATCGGGCTGTGATGGTGTGGACATGATGCCTCCTCCGAGCTGACGCAATCGACCCTATCCCGGTCGATGTCGTCGGCACACCCATGTCCGGTGCATGAGTTGAGGGGTGGGCACCAAGGTGCCCACCCACATCGGAAGAGCG
>NZ_JAJNOD010000007.1 GCF_021044885.1 Microbacterium nymphoidis | reverse complement strand
GAATCTCCCACCCCAAAAAGGGGTGACGAGGTTATTTGGCATTTGACAAGTGCACGCTGTTGAGTTCTCAAGGATCGGATGCTCCCACACACCACCCACACGGGGCTTAGCTGCGGGGCAACTTCTCTAGCCTAGACCGGCCGAAACCAGACTGTCAAACCCGACACGCCGACGCTCCGAAGAACACCAACACGCGACCAGACAACCCGACAACCAGGAACCAGGCAACCACCCCACGACAACACCAACCCGAAGGCAACATCATCATGAAGGGGGATCGTCCACCAGCTTGAGGGGAGCCGGACCCGGAGGCCCTCCGCTCTACCCTGTGGGGCGAACAACAACTAACTTACGCGGAACCGAACAACCCGGCAAATCGGCACCACCGGCGGGCGTGTCGCCTCAGCCGGCGATCTCCGCGCCCGCCGCATCCTTCAGCGTCACCCGGTAGGACTCCCAGTTGTCCACGTTGCCCGTCTCCGCGACCACCTCCACGGTGGCACCGCCGGCCGTGGTCAGCGTGCACGTCATAGTCCCGAGCTGATCCGCCGGCTTCACATCCCAGTCGCCGCAGTCCGCACTCCACTGCTCGGTGCTTCCGGTCACCGTGACGTACTCGTTCGAGACGCTCTTCTCGAAAACGTCGCGGCTGATGTCCGCGGGTTCGCCGCCGCCACCGACCACCTGCGGGGTCGGGGCGCACCCTGCCAGCAAGGCCGCGAGGAACAACGCGGGGAGAACCCTTCGACCGTGACGCGTTCCCATGCTTCCCCCTCCGGCCGCGATCACGCCGCGGCGTTCGCCTCTTCGATGGCTTCCACTTCCTTCTCCCACGCATCCTTGCCCAGGCGGTACCAGAGGTAGAAGGCGAAACAGGCGAAGACGACCCACTCGGCGGCGTAGAACAGGTTGAGCCAGTTGATGGGCGACGAGGACTCGGGAGCCGGGGACACGATCGGTTCCAGATCACCGAAGGGCTCGGCGGAGGTCAGGTACTGCCGGTAGACATCGATGCCGTCCGCGTCATGCCAGAGGTTCAGCAGGGCCGCGGTGGACATCCGGCTCATCTCGGTGATGGCCTGACTGCGCGACGGAGCCATGGCGCCCTCGTCGGAGATGAGACGCCCGGTCAGTTCGACGTTCTGGGGCGGAGCGGCGTTGAGGGCCACAGCGGCTGCATCTGCCACACTCCGATCGGGCGTGAAGCCGACCGCGACGGCAAGGGAGGTGGGCGTACTCGCATCGGCGACGCGGAACTGCCCCGCCACCCAGAAACCGGGCTCACCGGAGTCATAGCGACCGGAGACGACGAAGAAGTCCTCCGCGGCGAAGGATCCCGTGACGGAGACCCGCTGGCCGACCAGCGGCTCGGGCAGGTACTCGCCCGGCTTCACCACGTCGGCGATGGGCTCCACCTGCTCGGTGACCCCCTCCGGGATCGGATCCGTGTCGATCGCCCGCGCCAGCTGCCACTGCCCGAGCCAGGCGAACACACCGGCCACCACGAGGCAGAGCGCGAGCATCCCGAGCCAGCGCGCACGCAGCAGCACCTCCCGCAGCGTGGGCGGGAAGATCGTGACGGGGGTGTCGGACACAGGGACCTGCGCTACGAGCGATTCAGCCGGCGGCGTACGGCGCGACGACGACCTCGACCCGCTGGAACTCCTTGAGGTCGGAGTATCCGGTGGTGGCCATCGACTTCTTCAGCGCGCCGATGAGGTTCGCGGTGCCGTCGGAGACGGACGAGGGACCGTAGAGGATCTCCTGCAGAGGAGCCACCTGACCGACCGAGGCGCGACGGCCGCGCGGCAGCTGCGGGTGGTGCGATTCCGGACCCCAGTGGAAACCCTGCCCCGGCGCCTCCTCCGCACGGGCGAGCGCGACGCCCAGCATGACGGCGTCGGCGCCCATGGCGATGGCCTTAACGATGTCACCGGACGTGCCCACGCCGCCGTCGGCGATCACGTGCACGTAACGTCCGCCCGATTCGTCGAGGTAGTCGCGGCGGGCTGCGGCCACATCGGAGATGGCGGTGGCCATCGGGGCGTGGACACCGAGCGTCGCGCGCGTGGTGCTGGTCGCTCCGCCGCCGAAGCCGACGAGCACACCGGCCGCGCCGGTGCGCATCAGGTGCAGCGCGGGTGTGTAGGTGGAGACACCGCCGACGATCACGGGAACGTCGAGGTCGTTGATGAACTTCTTGAGGTTCAGCGGCTCGGCCACGCTCGAGACGTGCTCGGCGGATACCGTCGTGCCGCGGATGACGAAGAGGTCAACGCCCGCGCGGGCGACGGTGTCGTAGAACTCCTGCGTGCGCTGCGGAGTGAGAGAGCCTGCGACGGTCACCCCGGCGGCACGGATCTGCGCGATGCGGTCGCGGATCAGCTCGGCCTTGATCGGCTCCGCGTACAGCTCCTGCATCCGGCGCGTGGCTTCGGCGTCGGGCAGGCCGGCGATCTCGTCGAGGTGCTGCTGCGGGTTCTCGTAGCGAGTCCAGAGCCCTTCGAGGTCGAGCACACCCAGACCGCCGAGCTGACCCAGCTGGATCGCCGTCTCGGGGCTCACCACGGAGTCCATCGGCGCTGCCATCACGGGGATGTCGAAGTGGTAGGCATCGATCGACCATGCGGTCGACACGTCCTCGGGGTTGCGGGTGCGCCGGGACGGCACCACCGCGATGTCGTCGAACGTGTAGGCACGGCGCGCGCGCTTGCCTCGGCCGATCTCGATCTCCATGGTCACCCGTTCAGCCTACCCGGGTCGCCTGAGAGCCGATCACTCCGCAGCGAGGGCGGACATCACGCTCATCCGGCGGCCCGCCAACGCCGGGATCACGGTAGCCGCCACGATGAGGCCGAGCGCGGACCCGCCGATGATCACGATCGGCGCGGGCGCGAGGCGGATGCTGGACGCGTCGACGACGGTGGCGATGAGAACGACGGACAGCACGATCACGGCCATGGCCAGCAGAACGGAGGTGACGACGAGGATCACCGCTTCGCAGACGGCCACGCGCAGCAGCATTCCGGGCGCCGCCCCGGCCGCGGTGAGCAACGCGCGTTCGCGCTGGCGGTCGCTGCCGGTGGTGTAGACGGCTCCCGCAGCGCCCACGATCGCCACGAGCAGAGGCGCGCCGAAGAGGAGGACGAGCTGGGAGGGGTCGATGGAGAAATCGCCCCACGAGTTCGACGGTGCCACCGCGAGGGTCATGCCAGCGGCGTACAGTCCGCCGACCATCGCGATCGCCGCCATGACCGGACCGATCGCCGCGGTGGACGCACTCGCCCGCGCCGCGGCGCTGTTGCGCGCCAGGTACCAGGCCGTGAATCGTGCGGGGACCACCGCGGTCCACGCTCGGAGCACACCCGCATAGACGAGCGGTCCGCCCACCGCGAGCGCAGCCGCGAACAGCACGGGAAGGAGGGGCGCGATGCCCGTGATGCTCTGGTGCCCCTCGCCTCGCATGCTGAGCGGAAGCGCGACCGTGCCGGCGACGGCCAGCGCACAGGCGGCTGCACGCACCCAGCGCCCCCAGCCCGTGGACACCGGCTCGGGCTCGCGCAGGATGCGCACCGGCGAGGTCCGGGAGGCGCTGCGAGCGCCCCGGAGACCCGCCAGCACGATGACGGCGACGCTGGTCACGACCGCCCAGGCGAACGACGACAGCCGGATCGCAGGCTGCGGCAGCCCTTCGCTCATGCTCGCCAGGCCGTAGTCGTACAGGGGCACGTACATGCTCAACCCGAGCAGCCCGCCTGCCACCGCACCCACGAGGGCGGTGAGCATCACCTGCATGACGCTCACCACGAACACCTGGCCGGGCAGGATACCGACGATCTGCCAGAGCGCGAGCGAGCGACGACGCAGGTTCATCACCAGCACCGACGCGGAACTTGCGACGATCAGGACGACGATTCCTGTGAAGATCAGGATGGTGCCGGACAGGCTGGAGAACAGCTGATCCAGATCACCCTCGGCCGGACGTGGCTGCGCGGCGAGCCCGAATGCGAAGGTGAGAGCGGCGCCGACCGCGGCGCTCACCGCAGCCAGGCCGAGCCACAGCCGGAACCCGCGGGCGAGATCGGCGACGATCAGCCGGATCACCGCTGCGCACCAACGGACGCCGCGTGAGCGTGGACCGCAGCGAACACGTCCGCCGGTGTCGGAGAGTGAAGCTGCCCGTGGATCGCCCCGTCGCGCAGCACGATCACGCGGTCAGCACGAGCGGCGGCGTCCAGATCGTGCGTGACGAGGATGACCGCGCTGCCGGAGTGCGCCGCCTCGCTCAGCAGGCCGAGGACGGCAGTACCCGTGGCACCATCGAGCGCCCCGGTGGGCTCATCGGCGAACACGATACGCGGACGCGCCGCAAGAACACGAGCGATGGCCACGCGCTGCTGCTGCCCTCCCGAGAGCTCGCCAGGGCGGTGGGAGCCCCGGTCCTCCAAGCCGACCGCCGCCAGCGCTGCGGTGACATCCGCCGAGTGCACACGGCGTCCGGACAGCCGAGCCGGCAACGCGACGTTCTGGCGTGCCGACAGCGAAGGGATGAGGTTGAACAACTGGAAGACGAAGCCCACATCACGACGGCGCAGCCGGGCCAGGCGCCCTCGCGAGAGCTTCGCGGGATCCTCGCCGAGCAGCAACACCTGACCGCGGGTCGGCGGCTCGAGGCCGGCGAGACAGTAGAGGAGCGTGGACTTCCCCGATCCGCTGGGCCCGACGATCGCAACGAACTCACCCGGGTCCACCGTCAGGTCGACGCCGGTGAGGACCACGGTCTCGGCGCCGCCGCGGCGAGCAGGCGCGTAGCACTTCACGAGATCGCGGGCGACGACGACAGGGGCCGGAGCGGGCGCAGCAGAAGACATTTCTCCACTTCATCGCTGGAACGCATCACGCGACAGCGGGCGGGGTCGCCATCGGAGGTAGAGCTGGCTCCACTCTTTCGCCCCGTGCGGATGGGAGGCCCGCCCCCTTCCCTATCGTGGAGTGATGAGCGCAACCGTCTGGGACGAGCTGCGGCGGCCGCCGCACCGGTTCCTGTTCGGCGCGATGCCGTGGCGCTCGCTCGGATACCTCGTGTTCAGCGTCGTGTGGGCGCTGTTCTGGCTCCTCCTGTTGGTGACGACGCTTCTCCTGATCCCGCTGTGGGCTCTGGTGGTGGGAACGATCGAGCGACGACGGACACGCTGGCTGGGCTTTCCTCCCCAGCAGTCCCCGCATGTGCGGGTCCCGCGCTCGGAGCGGCGGCACTGGCTCAGCATCTGGCTGCTGGAGCCCGCCACCTGGCGGGAGGCGGGGGCGTTGTTCTCGAACCTCGTCTTCGGCCTTCTCGCCCTTCTCCTCGTGGGCACCGAGATCACCATCCTGGTGTTGTGCGTCACCTTCGTCTGGCTCTCCCTCACCGAGACCGGGCGAGTGGTGACGCTGTGGGGTGACGTGAGCTGGGCTCTCACTCCCGAGAAGACACCGATTCTCGTGATCGCGTTCATCGCGACACTGGTGGTCGGCGCTTACGCCAACGCCGTGCTCGCGGGCGCGCAGGCGTCGCTGCTGCGCCTGCTCTGTGCCCCTCGCGATGCCGAGCTGCAGGCACGCGTCGAGCAGCTCACAGCGGCGCGCGCCACGCTGGTGCGCGCGCTGGATGAGGAACGACGGCGCATCGAGCGCGACCTCCACGACGGCGTGCAGCAGGAACTGGTGGCCCTGGGCGCGCGGCTGGCGATCATCGAGCTCGAGGCAGACGCTCTCGTCGCGGCTGGTGCCGGACCGGTCGATCCGGACGGTTCCGCCCTGCTGCACGCCGTCGGCACGGCTCGGGGTGCCGCCGATGCCGCCCTGGATTCGCTGCGTCGCACCGTCCGCGGGCTGCATCCGGCGGTGCTGAGTGATCGGGGACTGGCGGCTGCACTGCAGGAGCTCGGTGGACGCGCCCCCGTGCCCCTGCACCTGGACGTCGATGTGCCCCGGTTGCCCGCCCCCGCCGAGACCGCCGCGTACTACCTGGTCACCGAAGCCCTGAGCAATGCTGCGAAGCACTCTGCGGCATCCCTCGTCACCGTGGATGCCCGCGTGGAGCTCGAGGAGCTGGTGGTGACGGTGTTCGACGACGGCGGCGGCGCGGTGAGCGAAGGGCGGGGGACGGGCGTCGCGGGACTGCGCGAGCGGGCCGCGAGTCTGGGTGGCACGCTGACGGTGTCGACGACGAGCGGGCGCCGGTCCGGAGTGCTGCTGTCCATGCGCGTCCCGGTGCCCGGATACGCAGAGAGGAGCCGGGATGCGAATCCTGCTGGCTGAGGACTCGGCTCTGATGCGTGAGGCCCTGATCGCGCTGCTGGAGCGACTGGGCCATCAGATCGTCGGGCGCGCCGCCTCGGCACCGGAGCTCCTCACCACCTTCGACGCGCTGGATCCCGCCCCGGATCTGGTGATCACCGACGTGCGGATGCCGCCCGATCTCACCGACGACGGGCTGCGGGCAGCGATCGAGCTGCGTCGACAGGTGCCGGAGCAGCCGGTCCTGGTGCTGTCGCAGTACATCGCGGAGAGCTACGCCCAGGATCTGCTCACGCTGCCCGGTGGTGCGCTCGGCTACCTGCTCAAGGACCGCATCGCTCATGTGCGCGATTTCGAACGGGCGCTCTCCGGCATCGTCGCCGGCGGGACGGTGATCGATCCCGAGGTGGTCCGCACACTCCTCGCCCGGTCAGCGCCGGGTCCGCTGGAGGGCCTCACACCGCGGGAGCGCCAGGTGCTGGCGCTCATGGCCGACGGGATGTCCAACTCCGACATCGCCACGGCGCTCGTGCTCTCCGACGCGGCAGTCAGCAAACACGTCGGCAACATCTTCCTGAAACTCGGCCTGTCGCCGGTGGAGGAGAACCGCCGGGTCCGGGCGGTGCTGGCCTACCTGCAGGCGCGCTGAGCGCCGTCAGGCGGTCTGGTACCGGCCCGATGCGACGGCACGCGCGCGCGCCTTCGCCGCTTCCTCCTCGCGGTTCTTCGGCGGCGCACTGGTGACCAGATCGTCCAGCAGATGCTGCGTGATGTGCGCGATCTCGGCGACAGCGCGATCGAACGCCTCCTGGTTGGCGCGCGACGGCTTCGTGGTGCCGGCGATCTTGCGCACATACTGCAGCGCGGCGGCGTGCACCTCCTCCGAGGAGGCGGCGGGCTCGAAGTTGTGAAGGGTGTGGATGTTGCGGCACATGCCCGGCACGATACGCGCGACTGCCGACGCTGACCAGAGGTGTGGCCTCATCGTGCGCACCTGGCTCCCGACGCCGCGGCGAAGGAGCCAGGTGCGCACGATGAACGGTCAGCGCGCCCGCACCACGCGCGCCTCATCCCACACCGGCGTCTCGGTCTCGTAGACCGATCCGTCCGAGCCGAACACCAGGAAGCGATCGAAGCCGCGGGCGAACCAGCGATCGTGCGTTACCGCGAGGACGGTTCCGTCGAAACGGCGGAGGGCGTCTTCCAGCTCCTCCGCCGAGACCAGGTCGAGGTTGTCGGTCGGCTCGTCCAGCAGCAGGAGCGTGGCACCGCTCAGCTCCAGGAGCAGGATCTGGAACCGCGCCTGCTGGCCGCCCGAGAGCCGGTCGAAGTGCTGCTCGGCCTGCAGCACCAGCCCGTATCGGTCCAGCGCGGCGCTGGCAGCCTCCCGCGGCATGCCCTCACGGTCGTCCTCGCCGCGATGCAGGATCTCCAGCAGCGTGCGCCCCGTCCACTCCGGGTGGGCGTGCGTCTGCGCGAACCATCCCGGAACCACACGAGCGCCGAGGATCGCGCGGCCGGTGTGGTCGACGGGAGCCGCCTTCTGCCCCGCTGTGGTGATGTGCCCGAGCGTGCCGTCGGGGTCGGTGCCGCCGCGTGCCAGCAGTCGCAGGAAGTGGCTCTTGCCCGACCCGTTGGAGCCGAGCACGCCCACGCGGTCGCCGAACCAGATCTCCGTGTCGAACGCCTTCATGAGCCCGGTGAGCTCCAGATCCGACGCAATGACCGAACGCTTGCCCGTGCGGGCACCCCGCAGACGCATGTCGAGGTTCTGATCACGCGGCCGCTCCTGCGGTGGGCCGGCGTCCAGGAATCGCGCGAGGCGTGTCTGGGCCGCGTGGTAGCGGGAGGCCATGTCGGCGTTGTTCGCCGCCTGGACCTTCAGCGTCGCGACCAGCTTCTTGAGCTTCTCGTGCTGCTCGTCCCAGCGTCTGCGCAGTTCGTCGAGCCGGTCCATTCGCGCCTCACGCGCCTCGTGATACGTGGCGAACGATCCGCCGTGGACCCACACCGAGGCGCCCGACGGACTGACCTCCAGCGTGGCGATGCGATCCGCCGCGCGGGCCAGCAGCTCGCGGTCGTGCGAGACCAGCAGCACGGTCTTGCGCGTCTCGCGCAGCTGCTCCTCCAGCCAGCGCTTGCCGGGCACATCAAGGTAGTTGTCGGGCTCGTCGAGCAGGAGGACTTCGTCCGGACCAGCCAGCAGCGCCTCCAGCGCGAGACGCTTCTGCTCCCCGCCGGAGAGCGTGGCGAGTTCCCGGTACTGGGCCCGTTCGAACGGCAGCCCCATCGCCGCCATCGTGACACGATCCCACACCGTCTCGTACTCGTAGCCGCCGGCATCGGCGTACTCCGCGATGGCGGTGGCATAGCGCATCTGCGTGTCGGTGGTGTCGTGCTCGATGAGCGCCAGCTCCGCGGCGATGAGGGCCTGCGCCGTGGCACGGATGGCGGCGGGGGCGACGTCGACGAGCAGCGTGTGCACTGTCGGGGAGCTGGCCGGATCCGCCTCCCGCGAGTGCCCGATGAACTGATCCATCACCCCCAGCCCGCCGGCCATGGTGACGGCGCCCGAATCGGGCTTCTGCTCGCCGCGGATGATACGCAGCAGGGTCGACTTGCCGGCGCCATTCTCGCCGATGAGCGCGGTCGTGGTCCCTTCGCCCACGCGGAAGGTGACCTCGTCGAGCAGCGGACGTCCATCCGGCAGCGTGAGCGAGACGGCATTGATATCGATGTAACCCACGGGAAACCCTTCTGCCCGTGTACCGAGCCTTCCAGGCTATGCGATACCCGGGCGTGTCGCCTAATGCGGGAGGGTCACCCCGGGGCGGAGCACGAGAGGGTGGAGCCGTTGTCGAGAGTGTGCACACCGGGGCCGTATTCCGCGCACGCGGACAGGAGCGGGATCGCCACACCGAACACGAGGAACGCAATCAGCGCGATCCACACCAGCGTGATGACGGCGCCGAGCGCGATGGCCACCACCGCGGGGACGTTGCCGACACCACGTCGCCGGGACAGCACAGCACCGACGATGCCCATCACCAGGCCGGCAGGGGCAACCGTCACGCTCAGCACCAGTGCGATGATGCCGAGGATCGTGCCGGAATCGGTCGTGGTCTGGGGAGCGGCCGGCTGGGGCGAGGTTGTCGGTGTCTCGAACGCGAGCCCCCCGGGGAGGGAGTCGTCCCGGTGGGTCATGCGCACCTCCGAACCACGTGAATCCCGCCGCCCAGTATGTCGCATCGTGACCGGAGGACGCTCGCCGGAGCGCGGCAGGCATGCTAATTTAGGCAAGCCTCACCTACATCATATGAAGGCATCCCTCCCACCTCGAAGGAACCAACCGTGCGCCTGTCACGTCTACTCGGCCTCACCGTCACTGCAGCGCTGCTCACCGCCAGTCTCGCGGCCTGCTCCACGTCCACCGCCGCCCCGTCCGAGGAATCACCGGCCGCCGGTATCGCGAGCGCGGACACCTTCCCGGTCACCATCGACCACGTGTACGGCACCACCACGATCGAGAAGAAGCCCGAACGCGTGGCGACGGTCGCGTGGGGCAACGCCGAGGTGCCGCTCGCGCTCGGCGTCGTGCCCGTGGGGATGGCCAAGGTGACCTGGGGTGACGACGACAAGGACGGCGTGCTGCCCTGGGTGGAGGACAAGCTGACCGAGCTCGGTGCCGAGACCCCGGCGCTGTGGGACGAGACCGACGGAATCGACTTCGAGGCCGTGGCGGACACGCAGCCCGACGTCATCCTTGCCGCGTACTCCGGCCTGACCCAGGAGGACTACGACACCCTGTCGAAGATCGCGCCCGTGGTGGCCTACCCCGACGTGGCCTGGGGCACCTCTTACCAGGACATGATCCGTCTCGACTCGAAGGCGCTGGGGCTGGCCGCCGAGGGCGACGCCCTGATCGCCGACCTCGAGCAGCAGGTGCAGACCTCACTCGATGCCCACCCCGCGCTGCGCGACAAGAAGGTCCTCTTCAGCTACATCGACGCCGCCGACATGAGCCAGGTCGGCTACTACACGAAGGCCGACACCCGCCCCGGATTCCTCGCGGATCTGGGTCTTCCCGTGCCCGGCATCGTGGAGGAGTCCGCGGACAGCGACCAGTTCTACCTCACCGTCAGCTCCGAGCAGGCGCAGAAGTTCGACGACGTGGATCTCTTCGTGACCTACGGCGCCGCCGGATCCGACTTCGTCACGCAGCTGCAGGCCGATCCCCTCATCGGCAAGATCCCCGCGGTGGCTGCCGGCGCGGTCGCCGTGCTGGAGAGCGACACCCCCCTCGCGGCGTCGGCGAACCCCTCCCCGCTGTCGATCCCGTGGGGCATCGACGACTACTTCACGCTGCTCGCGGACGCGCTGAAGAAGTAATCCGGGAGTCTGCGCTCTCGTGACCTCCACCCTGATGCCACCCGCATCGGTCGCCGACGTGCTCCGGCGACCGATGCGGGTGCGCCTGCTCGCATTCGGCGCCGGCATTGTGCTGCTGGCCCTGCTGTGCGTGGCATCGGTGGCCTTCGGCGCGGCCGAGGTCACACTCAATGACATCGCCGGCGCGCTCTCGGGCCAGTCGGACACCCTCGCCCAGGCGGCGGTCATCAAGCGCATGCCTCGCACGGTGCTGGCGATCCTGGTGGGCGCCGCCCTCGCGATCTCCGGAACCGGGATGCAAGCGGTCACGCGGAACCCGGTGGCCGATCCCGGAATCCTCGGTGTCACCAGCGGTGCAGCCCTGGCGGTCGTCTGCGGCATCGCGTTCGCCGGCACGACCGATCCGGTCGCCTCCATCGTGCTGGCCGTCATCGGCGCCGCCCTCGCTGCGACGTTCGTCTACGTGGTCGGCTCACTCGGTCGCGGCGGCGCGACCCCGCTCAAGCTTGCCCTCGCCGGAGCCGCGACCACCGCCGCACTCACCTCTCTGGTGAGCGCCATCCTGCTACCGCGCGTGGACATCCTGCAGTCGGTGCAGTCCTGGCAGATCGGCGGGGTCGGCGGCGCCACGTGGGATCGCATCGCGATCCTGGCCCCGGTGCTCCTCGTGGGCGCGCTCATCTGCGTGGTCAGCTCGCGCGGCATGAACTCGCTCGCCCTCGGCGACGATCTGGCCACCGGTCTCGGCGTGCGCGTCGCCCGGACCCGGCTCATCACCACCGTCGGCGCGGTCATCCTGGCGGGCGCGGCCACCGCCATCGCCGGACCGATCGCCTTCGTCGGCCTGGTCGTTCCCCATGTCTGCCGCATGCTCGTGGGCACCGATCATCGCTGGCTCGTCCCGTTCTCCGCCCTCACCGGTGCGTGCCTGCTCGTCGCGGGCGATGTGCTCGGCCGAGTAATCGCCCGCCCCGACGAGATCCAGGTGGGAGTGGTCACCGCGGTGATCGGAGCGCCGTTCTTCATCTGGATCGTGCGTCGTCAGAAGGTGCGTGAACTGTGAGCGTCATGCAGACCCCGCCCCGTACCTCGTCTGCGGCGACGGCACGGGCCGCGATCATCGCGGGCCGCCGGTCGCGCAACCGACGGCGCATCGTGGTGATCGGCATCCTCACGCTCGCGCTCGTCGCAGCCGTGGCCGCGAGCCTGATGATCGGGCAGACCTTCTACTCCCCCTCCCAGGTGATCCGGGTGATCCTCGGCGAGACCGTGCCGGGCGCGTCCTTCACCGTGGGCGAGCTGCGCCTTCCCCGTACCGTGACCGCGGTTCTCGCCGGGACCGCATTCGGGCTCGCCGGCGCCACGTTCCAGACGATGCTGCGCAACCCTCTCGCCTCACCGGACATCATCGGCATCTCCTCCGGCGCGAGTGCAGCCGCAGTGATCGCCATCGTGCTGCTGGGTATGAGCGACACCGGCGTCTCGCTGTTCGCCCTGGGCGGTGCCCTGCTCACCGCTCTGGCGATCTATCTGCTCTCCCACCGCGGCGGTTTCTCCGGAACCCGACTGATCCTCATCGGGATCGGCCTGGCGGCGATGCTCAACGCGGTGGTCTCCTTCGTGCTCTCCCGCGCCGCGTCGTGGGACATCCAGACGGCGATGCAGTGGCTGACCGGAAGCCTCAACGGCGCCTCGTGGGAGCGTGTCGTCCCGCTTCTGATCGCATGGGTGGTCCTGGCGCCGACGATGCTGGCCACCGGACGCTCGCTGCGCATCCTGCAACTCGGCGACGACTCGGCGGCCGGCCTCGGCGTGCGGGTGCAGCCGACACGCATCGTGCTGATCCTCGGGGCGGTGGCGCTGCTCGCCTTCGCGACCGCCGCCGTCGGCCCCGTCGCGTTCGTCGCGTTCATGGCGGGTCCCATCGCGGCCCGGCTGGTGCCCGCCGGAGGCTCTCCGCTGCTGCCCAGTGCCCTGGTGGGCGCGGTCCTCGTGATCGTCGCCGACCTGATCGGGCAGTTCGCCTTCGGCACGCGCTACCCCGTCGGCGTGGTGACCGGAGTGCTCGGCGCGCCGTATCTGATCCTGCTCCTCATCCGCACCAACCGCGCCGGAGGCTCCCTGTGACCGTCTCTCACTCGCTGTCCGCAGACGCACTCACCCTCTCCTATGGCGACCGCACGATCGTCGACGCCCTGGATCTGCAGATCGCCCCGGGACGGGTGACCTCGATCGTGGGCGCCAACGGCTGCGGGAAGTCGACCCTGCTGCGCGCGCTGTCCCGGCTGCTCTCCCCTGTCAGCGGACAGGTGGTGCTCGACGGCGCGGCCCTTCACACGCGTTCCACGCGCGAAGTGGCGCGCGTGCTGGGCCTGTTGCCGCAGAGCCCCACCGCCCCCGAGGGGATCGCCGTGGCCGACCTGGTGGGCCGTGGCCGACACCCCCACCAGCGAGCGCTGGCCCGGTGGAGCGCGCACGACTACGACGTGGTGGCCGACGCTCTGGAGGCGACGGGCACCACGGACCTGGCGGATCGGTCGGTGGACGAGCTCTCCGGCGGTCAGCGCCAACGTGTCTGGATCGCGATGGCGCTGGCACAGGAGACCGACATCCTGCTGCTCGACGAGCCGACCACCTATCTCGACGTAGCGCACCAGGTGGAGGTGCTGGACTTGCTGACCGATCTGTCGGTCGAACGGGGAACCACCATCGTCATGGTGCTGCACGACCTCAACCTTGCGGCGCGCTACTCGGACGAGCTCGTCGCCATCCGAGACGGGCGCGTCCACGCCGCCGGCGCCCCCGCCGACATCCTCACCTCCGAACTCGTCGAGGACGTGTTCGGGCTGCCCAATCAGATCACCATCGACCCCGTCTCGGGCAAGCCGATGGTCACGCCCATCGGGAGGCACCATGTCCGTTGAGACCACCACCGAGGCGACGCCCTTCGTCGTGATCCGGGCCGAGGTGCGCGCGGTGCAGCGCGTCTCGCCGAACTTCGTCCGCGTGACGTTCGGCGGCGCGGCCCTCGACGACTTCGCCACCCCCGGCGCGGTGTTCGACCTGCGCATCAAGCTGATCTTCCCGCCGGCGTCGGGCGTGCTGCCCGAGCTGGATGGGCGAGACGGCTGGTATCAGGCGTGGCTGGCCGTCGATGAGGCCGAGCGCGGCTCCATGCGGACGTACTCGATCCGTGATCTGCGGGTGACCGATGCCGGCACGGAGGTGGACGTGGACTTCGTCCTGCACCTCGCTCCCGGCCTCACCGGCCCGGCGTCATCCTGGGCGAACCAGGCCTCACCGGGCGATGAGCTGATCATCGCGGGTCCGCGGCGCGGTCACGACTGGGGCGGCATCGAGTACGCACCCGGTGACGCGACATCGGTCCTGCTGGCCGGCGACGAGACCGCGGCTCCGGCGATCGCGCGCGTCCTGGAGGACGCCCCCGCGGACCTCCGCGGCATCGCGTTCATCGAGGTGCCCGACCCGGCCGATGCCCTGCCGATCGCCGCGCCGGATGGCGTGCAGGTGTGCTGGCTCCCGCGCGGCGATGCTCCGCACGGCACACTCCTGCTGCCCACGGTGCTCGGCCACCTCGGCGCCGCGCCCACCGCGGAGGTGACCGACGTAGAGACCGAGAACCCGGTGTGGGAGACTCCCACCTTCTCCGGACTCGGTGAGGAGCTCGATACGTCCGCTCCGCATGCCGACCGCTACTTCTGGATCGCGGGCGAGAGCGGCGTGGTCACCACTCTGCGTCGTCATCTCGTCAAGGACGTCGGCATCGACCGCGCACAGGTGGCTTTCATGGGCTACTGGCGCCGCGGTGTGGCGATGAAGGGCTGAGAGCCCGCACCGACGCTCAGCGTGGCCGCAGCTGCGAGCCGGCTCTGCTTCGCCGGGCAGCGCTTCATCTCATCGACTCTTCTTGCGACGCTTCTCAACGTCGGGTACCACCAGTTTCGGCACCGCGCGCAACATGAACTTGTCGAAGTCGGGAACAGTAAACGCGGCGTAGCCATGCTCCGGGGTGTAGAGAAGCCCCATGTTGATGAGTTCCGCCCTCGTCGGGCCGAGTTGGGTGGATTCCCGCCCCATAACCCTGGCCACATCGGCAGCCTTTTGAGCTTCCGGACCAAGCTCTGCCATCGCTCGCATGTACGCCGTCTGCAACGGAGTGGCGCGATCGAGGCGAACTCTGAAGAACGAGCTGTCTAGTTTCGCCTCGTAGGCCTCCCGCGCGGCCTCCACGTCACGACGAAGGATCGGCGATCCCTCGGAGATTGCCCATACCTGAGACCCCAGCTCTTGGATGAAGTATGGATATCCCCGCGTGATCTGCAGGGCGAGCCGCACCGCGTCGTCCTCGTAGGACACGCCCTCCGCGAGCGCCGGCTCGACAAGGGCTTTCCGGGCATCCGCTTCTCTGAGCGAGTCGATCTTGGGAAACTGGAACAAACGCTCGGCATATGACTTTGCGTCTCCCGCGAGCTCCGCGATCTGCGGCAGACCTGCGCCGACGAACGTCACCGGCAGCTTCCGCTGCACCGTCTTGTGAATCGCTTGAATGAGCGCTTCGAGTTGAGGACTCGTGAGGAACTGGACCTCATCGACGAGAATCGCAACACCTCGTTGCTGCTCGCGCGCGAACTCGCCCACGGCGACCAGGACATCCGTGAGGTCCATCGCCAGATCGCCATGATCCGCGGCGCCCTCAGCTGCCTCGACATCCCAGGAGAGCGACCATGTTCCCTGGTGGTCAACCGCGACGGCGAAGGCAGTGATCACGGACGCGGCACGGCGCGCGCGATCCGTCCACCGGGCACGCGGCGACAGGCGCAGGACCGCAGCCTTCAGCAACCCCGCCAGGTTCTGCCGGAATCGGGTGTCGTCGTGCTTGCTCGCCTCGATCTCCAGAACTTCCCAGCGCTCAGCCTCCGCGATCTCGCGGAACTCGTTGAGCAGTACAGTCTTACCCACGCCGCGCAATCCGGTGATGATCAGCGACTGGTTGGTCTTGCCACGAGCGAGGCGTTTCAGAAGAGCGGTGAAGGCGTCCCGCTGCTCGTCTCTGCCAGCGATCGTCTCCGGGGAAGCACCGGCGTTCGGGGTGTACGGGTTGCTGACGCTGTCCATGTCGACCTCTTACTCGGTGAGTTTATGACAGTATCAGAGCTTTATTAGCTTTCAATAAAGTTATCTAAGGTGGGAAAACTCCACACGGGTCAGGACCACCGCAAGCCTCCTCCGCACCGTCAGGGCGCAGACTGTGTGCATGGGAATGTTCACGCAGAAGCCGGAGGAGCCCGCCGAGTGGGCGGGGCTGCCCTCCGAGCCGGTCCGCCGCGACGACACCGACCTGGAGCCCGCGGTCGGCACCGAGCTGCTGCTCGACGGGACCGCGAGCTCCATCGGCATCGAGTTGTCCGCCTACACGGTGGAGGTCGAGGCGGGCGACGCCGACTGAGCCGTCCGCCTCGGCCTCACTTGAGACCCGTGGTGGCGACGCCGCGAACCAGGTACTTCTGACCAAAGAGGAATGCCAGGAAGACCGGCAGGATCGAGATGATCGACATCGCGAACAGCGGCCCCCAGGAGCTCTGGCCCTGTGAGTCAATGAAGGCCCGCAGCGCGGGCTGCACCGTGTAGGCCTCCGGCGAGGTCAGGTAGATGACCTGGCTGAAGAAGTCGTTCCACGTCCAGATGAACGTGAAGATCGCCGTGGTCGCCAGCGCCGGTGTCATGAGCGGCAGGATGATCTGAGAGAACGTGCGGAAGTGTCCGCAGCCATCGATGCGCGCCGCCTCATCCAGCTCTCGGGGCAGGCTTCGGATGAACTGGATCATAAGGAAGATGAAGAAGCCGTCGGTGGCGAAGAACTTCGGCACGATGAGGGGCAGCACCGTGTTCACCCAGCCGACCGAGTTGAACATGATGTACTGCGGCACGATGATCACCTGCAGCGGCAGCATGATGGTCAGCAGCATGAGCCCGAACATCCATTTGCTGCCACGGAAGGTGAGCCGAGCGAAGGCGTAGGCGGCCAACGAGCACGACACCAGGTTTCCCACGATCGCGCCGAGCACCACCAGCGCGGAGTTCAGCAGATACCGCCCGAACGGCTGCGAGAGCGCATCCCACCCGAGCGTGTAGTTCTCCAGGGTCATGCCCTCCAGCGACAGCCCGGGGGTGAATACGTCCTCGCTCGGGCGGAAGGAGGCGACGAGCATCCACACGAGCGGGTACAGCATGAGCAGGGCGAGCAGCGCCAGGCCCACGTGCTTGAAGATCGACCGCACGCGTCCGGCCGGGGATGCGCTTCCGCGAGGACGGCGCGGTGCAGGGCGGCCGGTGATGATCGCCTCGGTGACCGAGGAGTCAGCGGTCGTGTCGACGAGATCAGTCCTCATAGAACACCCACCATTTCGAGAGCCAGAAGTTGAGCGCGGTCACGGCCGCGATGATGATCAGCAGCAGCCACGCCATTGCCGAGGCGTACCCCATCTGGAAGCCCGGGAAGGCCTTCTGGTACAGGTACAGGGTGAAGAAGAGCGTCGCGTCGGACGGTCCTCCGGTGCCGTTGGAGACGACGAACGCCTGGGTGAACGTCTGGAACGCACCGATCACCTGGAGCACGAGGTTGAAGAAGATGATCGGTGACAGCAGCGGGAGGGTGATCGAGAGGAATCGGCGCACGGGACCCGCGCCGTCCACCTGCGCCGCCTCGTAGTACATCCGCGGGATGTTTCGCAGGCCTGCGAGGAAGATCACCAGCGGCGACCCGAAAGTCCACACGTGCAGCAGGATCAGCGTGCCGAGCGCCGTGTCCGGATCCGCGATCCAGCTCGCTCCCTCGACCCCGAACATCGCCAGCACCTGGTTGACGAGTCCGTCGGCGCCGAACATCTGGCGCCACAGCACGGCGATGGCCACCGACGAGCCGAGCATCGACGGCAGGTAGAAGGCGGAGCGGTAGAAGGACATCCCCCGCATGCCGCGATCCAGCAGCATCGCCAGGCCCAGCGCCACCACCAGCTGGAACGGCACGGCCACCACCACGTAGGTGACGGTGACACCGAGCGCGTGCTGCAGCCGCTCGTCGGTGAGCATCTTCTCGTAGTTCTGAGTGCCGATCCAGGTCGGCGGCTGGAGCAGGTTGTACTTCGTGAAGGACAGGAAGAACGACGCGACGACCGGGCCGAGGGTGAAGGCGAGCATGCCGATCATCCAGGGCGCGAGGAAGCCGTAGGCGGCGAGGGATTCCCGGATCCCCTTCCGCCCGCGCGGGCGGCTGGGGATCCGGGTGAGGGTCGGAGCGGTCACGGTGCGTCTCTCAGCCGGCTGCGGCCAGCAGATCGGTGAGTTCCTGGTGCACGTTCGCCGATGCCGTCGCCGGGTCGGCCTTGCCGAAGAGCACGTCGGAGATCCCGCGCTGGATGACCTGGTCGTAGGTTCCTCCGCCGACGGCCGGCACCGGCGGTGCCGCACCGAACGCGTCGGCGTTGTCGGTGGTGAACGCGATGAGGCGCTGTTCGGGCTCACTCACCTTCGAAGCGATTCCCTCGCGGATCTCCGTGTTCAGCGGGAGTCCGCGCTCGGCCAGCAGAGCATCCCCCGCGGCCGGGTCGTTGAGCAGGAAGTCCACCAGCTTGGCGGCTTCGGCCGGATGCTTCGAGGTGCTCGCGACCGAGTAGTACATCGCGCCGCGCAGGTACTCACCCGTGGCCTTCGCGTCCTTGTCGGCGGGCAGGCGCAACAGGGTCAGCGGAGAGCCGAGCGTGCCCTCGATCGTGGTGAGCAGGTTCGACCAGGCGAAGCCCATGGCGCTCTTGCCTGTCGCGATTCCCCACTGGTCGGGCGAGAGCACCATCTGCTCGGTGATCACCGATGCAGCCGGCGCGGCGCCGGAGGTGCTGAGGTCGGAGACCAGCTGGAAGTAGCCGGTCAGATCTCCCTCGCCGAAGCCGACCTTGCCGTCGGCGGTGAAGAGCGACTTGCCGTGCTGCGCCAGCCACGCGTTGGTCACCGGGTCGCCGATGATCGAATCGGTTCCCACCGCGCCCACGCCGGCCTTGCTGAGCTTCTCCGCCGTGGCCAGGTAGTCGTCCCAGGTCCAGGTCTTGTCGTCGGGCATCTCGACGCCCGCCGCCTCGAACAGCGCGGGGTTCGCGAGCACGGCGGGATAGTTCGCGCCCGCCTGCAACGCGTACAGCGTGCCGTCGACCTCTCCGGCCGCCACGCCACCCGCGTCGAGGTGCGACTGGTCGATCCCCGACTGGTCGTCGAGCGGCAGGAGGACTCCTCGCCCCGCGTACTCGGCGAGGTAGGCGTCGCTCATCTGCATGACGTCGGGCGTGTTCCCGCCGGCCGTCTGCGTCGCCAGGCGGTCCCAGTATCCCGCCCAGTCCCCGAACTCCGCTTCGACGGTGATGCCGGGGTTGGCGGCTTCGAAGGCGTCGATGGCCGCCTGGGTGTTCTTCTGCCGAGCATCGGAGCCCCACCAGGCGAACCGGATGGTGACATCTCCCGCGGCCGCCGAGCCGTCACCGGTGGGAGCACCGGCGGGCGCGCAGGCCGAGAGCGCGAGGGCGCTAACGGTCGCCGCGGCGAGGGCCGCAGCGAGTCGAGTGGTGCGATTCATGGACTACCTCCGTTGGTAGCCGCGCTCCCGAGGGGGTCGGTTGCGCGGATCGGGTGTGCGATGGGGTGGATCAGGTGAGCGATACGGTCCGAGCGGTGCGCGCGGATTCGTAGATGCCGAGCACGGCAGCCAGGGCGCGCCGGCCGTCGGGCAGGCCGATCGCGGGGGCGCGACCGGCGGCGCGGGCATCGAGCAGGTCGGCGTACTGGGCGCGATGGGCCCAGTCGATGCTGGTCCATCCCTCCGGTGCGCTGTCATCGACGATCTCCTCACCATCCGCGAATCGCAGGGTGAGGCGGCCGTCGGCGACGGTGGCCGAGCCTTCCGTTCCGAAGACCGACAGGCGAACGCCGCTCTCGGGGAACGCCGCGGTCGAGGCGAACACCGTGCCGACGGCACCCGAGGCGAAGCCGATGGCGGCGCCGACGACGTCCTCCACCTCGATTCGCTCGTGCGCGACGCAGGATGCCGCCGCCGTGACCGTAGCCGCCTCGCCCAGGAACCAGAGGAGCAGATCGAGGGCGTGAATGCCCTGGTTCATCAGCGCGCCGCCGCCGTCGCGGTCCCGCGTCCCGCGCCAGTCGCCGGAGTCGTAGTAGGACTGCGGACGGAAGAAGGGGGATTCCACGGTGCCGCCGGTGAGGTGGCCCAGACGACCCGCGTCGATGGCCTGCCGGAGCGCGGCGGAACTGTCGAGGAATCGACGCTGGCTCACCACGCCCACCGTCCGTCCGGTGCGTTCCGCGGCCTCGGCCACCCGTGCGGCCGCGTCGAGCGTGATGTCGATCGGCTTCTCCACCAGCACGTCGCACCCGAGTTCGAGGGCGCGCACGGCCAGGTCGGCATGTCCGGCGCTCACGGTGCAGACGCTGACGACGGCGGGAAGAGCCCCGGCGGCGGCGAGCTCGTCGAGGGAGCCGGCGACCCGTGCTCCGCGAGGCCCGGCCAGCAGGGCGGCCTTCTCGACGTCCGTGTCGACCACGGCGCTCACGCGAGCGCCGTCGAGCGAATCGATGAGCCGCGCGTGCACGCCGCCGATGAATCCGGCCCCGACGATGGCGATGTCTGTCATGCGGATGCCTTCCAGGAGAGCTCGATGCCACCCCGGCGTGCGCTCTCCTCGGCGAGGAGGGCGATGCGAGTGACCAGGAGTGCGTCGGCGGTCGCCCCCGCCGCATCGGATCCGCCCGCCAGCAGCGCGTTCAGGGCGTCTTCGGCGGGTCGTCGTCCGGGGGCCAGCTCGACCGTGCGGCGCGGCGCGTCCACGGTGGTGAGCTCGAGCACGCCGCGACCCCAGTACAGTTCCGCCGTGCCTTGCGTGCCGACGACGCGCATCCGGTAGTCGCCGTGGATCTCGGAACCGCTCGGCGTCAGCCAATCGACCTCCGCGGTGAGGACGGCGGACGATGCGCCCGGGGTGTCGAGAGTGACGACGGCTCCGCCGTTCAGAGCGAAACCGCTCTCCAGCTCGGCACCGGTCCATCCCCGTACCGAACCGCTCGTGGCCCCGGTGAGGGTGAGGGCGATGTCCACGTCGTGCACGAGCAGGTCGGCGAGGATGCCGCCGTAGGTGGCGGGGTCGAGGAACCAGGGTGCGCGGATGCCCCGCAACAGCTTGTGCGGCGCCCAGGAGGCCAGTGCCACCGGGCGACCGAGCTCCTCTGCCGCGGCGACGGTGGCCAGCGTCTCGGGGTAGGTGCGCTTCTCCAGCATCAGGGAGATGTTCCGACCGCTCTCGGCCTGAGCCGCCGCGATGCGCTCGAGCTGGTCGAGGGTGATGCAGAGCGGCTTGTCGCACAGCACGTCCGCGCCGCTGTGCAGTGCGGCCAGGACGATGTCGGCGCGCTGGGCGTACACCCCGGCGCAGGCGACGATGTCGGCGCCGAGGCCGAGGAGCTCGTCCAGTGATTCGGCCACCGGGGCGCCGAACTCCGCGGCGATGCGCCGCGCGGCCTCAGCGTCGGGGTCGAAGACACCCCGCAGCTCGATGTCGGCCCGTTCGCGGATCTCCGCGGTCACGTAGTCGACATGGGAGTGCGCCACGCCGGCGATCACAATGCCTGTCATGTGGGCATTGAATCATGCAACCGCTTGCAGTGTCAACGATGACGTGAGCGAACAGGTGCGACGCTGGCACGGTGGACCAGGTGACCGGCGATCGCGGTCCGCTCGTCCACGTCGTCCGCATCGCCGCGGATCAGCGCGAGCAGTGCCTCGAGGGCGACCGCCCCGCTCGCCGCGCTCCCGCCGGCGATGGTGGTGAGGGCGGGCAGCGTGGTGGCAGCCAGCACGTCATCGCAGCCGATGACGCTGAAGTCGGCCGGAACCTCGAGGCCGACGAGCGTGAAGCCCGCGAGCACCCCGTGCGCCACCACGTCGTCGAAGGCCACCGCGGCCGTGGCGCCCGTGGCGATCAGCGATCCCACGCACTCGCGTCCCGCCTCGTAGCTCGGCCGCCCGAGCTCCAGAACGGACACGCTCAATCCCGCGGCCTCGGCCGCCGCAAGCACCGCGCCGCGGCGCTGCGCATCCGCCCAGGTGGCGGGTGGACCCGCGAGGTACGCAATGTCGGAGTGCCCCATCGCGGCAAGCAGTTCCACCGCCTCCCTCGCGCCGGTGGCCGCATCGACCAGCACCCGGCGAACGCCGGGGACGTCGCGATTGATCAGCACGGTGGGCGTGTGCTCGGAGAGTTCGAGGATCCGCTCATCGGCGAGCCGCGACGAGGCGAGGATAAATCCGTCGACTTGCGGCTCCAACCGATCGATGAGCACGCCCTCGCGCTCGGCCCGCTCGTCGGAGTCGCCGAGGAAGACCGCGAACTCGGCCTGTTCGGCACCGTTCTCCACGGCGCGCACGAGCGGGGGGAAGAACGGATTCGCGATGTCCGGCACGATCAGGGCGATGTTCGAGGTGCGCCCCGTGGAGAGGGCGCGCGCGCGAGGATCCGCCGAGTAGCCGAGCTCGGCTGCGATCCGCCGGATTCGATCGACGTTGTCGGCCTTGATCAGTTCGGGTCGGGTGAACGCGCGTGAGGCGGTCGACTCTGACACGCCCGCGGCGTGCGCGACGTCGGCAAGCGTCACGCGGCCCTTTCGCTTCGAGGTCATGGCTCAACGATACCGGCGACCCCGCGAAACCCGGCTTGACTTTGCAAGCGGTTGCATTAATCTTGCTCGACATGAGCACGCCCTCGTTCGCCCTGCACACCCATCCCGATCGCATCGCCATGGGTGCGGCCGCCGCGGCCTCCGCCGCAGCGACCCTCCGCACCGCCATCGCCGAGCGCGGGTCCGCCCGCATGATCGCGGCAGCCGCCCCCAGCCAGCTGGATGTCTATCGCGCGCTGGCCGCGGAGCCCGGGATCGACTGGAGTGCGGTGACGATCCTGCACATGGACGAGTACGTGGCGCTGGACCCGGAGGCGCCGCAGCGCTTCAGCGTGTGGCTGCGGACACATCTCGTCGACGCGGTGGGCGATGCCCGTTTCCTGCCGCTGCGCCCCGAGCTGGGTGTGGCCGAGGCCATCGACAGCTACAGCGCCCTTCTCGCCGACGGCCCCATCGACCTGGTCTGTCTCGGCATCGGCGTCAACGGCCACATCGCCTTCAACGACCCGCCGGAGGCGCGTTTCGATGACCCTGCTGCGGTGCGCTCCGTCCGTCTCGACGAGGCCAGCCGCATCCAGCAGGTCGACGACGAGTGCTTCGATACCCTGAGCGATGTGCCCACCCACGCACTCACCCTCACGATCCCGGCGCTCCTCGCGGGTGCCCACCTCGTGTGCGCGGTGCCGGATCGACGGAAGGCGGACGCTGTTCGTGCGCTGATGGAGGAGCCGGTGGACCCGGCGTGGCCCTGCACCGTGCTGCGGCGTCATTCCCGCTGCGAGGTCCACGTCGATGCGGACGCCGCGGCTCTCCTCCCGGTGGCGGGATGACCTCGCTGATCCTGCGCGGCCGCGACCCGCGAGACGGCGCCGGAGTCGCAGTGACGGTGGTCGGCGATCGCATCGCCGCGCTCACCGCATGTGACGTGGATGCGGACAGCCCGTGGATCGCGCCAGGCCTGGTGGACCTGCAAGTGAACGGACACGGCGAGGGGGACGCCAACGCCTCCGTCCCGGACCCGGAGCAGATCATGGCGATGGCGCGCAGCCTCGCCGCCGTGGGTGTGACGCGGTTCCTGCCGACGATCATCACCGCATCAGCGTCGGACATGCTGGCGCGCATCAACGCGGTGGTCGCGGCAACCGACGATCCGCTCGCCGCCGACATGGTGGCGGGCATCCACGTGGAGGGCCCCAGCCTCTCACCCGAGGACGGCCCCCGGGGCGTCCATCCGATCGAGCACATCCGCCCGCCGGCGATCGATGAACTGCAGTCGTGGCTGGATGCGGCACCCGGCCTCCTCCGCATCGTGACGCTGTCGCCCCACCACGCGGGCGCCGTGGAGGCGACGCGCTTCCTGGTGTCGCACGGTGTCCGCGTCTCCATCGGACACACGCACGCCGACGACGACCAGATCCGCGCCGTGGTGGACGCGGGCGCGTCGCTGTCGACCCACCTCGGAAACGGAGCGCACGGGGTGCTGCCCCGTCACCCCAACTACCTCTGGAGCCAGCTGGCGGAGCCTCGCCTGACAGCGGGACTCATCGCCGACGGGCACCACCTTCCCGATGCGACGCTGCGCACGATGATCGCGGCGAAGCGTCCGGGTCCGGACGGCGAACACGGCGCGTTCCTGGTGAGCGATGCGGTCGCCACCCCCGCAGCTCTTCGCGACGGCGGCGTCTCCACGGTCGGCGGCGGCGTGGAGATCGCGGCGGACGGCGCGCTGCGCCATCGCGCCACCGGGTTCCTCGCCGGCTCGATCCAGACGCTCGACGTGGGAGTCGGCACGATCGCATGCCTGACCGCATCCCTCGCGCAGGCGATGGACCTCGCGGCGGACGCGCCCGCACGGCTGCTCGACGGCGCCGCACCCTGGCGTGTCGGGGCGCGGGCGGACGTCCTGCGATTCACGTGGAAGCCCGGCGACGAGCGCATCCGGCCGGTATCGGTGCACATCGCCGGGCGGGAGGTCTGACGTCGTCCGCCCTCCCGCGGCAGACTGGGTGTGTGGAGATCTCCTCGCCTGGACCGACCGCGGATGAGCCGGCGCGGCCCCGCTTCACGCGCCTTGCCGAGGTCATCTCCGAGATCGCAGGTCCCGCCCCGCTGCTGCTGATCGGGCTGCTGCAGGTGGGACTTCCCAGCGGAGCGGTCGCCGCGACCATCGTGTCGGTCGTGACGATGGCGATCCTGCCGTACGCGTCGACCATCTGGCTGGCACGGGCGGGCAGGCTGAGCGGCAGGTTCGTGTCCAACCGCCGTCAGCGCATCCCGATCCTTCTCGGCACTCTGGTGGTCGTGGTCGTGGGTGCTGTCGTCACGGCACTCATCGGCGCACCGCGGCCGTTGCTTGCGCTGGCCGTCCTGGCGGTGGTGACCCTCGCGGTCGTCTCGATCGTGACCCTGCGCTGGAAGCTCTCCATCCATGCGACGCTCGCGGTGTTCTTCGCCGGGCTGCAGGTCTGCCTGTACGGCGCGATCGGCCTGGTCGCGCTCGTGATCCCCGCGGCCGTCGTGTGGGCACGCTTTCATCTGCGCGCCCACACGCTCGGCGAGCTGGCCGCCGGCGCCGCGCTCGGTGCCGCGATGAGCATCGTCTACGCTCTCGCGATCACCGCGGCGTGAGCGTCGTGATCACGTCCGCGTGGCCCGGAGGGTGTAGCTGAGCGGCATCCGCTCCGGCCGGTCCGCGAGCGCGAACTCACCGTTGTCGCGCTCGATCATCTGTCCGGGGAGCGCCTCCCACGGCACGCTGTCATGCTCCACGAGGAGGTCGATGCGCATGCCCGCCTCGATGAGAGCAGTCACGATCTCTCCCATCGAGTGATTCCACTCGTAGGTGCGGGTGTGTGCAATCGGCGCGGTGACGTCCACGTAGGTGGTCGCGTCGTCCCACACCAGCGGCTCGTCATGCTCCCAGTACGGATAGTGCAAGTGCACGTCGTCGTCGCGGGTCTCGTCGGCGGCGAACAGCACCGGGTGCCCTTCGCGGATGAACAGGAATCCCCCCGGTTCGAGCACCGACGCCACGACACGAGCCCATCCACGGACATCGGGCAGCCACCCCAGCGCGCCGATACCGGTGAACACGAAGTCGAACTTCTCGCCGTCGAGGATCGTGGCGGCGTCGTAGACGTTGCCCTCGACGTAGCGGACGTCATCCCCGGTCTCCGCCACCAGGCGGCGGGCCGCGTCCACGGCCTCTCCGGAGAAGTCGAGCCCGGTCATGCGCGCGCCGCGACGGGCGAGCGAGAGGGTGTCGGTGCCGATGTGGCACTGCAGATGTACACCGCGACGTCCGTCGACATCGGGGAGCAGGGGGATGTCGAACCGGACGACGTCGCTCAGCAGCGCGCGATCCTCGATGAAGCGGCCCACCCCGTAGCCGCTGCCGTCGCGTGCGGCGTGCAGCACGGCACGGTCGTCCCAGTTGGCGCGATTCGCGTCGAAAAGCTCGTTCATGTGCGTCCTTCCGCCCGGCGCACGCCGAGCCGATCAGGCTATCAGCCGCGCCCGCAGCGACGCACGAGGGCCGTCCGACGAGGCGGGACACGCCAGATAGACTGAACCTGCTCGCCCACCCTCGAAATCTGGAGTGCAGCCGCGTGACTTCCGCCGCAGAATCCACCGCCCGCCCCGTCGCCGACACCGTCGAGAACGCCATCGCGACGCCGGAGAAGGAACAGCCGTACGCGGCGCTCGGGCTGAAGCCCGATGAGTACGCCCAGATCCGCGAGATCCTCGGCCGCCGCCCCACCTCGGGTGAGCTGGCCATGTACTCGGTGATGTGGTCGGAGCACTGCTCCTACAAGAGCTCGAAGATCTACCTGAAGAAGTTCGGTCAGAAGGTCACGCCCGAGATGAAGGAACGTCTCATGGTGGGCATGGGACAGAACGCCGGCGTGGTGGACATCGGCGAGGGCTGGGCGGTCACCTTCAAGGTGGAATCGCACAACCACCCCTCCTACATCGAGCCGTTCCAGGGCGCGGCCACCGGCGTCGGCGGCATCGTCCGCGACATCATCTCCATGGGCGCGCGCCCGGTCGCGGTGATGGATCAGCTCCGCTTCGGCGCCATCGACAACCCCGATACGGCGCGCGTCGTGCACGGCGTGGTGTCGGGCATCTCCTTCTACGGCAACTGCCTCGGCCTGCCGAACATCGGCGGCGAGACCGTCTTCGACGCCGTCTACCAGGGCAACCCGCTGGTGAACGCCCTGGCCGTGGGCGTGCTCCGCCACGAGGACCTGAAGCTCGCCAACGCCACGGGCGCCGGCAACAAGGTGGTGCTGTTCGGCGCACGCACCGGTGGCGACGGCATCGGTGGCGCGTCGATCCTCGCCTCCGACACCTTCGCCGATGGCGGGCCCACCAAGCGCCCCGCCGTCCAGGTCGGCGACCCGTTCGCCGAGAAGGTGCTCATCGAGGCGTGCCTCGAGCTCTACAAGGGCGAGCTGGTCGAGGCCATCCAGGACCTCGGCGCCGCGGGCATCTCCTGCGCCACCAGCGAGCTGGCCGCCAACGGCGGATCCGGCATGCGCGTGGACCTCGACGACGTGCTGCTTCGCGACTCCTCCCTCACCCCGGAGGAGATCCTGATGTCGGAGTCGCAGGAGCGCATGATGGCGATCGTCGACCCGGCCAAGCTCGACGCGTTCGTCGCGGTGCTCGACAAGTGGAACGTGGAGTACTCGGTGCTCGGTGAGGTGACCGGAGACGGGCGCCTGCAGATCTTCTGGCATGGCGAGGAGATCGTCAACGTCGACCCGTCCACGGTGGCCGTCGACGGTCCGGTCTACGAGCGTCCGGTGGCATACCCCACCTGGATCGACGCGCTGCAGGCCGATTCGGCCTCGGCACTCCCGCGCGACAACGCCCCCGAGGCCATCCGCGAGCAGATCATCCGGGTCACCTCGGCCCCGAACCTCGCCGACCCCAGCTGGATCACCAATCAGTACGACTATTACGTGCTGGGAAACACCGCGCTCAGCTTCCCCGACGACGCCGGCATGATCCGTGTGGACGAGGAGTCGGGCCTGGGCTTCGCCATCGCCACCGACGCCAACGGCCGCTACTGCCAGCTGGACCCGTACCAGGGCGCGAAGCTCGCCCTCGCCGAGGCCTTCCGCAACGTGGCCGTGACCGGCGCGGTCCCCGCCGCCGTCACCGACTGCCTCAACTTCGGGTCCCCGGAGAACCCGGAGGTCATGTGGCAGTTCGGCCAGGCCACCGACGGCCTCGCCGACGGCTGCGTGGAGCTGGGCATCCCGGTCACCGGCGGCAACGTGTCCTTCTACAACCAGACCGGCGACACCCCGATCTTCCCGACCCCCGTGGTCGGCGTGATGGGCATCATCGACGACGTCGCCCGCCGCATTCCGTCGGGCTGGCAGGATGCGGGCGAGAACCTGTACCTGCTGGGCGTGACCAGCGATGAGCTGTCCGGCTCCGAGTGGGCGGCCACCATCCACCAGCACCTCGGCGGACGCCCGCCGGCGGTGGACCTCGCGGGCGAGAAGCGCCTGGCCGAGACGCTGCGCGCCGGAGCCGAGCAGGGGCTGGTCTCCTCCGCTCACGACCTCTCCGAGGGCGGCCTCGCGCAGGCCCTCATCGACGCGGTCACCCGCTTCGGTGTGGGAGCGCGGGTCTGGCTGAGCGAGATCATGGAGCGCGATGGCGTCGATGCCGTCACCGCCCTGTTCTCGGAGTCCACCGGCCGCGTGATCGTCTCCGTCCCCCGTGAGGAGGACGTGAAGTTCCGCGGCCTCTGCGAGGGTCGCGGCTACCCGGTGCTGCGCATCGGCGTGACCGACACCGAGGCCACGCTGGAGATCCAGGACATCGCCACCTTCTCCGTCGACGAGCTGCGCTCCGCCAACGGCGCCACGCTGCCGAACGCGTTCGGCGCGGTCATCCCGCAGGGCGTCTGATGACGGACAACACCATCCCACCCGAGCTGGAGTTCGCCGAGGACGACGACATGCGACAGCGCGACCGCCGCCTCAACCGCACGCGGCTGGTGGCGTGGATCGTCATCGGCGCACTGATCCTCACGGGTGGCGGCGCCACGGTGCTGGCACTCATCTTCGGCTGACACGCCGAGAACGGTGGGTCGGGATTCGTCCCGGCCCACCGTTTCGCTGTACCCGGTGCGCGCGGGTGGAGGATGGAGGGGTGACAACTCCCGCACCGCTCACCCCCATGCCCGCACCCCAGTACGTGATGAGCGGGGAGGGCCATCGCATCGCGACCTACTCGTGGGGCGAGGACACCAGCCCCACCGTGCTCGCCGTGCACGGATTCGCGTCGTCGATGCGGGACACGTGGGTGGACACCGGGTGGGTCCGAGAGCTCCTGCGCCGCGGGTTCCGCGTCATCGGGGTGGATCTGCGCGGCCACGGCGCCAGCGACAAGCCGCATGACGCCGATCAGTACAGCATGGCGGCGATGGTGGCGGACCTGTTCATCGCCCTCGACACCTACCTGGTGGATGAGGCCGCGTACCTCGGCTACTCCCTCGGAGGGCGCGTGGGCTGGCAGTTCATGACCGCCCACGCTGAGATGATCACCCACGGCGTGCTCGGCGGCATCCCCGATGGCCGGCCGCTGGGCAGACTGCAGCTGGATGAGGCCCGCGCTCACGTGGAAAGCGGGTCGCCGATTCCCGACGACATCACCCGCCGCTACGTCACGCTCGCGCAGCGTCTGCCGAGCAACGACATCCGTGCCCTGCTGGCGCTCGCCGAAGGACTGCGCCTGCACGAGGACGTGCCGCCGATGGATCGTCCGCCCCAGCAGCCCACGCTCATCGCCACCGGCACGGATGACCCGATCCTGGCCGACTCGCGCACCCTCGCCGGCGTGCTGCCGCAGGGGTCGTTCCTGGAGATTCCCGACCGGGATCATGTCCACGCTCCGGGTGCGCGGGTGTTCCGCACCGAGGGTTCGGCGTTCCTCGCCGCGCGCTCCGGTCTCTGAGCGCACCTCCATCCGTCGCCGGCCCGCCCGCTCCTGCGCACTCCGGCCCCTCCTGAGCACCCCGCCCCCCGTGCTCAGCACCCCGGCCCCCCATTCGGCGGTCTCAGAGGGTGCGTTGGGCGGCGACCGACACAGCAGCAAGTGAGACCACACCGCTGCGAGTCCGCCGGGCAACCGGGCGACCACACGGGGAAGAGCAGAAATGCGGGGCCGGGAGTTCATCCCCGGCCCCGCATCATTCCCCCGGGGCTCTCGCATCACACCCCCACCGGGTGTGATGCTCGCTCCCCTTCGGACGGACGGCTGCGCGGCCGTCCGTTGCTGATTGCTCAGCGGCTTTCTTTGTTAAACAACGAAAGTCTGCGCCCTACGATAGACAGGTCGACCGATCAACGCAAGCCGTCACGGAGGTGAAGCGATCATCGGGCACTCCAACCACGAGGAGATGCGCCGCGCCAACACGCGGCGCCTGTTCCAGCTCATCGCCGACGGCGCCGGACAGCAGACCCGCGCGGGCCTGTCCCGCCGCAGCGGGCTCACCGCAGCCACCGTCTCCTCGATCGTCGCCGATCTGATCGAGACGGGTTACGTGCGTGAGGCGGGGCTCGCCGAGAGCACCGGCGGCAAGCCCGCGATGCGCCTGGCGCTGGACGGTGCACAGCACCGTGTCGCCGCCGTCGTGCTGACCCGTCACGCGTCGAGGTTCGTGTTCAGCAACCTCATCGGCGAGACGCTCACGGAAGCGGTGTCCCTGCCGGCTGTCGGATCTCCCGATGATCTCCGGGCCGTGCTCGCGGAGGTCGCCGCCGACGGCGGTGCCGACCTCCTCGCGATCGGCATCGAGGTCCCCGGCGCGGTGGACAACGACCACATCCTGCAGTGCGTCCAGCTGGGACTGGAGGACGTGGATGTGCGAGCGATCGCGGCGGGGGTCACCTCCGCGCCGACGTACCTCATCAACGACGCAGACGCCGACGCTCTGCGCGAATACGCGTTCCGCAGCATCGACGCCCCGAACGTGCTGTGCCTGAACGTGGGCGATGGCGTGGGCGCAGGCATGGTGATCGATGGCGCGCTGTACCGCGGCGAACACGCCCGCGCCGGCGAGCTCGGTCACGTGCGCGTGGACTTCGGCGACGACGCCCTGCCGTGCCCGTGCGGTCAGGTCGGATGCCTGGAACGATACGTCGGACTGAGATTCGTGTTCGATCTGCCCCTGGAGGAAGACCTCGACGCCGTCGATCTGGAGGATCTGGCGAAGGAGCCGGCACACGCCCGGTCCGTGGAGCGCATGGCGCTGCGCCTGGCCAACAATGTGCGGCTGCTCTCCGCGGTGCTCGACATCGAGACGGTGGTCCTCGGCGGCGCCCTGCCGCGCCTCGGTGACGAGGTGCTGGAGAAAGTCCGTCGCGCCGCCGAGTCATTGAGCCCCGTGGGCGCCACGACGATCGCGCTGGACTACGCACGGATCAGCCCCGAGGACCGCTTCCGCGGTGCCGCACAGCATGCGGTGCGCGAGCGTCTCGGCATCGTCCGCAGCTGACGCGCGCCTCGCTGGGGACCCTTCTCGTCCCGCTGCGCTTGCTGGGAGCCGGAGGGGTGCGACGCCGCGCTCACGCATCACGCTCCTCCTCTGCCGCTGGGCGCTGAACTTCCTCCACCAGGCCGGCGATTCGCGAGCGCCCCACGCCGGTGTTGACATTGCGCGACTTCCATGGTTCATTAGTCGAGTAACTAACCAACACACCGGAGGTGGACGTGATCGACGATGGGAAGCCGATCTTCGTGCAGATCGCCGAGATGGTCGAGGACTCGATCGTCGACGGCAGCCTGCCCGAAGGCAGTCAGGCTCCGTCGACGAACGAACTCGCCGCCTTCCACCGGATCAACCCGGCCACGGCCGCAAAAGGAGTGAACATGCTCGTCGACAAGGGTGTGCTCCTCAAGCGCCGCGGTGTCGGGATGTTCGTGGCAGAGGGCGCTCGCGACGCCCTCCTCACCGAGCGCCGCACGGCGTTCGCCGACCGATTCATCGGCCCGCTGCTGGCCGAGGCCGACAAGCTCGGCCTCACGGCGGCAGACGTGGCCGCACTCATCCGTTCCCGCGCCGGAGAGCACACCTCCGGCACAGACGAAAGGACCGCCCGATGACCGTCGTCATCGAGACCCGGGACCTCGGCAAGACCTACCGCGAGACCGTCGCGCTGGCCGATGTCACCCTCTCCCTCGAGAAGGACACGATCTACGGACTGCTCGGCCGCAACGGCGCCGGCAAGTCCACCCTCATGTCGATCATCACTGCTCAGAACTTCGCCAGTACCGGCGAGGTCCGGGTCTTCGGTGAGGATCCGTACGAGAACGCCGCGGTGCTCGGCCGGATGTGCTTCGTCCGCGAGAGCCAGAAGTACCCCGACGATTTCAAGCCCGGGCAGGCTTTCGCCGCCGCCCGCATGTTCTTCCCGAACTGGGATCAGGACCTCGCGGACGACCTGGTGAAGGCGTTCCTGCTTCCCATGAACCGCCGCATCAAGAAGCTCTCGCGCGGCCAGCTGTCCGCGGTCGGTGTCATCATCGGCCTGGCCGCTCGCGCGGAGATCACCTTCTTCGACGAGCCGTATCTCGGCCTGGACGCCGTCGCCCGTCAGATCTTCTATGACCGGCTGCTGGAGGACTACGCCGAACACCCGCGAACGATCGTGCTGTCCAGCCACCTGATCGACGAGGTCGCGAACCTCCTCGAACATGTGATCGTGCTGGATCAGGGGCGGGTGCTGATCGACGCCTCCGCCGACGATCTTCGCGGCCGCGCCGTCACGGTCGTGGGCGATGCCTCCGCCGTATCCGGCTTCACCAGCGGACGGGAGGTGCTGCACACCGAGAGCCTCGGACGTGTCACCTCCGCGACCGTACTCGGCACGATCGATGCCGCCGAACGCGATCGCCTCACCGCTGCGGGGCTCGACATCGCTCCGGTGTCGCTGCAGCAGCTCGTGGTCCGCCTCACGCAGAAGGAGGAGGTGCGCTGATGGATCGCATCCTCAAGGTCGTGCGCCTGCAGAACCTCAACAAGATGACCTTCATCGGCATCCCGCTGATCATCCTGGGCGGCGCATTCGTGCTGTCGCTGCTGATCTTCGCGCTGGTCCCGGTGACGCCCTCGCTCGGCTACAAGTTCGCCGGCGGCGCGCCCGTGGCACCGATGTGGTACTTCATGGGCGCAGGCATCTACGCCCTCACGCTGACGTTCCCGTTCTCGCAGGCGATGAGCGTCACGCGCCGGGAGTTCTACCTGGGGACGATGGCCACCGCCGCGCTCGCCAGCATCGGCATGGCCCTGATCTTCACGGTGGGCGGATACCTCGAGCAGGCCTTCGACGGCTGGGGGCTGAACGGACGGTTCTTCCGCATCCCCGGCCTCTGGGACGAGAGCCCCTGGCTGCAGGCGCTCACCTACTTCACCGCCATGATGCTGTTGTTCACGCTGGGATTCGTGTTCGCCGTCATCTACCGCCGGTGGGGACGGACAGTGATGCTCATCGTGATCTTCGCCATTGTCGCCGCACTTCTCCTGCTCGGATTCGCCGCCATCAAGCTCGGCTTCTGGGTACCGATGTTCGAGGCCATCGCGGGGATCGGCGTCTGGGGATGGACCCTCATCGGCATCGGCGTCACCGCCGTGCTGGCCCTGCTGTCCTACCTTCCGCTGCGGCGCTCGATCGCCTGAGATCGCACTGCCCCTTGTCCGCCGAGCAGAGAGACCTAGGCTGACCACATGAACGTGTTCGACTTCATCTCCGAATACTGGTGGATGGCGTTCCCGGCGTTCGGACTGGCCACCGCGGTCTACTACACGTTCGGCGGAGGCAAGAAGGTGGAGCGGGAGCGTCATCAGCGCAAACTCGAGCTCATGGCGGCGAAGCGGGGTGAGTTCCCGCCCGGGTTCCTGGAGTCACGCGCCACGGCCCCACGCCCGGCGGAAGACGCCACTCGTGAGAACGTGCAGCGACTGATCGACGAGCACGACGAGGTCACCGGCCGGTGGCTGGACTACGAGCTCGATGTGGCGAAGACCATCGCCTTCCCCGCGATGAGCGACGGTCGAGAACCCCTGACGGCGGCCTTCCTGCGAGCCAAGCGGGTGGCGGACCGCCTCCGCCCGGTGACCGCGGATGTCCGCCTCACACCGGAGCAGTTCGCCGAGTATCGCGAGGCCGTCACCGACTTCGCGGTGAAGTTCGACGTCGCCGAGCAGAACGCCCGGCGCGTGCGGGACACCGGCTTCACCGAGGAGGAGCGCCGTCGTCTGGAGCGCGCTCAGCAGCTGCTGAAAACCGCGGTGGACAAGTCGGCCACCGCCGCCGAGCGACAGGTGGCATACCGCCGCGTGCGCGAGGAACTCGACGGGCTCCTGGTGCTCTCGGACGACGCGGTCAGCATCCTGGAGACGCGGGTGGGCAAGGAGATCACGAGCGGCCCGGACGCGGCGGGAACGACCGGAACCGGAACCACCGGAGCCGGAGCCGGAACCGGAGCCAGCGGAACCGGAAGCGGAGCCACCGGAACCGCCAACGCGACTCACACGCGTGTCCCGCTCCAACCACCGGCTGCGCCCGGCACGCTGTGAGCAGCGCCGCATGACGAAGGCCGGGGCGTCACTGCCCCGGCCTTCGTCATATCCCTCCGCGTCAGACGCGGGCCGCTTCTCCCTCTGCGGCATCCGCCGTCGCCTCGGGCTCCTCGTCGGCGCTGTCGTCTGCGAACGGCAGCCCCTCCCGCTGGGCGTTGTACAGGTCGACGTCGAGGATGCCCTCCCGCTTCGCGACGATCGTGGGAACGAGCGCCTGGCCGGCGACGTTCACCGCGGTACGACCCATGTCGAGGATCGGATCGATCGCCAGCAGCAGGCCCACACCGTCCAGCGGCAGGCCGAGGGTCGACAGGGTCAGCGTCAGCATGACGACGGCGCCGGTGGTGCCGGCCGTCGCTGCGGAGCCGACCACCGACACCAGCACGATCAGCAGGTACTGCACGAACGACAGCTCGATGCCGTAGAACTGCGCCACGAAGATCGCCGCGATGGCCGGATAGATCGCCGCGCAGCCGTCCATCTTCGTGGTCGCGCCGAGGGGCACGGCGAAGGAGGCGTAGGAGCTCGGCACGCCCAGGTTTCGCTCCGTCACACGCTCGGTGACGGGCAGGGTACCGATGGACGAGCGGGAGAAGAACGCGACCGTGACCGCGGGCCACACGCCGGTGAAGTACTGCTTGATGGAGAGCCCGTGCGTCTTGATCAGCACCGGGTAGACCACGAACAGCACGATGGCGAGGCCGATGTAGATGGCACCGGCGAACCAGGCGAGGGAGGTGAGCTTGTCCCAGCCGTACTGGATGACCGCGTTTCCGATGAGGCCGAAGGTTCCGATCGGCGCGATGCGGATGATCCACCACAGCACGCGCTGGATCACCTTCAGCAGCGACTCGGTGAACGCCAGGAACGGCTCGGCACGTCGGCCCACCTTGATCGCCGCGATTCCGACGGCCACGGCCACCACGATGATCTGCAGCACGTTGAAGCCGACACTGGTGGTCGCCTTCTGCGCTTCGAAGTCCACCGCCGTCGAGGCGGTGAGGCCGAGGAAGTTCTGCGGGATGAGGCCCGTGAGGAAGTTCCACCAGGTGCCAACGGCGTATGGATCGGACGGGGTGAGTCCATCGCCGGCGCGAGCTCCCGGCTGCACGGTGACGCCGAGCACGATGCCGATGATCACGGCGATGAACGCGGTGATCGCGAACCACAGCAGCGTCTGACCCGCCAGGCGCGCGGCGTTCTGCACACGACGCAGGTTGGAGATGCTCGCCACGATCGCGGTGAACACCAGCGGGATGACCGCGGCCTTCAGCAGGGTGACGTAGGAGGAGCCGATCGTGGCCAGCGTCGCCGCCAGCCCGTTCGCGCCGCCCGCCTCGTCCGGCCCCAGCTGCTTGCCGATGAGTCCGGCGACGACGCCGAGGATCAGGGCGACGAGGATCTGGAATCCGAACGACGTGAGGAGCTTGCGTACCGGCCCGCGGGTATCGGGCGCCTTCGTTCGAGCTGTGGTCTGGCTCATGGGGGGTCCTTCTCGGCTGGAGCTGGCCGCAGAAAAGTGCGGCATCAGCCACGGTAGGAGTGTCGAGGCGCCCCTGTCTGCCGAGGCGCAACACGGCGTCACGGCACGTCACACCCGCCGAAACACGAGGCCCCGATCAGCCGCCTGCCGATGCGCGGGGTCTCGGCTCCATGCCGCGCGGTGAACCGCTGAGCGGGAGCGGTTCCCGAGGTTCCGGAAGGCCGTAGAGGCGGCGCACCCAGCGCCGCGCGTCCTCCAGCGGGTACGTGTCGCCAAAGACCGCGAACTTCACGAACACGCCCTCGAGGGTGCTGCGCAGCATCACCTCCTCCAGCCCTGGATCGGCAGCGCCGCGGGCGCGAAACAGCGCGCGGACGGCGTCCTCAGCCGCGGTGACGCCGGCCGCATGGCGCTGCTCCGACTCCGCGAACAGGCGGTGCGTGGCCGGCTGCAGCTGCATCGCCAGCACCGCCCGCTGCAGCGGCACGGCGAACGCGGTGGCGAGCAGGGCGCCGTCGATGATGGCGGCGAGTGCGTCGTCGGGGGTGCCCTCGACCCGCGAGATGCCGATCACCGTCTCGAACCAGCGGTCGATCACGGCGGAGATCAGCTGATCCTTGCCGCCGAAGTGATAGCTGACGAGACCCTGCGCGACCCCCGCGAGACGGGTGATCTCAGCGATGCTCGCGCCCGCGACACCGCGTTCGGCGAACAGGGTGATGGCGGCATCGAGAAGCGCCTCCCGCGCACGCTCGCGCGCCTGCCGGTTGTGCTCTTCGGAGCGCGCCATGGGGCCTCCTCCTCTGCACGCGAGCGTCGAACTTCCCAGTCGGACGTCTGCCGTATACATTAATCACTGAACAGTCGTTCAAGCTAAAACTTTCCGGAGACATTCATGCGCCCTGCCGCCCGCCTCGACCTCAACGATCTCGGTTCGCTCCTGGAATGGCTCGTCGCCCAGTGGTGGGTGTGGGCGATCGTCGGTGCCGTGGTGCTGTTCTTCATCGTCATCTGGATCCTGCCGGCCTCGAAGGTCAAGGCGGACGAGCGTTTCTCGACCACCGACCGCGAAGCGAACGAGCTGGCACTCGGCTTCCTGCAGATCGTGAACCTGCCGTCCGGCCACTGGAACGACCCCACGGCTTCGGCCCTGGGCGACCGCGAGAAGAAGGTCCTCGTCGAGCAGTGGGGCGTCTACAGCCGCCAGGACTGGCTCGACAACATCGAGCGCCTGGTCACCGTCCGCCGCCGCCGGGAGATGTGGGTGCTCTACCTGGCCGTGCGCGCACAGCTGGGCGAGCGGCTCGGCCGGGCACCCAAGGCGAAGGAATGGCTGAACGCGATCGTCGCGGAGGGCGGCGACAAGCGTGATGCACGCGCCTTCGTCACGGCGATCGAGTACACCGAGGCTCAGGTCCGCAAGCGCGTCGGCAAGGACATCGTCACCCCCGATCTGTACGTGAAGACCCTCGACGGCTACGCGATCGGTCAGGCGGTCGGCATGACCACGTGGGGAGTGGCGCTCGGACACGGCGACATCCCCGAGGCCCGCCAGATCATCCACCGGATCAACGAAGAGGCGCGTCCTGCGTTCTCGTCCTGGGCGGACTTCGGCCTGAGCTACAACGTGGGCCGTGTCATGCACTGGAGCGACGGAAACGTCGACGAGAAGGCCTTCGAGAAGTTCGAGGGATGCAACGACTTCCAGGCTGCGGCCACCGCGAAGCGCAACGGGCCGTGGACCACGCTGCCGTGGCGCCTGTAAGCGTCGACCTCGAGCCACTGCGGCACGGCGCGGGGCTGCGGGACATCCTCACCTACGAGAGGATCTGCCGCACCCCGCCGTACCGCCGGTTCCTCGTGCTGCTCGTCACAGTGCTGCTGTTCGCCGCGGCGATGCTCGTGGCCCTGTGGTGGCTGGTGCGCTCCGAGTTCCTGATGGTGGCGCCCATCCTCGGGCTCTTCGTCATCGGCTACACGGTGCTGGCCGCACTGTCCTTCGTCTGGCACACCGTGCTGCTCGCACGGCGCGTGAAGATCGCCGCCTTCGCGTGGGCCAATGGCTGGGCCTACGCCGACGCACTGGAGGACAACCGCCGGCCCGGGGCCGCGTTCGCCCGCGTGGCCCACAGTCAGGAACGCGCGGTCGTGGCCTGCGCAGATCCGCGCCTGCCGTTCGAGCTCGGCATCCACCACTCCGTGGCGCGCGGCCAGGGAGCCGCCACGATCCAGCGCCCATTCGGCTTCATCGAGGTGCCGCTACCGGCACCGGTGCCGCACATCGTGCTGGCGAATCGTCGACGCAGCATCATTCCCACACTGGGCCTGGGACGAGGCGCTGCGCGGATGGACCTGGAGGGCGACTTCGCGTCGGTGTTCCAGCTCATCGTGCCGGAGGGGTACCAGCGCGATGCGCTCTACATCTTCACGCCCGACCTCATGGCCCGGGTGATCGATCTCGGCTCCGGCGCGGAGATCGAGCTGGTCTCCGATCGCCTCTACGTCTACCTGCCGGCGAACACGCGCTTCGATCGCGCTGAGACGATGGCCACGGCGGTCACGCTCGCCGAGGAGTTCCACCGCCGTTTCGCGGCGCGCACCGAGTCGTACCGCGACGATCAGGCCGGCGAGCTGGCTGCACGGGCGGGGGTCGCCGTGGGTCTGCGCGGTCAGCGACTCGGCGGGAGCGGCGGGAGCGGTGTGTCGGTGATGGCGGTCGCGGCCACGGTGGGCGTACTGCTGCTCTCGGCCGGAGTGACGGCGTTCTCGCTGTTCGGCGGCGACATCCTCCGCACCTTCACGGGCTGACGCGAGCGCCCGTCAGCTGCCGAGCGATAGGCGGACGACCTGCTGGGGCGAGGCCTCGGTAAAGGTGGCCGTGGCTCCTGTCCCGTCGACTGTGGCGACCAGAGTGCCCGGGTTTCCGCCGGTGTAGATCCCATGCGTCAGCGTCTGCCCGCGCTCCGCGGTCACCGTGCACTCATGGAACGTGCGCTGCCACTGGAAGCTCACGCTCGTGGAGGCACCCGCGGGAACGGGGTCGCCGGGGCCGCTGCGCTGCTGCAGCAGGATCACCGTGTACGCGCCGAGCGGAACACCTTCCAGACCCACGACATCCTCACCGTCCGCGGGGATCTGCGCGGCCCAGCCGACCCGTCCGGTCGCAGCGTCCACCAGAGCGATCGTGATGGGCTCGGGGGCGGAGTAGTCGGTCTGGCAGCTGGCCAGCGCGTCCTGCAGCGGCACGTCCTGTTCAATGTTGCCGCTGTCCTCGATGAGCTTGACCTGCGTGGGAGCGGTCAGATACGCGTTGTACAGGTCGTGGATGCTGCCGAGGTCGACCGCGAGAGTTCCCGTGGGGCCCGTCTCAGTCGCCTCCGCACTCGGCTGCGCCGTGGCCGCGGCCGACGGCGGGCAATCGGCGGCTGCTGCGGGAGCCGGCGAGGCGAACATGCTGCCGCCGGCGAGGAGGAGCACTCCGATCGCGAGAGTGCCCGCACCGCCTCGGCGGCGCTTGGACACCACCGCGAGCACAATGCCGAGAACGATGATCACGGCGGCCACGCCCACGAGAAGCGGAAATGCCGGATTGCTCATGAACCCGGGAGGGCAGACAGCGTTCAAGATCGGTCCCCTTTCGCGCCGCCCGCCGATGAGGACGTCGCCGAACCACCCTACGCGAACGACGTGCACCGCACGCATTCGACGCCGCCCACGTCGCGAACCCATTGCACGGAACGACGTCGCCGCACGGCGACGACGGATCCCCTCACGCACATCGACGAGCTCCTCACACACGACGACGAAAGCCCCTCGGGCGGAAACGACGAAGGGCGAGTCCTGACGGACTCGCCCTTCGTGCGTTTGCGGGTGCTTACCAGCTGGACTTGGTGACACCGGGCAGCTCGCCACGGTGTGCCATGTCGCGGAAGCGAACACGCGAGATGCCGAACTTCGACAGGTGGCCACGGGGGCGACCGTCGATGACGTCGCGGTTGCGAACGCGCACCGGCGAAGCGTTGCGGGGCAGCTTCTGCAGGCCCACGCGAGCGGCCTCGCGCTCTTCGTCGGTCGACGACGGCGACACGAGGGCCGCCTTCAGCGCCAGACGCTTCTCGTTGTAGCGAGCGACGATGACCTTACGCTGCTCGTTCTTCGCGATCATGCTCTTCTTAGCCATGGATCAACGCTCCTCTCGGAATTCGACGTGCTTGCGGATCACCGGGTCGTACTTCTTGAGAACGATGCGGTCGGGGTTGTTACGACGGTTCTTGCGAGTCACGTAGGTGTAACCCGTGCCAGCCGTCGAACGGAGCTTGATGATCGGACGTACGTCCTGTGCCTTCTTCGCCATTAGAGCTTCACACCCTTCGCGAGGAGGTCCTTCACAACGGACTCGATGCCACGGGCGTCGATCACCTTGATGCCCTTGGCGGACACGTTCAGCGTGATCTTACGACCCAGCGACGGGACGAAGTACGTCTTCTTCTGCACGTTCGGGTCGAAGCGGCGCTTCGTCCGGCGGTGCGAGTGGCTGATGTTGTGACCGAAGCCGGGAACAGCTCCAGTCACCTGGCACACTGCGGCCATGGTGTCTCCTTCTGTACCGTGAAGCCGGACGGCTTCACCCAAGATCCCTTGTCTGCTCCCACGCCGGCATCCGCCCGGATGGGCGGAATGAAGAGTGGGAACGAGCTGCGTGCTGGAGTGCGCGCAGACAAAGAGCAATCCTAGCATGCGCGCGGACGCCCGCCGAATCCGCAGGAGAACGACGACGCCGCGAGCCCCCTCCGGGCTCGCGGCGTCGCGTGAATCGGGATCAGACGTCGGTGGACGAACCCGACGAGTCAGCGTTCACGCCGTCCGCCTCACGGCGTGCGCGACGCAGACGCGCGACGAGCAGCGCAGCACCACCGGCGACGATCACCACGACGGCGATGATGCCGATCACCAGAGCCTGCGAGCCGTCCGAACCGGTCGCCACCAGCGTGGGCTTGGGCGCCGGGTTGCTGGGCTCCGGAGCCACCGTGGCTTCCACCTGGCAGTCCACGGTCACCGGAATGGTCACGCTGGAGCCCGTGGGCTGGACGGTGATGCGCACCCACGCAGCCCCGACGGCCCCCGCCGGCACGGTAAGCGGCACGACGACCGTGTTCGGTGCGGCCGGGTCGACGCTCGCCTGCCCGATCTGCGTGGGCTCAGTCGTGGTGGTCCCGTAGTACAGGTCCACGTCGACCGCCTGGTTCTGCACGTAGCCGAGCGATGCCAGATCGAAGCCGGCAACCGTGATGCTCTGACCGATGCAAGCCAGCGGCTCGCGAGAGGCCAGTCCCTGCACCTCGATGCCGTTGCGGCGGTTGTCCGGAACGATCGCGGTGCCGGTCTCGCCCGAGACCATGCGGAACCACGCGGGGAAGGCATCGGTGTCGATGATTCCCACGCTCTGGTTGCCCACGTTGTCCAGCAGCGCACGGAAGTTGTCGCCGCCGGCAGCCAGGAAGGAGCTCATCGCCACGTTCCAGGTGAGGCCCGGATCCAGCGGCATCCCGTTCAGGGCCATGCCGGTGATGCGGTCGCCCTCGGGGCGCGTGGAGTCGTAGGTGTAGGTGAAGCCGTCCGACAGTCCCAGCTGCAGGTAGGGGCGTGAGGGGATCGAGCCGTCGACGTTGCGCTGCCACTGCTGCTCAAGGGTGGCCTTGAGCGTCTCCGTGGTGACCGTCACGACGTTGAGGTCGTTGGCGAAGGGCACCACGGTGGCGGCTTCCTTGTAGGTGATCTTGCCGTCGTCGTCGAGCAGGTCCGCGCGCACACCACCGGGGTTCATGAGGGCGAGATCCGCATGGGCGTTTCCGCGCGCGTTGATGACGTCGACCATCGACTGCGCGACGAGGTCGCTCAGGTTGGACGCGTTCGCCCGGTCGTCAGGAACCGAGACGGTGCCCGACGTGACGCCCGTAGCCGGGTCGACCGTGATCGATCCGTCCTCGTACTGCTTGGCTCGCGTGATGTCGCCCGTCTGGGTTCCGACGACCTCGCTGCCGAGCACATCCGCCTTCGCCACGGCGTCGGCCACGATCTGTGCCACCTGCTGAACGCGCGGGTCGGACTTCAGGTCGTCGGGGATGGCGTCAGCGGCGAGGGTCGGCACGACGGACGACGAGGAAGCGGTGACCTTCTTGTCGGCGTCGAGGGTGAGCACGACCTGCCCGATGAAGCCCGCGTACGAGCCCGCCTGCACGACGGGGCGGGTGCCGCTCTGACCGGGGATCGGCGCATCGTACGCATAGGTCTGGTGCGTGTGGGCCGTGTAGATGGCCGCGACCGAGGGGTCGGTGTCGTTCACGATGTGAGCGAACACCGCACTCTTCTCGTTCTCGTCGAGCGGCACATCGGACTGCGGACCGCCCTCGTGGTACGACGCAATGAGGACATCAGCCTCGCCGTTGGCCGGGTCACCGTCCGTCAGCTGGGCCGCGACACGGTTCACCGCCTCCACAGGGTCGCCGAAAGTGAGCCCTGCCACGGAATCGGGGGCGGACAACGCGGGCGTCTCCTGGGTGACCGCGCCGATCACGGCCACGCTCGTGCCGTTCACGTCGAAGACCGCGTACTCGTCGAACGGGTGCGCGCCGGTCGAGTCCGTCACGTTGGCAGCCAGGTCGGGGCCGTTCGTGGCGTTCTGGATGCGACCGATGGCGTCGTCATAGCCGTGATCGAACTCGTGGTTTCCCACCGTGAAGCTGTCGACCCCGAGCGCGTTCAGCGCGTCGATGGTGGGGGCGTCCTTCTGGATGGCCGACTCGAAGACGGAGGCGCTCACCGCGTCGCCGTTGGACAGCACCAGGGAGTTGTCCTCGCCGAACCCCTGCTGCGCCTGCAGCACGGTGGCGGCGAAGCGCTCGGCGTCCAGGATGCGGCCGTGGAAGTCGTTGAACCCGATCAGGTTGATCTGCGTGGTTCCCGAGGTGGGGGTGATCAACTCCGGCGTGTCAACGCTCGCCGATGCAGCCGCAGGCAGAGCGAGGGCGAGGGCGACGGCGGCTGATGCCGAGATCGCGGTCGCACGGACGATGGATTTCTTCACGGGAACTCCTCAGCAATCGCACGGACGGGTCCACTCTTGCAGATCCGAGCCGATCCCGCACCCCGTAGCGCGCTCCTGTGAACGGCTGTCCACAGGCCGCCGATTCAGCCCGCGGACGCCGCCTCCACGGCTCCTCGTCCGGCGCGGAAGACCGACACCGTCGGGTCGCCGGCCAGGAAGAACCGCCACGGGAACGCCGAGGTGCCGGCGATGCCCGCCACCCCCACGCGCGGTCCGGCGGCGATCCCCGGGGCCAGGGCATTGCGCAGGTGCAGGGACACGGGTCCGCCGCCCACGGCATCGACCCCGTCGTCGGCCGGATGGCGAAGCCCGATGGCCTGGCCGAAGCGACCAGGCCCCCGCGCGAGATCGCGATCGGCGATGGCGGGCGTGCATCGCACAGCACCGTCCGGACCGGGTTTGCGCTGCTGGCGGCGATGTCGTGCCAGGTCGGCCCCCTCCACCACTTCGCCGCCGCGAAGCAGCACACCACCGGCCAGCCCGTCCGGGCCGCACACCACGTTGACGCAGGAGTGGATTCCGTGACTGAGGTACACGTAGAGGTGACCCGGCTCGCCCCACATCGTCGCGTTGCGATCCGTCCGGCCCATGCGGGCGTGAGATCCCGGGTCCGGGATGTCGCCGGTGCCCTGGCCGTGGTACGCCTCCACCTCGGTGAGGCGGATCGCCACGGCGCCCTCCGCCGTCTCCACGCGCAGAATGCCGCCGAGGAGCCGGGGGGCAACCTCCAGCGGCAGTCCCGACAGCTCCTCGCGGGTGGCGAGGTGCAGGCCGTCAGCGACCGCTGTCATCGGTCCCGTCGGCAGATGTCCCTGCTGCTCGCGCCGCAGCGGCGCACTCCGCGCACAGGCCGAAGATGTCGACGACGTGCTCGGCCTGCTCAAACCCGTGCGAGGCCGCGACGTTCTTCGCCCACTGCTCCACGTCGGTTGCGGCGATCTCGACGGTGAGACCGCAGGAGCGGCAGATGAGGTGATGGTGATGGCCGGAGGAGGAGCAGGCTCGGTAGAGCGACTCGCCCTCGGGGCTCTGCAGGGAATCGGCTTCACCCGCTGTGGCCAGGCCCGCCAGTGTGCGGTACACCGTGGCCAGGCCGATGCCCGTGTTCTCATCGCGCAGCGTGGCATGCAGGGCCTGAGCGCTGACGAACCCCCGCGCATCGCCGAGGGCCTCGCGCACCCTCTCGCGCTGCCAGGTGTTCCGCTGAGCCATGCTCAGATCCTATCGCCGCCGGTCACCCGTGGGCTCGGCGTTCCCCCACGGCGCAATCCGTCGCTGCCGCCGCAGACCTCTCCGGGAAGAGCGAAAGAGCACCGCGGAGCGCGACCGGACGTGCGATCGCCCTCTTCCCTGCCGTCCGCACGGGCCTCAGAACGGACCACGCTCGCACCAGGACAGATCGAATCCGGCGAGGTTGCCGACCACCTCACCGCTGGCCACGTCGATGATGACGGTGCGCAGGGTGCTGGGCAGCGGACGATACGCGCCGTCCAGCGGATTGCGGGCATAATCCGGTGCGACGAGCGCAGCCACCTGCGAGCCGCTCGGTGATGCGCAGGCCTGCAGGATCGGGTCTCCGGTCACCCGGCGGTACAGCTCTCGCAGCTGGCCCGACGCATCCGATACCGAAATCACTCCCGCTGTCGGCATGCCGGCGGCGTCGCGCTCAGTGTGGTGCCACAGCGTGGTGGCGGGAGTCAACGGCAGGATCGCATCCACCGTCCCCGACAGGTCGGGCAGGCTGAGCGGCTCCTCGGTGCCGGCGCGAAGGTCGAGCGCCACCCAGCCGTCCACCTTGTCGACGATGGCCTGATACGTGCCTCGGGACAGCCCCTGGAGCTTGATCGCCGTGCCGAAGCGGACGGGCTCCGATCTCCCCGCCGGATCCACGAGCATGAGGTCGCCGCTGAAGGGAACCATCAGCACCGCATCCGAGTCCGGCACGAACGCCCAGTCGTCCACGCTCGGAGCCTCGCCGCCTGCCGCCACCGCGGTGACGGTGTCGTCGGTGAGCGAGGTCAGGAACAGCTGGCTCTTGATACCCGTGGTCTCGGTGAGCTCGCGATCGGAGTATGTGAAGCCGATGCGCCCCGAACGCTCCGAGACCTGGAGCTGGCCGAGGTAGCCGATGCCCGGGAGCGTGATGCGACGCGTGTCGCCGGTGGCAGGGTCCACGACCAGGAGCGCGGCCCGGTCGTTCTCCATCACCGACACCACCAGCTGACCGTCCAGCTCACGGAAGTCCTCGATGGCGGGGTGCAGGAAGACGATCTCCGCGTTCTCGCCGTCGACATCCGAGCGCGTGATGGTGTCCGCACCGGTGGTGCGCTGGAGGACGTAGATCTGCGCCTTCGGAGTGCTGACCGTGGTGTCGAGCGTCGCGGTGGGCCCGCCACCGATGCCGCGGACGTCGGACACGGTGATGCGGTAGTCGGTGTTCTGGTCCAGGGGCACCGTGAATCGCACGCCGATGCTGCGACCCGAGGTGTCCACGGTGAAGTCCGCGGCCGGCGACACGCTCACCTGGGCGGGATCGACGGGCGCGACCGCCTGATCGGTCGTGAAGATGACGCGGGCTCCCGCCGTGTCGATCGCGGCGGCGGGATCGGCGCTGACGCCGGTCTGTCGCGGCCCCTGTCCGAGTGCCACGACGGAGCCCGCCGCCACGAGCACCGACAGCAGCACCACGACTCCCGCGAACGCGACGAGGAACCGGCCGCGCGACCTGCGTTCAGTACTCATACGGGTCCGCCGGCTGGTCGATCGGGGTGACGGCCGTGGGCTGGACGAGAAGCACGCCGTTGCCGCTCTGCTCCACCGTCCCGGTGACCTCCACCCACTGTCCGGTGGCGAGGTCCGCATCGATGCTCGCCGTGGCAGCCGAGACGGCGACCGTGACCGCGGCGGGCTGGGCATCGATCACGCAGTGCGTGACCACCAGTCGCGTGAGCCGGATGTCGTCGCTGCCGTCGGCGGCCGGCGCGACGAAGCCCACGAGGTTGACCGGTGTTCCCGCGAGCGAGGCGGGGTTGGAGGTGGCGGCGAAGGCGGCGGCCCAGTCTCCCACCCCGAAGTTCGCAGCGTCCGCGGTGGTGGCCAGCGCCACCACGTCGGCGCCGCCGAACAGCGGTGGTGCGCCGAGGTCGCGCTCCATCGCCAGTTCCGCCGACAGGGCCGCCGGCGGAAGCAGCAGAGCCGGAACCATCACGGCCGTCGCGAGCACGCCCCCGGTCGCTGCGGCGACCCCGGATACGCGGCGACGCAGGGTCGGTGACGGCGCGGGGCGCGGAGCGGACTGCGGCTGTCGCGCGCGCAGTTGCGCACGCGTCAGAACCCCGGCCTGCTCCGGCAGTTCAGCCTCGCCGTGAGAGTGATCGTGATCATGCGCATGGTGATCAGCCCCGTCACCGTGGTCGTGACCGTGTTCCGCCTCGGCGCCCAACGGCAGGGCGAAGGATCCCGCCGCGGCCAGGAGGCCCAGCACCGCCATGCCCACGGTGAACCACGCGCCGTCGGGATTCACGTACATCGCGAGGCGGCCGGTGACCGCGAGCCCCACGGTGATGACGCACACCAGCGACGCCAGTCCGACCCCCAGCCACCGGGAGTCGATCGCATGCAGCACGCGGGAGCGCTCAGCCGACAAGATTCACCCCCAGGGCGATCGTGAACGCACTGAGGATGACGACCACCACGATGCCCGCCAGCGCGCGGACCGTGAACGTGGTGCGCATCAGCGCGAGCATCTTGACGTCCACGATCGGGCCGACGAGCAGGAAGGCGATGATCGAGCCGGTGGAGAAGGTCGATGCCATGGACAGTGCGAAGAACGCATCCACGTTGGAGCACAGCGCCACCGTGAGGGCCAGCACGATCATCGTCACGATCGACAGCACCGGGTTGGAGCCGATGGCCACCAGCACGTCGCGCGGGATGAGCACCTGCACCGCCCCGGCGATGGCGGAGCCGATGACCAGGGCTGGCATCACCGCCCGCAGCTCGATCACCAGCTGCGCGAGGGAGCGGCGGCCCCGGCTCCCGGTGACGGCTTCCTCGGCACGCTGGTCGAGGCGGAAACGCTCGGTGAGCAGCTTGTCCGGGTCGTCCTGTCGCGAGTAGAGCCAGCCGATGAGGTTGGCGATGACGAACCCGCCGATCACGCGCATCACCAGGATGCCGCCGTCCCATCCGAATGCCGCGTGGGTGGTGATGATGACGATCGGGTTCACGATGGGCGCAGCCACCAGGAACGTCAGCGTCTCGGCGGGCGCGAAGCCCCGCCGCAGCAGGCCGCGGGCGAACGGCACGTTGCCGCACTCGCACACCGGGATGACCATGCCGAGCAGCGACAGAGCGAGCCGCCGGGCCCACGCCCGCCGTGGCAGGACGCGCTCCAGCGCCCCGGGAGGCAGCCACACCTGCACGACGATCGAGAACAGCACGCCCAGCAGCACGAACGGCATCGACTCGATGAGCACGCTGAGCGACAGCGTGAGTCCGTCCTGCAGGCGTCGTTCCACCGGAAAGGCGAAGAACTGCGGCACGAGCAGGTTGACGATGATGAGGGCCGCCACCGCACCGAGCCCGATGATCAGGGCGTATCCGGCTCCCCCGCGGCTCTGCGGCGCACGATCGCGCACCGCGCGATCCGTGGAACGCGCGGTGCCGACGGGGGCAGAGGTCATGAAGACGAGCCTAAGCGGCCGCCCCGACAATCTCTCGGGAGTTCGCCCTGATTCGCGCCCGTCGCTCAGCGGGGCGGCCGATGATCCGGCACACCAGGTAGATGAGGAAGGAGACCGTGGTGATGTAGGGGCTCACCGGCAGCGTTCCGGCCACGGCGAGGAGGATTCCCCCGACCGCGGAGACCACGCCGAAGCCGGCGGCCAGCACGGGCACGAGGATGGGGCCCGTGGCCACGCGCATCGCCGCCGCTGCCGGCGTGACCACGAGAGCCATCACGAGCAGCGCCCCGATGATGTGCACGCTGACGGCGACGATGAGTCCGAGCAGCAGCATGAAGACGAGGGACACCGCGGTGGTGGGGACGCCGCGCGCCGCAGCGGACTGCGGATCCAGGGAGTCGAAACGCAGCGGACGCCAGATCAGGACCAGGCCGGCCAGGACGACGAGCCCGATGGCCGACAGCCACACCACCTGCCCCTGATCCACCGACACGATCTGACCGGTGAGGAGGCTGAACCGGGTGGCGCTTCGCCCGTTGTACAGCGAGAGGAACAGGATGCCGAGGCCCAGACCGAACGGCATGAGCACACCGATGATCGAATTGCGATCGCGCGCCTTCGACCCCAGCAGACCGATGATGGCCGCTGCCACCACCGAGCCGATGATCGATCCGGTGACCACATCCGCGCCGATGAGGAGGGCCGCTGCGGCGCCGGCGAAGGAGAGCTCGCTGATGCCGTGAACGGCGAAGGCCATGTCGCGCTGCATCACGAAGATGCCGATGAGGCCACCCACGAGGCCGAGGATGGCACCGGCCCAGAGGGAGTTCCCCACGAGCCCGAGGATCTCACCGTAGAAGGGCAGTCCGCCCCAGAGGGCTTCGCTGATGTCGTCCCAGTTCATTCGTGGTCCTCGTGATGATGATGCGCGGCCTCGGCCGCATCCGGTGCCCCGATGACCACCAGGCGGCCGTCCGAGTTCAGAACCGTGACCGGCGCCCCATAGAGCTCCGACAGTGTGCGCGAGGTGAGCACCTCCGACGGCGTTCCCAGCACGAATCCGCCGTGCGTCAGATACAGGATGCGATCAACGTGCTCCAGCACCGGGTTGATGTCATGGGTGACGAGCAGCACTCCGGCCTCATGCTCGCGCCGATAACTGTCGATCAGCGACACGACGGCCTGCTGATTGGCCAGATCGAGGCTGGTGAGCGGTTCGTCGCACAGCAGCAGCCCGGGATCGTCCGCGAGCGCCTGACCCGCCCGCAGTCGCTGCTGCTCACCGCCGGAGAGCAGGCCCACCGGGCGATCGGCGAACGTCGCCGCCCCCACGGCCTCGATCAGCCGGTCGACGCGCTGGCGGTCGGCGCGTCGTGGGAGCGGAATGCCGAAGCGATGACCGTTGACGCCGAGCGCCACCAGGTCGCGGCCCCGCAGCGACGTGTCCGCCGGCAGCGGTCGCTGCTGCGGGATGTAGCCGACCTTGCGGTTGCCGTGACGGACGACGCGCTCGCCCAGCACCTCCACGGTGCCGCGGCTCAGCGCGTCGAGGCCGAGCACGGCTCGCAGCAGGCTGGTCTTGCCCGCCCCGCTCGGGCCGAGGACGGCGACGAGTTCTCCTCGCTCGACCGTGAGATCCAGACCCGACCACAGCTCGCGGCCGGCGCGGTGCATCGCGCCGCCGGTGATCCGCAGCGGTGCGCTCGCCGATGGTGACGCAGCGCTCACGCGCCGCGGGCCAGGTCGGTGGTGAGGGCGGTGATGTTGGCCTTCATCCAGGTGAGGTAGCTCTGCCCTTCCGGCAGCAGCTCGGCGAACTCCACCACGGGGACGCCCTCCTTCTCGGCTTCCTGCGACACCTGGGTGGTCTCGGATCCGCCGGTCTGCGCGTTCACGATAACAGCGCCGAGAGTACCGGACTGGATGATCTTCAGTGAGGCGAGCAGCGTGGCGGGCGGGACGTCCTGCCCTTCCTCGACGGCCTCGGAGAATGCGCTGGGTGTCTCGTTGACGAGCCCCATCCGATCGGTGAGACGCAGCGGCACCGGCTCCGTGACGAAGATGCTCTTGCCCGCGTATTGGGCCTGGGCCTCGGCGAGCTGCGTGTCGAGCTCGTCGATGCCGGCACCGAACTCCGCGGCCCGCTTCTCGAAGTCGGAGGCGTGCGCGGGGTCGAGCTTGCCGAGCTCCGCGGCGATCTGGTCGGCGACCGTACGCATGATGTCCGGGTCGTACCAGACGTGCTCGTTGAACGCGGTCTCCTCGCCGTCCGCGCCTTCCGTGGCGTGGTCGTGGTCGTCCGCGGACTCGGTGGCGTGATCGTGGTCGTGGTCGTCCGCCGACTCCGTGGCGTGGTCGTGATCCTCCTCGGCGGCGTGGTCCGAGTGGTCGTGCTCGTTCTCGAGCACATCGGGAGCGTCGGACGCGGACTCCGCCGCGACGATCACCGGCGCACCCTCGGGGATCAGGCTCGGCATGTAGGAGTCGTAGCCACCGCCGTTCATGACGAACAGGTCGGCGTGGCTGGCCAGCAGCTTGTCGCCCACCGCGACCTCGTACTCGTGAGGATCCTGCGCGGCATTGGTGATGATCGCGTCGACCACCACGTCGTCTGCGCCGATCGCGGTGACGATGTCGGCGTAGACGTTCGTGGTGGCCAGCACGTGGGGACGCGGATCGTTCGTCGCGTCGTCGGTCGACACCGCCGATCCGGCGGCACTCGAGCAGCCCGCGAGGGCGACGATCGAGAGGGCGAGCGGGGCGATGAGGAGGACGCGACGGGAGGTCATGTCCTCACACTATCGCTAATGAGAATCGTTCTCAACTCGCGAGCCCGATGGGAGATGGAAACGCACCTGCGGCGCCGCTGGCGGGTGTGTTTCCATCTCCCCCGCGGCTAGGGCATGAACAGCGCGAAACAGGGTCCGATCAGCGTCACCCAGAACGCCCCGCCGATGATCACCATTCCCAAGCCGATTGATCGCGTCCTGCGACTGATCGTCAGCAGGCATCCGACGATGGGCAGCAGACCGGTGACGAGCAGGCGCAACGGACCGGTTCCGCCGGGGATGTCGTGGATCAGGAACGCGATGAGGATCACCAGCACCGAGATGCCAACGCCGATGAACACACCTCCCGACGTGATCGAGGACTTCTGCGGACCGTACGGCGGCGTGAACGGAGTGTTCTGGATGTACGGATTCGGTCCCGCGGCGGGCGGCGCGTACGACCCCGGCGGCGGGAAGCCCTGTGGCGGATAGCCCTGCTGCGGCGGGACCTGCTGCTGCGGCGCGACCTGAGGGGGTGGGCCCTGCTGCGGCGGGACCTGAGGGGGCGGGGCCTGACCCGGATACGGGGCGGCCGGCTGTCCCCCGGGCCAGGACGGCGCGGGTCCGGACGGCGCGCTCGGATCCGGCGGCCTCACCTCCGCCGGGGAGGGGTCGGGCGGTCCAGGCTGCCCGGACGGATCGGGCTCGCGGGACGGGTCGGACGGATCAGACGGTGACGACATCACGCACCTCCACGGATCGGAACAGACGTCCGCGGCGGGCGAGCCACACGACGCGCGCCACGAACAGGGGAATGGTGAACAGCAGGAACAGCTGGGGACGGGTGAGCCCGGCGAACGCCACGTCGTTTCCCCGTACGAACTCCACGAAGAACCGGAAGACGGCGTAGGAGCCGATGTACACCGTGAGCATCTCGCCGGGTGCCAGCACGCCGCGGCGGAGCCAGAACCACAGCACCGCGAAGGCGACGAGATGGAAGGCAATCTCGTACAGGAAGCTCGGGTGCAGCCCCACCCCGGCCGGCGATCCCAGCCTCGCCGCGGTCTCGGCGTCCAGCACGATGCCCCAGTCCCCGCCGGTGGGAGTGCCGGGACGTTCGGTGAAGAAGCACCCGAAGCGTCCGATCACGAGGGCGAGTGCCACCGCCGGAGCGAAGAGATCCCCGGTGCGGTCCGGATAGCGCACGAGGCGCTTGGCGATGTGCACGCCGAGCCAGGCGCCCACCAGCGACGAGAGAATCGACGCGTTTCCGCGCATCAGCTGCTCGACGAGGCTCAGATTCTGCGACGGGTCCAGGTGCTGGGCCCAGGTGCCCAATCGCGAGAGGACGGCCGCTCCCATCATCGCCCCGGCGACGAGGGCCCAGATCCGCGGATCGCGAACGTTGTGCCGGCGCAGCTGCAGCAGGAAGACGCCCCCGCCCACGAGCATGCCGATCCCCTCGAACACGACATGCGTATCGATCGCGGGCCCGAATCCGAGGAGCTGGTCGAGAGTGGGGAACATCTCAGCCGCCGAGCATCGATCGGATCACGGTGATCCAGCCCCAGATCCAGAACGGGGTGGCCACGACGGCGAGCACGGCGACGGCGATCAAATAGGCGAGCACCACGCGGGTGTCCCCCAGCTTGCAGCGCGAGCGGGTGAGCCCCGCCCGCCGGGCCCGGTCGTAGCCACGGATCGCGACGACAGCGAACACGAGGAGGGAGATCGGTCCGAACACGCACGTCAGCAGCGCGATGGTGGTGAACACACAGAGCCGAAGGGGATCGAACGGGAGTCCGACCTTCTCGTCATACTGACGAAGCGGAGGCGAGGCGCTCATGTCACCCCGTCACCGGTGCGCCCACGGGAATCACCGGTCCGAGCCCCACCGGCGCCGCGTTTCGCGCGCTCGCCGTCGAGATGCGCTGCCGTCCGAGCGGCGCCCAGGCCTGCAGCGCACAGAACGGGGCGCACTGGTGCGCGCGTGTCTCATCGTTGACCGTGGCCACGTGCACGCAGCACTGGGTGAGCCGCTCCTCGATCATCGTGTTGATGTCCATGAACGGCTTCACCGTGATGCGCAGCACACGCTCGGCGAGCATCTTGCGCAGCCGCTTGTGCTGACCGGGGAGCACCGACGTGGTCAGCTGTGTCAACGTACCGATGCCGATGTCGCAGTTCATGCAGATGTCCCGCCAGATGTTCGCCATCGACGGGTGCGTGAGGCTGGACTGCTCGCTGAAGAGGTCCAGCAGCGAGTTCTTGACCGCGTCCTTCATCTTCACGTTGATCTCGCTGTCCGCGATGCGGTTGGCGAGCATGTCGGGGTTCAGGTCCAGGAAAGTCTTCAGCCGGTCATGGCCCATGATGCCGGTGAGCGACTTCCACTGCTGCGAATCGTCACGCAGGAAGTAGCCGACCGAGCAGCAGTGCGGATGCGAGCAGGGGAGCGCGGTGAGGTCGCGCCAGGTGATCCGTCCGTCGGTCTGCGGACCCAGCCGGCGCAGCACGCCACCGTGCGTGAGCCGGTCGTTCGGATCGATCCCGGAGTTGCGGCCCGAGCCGAAGACGGGCTGGATCGTCACCCCGCCCACGTAGGGCGTCTTCATCGCGGTGGCGATCACCGCTCCGATCTCGTCGTCGTTCACGCCCTTTGCGGCCGTCATCGTCAGCGTCATGAAGACACCGGCATTGCTCAGACGCTCAACGGCGCGCTGTTTGAAGCGGCGGATGTCGGCGCCCCGATGGAACTTGGAGGACTCCGGCTTCTCTCCGTCGTACTGCAGGTACACCTCCACCCGTTCGCGGTGCTTCTTGAGGAAGGCGACGAACTCATCGTCGTTCGCGATCCGCAGGCCGTTGGAGTTCAGCAGCACGCGGACGATGGGGCGGGAGACGAGCTGCTCGATCAGCTGTTCCAGCCACGGGTAGAGGGTGGGCTCGCCGCCGGAGAGCATGAGCACGTCGATGCGCCCGTTCTCCTTGGCGAGGCGGTCGTCCACCGATGCGAGCACCTCCTCCAGCGGCGCCGTCGCCGTGGCGGCGGGTCCGGATTCGGCGAAACACGTGGGACAGCGCAGGTTGCAGTGGTCGGTGAGGTCCTCCAGCAGGATGCACGTGTGCTGCGACTGCATCGCGGGCATTCCGTCGAGGTACGCGCTGGGCACGGGCTTGAAGTTGGCCGTCGTGTCAGGGGCGTGCCATTTGGTGGGAGCAGTCCACTGCTCGAGGTAGGTGAGCATCTCGGCCGACTCGTCGTAGAGCGTGCGCACCAGGCCGTGCACCTCGCAGCCGCGCTCCAGCCAGACGGAGTCGTCCTCGTATGCGGCGAGCCAGCCGGTGAGGCGTTTCACCTCGGCGAGGTCGCGGTCCGGATCTTCCTCGTGGCACAGCGGACAGAACGCATTGACGTAGCGGTGGACGCGATAGTCCCGCAGCTGTCCGGCAACCTGTTCTGCCATGAATGACCCCCTTACGCCGGGCACGCCAGCGCCCTGCGAGCACGCTATCAGCGCCCCGGCGAGGAGGGCCACGGGCTGTGGGCGGTTTCGGATTCCGGCGGGTCCGAGCGCGTGGGCCGAAGCGGAGCGGAACGGCGGCAGCTGAGTGTGGCCCCGTCCAGAGGGCGGGGCCACACTCAGCTCATCGCTGATTCCTCGAGCGTCCGAGGAATCAGCTCCGTCGGCTGCGTCGTCTCATCACGGTCACGCCGAGCGCGATGATCACTCCTCCCAGCACGAGCGCACCCAACGGCGCGTCAGCGCCGGTGGCGGGGAGCCGTCCGCCGGGGGCCGTCGTCGGTGTGGACGACGGTGCGGGGTGCGTCGGCGTACCCGTCGGCGCCGGCGTCACGGTGGGCGTGGTCGTCGGCGTGGTCGTCGGCGCCGGCGTCACCGTCGGAGTCGGAGTCGGCGTAGGCGTAGGCGTGGTCGTCACCGTCGGAGTCGGAGTCGGAGTCGGAGTCGGCGCCGGAGTCGAAGTCGGCGTAGGCGTAGGCGTAGGCGTGGGAGTCGGAGTCACCAGCGGGTTCGTCACGACGACCGCAACGGTCGTTCCGGCACCCACCACAACGGAGGACGGAGAGATCACGGGAGTACCCCATGTCGCCCCGTCGACCGGCGCCGGAGTCCGCTCACTCAGAGTCAGTACGGCGCCCACCGGAAGGTCCGGGCTGGTGACGACCGTGCCGTCCGCCGCGACGGTCAGCGACCCTGTCCCCGCGGGGAAGCCATCACCTGCCGGATACGAGTAGTCGATGACGAAGGTGGCCGTGGACGCAACGAGCTCCGCGCCGTTGCCCGAAATCTGCTTCACGACGCTGAATCGGCCGGCGTTCTCGCCCTGACCCGTCCCGCCGCCGCCCTGACGCGTGACGGTGGAGCTCACGGTCTCGGTGCGCTCGGAGCCGATGGCCACGGTGGCGCGGTTGTCGTAGGTCTCCTGAGCACCGCCGTCGATGACACGGGTGGTGAACTTCACCTCGTAGAAGTAGCCCTTCTCTGCCACGAACGAGACCGTGGAGCCATCGGCGGAGACGGTCACCTCCGACGCGGGCTTCAGGGACCAGTTGCCCGGCCACTCCACGCCGTTGTCCATCATCACCAGCTCGTTGGTCTGGTAGACGTCACCCGTCTCGCCACCGGTCAGCAGGATCTCCTGCCCCGCTCCCGGGATGTCGGTGACGATCACCTGCTCCCCGCCGGCCATTCCCTCGCGGGGCGCACTGACGGCGACCGTCCAGTAGATGAGGTTGCTCTCGCGGTCGTAGTAGCCCCACTTGCCACTGTCCCGACCGGAGAACTCGCAGTTCACCGTGCAGGGACCGGGAGGTGGCGTAACGCGCACGTCGGCGGTCACTTCGCCGAAGTCGAACTCGACGACGGTCTCCTCCGTGACGGTCGTCGTGACCTCCACCCAGAACTCGAATGTTCCGTGCAGGTTGAGCGGGTGACTGGCGATGTATGCCGGGTCGATGTCACAGAAGAGCTGAGTCTCCGTGACCGTGCACTGCCCCATGGCGCTCCCGTCCGGGGCGAGCAGCGGGAAGGAGTCGGTGAGTCCACGCAGCCCCTCCGGAAGCGCGATGCTGAAGCCCGCCGGCGTCTGCGGGTTGTCCGGCAGAGACCATGACGCCTCCAGCGCGGCGCGCGCGCCTGATTCCACCGTGGTTTGCGAGAACTGCACGTCCTCCACGACGCCGGTGGTCGCGTACGGCGGAGCAGCGGCTGCTGTGGCACTGATGCCCAGAACCGCCAGTCCCGCGGCGATGATCGCCGCTACCCCCTTTTTCCCCCAATGTGTGATTTTCGTTTTCGACACGAGTTCCCCCCAAAGGTCCTCACGTCGCAGCCCGCGGACCGCGACGCTGTAATGAGCATTGCTTCCGCGTTGTCGGAACGCTGCTCCCATGCTAACCGGACCTTGCTCCGCCGCAGGTCAGCGAAGGAATCCGCTCCGCCTGCCGGTCTCTCGGGACGCGGGCTCGTCAGCCGGCTACGCGGGAGTATCGCGCGCGCATCACGGGGGCCAACGCGGCATCGGCCGGCGCGGCCGTGTCCAGCTCCACCACGAGCATGGTGCCCTCGGGACGCAGACGCATCACCGTGCGGCCTCTCGGGGAGCGACGATCCAGCACGAGCGTGTGGCCCTCCCAGCCGGCGGTCCCGGGCGCGTGAGGCACGAAACCGTAGGAGTCGAACCACCAGAATCCGGAGCCGACGAGTACCGCGTGAGCGGTGAGCGTGCCCCGGTCCTGGGTCTCGGAATAATCCAGGATGAGACCGCCCGGGCCCGGCTCGATGGTCAGCGCCCCGTCCGCGTACCCGCCCGTGGTCCAGGCGGTGGGGAAGAGCTCTTCGCGGCCGGTCCAGTGCCCCAGCAGTGCTGCCTCGGGTGCCATGTCTTCAGCGTAGGCCCGCCCGGCAGAAAAACGCCGGTTCTTCTCGGGCGGTTGGTCACGCGACATCCCCGGCGGCGGTTAGCGTTGCTCAACGCGATGCGAATCGCACGTGCAGCGCTGCATGAAGGAGGATGCCATGTCCCGCACCCACATCCGCGACTTCCACGGAGACGACCTCGATCAGCTCGTCCGCCTGTGGGGTGCAGTGACCGAGGACGCGCAGGCTCCGATCTACTCGCTCGCCGAGGTGATCGCCTCGTGCCAGGCCGACCACGCCGTCGTGGCGATGCGCGATCACGAGCTCGTCGGTGCCGCGGTGGGGCGCGCAGCACACGCCCAGGGGTGGATCGTGTTCTTCGGCCTGGCCGCGCCCGACCCGGACGGAGTACTGGCGGCGGGCCTGCTCGACGCGCTGGAGAGGCGGATGGCCGCACTGGGGCTGGCGAAGCTGTCGGCGCTCGTGCCGGAGTCCCATGGCCTCGCGCCCTTCACCGACAACGCGTTCTCCGTGCATCGATCGGTGCGCTACCTGGAGCGCGCGATGCCCGTGCAGCGACGAGAGCTAGACACGCTCAAGGAGGTCGGCGGGCGGATCCTGCCACGCAACCTCTGGCGGAAGGTCGCCGGGATGACGCACGAGAAGACGCTTCTCGAAGAGCGCCTGGTCACGCCGCTGTCCCGACCCGATCTCGCCGAACGATTCGGCGTGGTGCCGCCGCGTGCGGTGATGCTCTTCGGCCCGCCGGGCACCGGGAAGACCACGTTCGCGCGCGCCGTGGCCTCCCGCCTGGACTGGCCGTTCGTCGAGCTGTTCCCCTCCCGTCTGGCAGACGGCGGAGGACTCGCGGGCGCGCTGCGTTCCAGCTTCGAGGCCATCGCCGACCTGGAGCACGCGGTCGTGTTCATCGACGAGGTGGAGGAGATCGCCGCGCACCGAGGCGGCACTCCGCCTTCACCGACGCAGGGCGTCACGAACGAGCTGCTGAAACAGGTGGCCGAGTTCCGCGAGCACGAGGGCAAGCTGCTGATCTGCGCGACGAACTTCGTTCGCGCCCTCGACGCCGCTTTCCTGCGACACGGACGCTTCGACTACGTGCTGCCGATCGGCCTGCCCGACGCCGATGCGCGGCGCGCCATCTGGGGCCGCTACATCCCGGCGGAGGCCGTCGCCCGCGTCGACGTGGACCTGCTCGTCGAAGAGAGCGATGGCCTCACGCCCGCGGACATCGAGTACGCGGCCCGTCGCGCATCGCAGGACGCCCTGGCGCGCTCGTTACGCGATGACGGAGCGGACGCCGTGCTGGGAACCACCGACTACACCCGCGCCCTGGCAGGCACTCGCGCGACCGTCTCGCCCGAGGCGATCGCCGAGTTCACCGCAGACATCGAGACCCTGGCACGCCTCTGAACCGGCGAGGATCCGCTCCCCTAGGGTGGGTCGAATGACGGACACGGCGGTTCCGGCGGCGAGAGCCGCACGTCCGGCGAACCTGTTCGATCTGCTCCGGCTGGTGGCCGCAGCGATGGTGATCATCGGGCATTCCTGGTCGCTGCTGGGGTTGCGTGGCGTGCCCACCCTCGCCGGCATCACGATCCACCACCTCGGCGTCTACGTCTTCTTCGCCATCAGCGGCTTCCTGCTCAGCACGAGCTGGACGCGCTCCCCGCGCCCCGGCGCGTTCCTTCTCCGCCGGTGTCTGCGCATCTTTCCCGCGCTCGCGCTGGTGGTCCTGCTCACGATCGCGGTGCTCGGTCCGGCGCTGACCACCCTCACTGTCTCCGAGTACCTGAGCTCACCGGAGACGTGGCGCTATCTGTGGAACCTGGTCCTGATCGCACAGTACGACTTGCCGGGCCTCTTCTCCGACAACGACCAATCCGCGGTGAACGGTTCTCTCTGGAGCCTCGGACCGGAGTTCTGCTGCTACCTGATGATCGTGGCGCTGGGTGTCCTCGGCGCGCGCGTGAGCATCATCACACGCGGCGTCCTCGCCGGCGTGCTGCTGGTTGTCGCCGTGGCGGCGCCTCTGGATCGGCCTCTCCGAATCACCGTCGTGGCGGTGGTGTTCTTCCTCGCCGGGTCGCTGCTGACCGGGGTCCCCCGACTCTCGCATGTGCCCTGGTGGGCGCTGGTGCTCGGGCTCGCTGCCCTGGTACCCCTCCGTGGCGAGGCGGGCATCATCGCGGCCTGCATCGTCGTCCCTGTCGTGGTGGTCTCCGTCGGATCTCGGATCAGCGCGATCGCGCGCCGCGTCCAGCGCTGGGGCGACCCGTCGTACGGCATGTACCTGTGGGCGTTCCCGATTCAGCAGACTCTCATCGCGACAGGCCCGCCCCTGCCGATCGCCCTGAACATCCTCGTCGTCCTCGTGCTCTCCACCGGTGCGGGTTATCTCTCCTGGCACGTGCTGGAGAAGCAGGCGATCGCACTCGGTGCGCGCCTCAGCGCTCGATCAGTGACCGGCTGAGCCTCAGCGCGGGACCGCGCGAAGGGTGACGCGAGCAGCTCCCGGGCCGACGACCGAACCCACGATCGCGGCACCGTAGCGGTCGTACTTGCGGTGGTAGGCGGCGTCGATGTCGGCGTTCACCGGATCGGACGCCGACACCTGCTCGAAGTTCACGTCCTGCAGCACGCCGCGCGCGCTGAGCTTTCCGGCGAGCGAGCGCAGGGCGCGGCGGTACCAGAGCCCCTCGGGGCCGCGCGCGGAGCGGACGTAGAAGTCCGTTCCCACCCGCACGCCCCAGATGATCACCGGTTCATGCCGGGTGCCGTCGCCGCGTGCGATCTCGATGTCCAGCTCGTCGCCGTCGTCCAGGGCGGTCAGCGCCGCCTCGTCCCATGCCGCCATGCGCGCCTCCGATCGGTTCGCCTTCGACGCTAGCCGTGGCGCGCGCCGCGGACCAGGCCCTGGCGGTACTCATCACGGTGCGATAGCGCTGGTGGGCCACACAGGCGAAGGGGACGAGCGGTGCCCGTCCCCTTCGCCTGATCTGCCGCTCAGTCCAGCAGCAGGGCGGGCTCCTCCAGGATCGATGCGACGTCGGCGATGAAGCGGCTCATGCCGTCGCCGTCGATGACGCGGTGATCGAAGCTGCCCGACACCGTGGTCACCCACCGCGGTCGCACTTCGCCGTCGACGACCCAGGGCTTCTGCGTGATCGAGCCGAGAGCCACGATCCCCGCCTCGCCGGGGTTGATGATGGGAGTACCCGCGTCCATGCCGAACACGCCGATGTTCGTGATGGTGATCGTGCCGTTCTGCTGGTCCGCGGGTGCGGTCTTTCCCTCACGCGCCGTGAGTGTGAGCTTCTCCAGGGCCTTGGCGAGCTCGCGCATCGACAGGCTCTGCGCATCCTTGATGTTGGGAACGATGAGACCACGCGGGGTGGCGGCGGCGATTCCGAGGTTGACGTAGTTGCGGACCAGGATGGATGCCCCGTCCTCTCCGTCGACCCACGCCGCGTTGACCATCGGGGTGCGGCGGGCGGCCCAGATGACGGCGCGCGCCATGATCAGAAGTGGCGACACCTTGATGTCGGCGAAATCGGGCGATGCCTTGAGGCGCTTGACCAGTTCCATGGTGCGACTCGCGTCGACGTCCTTCCACACCGTGACGTGCGGGGCGGAGTAGGCGGAGCGCACCATGGCGGCGGAGGTGACCTTGCGGACACCGCGCACGGGGATGGCCTCCTCACGCTCGCCCGCCACGAGCGGTGCCGGGGCGGGAGACGCGGGAGCTGCGACGGGGATGGTCTCTTCGCGCTGCGCGCCCCACTCGGGCGTCTGGATGTTGCGGAACACACTCGCCTGCTCGGCGTGGCCGACGACATCGGCGCGGGTCACCTCCCCGGCCTCTCCGCTGCCGCGCACTTCGGCGAGGTTCACGCCGAGATCGCGGGCGAGCTTGCGGATCGGGGGCTTGGCGATGACACCGACCGACTGGGTCACCGGTGCCTGCGCCGGCTTGCGCCGCCGCGAGCGCACCTCGCCACCGGTGCCGTAGCCCACCAGCACCGATCCGCCGGCCTCCTCCGTGGCGGGCGCCGCCGGGGCGGCGGGAGCTGCGGGCGTGGACCCGTCGTCGACGGTGATGATGGGCGTACCCACGTCGATCGTGGTGCCCTCCCCCACCAGCAGCTCACCCACCGTGCCCGCGAACGGCGAGGGCAGCTCGACGAGGGACTTGGCTGTCTCGATCTCGCACAGCACGTCGTTGACGGCGACGGTGTCACCGGGGGCGACGCGCCACTGCACGATCTCGGCCTCGGTGAGGCCCTCGCCGACGTCGGGAAGGTTGAAGGTCTGCATGTCCGGCTCCGGTATCAGTACGCGAGTGAGCGATCGACGGCTTCGAGGATGCGATCCGCATCGGGGAGGTAGAGGCCCTCCAGCTTGGCGGGCGGGAACGGGGTGTCGAATCCGCTCACCCGCAGCACGGGCGCTTCGAGGGAGAAGAAGGCTCGTTCCATCACGGTGGCGGCCACCTCGCTTCCGACGCTGACGTTGCCCGGCGCTTCCTGACCGTAGACCATGCGACCGGTCTTCCGCACCGAATCCAGCACCGGCTGGTAGTCGATGGGAGAGAGCGAACGCAGATCGATCACCTCGCAGCTGACCCCTTCCGACTCGGCCTGGGCCGCCGCCTGCAACAGCACGGTGACCATGGCGCCGTGGCCCACGAGAGTGACATCGGTACCCGAGCGGGCAACGCGCGCCTGGTACGGGGTCGCGGCGGCGGGCTCATCCAGGTCCACCTCACCCTTCGGCCAGTAGCGGCTCTTGGGCTCGAGGAAGATGACGGGATCATTGCCCGCGATGGCCTGCTGGATCATCCAGTAGGCGTCGTTCGGCGTGGACGGGGAGATCACACGGAGACCAGGCGTGTGGGCGAAGTACGCCTCCGGGCTCTCCTGGTGATGCTCGACCGCACCGATGTGCCCGCCGTACGGGATGCGGATCACGACCGGGAACGACTGCGTGCCGTCGTGCCGGTTGGTGAGCTTCGCCAGCTGCGTGGTGATCTGATCGAAGGCCGGGAAGACGAACCCGTCAAACTGGATCTCCACCACGGGGCGGAAGCCGGCCATCGCGAGACCGATCGCGGTTCCCACGATGCCGGACTCTGCCAGCGGGGTGTCGAGCACGCGGCTCTCCCCGAACTCCGCCTGGAGGCCTTCGGTGATGCGGAAGACGCCGCCGAGCGGACCGATGTCCTCTCCCATGAGCAGCACACGCGAGTCGTCAGCCATTGCGCGACGCAATCCCGCGTTGAGGGCCTTGCCGAACGTCATCGTCTCCACGGTCATGCTCGACCCTCCTCGAAGGATGCCTCGTAGTCGGCGAGCCACGCGCGCTGCTCGGCCATCAGCGGGTGCGCGTCGGTGTAGACATGCGTGAACATGCTCTCCGCGGTGGGCGAGGGCAGCTGCGTGGTGCGCTGGCGCGCGTCTTCCGCCGTCGCGGCGGCCTCCTCGTCCACGTCATCGAAGAACGCCTGCTCGGCGCCACGGCTCTGAAGGTATGCGCGCATGCGGGCGATCGGATCGCGCTGCGCCCAGGCGGCCTCTTCATCGCGGGTGCGGTACTTGGTCGGATCGTCGCTCGTGGTGTGCGCACCGCGACGATAGGTGACGGCCTCGATCGCGCGCGGTCCGTCGCCGGCACGCGCCTCGTCGAGGGCGCGACGGGTGACCGCGAAGCTCGCGAGCACATCGTTGCCATCGACCTGCACGGAGGGCATGTACCCCGCGGCGCGGCGGTAGAGCGGCGTTCGCGACTGCCGCGAGACCGGGACGGAGATGGCCCACTGGTTGTTCTGCATGAAGAACACCTCGGGCGTGCGGTAGCTGGCCGCGAAGACCATGGCTTCGTGCACGTCGCCCTGGCTGGAGGCGCCGTCGCCGTAGTAGACCAGCACGGCTTCGTCGCGCTCGATGTCCCCGCCGGCGGCGCGGCCGTCGAAGTTCAGGCCCATCGCGTAGCCGGTGGCGTGCAGCGTCTGGCTGCCGAGCACCAGCGTGTAGATGTGCGTGTTGCCGTTCTTCGGGTCTTTCGGATCCCAGCCGCCGTGGCTGAGTCCGCGCATCAGCTTGATGATGTCGAGCGGATCCACACCACGGATCGCCGTGACGATGTGCTCACGGTAGGACGGGAAGATGTGGTCCTGCGCGCGCGCCGCGTGGGCTGAGCCGACCTGCGCGGCCTCCTGGCCGAACGACGGCGGCCACAGGGCGAGCTGGCCCTGCCTCTGCAGGTTGGTGGCCTGCTGGTCGAAGACACGGCTGATCACCATGTCCCGGTAGAACTGCTCGAGATCGAACTCGGTCAGTGCGTCGATGAGGGGCAGGTACTGCTCGGCCGCAGCGGTGGGCGCGATCGTCCCGTCCGGGTTCAGGATGCGCACCACATCGGGCGAATCGGCCGGAACCATTCCCGCCTGGTCGGAGGTGTCCAGGATGTCAGTCACGTGGTCAGCCTACGAGTGCCCGTATGCGTCGTGGCGCATCATTCGGCACCCGAAACAGATGCTTTCACGTCCATCTATCGAGGCCGGGGACGCGGCCACGGAGGCCCCGGGCGACCCGTCCGCCGTGCACGGACGCGCCCTTCTGCCCTGCGCCGAGCGACCCGGCGACCGAGCACCGAGCACCGAGCACCGAGCACCGAGCACCGAGCACCGAGCACCGAGCACCGAGCACCGAGCACCGAGCACCGAGCACCGAGCACCGAGCACCGAGCACCGAGCAAGCCGTACGGAACGGCTGGTCGGGTCAGTCCGCGAGGAGAGGGAGGGCACGGGCGGCGAGTGCGATGATGCGCTCGACCGCCTCCTCCTCGCCCACCGAGATCCGAACACCCTCGCCCGCGAACGGCCGGGTGATGATCCCGCCTTCGGCGAACAGCTCCGCCACGGCGAGCGCTGCCGGACCCGCGGGCAGCCAGAGGAAGTTCGCCTCGGTGTCGGGAACCGTCCAGCCGGTGGCGCGCACGCCGGCGACCAGGCGCTCGCGTCGCTCGACCAGCGTTCCGACGCGCTCGAGCAGCTCGTCCTCAGCGTCGAGGCTGGCGAGCGCTGCGGATTCCGCCTGTGCCGTGACCGACAGCGGGATGGCCGTGGAGCGGGCCGCATCGAGCACCCGCGGGTGGCCCACCGCGTAGCCGACCCGGAGCCCGGCGAGCCCGTACGCCTTGGAGAACGTGCGGAGCATGACCACGTTGGGGTGCGCGGCGAGGAAGCCCGTCGTGCGACCGTTCACGGCATCCGGCGATGTCACGAACTCCGCGTACGCCTCGTCGAGGATGACGAGCACATCGGCGGGGACTCCCGCGAGGAACTCCTCCACCTCGGCCTGTGCGAGCACGCCCCCCGTGGGGTTGTTCGGGCTGCACACGATGATCGCCCGCGTGCGGTCGGTGATGGCGGCGGCCATGGCCGGCAGATCGTGGCGGAAGTCCTCGGTGAGGGGCACCTGGATGCTGCGTGCTCCGGCGACCAGCGCGAGGCCGGGGTACGCCTCGAACGAACGCCACGCGTAGATGACCTCGTCGCCGGGTGCGGCGACGGCGAGGAGAAGCTGAGCGATGATCGCCACCGACCCCGAGGCGATGTGGACGCCGTCGGGGGTGGTGTCGTACCGCTCGGCGATGCGCGCCCGCAGACGCGCCGCCGTGGCGTCCGGATAGCGGTTGATCGTCGTCTCGGACTGGAGGGCGGTGACGACGGAAGGCAGCGGGGGGAACGGGTTCTCGTTGCTCGAGAGCTTGAAGGCGTCTGCACCGGCCGGCTTGCCCTGCTTGTACGGCGGGAGCGAGGCGATCTCGGGACGGATCTTCACAGGAGCGGGGGCTGCGGCATCGGTCACGTGATCACTCTACGACCCGGGCCGCACGGACACCCTGCCGCCGTTCATGCGGACATGCCACACTTCCCCTATGCGCTTCATCATCCGAGTCGTCGTCAACGCGTTCGCGCTGTGGGTCGTGAGCCTCATCCCGGCCCTCACGGTGACGATCACGGCATTCGCCCCGGGCGAAGACCTGCAGAAGGTGCTCACCCTGCTGGCGGTGGGCGCTGTCTTCGCCCTCGTGAACTCGGTGATCGGGACGGTCATCCGCATCGTCGCCTTCCCGCTGTACATCCTCACGCTCGGGCTCATCTCGTTCGTGGTGAACGGCCTGCTGCTGTGGATCACGGCCTGGATCACGAGCTTCTGGGGCTGGGGACTGGGTGTGGGCGAGTTCTGGTGGGGCGTGGTCGCCGCCATCGTGATCTCGCTCATCAACTGGTTCTTCGGTATTCTGCTGCGCCCGCAGAAGAAGAAGAGCCGCTGAGACCCGCCTGAGCCTCACGGGCGCGCTTCCCGCTCGGCACCGAACTCGTAGGCCGTGACTCGCTGCGCCCTCGCAAGCTCCGCCAGCTGTTGCCGCACGGCATCCATGCGGGGATCCTCCGAGCCATCCGCCCAGCGTGTGGTCTGCAGATAGCGCTCCAGCGAATGGCCGGGGATGCTCGCGTCCTCCGGCGTGACCTCGGGATGCGCCGTATCTCGGATCACCATGCTGTCACCGCTCCCGTTCTGGCCGGCAAATCCGCCGTCAGCGAGGAGCACGACCGGATCGTCGTCGTGACGGACGGCCACGTGCAGGGTGTCCGCGCCCATCTCGCCCTCCACCGGACCGCCGAGGGTGTACTGGCCCTCCACCTGGTAGCGCGGGTCCATCGCCAGGTACTCGGTGATCATTGCTCCCTGCGAATAGCCGTAGTTGATGATCGAGTCACCCGGCTGAACGCCGGCTTGCCGCATGGCCTCGGCGACGGCGACGGATGACGCCGACTGCGCACCGAAGTACAACTGCAGGTTGGACTCGCCGTCGAACGCTTCCGTGGGCGTGTCCTCCCGGGTGCCGGTGACGTAGACGGCGAATCTGTTCTCCCCGTCAGCCATCTCGTACTTCTCGATGCGGATGCGGGCATCGCCGGCGGAGTTCGGGATCCGCGAGAAGGCGTCGGTGAGGGAGACGGGCGCTTTCGCCGGCTCGGGCAGCCGGGTCTGGGTGACGGTGACAGCGGGCGACGGACCCGCGAGCGACGTTCCCGCGGCGATCCGGCCGCGTCCAGTGGCGTGAACGATGCCCTGCAGTGCCCACAGCGCTGCCACCGCCGTGGCTCCGAAGGGACCGGCGCCACGGAACACCTGGCCGATGGTGCTTCGCGAATCTCGGATGCGCCATTGCGCGATGAGCGCATCCGACTGCAGTGTGCCGAGGTAGGACGTTGCCGAGAAGCCGCTGAACAGGTGACGAATGCGCTGGTGAAGAGCATCGGCGTCGGCGCCGGGCTGCTGCAGCGCCAGTCGCAGCTCGGTGATCTCGTAGATGATCGCGGCGTTGCGCAGATCGGTCGCGAGCGCCCGGCCGTCGTCGGTGGCACGACGAGCCCGCACCGCGAGCTCGTTCCCATCTGCCGCGATGCCGACGGCGCATGCGGACTCGATGATGCCTGCGGCGACCAGCAGGCAGTCCGCCGCGTCCGTCATCATGCCGGCCGCCGCATCGGTGCGCTGAGCCGCTGCCCGCAGTTCGTCCGGATCAACCGTGATGGCACCGCCGGATGAGATGCTCGGCCCGCTCACGGCGCGCATCCCTCGACGATCTGCGACTCGGCCCACGCCAGTTGCTGCTCGTGCACCTGAACCAGCCCCATCAGCGATGCTGCCTCCCCCAGCCGGTCCTGGGCGCGGCCGTGGTAGCCACGGGAAGCGGGCGATTCCCAGGAGGTGATGCGCACCAGCGCGCTCCACGCTGCGCTGGCCTGCTGCAGGAGCAGGGATGCCTGATGAACGTGCTGGCGGGCGACTCGGATGCGGGAACGGGTCTCTTCGGCGGTGAGGGTCGGTGTGCTCATCACCCGATCGTCGGCCAGGAGTGGGAACGGCGGTATCCGAAGCCGCCGACGCTGAACAGTGGAGGTCGCTTTCCCGGTTGGGGAGGGGCAAATGCTCGGATCTTCGGCAGAATGTGCACATGGCCGATGCATCCGCACCGTTTCGGCTCGTGTTCGTGTGCACGGGCAACATCTGCCGCTCCCCCATGGCCGATGTGGTGATGCGCTCGCTTGCACAGCGTGCCGGCCTGAGCGAGCGGATCTCCTCCACGAGCGCCGGGACCGGCGACTGGCACGTGGGTGAGCGCGCCGATCGCCGAACCCTCGACGCCCTCGAGCGCCGCGGATACGACGGCAGCGCCCATCGGGCGAAGCAGTTCACGGCCGCTGCTTTCCAGGCCAACGACCTCGTGGTCGCGCTCGATCGTTCACACGAGCGCATCCTGCAGAACTGGGCCGCTGACGAAGACCAGGCGGAGAAGATCGCCCTCCTGTTGTCGTTCGATCCTGCCGCAACCGGACAGGACGTGCCCGATCCGTACTACGCGGGCGATGAGATGTTCGACGACGTGCTGGAAATGATCGAATCCTCCGTTCGTGCACTCTTCCACCAGCTCGAGCCCGCCCTGCGCACCCCCACGACCCCGATGAGGCGCATCGACGGCTCGGTATGATCGAGGGGTCGCATTCGCGGCGTGTCCCGCCTCTTCATCAGGAGAAACTGCCGTGGCCGCTCTTCCGATCCAGCCCCTCAGCCCGCTCGACGGACGCTACCGTGCAGCCGTCGCGCCGCTGTCCGAATACCTCTCCGAAGCAGGCCTGAACCGCGCCCGCGTCGAGGTGGAGGTGGAGTGGATCATCGCTCTCACCGACCGCTCGATGTTCGGCACGTCACCGCTGAGCGAGCAGAACAAGAGCGCACTGCGCGCCGCCTACCTCGACTTCGACCAGGCCTCGATCGACTGGCTGGGCGAGAAGGAGGCGGTCACGCGCCACGATGTGAAGGCGGTCGAGTACTTCGTCCGTGACCGGCTGTCGCGGCTCGGGCTCGACGCAATCGCCGAGCTCACGCACTTCGGCTGCACCAGTGAAGACGTCAACTCGCTCTCCTACGCCCTGGTCGTGCAGCGGGCCACCTTGCAGGTGTGGCTGCCGGCGCTGCGCCGGGTGATCGAGGCGCTGCGGACGTTCGCACACGCGAACGCCGATGCCGCGATGCTCTCGCACACGCACGGCCAGCCCGCAACGCCCTCCACCATGGGCAAGGAGCTCGGCGTGTTCGCGTGGCGCCTCGAGCGCATCGCGAAGCAGATCGAGCAGAACGAGTTCCTCGGCAAGTTCTCCGGCGCCACCGGTACGTGGTCGGCTCACGTGGTCGCCTCTCCGGAGACCGACTGGCCCACCGTCGCGCGGGAGTTCGTCGAATCGCTGGGCCTCGGCTTCAACCTCATCACCACGCAGATCGAGTCCCACGACTGGCAGGTGGAGCTGTACGACAAGATCCGCCACGCCGGTGGCGTGCTGCACAACCTCGCCACCGACATGTGGACCTACATCTCGATGGCCTACTTCGCACAGATCCCCGTCGCCGGAGCCACCGGGTCCTCCACCATGCCGCACAAGATCAACCCGATCCGGTTCGAGAACGCCGAAGCGAACCTCGAGATCGCCGGTGCGCTGCTGAACTCGCTCTCGACCACGCTCGTGACCAGCCGCATGCAGCGTGACCTCACCGACTCGTCCACGCAGCGCAACATCGGCGTCGCCTTCGGGCACTCGCTGCTCGCGATCGACAACCTCACCCGCGGCCTCACGGAGGTGTCGCTGTCGCAGCACGTGCTCGACGCAGACCTCGACGGCAACTGGGAGATCCTGGGTGAGGCGATCCAGACCGTCGTTCGCGCCGAGGTCGTCGCCGGGCGTTCCACGATCAGCGACCCTTACGCGCTGCTCAAGGAGCTGACCCGCGGTCACAAGGTGGGCGCCGCGGAGATGCGCGCGTTCGTCGAGGGACTCGAGATCGGCGACGAGGCCAAGCAGCGCCTGCTCGCGCTCACACCGGCGACCTACACCGGAGTCGCCGGGGAGCTCGCCCGCGGGATCTGATGCCACCGTCGCTGACACCCGCGCAGGCGTCGCTCGTCCAGACCTGGATCGGCGACGCCTCGCCCGTTGCGGACATGTCGTGGAACCTCGACACCGTCGTGCTGCACGTGCGCACCGCGGCGGGCGAGCGGATCGTGAAGGCGGCGGGCCCGAAGGCGCACCACCACCTGCTGCGCGAGATCGCCGCGCACACCGGGGCCACGGGTCCGCTCGTCGAAGCAGGACGGACCTCCCGGATGCTGCACGCCGACTCCGATGCCGGGGTGATCGTCCTGGAGTATCAGGACGGGGTCCTGGTGGAGGGATCGCCCGCCGAGTACGCGGCGGACACGTACCGGCAGGCCGGCGAACTCCTGCGCCTCCTGCACGACCAGGCCGCCCGCCTCGACGACGAGCTCGAGGAACGCGAGAACGCGAAGGCGCTCGCGTGGCTGGAGCGGCCGCACCGGGTGTCGTCCGATATCGCCGCGGAGGCCCGACGGGTCCTGCGCGCGGCACCGGCGCGCCCCGTCCGCATCGTCCCCACCCACGGCGACTGGCATCCCCGCAACTGGCTGATCGACCAGGGGAGGGTGCGGGCGATCGACTTCGGCCGCTTCGCCTGGCGGCCGCCGCAGACCGACCTCGCGCGCATGGATGCGCGCCAGTGGCTGATCGCCCCGGGTCTGGAGGCGGCGTTCTTCGACGGATACGGTGACGACCCGCGCGACGACACCTGGAACCTCGAGAAACTGCGTCAGGCGGTGGGAACTGCGGTGTGGGCGCACCAGGTGGGAGACGAGGCGTTCGAGGCACAGGGCCACCGCATGCTGGCGGCCGCTCTCACGGCGTTCTGATCGCCCGGATCACCGCGGAATACGCACTGTCCGCCCCGGGTTGCAAGTGGTGCCACAATGGCAACGACACACACGTGCTCCGGGGTCGGTGAAATTCCGAGCCGGCGGTCATAGTCCGCGACCCGGCGCCTCTTGAGGCGCCGGTTGACCTGGTGGGATTCCAGGACCGACAGTCACAGTCTGGATGGGAGAAGCACGGATGTGACGTGACGGTCGCGCACCCGCGCCCCGCGCGTCCATCTCCCCCGGAGCCGCCGCAACGGAAGGGAGAACAATGGACATCCTGCGGTGGCTCATCGACGCATTCAACGCACACATCGACTTCGGCAACGGCCAGACCCTCGTGGTTCGCGAGGTGATCGGCAACATCTTCGGCCTCGCCTCCGCCTTGGGCGGCATGAGGCGCAAGGTCTGGGCCTGGCCCGTGGGCATCATCGGCAACGCCCTGCTGCTCACCGTGTTCCTCGGATCGATCCTGGATCCGGCCTCCACGCTGCCGCATCTGCTGGGTCAGGCTGGACGCCAGGTGATGTTCATCGCCGTCTCGATCTACGGCTGGGTGCGCTGGCGTCAGACGAAGGGCGAGACCGGGGAGGCCGTGGAGCCGCGCTGGGCGAGCTGGCCCACACGCATCGGACTCGCCGTCGTGATGGTGGCGGGCACAGCGGCCCTCACCCCGCTGTTCGGCGCGCTGGGTTCCTACGATCCGGTGTGGGCGGACGCCTGGACGTTCGTCGGGTCGCTGCTGGCCACCTACGGCATGGCGCGCGGCTGGACGGAGTTCTGGCTCATCTGGGTGGCCGTCGACGTGGTCGGCGTGCCCCTGCTGTTCTCGGCCGGCTACTACGCGTCCGGCCTGATGTACCTGTTCTACGGCTTCTTCACGCTGGTCGGCTTCTTCGTGTGGTGGCGTCGCAGCCGGCAGAGGGCGAGCGAATCCCCCCTGGCTGCGGCCTGAACGAACGAGCGCCCCGGCAGATGCCTGCCGGGGCGCTCGTGTCAGCCGAGTCAGCCGTGATGCTTGTCGTCTCGTCCGGGGGCGGCGGTGGGACCGTCCGTGGCGGAGGCGGCGGGCGCCTCTCCCGGCTTGGAGTCGTACAGCACCGGGCGGTCGATGGTGCGGGTCACATCGGCGGGCTTCACGGCCAGCAGCAGCAGCGAGATGCTCAGCAGCACGACGATGAACGCGATGCCCGCGGCGATGAGGCCGCCGATCGCAGCGTGGGTGACGATCTCCTGATGCACCTCGGCACGCCGGGCGTCGGACCAGCCGGGCTTGGTGGGGTTCTGCAGCAGCCCCATGGACACAGCGGTCACCACACCCGCGAACACCGCGCACACGGCGGCCAGGCCCAGCATCTGCGCGGGGCGCATGAGGTCCTTGCGAGTGGTGGGCTGATCGTCAGTCATTGTCTGCCTTCCCGGTCACGGCGGTCGCCGCGGGTTCGGCCGAGAGGGCGGGCCGCGCGGGTGAGAATCCGAGGATCGCCTGGTGCACCGCGACGATTGCCGCATAGCCTCCGAAGACGCCCACGAGGATGGTGACGCCGGTGAGGGTGAACTCCTGGCCCGCGTCCTTGATGTAGTACGGCAGCTCGAAGCCGACGTTGATGAACAGTGCGGCGATGCCCAGCACAAGGGTGATCGCGCCGAGCGTGATCTCGTCGCGTGCGTTGCCTCGTCGCTCCGGCACGCGCCGATCGCGCAGTCCCCAGACCAGTTCGATGATTCCCGAGATCAGCGCCCACGAGATGATGAGCACGCTGAGCAGCACCGGCCCGCGGAACACGGTGCCCGCCGCGATGCCGGCGATGACGCTGACGACGGCCAGCAGGATCGCGGGGATGCGCTGACCGCTGGGGTAGACGAGCCAGGCCGACAGCGCCCACACCAGACCCGTGGCGACGGCGAAGCCGCTGAACACGGAGAGGCCGACGGCCGCGGAGTGATCTCCCGTGAACGTGATCATGACAGCGGCGATCGCCGCGACGGCGGCGCGCGCGAGAGCGACATGACGTTCGGTGAACGTCGGGGTGCTTGCGGAGGACATAGGCCTTCTCGATCAGGGCGAAACGGAAGCCCCGCCAGTCTATCCGCCGAACATCTGAACAAGGGTTGGGAGGTCAGGCGCTCAGAACGCAGCGCACAGCGCGGAACGGGAGTTAGATGGATGACGCGGGGGTGGATCGCTCGCGGAAAGAGGAGAAATGCAGATCGGAATGGTCGGCCTCGGCCGGATGGGCGCGAACATCGTGCGCCGCCTCATGCGTGACGGTCACGAGTGCGTGGTCTACGACGTCAACCCGGAGTCGGTCGACGCACTCGCGGCGGAGGGCGCGATCGGCGCGAAGACGCCCGAGGAGTTCGTCGCCGCGCTGCAGACCCCGCGCGTCGCGTGGTTCATGATCCCCGCCGGCATCACCGGCAAGGTCGTCGATCAGTTCGCCGAGCTGATGGAGGCCGGAGACATCCTCATCGACGGCGGAAACTCCAACTACAAGGACGACGTGCGTCGTGCGGCGAAGTATGCGCCGCGCGGTCTCAACTACATCGACATCGGCACCTCGGGCGGTGTCTTCGGCCTGGAGCGCGGATACTGCCTCATGGTGGGCGGTCCCGATGACGCAGTCGCGCACATCGACCCGATCCTGCGCACGATCGCCCCCGGATCCGGCGACGTGGAGCGCACGCCGGGCCGCTCCGGCGACCTGTCCCCCGAGGAGATGGGCTACCTGCACTGCGGGCAGACCGGCTCCGGTCACTTCGTGAAGATGGTCCACAACGGCATCGAGTACGGCATCATGGCCGCCTTCGCCGAGGGACTGAACATCCTTCAGCACGCCGACGCGGGCAAGGACGAGGCGGAGCACTCCGCCGAGGTGGCCCCGCTCGAGGAGCCCCAGTTCTACCAGTTCGACATCCCGGTGCCGAAGGTGGCCGAGCTCTGGCGCCGGGGATCGGTGATCTCCTCGTGGCTGCTGGATCTCACCGCAGCGGCGCTGCAGCAGAACCCGCAGCTGGACGGTCTGGCCGGTCGGGTCTCCGACTCGGGTGAGGGCCGATGGACCGTCAAGGCCGCCGTCGACGTGGGCGTTCCCGCCCCGGTGCTCTCCTCGGCGCTGTTCGAGCGGTTCGCCTCGCGCGACGAGGACCACTTCGCCAACCAGATCCTCTCGGCCATGCGCCAGCAGTTCGGCGGACACCAGGAGCTGCCCGCGGGCGACGTCCTGGAGGCCGGCGGAAAGAAGTCCGACGCCCAGTCCTGAGGGGTGTTTCCGAAGAGGCGCACGACACGTCGTGCGCCTCTTCCCTTTTTCCGGACCCGGGCGTACATTGGAGCAACTTCACCGGCGAAGGGAGTGCTTATGGCACCGGATGACAGTAAGACGGGCGACGTCTGACGGCGAACCCGCAGCAGAGAAAACCCGGCTGACAACTCGAAGAACCGACGCGAGAGATCGCGAATCGGGGCGAACAGACGACTCGCATACTCTTGGGCCGTCCGCTCCAGCGGAAACGAGGATCAGCCTTCAGATTCAGAAGGGGCACCGGATCCCGGTGCCCCTTCCTCACGTCTACGCGGATGTTCTCGTCGTGGAAGATGAAAAGCGCAGCTCCCGCATCGCTGGGGGCTGCGTTTTCGATCTTTTAGCCGGCGAGTCGATGCTCTTCGTAGGCTCGGACGAGATCGTCGACGACGGATTGCGGCAGCTGGCCCTGGCTGAGGGGCACGAGGTACTGGATCGGAGTCGCGTGCACCGGGGCGAGGAACGTCTCGTCGCGTCCGATGTGGCGGAGCAGGTCGCGGACGAGGTAGCCGCCGATCGGGTCCTGCAGCCATTCCTGCACGGTGGACTGCGCGCTCAGTGTCATCTCACTCCCCTCGCGACTCTCGATCCTACGGCTCATGCCACGGCGACGGCGGGGGCGACGGCGGCGCGGGCGCGGCGATGCTCGCGGAAGATGGCGACGACGGTGGCGAGCAGTCCGCCCACGAACCACAGCAGCAGGACCGTCCATGGACCCGACACGTCGGCAGCGGGGAAGTAGGACAGATCGCGCAGCAGCGTTCCGGCCGCTCCCGGAGGGAACGCCTGCCCGATCGCGCCCCAGGGTCGCAGCAGGAATTCGACGGGCATGGTCGCAGCGGACAACGGGTTGGCAAACAGCATCATGACGACCGCACCCGCCGGGATGCCCGGAGTCCCCAGCAGTCCGTAGAGGCCGGTCACCGTGGCGGAGATCGCGCCGACCGCGAGCCCCAGTGCGAGGGCGTTCAGTGCGTATGAGCCCTGCAGCACGCCGAACCACGCCTGCAGCACGCCCGCCACCACGAGTCCCGCGGCGGCCGAGTACACCACGACGGCGAACAGACGACGGGCGGCGCCCTTGATCAGAATCGACAGCAGCACACCGCCGAGCAGGCCGCCCAGCACGAGCGGGAAGGCTGCGACGGCCAGGCCCGTGCCGCGCTCATCGGTGTCGGCGAGCGGAACCACGTCGGTCACCTGCACCGTGACGGTCGGGATCGTGAACGGCGCAGCTGCGTCGGCAGCGGGAAGCTGCGGCTGCTGACCTGCCTGCACCGCCGCGAGCGCCTGCTGCATCTGCGTCGCCGCCTGCTGCTGGGCGGCGGCGATGCCGGCCTCCACCTGCGTTCGGATCTGCGCGTCCACCGCGGCCTGGACCTGCGTCGCGACGCCCTGCAGCAGCTGCGCCACCGCCGGGTTAGCCGCGGAGGCGGTCAGCACCTCGGGTGCCGTGGTCGCATCCGCGCCGAGGATGACGGCACCGTAGGCGTCGCGTCGCTCGATCGCAGCCACCGCGGCGTCCCGGTCGTCGTAATCGACGAGGGCAATGGCGCCGTCGGCCTTCTCATTCACCTGTTCCTCGACGGCCGCGAGCTGCTCGCCTGAGCCGACGATCCCCACCGGGACGTCCTTCGGCGACGCAGTCACCGAAGGCCAGGCGAAGGCGAGCAGGATCACCCCGATCACGATGGACAGCGCGACGCCGATGCCGGTGGCGCGCAGCAGCGGGGTGTGAAAGCGCGGGTCGTGCGCTGTGGCGTTCATGGGTGCCCCTCAAAATAAAAACGAATGTTCGTTCTGTATGATGCTCCCGAGCGATAAGGTTGTCAACACAGGGAGGTGGCGATGCCGAAGGTCAGCGACGAGCACCGCGCCGCGCGGCGCAGCGCGATCATCGACGCCGCTATGCGGGTGTTCCTGCGAAACGGCTACTCCCGCACCTCGATGGCGGACATCATCGCGGAGTCGGGGCTGTCCGCCGGCGCGATCTACGGCTACTTCGACGGCAAGCAGGCGCTGGTGCACTCGGTCGCGGAGCGAGTGCTGGGAGCGCGCATCGCCGAAGTGCAGGCGTTGTCGGGGTCGGACGTCCCCCACCCCTCCGCCGTGATGCGCGCCGTGCTCGAGGGCGTGCGAAACGAGCCGTTCAGCGGCGTCGTGGTGCAGCTCTGGGCCGAGGCGGCAGCGGATGAGCATCTCCGCGCTGGACTCACACGCGTCTTCTCCGAGCTGCGGGCCACACTCATCGCCGTGGTCAGCGCCTGGGGCGAAGCGCATCCGGAGGTCGTTCCCGCGGGCGTGGACGACTGGTCCCGGCGGGTGGGACTAGTGATCGCGGGGCTCGGCCCCGGCTTCCTGCTCTTCTCCTCGCTGCTGGAGGACTTCGATCAGGAGGCGTATCTCTCGGGGATCGCCCTCGCACTCGGCATCGAGCCCGTCGCGCTCGCCCGCTGACACTCAGTCGTCGTAGGCGAAGTCACCGGACTCATCGGTGAATCTCGCCGTCTGGCCGGTCTCCGCGATTCGCAGGAAGTGCTCGACCCACGGGAAGCGGGAGACGTAGGTCGACAGCGACCAGATCTCGAAGTTGGCGGCGTCGGCCATGTACTCCGGCGACTCGAGACCGGTCACCGAGCGGAACTCCCGCGGCGCGGCCGTCAGCCAGCGGGGCGGATGCTGCTCGTGCAGCCGCGACACGATCACCGGCGCGTCCGAGCGGTACCCCGGCGCGTCCTCGGGGGAGACCACGCCGGTGCGCGTCACATCCAGCAGCTCGTCGATGGAGCCCGCGCGCGTGGCCAGCCCGTCCCACCCGGCATGCGCGGCGAACCGGGCCTCGTCGTCCGTGAGCAGTCGCAGCGTGCGCACATGACCGACGGTGCGTCGCCGGACACGGACGTCGTCGAATCGGCTTCCCCACCGGGAACCCGTCGCCAGGATGGCCGAGATGCGCGTTCCGTTGAGGAACGGAACATCGTTGCGCCAGGGCACTTCCAGCGGCGGCACGCGACGGTTCTGCGCGATGTCGTCACAGACGATCGTGAAGGCGACGAACGCGGCACCCACCTGGTCCGGCAGCACCTCGATCGCCAGCTCCACACGTTCGCCCGAGTCGGTCTGCAGGCGCGACGCCCCCGAGGTCATCAGGGTGATCGGGCCGTTCTTCGGTCTCTTCTCCACCACCTGGATCGCGCCGCCGATGCGCTCCTCGAAAGGCACCGGAGGCGTTCCGAGCGCATCGAAGACGTGACGAGGGAAAGCGTCGTCGCCGGGTCGCAGCGGCAGATCCGTCATGAGCCGGTCCGGGGCTCGGAGAAGTACACCAGCTGATACGTCGTGGCCAGCAGTGCACCGGCCTCGCTCCAGATCTCGCCGCGCTGCTCGAACAGCCCGCGCCCGTACCGCGATGCTCCGGCCCGCAGCAGGAGGTGGGCGCCCGCGGCGGCGAGTTCACCGGCGGGCGCATGCAGGTAGGTGGTCAGCGTGATGGTGCTGGCGCGTACGGCGGGCCCGCGGCGGCGGAACACACGGGGGTAGAACGCGTCGCTCGCGGCGATGAGTGCGGGCGCATCCCAGGCTCGCTCCTCAGCGTGGCGGAGCCAGAACATCGTGTCCGCGTCGTCGGCCAGCGGAGCCGGCGGCATCGGGATCTCGCCCGCGATGAAGCGCATCCGATAGTTCTCCAGCCACTTCAGCGGGAACGGGATGCGGGTTTCGGCATAGGTGTCGGGCGCACCCACCTCCGGCATCACGGCCTCGGTATCGCCCCACGTGTCCCGGTCCACGCCCGTGACGGCCGTGGCGGTGAGGACCACGTCCGCACCCTGACGAGCGGTGATCGCCCAGTGCTGGCTGGTGCGATTGGTGCGCACCGGTTCGGCGACGATGCTCCACTCCCCCGCCGCGATGGGCGCTGCGAAATTCACCGTGACCGCGACGATCTCCCCGAGCAGGTCCGGATGCGAGAGCACGGCCGAAGCCACCGTGGCCGCGGTGATCCCGCCGAACGGGCCGACCATGTTCTCCCACTGCGGATGCGTTCGTGCCGCCACGGTTTCGTCGTTCGTGCGGGTGACGGCGATCGCTTCATCGAGAACATGCACCATGTCCCGACCCTATTGCCGAGAGCTCGCGCTGAGCCAGTCATCGAACGACGGTCCCAGCAGATCGGCATCGGGGCCGGGCAGGATGCGACCGTCGCGGAACGCCGCACCCCACGCACCGGGCAGCGGCACCTCGACGATCCGCCGGCGCTCGCCGTGATGCGCCGCCCACCGTCGCGACAGGTCGGCCATCCGCTCCTCGCGGGGACCGGCGATCTCCCGGGCGACGCCCTGCGGCCCCGTCTCCAGCAGCTCCACGACCCGGCGGGCGACGACGGACGCGGCGAGCGGCTGCGAGCGCATCTTCGGAACCAGGGACACGCCACCGATCCGGGCGGCGTCCAGCACCTGCCCCGCGAACTCGTGGAACTGCGTCGCCCGCAGAATCGTCCACGGTACCGGGCCGCCCCGCACAACGCGCTCCTGTGCCGCCTTGCCCGCGTAGTAGCCGAATGGCGCCTCGGGGACGCCCACGACCGACAGCGCGAGGTGGTGTTTCACGCCCGCGGCGGCACCGGCGTCCACCAGCGTCCGCGAAACGGTCCGGAAGAAGCGGATTGCCGCATCAGCAGCCGTGGCAGACACCGAGGAAACGTCGACCACGGCACCGACGCCGCTCAGATCGAGCCCCGTTCCTGTGGTGAGATCCACGCCGTCGGCACGCGAGAGCGAGATCACGTCGTGGCCACGATCGCGCGCCTCGGACACGATGAGCCGCCCCACCACGCCGGTGCCGCCGGCCACCGCCACGCGCATGTCAGTCGCCCGCGACCGCGTCCAGCGCGCCCTCGAGGTCGGCGATGAGGTCGCGGACGTCTTCGAGGCCGATCGACAGGCGCAGCACGTTGGCGGCCGGACGCGCCTCGGGCGGGACCGGACGGTGGGTGAGGGCGGCGGGGTGCTGGATCAGCGAGTCGACCCCGCCCAGTGACACGGCGTGCGTGAACAGCTTCACGTGCTCGGTGGCGCGGGCGGCGGCAGCGTAGCCGCCGACGAGCTCCACCGCGATCATGGCTCCGGGGCCGCGCTGCTGACGGGCGAGGATGCCCTGCGGGTCGCCGTCGAGCCCGGGATAGTGCACACGGGCAACGGCCGGGTGGTCCCCGAGCCGCCGCGCGATGATCTCGGCCGAAGCCTGCTGTGCCCGCACGCGCAGGGGCAGCGTGGGAAGGCCGCGGTGCAGCAGGTAGGCGGCGAGCGGATGGAGCAGGGCTCCGGTCACCGCTCGGACCTGGCGCAGCTTCACGGCAGTCGCCTCGTCGGTCGCGATGATGCCCCCGACTACGTCGCCGTGGCCGCCGAGGTACTTCGTGGCGCTGTGCAGCGAGAGGGCCGCTCCCAGATCCAGCGGGTTCTGCAGCACAGGGGTGGCGAAGGTGTTGTCGACGAGGACCGGCACGCCGCCGGCCGCCTCGACCACCGCGGCGATGTCCACCAGCTCCAGGGTGGGGTTCGCCGGCGATTCGATCACAACGAGAGCGGTGTCCTCACGCACCGACGCAGCCACCTCCGCCGCGGTGCAGAACGTGACCTCGGTGGCCAGAAGGGAGGTTCCGAGGAGGTGATCGGTGCCGCCGTAGATCGGACGCACGGCGACCACATGCCGCCCGCCGGCGGCCGTGAGGGCGAGGATGGCCGCCGTCATCGCCGCCATCCCCGATCCGAAGGCCACCGCGGCCTCGGCATGCTCCAGCTTCGCCAGCGCCTCCTCGAAGCGGGCGACGGTCGGGTTCCACAACCGCTGATACACCATCCCGCCCGCGGGGTCGGGGTGACCTCCGGTGGCCATGGACTCATAGGAGTCGCCGCCGTGCTCGATGTCCGGCAGCGGGTTGGTGCTGGACAGATCGATGGGCAGGGCGTGCACGCCGAGGGCCGCGAGATCGTCGCGTCCGGCATGCACCGCCATGGTGTCGAGGTGGAGTTCGTCGGTCATACCCCGATCCTGCCCGATCGCCGCCGCCACGTCAGGAGGCGGGCTCGGACACCGCCTCGCGTCGGCGTGCGATGGTGCCGCTCACCAGTGCCGCGACGAGGCACAGCACGGCGGCGGTGATCCAGGCGACCGTGTACTGGCCCGTCTGGTCGCGGACGATGCCGGCGAGGGTCGCAGCGAACGCGGCCCCCACCTGGTGCGCCGCGAAGACCCACCCGAACACCAGCGGCCCGCGTGCCCCGAACAGCTCACGGCAGAGGGCGATCGTCGGCGGCACCGTGGCCACCCAGTCCAGTCCGTAGATCACGATGAAGACCACGAGGCTGGGCTGCACGGTGGCCGAGAGCAGCGTCGGCAGCAGGAACAGGCTGACGCCGCGCAGCGCGTAGTACGCCGCCAGGAGGATGCGTGGATTGACCCGGTCGGTGAGCCACCCCGACAGCACGGTCCCGGCGATGTCGAAGATGCCCACCACCGCGAGCAGTCCTGCCGCGGTGGTCTGCGGCATCCCATGATCATGGGCGCTCGGGATGAAGTGGGTGCCCACCAGCCCGTTGGTGGTGGCGCCGCAGATCGCGAAACCGACCGCGAGCGCCCAGAACGCACGGGAACGGCTCGCCTCACGCAATGCACCCAGCGCCAGACGGACCGCGCTCTCCCGCGGCGCCATGGTCACCTCCGCAGCCGGCGCCACCGCCGTCTCCACATCCGCTGCCGCCGCGCCGTAGGCCAGCACACCGATATCCGACGGGCGATCCCGCAGCAGCAGCACCACCACCGGGACCACGACGAGGGCACCACCCGCGATGATGAGCGAGGCAATCCGCCAGCCCAGTTCCTCGGCGGTCGTGGCGATCACCGGAAGGAAGATCAGCTGACCGGTGGCGCTCCCGGCGGTGAGAACGCCGGAGACCAGACCGCGACGCTTCACGAACCAGGTGTCGGTGACGGTCGCCGCGAACACGAGGGCCATGGATCCGGTACCGAGCCCGATGAGCAGCCCCCAGGTGAGCAGCAGCTGCCAGGGAGCGTCGATGAACACGGTGAGTGCTGCACCGGCCGCGATCACCAGCAGCGCAGCCGTGGTGACACGGCGGATTCCGAAGCGCTGCATCAGGCCGGCGGCGAACGGCGCGGTGACGCCGTAGAGCACGAGGTTCACCGTCACCGCCAGGCTGATCTGCGTCATGGACCAGCCGAACTCCTCGTGCAGCGGCACCATCAGCACGCCGGGTGCGGCGCGGAAGCCCGCCGCACCGATCAGCGCCACCAGGGCGGCGCCTGCGACGAACCACGCCGGATGGATGCGGCCGGTGCCACGGCGGCTCACCGCGGGCCTCCCCCGACGACGGGGAACGGCTCACCCATGCTCGGACGCATCCACGTGGTGGATTCGGCATCGAGGGGGGCGGCACAGGTGGGGCACCAGTCCGCCGACACCGCCTCTGTGCCACATCGCGTACAGCTGATCCGCAGTCCGCCGTCGCTCGGCGGCTCGACCGCGCGCGTGAAGCCCGCATACGCGTGCAGGATCGGCAGGGTCCGCTCACCTGCGTTCGTCAGCGCGTATCCGCCGCTCTCTGCATGCCGGATGAGGCCCGCATCGGTCATGGTCCGCAGCCGGCGGGCCAGCACGCTGTCTGCCGCACCCGTCGCATCACGGAGCTCGTCGAATCGGCTGCGCCCGCTGAAGAGCTCACGGAGGATGACCAGCACCCAGGGGTCGGCGAGCACGTCGGCCGCGCGTGCGATGACGCACCCGGCCTCGGACCAGTCGGAACGCAAAGGCATGGGGATACTTTCTTGAAGAAAGTAGCCCCATGTCAAGTGCGATGATCAGATCTGGATCTGGCCCGCCGCCTGCGCCAGCTTGTGCCGAGCCAGAGCCAGGTTGGCGCGGGCGCGGTCGAGCACGAGGTAGACGAACAGCCCCTCGTTGCCCGCGCTGTGGAGCACGTTGATGAGGTGGTACTGCTGATCCAGCGTGATGAGGATGTCCTCGGTCGCGGCTGTCAGGCCGATATCGCGCATCGTCTGCACGTTGGTGCGGACCATGTTGGACGTTCCGGCTGCGGCGATGGCCAGATCGAAGCCCGGCTGTCCGCCCTCCGCGAGCGTCATCCCCGATCCGGAATCGACGATCGCCGCGCCGATAGCCCCGTCGATCGCCAGGAGGTCCTGTACTGACTGCTCCAGATGTGCCATTCTTGCTCTCTCTTCTTCGGTGCCGATACGGCCGGGCGACCACCCTCGCCCACGGTTGTCCGGCGGCGCCGGATCGGAATCGGCCGGGACGGGATCGATCATCTGGCCGGGCACAACGGTGCCGAGCGGTGCATCGGTGGCCGGCGCCGGACCGATGCCGGATGCGGGAGCGACGGGTGCCGCCGCTGGCGGTGCGGGTTCGATGAGTGTGGGCAGTTCCAGCGCAAGCGCCGCAGGCGGTGCGGGCGGTGCGAAGAGGGCCTCGATCGCACTGAGCGAGTCCTCGTCGGATGCCCGTTCCGCGACCGTACCGCTGCCCGGCTGCTCGTCGTCGTCGCGCCGACGTCGATTGAATAGCGCCATCAGGCCCCCGTCCCCCACACGCACCCATCATCGATTGCGAATCGCGACGAGTTCCCCAGATGCACGAACGAGTCGTCCCGAACTCGATCGTGCCGAAACTCTAGCTCCCGGACGGCGACGGCGTTCTCGCCCTGTGGATAGAAAGCGGAGGGCTCACCCTTCGTCTGGATGAGCCCTCCGCGACATCACTCGACGAGCTTGCCCGCGACGTCGGATGAGGTCTGCACCTGCGCAAGGTCACGGAAGGAGTCCGGCGCCTCCGGCAGTTCCTCGAACACCACGCCGCCGCCGGGGGTCCAGACCATGTTCCCGCGCAGCGCGGGATCCGTCTCGGGGAAGTCGGCGCGGTTGTGGCACCCGCGCGTCTCACGCCGTTCGAGAGCGCACTCGAGGGTGGCGCGTGCAGCCAGGAGGGAACCGAGCAGATCGTAGGCGTGCGCGAGGTCGTCGTATCCCGCGATGTCGGGGTGGGCGGAGACGTGGGTGGCGCGCTCTTCTACCTCCGCCAGGCGACGCAGCCCCTCGCGAAGGCCCTCTTCGGTGCGCACCACGCCGGCGTGCTCGGTCATGATGTCGCGGATCGCGCGCTGCAGCACCCGTGCGCTCTCCCCGCCTGCAGGGTCGAGGAGTCGCGCCATCTCCGCGCGCGCCTCCGCCACGGCCGCCGGTGAACGGTGGATCCGGGTGCGCGAGCGGGCGTACTCTGCCGCCGCTTCCCCCGTGATGCGTCCGTAGACCATGAGCTCGATGAGGGAGTTCCCGCCCAGCCGGTTCGCACCGTGCAATCCGCTGGATGCCTCACCGATGGCATAGAGCCCCTCCACACCGGTGCCGTGATCCGCCGCGTCCACCCATACGCCGCCCATCGAGTAGTGCGCGGTGGGCGCCACCTCCATCGGCTGCTGCGTGATGTCCAGCATCTGCAGATCGATCATGGTGCGGTACAACCGGGGCAGCTTCGCCATGATCGTCTCGCGCGGCAGGTGGGAGACGTCCAGCCAGACGCCGCCGTTCGCCGTTCCGCGGCCCTCCGCGATCTCCGTGTAGTTGGCCAGCGCCACCCGGTCACGGGTCGAGAGCTCCATGCGCTCCGGGTCGTAGCGCGCCATGAACCGCTCGCCCTGAGCGTTGGTGAGGATCCCACCCTCACCCCGCGCCGCCTCCGACACCAGGGTGCCGGCCATCTCCACCGGCTCGAGGATCCCGGACGGGTGGAACTGCACCAGCTCCGCATCGCGGATTCGAGCGCCCGCGAGGGCGGCCAGCCGGAACGAGTCCCCGGTGTTCTCGTCGCGCCGCGAGGAGGTATAGCGCCAGATCCGGTTGTGACCGCCGGCGGCGATGATGACGGCGTCGGCGTGGATGATCACGGGGGTTCCGTCGACCACGTCGAAGCCGTAGGCACCGAAGACCTGCCCGTCGGCGACGAGGAGCCGGGTCACGTACACGCTGTCGTTGATCGGGACGTCGAGTTCGGCAGCTCGGCGCAGCAGGGTCCGCTGGATCTCCAGACCGGTGTAATCCCCCGCATACGCGGTCCGCCGGTACGTGTGGGCGCCGAAGAAGCGCTGGCTGATGCGGCCGTCCTCCTCCCGGGCGAACGGCATGCCCCAGCGCTCCAGGTCTTCGATGCCGCGCGCCGCGTTGCGCGTGACGACCTCCACGATGCCGGGATCGGCGAGGAAGTACGACTCCCGCAGGGTGTCGGCGGCGTGCTGCTGCCAGCTGTCCTCGGGATCCATCGTCGCCAGTGCCGCATTGATGCCGCCCGCCGCGAGTGTGGTGTGGGCATCGTGCTTGCGGCGCTTTCCCACCGCGAGCACGTCGATGCCCCGCTCGGCCAGCTCGATGGCGGCGCGAAGGCCCGCGCCACCGGTTCCGATGACGAGGACGGAGGTGGTCAGTTGCCGCTCGGTGCGGAGGGTTGTGCTCATGTCTTCGACGCTAGGAGCGCGCGACGGATTACTCCAATGCATAGTTGGTCTCGATCCCATACGCTCAGGACATGCAACTCGCCCATCTCCGATCCTTCGAAGCGGTCGCCCGCAGCGGCAACTTCACCCATGCGGCGGACGAGCTCTTCCTCTCGCAGCCATCGCTGTCCCGCCAGATCGCGGCTCTGGAGGTCGAGCTCGGGGTGACGCTGTTCATCCGCGGCCGCACCGGGGCAGTGCTCACCACCGAGGGCGAGGCGCTGCTGCCGATCGCCCGGCGCATGCTCGCCGATGCGGAGGCGGCGCGGCAGGAGATGGACGAGTTCGCGCAGTTGCGTCGTGGCCGGGTGCGGCTCGGGGCGCCGCCCACGCTGTGCGTGTCGATCGTGGCGGATGCACTCGCCTCGTTCCGGCGTGCACATCCGGGGGTGGACGTGGTCATCCGCGAAGCGGGCTCGCGCGAGCTCGTCGAGGAGCTCGCCGGTGGCGCCCTGGACCTGGCGCTCACCGTCACACGGCCGAGCGTGCCAGACGATCCGGCAGTCGCCTCGGAACCGTTGTTCACGGAGGAACTGGTGCTGGCATCGGCTGCCGACGGGGAGCCCACCGGAAAAACGCCGATGACGCTGGCCACCCTGGCCACGCTGCCGCTCGTGATGTTCCACCGCGGCTACGACCTGCGCGTGGCCACCGATGCCGCCTTCGCCTCCGCGGGATTGGTGCCGACCATCGCCGTGGAGGGTGCCGAGATGGACGCTGTGCTGCGGTTCGTGGAGCGCGGGGTGGGCGTGGCCGTCGTCCCGCAGACGGTGCTGTCCGGCCGCCCGGCCCTCCGTGGAGACCGGCTCGGCGCCGACCTCCGCCGCACCGTCAACCTGTCGCGGCGCGTGGGGGTGCCGCTGGCCGCCGCACCCGCAGCCATGGAGCGTTTCCTGCGCGCCGCGGCGCCTCCGGATTCAGTTCTCACCGGCCGTTATCCGACCGTCACCTGAGCGTGGCCGAGCCGTGATCGGACGGAGACGCGATCGTGACCGGGAGCCGTAGCCGTCAGGCGAGGCAGAGACCTAACGTGTCGGCATGACGATCACGCAACGACGCCGATCGCTCGCCGCAGCACTCCTCACGGCCGCGATCCTGCTCACCGGATGCTCTGCCTCGAACGCGGGATCGGCGGGTTCCGCAGCCCAGCCCGCCGCCGTCCAGCCCGCCGATGCGCAGCCGGCGGCTGCCGATGCACCCGCCGAGGCTGCGGAGATCATCACGGGCACCATCTGGCTCACCGCGTCCGACCCGATGGCCGCGGCGCGCTCGGCGACGGAGGCCGTCGTCGCGGCGGGCGGGCGCATCGAGGATCGCGACGAGTACGCGTCGGCCGATCTCACGGAGGCACGCGCCACCCTCACGGCCCGCATCCCCGTGGCCAAGATCGAGGACGTGCGCGAACAGCTGACGAGCATCGGAACCGTCAGCCGAACCCAGGTGACGTCCGAGGACGTCAGCACCGCGCAGCGCGACCTCGAAGCACGGGCGAGCTCACTGCGCACATCTGTCGAGCGCTACGAGAGCTGGCTCGCCGCCGCGCAGACGCCCAGCGACCTGGCCGAGCTCGAGGAGTCGCTGAGCGAGCGCCAGACCAGGCTGGAGACCATCGAATCCGAGTTGCGGGCGATGGCCGACAAGGTCGCCATGAGCACGATCACCCTCGTCATCGGCGGCGACGGACACCATGACCCGACCCAGCCGCAGACGGTCGGCGACGCCCTGGCGGTCGGGTGGAACGGGTTCGCCGGATTCTGGCTGGCCACTCTGCTGAACGTGAGCGTCGCACTCCCCTGGCTGGTGCTGATCGCCCTCGCCGGGGCCGTGGTGTTGGTCATCATGCGGCGACGGCGAGACCGTGCCCGCGCGGCCGAGGCGGCAGCGGCGCCCACGCACACGACCCCTGATCTGGTCGCCGCAACGACTCACACCCCGCCGCCGACCACGTCACAGCAGCAGGGCGTGCGGCCCGCCGATCCCGGGGTGTGAGTCGAACCGTTGTTCTGAGACCGCGTGTCACGTACACTGAACCTCAGTCTCATCCATCGCCCTGAGGAGCATGCCGTGGCCGACGCATCCGAGTACCGCGCACCTATCGAGGACTATGCATTCCTGCTGAACGAGCTGTTCGGCGAGGACATCGTGTACCGTGCCACCGATGGAGCGCTTTCCGCCGACGACGGCGTCGAGGTGCTCACCGGTGCCGGCGAGTTCGCGAGCGCGGTCCTCGCACCGCTGGAAACGGTCGGTGATCGTGAGGGCGCTCGTTTCGAGAACGGTAAGGTGCACCTTCCCGCGGGCTTCGCCGACGCGTACCGGCAGTTCGTGGAGGCGGGCTGGATCAGCGCGGAGGCCCCCGAATCCGCGGGGGGCGACGGTCTTCCGGGCGCGATCCGCGCCGGCCTGGGCGAGATCTGGAACGCCTCCAACGCGGCGTTCGCGCTGTGCTGGCTGCTCACCGCGGGACAGATCCATGCCCTCGACGCCCACGCATCGGATGAACTGCGCGAGATGTACCTCACCCGGCTCGTTTCGGGCGAGTGGACCGGCACGATGAACCTCACCGAGCCCGAGGCCGGCACGGATCTCGGCGCCATCCGCACTCTGGCAACCCCCCGCGATGACGGCAGCTGGGGCATCTCCGGTCAGAAGATCTTCATCACCTGGGGCGATCACGACGTGGCCGAGAACATCGTGCACCTGGTGCTCGCGCGCACGCCCGGAGCGCCCGCCGGGGCCAAGGGCCTGTCGCTGTTCGTCGCCCCGAAGTTCCTTCCGAACCCCGACGGCTCCCTCGGCGCCCGCAATGCGATCACCACCGTGTCCATCGAGCACAAGCTCGGCATCCACGGCTCCCCCACCTGCGTGCTGTCCTACGAGGACGCGACCGGCTACCTCGTCGGTGAGGTGGGCGGGGGCCTCGCGGGCATGTTCATCATGATGAACTCCGCACGCGCCGGCATGGGCTTCCAGGCGACCGGTATCGCCGATCGTGCACAGCAGCTCTCCCGCTCCTACGCCGCGATGCGCGTCCAGGGTCCGGTGCTGGATCGCCCGGCCGGAGCCACCATCGCCGAGCATCCCGACGTGCGTCGTCTGCTGCTGTCTACCTCAAGCGAGATCTTCGCGATGCGCGCTCTCGGCGTGTACTCGGCCGACCTCCTCGACCGCAGCGAGAACGACGCGTCGCTCCGCGCGATGGCGGAGTTCTTCGTTCCGATCCTCAAGGGCTGGACCACCGAGGAGGCGCTGCGTCTCACCAGCGACGCCATCCAGGTGTTCGGCGGCATGGGCTACATAGAGGAGACCGGTGCCGCCCAGCACTACCGCGACGCACGCATCACCCCGATCTACGAGGGCACCACGGCCATCCAGTCGAACGACCTCGTCGGCCGCAAGACCATCCGCGACGGCGGAGCCACCGCCGCGGCGCTCCTCGCGTCAATCGAGACCACCATCGCCGATCTCGGCGCGCTGGCTCACCCCGTGGCCACCCGCTCCGCACGCCGGCTGGAACGTGCCGTGGAGGCAGCCCGCCAGGCGACGACGGATCTCCTCGGCTTCGCCGCCTCACCACGTGACGCCGCGGCGGTCAGCGTCCCGTACCTGATGCTCCTGGGCACTCTCGCCGGCGGCTGGATGCACGCCCTGGCCGTCATCGCGGTGCTGCGCCACGAGTCGCCCGCGGCCGACGACGCCGGGCGCCTGACCGCCGCCGACTTCTACGGCGCGCACCACCTCCCCCGCGTCGCCGCCTACGCCGAAGCGGTCGCCGCGGGCGAGATCGCCTGAGTCGCAGGGGCATCATGCGTGAACCCGGTGCCGGAGGGTCGTCTCCGGCACCGGGTTCGCGCGCTGCAGCCCCTGACCGGCCGATCCCGGGAGACTGGTACCCATGTGGAACTCTGAGGCCCGCCGCCTGCGTTCGCTGCTGTCCGCCGCAGACCCGATCACGTGGGTGCACACCGGCGACTCCATCACCCATGGCCTGGTGCACACCCAGGGCGCACGCAACTATGTCGACCACCTCCATGAGCTGGTGCGCGGGGATCTCGGCCGCTCCCGCGACGCGATGATCAACACGGCGATCAGCGGCTGGCGCACGGCGCAACTGCTCGCCGACTTCGATCAGCGCGTCGCCCGGTGGCGTCCCCACATCGTGACGCTGATGATCGGCACCAACGACTGCTCGGCCTCCGGAAAGGTGCCGCTGATCTCGGCGGAGGAGTACGCTGCGTCACTCGATGACTTCATCGCGCGCGTCCGACGACTGGGCGCGATCCCCGTGCTGCTCACGCCGCCTCCGGTGGACGAGCTCCATGCCCCCGAGCGGGCCCGCGTACCCGAGTTCGCCGAGGCGATGCGCGCCACCGCGAAAGCCCACCGAGTGATCCTGGTCGACGTCTTCGCGCGGTTCCAGGATCGCGGACGGGGGCGGATCGACGGCATCCCGTGGCAGCTCCTCGCCGATCCGTTCCACCCCAACGCCACCGGCCACGCACTGATCGCGCTCGAGGTCGCCACGGTCCTCGGGCTCGCCCGCAAGGATTCCGGCACCCTCACGCGGCTGCGCGGCATCGTCGGGGACCCGCGCTGATCGGGCCGGCGGCGAAGCCCGCACCCACGCTCGGTCGCCTGACCTGCCTATACTGACTGCTGGTCCGCGAGTCATCGGGACTCGCGGACAGGGATTCAGGGGGAATCATGAAGCGGACATCACTGTTGCTCGCCGGACTGCTCACGGCGGGTGCCATCGCTCTCAGCGGATGCAGCGCACCCGCGTCCGACTCCGGCGACACCTCGCCCAGCACCCCGGCCGCTGAGCCGACCGCGGAGGGCACGCCCATCACCGAGGAGCCGAGCGCTTCGCCCACAACGGATGCACCCGCATCCTCGGGTGAGATCGAGAAGATCACCGTCACCTCGCCGACTGTCACCGACCCGGCACGTGAGGACACCGCGACCGCCACGGCCATCGCCTTCGGCTTCACGGGTTCGGGAGACTGGGCCACCGCGCCCGGCGGTGCCACCTACGTCGGTGTGGAGTACACGGTCTCGCGCGGCGAGAAGTACTACGGCGGCGTGAGCTGCACCTCGCTCCAGCTCGCCACCTCGGACATGAACGTCCCGACCTCGGACATCACCTCCTCGGTGAAGGACGACATGGTCGCGCAGGGCCTGACGCCCCTCGACGACGTCGAGAGCGGTGCGACGGGGACCGGGTGGTGCATGTACTACGTGCAGAACCCGACGAAGGACAACATGACCGTCAGTTACACGCGACTCGCGGCGAAGGACGGCGACAAGGAGATCGCGGCGCTCGACGAGAAGATGCCTCTCACGGCGGGCTGAGCTCGCCACCCGGATGCCGGCGCGGAGTGATCCGCGCCGGCATTCGTCGTCTCCGCTCAGCGTGCCCGCGAGCGGACGAAGCGGGTCTTCCCGGCCGCCTGGCCGTCCAGCACCTCGGCGGGGGCACGCCCCTTCCCCACCGGCAGGGCCGCGAGCGCGCGCTCCTCGTCCATGAGGAACACGGTCTCTGTCGACTTGATCGAGGGCCACTGCGCCAGCTGCACGGATACCAGCAGGTGGATGTCGGTGACGTCGGTGGCGCGCACGAGCAGCATCGCATCGTGTTCGCCCGTGATCACCGCGAAATGCTCGAGTTCCTGGATCTCACCCAGCGATGCTCGAAACTCCGCCCAGCGGCTCTGTTCGATCGTGACGAACACCAGCGCCGACACCCCCAGTCCGACCGCGCGCGGGTCCACCTCCGCGGTGAACCGCGTGATCACGCCCGCCTCCACCAGCCGCTCGAATCGCTGATACGCGTTCGATCGCGAGATGCCCAGCTCGGCCGCCAGGGCGTTGACCGACATCCGCCCGTCCACACGCAACAGGTCGATCATGGCGCGATGCGTCTCATCGAGCTTCATTCTGTCCTCCCGGAGAACGTCGAAGTGGGCAAAATCTGGACGAATTGTCGGATTAGGCGGGCGATGCAGAAACGTTACGGCGATTCTATGGACTGAGTTGGTACGAAACGGTGGGATTGCAGAATAATCTCAGGTACCAGACGACAGGGAGGTGGCCGTGGCGAAGTATGTGATGAAGCGGATCGCCTTCATGCTCGTCGCTCTGTGGATCATCGCGACGCTCACCTTCTTCATGATGCACGCGATCCCGGGCGGACCGTTCACGTCGGATCGCAATCTGCCCCCCGCCGTCGAAGCCGCGCTGCAGGCGAAGTACCACCTCAACGACCCGATCATGGTGCAGTACGGCACGTACATGCTGGGGCTCCTGCGCCTGGACCTCGGCCCCTCGTTCAAGTACGAGGGCATGCAGGTGAACGAGCTGATCGGCTCCGGGTTTCCCATCTCGGCGCAACTCGGTGTGCTCACCGTCGCGTTCGCGCTGCTCATCGCCCTGCCCCTGGGAATCGTCGCCGCGGTGCGCAACGGCCGCTGGCAGGACTTCGTGACCATGGTGCTCGCGACGATCGGTGTCGCCCTGCCATCCTTCGTCATCGCCACGCTGCTGATGTACGTGTTCTCACTGAAACTCGGCGTGTTGCCCGCCTTCGGCCTCGACAGCCCCGCCGCGTACATCATGCCGATCATCGCCGGCAGCGGGTTCGCGCTGGCCTTCATCACCCGTCTGGTGCGGGCGAGCCTGCTCGAAGAACTCGGCCGCGACTACATCCGCACGGCGAAGGCGAAGGGGCTGCGCCCGAGCGCCATCGTGCTGCGCCACGCACTGCGCAACGCGATGATCCCCGTGCTCGCGGTTCTCGGGCCCATTCTCGCGGGCCTCATCACCGGCTCGTTCGTCATCGAGAAGATCTTCGCCATTCCCGGCCTCGGGCAGCACTACGTCAATTCAATCTCGAACCGTGATTACACGGCCATCATGGGCGTCACCGTGTTCTACGCGGCGATCCTCATCGCAATGATGTTCCTGGTCGACATCCTCTACAGCCTGATCGACCCGCGGATCCGGCTGAAATGAGCGAGCGCAAGATGGAGTTCGTCTCATGACCCAGGACATCACCGCCGCTGCCCCGGCCGACCCGTGGGCCCCGGCCACTCGCACGCCCCGCGACGCGGAGCAGCTGCGCCGCCCGAGCGAGTCCTTCGCGCGCCGTGCGGTCACCGGCTTCCTGCGCCGGCCCTCCGCCGTGACCGGGGTGGTGGTCGTCGTCATCATGGCTCTGTTCGCGCTGATCGGGCCGGCGCTGTCGCCATACTCGTACGACGAGCAGAACCTGGACCACGTCAATCTGCCACCGGTCATGCAGGCCACCGACGTCGACGGCCGGTTCTTCGTCGCGACGCAGAGCCTGACCCTCGTGGAACTGGATTCCGGCGGCCATCTGGTGGGAACCATCGGCGGTGGCGTGGACGATCCGGTCGCCAAGCGGATGACCTTCGACATCGGCGGCGGTGAGGAGCTCACGATCAACTACCGCGTGAAGCCGCCCACCCTGATGCAGGACGGCAAGACCATCACGCACTCCACGACGATGTGGAACACCGACCACGTGCTGGGAACCGACGGGCTGGGGCGCGACATGCTCACCCGCCTGATGTTCGGCCTGCGTATCTCTTTGCTCATCGCCCTGATCGCCATGGCCGTGAACCTCGTGATCGGCGTGATCTACGGCGGCATCTCCGGCTACATCGGCGGGAACGTGGATGCGGTGATGATGCGCTTCGTCGACATCGTCAGCACCATCCCGCTCATCCTGTACGTGGTGCTGATCCAGGTGCTGATGGCCGGCTCCAGCGGATTCCTCAGCATCGTGATCGCCCTGTCGACGGTGTACTGGGTCGACATGGCGCGCGTGGTCCGGGGGCAGGTGCTCACGATCCGCCAGCGCGAGTTCGTCGCCGCCGCGAAGACCATGGGCACCAGCGACGCGCGCATCCTCGGCCGGCACATCATCCCGCACGTGACGGGCTCGATCGTGGTGACCGCCACCATGCTCATCCCTTCCGCCATCTTCATCGAGGCGTTCATGAGCTTCATCGGCCTGGGTGTGGCACCGCCCATGGCGAGCCTCGGCACCATGTCCAACGATGCGCTCGCGACGCTGCGCTCCTCGCCGTTCCAGCTGTTCATCCCGGCAGGTGCCATCTGCATCCTGATGTTCGCCTTCAACTTCATCGGCGACGGGCTGCGCGACGCGCTCGATCCCCGGCAGAACAGGTCGTGACGACATGAGCACGAACGTCCTCGAGGTCCGCGACCTCCACACGTCGTTCTTCACCCGCAAGGGTGAGGTGAAGGCCGTCCGCGGCGTCGACTTCACGCTCGCTCCCGGCGAGACCCTGGGGATCGTGGGCGAGTCCGGCAGCGGCAAGAGCGTCACCGCGATGTCGATCATGCAGCTGCTGGCGCACGGCGGTCGCATCGTCGGAGGCTCCGTCACGTTCGACGGAAAGGACCTCGCCACGGCGTCGGATGCCGAACTTCGCGCGGTCCGCGGCGCGCGCATCTCGATGATCTTCCAGGACCCGATGTCGAGCCTGAACCCGCTGATCCCGGTGGGCAAGCAGGTGCGAGAGCTGCTGGACACCCACGAGAAGATGACCAAGGCCGAGGCCAAGGAGCGCGTTCTCGAGCTGTTCCGCATGGTGCGCATCCCTGAACCCGAGCGCCGCTATTCGGCGTACCCGCACGAGTTCTCCGGCGGCATGCGCCAGCGCGTGATGATCGCGATGGCGCTGGCGTGCAAGCCCGATGTGCTCATCGCCGATGAGCCGACCACAGCGCTGGATGTCACCATCCAGGACCAGATCCTGCGTATCCTCCGGCGCCTGCAGGCCGAGCTCGGGATGAGTGTGATCTTCATCACCCACGACCTGGGCGTGGTGGCAGAGGTCTGCTCGCGCGTGGCCGTCATGTACGGCGGGACCATCGTTGAGGAGGGGACGCTGGAGGAGATCTTCTCGCACACCGCGCACCCGTACACGCTCGGCCTGCTCGCCTCCGTCCCGCGCATCGACGGTGACCGGGACCAGCGGCTCGCCTCGATCCCGGGCACCCCGCCGGATCTCATGTTCCCGCCGCAGGGCTGTGCGTTCGCCGATCGGTGCGCCTACGCGCGACAGATCTGCCAGACCACTCCCCCGCCGGCCACCCGGCTGTCCGACACCCACGTGTCGCACTGTCATCTGCTCTCTCCGGAGGCGCCCAGCGAGAACAACCCGCTCACCCAGGTGAGGAGCGCTCATGCTTGAGGTCGAGGGTCTGGTCAAGCACTTCCCGGTCAGCGGGAAGCGGGGTGCCGTGGTGCACGCGGTCGACGGCGTGAGCTTCTCCGTGGGTGCCGGCGAGACGCTGGGGCTCGTGGGCGAGTCGGGCTGCGGCAAGTCGACGGTCGCACGCACCGTCATCCGGATGTATGAGCCGACGGCGGGCAGCATCCGGCTGGGTGGCGTCGACATCGCCCGGATGAAGGACCGCGAGCTGCGCCCCATCCGACCCCAGATCCAGATGATCTTCCAGGATCCAGCTTCGTCGCTGAACGACAGGATGACGGTGGGAGAGATCATCGCCGAGCCGCTGATCGCACAGCGCGTGGTGCGCAACGCGCGTGCGGCACGCGACCTCGTGGGCGACATGCTGGAGGCGGTCGGGCTGTCCGGGCAGCACATCGCGCGCTACCCCCACGAATTCTCCGGCGGCCAGCGTCAGCGGATAGGCATCGCACGCGCGCTCATCCTCAACCCTCGCGTCGTGATCGCCGACGAGGCGATCTCCGCACTGGATGTGTCGGTGCAGGCGCAGGTCATCAATCTGCTCCGCGACTTCCAGGAGGAGCGCGGGATCACCTACCTCTTCATCGCGCACGACCTCGCGATGGTGCGCCACGTCTCCGACCGGGTCGGCGTGATGTACCTCGGTCAGCTGGTGGAGCTGTGCGAGAGCGAAGAGATCTACCGCAACCCGCTCCACCCGTACACACAGGGCCTGCTGAAGGCGGTGCCGATCGCCGATCCTTCGGCGTCGAGCCGCCGCGTCGAGGCATCCATCGATGGCGACCTGCCCAGTCCCATCACGCCGCCGAGCGGGTGCCGTTTCCGCACCCGTTGCCCGCTCGCACAGGACATCTGCGCGACCGTCGTCCCCGAGATGCGCGATACCGGAAACGGACATCAGGTCGCGTGCCACATGGTCTCGTGACGGGCCCGCGCCCGTCGCACAGCAACACCACAATCGAAGGAGTAACGCAATGAAGAAGCTCGCTCTGGGCGCCACGGCGCTCGTGGCGGTCGCGGCCCTGCTGCTCAGCGGCTGCTCCGCCGGGGACACCGGCGGCGGGGGCAATGACACAGCCGCAGCCGACCAGAAGATCGTGTTCGCCGTCAACGAGGAGGCCGACAGCCTCGACCCGGGAGTGACGAGCAACAGCTTCGCCTCCCCCGTGATCATGAACACCTTCGAGCCGCTGGTGACCTACGACGCCAAGAACGAACTGGTGGGCGGCCTCGCGGAGACGTGGGACGTGAGCGCCGACGGCCTCGAGTACACGTTCCACCTGCGTCCGGATCTGAAGTGGTCCGACGGCAGCGCGCTCACCTCCGAGGACTTCCTGTACTCGTGGTTCCGCGTGCTCGACCAGGATCTCGCCGGGCAGTACGCGAACCTGCTCACCGACTACATCGTGGGTGCTGCGGAGTTCTACGCCGGAACCGGCGACAAGGAAGCCGTGGGCATCACTGCTCCTGACGCGAACACCTTCGTCGTGAAGCTGAAGACCCCCACGCCGTTCTTCCTGCCGATGCTGAACATGTACCCGTTCAACGCCGTCAAGAAGGACGTCGTCGAGGGCAACGCCGACACCTGGGCGAAGAAGGCCGACACCTACGTCAGCAACGGCGCCTTCATGGTCAGCGACATGACGTTCGGCAAGAGCATCACGCTGGTGAAGAACCCGAACTACTGGAACGCCGACAAGGTCAGCCTCGAGGAGATCACCCTCCGCGTGATCCCCGACCAGGCGACGGCCCTCACGGCGTTCGAGTCGGGCCAGGTCGACGGCATCTCCGCCGTGCCCACCGATGATCTCCCGCGCCTGAAGACCGACAGCGAGGACCTGTACACGGTTCCGCAGTTCGGCACGAGCTACTTCATCATGAACCTCACCAAGGCTCCCTTCGACAACCCGAAGGTGCGCCAGGCGCTGAGCCTCGCGATCGACCGTCAGGCCCTCATCGACAAGGTGCTGCAGTCCACCGACAAGCCGGCCACCGGCATCGTCGCCCCCGGCTATGTGCTGGACGGCACGGACTTCACCGAGGACCGGCCGGACTGGGGCATCACGCCCACCGGTGACGTCGAGGCCGCACAGAAGCTCCTGGCCGAGGCCGGTTACCCGAATGGTGAAGGCCTGCCGCCCATCGAGCTGTCCTACTACACGGACGACACGGTGAAGAAGGTGACCGAGGCTCTGCAGCAGATGTGGAAGAAGAACCTCGGCATCGACATGACCATCACCACCCAGGAGTGGAAGGTCTACTACGACGGCATCAAGGCCGGCAACTTCGACATCGCGGCGATGGGCTGGGGCGGCGACTACCTGCACCCCATGACGTTCCTCGCCGGATGGGCCAGCGGTTCCGAGCTGAACAACGCGAAGTACTCCAACCCGGCGTTCGACGCACTGCTCACCCAGATCAACTCGGAGACCGACGCCGCCAAGGGCGCCGAGCTCATGCACCAGGCCGAGGACATCCTCATCGGCCAGGACAGCGCCCTCATCAACACCTACTACCGTGCGCGCAACGTGATGTTCGCGCCCACAGTGGAGGGCTGGACGCTCACCCCGCTCAGCACTCTCTACTTCAAGGGCGCGCAGGAGGTCGCCGCTCAGTAAGCGCGACGACGGAAGGCGGGGCGGGGATCGCAGATCCCGGCCCCGCCTCTGTTCTGGGGCGTTCGGGACGGAGAGCGCCATAGGCTCGACACATCGATCGGCGAAGGGCTCACACATGGACACCGAGAACCTCGACAACGCACCCGTGCTGGTGACGGAGCTCGACCGCATTCATGCTGAATCGGGCGAAGCGGGCCAGGACGGTCAGATCGCGGTGTGGCAGGCTGCGGCACGGTTGGGGCTGTGGTTCTTCGTGAATCGGGGCACCCCCGACTCCCCCACGCCCTATGCCGTGCAGCCGCCGGGAATGGGTCCGGTCGTCTGCATCTACAGTTGCCGGGCTCGAGCACGGGAGGCGGCGACGCAGCTCGGTCAGGACGCGTCGGTGGTGCTTGCGCTGCCCACGCCCCGCGCGATCGACTACCTGGAATCCCTCGCTCCGCACGGTGTGGCCGGGGTCGTGCTGGACAAGGAGCACATCGGCATCTGGTCGCCGCTCGGGAACCTCTCGCGCATGCGCGACTGGCTGGTGCCGCAGACGATCATCGGCCGCGCGCCACGCGAGGAAAGCTGACGGGATCGGTGGCGGCTCCCGTTTCCGGACGGCTTTGCGATCCGCGGACGCGCCGGTTGTCGGCAGCCGAGTTGGCGCCCCGCAGTCCAGGGCGATTGGCGAGATGCTGAACCCCGGGTCCGCGCCACGGCGGCGCGGCGGATGACTGGCCGGCAGCGTCGTTCATGAGCGGCGCTGAGTCCATGACTGGGTGCGGTATCCATGACGGATCCGGCGAATACGTCATGAACTCGCGACGTGGTCATGACCTCACGACGTCGTGCCCCGGCTTCCCGACTTCATGGGGCAGTGGGGATGCGCCCGGCGACGCGGACGGCGTATCGACTTCACGCTCATGATCGGCGTCGAATCCATGACTGGGTGCCGAATGAATAATGAATCCAGCGGATTCGTCATGCATTCGGGACCTGATCATGGTTTCGCGCCGACGTTGACTGCTGTCCCGGCGCCCCCGCGCCGGTTCGCCTCAGTCGAAGCCGCCGCCGTCGTCGGGACCGGGGCCGCCGGGAGCCTCTCCGGGGGCCATGTCGGTGAAGCGGGAGTAGTGGCCCTGGAATGCCACGGGGACGGTCGCGGTGGGTCCGTTACGGTGCTTGGCCACGATGAGGTCGGCCTCGCCGGGGCGCACGTCCTTGTCGTAGGCGGACTCGCGGTGCAGCAGGATGACCATGTCGGCGTCCTGCTCGATGGAGCCCGACTCACGCAGGTCGCTGATGGCGGGCTTCTTGTCCTGCCGCTGCTCGGGACCACGGTTCAGCTGTGACAGGGCGATGACAGGCACCTGGAGCTCTTTGGCGAGCAGCTTCAGGGCCCGCGAGAACTCCGAGACCTCCTGCTGACGCGACTCGACGCGCTTGCCGCTCGTCATGAGCTGGAGGTAGTCGATGACCACCATCCGCAGGCCCACGCGCTGCTTGAGCCGACGGCACTTGGCGCGGATCTCGACGAGCGTCATGTTGGGGCTGTCGTCGATGTAGAGGGGGGCGTCGTTGATGCGTCCTCGCGTGGCGGCGACCTGCGTCCAGTCACGGTTGTCCATCATGCCCTTGCGGAGGTTCTGCAGCATGATGCCGCCCTCCGCGCTGAGCAGGCGCATCGCGATCTCGGCGCGGCCCATCTCGAGCGAGAAGAAGATGGTGGGCATCTCGTGCTTGATGGCGGCGGCTCGGGCGAAGTCCAGCGCGAGGGTCGACTTTCCCATGGCGGGACGCGCGGCGACGACGATCATCTGACCGCCGTGCAGACCGTTGGTGAGCTCGTCCAGCTCGCGGAATCCCGTGGGGATTCCGGTCATCTGCCCGTCGCGCCCGCGTGCCGCCTCGATCTCCTCGACGGCGGCGTCGACGGCGATGGTCAGGGGGACGTAGTCCTCGGCCGTCTGCTGCCCGGTGACGCCGTAGATCTCGGCCTGCGCGCTGTTGACGATCTCTGTGGCGTCTCCCTCCCCCGCGTAGCCCATCTGCACGATGCGCGTACCGGCGTCGACGAGGCGACGGAGGAGGGCCCGCTCGGCCACGATGCTGCCGTAATAGCCCGCGTTGGCCGCCGTGGGGACGATCGAGGTGAGGGTGTGCAGGTAGTCGGCTCCCCCGGCACGCTGCAGATCGCCCGTCTTGATGAGCTCATCCGTGACGGCGACCACGTCCGTGGGCTCGCCGTGGGAGTACAGCGAGAGGATCGCCTCGTAGATGACCTCGTGCTTGGGGATGTAGAAGTCGGTGCCCCGAAGCGTCTCGATGACATCGGCGACCGCGTCCTTCGACAGGAGCATGCCGCCCAGGGTGGACTGCTCGGCGAGCAGGTCGTGCGGTGGCGTGCGCTCGGGGCGCGGAGCCCCACCCATCCGGTCCTCCGTGATGTCAGCGATAGACACACGCACTCCTTCCCCGCGCCGGGCGCAACGACGTGACGGGAGATGCAGCCCGCCGGTTCCGACCGGAATCGCTTTCCAGCATCAGATCACGGGCCTCCGACATCCTCTGGATCGAGAGGTGAGGGACACGCGCGCGGGAACGAGATCCGGTCGTGAACCCACGCTAGGACCGACTCCTCCACAGGTCAAATGGCCCTGTGGATAACTCTGTGGAGAGGATGCGTGAAACGCCGTTCGAACTGTGGACAAACCCTGGGGAGAACTGGGGATAACTTGTGGACTGCCAACTTTTTTATGTAAGTTGATCGGGGCTTTCTCCGTCCACACCCGGTCTGGGGAAAGAATCTTGAAGTGGTCGTTGAAAGTTAACGCCAGCCGGGCGCGCCCTGTGTACAAGTCGGGGGATAACGGGGAGGGGATCCCGCTCGTATGAGCGGCGCGGCATGTTAACCACCGTGCCGGTGTGCGCCGCAGGATTGCGCTGCGTCGAAGGGGTGCCGACGAGATGAAACCGTCGCGACGCTGCTCGCCCTCGCCTCACCACGCTGTCCTCGGTTCGCGGCGTCGAGGCCCGGCGCGACGCCGCCGACGCACCGCCACACCGCACGCCTCCACAGCACCGGCACACCGCGCCTCCACACCGCCTCCACACCGCACCACCACACCGCCTCCACACCGCACCACCACACCGCCTCCACACCCGCCTCCACACCGCGCCTCCACACCGCCGCCACAGCGCCAACGCTCCGGGCGGCAGCGCGCCGGCTGCGCGCGGATAGCGGCACCCGCGCGTCGATCGACGTCGGCACAGCGCAGAGCGCCCCCCCTCCCGAAGGAGAAGGGGCGCTCTGCGGTGTAGCTGCTTACTTGGCAGCGACGACCTGAAGGGTGATGACCGCGGTCACGTCGTCGGTGAGACGAACGGTGGCCTCGTGCTCGCCCGTCGACTTGATCGCGGAGGTGATGTGCACCTTGCGCTTGTCGATCTTGCCCAGGCCAGCGGCCTCGACGGCGTTCGCGATGGTCTCGGTCTTCACCGAGCCGAACAGACGGCCCTCGGCGCCGGCCTTGACAGCCACGCGGACCTTGGCGCCCTCGATGCTGTTCTTCAGCGCGACGGCCTCATCGTGGTCGTGAATCGCACGAGCCTGACGAGCGGCCTGGATCGAAGCGACCTGCTTCTCGCCACCGCGCGTCCAGTTGACGGCGAATCCCTGGGGAACGAGGTAGTTACGGGCGTACCCGTTCTTGACCTCGACAACGTCACCGGCGCTACCGAGCCCGGCGACCTCATTCGTGAGAATCAGCTTTGCCATTCCGGTGCTCCTTAGCGGCCAGCGCCGGCGTAGGGCAGGAGCGCCATCTCGCGTGCGTTCTTGATCGCCTTGGCGATCAGACGCTGCTCCTGCACCGAGACACCGGTGATACGACGGGCGCGGATCTTCCCACGCTCCGAGATGAACTTGCGAAGGGTTGCGACGTCCTTGTAGTCAATGACGCCAACCCGGATCGACTTCGCGGGAGCGGCGTTCTTCGCGCCCTTCCGCGGCTTGCGGCGGTCGCCGCTCGACTTTCCAGCCATGGTTTTTCCTTATCGAGAATGTGTGCCCGAAGGCGAATCAGAACGGGGTGTCGTCGCCGTAGGCGCCGGGAGCTGCCCAGCCGTCGCCGCCCGAGGAACCCGGGGTCGACCAGGGCTCGTCCGAGACCTGCTGCTGCTGGGGGCGGCTCTGGCCGCCGCCACCACCGAAGCCTCCGCCGGCACCGCCGGACGAGGCTGCACGGGTGACCTGAGCCGTCGCGTAGCGCAGCGAGGGGCCGATCTCATCGACCTCCAGCTCGATCGCCGTGCGGTTCTGGCCCTCGCGGTCCTGGTAGGAGCGCTGCTTCAGGCGACCCGTCGCGATGACGCGCGAGCCCTTCGTCAGCGATCCGGCGACGTGCTCGGCGAACTCACGCCACACGCTCGCACGCAGGAACAGCGCTTCGCCGTCCTTCCACTCGTTCGCCTGACGGTCGAACGTACGCGGGGTCGAGGCGATCGTGAAGTTCGCCACCGGCAGCCCGTTCTGCGTGTAGCGCAGCTCGGGGTCTGCCGTGAGGTTACCCACGACGGTGATGATCGTTTCGCCGGCCATCGTGATTACGCGTCCTTCTTCGGAGCCTTAGGCTTGCGAGCGGCCTTCTCCTCGGCGCGCTTGGCCTCAGCAGCGACCTGAGCGATCGCCTCTTCGGCACGCAGCACCTTGGTGCGCATGACGAGCTCGCTCAGCTTCAGCTGACGGTCGAGCTCCAGCGTGGCCTCGCTGGTCGCGGTGAAGTCGACGACGGCGTAGATGCCCTCGTTCTTCTTCTGGATCTCGTATGCAAGACGGCGCTTGCCCCAGACGTCGACCTTGTCGATCGAGCCACCATCGTTCGTGATGACCTTCAGGAACTTGTCGAGGTTGGGGGCCACCTGGCGCTCGTCGAGCTCGGGGTGAAGGATCACCATGAGTTCGTACTGGTGCGTCACAGACCCACCTCCTTCGGACTAATCGGCCGCGAAGACTCTCTCCGCGGCAGGAGGGTGTGTTGCACGTGCCCGGGCAAAGTGAGCCCAGGCAACCACAACAGCCTACCGTACGGATCGGGGCGGGAACCTCCGAGTCCGCACAGCACTCCTCGCACCCCCTGGCGGAGGCGGCGCGGGGGTCAGGACTGCGCCAGTGCGGCGACCACCGCGACCGCCGACTCCCAGTACTTCGCGTAGTGCTCCTCGTCCCTGTTCACCTGGACGAGGTGGGCGACGATGGTGGGCTCCAGGTTGTCGCGGTCCGGGACCTTGCGCAGCATGGCGGCGTAGAACAGGCGGGCGCTGGTGGGCGGATCCAGTCGCTCGTCACGCGATCCCCACCAGTCCTGCTGCTGGAAGAGCCCGAGCGACGACGTCGGCGAACCGTCCGGATTGGTCCGCTGCGAGGTCTCCCAGTCGCCGTAGTCGATGTTGCGCAGGCTGGACTCACCCATGGCTGTCATCACGGCGATCGCCTGGTCGCGAGGTCCGAGCCCCAGCTGGTTGCCGACGTCGATGATCACGGCTGCGTTGACCAGCTGCTCCTGGTCGTAGCCGTCCACCGTCATCGCCGACACGGCGGATGGATCGACGCTGACGCTCACCACGTCGGGGAGCACGGGCGCCGGGGGAGCGGTGGCGATGACGGCGATCGTGATGCCGGCCACACCGACGATCGACGCCAGGATGACCCCCCGCAGCCGCCACTCGCGACGGACCGCCTGCTGCTTCTTCGTGAGGCGGCGCTTTCGCGGTCGCTTCCGGCGCTGCCGCGCGGAGCGTCGCGCACCTGCCCTCACCACGCGGCGCCTCCCGTGATGCACCGGGTGCACCGGTCCCGGGCGGTGGTGGTCTCGGGCTCGGAGGTCATCCGCTCAGTCCAGCACGCCGGCACGTGCGTGCACTGTCTCACCGCCGTGAGGTTGCCCTGCATCGGCAGGGCGCGCGGAGCGTACGAGGATGTCATCGACACCGTCCGCGCTCACCAGCACGAAACCGTGCCGTTCGTACAGGGGACGGGCGCGTGACCCGTCGAGCACCTGAAGCTGGACGTCGCGATCGGCCACCTCCGCGAGCACGATCTCCAGCACCGCGGAGCCGATGCCCCGGCCCTGTGCCACGGGCTCGAGGTAGAACATCTCCAGCCAGACCGCGCCGCCTTCGGGGCGCATCGTGATGGTTCCGACACGCTCGTCATCGTCGCGCACGATGCGCGTCCAGGCGGGGGAGAAGTGATCGCGGACACGCTGGGCGGATCGACTCGGGCTCCACGCCCCGACCGCGCGCTCCAGGTCGGCTCTCAGCACGGTCGCCTTGAGATCGATGACGTAGTCGACGTCGCCGGGGGCGGCGGGAATGAGGGTGATCACCACCCATCCAGCTTCGCATCCATCGGTGCACCGCCGGAGACGCACACGGGGCGACGCCCACAGGAACGAGCACGGCCGTCCCCGGAAGGCACCGAGGCTCATTCCGCTCACGGCATCGACAATCGGGCGCTGTGTCCGGCGTGGCGGCTAGCCCGTGGGATCCTCCAGGACCCGGTCGGTGCGCTGCGTCTCCGCATCCCGCACCCCGAAGGCGGCGAGCACCCGGCGCGCGATGCCCGTCTGCAGCGCCACGGCGAGCACGGAGCCCGCGATGCCCGCCGCCAGAAGGACGCCGCCGACCCACGCGGCCGGCACCCGAGCGTCGATGTCGATTCTCGCGGCATGGACGGCCACGTACGTGAGAACGGACAGCGGCAGCGACGCGGCGATGAGGGTCCGCGCCCAGCGCCGCGGGGCAGGATCATCACCCAGCACCACGCCGAGGTCGTCGCGAGAGGGACGCTCCTGGCGCACCTCCACCCCGCGCAGCATCCGGACGATCGCGTGAACCCGAAGAACGACCACGAGACCCGTGATCGCACTGCCGAGGATCGCGATGCCCAGACCGACCGCGAACAGCACGATCCAGATGTAGAGGGTCTCCTGGAGCCAGAGCGGCGGTGTGGACACCCGCCGCAGGGCATCGTTGGGCTGCCACGCGGTGAGCACGAAGAGCGCCACGACCATCAGGGCGGTGCCGGGCCACGTCACCACCCGACCCGCGAGCGCCACCCCGCGGAAGCGGGGGACAGGCGTGATCGTCAGCCGGGACGATCGTGCCGCCGCTGCGTTGTCCGCGCGCACCACGGCGCCTCGCGCCCACACCTGCGCCGCGCGACCCGATGCTTCCTGCAGCCGACGGTTGGCGGCGCCATGCGGGGCATTGGCCCGGATCAGCAGAACTCCGATGACGGCGATCAGCGCGGACGCCCCGAAGATCATCACTCCCACTCCGCCGTCGTTCTCGAAGAACATCACGAAGAAGGAGATGACCGCCAGCAGTCCGAAGATGGCAGCCAGCACCCAGCCCATGCTCACCATCACGGCGTTGTGACTGCCCGCGCCCAGCTGCACGCGCTGGTACCGCGGGGGGACGTCGTGCGGCGTCCGCTCCGCCCCGCGATGCATGGAGCGCAGCACCCCGATCTGCTCGGCCCGGTGGGCGAGCGGCCAGATGATCAGTGCCACGACGAGGATGCCGGATACGAGACCCAGCAACCCGCGGGCGTCGTTCGGGAAGCCGAGATCCTCGATCGGATAGTCGATCTGCTCGTGCAGGATGCCCAGTACGAGGGCGATCACAAAGGTGACCCCGGCGCCGAGGAGCGCACCGATCGACGCGTCGCGCAGCGTCGCCGCCAGCGAGCCGAGCCACCCCGGCGCATAGGCGACGAATCGATCCTGGTCCGTTGTCGAATCCCCCCGCACGCAACAACCGTATGCGCTGACGAGCACAGGCTCCACCCGGCCGAGGACAGATCGGGCCGCGGATATCCTGACGGGATGATGGCCATGAGCTCCTCGTCCGTGCCCCGACACGGTGACGAGGCCGACCGTTCCGGACTCCGCACCGACGCGCTCACCGGGCCGATCCGCTTCGGCGACGTCCGCCGGTACGCCCGCGCGGTGCGATCGGAGTTGCCGAAGCGGCTGTCGTCCGGAGCGCGGTACCTCGTGCTCATCGGCGTGCTGCTCGCGTTCGTCATGCTGATGATGGTGTGGCCGATGCTGGAGGACCTGCTCGGCGGTGACGTGGACGCGGCGGACCTGGGCATCATCGCCATCGCGCTGATCGCACCGCTCGGCGTCCTCGTGGTGTGGGTGTGGCTGTGCGTGCGTCTGATCCGCGAGGACCGTCGCCGCTACCGGCTCCACCGCTTCGCCGCGGACAACGGCTGGCGCTACGATCCGTGGCTGCCCACCAGCTGGTACCACGGGATGTACGCGATGCCCGGCGCGGTCGAGGACGTCTTCGACAGAACGGTGATTCCCGGGGCTTCGCCTGTGGAGGTGGCCACGTATCGGGGCACCACAGGGACCGGCAAGAGCCGCACGATCCGGCAAACCGACTACGTACGGGTGCAGCTGGGGGTGGTCCTGCCGCACATCGTGCTGGACGCGCGAGCGAACGATCGACCGTTCGGACGCACCAACCTCCCGATCGGCCTGACCTCCGATCAGCGCCTCATTCCGGAGGGCCCCTTCGCGGATGCGTTCCGCCTGTACTGCCCCAGCGGATACGAGACCGATGCCCTCTATCTGTTCCCGCCGGACGTGCTGGCCGTCATGCTGGATCACGCCCGCGACCTGGACGTCGAGATCGTCGACGACACGCTCTATCTGTGCGCGCCGAAGAACGTCGTCAGCACGGATCCCCAGCGCTGGCAGTCACTGCTCACCGCCGTGGACGCGATCTCCGCAAAGGCTCGTCAGTGGGAGGCGTGGCGAGATGACCGCCTCACGCCCGATTCGGCCGACCCGCTGGACCGCCCGATCGGCGTCGCCCCCGCAGGACGCCGACTCCGCCAGCGGTTCGAGTGGTGGTGGGTGATCGCCAGCGTGCTGCTGCTCGGCTTCGGCCTGTACTCGCTGATCAGCGACTTCGTGACCTGGCTGATCTCGCTCGGCTCGTAACCACACCGCGATCGAGGGCCCGCGACGCAGGTCGCGGGCCCTCGATCTCATATGCCGATTACGGCATGTGGCGCATCACTGACCGCGCGACGCCGCGCGAGCCTTCTCCCAGTCGGCCCGGCGGAGCTCCTGCGCCACCGGGTCCGGCACGGGAAGCGAGGCGAGCAGCTCCACCGTGTAAGGATCGGCCGGGCGGTTGAGTACCTGCGCTGTCGTCCCCTGTTCACGAATCACCCCGCGCTGGAGCACGATGATGCGATCGGCGACCTCGTCGATGACAGCCAGGTCATGACTGATGAACAGGCAGGCGAAGCCGAGTTCCTGCTGCAGCTGCACGAACAGCTCGAGCACTTTGGCCTGCACCGACACATCTAGCGCGCTGGTGGGCTCGTCCGCAATGAGCAGCTTCGGGTCCAGCGCCAGTGCCCGTGCCAGCGACGCACGCTGACGCTGCCCACCGGACAGCTCATGCGGATAGCGGTCACCGAAGTTGGTGGGCAGACGCACCGCATCCAGCAATTCGTTCACCCGCCCCCGCGCCTCCGCCGTCGATCCTGCGCGGCCGTGCACGACCAGCGGCTCGGCGATGCAGTCGGCGATCGTCAGCAGCGGATTGAAGCTGGTCGCCGGATCCTGGAACACGAAACCGATGTCCGCTCGCTGCGCGCGAAGCTGACGCGGTTTCACGTGGAACATCTCCTGGCCGAGCACAGTCATGGAGCCGCCGACCACCTGCGTCAGCCCCACCATTGCGCGGCCGATGGTCGTCTTGCCCGAACCGGACTCGCCGACGAGACCGACCACTTCGCCCGGACCGATCCAGAAGCTCGCACCCTTCACGGCGACGACGCCCGCGGTTCCGAAGCGGCCGGGGTAGCCGATCTGGACGTTGTCGGCGACCACGAGGCTGCCGGTGGGCGGCGACGTCGGGGCCTCAAGCGCAGGATCCTGGGTGGCAGACTTGCCCCTGCCGACGTGGGGCACGGCGGCCAGCAGCTCCCGCGTGTACTCCTGCTGCGGGGCGGCGAACAGCTCCCGCACGGGCGCCTGCTCCACGATGTCACCGCGGTACATCACGATGACCCGGTCAGCGAGATCCGCGACCACCCCCATGTTGTGGGTGATGAGGACGATGGTGGCACCGAACTGATCGCGGCACCGGCGGAGGAGATCGAGGATCTCCGCCTGAACCGTGACGTCCAGGGCCGTGGTCGGCTCGTCCGCGATGATCAGTCCGGCGTTGAGCACCAGCGCCATCGCGATCACCACACGCTGCTTCTGCCCGCCGGAGAACTGATGCGGATAGTCGTCGATGCGCCGCTCCGGATCGGGGATACCGACCCGTCGCAGGATGTCGATGGCCTGCGCGCGCGCGTCCTTCCGGTTGATCGTGCCGTGAGCGCGCAGGCCCTCGATGATCTGCCAGCCGATGGTGTACACGGGGTTGAGCGCCGTGGACGGCTCCTGGAACACCATTGCCGCGTCGCGGCCCCGCATGGCGCGCAGCTGCTTGTGCGTAGCGTGCACGACGTCGGTCTCCCGCCCGTCGCGGCCGCGGATGACGACGGCTCCGGACATGGTCGCCGTCTCCGGCAGCAGACCGAGCAGCGTGTTCGCTGTCACCGTCTTGCCGGATCCGGACTCGCCGACGATGGCCACAACCTCGCCGGCATGCGCCTGCAGGTCTATGCCGTTGATGGCATGTACGGGCTCGCCATCCGTGGCGAACGTCACCCGCAGATCACGGATCTCTGCGATGTCGGTCATGCCGCACCTCCCGCCCGGCGACGCTTGCGCAGTCGCGGATCGCTCAGGTCATTGAGGCTCTCACCCACGAGGGTGATGCCGAGAACCACCAGCACGATGGCGATGCCGGGGAACACGCCGGTCCACCAGATGCCGCTGGTGACGTCGGCGATGGCCCGGTTCAGGTCGTAGCCCCACTCTGCCGCCTGCGTCGCCTCGATGCCGAAGCCCAGGAAACCGAGGCCGGCCAGCGTCAGGATCGACTCCGAGGCGTTCAACGTGATGACGACGGGAAGCGACCGCGTGGAGTTGCGCAGCACGTGACGGATGAGGATGCGCCCGGTCGGAACGCCGATGACCTTGGCCGACTCCACGAAGGGCTCCTGCTTCACCCGCACCACCTCGGCGCGGATCACGCGGAAGTACTGCGGAACGAACACCACGGTGATCGAGAGCGCCGTCGCCATCACCCCACCCCAGAGGTTGGACTGCCCACGACTGATCACGATGGTCATGACGATGGCCAGCAGCAGCGACGGGAAGGCGTAGATCGCGTCGCAGATGACCACGAGGATGCGATCGAGCCAGCCGCCGAAGTATCCGGAGATCAGGCCGAGGGCGATGCCGAGGAAGATCGAGCAGACGATGCCGGCGACGATCACGAGGAACGCGGTCTGCGCACCCCAGATCACGCGGGAGAACACGTCGAAGCCCGAGACCGTGGTGCCGAGGATGTTCGTCGCGTTCGGCGGCTGCTGCGTGCCGAACGACGTGCCGTCCGGCAGCTTCTGCTGCGCCCAGCCGAAGGGGGCGATCAGAGGGGCGAACACGGCGATCAGGATGAACACCGTGACGATGATGAGGCCGGCCACCAGCATGCCGCGCTGCAGGCCGACGCTCTGTCGCAGTTGCGAGATCACCGGCAGGCGATCCTTCAGCGGTCGCTTCTGGGGCGCGATGGCCGCGAGCGTCGAGGTCTTCGGCGTGGGCAGGTCGCGAGAGGACTCGGACATGTCAGTACCTCACCCTCGGGTCGATCATGGCAGCCACGACGTCCACCAGGAAGTTGGTCACCGCGACGATCACGGCGATCATCACGACGATGCCCTGCACCGCCACGAAGTCACGCGCCTTCAGGTAGGACGCCAGCATGAAGCCGAGTCCCTTCCACTCGAAGGTGGTCTCGGTGAGCACGGCGCCGGCCAGTAGCATCGCGATCTGCATGCCCATCACCGTGATGATCGGGATCAGAGCGGGACGGAACGCGTGCTTGGTCACCAGTCGCGACTCGCTGACGCCGCGCGACCGGCCGGAGGTCACGTACTGCTGCCCCAGGGTCCCGATCACGTTCGTGCGCACCAGTCGCAGGAACACGCCACCGGTGAGCAGACCCAACGCGATCGCCGGCAGGACGGCGTGCTGCAGCACGTCGCCGACGGCGTTCATGTTGCCCACGCGCAACGCATCGATCAGGTAGATGCCGGTGGGATTCTGCACGCCGCTCATCAGCAGCTCGGTGTCGGTGCTGGCACGCCCCGCCACCGGCAGGACGTCCAGCCACACCGAGAAGACCAGCTTGAGGAGGAGTCCCACGAAGAAGATCGGCGTGGCGTAAGCGAGGATGGCCATGATCCGCAGCGCTGCGTCCTGCCACTTGTCCCGCTTGTAGGCGGCGATCAGACCCAGCGGAATGCCGATGATCAGCGCGACGATCACCGCGTAGATCACCAGCTCCAGAGTGGCTGCGCCGTAGAGGAAGAGGATTTCGATGACCGGACGGCCATCGGTGATCGTGGTGCCGAAGTCACCGCGGAAGACGTTTCCGAGGTACTCGACGTACTGCACGAGCACCGGCCGGTCATAACCGGCCTGATGGATGCGCTCCTGCAACGCGTCCGGGGTGAGGCGACCACCGAGTGCGGCGGTGATCGGATCTCCCGTCAGGCGCATGAGGAAGAAGACCATCGTCACCAGGATGAAGACGGTGGGGATGATCAGGACGAGGCGGATGAGGATGTACCGCCAGAGCCCGCCGGAGGGCGCTTTGGCAGCACTCTCCACGACGGGGTCCGCGACGACTGTTGCCATGCGTGAACCTTATCTGGAACGCGACAGAGGCCAGGGGATCCGGCGATGGAAGCGCTGGATCCCCCGGCCTCAGGTCGTCACTTCTTGGTGAGCGGTCCGTAGCGGAACTTGAACGACGCGTCCAGCGTCGTGCCGTCCACGTTCGTGCCGACGATCGCCACCTGCTTGCCCTGCAGCAGCGGCAGGGTGGACAGGTCAGCGGCCACCAGGTCCTGGATCTTGCCGATCTCCTCCAGGCGCTTGGCCGAGTCGGTCTCGGTCTGCTCCGTGGTGATGAGCTGCTGCACCTCGGCGTTGTTGTAGTGGTTGTTCAGGAAGTTGTCCGCCGTGAAGAACGGCGACAGGTAGTTGTCCGGGTCGGAGTAGTCCGGGAACCAGCCCAGCTGGTACATCGGGTACACGTCCGCGCTGCGGTCCTCGGCGTACTGCACCCACTCGGTCTGCTGCAGGTTGACCGTGAACAGGCCGCCCTCCTCCAGCTGGGTCTTCACGGCGGCGTACTCGTCGCCCGAGGACGGACCGTAGTGGTCGCCGTTGTACTGCAGGTTGAGCGTGACCGGGGTGGTGACACCGGCGGCGGAGAGGATCTCCTGCGCCTTCTCGAGCGAGGGGCCGCCGTTGCCGTCGCCATAGAGCTTCTTCAGCGGCTCGGTGGCACCGGGCATGCCGTCTGCGACGAACGAATAGAGCGGGCTGTAGGTGTCCTTGTAGACATCGGTGGCGAGCGCCTCGCGGTCGACGAGGGACGCCATGGCCTGGCGCACGGCCAGCGCCTTGGCGGGGTCCGCACCCTCGGCCTTGGCTCCGAAGGGCATGGTGTCGAAGTTGAAGACGATGTAGCGGATCTCACCACCCGGGCCGTCGACCACCTTGACCTTGTCGTTCTTGCTGAGGTCGTCGACGTCGGTGGCCGAGAGGCTGCGGAAGGCCACGTCGATCGCGTTCTTGCCGATGTCCAGCTTCAAGTTGGACGCATCGGCGTAGTACTTGACCGTGACGCCGTTGTTGTCCGGCTTGCCGAGGTTGCCCTGGTAGCCCTCGAACGGCTTGTACTGGATCAGCTCGTTGAACTTGTAGGAAGCGATGTCGTACTGGCCGGCGAACGCGTGGCCGTCGACGATGGCCTGGTCATCGGTGAGCGCATCGGCCGAGAAGACCTCTTCGTCGACGATGGGGCCCGCGGGGCTGGAGAGGATGAGCGGCCAGATCTGGTCGTTTCCGTTCTTCAGCGTGAAGACCACCGTGGTGTCGTCCGGGGTGGCGATCGAGTCGAGGTTTCCGAGCAGCGACGCGGGGCCGTTGGCGTCGGCGATCTTGACGACGCGGTCGAAGGAGAACTTCACGTCGGAGGAGGTCAGGTCATGGCCGTTGGCGAACTTCAGACCGGACTTGAGCTTGACGGTGTACTCGGTGGGGGAGGTGAACTCCGCCGACTCGGCGATGTCCGGCGTGACCTCGGCGGTGCCGTAGACGCTGTTCATGAGGAACGGGTACACCTGGTTCATCACCGCGAACGAGCCGTTGTCGTAGGAACCGGCCGGGTCCAGCTTGGTGATCTTGTCGGTGGTTCCGACGACGATGTCAGAGCCCGACGACTCGGAACCGCCGCTGGCTCCGTCAGACGGCGAGGTGTCGCCGCCCGTGCTGCTGGTGGTGCAGCCGGCGAGGATCAGTGCGGAGGCGCCCACGGCGCCGAGGGCGAGAACCAGACGGCTCCGCTTGTTGTGCGATGACATATGTTGCTACCTCTGTGAAATCGGGTACGGGGCCGGCCCTCCGGGCTCGACCGTTGCGTCATCCTCTCCCTTCAAGCGGTTTCACAGGAAGCGCACGTTGCACATCGTGACGAGACTGAGACTCTTCGAGCGTGACACTGCGCTCCGGCGCGCCGCACACGCTCTCGGTAAGATCTGTGGATCGTGCACAGCACGAAGGGGGATGCATGACCGTCACGTTCGACGCGGGCCCGCTGGTCCAGCCGATCACCGCCGAGGCCCTTCGGGACTTCCGGGCCACCTCCGGGCGCCGGCTGCGGCGCGGGGTGAGCTGGGCCTGGATCGGCGGTCTCGTGCTGATTCTGGGGTGGTGGCTGGTGCAGTTCGTGATGAAGGTGTTGGTGTGATGAGCGTTCCATTCGATCCCCGGCCTCTCCTCGCGCCCGTCGATGAGCGAGCCGCGCGCGCGGAAGGCAGCATGCGCCGGGAGCGTGATCCGCTGATCGCCCGTACGGCGGGGAGACAACGCCAGACGACGGTGATCCTGCTCGCCACTCTGGGCCCGTTCCTGCTGCTGACGATCGGCGTGACGATCCTGCCGATGATCGCGACCGCCGTGGCGAGGCCCACGCTCATTCCGGCACTGGTCTTCTTCCTGGTGCTGATGGCCGCCTTCATCGCGGGCATCGTCGCCCTCGCTGTGGCCGTCACGCGCTCCGCGCGCCGCGCCCAGGACGCCCAGTGGTACCGCTTCTCGCGCTTCGCCGCGGCGAACGGGCTCGAGTTTCATCCCTACATCCCCGAACCACCGCTTCCCGGCCTGCTGTTTCGCGGTCGCAACGGCACGGATCCGGCCAGCGAGAACGTGCTTCGCGGCATGGCGCCGCGCGTGGTGGAGTTCGGCGACTACGCCTTCACGGTGAGCAACGGCAAGAGCTCGACGCGGGTGCGGCGCGGCTACATCGCCATCCGGGTGGACAACCTGCTGCCCAACATCGTGCTGGATGCGAAGGGGAACGACGGCCCGTTCGGCGGACTCAGCCTCGATCGCAGGCAGAGGTTGAGCCTGGAGGGTGATTTCGACCGCTTCTTCACGCTGTACTGCCCCACCGGCTACGAGACCGACGCGCTGTATCTGTTCACGCCCGACATCATGCTGCGACTCATGACGCAGGCTGCGGTGCTGGATGTCGAGCTGGTGGACAACTGGATCTTCTTCTACGCCAACCGATCGATCCCGTCGATGGATCCGGCGGTCTGGGCCTGGCTGTTCTCGCTGGTGCACGCGATGCTCACCAAGGTGGAGCAGTGGGAGCGCTGGCGTGACGAACGTCTGGCCGGGGTTCGCCCGGGCAGCGGCATCGCCGTGGTCCCGTCGCCGTCAACACTGACACCGGGCGGATATGCGCCCGGTGCACCGGCACCTCACGCGGGGGTCCCGTTCGCGGCACCGGGTCATCCGGCGCCGCCGGCCGCGTTCGTGCTCCAGCCGCCCGGAGTCGCCCATCCCGGACGGCGCCTCCGCGGCGGCTGCAGCGGTCGGGCCTGGGTGATCGTGGTCGTCGCGCTTGCCGTGGTGGTGGTGCCGGCGATCGCGATCTTCGGCATCGTGCTGGGCTCGATCGCCGGATCCGTGCGCTGAGAGAGGGAAAACGCACCTCCGACAGGCGTCCGAGGTGCGTTTTCGATCTCCGCCGAAGTCAGGGAGTGAGAACAGGAGCCAGCCGAGCCGACCGACGCGCCCGCCAGGCGGTGATGCGGGGCAAGAAGACGCCGATCAGAGGTCCCACCCCGAACGCGAAGATCACCGTGCCCACGCCCACGGGGCCACCCAGCAGCCATCCGATCAGGAGCACGCTGCCCTCGATGATGGTGCGAACGATCCACACCTTCCACTTCGTCACGCGCACCAGCCCGGTCATCAGCCCGTCACGCGGCCCGGGACCGAAGTCCGCTGCGATGTACACACCGGTGGCGATCGAGAGCACCACGAGACCGGCCAGGAACAGCGCCGCCCCGGCGACGACGTTCGGCATCTCGGGGATGAGCCAGAGGCCCACGTTGGCGGAAGGCCCCACCAGCAGTGCGTTGAGCACGGTACCGAGCCCCATCCTCTGGCGCAACGGGATCCACAGCACCAGCACCACGATGGAGATGGCCACCGTGGCCGTGCCGTAGTCGATCGGCAGGTGAAGGGTGGTGCCCACCGACAGCACGTCCCAGGGCGAGAGCCCGATGCCCCCGCGGATCATCATCGCCAGACTGATGCCGTAGACGAACAGGCCGATCAGCAGCTGCACGAGACGCTCCGTGAGGTCGCGCGGCGACGTTGCGGTGATGGGCAGCAGGGGTGAGCGGAGGGCCATAGCTGCCATGGTGCTCCTGATCCGGCCCGTGGTTTCCGGTCCACTACCCGATAAGTGGCCTGTTACGTACAGGCCACATGGTGGCACAGTGGTCTCATGACCTCCCGGCTCGTCCTCCTCCTCGGCACCTGGCAACCCGATCGCGGCGTCGCGGCGTCGCTGGCGGAGCGGGTCCGCGCGCTCGTGCTGGACGGCCGGCTCACCGTGGGGGAGCGGCTGCCCAGCGAGCGCGTGCTCGCGCAGGAGCTCGGTCGGTCCCGTGCCACGATCACGGCGGCATACGGTCGGCTGGAAGCTGCTGGCTACGTGGTGCGAACCCATGGCGGAGGCACGCACATCGCCCTGCCGCACTCCTCGTCCGTGCGGCCGACGCTGCCCGGAAGCGCCCCGATCGATTTCTCGATCGCCTCCACCGGATCGGCGCCCGGCCTGCACGAGGCCACGATCCGCGCATTGCCGCGTCTCGCCGCCCAGCGCGGCGGCACCGGCTACACGCTGGAGGGGCTCCGGGAGCTCCGGGAGATGATCGCGGCCCGATACCGCGAGCGCGGCGTGCCCACGGAGGCCGACGAGATCATCATCACGTCCGGGGCGATGCATGCACTGGCGCTGGTGCTCGCGGCGTTCTCACGTCCGGGACGCGTCGCGGTGGTCGAGGAGCCCACGTTCCCGCACGCCATGGACGCCATCCGCCGTGCCGGACATCGTCTCGTGACCACTCCGGTCGGGGCGGGCGGCTGGGATGTGGGGCACCTGACGACGACTCTGCTCGACCTGCACCCGCACCTCGCGTATCTGATCCCGGATTTCCACAATCCGACCGGTGCGAACATGCCCGATGCGGATCGCAGCGTGGTGGTGGCCACGGCGCGCAGCGCGGGCACGATGCTCATCGTGGACGAAACGTGCGCCGACCTGGACATCGACCGCCCGTTCACGCCGAGTCCGTTCGCGGCCTTCGGCGACGTGATCACGCTGGGCTCCCTTTCGAAGATCGCCTGGGGGGGCCTGCGCATCGGGTGGATCCGGGCTTCGCGCGCGGTGGTCAGCCGTATCCTCGCGGTGCGCCCCACCATCGACCTCGGGACGGCACCGCTGGAACAGTGCATCGCCATCGAACTGCTCGATGACGTGCCGGCCCTGCAGCAGCACGTGCGCTCGCGACTGGCCGCGGGGCGTGCGGCAGTGCGCACCGGCCTGGAGTCGATCGGTCTCACGATGCCGGACACCCACGGAGGACTCGCCGTGTGGATTGGCCTGCGCGGCTTCGACTCCACGGCGCTCTCGCTCGCCGCCCACGACCACGGTCTGCGCCTGCCGCCCGGCCCCCGGTTCTCCGCGTCCGGCGTGCTCAACGGCTATCTGCGACTGCCGATCACGCTGGATCCGGAGACCACGGCTGACGGCATGCTGCGCCTGGCTGCGGCCTGGCAGGACGTGCACCGCGGACCCGTGACCCACGCCGCGATGGAGCATCTCGCGGTGGTGTGATCGCCTCATCCGCGGGGGATGAGCTCGAAGTGCTCCAGTTCAGGCGTGGTGAGCATCCGCGACCGCACGATGAATCGCCTCCCGGTGGGCGACTCGACGCTGAAGCCGGCCCCGCGCCCCGGAACAGCGTCGATGGTGAGATGCGTGTATTTCCAGTACTCGAACTGGCTCGACGACATGAACACGTCGACCGGATCGATGCCGGTGACCTCCAGCGTTGCGAGGTGGACGTCACCAGGACCGGTGATGAACATCCCTACGGGATAGCACATGGGGGCACTGCCGTCGCAACAGCCGCCGGACTGATGGAACATCAGGGGTCCGTGCTGAGCGGCCAGCTCGCGAAGCAGCTGCGCAGCCTCGGCGGTCACCGCAACACGTGTCAGATCGTCAGTCATAACATCACCTTCCACGGGGGAGCACCCGCCCGCATCGGCGGGCGCTCCCCGACGGATCAGAAGAAGCCCATGCTTCCTTCGGCATATGACACCAGGAGGTTCTTCGTCTGCTGGTAGTGATCCAGCATGCGGAGGTGGTTCTCCCGTCCGATCCCGGACTGCTTGTATCCGCCGAACGCTGCATGGGCGGGGTACTGGTGATACGTGTTGGTCCACACTCGTCCCGCCTCGATCGCGCGGCCCGCGCGGTAGGCCGTGTCTCCCGACCGGCTCCAGACACCGGCACCCAGGCCGTACAGGGTGTCGTTGGCGATGGAGATGGCGTCGTCGAAGCCGGTGAAGGAGGTCACCGACAGCACCGGCCCGAAGATCTCCTCCTGGAATATGCGCATGTCGTTGGTGCCCTCGAAGACCGTGGGAGCGACGTAGTACCCCTCGGAGAGATCGCCGCCGAGGTCCACGCGCTCACCACCGGTGAGCAGCTTTGCGCCTCCGGCCTTGCCGATCTCGATGTAGGAGAGGATCTTCTCGAGCTGGTCGTTCGAGGCCTGCGCCCCGATCATCGTGCGCGGATCCAGCGGGTTGCCCTGCACCACCTTGCCGACACGCTCCAGACCGTCGGCAAGGAAGCCGTCGTAGATGGATCGCTGGATCAGCGCGCGCGAGGGACAGGTGCACACCTCGCCCTGGTTCAGCGCAAAGAGCGTGAAACCCTCGAGCGCCTTGTCGTAATAGGCATCGGAGGTGTCGCGAGCGACGTCCTCGAAGAACAAGTTCGGGCTCTTGCCACCCAGCTCCAGCGTCACCGGGATGAGGTTCTGGGAGGCGTACTGCATGATGAGGCGACCGGTCGTGGTCTCACCGGTGAAAGCGATCTTGCGGATGCGCTTGTGCTGCGCCAGCGGCGCCCCCGCCTCGATGCCGAAGCCGTTGACGATGTTCACGACTCCCGGGGGAAGCAGATCGCCGATGAGATCGAAGAGGTAGAGGATCGATGCCGGTGTCTGCTCGGCGGGCTTCAGCACCACGCAGTTGCCGGCCGCGAGCGCGGGGGCCAGCTTCCACACCGCCATCAGGATCGGGAAGTTCCACGGGATGATCTGTCCCACCACTCCCAGGGGCTCGGCGAAGTGATAGGCGATGGTGTCGCCATCGATCTCGCTGATGCCACCCTCCTGTGCTCGCAGTGCGCCCGCGAAGTAGCGGAAGTGGTCGATGGCCAGCGGGATGTCCGCCGCCAGCGTCTCGCGCACCGGCTTGCCGTTCTCCCACGTCTCTGCGACCGCGATCTCCTCGAGATGCGCTTCCATGCGATCCGCGATGCGGTTGAGCACGAGCGCTCGTTCGGCAACACTGGTGCGCCGCCAGCTGCTGAAGGCGAACCATGCGGCTTCCACCGCGCGATCGATGTCCTCCGCGGTGCCGCGCCCCACTTCGCAGAACGGCTTGCCGTTCACCGGGGAGATGTTCTCGAAGTACTGTCCCTGGGCGGGCTCCACCCAGGCGCCACCGATGTAGTGGCCGTAGCGCGAGCGGTAGTTGGCGACGGCCCCGGGCTGTCCGGGTGCGGCGTACGCGGTGGTGACGTCCTCGTCGACGAGTGTCATGGTGTCTCCTTTGACCGATCCAGCAGCGGTGTCCCGCCGTGGCAGAGACGATATGCACGGCAACGTTGCACCGGGTTGCGGTCAGTGCGCGAGACGCTCGATACGTGCCACCAGCCCGGTGCGCTTCGGGGACCGGGGCGGCAGCAGTTCGAGTGCCAGTCGCAGCACCTCCTCGTCGTCCTCACCCGCAGCGGTGTCGGCATAGGACAGCAGCACATCGGCGCTTGCTTCCGCGATCAGGGCGTCGCGGAGCGTCGTGCGCACCGTGTCACGGAACTGCTCCACCCCCGGAGCCACCGAATCGGTGAGTACGTCGCCGGCGTAAGACGCCAACGCCACCCGATGAGCGCCGCGATCCAGCAGGGAGAGCACGCGTTGCGCGTCGGTGTCGATCTCGGCGGTCAGCCGATAGGGCCTGGACTCCACGCCGATGAAGGCAGCGACGCGAGCGAGAGTCTTGCGCAGCCGGACCATCTCCGGTCGGAGCGTGTCGACCGGAGCATCGGGACCGTACACGAGTTCGGTGAGGCGCTCGGCGCTGAGTCCCTGCCGGTGAAGGGTCAGCAGGAGGAGGATCTCCGCGTGACGACCCGAGAGCACGTGGCGGGTGAGTTCACGTCCGTCATCGACGTCGAGGAGGGCGCGCTCCTGGCCGAGCACGCGCAGTGTCGCACGCTGCGGACGTTGTGGGGGCGCACTCCGGCGCGGTGAGGATTCGCGGGAGCGCATGCGGGTGATCAGCAACTCACCCTCCACGGCGCGCGCGGCCGCATCGACGAGGAGCTGTGCCTGCGGTGTGATGACCTCGGTGCCGCCCGTGACATCGATGACGCCCACGATGAGTCCGGTCTCGGGGTCCCGCACCGGTGCCGCCGTACATGACCACGGCTGCACGAACCGATTGAAGTGCTCGGCCCCGAGGATCTGCACGCCGGTGCCCAAGGTCAGCGCCGTCCCGGGAGCGGAGGTGCCCACGGCGGACTCCGACCAGTCGGCACCTGCCACGAACCCCATCTCGCCGGTGCGACTGCGCACCTCCCGATCCCCTTCCACCCACAGCAACCTCCCCGCCGCGTCGCCGACGGCCACCACGACCCCCGCCTCCTCGGCGACTCCGGGCAGCAGAAGCGACCGGATCATGTCGCGGACGCCGGCGAGCGGGTGCGCGCGCCGATATTCCTCCAGAGCGGATCCCGAGAGCGCGACGGGCGGCAGAGCCTCTGCCGCCACCGCGCCGTCACGGCTGCGGCGCCACGATTCGCGCACGAGCTGGCGGACGTCCGCGAGACGACGGTCGTCGGCGTTGCCGGTGACGAACTCCTCGTGAGCGCGCTCCACCATCAGACGCGACGTCTGCGGCGAGACGTCGCGTCGTTGCGACCAGCTCGATGACATGGGAGATCCTGGGGCGAGATTGCGGCTGTGGCGCCAGTGTAGGCCAGCCCCGGCGTCGCGTCACCGCCGGTGCTCGTCAGTGCGTGACGGGCGGCTCTGCGTCGCCGGCCGGTAGGGCATCACAGTCGTTCGAGGGGGTTGCCCGCGAGCCTGGCCGCGACACCCCCGTCGAACAGGCGCCGGGCATGGCTGTGCGGTTTGCGTTCGGACTGGTCTCGCACACTCGTGCCGAACTCGTCGGCGAGAGTGAGGCGCGGGTGCGCGGCGAGCACTTCGCGGCGGAACTTCAGCGGGATGTCGGTGTCTCGCCGGCCCGCGATGTCGAGCCCGGTGGCGATCTCCAGCAGGTAGCCCTCGAGGTCATGGCCCGGATCGACCGCGGGCCAGTTGTGGCGCACGATGACCTCGGTGATGCGCTGTCGGCGGTGCTGGGGCCAGCCCGCACCCGCGGCCAACGCCGCACCCACGTGACCCCCCGCCTCCTCGTAGCCGAGGCGGTGATTGTCGAACTCGGGGGCCAGACCGATGTCGTGCAGCAGTGCGGCGGCGTACAGGAGTTCGTGGTCGACCCCGCTCCGCCCCTCAACCACGGCGAACGCCTCGGCCCACAGCCACGACCGCAGCACGTGGTTGCCGAGCGCGGGAGAGTGGTACTGCTTCACGAGGTCCCGCGCGCCGCGTGCGGCAGCGGTCTCCGGCACGGCGAAGTCGGCGATGCGCATGGAGTCAGGCTAGTGAACGTGGACAGCCGGCACCGTGCGAATGCCGCCAACGAACCGCGAGATCGCGCCACACCGCACGAACAGGCTCCCAGACGCGGCCCCCAGACGGCGCGCTCTCACCGATGTGCTCGGTACGGTGGAGCCATGGCGATGCGCGTGGGGATGACGACGAGTGCGCTCACCCGTCCACTCTCGTATCGAGAGGCTCGCGAGCTGATCGATGCGGTGACGCCGACGCCGCGCGAGCAGGCCTCGGGACGCAGCAGCCTGAAGCTGCCCCTGTGGTCGCGCATCCAGCTGGGAGCGCTGACGACCGTCGCCTGGATCATCGGAGCGGTCATCGTCGTGAGTGCCGCCGCGGGCATCATCGTCATCGCGCTGAACGTGTGGAACGATCCGATCGGCTCGCTGCGCTGGATCATCCCGCTGGGGCTGGTGGCGGTCGCCCTCGGCATCCTGCAGCAGTACGAGGAGCGTCAGCGCCTGATCCGGCGCGCACGCACCCTGCTGCTGGCGCGGGAGAACGGCTGGGACTTCGACATCGAGACCCTCGCCATCCCGCCGGCGCGCTCGATGAAGTTCGGCACCGATCGCAAGGTGCTCGATCTCGTGCGGTTGCGCCGCGCACCGCGCATCGAACTCGGCATCTTCCAGACCACCGTCGACTCCGGAAAGTCGACGGCGATCGTCCGTCAGGATTATCTCGCTCTCGCACTGCCGCAGAAGCTCCCGAACATCGTGCTGCAGGCGATGCCGACCGGGTTCCGTCTGGGCAACGCGGTCGCGGCTCCGAACGGCGTCGATCCGGATCAGTTCCTCAGCCTGGAGGGCGATTTCGACCGGTACTTCCGCCTGTACTGCCCGCCGGGTTACGAACGCGATGCGCTGTACCTGTTCACGCCCGACATCATGGCGCTGTTCATCGACCGCGCGCACGGCTGCAGCGTGGAGATCGTCGACAACTGGCTCATCGTGTCGGGGAACGAGCGGCGCCTGCGAGGGGCGAAGGTGGAGTCGTGGACGCGCACGCTCGAGCTCATCGCCGCGATCGAGGACAAACTCGAGCAGTGGGATCAGTGGCGGGATGACTCGAAGCGGCGCGTGGCCCCTCGCGGCACACCACGCGCGCTGGCACGCCCCAAGCCGGATGTGGCCGCCGCAGGCGCACGCCTGAAGGATCTCTCGCGGGCCAGCCGGATCAGGCGTCAGCTCACGACGGGCGGCATCATCCTCGGCGGAATCGCCGTCGTCTTCGGGTCGATCCTGATTCCCATCCTGATCGCCGACGCCAACTGAGGGACATTCCGCGCGCGGAATACGTTCAGATCAGCCCGAGCTCGCGAACCGCGTCGCGCTCGGAGATCAGCTCGGCCACTGATGCATCGATACGCGAACGCGCGAAGTCGTCCACGGCGAGACCCGGCACAATGCTCCAGTCTCCATCCGCGGTGGTCACCGGGAACGAGGAGAACAGGCCCTCCGGCACTCCGTAGGAGCCGTCCGAGACCACCGCCATCGACGTCCAGTCGTGACGAGCCGTTCCGCCGAGCAGATCACGCGCTGCGTCCACCGTCGCGGAGGCCGCCGACGCCGCCGAAGACAGGCCGCGAGCGGCGATGATGGCCGCACCGCGCTGCGCCACAGTCGGAATGAAGAACTCCTCCACCCACGCGCGATCCACATAGTCCACCGCGGGGGCGCCGTCGATCGTGGCCGCCGAGATGTCGGGGAACTGGGTGGCCGAGTGGTTGCCCCAGATGCTCATGCGCCGGATGGCGGAGACCGGACGGTGCGTGTGCTGGGCGAGCTGGGCCAGGGCACGGTTGTGGTCAAGACGCGTGAGCGCGCTGAAGCGCGAAGCGGGAACGTCGGGCGCGTGGGTCGAGGCGATCAGCGCATTGGTGTTGGCGGGGTTCCCCGTCACGATGACGCGCAGATCGTCGGCGGCCACGGTGTTCAGGGCGGCACCCTGTGTGCTGAAGATCGCGCCGTTGGCCGCCAGCAGATCGCCGCGCTCCATGCCGGGACCGCGGGGCCGGGCACCCACAAGGAGGGCCAGGTTGACGCCGTCGAAGACCTTCTCCGGGTCGGATCCGATCTCCACACCGGCAAGTCCCGGGAATGCTCCGTCCTGCAGTTCCATCACCACGCCCTCCAGGGCGGGCAGCGCTGGTTCGATCTCCAGCAGGCGCAGCTCCACGGGGCGATCGCCGGCGATTGCTCCGCTGGCGATGCGGAACAGCAGGTTGTAGCCGATCTGTCCGGCGGCTCCGGTGACGGCGATGCGAAGCGGGCTCTGCGTGGTGTGGGTCATGCCCTCACGCTACGCCACCCCGCACCGCCGCCGGGAGCGTCACATCCAGTCTTTTCGGCGGAACACCAGCCACAGTCCCACCCCGAGCAGGAGCATCGCCCCCACGGCCAGCGGGTAACCGAAATCCCAGTGCAACTCGGGCATGTTGTCGAAGTTCATGCCGTAGATCGCGCCGATGAGCGTGGGGGCGAACAGAATGGCCGCCCAGCCGGAGATCTTCTTCATGTCCTCGTTCTGGCGCTGTGTCACCAGGGTCGAGTTCACGCTGAGGATCTGATTGAGCGCGTCGCGCAGATCGGTGGTCCGGGTGGTGGCTCGGGAGAGGTGGTCACCCACATCCTGCAGATGGGTCTGCAGCTCTTCCGCGACCCGGTACTTGCCGAAACCCGCGCGCAGACGCACCAGGACGAGGCCCATCGGGCTCGCGGCGTGCTGCAGGTCGATGACCTCGCGACTCAGGCGATAGATGCGCTCCGTCACCGAGCGCTCCCCGGTGAACACCTGACGCTCGATCTGCTCCTTGTCCACGTCCAGGCCGTCGAGCGCAGAAGCGTAGCCGTCGACGATCGTGTCGAGCACGGTGTACACGACGGCCTCGGAGCCCAGCGCGAGCAGTTCGGGGTCGCCACCGAACTGCTCCAGGTCCCACTTCTGCTCCTTCTCACGGTCCTGGCAGATGACCGCCACGGTGTTGCCGCGGACGATGAGGTGGAACTCCGCGAACTCGACCTCTTCCGTCCAGTCGCGGTACAGGGCGGAGCGGACCACCACGAAGAGCACGTCTCCGTAGCGCTCCACCTTCGGACGCTGACCCGCGTTCTCCAGATCCTCCACGAGGATCGGGTGCAGGTCGAACTGCTCGGCCAGCTCTGCGATCTGATCCGGTGTGGGCAGGTCGTAGCCGATCACCGCGAGGTGGTTCGACTCGCCATCGGCGTACGCGACGGCCTCGGCGAGCGTGGCGGACTCGTCGCCGGGAATCCGTGAACCATCGCGGAAGAGGTGGACCGTGCGGGTGCCGCGGCTGCCCGCGGGCGGTGCTGGCGGGATGGGCCTTCGTGCCGGGATGAGGCGATGCGGATCCAGACGGTTCACTCGCGGCTGATCATTGCGGATACTCATCGGACCTCCCCGGGTTGTGTGTGCGTGTGCAACGTTCCACCGTACGCCCTCAACCGGAACGAACCGTGAACGCGCTCGTCACAGGAGTCGATGAGGAGAGGTGTCTCAGCCCGAGCGTTCAGCCCACCAGGCGCGCAGTCGCTCTTCCGCATCCGCCTCCGAGATCACACCCTCATCGAGCCGGATGTCCATGAGGAAGCGGTAGGCCTCGCCGACTTCGCGGCCGGGGCGGATGCCCAGCACCTCCTGGATGCGATTGCCGTCCAGGGCGGGACGCAGCGAATCCAGCTCCTCCTGCGCGGCGAGCTCGTCGATGCGACGTTCGATGTCGTCATAGGCACCGGCAAGACGCGCGGCCTTGCGCTTGTTGCGCGTGGTCACATCAGCGCGGGTGAGGATGTGCAGCCGTGCCAGCTCATCGCCGGCGTCACGGACATAACGACGAACGGCCGAGTCCGTCCACGTGCCCTCGGCGTAACCGAAGAAGCGCAGGTGCTGCTCGATCAGCTGAGTGACGGACGAGATGGTGTCGTTGTCGAAGCGCAGGGCCTGAAGCCGCTTGCGTGCCATCCGGGCACCCACGACGTCGTGGTGGTGAAAGCTCACGACACCACCCGGTTCGAGCTTGCGGGTGCGGGGCTTGCCGATGTCGTGCAGCAGCGCCGCAAGTCGAAGCGCGACGTCCGGCTCGGCATCCGGGAAACGGCTCTTCTCCAGCTGGATCGCCTGGGCGAGCACCGTCAGCGAGTGCTCGTAGACGTCCTTGTGGTGGTGGTGCTCATCCGTTTCGAGCCGCAGTTCGGAGATCTCCGGCAGGAACTCCTCGATCAGCCCGGTGTCCACCAGCAGTCGCAGCCCGCGCGAGGGATCGTCGGTCTGCAGCAGCCGGACCAGTTCGGACTGGATGCGCTCCGGGGAGACGATGCCGAGGGTGCTGCGCAGCGAGGTGATCGCCGCGACGGTCTCGGGAGCGACCTCGAACTCCAGCTGCGAGGAGAAGCGCGCTGCGCGCAGCATGCGCAGGGGGTCATCGCCGAAGCTGATGGCGGGGTCGATGGGGGTGCGCAGCACGCCGGCCACCAGATCCTCGATGCCGCCGGTGGGATCCACCAGCTGCGCCTGCGGAACGCGCAGCGCCATGGCGTTCACGGTGAAGTCACGACGGGTGAGGTCGGCCTCGAGGGAGTCGCCGAAGGCCACCACGGGCTTGCGGGTCACGCCGTCGTACTCGTCGGCGCGGTACGTGGTGATCTCGACGTTCTCGCCCTGGACGCGGGCACCGATCGTTCCGAACGCGCGCCCGATGTCCCAGTGCGTGCTGGAGATGGGCTTCACGATGGCGAGGATCTGGTCGGGGCTCGCGTCGGTGGTGAAGTCGAGGTCGTGCACCGGACGGCCCAGCAGCGCGTCGCGCACCGGACCGCCCACCAGCGACAGATCGTGACCGGCGGCGGCGAACGCCTCCGCGACCGTGGCTACCACCGGATTCGCTGCGATGGCGCCCAGGCGCGCAACTCCCTCAGCCATGTTCAGCATGACTTCCAGCCTACCGGGGCGGCTGTCACGCGTTCATGCGTGGTCCCCGAGACCGAGGAACGCGCGAACCGGAGCTACGCCGCTGACCTCAAGGTCCCATTCCGGGCGGACGAAGTCCTCCTTGCTCACACGGAGCCGGACCATCGTCTCGACGGTGTCCGGACGGGTGACAGCACGTTGTATGCCGTCATCGGTATATCCAAGAGCACGAGAGACTCCGAGCGAGGAGGCGTTCCATTCGGCGGCGCCCGACGTCGCCTCGCGCGCGCCGAGATGGTCGAAGGCGAAGCTCAGCACCGCCTGGCGCATCTCCTTGCCCAGCCCGCGCCCGTGCACGGACTGCGTGAGCCACGAACCGGTGGAGACCTCCCGAAGCTGCGGGAACTGGTGTCCGGCGAGGTCCTGCACGCCGATGACGACGCCGTCGTGGATGATCGCGAACAGCACGGTCCAGGACTGCGGCTGAATGGCGGCACGCATGCTCCAGTGATAGCGCGCGATGGCCGGGCCCATGACCTCGGGGGCCTGGTCGGTCCACGGGAACGAGAACGGCATCACCGCAGGATCGTGCACTCCGGCCGTCGCGGCGTCGACGACGGCGGGGATGTCCTCGTCCCGCGCCGGCCGGAGCACCAGCCGGGGCGTCCGCAGCTCCAGGCCGAACAGCGGCCACACATCGTCGATCGTCGTCATCGCGACAGCTTACGTGCCACCCGGCGGCGGCACGGAGCCTCAGGCGAACGGGAGCGGATACGGGTAGCGGTCGCCGAGCCCGGGGGAGATGGACTCCAGCATCATGTCCAGTCTCATCACGTCGTCGTCGGAGGCATCCGGGATGCGCTCGAAGGTGCGCAGCGCGTGCGCCAGCACCAGCCACTCCGTGATGTCGATGCGGAGCGCTTCGAACAGGTGCGCCGACTGCAGGCCGTGGTTGCTGTCGAAGAGCCAGACCCCGCCATCCGGGCCGAGCAGCCAGGTGTCGCCGTGGTCGTTGCCGCCGATCACCGCCCAGCGCGGGTCGACCTCGAGGCCCTCCCAGCGAGCCGGGTCACGGAAGCGGGCGGTCTCGCCCACGGCCATCGCCTCGTCGAAGGCGGTGATGTCCGCGCTGATCCGCGCCGGATGCTCCGGCAGCATGCGCAGCAGTGCGTCCACGCTCATACGGCATCCCCGCCCGGGAGGCGGAGGAAGCCGGTGAGCACGAGTTCGCGCACGCGCGGCATCACGTCGGCGCGGAGCTCTGCGGCGTCCACCTCCAGAAGCTGGGCGATGGCGGCCACGAGCGAGCCCACCGAGAGCTCGCCGTCGCAGGCACCCACGAGGCCGGCGACGGCGGGATCCACCGACAGAGCACGACCGAAGCCCGTCCCCTGGCGCAGCTCGATCACCGTGGGGTCTTCGTGCCCGGGAAGATGGTGTCGAACCTCTGACACGTCGGGGGCCGTGATGAGCGCGCGGGCCGCGAGCGCGTCGTCATCCAGCTCCGCCAGCTGGTCGTGCGCGGCCAGCATCGCGGCGAGGTGCGAGCCCAGCGAGCCTTCGGCGGGGATCGGGGTGTCGACGCGCTCGAAGCGCCGGAGGGTCGGTTCACCGATGGCGCGGCGCAGAAGGACGTAGCCGAAGCCGATCCGGGTGACGCGCCGGTGAGCGAAATCGTCCAGCCAGGCATTCAGCAGCGCCTCGTGTCCGGCGGTTCCTGGCACCGTGCCGCCGTCGCGGATCCACAGCGACGCGTACTCGACCGGGTCTAGCTGCTCGCGTTCGATGACCCAGGCGTCCAGGGGCACGGGAGACGATTGCACCCACTCACGGACGCGATCGAGCCCGTCCGAGCCCCAGCGGTATTCCCAGTTGCCGAGGAACTGGGCGATCCCGCCGTCGACCAGGTGCTCGCCGACCCCCGCGAACACCGCCGCCACCAGATCGTCACCCTGCATGCCGCCGTCCCGGTAGTCGAAGGCGGGGACGTCGTCGCGACGAGGGGTGATCACGAAGGGCGGGTTCGAGACGATCCGGTCGAACCGCTCACCGGTCACCGGCTCGAACAGGCTGCCCTCGCGCAGATCGATGTCGCCGACGCCGTTGAGCAGGGCGTTGAACCGTGCGTAAGCAAGTGCGGAGGGGGAGATGTCGGTGCCGGTCGCGCGGTCGGCGTAGCGACGCGCCCGCAGCGCCTGGATGCCGCATCCCGTGCCGAGGTCCAGCACCCGCCCTGCGGGGAGGGGGAGCTGGAGACCGGCGAGAGTGAGCGACGCACCGCCCACTCCCAGCACGTGGTCATCCGGCAGCGGACCACCCAGAGCCACTTCGTCCAGATCACTGGCGATCAGCCATTCACCCATTCCGGACTCGTCGACATAGGACTGCGGTCGAAGCAGCGACCGGGCGCGCACCTGATCCGCCTCGACGGCGACGATCCCCAGCGCGCGCAGCCCGTCCAATCCGATCGACGGCAGCGCTGCCGCAACCGCGGTGACAGGTTGCGGGACACCCAGCACGAACAGTCGCGCGAGCGTGGCGAGGGGGTCGGCCCGATCGGCCAGCGCCCGCACAGCAGCGACGCGGATCCCGCGTCCATATGCGTCATCGGCGCTCTCGCCCCACGCGGCCCGGATGCGCTCGGACGTGTAGTCGGCGGTTCGCAGGTCGTGCGCGAGGAGCGCGACGAGCTCGGGATCGGGATGCACGTTCACCTCCCCATTCAAGCGCCAACGGCCGTGGATCGGCATTCCCCCGGGGTGACGGCGGTCAGGGACACGACGCGGAGGATCCGAACTGTCAGGCGGCACGACCTAGAATCGACACGGGTTCGCGGGCGTCCGCCCGGGCTCCCGAAGACACAATGACTGCCATCAGCCTCGATGTCCGGGCGTCCCGGATCGCGCGCGGCCGTCGCCTGCGCTCTGCAGGTGCCGCCGCCTTCATCGTCATGGCCATCGTGCTCGCGGTCTTCGGCGGCGGGATCTCCACACCGGCATCCGCCGCGCCCACCCCGTCGCCCTCTCCCACGCTCGCGGAGCCCGAGCTCTCGGTGTCTCCGGCGGCAGGCGGCATCCTCCGCCCCGGTCAGCCCCTGCGCGTGACGGCCGATGTCGCCAATCCCGGCGACGAACCCCTTCCGGCGGGAACGGTCTCCCTCTCGCTCAGTCGCGAACCGCTCGCAGATCGCGCGGCGGTGCTCGGCTGGATGAGCGGCGCACGCACCGCCGACGCCGTTCCGGTATCCAGCACACCGGTCCCTGCGGTCAACGGGGGAGCGGTCGAGTCGGCGATCATCACCACCGCGGTGACCGATCCGATCGTGCTGGCTCTGATTCCCGGCGTCTATGCCGCTCAGGTGCATTACTCGGCGGGGACGCAGTCCCTCACGCAGCGCACGGTGATCACCCTCGTCGCCGCAGATGCAGCGCCGATCACCACCACCACGGTGCTGCCGATCACCGCGCCGGCTGCCGGCGGTGGTCTGCTGTCGCTGGATCGGCTCGCGGAGCTCACGGGTCCGACCGGAGCACTCACCGCGGCCCTGGAAGCGGCCGACGAGCCGAGCGTGGTCCTGGCCATCGACCCGGCGATCCCTGCGGCCATTCGCGCCCTGGGTTCGACGGCGCCCCCGTCCGCGGTCACATGGCTGGCGGAGCTGCTGTCGCTGAAGAACGAGCGCTTCCTCCTGCCCTTCGCCGATGCCGACCCGCAGGTGCAGGCGGCTGCTGGACTCACCGAGCTCCTTGCCCCGCTGTCGCTGGAGGCCTACCTCTCCCCGGACAACTTCCGCGAGTCTGCCGTGGGTCTTCCGGGAGCGGAGCCGCTCCCTTCCGAATCTCCGTCGCCGACACCCTCGGAATCGGTGACGCCGACGGCCGCGGACGCGCCGACACCCACGCCGACCACGCCCGCCCCCTCCGGTGCTCCTGCGCTGCCCTCGCTGGAGAAGCTGGTCGAGGTCGGCGACGCACTCGGCACGCTGGTGTGGCCCGCCGCCGGTACCGTGACGGACGCCGTCCTCCCGCTGGCCGCGGGCAACCCCGTTCTGGTCTCGAGCGACCAGCTCGCCACGATGGCCGCCCGGCAGGTCGTAGGCGACTCCTCCCTGATCGGATACGACGCCGCACTGGCCGATGTCCTGCGCGCCGCCGCGGAGGAGCCGTCCGCCACGGCTCGTGGCACCCTTCTCGCGACAGCAACCGCTCTGCTCCGCCTCGATGCCGAGCAGACGGGAGGCAGTGTCGTCGCCGTCATCGGCCGCGGCACCGGAACGCACCCCGAAGCACTGCGAGCCACCCTCGATGCCGTGTCATCCGGCTCGCTCATCACGGGGCAGCCGATGTCGCAACTGCTCGCCGCCCAGCCGGTCGCCGCAGCGCTGACGTCAGCGACCCCGACAGATGCCTCTGCCGATCATGCGGAGGCGTTGCGCGGGCTGCTGGCCGACGAGGAAAAGGTGACGGCGTTCTCCTCCGTACTCGCTGAGCCGGCCGTCCTCATCGGACGCGAACGCGCGCGCATCCTCCAGCTGCTTTCGGTGGCGGAGATCAGCCGCGACGACTGGGATTCCCTCGTCGCCGCCCAGCGCACACGCACGCGTGACGAGATCATCGGTGCAGTGAGCATCGTGCGGCCGGAGACCGTGACGCTGGTGAGCTCCGGCTCCAACATCCCGATGAAGATCCGCAATGATCTGGACCTGCCGGTGACCGTGGTGGTGACGGCCACTCCGCACGATCTGCGACTGGGCGTGCGCAAGACCACGGTCGTGGAGGCGGCAGCGCACAGCAACACCAGCTTCTCGGTGCCGGTCACCGCCGGGATCAGCAACGGGGACGTGACTCTCGAATTGAGTGCGGCGTCCCCGACCGGCGTGGCGATCGGGTCGGTGCAGTACGCCGAGATCCGCGTACGGGCCGATTGGGAGACGATCGGTCTCGTGGTGCTGGGCACCATCGTGGTCGTGCTCTTCAGTCTGGGTACCTGGCGCACGATTCGCCGACGCCGCGCTGATGCCGCCAGCGGCGTGGCACCTGAACCCGGTCGGCGCGAGGCGCGCGCCGCATATCGTGCCGGCTCGGCCGCGCCGGATGATGCGGCTTCCGCCGCGGAGAAGGAGCCCCGTGGCTAGTCTCGGACGCAGCAGCGCGATGATCGCCGCCGGAACCATGGCCTCGCGCGTACTGGGTCTGGTCCGAACGGTCCTGCTCGTGCAGGTGCTCGGCGAGTTCTTCGTCGGTGACGCGTTCGCGGTGGCCAACGGTCTTCCCAGCACGATCTTCAACATCATCTCGGCCGGCGTGCTCACCGCCGTGTTCGTGCCGCAGATCGTCAAGTCACGTCAGCACGAGGACGGCGGAAACGCGTTCGTCTCGAAGCTGTTCACCCTGTCGACCGTGGTTCTCACGGTGGTGACCATCGTGGCGACGATCGCGGCTCCGCTGTTGGTGCTGATCTACGCGAACAAGTTCAACGGCGGCGCCGCGCAGATCGCGCTGGCCACGGCCTTCGCCTACTGGTGCATCCCCCAGGTGCTCTTCTACGGGCTGTTCGCGCTGGTGGGGGAGACCTTCAACGCCCGCAAGGTGTACGGACCGTACACCTGGGCGCCCGTGGTCAACAACGTCTTCTCCATCGCGGGACTGGCGCTGTTCATGGCGATGTTCGAGACGCCGATGACGGAGATGGCGGACTGGACGCCGGATCGGATCGCCTTCATCGGCATCGTCACCACAGGTGGGATCATCGCCCAGTTCCTGGTGCTGCTGCTGTTCTGGCGGCGTTCCGGCCTCACGCTGCGACCGGACTTCCGGTGGCGCGGTGTCGGGCTCAGCGAGGTCGCCCGGCTCGGCGGCTGGACGTTCGCGATGGTGATCGTGGCGCAGATCGCCGGGGCGATCCAGTCCAACCTCGTCGCCGATGCGTCCGGTGTCTCACCCGCGCAGCTCAGCATGAACAATGCGTTCCTGGTGTACATCCTCCCGTACTCGATCATCGTGCTCTCGATCGGGACGCCGTACTTCACCCGCATCAGCGAGCACGCCGCGGCAGGACGCAAGTCTGAACTGGTCGACGACATCGACTCCTCGATCCGCACACTCGGCATCTTCATCGTGCTCGCCACCGCCGCTCTGGCCGTCGCCGCCGTTCCAGCCAGCCGCCTGTTCACCTCGAACGCGGATTCCGCGCTGCAGGTGGCACCCGTGCTGTGGGCCTACCTGGCGAACCTCATCCCGGTCGCCATCCTGTTCATCGTGCAGCGCACCTTCTACGTGTACGGCGACACGCGGACGCCCTTCTACTTCACGGTGCTGCAGCAATCGATCGTGATCATCACCGCATATGCCGCGTACTGGTTCCTGCCGAAGGAGTTCCTCGCGGTCGGCATCGCGGGCGGGCAGACGTTCGCCACCATCGTGCAGACCGTCGTCGCGATCCTGCTGCTGCGTCGTCGGATCGGATCCCTCCATTCGCGCAGCTGGCTCACTGCATACGCTCGCTTCATCGTGGCCGGCATCGCCGCCGCTGCGGTCGGATGGGTGACCTACGAGCTGCTGGGTGGATCGCACAGCTGGATGGTGTCGAACGATCCGTCCCTCGTGGGCAAGCTGACGGCCCTGCCCGGACTCGCCATCATCGGCGCAGTGGCTGCCGTCGTGTACGTGCTGGTGCTGCTTCTGCTGCGGGCTCCGGAGCTGCGCGTGGCCATCGACACCGGCAAGCGGATGCTCCGCCGCTGAACGCCCACAGCCTGCGGGAATGCGCCGCGCGTACCATTGGTTGAGCATGACGAACTCTGGAGGAACAGTGCGGAAAGTCATCATCATCGGATCGGGCCCTGCCGGCTACACGGCGGCCATCTACACCGCGCGCGCGGGCCTGGAGCCTCTCGTCATCGCAAGCTCCGTGGAGGCGGGCGGCGAGCTGATGAAGACCACCGAGGTCGAGAACTTCCCCGGCTTCCCGGAGGGCATCATGGGCCCCGAGCTCATGGACCTCATGCAGAAGCAGGCCGAGAAGTTCGGCGCCGAGGTCGTCTACGACGACGTCGAGGACCTCGACCTGTCGGGTGACGTGAAGAAGGTCGTGCTGGGCAGCGGCCGCGAGGAGGAGGCGGAGACCATCATCTACGCCACCGGTTCGGCGTACCGCCGCCTCGGCCTGGAGTCGGAGGACCGTCTCAGCGGCTACGGCGTGTCCTGGTGCGCCACGTGCGACGGCTTCTTCTTCCGCGAGAAGACCATCGCCGTGGTGGGTGGCGGCGACTCCGCGATGGAAGAGGCCACGTTCCTCACCCGCTTCGCGGACAAGGTGTACGTGATCGTGCGTCGCGACTCGCTGCGTGCCTCGAAGATCATGCAGCAGCGCGCCATCGACAACCCCAAGATCGAGTTCATCTGGAACGCAGAGGTCGCGGACATCCACGGCGAGTCCGCGGTGACGGCCGTGACCCTGCGCAACACCGTCGACGGAACGCTCTCCGAGCTCCCGTTGGAGGGGCTGTTCGTCGCGATCGGCAACGACCCGCGCACGCACCTGGTCCACTCCAAGCTCGACCTCACCGCCGAGGGCACCATCGCGGTGCAGGGGCGCACGTCGCGCACGTCCATCCCGGGCGTGTTCGCCGCGGGTGACGTGGTCGACCCGTTCTACCGCCAGGCGGTCACGGCGGCTGCCAGTGGCACCGTGGCGGCGCTGGACGTGGAACACTACCTCGCCGCCCGCGAGGCCGGCGCAGAGGACCTCGTCACCACGGCATGATGCCTGCCGGGAATGATCCTGCATCCTTCCCGGTTCTATCCATCGGGCTCTCGAAGTGTCAGCCCCAGATCAAGGAGATTCCGATATGACCGCTCAGGCGACGAGTTCGCAGACGTGGGATGCGGACGTCATCCAGGCCGAGGGTCCCGTGCTCGTGGACTTCTGGGCCGAGTGGTGCGGCCCGTGTCGCATGGTTTCGCCCATCCTCGACCAGATCGCTGCCGAGAACGAAGGCAAGATCACCATCCTCAAGCTCAACGTGGATGAGAATCCCGACCTGGCCATGAAGTACCAGATCACCTCCATCCCCGCGATGAAGGTGTTCAACGCCGGCCAGGTGGAGACCACCATCATCGGCGCCAAGGGCAAGCCGGCTCTGGAAGCCGACCTCGCCGCGTACCTGGCGTAATCGCACGTACGAAGGCCCCGGGTTCGCCCGGGGCCTTCGTCGTATCCGGGGTGCGCTGTGGGAGGTCAGTTCCTGTTCCGCGCAGGATCCCGGCTCCCCTGCCGGGGCACTGAGCTGACTGGGAGGACGGCGGTGACGCGCCCTCCGGGGGGGGCGGGGGCGAAACGAAAGTGCTGCTCCCGCTGTGGATCAGCGGTCTCCGACGGGAAGGTTCCCGCGAAGTCTCCGCAACTCGCGCAGATCAGCCGACGTCGACGCGCACCGTGGGATCCCAGCGACGGTGCGTGTTGGCATCACCGAGGAGCTTCCAGACCGCGGGCGTGAGTTCGGGATAGTCCAGTGAGATCTGGCGCAGCACGCGATAGTGACGAGCCTGGTTCGGGCGCAAGCCGTCGTTGGCCATGATCGTCTCCGCGCGGAGAGTGTAGACCACGAGTTCATCGACGCTGGGGAGTTCTTCCATGAAGTCCCACGGGTCCTCCCCGTTGCGAATGCGCTCGGCGATGAGCACGCTCAGCTCGTCGATCGCCTCAGCGCGCAGCAGCTCAAGGCTGGCGCGTCGACGGGGTTCGTACTCGGGAGTCATCCTTTCCAGACTACGGCCCGTCAAGCACCACGGCTCCGGATCGCGCGATGGTTCGCTTTCGGCGACATGGTTCCGTTCCGGCGTGGCGCTGCAGCGGGTCGCGGGATGACTCTGTTCCCACTCTCGCCTCCGGCGGCGGGAGACGCCGCGACATGCCCGCCCGCATGACGGGAGCAGGAGCGCGTCTGCCGGTCGACGGCGGCTGCTTCGGACAGTTCGCGCGGGATCCCGTGCAGGCCGGCGAGATCCAGCACGTCGTCGAACCCGACTCGGAATCTCCGGCCTCGTTGTCACTCGTTCCGGCCTCGGGAGCGTCACCGATCTGTCGCGCGTGCGGGACCGGATCGCATCGGACCACCAGGTACGGCGATCCAGCACGTGGTCCGCTTAGCGAGTCTCGCCCAGCCGCGCAGCGGCGGCTGCCCGGGAGGCTCCTCCGGGCCGCTGCAGCCGCCCTGCGGCGTCGTGGAGGCCACGGAGCCATGGATGGGGCGGCATGAGGGTGGTTGGAGGCTCGGTAGACGCGCACGGGGACGACGAGAGGATCGATGGGTCACTGGGGTTGCGAGTGCCGCCCCACAGGCCACGCTCGGGGGATAGGCGCTTAGCGCATCACACCAGTTGCGAAGGTGGCCCGGATAGGCGCCAGCGGCGAGGAGAAGCCGGAGGCGCCCCGTCGGCGGGGGGAGAGAGGGGCCCAGGGCCGGGGGGAAGCCCGAGGCGGGCCCAGGGCCGGGAGCGAAGGCGGGAGGCGCGCCCAGAGCCGGGGAGAAGCCAGAGGCGGGCCCAGGGCCGGGGGAGAAGCCAGAGACGTTCCGTGGCGAGGAGAAGCCAGAGGGCGCTCCGTGGCGAGGAGACGACGGGAGAATCCACGGGACAACGGCAAGGACCTGCGCTACGCGACGAGGAGGAGCGACGCGCGACAACACGAAGAAGCGCACGACCATGAGAGACACACGGCATGGGGACGAGGCCCCGGGGAACTGCGCCATGGTGCGCCCGCGGTCAGACGTGACCATGCGAGCCCAGCCGTCACCGTAAGGCGTAGCCGTGAAACGCAGCCGTGAGGCGCAGCCGTAAGGCGCAGCCGTAAGGCGCAGCCGTGAGGTGTAGCCGTAAGGCGCAGCCGTAAGGCGCAGCCGTAAGGCGCAGCCGCAAAGCGCAGCCGCAAAGCGCAGCCGCATGGTGTAGCCGCAATGCGCAGCCTTGAGGCGCAGCCGTAAGGCGATGGGCCGCGGTCGCCGGGGCTCATCGCCGGTCGGCCGAGCGCCGTGAACCACGGCCTGGCCCGCGCTTCATGCACGGCACGGGTACACCGCCGAAGCGGTTCGCACGGCGGCACTGTCTCACGTCATCGAAGAACACCGGCCGGGCTTAGGGATGGGCCGGAGAAGACCCCGTGCCCCGACCGATCATCAATCTCAGATTCGGTGAGACTGGTGACGCCTCGGCGTGCGATCACCGTGTCCCACAGCCGTCCACCACGCCGAATAATGTGTCCTCGACCTGGGGTTTTATCCTACTTTGCCCCGAACTCGTCTTCGCCGAGCTCTCCCAGGATGCGATTGAGGTCCTGAATGCTCGCGAATTCGATGCTCACCTGCCCCTTGCGCGCGCCGAGGGCGATCTTGACGCGCGTGTTCAGGCGGTCGCCGAGACGGCTAGCGACATCGTCGAGGAATGCTCGTCGAGCGCCGGCCTGCGGCTTGGTGGCACGACCGGTGGAACCTTCGATGGTCTTCGCCGCCGACTCCGCGGCGCGCACCGACAGATCTTCGTTCACGATCTTGTCCGCGAGTCGGGACATCGCCTCGGGGGAGTCGAGGGAGAGGATCGCGCGCGCGTGTCCTGCAGAGAGAACACCGGCCGCCACGCGCTGCTGGACGGCAACCGGCAGCTTGAGGAGACGCAGGGTGTTGGACACCTGCGGACGAGACCGTCCGATGCGGCTCGCGAGTTCCTCGTGCGTGATGCCGAAGTCGTCGAGCAGCTGCTGATAGGCCGATGCCTCTTCCAGCGGATTGAGCTCGGAGCGATGCAGGTTCTCGAGCAGGGCGTCACGAAGCAGGTCGACATCATCGGTCTCGCGAACGATCGCGGGAATGGTTGCCAGCCCGGCCTCCCGCGCGGCCCGGGTGCGCCGCTCACCCATGATGAGCTCGTATCCGTCGCCGCCGGGTGCGGTGCGCACAACGACAGGCTGAAGGACACCGAACTCACGCACAGAGTGGACGAGTTCGGCGAGATCCTCAGCATCGAACACTGTGCGCGGCTGGCGTGGGTTCGGAACGATGGAGTGCGGGTCGACCTGGATCAGCGTCAGTCCCGGAACGGGCACGAGCTCATCGTCAGCCGTGGGCTCCGCCTTCTGAACCGGCTTCGACGCCTGTGCCGCTGGCTTACGCGCAGCGGGCTTCTTCGCGGTCCGCTTCACCGGCGCCGGCTCTTCCTGCTGAGGTGCCGCGGGGGCACCCTCTGCAGCGGCAGCCTTGTTGCTGGCGTTGTTGTCGGGAAAGAAGACGTCGACGGGACGCGACTCATTGGGCTCACTCGTGGGGATGAGTGCTCCGATTCCTCGTCCCAGGCCAGTGCGCTTAGCCATCAGCGCGTCCCTTCTTTCGTTTCTGACGCGCTCCGCTGCACGATTTCGACAGCGGCCTCGCGGTATGCGATGGCTCCGGCCGACTGTGGGTCGTAGGCGACCACCGTCTGCCCGAAGCTCGGGGCTTCCGATACGCGGACCGAGCGCGGGATGACCGTGTCGAGAACCTGATCGGTGAAGTGAGAACGTACCTCATCCGCCACCTGCTGCGCGAGCCGCGTTCGGCCGTCGTACATGGTGAGGAGGATCGTAGACACGTGAAGGACCGGATTGAGGTGCTTCTGGATCATCTGCACGCTGCCGAGCAGCTGGCTCAGACCTTCCAGTGCGTAGTACTCGCATTGGATCGGAATGAAGACCTCGGTCGCTGCCGTGAAGGCGTTGATCGTCAACAGCCCGAGCGAGGGAGGGCAGTCGATGATGACGAAGTCGATCGGTTCCGGCGATGATTCGATGAAGTCGGTGAGGGCTGTGCGGAGCCGGTGCTCTCGGGCTACCTGGGATACGAGTTCGATCTCAGCACCGGCCAGGTGGATCGTGCTGGGAGCGCACAGGAGGTTCGGCGACTCCGGACTCACCTGCACGACGTCTGCCAGAGGGAAGTCATCGATCAGCACGTCGTAGATCGAGGCGGTGTCGGCACTGTGAGGGATCCCGAGTGCGGTCGACGCGTTTCCCTGCGGGTCCAAGTCGATGACGAGCACGCGTCCACCAACGGCAGCAATGGCGGCAGCGATGTTGACCGTGGTGGTGGTCTTACCGACGCCGCCCTTCTGGTTGGACACCGTCATGATTCGCGTGCGACCCGAGAACGTGACTTCGGACTGCTCCAGCCGGCGGCGACGAGCGCTCAGATCCGCAAGCTCACGCGCCAGCGGGGTGTCATCTCCAAAGCCGTCTGTCATGTCCGCGTTGGGGGACTGTTTCACGTGAAACACACTCCTTACGCGCGCGAATCCAGCACTTTCTACTCTATGCGATCGGACCCGATTTGGCTCGGGTTGAGGAGCGACCTGCGAGCCGTTCGAGGCCCTCAGAGTGGCTCCGAGCGCGGCATCGCGAGTACGGAATTCGGTGATTGTGTGAAGTTGCTGTACGAGTAATCCACAGATCTACTCACAGTCGAACAGACGTTCCCCCCGCGTAATTCTGCGGAATACACCGTCATTGCGTGCGCCTTTCCCCAGATTCCTCCACAGGCGATGCGGGCACGCCTTCGAAGGATGACAGCGTGCAGCCTGCAGCTCCTCGCCTCCCACCCTCCACTGGCCACCGGCGACGGGGACGAGCGCGCGTCCGACTGCTGGATCACGTTCGCGATGAGCCTACCGTCCGTCTGGCAGCGCTGTGCATCGTGCTCACGGGGTCGCCTCGTCTGGCTGTCTGGGTGTCTGGGTGTCTGGCTGTCTGGCTGGCTGGCTGGCTGGCTGGCTGGCTGCGCAACTGTCGTCGCGCGGCCGGCGGTGACGGCTATCCACGAGCGAGAGGGGTCGCCGTGCGTGGTGGATCACTCAGCATGCCGGGTGATCATGAGTGGCGGGCCGCCGAGGGCGGGCTCGACCGCGCCAGAGATCTGCGTGACCTCTCATCCCATCGTCATGCGCCACCGGGCATCACTGGTGAGAGGCCGACGGATGCCACCTCACCGTGCGCTGATCTCGCGCGGCCGTGTTCCTGTGACGCCTGAGCTGACGCTCCCGTCGCGTGCTGGGGGAGAGGGGCGGGCGGACCAGTGTGGGGGACACTTCGCGGATGCAGGGCTGTCTCACCCTTCATCATTTGCCGAAGCGCCAGGAGTCACACCGTTCGATGACCGCGATGACATGCCGGTGAGTTCATCGCGGCTTTGGTCTCGCAGTGGCCGATCCAGCGCTCGCGCGCCGACGGATGTTTCCTCTTCGCCCCACAGATAGGAGATGGTTCTCGCGGGACTCTTGCAGGTCGGTGCCGGGGCGGTGGTGACGTTCCCACAACTCACCAGGCTCCCCGACACGTCGCGGACCCGGGACGAACACCTCGCTGTTTCACGTGAAACAGAACGCACCCGCACGGCAGCGGTCTGCGCTCAACGTACTGGGCGCGGCGTCCATGATTCATCGCTCCCGTCCCGAACCAGCATCTAGCGCCATCGGGGCAGCGAAACATCCCTATGATGGCTCGCACAGTTCGTCCTACGAGCTGGGCAGCGCTCACGCCAGCGAAGGAGTGGGGAGCGTTCGGAGGGTCCTACTGTTTCACGTGAAACGCGCTCGGTTCAGTTCACCAGCGGCCGAACAGCAACGCATCGGCTGCGTCGAGCTCAGCTGAAGGCGTCTCTCGCCAGCGCCAGCGCCAGCGCATGCGTCAGCCAGTGCCACCCCCACACCCACACCCACACCCACACCCACACACGCAGCCACACCCACACACGCAGCCACAGCCACAGCCACAGCCACAGCCAATGTGTCACTGGCACCGCGCCTCAGTCGGTTTCACTAGGTATCGACCGACTCGGCCCGCGCCCCGCAGACTCCGATGTCGTGGAGTCCGATCGCTCCCGTCGCTCGTTTAAGGGCAAAGGCGACATCACGGCTCGAGCGGAGTCGCCCAGCACTCCCTGCCCGTATAGGAATGGGCTTCCGTTCGCACGTGACCCTTCGCCTTCTACGAGGTGATCTCGCGCATAGTGCGACCGAAGGGTCACCGCGTTGCGGCACATCGACGGCCTGGCTTGTAAATATCGGGGGAGGCGTCATCGAATTGAGAGGCCAGTCCCACCGTACGCGGACGCCCCAGCACGCAGATCGCCAGTGGTTCTTCGCGGCTGTCCCGATGCCGAGCGACTGGGTGCCAACGTTTCACGTGAAACAGCCCAAGGTCCAATGCTCAATGGGGTTGCGGGCGCATGGATCCGCAGGCTCACCCTCTCTACCTGGCCCTCGACACCCGAAGCGACAATGCTCACCGTGTCAGACGACCGGTCTCCGCAGGCGCTGGCGGTCAGACGAACCTCCTGTGGAAACACCGGAAGGGTGGAAGCGCTAGGTGGTCATCTCCGGACTTCCGCGACTGCCCTGCCATCAGCACGCACTCCGGAACATCGCCGTCGGTCAGTAGAGAACGGACTTCATCGGACCACTCCGGTCAAGTAGCCACCTAACCCCACGGATCGCGCCCCCATGGCTGCTAGCGCACGACCACGACAACGCGCACGGCCGGCGTCACATGCACCTCTACAGGCAAGAACACAAGCGCTCAGACGCGCGGACGCGGAAGCATACCGGGGCACGCACGCGGGTACAGGTACAGGTACAGGTACAGGCACAGGCACAGGCACAGGCACAGGTACACACCCCCACACGCACACACCCACACCCGCACCCACACCCAGACCAAAGCCCACAGCCACGCACACACCCAATCGCGCGTCCAAGCACACAGCCACGCAGGCAGCCATGGCCAGAGCCAGAGCCGCAGCCGCAGCCAGAGCCGCAGCCAGAGCCACAGCCACAGCCACAGCCACAGCCACAGCCACAGCCACAGCCACAGCCACAGCCACAGCCGAGCGCGCACCTAGGAACACAGGCCGAACGCACGCGCTCGCGCAGACGGACCACAGACATGCGCACAGGCACAGGCACAGGCACAGGCACAGGCACAGGCACAGGCACAGGCACAGGCACAGGCACAGGCACAGGCACAGGCACAGGCACAGGCACAGGCACAGGCACAGGCACAGGCACAGGCACAGGCACAGG
>NZ_JAJNOD010000006.1 GCF_021044885.1 Microbacterium nymphoidis | reverse complement strand
GATCGCCGATTGTGACTGGAGTTCAGACGTGTGCTCTTCCGATCTCTGCCGGCGCGCTTCGAATGGTCGATTCAGCGAGAGCCGATCAGGCGACCAGTGCGGCGTTGCCCGCCACGATGGTGAGGTCCGATCCCTCCATCGACAGGAAGCCGTCCTTCGCCGAAGCGATGACCTTGCTGCCGTCAGTGGTGGTGATGCGCACCTGACCCTCCGCGAGGATGGCCAGCACCGGCTCGTGACCGGACATGAAACCGATCTCGCCTTCGACGGTCTTGGCCACGACCAGCGAGGCGTCTCCCGTCCAGATCTCCGACTCTGCGGAGACGAGGGTCACGTGCAGCGCCATGATCAGGCGTTCTCCTTCTGGATCTTCGCCCACTGCTCTTCGACGTCGGAGATGCCACCGACGTTGAAGAAGGCCTGCTCGGCCACGTGGTCGAAGTCGCCCTTGACGATGGCGTCGAACGACTCGATGGTCTCCTTGATCGGAACCGTCGAGCCCTCGACACCGGTGAACTTCTTCGCCATGTAGGTGTTCTGCGAGAGGAACTGCTGGATACGACGGGCGCGAGCCACGACGATCTTGTCCTCTTCGGAGAGCTCGTCAACACCGAGGATGGCGATGATCTCCTGGAGTTCCTTGTTCTTCTGCAGGATCTGCTTCACGGCGTTGGCCACGCGGTAGTGGTCGGCACCGATGTAACGCGGGTCGAGGATACGCGACGTCGAGGTCAGCGGGTCCACGGCCGGGTAGAGACCCTTCGACGCGATCTCACGCGAAAGCTCGGTGGTGGCGTCGAGGTGGGCGAAGGTGGTCGCCGGAGCCGGGTCGGTGTAGTCATCGGCCGGCACGTAGATCGCCTGCAGCGAGGTGATGGAGTGACCACGCGTCGAGGTAATGCGCTCCTGGAGCACACCCATCTCGTCGGCGAGGTTCGGCTGGTAACCCACGGCCGAAGGCATACGGCCCAGCAGGGTCGACACCTCGGAACCGGCCTGCGTGAAGCGGAAGATGTTGTCGATGAACAGCAGCACGTCCTGGTTCTGGACATCGCGGAAGTACTCCGCCATGGTCAGAGCAGACAGCGCGACGCGAAGACGCGTCCCCGGCGGCTCGTCCATCTGGCCGAAGACAAGGGCGGTCTTGTCGAAGACGCCCGCTTCTTCCATCTCGTGGATCAGGTCGTTGCCCTCACGGGTGCGCTCGCCGACACCGGCGAACACCGACACACCACCGTGGTCCTGCGCGACGCGCTGGATCATCTCCTGGATCAGAACGGTCTTGCCGACGCCGGCACCACCGAACAGACCGATCTTTCCACCCTGCACGTACGGGGTCAGCAGGTCGATGACCTTGATGCCCGTCTCGAACATGGTGGTCTTCGACTCGAGCTGGTCGAAGTTCGGAGCCTTGCGGTGGATCGGCCAGCGCTCGGTGACCTCGATGGTCTCGCCGGGCTCGAGGTTGAGAACGTCGCCGGTGGCGTTGAAGACCTTGCCCTTGGTGACGTCACCGACGGGAACCATGATCGGCTCACCGGTGTCGCGCACCTCCTGGCCGCGGATCATGCCGTCGGTGGGCTTCAGCGAGATGGCGCGAACGAGGTCGTCGCCGAGGTGCTGTGCGACCTCGAGGGTGATCTCGGTCGACTCGTCACCGATGACGATGGTCGTCTTCAGTGCGTTGTAGATGTCCGGAATCGCGTCGTGCGGGAACTCGATGTCGACGACGGGCCCCGTGACGCGTGCGACGCGCCCGACGACCGCAGTCTGAGCTGCCGTGGCGGTGTCAGTCATGGTCTTCTCTTTCGTGATGAGGTCTTAGGACGCCAGAGCGTCCGCGCCGCCGACGATCTCGGCGATCTGCTGCGTGATCTCGGCCTGGCGCGCGTTGTTGCGCAGGCGCGTGTAGTCGGTGATGAGCTTGTCGGCGTTGTCCGAGGCCGACTTCATCGCCTTCTGCGTGGCGGCGTGCTTGGAGGCAGCCGACTGCAGCAGGGCGTTGAAGATGCGGGACTGGATGTACACCGGCAGGATCGCGTCCAGCACCGTCTCGGCGTCCGGCTCGAACTCGTAGAGCGGGTACACCTGCGAGGAGGACACGTCGGCGGCATCGGCCTCGGTGATCTCCAGCGGAAGCAGGCGAACGCTCTCGGGCTCCTGGGTCATCATGCTGACGAACCGGTTGTAGACGAGGTGGATCTCCTCCACGCCGCCGTCCGCGTAGTCCGTACGGAACGCGTCCAGCAGGGTGTTGGCGATGTCCTCAGCCGTCGAGAACGCGGGCGAATCGGTGTCACCGATCCACTCGCCGGCGGCGGCCAGCTTCCGGAACTGGAAGTAGCCGACCGCCTTGCGCCCGACGAGGTAGAAGACGACCTCCTTGCCTTCGCTGCGCAGCAGCTCAGCAACCTCCAGACCCTCACGGAGGATCTGGGAGTTGAAGGCACCCGCGAGACCGCGGTCCGCGGCGAAGATCACGACCGCGGAACGGCGGATCTGCTCGGGCTCGGTCGTGAGCGGGTGATCGACATTGGAGTACGTCGCGACGGCGGACACGGCACGCGTCACGGCACGCGAGAAGGGAGATGCCGCGTGCACACGCGCCATCGCCTTCTGGATTCGCGAAGCCGCGATGAGTTCCATCGCCTTCGTGATCTTCTTGGTGGTCTGAGCAGACTGAATCTTCTGCTTGTAGACCCGGAGTTGTGCGCCCATGAGTGTCTCTCTGTCAGGCGATTACGCCCGACGACCCTTGACGATCTTCTCCTGCGTGACGTCATCGGCAGCGGCTGCGTCCACGCTCTCGTTGCCGAGGGCGTCGATCGCACGGCCCTTGCCGCCGTTGAACTCGAGGATGAACTTGTCGGTGACATCGTTCAGCTCGGCGATGGTGTCGTCATCCAGCACGTTGGTCTCGCGCAGGCGCGTCAGGATCTCGGTGTTGCGGCCGACGTAGTCCAGCAGCTCGCGCTCGAACGGCAGCACGTCCTCGACGGCGATGGTGTCGAGCTTGCCGTTGGTGCCGGCCCAGATCGAGACGACCTGCTCCTCCACCGGGTACGGCGAGTACTGCGGCTGCTTGAGCAGCTCGGTGAGGCGGGCACCACGCTCGAGCTGACGACGCGACGCCTGGTCGAGGTCGGACGCGAACATCGCGAACGCCTCGAGCGAGCGGTACTGGGCCAGCTCCAGCTTCAAGGTGCCGGAGACCTTCTTGATGGACTTGACCTGCGCGTCACCACCGACTCGCGAGACCGAGATACCCACGTCGACGGCCGGACGCTGGTTGGCGTTGAACAGGTCGGACTGCAGGAAGATCTGGCCGTCGGTGATGGAGATCACGTTGGTCGGGATGTAGGCGGAGACGTCGTTCGCCTTGGTCTCGATGATCGGCAGACCGGTCATCGATCCCGCACCCAGCTCGTCGGAGAGCTTCGCGCACCGCTCGAGCAGACGCGAGTGCAGGTAGAAGACGTCACCCGGGTAAGCCTCACGTCCCGGCGGACGGCGAAGCAGCAGCGAAACGGCGCGGTAGGCCTCAGCCTGCTTGGACAGGTCGTCGAACACGATGAGGACGTGCTTGCCGCCGTACATCCAGTGCTGGCCGATGGCCGAGCCGGTGTAGGGGGCGAGGTACTTGAAGCCCGCGGGGTCCGAGGCGGGAGCAGCGACGATCGTCGTGTACTCCAGCGCGCCGGCCTCTTCGAGCGCGCCCTTCACCGAAGCGATGGTCGAGCCCTTCTGGCCGATGGCGACGTAGATGCAGCGAACCTGCTTGTTGACGTCGCCCGACTCCCAGTTGGCCTTCTGGTTAATGATCGTGTCGATCGCGATGGCCGTCTTACCGGTCTGGCGGTCACCGATGATCAGCTGACGCTGACCACGACCGACGGGGATCATCGCGTCGATGGCCTTCATACCGGTCTGCATGGGCTCGTGCACCGACTTGCGCTGCATGACGCCGGGGGCCTGGAGCTCGAGAGCACGGCGACCCTCGATCGAGCCGATCTCGCCGAGACCGTCGATCGGGTTGCCGAGCGCGTCCACGACGCGACCGAGGTAGCCGTCGCCCACCGGGACCGAGAGGACCTCGCCCGTGCGGGTGACTTCCTGACCGGCCTCGATGCCCGAGAACTCGCCCAGGACGACGACGCCGATCTCGTGCTCGTCGAGGTTCTGGGCCAGGCCCAGGGTGCCGTCGGCGAAGCGGACGAGCTCGTTGGCCATCACGCCCGGGAGGCCCTCGACGTGCGCGATGCCGTCAGCAGCGTCGATGACGGTGCCGACCTCGGTCGCGGAGGCGCCAGGGGTCTCGTAAGCGGCGACGAAGTCCTTCAGCGCGTCACGGATGACATCGGGGCTGATAGAGAGATCTGCCATTGTGTTCCTTCGTTCAGTGGGGCCCTGCCCCGAAGTTCTCCGCTGGTGCGGGAAAGTCTGGTGTCAGCCGATCAGCTTGTGGCGCACGTCGGCCAGACGCGACGAGATCGATCCGTCGATCACGTCGTCGGCGATCTGCACGCGCAGTCCTCCGACGACCGTGGGGTCGATGACCGTGTTGAGCGTGACGCCGGAGCCGTACTTGGCTGCCAGCGCCGCGGTGAGGCGCTTGCTCTGCTCGTCGTTCAGCGGGGAGGCCGAAACCACCGTTGCGACCGTGCGGCCGCGCTGTGCCGAGACGATGTCCATCGCCCGGTTCAGCAGCTGACGAACGCGCCGCTCCCGGGGGAGCTGCACGAGCGAGGAGACGATGAGCGTCGTGGCGGGGGAAGCGGCTGCGCCGATCAGCTTCTCGACGAGGGCTCCCTTCGCCGCAGACTGACCCAGACGGCTGCCGAGAGCCAGCTCCAGATCAGGGTTCTGCGCGATGGTGCGAGAGAAGCCGAACAGCTCCCCCTCGATGTCGGCGTTCGCATCCGCGGCCGAGGCGGCGCGGATCGCGAGCTCCTCGATGCCGTCGGCGAGACCGGCGGCATCGGACCAGCGCTGTGCGGCGACGGTGGTGAGGACGTCCACGGCCACGGCGCCGAGCGCCGAGCCGAAGACGGCCTTCACGACCTGTTCACGCGCGGCCACGGGGGCTGCGGAATCGGACAGCGCACCGGCGAGCTGCGTCGACTCGCTCACCGCACGCGCGGCTGCGAACAGGTCGCGTGCGGTGGCGAGGTCGAGCGTGTGCGCGTCGAGCGCCTTCACCGACGCCGCGAGTGCCTGAGTGGTCGCGCTGCCCATCAGTGGTTCGCCTTCTCGGAAGCCTCGAGGTCCGCGAGGAAGCGGTCGACGACGGCCGTGGCCTTCTTGTCGTCGTTCAGCGACTCGCCGATCACGTTGCCTGCAAGGCTGAGGGCCAGCGTGCCGACCTCTCCACGCAGGGAGACGAAGGCGGCCTGACGCTCGGCCTCGATCTGCGTCGAGGCAGCGGTCTGGATGCGTGCGGCCTCGGCGGTCGCGGCTTCCTTCGCCTCGGCGACGATCTTCTTGCCGTCCTCACGGGCGGCGTCGCGGATCGTACCGGCCTCCTTGCGTGCCTCGGCCAGCTGCGCGGTGTACTCCGCGAGAGCGGCCTCGGCCTGCTTCTGGGCCTCGTCAGCCTTGGCAATGTTGCCCTCGATGGCTGCGGAGCGCTCGTCGAGCATCTTCGTGACCTTCGGAAGGGCGACCTTCCACACGACCAGCAGGATGACCACGAAGCAGACCGCCGACCAGACGATGTCGTAGATCGCCGGGAACAGCGGGTTCGGAGTCTCCTCCCCGCCGCCTGCGGCAGTGACAAGAGCGTTCAGCATCCTGTCTCCTTACGTGTCAGTGGGGTGAAATCAGCCCTGGAAGATGAAGTAGGTCGCGATGCCGATGAAGGCGAGGGCCTCGGTGAAGGCGATACCGATCCACATCATGACCTGGAGGCGACCCTGCAGCTCGGGCTGGCGGGCGACACCCTCGATCGTCTTGCCGACGACGATGCCCACACCGATGGCGGGACCGATGGCCGCGAGGCCGTAGCCGATCGTTCCGACGTTTCCGGAGACCTCGGCGAGAATCGTGGTAGCGTCCACGGTTTTTCCTTTCGTTGGGTGGGTGCGGCTTGTGCCGACCCGCTCAGTGCTCGTCTGCGACTGCGAGCTGGATGTAGACCGCAGTCAGGATGGTGAAGACATACGCCTGGAGGAAGGCCACCAGGAGCTCGAAGATGGTGTAGGCGAAGCCCGCTGCGAGCGTGCCGACACCGAGGATCGGGAAGAACCCGCCTGCGTGGAAGAAGAAGAACCACGTGGCCGAGAAGAACAGCACCAGCATGAGGTGGCCGACCATCATGTTCATCAGCAGTCGCAGCGTCAGGGTGACGGGACGGATGATGAAGGTCGAGATGAACTCCAGCGGCGTGACCAGGAAGTAGATCGGCCACGGCACGCCCGAGGGGAACAGTGAGTTCTTGATGAAGCCCTTGGGGCTCTTCTTCAGACCGGCGTAGATGAAGGTCACGTAGGCCACTACGGCCAGCAACAGCGGCATCGCGATGATCGAGGTACCCGCCAGGTTCAGACCCGGGATGACACCGGTCAGGTTCATGAACAGGATCATGAAGAACAGCGTCGTGAGGATCGGAAGGAAGCGGTTGCCGTCCTTGCGCCCCAGGAGGTCGTGAGCGATGTTGACGCGCACGAAGTCGAAGCCCATCTCGACGATCGACTGACCGCGTCCGGGGATCAGCTTCATCTTGCGGGTGCCGAGCCAGAGGATCAGCACGAGCACGACGGTGACCAGGATCTGGATCAGGTGGATCCGGTTGATCGCGAACGGCGTGCCCTCGAACAGAACGATATCGGGGAAGAACTCCCAGATGGAGGGGGCGTGGAAGCCGTTCTCGTCATCAGACGAGGCGGCAGCGGCGATAATGCTCGCGGCGTGGATCACAGGTTGCGGCTCCAACTTCGGGGCACCGGGCGAGCCGATACGACGATGGGTGAGACGGCGTCATCCCGACCTTCGCGCACAAGAGGCGCACCACAGGCCAGGGGAACTTCTTCAGCCTATCAAGATTTTTGGGATGTCACGAATCGAATCACGCGCGATCCAACGGCTTCTCCGCGTTGCGGGAGGACTCCTCCCGAGCGGCGGGCGTATCCTCCCCCGCTGCCGGCTGCGTCGCCTCTTCCTCGTCGTCGAACGAGGTGGGCAGGTCGGCATCCGACACGTACGGGATGCGCATCTTCATCATGACGATGACGTCGACGACGAGGGTCGCCAGGATGCTGACCACCAGGGCGATGAAGAACACCATCGAGTCCAGCCACGGGGCCCCCCGCAGCAGGAACAGCGCGACGATGAAGATCACGAACTTGATCACCCAGCCGCCGAGGACGATGGAGAAGAACAGGGTGGGGTACAGCGGATCGCCGTTCCAGCGATTCGCGATCAGGATGCTGGCGCCGGTGATACCGAGGAACAGGGCGGCCAGCACGACACCCACCAGGGCGCTGAAGAGACCGGACGTTCCGGACACGGCGAAGCCGATCACCGCACCGGCGACGGCGAGCACGGCGGTGACGATCCCCGCGACGGTGAGGACCCGCCGGAGGACGGGGTTGCTGGCGACGGGCGCTGCGGGGGTCATTTCGAGGCCTCCTGGAGGGCACGCCGTCGTGTGCGGCGCGCGGTTTCGGGTGGGATGAAGGTGACCACGGCGCATGCGGCGAGGCCGACTGCTGCGAAGGCGATGCCGAGCCAGTACCCGCCGGGCCAGCGCTCTCGCACCGCCACGTACATCAGCAGCACGGACAGCGACAGCACGGCGGTCCAGGCGTAGAAGATGAGCGTGGAGTCGCGATCGGAGTGGCCGAGGTCGAGCATGCGGTGGTGCAGGTGCTTGCGGTCGGGCGCGAACGGGCTCTTGCCTGCGCCCATGCGGCGGAGGACGGCGAGCACGAAGTCGGTGAGCGGGAAGATCACGATGATGATCGGCAGCAGCAGGATCGGGATGAAGGCCCCGAGCAGCATGGACTGGCCGAAGGTGTCCGGGTCGAGCATCTCGGGGGTGATCCGGCTCAGGATCGCGATGGTGCAGGTTCCCAGCAGCAGTCCGAGCAGCAGCGCGCCGGAGTCGCCCATGAAGAGCTTCGCGGGTCTCCAGTTCAGCGGGAGGAACCCGGCGCATGCGCCCACGATCACTGCGGCGAGGAACGTGGCGAGGTTGAAGTTGTTGTCGCCGCCGGTATCGCGCACCAGCATGTAGGAGTACGCGAAGAGGACTCCCGCGGCGATGAGCACGGTACCGGTGAGGAGCCCGTCCAGGCCGTCGATGAAGTTGACGGCGTTCATCACCACGACGATCACGATCATGGTCGCGACGATGCTGATCCAGCTGGAGCCGACCATGATGCCGCCGATGGGCAGGGCGATGATCTGGAGCCCGCCCCCGATGGTGATGATGCCCGCGGCGATGAACTGCGCGCCGAGCTTGATCATCCAGTCCAGATCCCAGATGTCGTCTGCTGCCCCGACACCGACGATCAGGGCGGAGGCGATCAGCACGGAGATGATGGGGGCCGGGTCCGCCCAGAAGGGCGCGAAGTATGGATTCGCGCGGGAGATGAGCACCATCAGGGCGATCGCAAGGAAGATCGCGATCCCGCCCAGGCGTGGGGTGGGCGTGGTGTGCACGTCCCGCTCGCGGATTCCGGGGTACAGCTTGAAGCGCATGCTCAACTGCCACACGCCCCACGAGAGCATGAGCGACATGGCTCCCGTGAGGATGATGGCGAAGAGATATTGCTTCACGCGTTCTCGCCGCCGGGAGGGCCTTCCACGCTCGCCGCGTCATCGGAGGCGTCAGCATCCGCATCGGAGGTGAGGGCGATGGAAACCGCCACCGGATCGGCCTCGAGGAGGTCGCCGAGCACCTCCCGCAGCCGCTCGCGGGAGATCGCCCCTTCGCGCAGCACCCGCACCACCGGCTGCTGCCCGTCCGGCAGATCGGCCGCGCGGACCAGGGTCGTCGCGTCGACGATCGTCGAGGCGATGCCCTCGGCCACCTCTCCCCCGTCGAGATAGACGGCAACGGCGTCGCCGAGCATGTCCTGCGCCTCGGCGGCATTGCGGGCGGCGGGCTGACCGGTGAGGTTGGCGCTGGAGACGGCCAGCGGCCCGGTCTCCATCAGCAGTTCCCGGGCGATGCGGTGATCGGGCATGCGCACGGCGACCGTGCCGCGCGTCTCCCCGAGGTCCCACACCAGACTCTCCTGGGCGGGGAGCACGATGGTGAGCCCGCCGGGCCAGAACGCCTCGATCAGATCGTTGACCGCATCGGGAACCTCGCTGACCAGCGCGGTCATCGCGGCGACGCTGCCGACCAGCACGGGCGGTGGCTGATCGCGTCCGCGTCCCTTTCCGTCCAGCAGCCGCTGCACGGCGGCAGGGCTGAACGCGTCGGCTCCCACGCCGTACACGGTGTCGGTGGGAAGGACGATCAGCTCGCCCCGGGCGATGGCCTGGCGGGCGTGACGCATGCCGCTGAGCAGCTGCGTTTCATCAGAGCAGTCGAAGACAGGAGACATGGCAGCCCCAGTCTACGGCGCGCGTCCCGCGGTTCCCGTGAAACTTCCGTCGGCGGGCGAGAATCGCCGCGTTGCACGACTTCCCGTCCACGCACGGAAGTCCCCCGGTGAAGACGCGGCGGACGGCGGAGGCGATCAGGGGCGGACGGCCGTGGTCACGCGATCGCGATGGGTGAGGTCGGGGTGCGTCGCGGCGGCCACCCAGCCGTCCGAGGTGAGGATGTCCCGCACGCCCTGACCCTGCCACTCGCCGTGCTCGAGCACGATCATGCCGCCCGAGTGTGCAAGACGCAGTCCGACGCGCGAGATCGTCCGGATGTCATCCAGGCCGTCCTCGCCGCTGTACAGCGCCTCGCGCGGGTCGTGCAGGCGCACCTCCGGATCTCGCGGAATCGCGTCGGCCGGGACGTAGGGCGGGTTCGAGGCGACCACCGACACCTGTGCGTTCAGATCGTCGAGCGCGTCCGCGAAACTGCCGTGACGCAGTTCGAGGTTGCCGTCGGTGAGTCGTGCCACGTTGCGCGCGGCCCACCGATACGCATCCGCGCTGCGCTCCACCGCGACAATCCGCGCGTGGGGCACCTCGGTGGCCAGGGCAATCGCGATCGCACCGGAACCGGTTCCGAGATCGACGGCGAGTGGACGCGGCGACGGCACGGCCGCGAGCGCGTCGATCGCGAACTGGGCGAGGATCTCGGTCTCCGGGCGCGGGACGAAGACGCCCGGTCCGACGGAGAGCTCGAGATGACGAAACGGCGCGCGTCCGGTGATGTGCTGCAGCGGCACGCGCTCTGCCCGCCGCGCGATCGCCGCATCGAACGCGGCAGCCTCCTGTGAGTTCAGGTCCCTCCCCGTGACGACGGCAGCCTGCACACCCCCGCGGGACAGCTCGAGTACGTGAGCGGCGAGGAGCTCCGCGTCCACCGCCGCGTCGAGGATGCCGGCCTCGGCGAGCACGGCGGCGCCCGCCTGCAGGGCGGCACGCAGGGTGAGCGTCGAATCCGTCGTCATCGGTCCTCTTCCTCGGCAGCGTCCGGGCGACGCTCCCCCAGCCTATTGCGGTCATCGCCTCGTCAAGCGGCGTCACATTACGCAAGTCGGTCAGCCGGGCGTCGTATCGTGCCAGGACTGGCAACGCTGCTCGCACAACCCGAAAGGCCCCGCACATGGCTGGTATTCACGAAGACATCACCTCCACGTTCGGCGACACCCCGCTGGTGCGCCTGAATCGCCTCACGGAAGGCGCCGGCGCCGAAGTGGTGGCCAAGCTCGAGTACTTCAACCCGGGCTCGTCGGTGAAGGACCGCCTGGCGGTGGCGCTGGTCGATGCCGCGGAGGAGTCCGGCACTCTGCCCGCCGGTGGCACGATCGTCGAGGCCACCAGCGGCAACACCGGCATCGGCCTCGCCCTCGTGGGTGCCGCACGCGGCTACAAGGTGATCCTCACGATGCCCGCGTCGATGTCCGTCGAGCGTCGCGTGCTGCTGAAGGCGTTCGGCGCGGAACTGGTCCTCACCGACCCCGCCGGCGGGATGAAGGGCGCGGTCGCCGAGGCCGAGCGCATCGTGGCCGAGACCCCGGGCGCGATTCTGGCGAGCCAGTTCGCGAACGAGGCGAACCCGGCCGTTCACCGCCGCACCACCGCTGCGGAGATCCTGCGCGACACCGACGGGGCGATCGACTACTTCGTGGCGGGCATCGGCACCGGCGGCACCATCACCGGCGTCGGCGAGGTGCTGAAGGAGAAGGTGCCCGGCATCACGATCGTCGCCGTGGAGCCGAAGGACTCGCCCCTGCTGACGGAGGGGACCCTGGGACCCCACAAGATCCAGGGAATCGGGCCGAACTTCATCCCGCCGATCCTGAACCGGGACGTCATCGACGAGGTCATCGACGTCACGTTCGAGGACTCCATCGCGTCCTCCCGCGCACTGGCCTCGAACGAGGGCATCCTCGCCGGCATCTCCGCCGGCGCGGCGGTGTGGGCGGCGCTGGAGATCGCCCGGCGTCCTGAGGCCGCGGGCAAGCGCATCGTGGTCGTCATCCCCGACACCGGCGAGCGCTACATCACCACCGCGCTCTTCGAGGACCTTCGGGAGGGCTGAGCCACCGCCGCATCTGAGCGGGCCGGATCGCATCGATCCGGCCCGCTCATCGTTTTCGGGAGGCGCCGTCGTCGCAGCCAGCGCGTCATACTCGGCCGGTTGCTCCCCGAAGGCGGCAGGATGGGATCATGACCGCTCTGTCCCGCCTGCGCGAGGATCTCGCTGCCGCGCGCCTGCGTGATCCGGCGGCGCGCACCTCGGTGGAGATCGCGCTGCTGTACCCGGGACTGCACGCGCTGTGGGCGCACCGGCTCAATCACTGGCTATGGCGCCGGAATCTGCGCTTCGTCGCGCGGGCCGGATCACAGTTCGCGCGCTTCCTCACCGGCATCGAGATCCATCCGGGCGCCACGATCGGACGGAGGTTCTTCATCGATCACGGCGCGGGCGTGGTGATCGGGGAGACCGCGATCGTGGGCGATGACGTCATGATGTACCACGGCGTCACCCTCGGCGGACGCACCCACGCAGCAGGCAAGCGCCACCCCACCATCGAGGACGGTGTGGCCATCGGCGCCGGAGCGAAGGTGCTCGGCGACATCACCATCGGCGCGCGCTCCGCGATCGGCGCCAACGCCGTCGTCACGCGTGACGCCCCCGCGGACTCCGTCCTCATCGGCATCCCCGCGAAAGCGCGGCCCCGCGTCCCGGGGGAAGACACACGCGCGGTGCTCACCGCGCCCGAGTACATGATCTGATCTCGCTCATCCGGTCAGCCGCAGCGCATAGGCTCAAACGGTGACCCGGATCCATGACCTGACCGTCGGCGAACTCACCGCCGAGATCGCCACCGGCGCGCTGAGTCCGACCGAGGTGGTCGGGCACTATCTGGAGCGGATCGATCGGCTGGGCACGCAGGTCGGCGCTTTCACCGAGGTCACCGCGGATGCCGCGCTGCGGCGAGCAGCCGGTGATCTGCCCCGCGGACCCCTGTACGGCGTCCCGTTCGGCGACAAGGATCTCGTGGCCCGCGCCGGAGTGCCCACCCGCTACGGCTCGCGAGCCTTCAGCGATCACATCCCCGTCACGTCCGATCCGCTGGCCGAAGCCCTCGACGCCGCCGGCGGGATCAGTCTGGGCAAGACCACGACACCGGAGTTCGGCCTCACCGGCTTCACGGAGCCCCGTGTGGGTCCAGCAGCCCGTAATCCGTGGGATCTCGCCACCGGTGCAGGGGGCTCCAGCGGCGGCGCCGCAGCGGCCGTGTCGGCAGGTCTGCTCCCGTGGGCTCCGGCCTCGGACGGGGGCGGTTCGATCCGCATCCCCTCTGCCACCTGTGCCGTTGTCGGGCTGAAGCCGTCCCGGGGGCGGCTGCCGATCGGTGCCGGACTGGACTCGTATGACGCCCTCGCGGTCAACGGCCCGATCACGCGTACGGTCGGAGACGCCGCCCTGCTCCTGGACGTGCTCGCCGCGATCGCGCCGTCTCACCGATCGGTGGTGGCTCCGGGGACGGGTCCGTTCGCCGATGCTGCGCGCGCGGAGATCACGGGACTGCGCCTGGGCATGACGCTGACCACCCCCTGGGACCACGCCATGCACATCGTGCTGGATCCCCATGCGCGGGCAGCCTACGACCACGCTGCGACGGTCCTCGCAGCCGCCGGCGCCGACGTGGAGAGCGCCGACTGGCAGCCGACCGGATACCCGGAACTGTTCGGCACACTGTGGCGCGCCAGTGCCGCGACCCTCCCGCTCGACGAGGACGCACTCGCCCGGGTGGAGCCGATCACGGCCTGGCTCGTGCGCGAGGGTCGTGATCTCGACGCGCGGCGACTGGTGTCCGCCTATGCCGCAGCGCGGCTGTTCGAGCGTCGCACCATCGAGACCTTCGCGCGGTACGACGCCGTCCTCACGCCCGCGCTCGCCCTCGACCCCCGCCCGCTCGGGTGGTATCGCACCGAGGATGCCGAGCGCACCTTCGCCCAGCAGGTCGAGTACGCGCCGCACACCAGCTGGGTGAACGTCGCCGGTCTTCCCGCGATCACGGTCCCGGTCCTCGCGGGCCCAAGCGGTCGTCCCTGGAGCGTCCAGCTTGTGGGACGGCCCGGCGGCGAGCGTGCGATCCTCGCGCTCGCGGGGCGACTGGAAGCCGAGCGGGGCGCGCTCCCCCGGCCCCCCGGGTTCGAATGACATTCGCAACCTTGGTTGACAACTTCCTAGAAGCAACCTAGGTTGACAGCATGACCCAGATCACGATGGTGGATGTGGCCACCGACACCTCCGATCCGCGCGCGGGGCTGCGTGCCGTCGTCTCGCTACGAGAGCTCACCGAATCACTCGAGTTGCGACAGGTCGAGGCGGCTCTGCGCGCCGGGATGAGCTGGACCGAGATCGCCGCATCCCTCGGCGTGACGCGGCAGGCCGTCCACAAGAAGTACAGCCGCCGCGTCGATCCGACGATCGCCCTGCCGCGGAGGTCGTCGTGAATCGCATCGCCGCCACCGTGGGCACGTCCCAGACCCTCTCGATGGCGGGCTTCGCGGAAGCGGCACGGCATCACCGATCGGTCGCGGATCTGGACGATCTGCTGGTCGCGCTCACCCTGGACGACGGGCTCGGTGGACAGGCGCTGCGATCGGGCGGCCTGGACCGGGAGAGCATGCGCGCAGCAATCGCCGCCACCCGATCGCAGCGGCTCTCGGCACTCGGGGTGAGCGCGGATGCCGTGGAGCCCGATGACTCCTCCGCGCGGCGGACCGCACGGTGCACGTGGAGTCCGCGTGTGCTGCAGCTGTTCCAGTCGGTCCCCGCCAGCCGAGACTTTTCCGCGAGCATCCTCCGCGCTGTGCTCGACGAGCCCAGCGGTCACGTCGCCGACGTGCTGGCGCACACCGGGCTGGATCGCACGGAGCTCGAGCGGGTGCTCGACGCGGCGGCCGATGCACCCTCGTCGCAGCGTCGCGCCGCCACGGACGTGCTCAGCGGCAGCGCCAGCGCCCACGTCGCGGCGCCGATCGACACGGTCTGGGCGCTGGTCTGCGATCCGGCTCGCCTGCACGAATGGGCGCCCGCCGTCGGGGAGCCGGCGCGAGAGCAGGAAGGGGGGCTCTGGCTGACGAACGCTCCCGCGACCGGCCCCGACGGTCGTCCATTGCGCATGCGCGAAGGCGTCCGTCTGCAGCAGTGGCAGTTCATCGACGCCGCCGAGCCGACGAGGGTCGTGTGGGCGGTGACGTATCCGGCGCTCGCGCGCGCGAACCGGCAGCACTTGTTCCTCGATCTGGCGCCGTCGGCGGGCGGGACGCGTCTGCAGGTCACGGTGGAGTGGCACCGAACCGTCTCCGGCGGCTTTCCTCTCCTCGGCAGGCTGCTCCGCCCGATCACGCGGTTGGCGGCGAACCAGGGCGCACGTAGTACGGCGCACGCGATCGCCGGGACGTTCCGCTGATAGGAGATGGCCGGTCCCCGTGGCCCGGGCGGGCGCGCTGCACGTCGCGGAGGACCGGCCACCACCGGCGCGCTGGACTGGTGTCAGCGGACCGGCCGGGTCTTAGCGTTGCCACATGACCCTCTACGAGTTCTCCGCCGACCCCGCCCGCATCGACATCGACCGCACCCACCGATGGATCGCTGAGGAGTCGTACTGGGGGCGGGGTCGAGCCCGCGAGCGTCACGCCGCGGCGATCGCGAACTCCCGCGCCTACGGCGTCTATGACACCGAGTCCGGGGATCAGGTCGGGTATGCCCGCATCATCACCGACGGCGTCACCTTCGCGTGGCTCTGCGACGTCTTCGTCGACCCCGATCGCCGCGGCGAAGGTATCGGCAAGCTCCTCATGTCCGGGATCACCGCCGAGCTGGAGCCGCTGAACCTGCGCCGTGTCATGCTGATCACTGCGGACGCCCACGGCCTCTACGCGTCATACGGTTTCGAGCCCCTCGAGGATCCCACCCAGTTCATGACGCTCACCTGACCGGCGGATGTCAGCCGCGCCCGGCGCCACCGCGCGTGCGGGCTCGGCTGGCGTGCGTCGTCAGGACTGGTCGCCGAGAGCGGATAGTCGCTCCTGCTCGTCGGTCTCGATGCACGAGGCGATCACCGGCTCCAGGGCGCCATCGAGTACGGCGTCCAGGTTGTAGGCCTTGTAGCCCGTGCGATGATCCGCGATGCGGTTCTCCGGGAAGTTGTATGTGCGGATCCGCTCTGAGCGGTCCATGCCGCGGATCTGCGACTTGCGCGCATCGGATGCGGCGGCGGCGAGTTCCTCCTGCTGCTTGGCGAGGAGCCGGGCACGCAGCACGCGCATGCCGGCCTCGCGATTCTGCAACTGGCTCTTCTCGTTCTGCATGGACACCACGATCCCGGACGGGACGTGGGTGATCCGAACCGCGGAATCGGTGGTGTTCACCGACTGCCCGCCCGGACCCGACGAGCGGTAGACATCGATCTTCAGATCGTTCGGGTCGATGTGCAGTTCCTCGGGTTCATCGACTTCGGGGAACACCAGCACGCCGGTCGTGGAGGTGTGAATGCGCCCCTGAGATTCCGTGGCGGGCACCCGCTGCACGCGGTGCACCCCGCCCTCGTACTTGAGGTGGGCCCACACGCCCTGCGACGGATCGGACGAGGAGCCCTTGATGGCGACCTGGACGTCCTTGTACCCGCCGAGATCGCTTTCGTTGCGCTCCAGCAGTTCGACCTTCCACCCCTGATGCGCGGCGTACTGCGAGTACATCCGCAGCAGGTCGGCGGCGAACAGCGCGCTTTCCGCGCCGCCTTCTCCCGCCTTGATCTCCATGATCACATCGCGAGCGTCGTCGGGGTCACGCGGGATCAGCAGGCGGCGCAGCTTCTCTTGCGCGAGCGCCAGCTGCTCCTCGAGCGCCGGGATCTCCGCAGCGAACGCGTCATCCTCCTTGGCGAGGTCCCGAGCGGCGGCGAGGTCCTCCCCCGCCGCCACCCAGTCCTCATGAGCCTTCACGATCCTGCTGAGTTCGGCGTAGCGCCGGTTCACCCGCTTGGCACGGGCGGCGTCGGCGTGCACCTCCGGATCGGCGAGCTCCCGCTCGACCTCGCGGTGCTCGTCGATCAGAGCCTGAACGGACTCGAACATCAGCGTCTGGATCGTGGCTCAGCGGATGTTGTTCTCGTGCGCGTGTGAGGAGCCGCCGGTGGGAGCCGGAATGGACTTCTGCATCTGCACGAGGAACTCCACGTTGGAGGACGTCTCCTTGAGCTTGCCCAGGATGACCTCCACCGCCTGCTGCGGGTCGAGGCCGGCGAGGGCGCGACGCAGCTTCCAGGTGATCTTGACCTCGTCGGGGCTGAGCAGCATCTCCTCGCGACGCGTCGAGGACGCGTTGACATCCACCGCCGGGAAGATGCGCTTGTCCGCGAGCTGACGGCTGAGACGCAGCTCGGAGTTGCCGGTGCCCTTGAACTCCTCGAAGATGACCTCGTCCATCTTGGAGCCGGTCTCCACGAGCGCGGTCGCGAGGATCGTCAGCGAGCCGCCGTTCTCGATGTTGCGCGCGGCGCCGAAGAAGCGCTTCGGCGGGTAGAGCGCCGAAGCGTCCACGCCACCGGTGAGCACGCGACCCGACGTGGGGGCCGAGATGTTGTAGGCGCGGCCGAGACGAGTGATGGAGTCGAGCAGCACGACCACGTCGCGCCCCAGCTCCACGAGGCGCTTGGCGCGCTCGATGGCCAGCTCCGCCACGGTGGTGTGGTCCTCGGCAGGACGGTCGAAGGTGGAGGCGATGACCTCGCCCTTCACCCGGCGCTGCATGTCGGTGACCTCTTCCGGACGCTCGTCGACCAGCACGACCATGAGGTGGACCTCGGGGTTGTTCTGCGCGATGGCATCGGCGATCTGCTGCAGCACGATCGTCTTGCCCGCCTTCGGGGGTGCGACGATCAGCCCGCGCTGACCCTTGCCGATCGGGGCGACCAGGTCGATGATGCGCTGGGTCAGCTTCTCCGGCGCGGTCTCGAGGCGGAGCCGATCCTGCGGGTACAGCGGGGTCAGCTTGCCGAACTCCACGCGAGCGGCCGCATCGTCGACCGACAGGCCGTTGATCGAGTCCACCTTCACCAGCGCGTTGTACTTCTGGCGGCCGCTCTGCTCACCCTCGCGGGGCTGCTTGATCGCACCGACCACGGCGTCGCCCTTGCGCAGGTTGTACTTCTTCACCTGTCCGAGAGAGACGTACACGTCGCTCGGGCCGGCGAGGTAGCCGGTGGTGCGCACGAACGCGTAGTTGTCCAGCACATCCAGGATGCCCGCGATCGGGATCAGGACGTCGTCCTCGCCGATCTCCGGCTCGAACTCGTCCTGCTGCTGGTTGCCGCCGCGGCGGTTCGTGCGCTTGCGGCTGCGCGAGCCGCCCTCGTCATCCCCGTGGTTCTGGTTCTGGTTGTTGCGGCCGCCGGCGTTCTGCTGGCGGTCGCCGTTGTTCTGGCCACCGTTGTTCTGGCCACCGTTGTTCTGCTGACCGTTGCCGTTCTGCGAACCATCGCCACCGTTGCGGTTCCGGTTCCGGTTGCGGTTACGGGTGCGGCGGCCGCCCTCGGCCTGCTCGCCGCCCTCGGCCTGCTCGCCGCTGTCCGGCGTCTGCGGGGCATCGGCTGCGGGAGCCGTCGCTGCCTTGTCAGCGGACTCCGGGCGCGAAGCATCGACTGCGCCCTCGGCTCCGGCGACCGGCGCGGCGTTCTCCTCCGCCGCGGCCTGAGCGGCAGCGGCCTTGGTGGCACGGGTGCGCTTGGGCTTGGCGGGAGCCTCGGCCTCTGCCGCGGCGTCGGTGGCGGGAGCGGCGTCTGCGCTGGCCTCCGCAGGGGCCTCGGCGTCGGCCTTCGGCTTCCGGGCGCGCGACGGGCGCTTCTTCGGCGCCTCCTCCGTGCTTGCAGCCTCGGCGCTCGGTGCGTCAGCGGCGGATGCCTCGGCCGCGGGCGCCTCGACCGCATCGGCGGCAGTGCTGCGGCGAGGTGCGCGCTTGCGCGGCGCCTTGGCCGGGGGCTCTTCCGCAGCCGGCGCCGCGTCTGCGGCGGGTGCGGCCTCGGCGGATGCGTCGGCTGCTGCCTTGGCCGCCGACGCCGTCGTCGCACGTCGCGGTGCGCGCTTGCGGGCGGGTGCTGCCTCGGCGGCGGGTGCCGCCTCGACGGCAGGGGTGTTCTCGATGTCGGAGTTCGACTCCACGAGTGCTCCTCTGAATATGGGAAGTGTCAGACATCTCTGCATTCGTCACTCGGACGAGCACGACCATCGGGAGGGAAGTTGCGTTCTCCCGATGGGATGATGCAGAGGTTTTCGCAGAATTGCGATCGGAGGTCAGATCACGCTCCGGGCGTGGAATCCCCCGATATGTTCCTCACTGTAGCACCTTTGAAATCGACGGCGAGCATGCGCGCATCCCATGTCGCACCCGGGACACCGGCGGCGAGCTCGACAGCCGCCGCACGCGCACCCGGGCCGTCCGCCAGCACGAGCACCGAAGGACCGGCACCCGATACGACCGCGGGGAATCCCTCGGCGCGCAGCGCCCTGACCAGCTCGATCGTGGCGGGCATCGCCTGCGCACGGTAGTCCTGGTGCAGCTTGTCCTCCGTGGCGGACAGCAGCAGTTCCGGGCTCTGGATGAGCGCGGCGATCAGCAGGGCCGAGCGCGACACGTTGAACACCGCGTCCTCGCGCGGCACCTGGGTGGGCTGCAGGCTGCGAGCCAGCGAGGTCGACATCGTGAAGTCGGGGACGAACACCACCGGGGAGACGCCACGATGCACCAGCAGCTTCTTGTGAGCGGGTCCCTCAGGAGTCATCCATGCGATTGTGAGACCGCCGAACAGGGCCGGTGCCACGTTGTCGGGGTGGCCCTCGATCTCCGTCGCGATGCGCAGCAGATCGGCGTCGCTCAGCTCAACGCGGCCTTCGAGCAGCCCCTTGGCGGCCAGGATGCCGGCCACCACGGCCGCGCCGGAGGATCCCATCCCGCGGCCGTGCGGGATGACGTTGTGCGCCACCAGGCGGAGGCCGGGCTGTGGCACCCCGTACTCATCGAACACATGCCGGATCGTCCGCACGACCAGGTGCGACTCATCCCGCGGGATGTCCTCGGAACCCGACCCGGTGACCTCGATGTCGAGCTCCCCTGCGGGCAGCTCTGTCACCGTCAGGTCGTCGTAGACACTCAGGGCCAGGCCGAGCGTATCGAAGCCCGGACCCAGGTTCGCACTCGTCGCGGGAACGCGCACCGCCACCGTGCGAGCGCTCATGCGAGGCGCGGCCTTACCGGGCGGGGGTCGACGGCGTCGCGGACTCGTCCGCTCGTGGAACGTGCCACGTCACTCTCCTTCAACGCGCAGCACGCTGCTCACGGCGCGGACGACGTCGCTGGCCGAAAGCCGCTGAACGGTGCTGCTCAGGTCTTCTTCGCGTGCGGTGTGCGTGCCGATCACGATGCGGGCCGTACCAGCGCCGTCGACGACAGTCTGTTCGACCGTCGCAACGGACACGCCGCCGTCGCTGAGGATGCTTGCGACGGTCGCGAGCACACCGGGTTGATCCGTCACTTCCAGGGTGATCTGGTAGCGGGTGGTCACAGCGCCGATCGGGAGGATCGGCAGGTTCGCGCGCGTGGACTCCCCCACGCCCACGCCGCCGGCGATGTGGCGGCGGGCGGCGGAGACCACGTCTCCGAGCACGGCCGAGGCCGTCTGCACGCCACCCGCGCCGGCACCGTAGAACATGAGGGGGCCGGCGGCCTCAGCCTCCACGAAGACGGCGTTGTTCGCGCCGTGGACGCTCGCCAAGGGGTGCTCGCGGGGCACGAGCGCCGGGTAGACGCGCACCGAGATGCTCTCCTGCCCGTCGGTGTCCATGCGCTCGGCGACTGCCAGCAGCTTGATGACGAAACCGGCGTGACGTGCGGCCTCGATCATCGAGGCGGTGACGGTCGTGATCCCCTCACGGTGCACCGATTCGAGCGGCACGGTGGTGTGGAAGGCGAGGCTGGCGAGGATGGCGGCCTTCTGCGCCGCGTCGAAACCCTCGACGTCTCCGGTGGGGTCGGCCTCGGCATACCCCAGGCGCTGTGCGTCCGCGAGCACCGCATCGAAGTCGGCACCCTCGGTGTCCATACGGTCCAGGATGTAGTTGGTGGTGCCGTTGACGATCCCCATGATCCGTTTGACGCGGTCTCCGGCGAGGGAGTCGCGCAGCGGGCGGATGATCGGGATGGCTCCGGCGACGGCCGCCTCGTAAGACACCGAGGCGCCCACCTGCTCAGCGGCCTCGAAGATCTCGGGACCGCTCGTGGCCAGCAGCGCCTTGTTGCCGGTGACCACGTCGGCACCGGAGTTGATGGCCTCCAGGATGAGCTCGCGCGCGGGCTCCAGTCCGCCCATGAGCTCGATCACGATATCGGCTCCGTGGATGAGGGCGGCCGCATCCGTGGTGAAGAGTTCACGAGGCAGCTCGGTGTCGCGGGGCGCGTTCACGTCGCGCACCGCGATGCCGACGAGCTCCAGATCGGCACCGGCGCGGTCAGCCAGTTCGGTGCGCTGCTCCAGCAGGAGTCTGGCCACCTGCGAGCCGACGGAGCCGGCTCCGAGCAGGGCGATGCGGAGGCGTCGGTAGTCGATCATGCGTTCTCCTCCGAGCCGATGACCGGCTCATTCGCGCCGTCCACACCCGCGTCGCGCGCGAGCAGGTCGGCGATGGTCTCACCACGGACGATGACCCGCGCGGTGCCGCCGGAGACGGCGACCACCGGCGGGCGCGGAACGTGGTTGTAGTTGCTGGCGAGCGACGCGCAATAGGCGCCCGTGACCGGCACCGCCAGCAGGTCGCCGTCGGCGACGTCGCCGGGAAGGTACTCGTGATCCACCACGATGTCGCCGGATTCGCAGTGCATACCCACCACGCGAGTGAGGGCGGGGGCAGCGGAGCTGGTCCGGTCGGCCAGGCGCGCCGAGTACTGGGCTCCGTACAGCGCGGGGCGGGCGTTGTCGCTCATTCCGCCGTCCACGGCGACGTAGGTGCGCTGCCCCGTGCCGTGAGACGTCTCCACCGTGACGTCTTTCACGGACCCGACCCGATAGAGCGTCACCCCGGCGGTGCCGACGATCGCACGGCCGGGTTCGAAGGCGAGCTCGGGCAGCGCCACACCGCGCTCAGCGGCAACCTCTGCCACAGCCTGGATGATCTCATCGGCGAGCACCGGCAGCGGCGTCGGGGCGTCGGCGGAGGTGTAGGCGATGCCGAACCCGCCGCCGAGGTTCAGGACGGGCAGCGGTTCGCCGCCACCGAGACGGATGGAGAGGTCGATGACGCGCGAGGCCGATTCGCGGAAGCCGGCCACGCCGAAGATCTGCGAGCCGATATGACAGTGCACCCCGACGAGATCGAGGGCGTCCGTCTCATGGATGAGAGCGGCAGCCGCCTCGGCATCGAGGGCGGAGAGACCGAACTTCTGGTCTTCGTGCGCGGTGGCGAGAAAGTCGTGCGTCTCGGCGTGCACGCCGCTCTGGACGCGCAGCACCACGCGGACACACGTGCCGGCGGCACGCGCGACGGCATCGAGGCGTCGCAGCTCGTCGATGTTGTCGACCACGATCGTGCGCAGGCCGGCCTCCAGCGCCTCGGCGAGAGCTGCACTGCTCTTGTTGTTGCCGTGGTAGCCGATGTCGGCCGCAGCCACGCCTGCACGCAGCGCGACCGCCAGTTCGCCGGGACTGCAGACGTCGACCTTCAGGCCCTCTTCCGTCACCCACCGAGCGATCTGGGTGGAGAGGAAGGCCTTGCCCGCGTAGTACACCCGCGCGGTGGTGCCGTGGCGCTCTGCGGCCGCGGCGAAGGCGTGTGCGGCACCGCGCGCGCGCTCGCGGACTTCGTCCTCATCGAGCACGAGCACCGGGGTGCCATAGGTCTCCGCCAGGCGGGTGGCGGGGATGCCGTTGAGCATCAGGCGGCCGCGGGCATCACGACCGGAGCGAGCCGGCCAGACCCCCGCGGCCAGGGCGTTGGCGTCGGCAGGCTCATGAAGCCACCCGGGAGCAAGGCTGTCGGGCAGGGCGGAAGACATGGTGGACCAATCTGGACGGGTGCGGTCGCTGCGCTGAGGCGCGTCGGATCGTCCCAAAAGTCTAGGGCAACCGGCATGCCGGCCCCGTCCAGGTGACCTTCCGCGTCATCGGCGCAGGAGGATCGGGAAAAACCCGGCTGGGGTCAGTCGCAGGTTCCCATCGCCTGCAACGACGGATCCAGCGCGATACGTCCATCGAGGTCGGCGGTGGCCACGAGAGCATCGGGGCTGACCGTGACCGCGGTGAGCCGCACCCCGGCGGGGAGCTGACCGCGCAGGCATACCGGCCAGGGGCCGATGACGGAGTCGGCGAGGCTCCCGAACCTCTCGCGCACCCCATCCGCGCTGAGCGTGAGCCCGCCCACGTCCACGCTTTCGGCGGTGAGCTGCAGATCGCCGTCCGCCACGGCAGGGGCGAGCGTGAGGGCGAGCGGGATGTGCTGACCGAACACCGACAGCGCCGCTGACCCCGTGACCACACCGTCGCCGAACGAAACGTCCTCCACGGGCACGCCCGCCGTGGACACGAGAGCGAGGATCTGATCGGCGGAGATGTCCGCACTGATCTGAGCCGACTCCATCGCGCCGTCGAACCGCACTCCCTCGGCTGTGCCCGAGACATCGGCGGTCAGCGCCCCGAGGGCCACGCCGTCCGAGGAAGCGGTGACGTGGTCGAGGCGCTGGCCGATCACCTGCGGGAGAGCCCAGCCGTCGACGCCCACCTGGACGGGGTGGCCGGCCGGAAGCGAGAGAGCGGTACGGAGTTTGTCGGCCACGATGCCGGGCACGACCGCACGGGCGATCAGTTCGGCAGCGACGACGACAGCGACGAGCAGCACAACCACCGCAGCGAGCACCCACGGCCAGCGACGCCGCTTCGGGCGCGCGCCGGCCATGGTGGCATCGGTGGTCATGTCACATCCGCTCGGGGGCGCTGACGCCCAGGAGCTGGAGGCCGTTGCGCAGGACCTGACCGGTGGCGTCGTTCAGCCAGCGGCGGCTGTGGTGCACCGGCTCCACCGGCGCATCGCCGAGGGGAACGATGCGGCAGTTGTCGTACCAGCGGTGGTAGAGCCCCGCGATCTCCTCGAGGTAGCGGGCGACGCGGTGGGGCTCGCGGACGTCCGCGGCGAACGCGACCAGTCGCGGGAACTCCTGCAGCGCGCCGAGGAGCGCCGACTCGGTCTCGTGCGTCAGCGTCTCGGGGGCGAAGACGGAGCGATCGACTCCGGCCGCCTCGGCATTCCGGGCCGCGTTGAACGTCCGGGCGTGCGCGTACTGCACGTAGAACACCGGGTTGTCGTTCGTGCGCTTGCGCAGCACGTCCAGATCGATGTCGAGGTTCGAGTCGGTCGAGCTGCGCGTGAGGGCGTACCGCGCCGCGTCGACACCGACGATGCCGACCAGGTCCTCCATCGTGACAACCGTGCCCGCGCGCTTGGACATGCGAACCGGTTTGCCGTCCTGCACCAGGTTCACCATCTGGCCGATGAGCACCTGCAGGTTCACGTACGGCTCGTCGCCGAAGGCGGCGACGACGGCCATCAGACGCTTGACGTAGCCGTGGTGGTCGGCGCCGAGCATCATGACCTCACGGTTGAAGCCCCGCTCGCGCTTGTCGAGGTAGTAGGCGATGTCGCCCGAGATGTAGGCCGCGTCGCCGTCCGACTTGATGACGACGCGATCCTTGTCGTCGCCGAAGTCGGTGGTGCGCAGCCACAGCGCGCCGTCCTTCTCGTACATGTGGCCGAGCTCCTGCAGACGCGCCACGGCGCGCTCCACGGCACCCGACTCGTGCAGCGAGTTCTCGTGGAAGTAGACGTCGAAGTCGACACCGAAGTCGTGCAGGCTCTGCTTGATCTCCGCGAACATCAGCTCCACGCCGATGCTGCGGAACACCTCCTGCTGCTCCTCCCGCGACAGCACGGAGAGATCGCCGTCGTAGAGCGGCACGACACGTGCGGCGATCTCGCCGATGTACGCGCCGCCGTAGCCGTCCTCCGGCGTGGGCTCTCCGAGGTGCGCGGCGAGGAGACTGCGAGCGAACCGGTCGATCTGTCCGCCGTGGTCGTTGAAGTAGTACTCGCGGGTGACCGAGGCGCCCTGGGACTGCAGGATGCGCGCGAGCGAATCGCCCACGGCGGCCCACCGAGTGCCGCCGAGGTGGATCGGCCCGGTCGGGTTCGCCGATACGAACTCCAGGTTGATGTTCTCGTCGGAGCGGGTGTCGGCGTGACCGTACGTGTCGCCGGCCGTCACGATGGTGCGCGCGAGCTCACCCGCGGCGCCGGCCTCCAGCCGGATGTTGATGAATCCGGGCCCGGCGACCTCGACGGAATCGACACCGTCGATCGACGATGCGGCATCCGCGATCTGCTGTGCCAGCTCCCGCGGGTTTGTGCCGACCTTCTTCGCGAGCTTCATGGCGATGTTGGTCGCCCAGTCGCCGTGGTCGCGGTTCTTCGGGCGCTCCAGCGTGATGTCGGCAGCGCTCACCCCGAGGTCCTCGCCGGGGCGTCGCTCCGCGAGGATGGGGGCGACGACGTCGAACAGGGCGGAGGCGAGCGAATCGGGATTCATGATCCCCCTATTCTATGCGGCCCGTTCCCCGCCCCTCCGTGCGGGCGAGGCGAGCCGCTAAGCCCCGGCCGGCAGGTACCAGTCGGTCTCGCTCGCGGCGATGAGCGCGGCGTGATCCGCCTCGTTGCGGTCTGCATATGCGAGCGCGAACCGGGCCAGAGCGTGATCGGCCGCGCCGAGTCCGCGCCTGCCGCCGAGATAGCCCGAGATCGTGGCCGCGAATCCGGATTGCGCGTGCGCCCGGGCGAGGGCGACGGCGCAGAGCCCGGCATAGGCGGCGATCTGATCGGCACCCTGCAGCCGCATCGGGTCCACGCCGCCCTTCTTATCACGGAACTGCCGGACGTAGAACGATCGGCCGTTATCGGCACGCAGGGAGCCGAGGAACGGGTCGCCGGATGCCTGCATGATGCGCTGGCCACGCACCACGCGGATCCCGGGTTCGGCTTCGGCGACGGCGCCAGCGTGCGTCTCCAGCACCGACGCTGATGCCTCCTTGATCTGCAGGAACAGCGCCTCATCGTCGGCGTTGGTCGTGAGTACGAGCAGACACCGGGTGCCCACGCTGCCGACCCCGACCACCTTGACCACCGCATCGGTCACCCGGAACTGCGACAGCAGCGCCGCGGCATCGGCGTCGAGGGTGTCGGCGTAACCGCGGAAGAGGTCGTCCGCGGTGGCACCCTCCCATCCCGCGACGCGCGTGGTCAGCGGCGGCTGGTCGACGATGCGGCGCACGCCGTCCGCCCGGATGGCGGTGAGCTTGCCGAGGGCGCGCTCCGAGGTGTTCCGTTCCGCCTTGCGCACGGTCTTGGTCGCGGCGCTGGTGGCATCGTCGTCGAGTCCGGCGCGGCCCAGGACCTTCAGGATCCGCTTCGCCGAGATCCTCGTGAAGAAGCGCTCGGCGGCCTCCATGTCCGCGAAGCGCGACAGCGCGATCCGGTACGCGAGAGACGTGCGTGCGGCCGCATCAGCCTCGTCGACATCACCGAGGCCGAGTTGACGGGCGAGGATCGCGACGCTGGTGACCAGACGCTTCAGATCGAACTCCCACGGACCGGGAGCCGTCTCGTCGAAGTCGTTGAGGTCGAAGATGAGGTCGCGGTCGCGAGCGGCGAACAGCCCGAAGTTCGACAGGTGCGCATCGCCGCACAGCTGAACCTCCACTCCGGTGCGCGGGGTGCGGGCCAGGTCGGCCGCCATGACGGCTGCGGCACCGCGGTAGAACGCGAAGGGCGATTCACTCATCCGCTCGCGACGCAGCGGGACGAGCTCCGCCAGCCGGTCGACGTTCTGAGCGCGCAGGATCCCGATCGGGTCGCGATCGGCATCGCTCCCGGTGTCCGCGAGCGCAGACCGCGGTGTCTCCCGGCGAAGGTCTCGTCCGTGCTCTCGCTGCCGCGCCCGGGAGTCCGGAACGTGCACCGCGGTATCCCCTGCTGTCATGGGCATACGGTAGCAACCCGTGAGCACGGCGGCTCAGCAACGCGATGACCGCACAGGAGCGCACATGCGCGCCGGCTCCGGGAATCCGCGAACGGGCAGCCAGGGCGCTCTTTTGCACCGAGTCGTCCTCCATTGCCCGGCCCGGCCGAACCGCTCGCACCTGTGCGGCCCGAACCGCGCCTCGCGGTCAGGCGGGCGCGGCGAGGAACGGCTCCGGGTCCTCCAGGAAGTTCTCCGTCGGCACGAAGAAGTTGCATCCCGTATGCGCCGTGGAGAAGTCGAGGATCGCGTCGTGGGTCGCAGCACCCTTGCCCGTGAACATGTTGCGCAGCATCTGCTCCGTGACCGCAACGTCCGCGCTGTAACCGATGAAGTACGTTCCGAACTCGCCGGTGGAGAGAGTGCCGAACGGCATGTTGTCGCGGACGATCTTGCGCTGCACTCCGGATTCGTCCTCGATCGTGTTCATCACGAGATGCGAGTCGGGAGCCTTGTCCTCGTCGGCGAATTCGACGTCGGAGAGCTTCGTGCGACCGATGACGGCCTCCTGGTGCTCGGTGGTCAGCTTCGCCCAGTCGGCCAGCTGGTGCGTGTAGCGCTGCACGATCACCGTCGATGTCCCCGCCCACGGACCCTCCGCGACGAGGGCTGCATCCTCCGCCTCGATCCCGTTCGGCGGGTTCTCGGTGCCGTCGACGAAGCCGAGGAAGTCGCGCTCGTCGAAGTACCGGAAGCCGTGCACCTCGTCAGCGACGCTCACCATCCCCGCCAGGCGCTCCAGAATCCGCCGGCCCAGCTCGAAGCAGAGGTCTGCCCGCCGAGCGCGGATGTGGAACAGCAGATCACCCGGTGTCGACGGCGCGTGGTGCGCGGTGCCGTCGAGTGCGACGAACGGGTGCAGACCCGGCGGCCGGGGCGCCGAGTACAGGCGATCCCACGCGTCTGCTCCGATCCCGACCACGCACGTCAGCCCCTCTTCCGGTTCGCGGAAGGCGACCCCGCGGATCACCCCGCCGATGTCGCTGAGCACATCGACCACATCCGCTTCACGGCCCCCGTCGATCGTGAGCACGAGGAACAGGGCGTTGCGCGCCGGGATGTCGATGATCCGCTGGGGACGAAGTCGTGCCATGGCACCATCTTGCGTCACTCGGCCATCCGAGCGGCGGTCAGGCATCGGCGCGTCCTTCGCGGGGGCTCCTGCACGGTGCCTCGCGGATCCTGGCAGGTCGAGGAATGACGGCGGAGCAGCGCACGAAGTCGGGCACGGCGCCGGCGACGACGAAGGCACCCGCGGATCGCGGGTGCCTTCGTCTCCTCTAACCGTGTGCTCAGGCCGGCTGTGGGCTGGTCATGCGGTAGAGCGCGTCCACGTCGCGCACAGCGCCCTTGTCGGCGGAGGTAGCCATCGCGGCGTAGGCACGCAGCGCCGCCGAGACGTGACGTTCGCGGCTCTTCGGGTGGTAACCGCCGTTCTCCTCGAGCTTCTCGCGGCGGGCGTCCAGCTCGGCATCGTCCACGAGCACGCGGATCGCGCGGTTGGGGATGTCGATGTGGATGAGGTCGCCGTCCTCGATCAGCGCGATCTCGCCGCCGGACGCGGCCTCGGGCGAGATGTGCCCGATCGACAGGCCCGAGGTTCCCCCCGAGAACCGGCCGTCGGTGATGAGGGCGCACTTCTTGCCGAGGCCGCGGCCCTTGAGGAACGAGGTCGGGTACAGCATCTCCTGCATGCCCGGCCCGCCCTTGGGGCCCTCATAGCGGATGACGACGACGTCGCCCTCCTTCACGGTCTTGTCCAGGATCTTCTGAACCGCCTCCTCCTGCGATTCGCAGACCACGGCGGGACCCTCGAACACCCAGATCGACTCGTCGACGCCGGCCGTCTTCACGACCGAGCCGTGACGGGCGATGTTGCCGTGCAGGACGGCGAGTCCGCCGTCCTTCGAATAGGCGTGCTCGACCGAGCGGATGCAGCCCTCGGCAGCGTCCGTGTCGAGAGAGGTCCACTCGTTGGACTGGGAGAAGGCGGTTGAGGAGCGCTGTCCGCCCGGCGCGGCGTGCCACAGGGCCGTGGCCTCATCGTTGGCCTTCCCGCCGCGGATGTCCCAGTCGTCCATCCACTGCTGCAGCGAGTCGGAGTGCACGGTCTTGACGTCGGTGTGCAGCAGCCCACCGCGGTTCAGCTCGCCCAGCAGAGCGGGGATGCCACCGGCGCGGTGGACATCCTCCATGTAGTACATCTTCCCGTAGGCGGGGTTGGGCGCCACCTTCGCCAGGCACGGCACCTGACGCGAACGAGCGTCGATGTCGTGCAGGTCGTAGTCGACACCCGCTTCGCGGGCCGCGGCCAGCAGGTGCAGGATCGTGTTGGTGGAGCCGCCCATGGCGACATCGAGCGCCATCGCGTTGTCGAACGCCTCGTGGGTCGCGATCGAGCGCGGGAGCACCGACTCGTCGTCCTTCTCGTAGTAGCGCTGGGCGAGGTCGACGATCGTGGCGCCGGCCTTCTCGTACAGCGCACGGCGAGCGGTGTGCGTGGCGAGCACCGAACCGTTGCCGGGCAGCGACAGACCGATGGCCTCGGTGAGGCAGTTCATCGAGTTGGCCGTGAACATGCCGGAGCACGAGCCGCACGTGGGGCAGGCGTTCTCCTCGATGAGGTTGATGTCGGCATCGGAGATCGACTCGTCCACGGCATCGGAGATCGCATTGACGAGATCGAGTGAGCGCACCGAGCCGTCGGTGAGGGTGACCCGGCCTGCCTCCATCGGTCCACCGGAGACGAACACGGTGGGGATGTTGAGGCGGAGCGCGGCCATCAGCATGCCGGGGGTGATCTTGTCGCAATTGGAGATGCAGACCAGGGCGTCCGCGCAGTGCGCGTTCACCATGTACTCCACCGAGTCGGCGATCAGGTCGCGAGACGGGAGCGAGTAGAGCATTCCGCCGTGCCCCATCGCGATGCCGTCATCCACGGCGATCGTGTTGAACTCACGTGCGACGGCGCCGGCGTCGTGGATCGCCTGCGAGACGATACGTCCGACGGGCTGGAGGTGGGTGTGGCCGGGGACGAACTCCGTGAAGGAGTTCGCGACGGCGATGATCGGCTTGCCGATGTCCGAATCGGCAACACCGGAAGCGCGCATCAGTGCGCGGGCACCGGCCATATTGCGGCCATGAGTCACGGTACGAGAGCGAAGCATCGGCATGGATCCAGTATGGATGCGCCCTCGGGCATTGTCGGCACCGGAGCCGAACGGCGCTGATACTAGTAGTGAGACTGCTAGGTTCGGATTCCCATCAGAGAGGGTGCGCTCATGACCGCGATGGATGATTCACGGCGTGAACTCGGCGAGTTCCTGCGTCGCCGGCGCACCGGAGTGAACCGCGCGGAGTACGACCTTCCCCCCGTCGGACGGGCACGGACGACCGGGCTTCGCCGGGAGGAGATCGCGTTCCTGTCGGGTGTCTCGGTGACGTGGTACACGTGGCTCGAACAGGGCCGGGACATCAACCCCTCCCGACAGGTGATCGACGCGATCGCGGTGAACTTGCGTCTCACCCATGCCGAGCACGACTACCTGCTCGGGCTCGCGGGCTTCACGCCCTCCCCGCGACCCGAGCCGCTCGCTCCGGCGCCGGTGCCGGCGCACGTGCAGCACCTGCTCGACGCTCTCGACCCGGCCCCCGCCTTCGCCGTCACGCCCCACTGGGACATCGCGGCGTGGAATCCCGCGTACGCGCATCTGTTCCCCGGGGTGGCGACGACGCCCGCGGAGGAGCGCAACCTGCTGGTGTTCGTGTTCACCGATCCGTATGTGCGCGCGATGCTTCCCGACTGGGACGTCACATCGCGACAGTTCCTTGCGGAGTACCGCGCCGAGGCCGGCGGCCGGATCGGGGGTCCGGATCACGTGCGCCTCGTGGGCTTCCTGCGAGAAGCGAGCCCGGACTTCGCGGCGGCCTGGGACGAGCACGAGATCGACCGTTTCGCCTCCCGACGCCGCGCTTTCGTGCATCCGGTCGATGGTGAGCGGGTGTTCGAGCAGGTGAAGATCACCCCGCAGGACGCCCCGGATCTCACGATCGTGGCCTACCTGCCCGACGCCGACTAGAGCCTCAGACCAGGTGCAGTCCCGCTGTCACGGTCCATGCTCCGGGCGCGCCCGAGAACCGCACCGAGTGCGCGTTGTCCGGTTTGACCGTCGGCGCGCCGACCACGGCATCGGCGAATGCGCGGATGAAGGTGCCGTGGGTCGCCAGGATCAGGCGCTGCCCCGGGTACCGGGAAGCGATCGCGTCCACGGCCGCCACGGCGCGAACGGTGAGATCCTCGTACGACTCCTCGCCGGGCCAGTCGGTGCCGAACTGGAGCGTCGCCTGTTCGCGCGTCATGCCCTCCGCGGCGCCATAGTCACGCTCCACGAGCGCCGGATCGACGTCGAGGGAATCCACCCCGCAGATCTCGGCGATGATCCGCGCGGTCTCGACCGCCCGCTGCAGAGGGGAGGTCACGATCCGGTCCCACGACGCATCGGACAGGAGAAGGCCCGCCTGCGTGGCCTGTGCGCGCCCGGTGGCGTTCAGCTGAATATCGCTGGAGCCCTGCAGCAGATCCTGTCTATTCCAGTCGGTCTGCCCGTGTCGCACCAGAGCGAGGAGGGTGGCGTTCGGTTCCATCGGGACCATTCTCCCCCGTGTCCGGCCCGCAGGCTCGATCAGTCGTCTCCGGCGTCGGAATCTCGATCGCCCTTCGCGGTGATCTCTCGGCGCAATTGCACGAAGCCCGCGGCCATCACAGCAAAGCCCAGCGCGATCACGCCGATGCGCGCCCACAGTTCGATATCGCGGAAGACCAGGTTGGGCACCGCGAAGATGAACACGGCTCCCACGAAGTACCAGACCGAAGTCTCCGGACGTCCCCTACCCGCTGCGCTCATGTTCTTTCTCCTCTCGTCGACCGCGCCTCGACCCTACGAGGTCGCCGCATCGGGCAGCTCCCCCGCGCGAGGGATATTGTGAGGATCCCGCTCTGAGACCGCGCCGTACCTCAGAACACGTATGCGCCGAGAAGCGTCAGACAGGCAGCAACCAGCAGGTAAACCCCGGTTGCCACAACGCCCCGGGCGATCACCCGGTTCGCCGGCTTGCCGCTCGATGCCGCGGACACGAGTGCTGCCGCAGCTGTGAGAGCCCAGATGGCCGGGACGACGAAGACCAGGGAATTCTGGCCGATCCCGATGGCGGCGAAGTTGCACTGCCGGCCACTCTCCCCGCATCCGGCGGCCGCGAGCCGCAGGAGGAACACGACGAGGCCTCCCACCACCGACAGGATGAGGTGAAGAACGATACCCGGCAGTGCCTGCACGACCAGCGCGCCACGTGTGCGCGCCGACGCCCGAGAATCCATGTATCCCCTTCGCCGTGAAACGACGAACCCCGGAACTCTCATCTGAGTCCCGGGGTGTTGTTGTGCCCCTGACAGGAGTCGAACCTGCGACCTACGGTACCGGAAACCGGCGCTCTATCCACTGAGCTACAGAGGCGTACCGCATGAGCCTATCATCGCGACGCGATGGGTCCCGACGCGCGTGACGCCCGGGCGCGGCGCGGCTCAGGCGCGGGATCGGCGACGGTAGGTGAGGTCGCGGATGTCGCGACCGGCACGCTGCCCCTTGCGCTCGAACGCCGTGAGCACGCGACCGTCGAACCGCTCCGCCCACTCCCCCTCGAACGCGCGCTCGAACTGCTCGGACGCGTCCAGAACGTCGCGCATCTGGAGCGCGTACTCCTCCCAGTCGGTCGCCATGCGGAGCAACCCGCCGTCGCGAAGGGCGTCGGCGATCACCGGCGTGAACTCCGGCTGGATGAGGCGGCGCTTGTTATGGCGCACCTTGTGCCAGGGGTCGGGGAAGAACACCCACACCTCCGCGACGCTCGCTGGCGGCAGCAGCTTGGAGAGCACTTCGGGTGCGTTCGCCTCTGCGAGGCGGAGGTTGGTCACCCCCGCCTTGTCGGCATCCAGCATGGTGCGGGCCAGGCCCGCCCGGAACACCTCGACGGCCAGGAAGTCGGTGTCCGGATTCTGCTGGGCCGCGTGCACGATGGCGTGTCCCTGACCCGATCCGATCTCGACCACGAGGGGCGCTTGCCGACCATATGCCGCCGACGGAATGAACTCGGCCTCTGGGTGCACGGACATCGAGGCGACGTCTCGCGGAATGTCCAGCAGGAACGTGTCCGCCAGGTCGGCGTACGCTCGTTCCTGCGCGTCCGACATGCGGCCGGAGCGGCGCACGAAGGACACGGTCTTCTTGCGGAACGGGGCTTCTACGCTCTCGGGCGCGCCGGAATCACTCACCCATCAAGGGTAGGACACCCCGCCGCACGGTCATTCCGCGGCCTCGCGCACCTGCACGTGGGCGAGGCCGCGCGTCATTCGGTCACGAAGTCGATGAGTTCCTCGACGCGGCCGATGAGCGCCGGCTCCAGGTCACGGAACGTCGTCACGCGCGACAGGATCCGCTGCCACGCGCGGGCGATGTCGGCCTGGTCCTCGTGGGGCCAGCGGAACGCCTCGCAGATGCCGGCCTTCCATTCCACGCCTCGCGGGATCACGGGCCAGGCTGTGATCCCCATCGCCTGCGGTGTGACGGCCTGCCAGACGTCGATGTACGGGTGTCCCACGATCTTCATGTGCTTGCCGTGAGGGCCCTTGAGGAGCTTCTCCACGATGCGGGTCTCCTTGGAGCCCGGCACCAGATGGTCCACCAGGACCCCGTAACGCCGCTGCGCCGTCGGGGGTTCGGTCTCGAGCAGATCGGCGAGGTTGTCGACGCCCTGGAGGTACTCCACCACCACCCCCTCGACGCGCAGATCGGCGCCCCAGACCTTCTCGACGAGCTCGGCATCGTGGCGTCCTTCGACCAGGATCCGGCTCGGGCGGGCAGTGCGGGCACGTGCATCGGCTACGGCGAAGGAGCCCGACGCCGTGCGGGTCTTGCCGGTGGTCGGCTCCTTCGGGGCGGCGGGAACCAGTTCGACGAGCTCCCCCTCGATGAGGAACCCGTGACCCAGCGGGAACAGCCGCTTGCGTCCCTTCCAGTCCTCCAGCTCGACCTCGGCGTGGGTCGACTTCGTCACCGCGCCGCAGTACCCGTCAGCGGCGACCTCGACCACCAGGTCCCGTTCCGCGGGGACCTTCTTCACGTGCTTGCGTCCCGCATCGCGCCATCCTGGCGCGAGTACGTCCGCGCCGTACCGATCGTCCATCCTGACCTCCTGAATCTCTCAGCCTAGGCGCGTGACCCGGCCGGTTCCGGCCGACGCGCGTGTGCCGGGCCGTGACACGTCGGGTGTGATTTCGCTGTGGGCGTTCCCACACCTGGGAAGTCGGTGATGACCTCGCTGGCCGGGATGAATAGAGTGGTCGCAGAACCGGAACCTCGAGCTCAACAGGGGGTGGCATGCGGGGTCTGAGACGAGTACTGACGCTCGGTGCGGTGGCAGGAGTGCTGCTGGCCGGACTCGGCATGGGGGCGGCGTACGCCACCGATCCGGGTCCGTTGACGGGGAGCGGCCACGTCACCGATTCCAGCGATGTGCTCACCGCAGGCCAGGAGGCTGCGCTGAACGAGCAGCTGTCGCAGCTCAGCACCGACAGCGGCGCAGAGCTGTTCGTCGTGTTCATCGACTCCTACACCAACCCCACGGGCGACGTCGAATGGACCGAGCGCACCCGCAATGGAAACAATTTCAGTGACCGCCAGTACCTGATCTCCATCGCCACCGTGGATCGCAACTTCGCGATGGCGGGGCCCGACAGTGGCGGCCCGCTGAACGCGTCGCAGCAGGTCGAGGTGACCGACGCGATGCTGCCCGCCCTGCAGAAGAGCGACTGGGCAGGAGCCGTGTCCGACGGCGCCGCGAAGATCCAGGACATCCTGGTGGACGGCCCGAAGCGGGCCGCGACGGCATGGATGCTGTTCGGCGTCGTGGTGGTCATCGCGGTGCTGGCGACGGTCGTGTTTCTCCTGGTGAAGCGGGCCCGCAAGGCCGCCGCTGAGCGGGCCGCGCGGCAGGCTCAGATCGAGCAGCTCGCTCAGGAAGCCGGGATCGCGCTCGTGCGCACCGATGACGTGGTGAAGGCCAGCGAGCAGGAGATGGACTACGCGCGGGCGCAGTTCGGTGACGACGCGATCGGCGAATTCACGGCTGCCCTCCAGGCCGCATCCCAGAACCTCGACGAGGCGTTCGGTCTCAAGCAGAAACTCGATGACGAAATCCCCGACACCGACCAGCAGAAGATCGAATGGAACCAGCGCATCATCGAGCTGTGTTCGCAGACCACCACGGAGCTGGAGAGCAAGAAGGCCGACTTCGACCAGCTCCGCAAGCTGGAGCAGAACGCGCCTGCGGCGCTGGAGAACGTCCAGCGACTTCGCGCCGCGGCGGTCTCGGAGATCGAGCGAGCCGACCAGATCCTCGCCCGGCTTGCGCAGACCTACGCGGCGGGTGCGATTTCCGCCGTGGCCGACAACACCACGCAGGCGCGCTCACGCATCACTTTCACGGATCAGCAGATCACGGCCGCCCAGTCGGCCATCGCCGCGGGGCAGACGGGCGACGCCGCCATGTCGATCCGTGCCGCCGAGGGCGCGATTCAGCAGGCGACCCAGCTCGAGGACGCCGTCGAGGCGCTCGCCACGAACCTGACCGCGGCCGAGCAGCGCGGAGGTGAGCTGGTCCGCGAGATCCAGAACGATATCCAGGCGGCACAAGGTCTGCCGGACTCCTCCGGGTCCATCGCCCAGACCGCTGCGACAGCCGCGCAGCAGCTGCGACAGGCGCAGTCGCTCCTGGGCAACGCGAACCGGGACCCGCTCGAGGCGCTGCGGATGCTGGACGCTGCCAACACCGCCATCGACGCGGTGATCGCGCGCGGACGCGACGAGGCGGCGAAGATCCAGCGCGCACAATCGATGCTGGGCAGCGCGCTGCAGCGGGCTGACACCCAGATCGCGTCCGCGGAGAGCTTCATCCTCAACCGCCGCGGTGCCATCAGCAGCACCGCTCGGACGCGCCTTTCCCAGGCGCAGCAGAACGCCGCTCAGGCTCGGGCCGTCGCGAGCAGCGATCCCGTGCAGGCGCTCAGCCTGGCACAGTCCGCCGACCGCCTTGCCTCAGAAGCGCTCCGGCTCGCGCAGAACGACATGGGCATGTGGGGCGGCGGAGGCGGCGGCGGAAACGACGACAGCCTCGGCGCTCTCCTCGGCGGCATCCTCATCGGCAACTCCATGAACAACAACCGCCGCGGCGGCGGGTGGGGCGGCGGCGGGTGGGGCGGCGGAGGCGGCATCTTCGGCGGCGGCGGAAGCAGCAGCAGCGGCCACAGCGGCGGGTTCTTCGGAGGCGGAGGCGGCGGCGGATTCTCCGTCGGCGGCTTCGGCGGCGGAGGCGGCAGCTTCGGCGGAGGCGGCGGCTCGTCAGGACACAGTGGAGGCCGCTTCTGAAGACTCCGCAGCCCGCACCCTGAACCCATACCCGGGCCACCGGCCCGCACCAGCACGAACCTTCCAAGGAAAGGAATCCCGATGGCAAAGCAGTCCATCTTCGGTCGCATCTCCACTCTCATCCGGGCGAACGTCAACGCGATGATCGACGCGGCTGAGGACCCGCAGAAGATGATCGACCAGCTCGTCCGCGACTACAGCAACAACATCGCCGACGCGGAGTCGGCGATCGCGGAGACGATCGGCAACCTGCGCATGCTCGAGCGCGACCACGCCGAGGACATCCAGGCCGCCAACGAGTGGGGCCAGAAGGCTCTCGCCGCCAGCCGCAAGGCCGACGAGTTCCGCACGGCGGGCAACACCGCCGATGCCGACAAGTTCGACAACCTCGCCAAGGTCGCGCTGCAGCGTCAGATCTCGGCCGAGGGCGAGGCCCGCCAGGCCGAGCCGACCATCGCCTCGCAGACCGAGGTCGTCGACAAGCTCAAGAGCGGCCTCAACGGCATGAAGACCAAGCTCGAGGAGCTGAAGAACAAGCGCAGCGAGCTGGTCGCCCGCGCCAAGACCGCCGAGGCCCAGAACCGCGTGCACGACGCGGTGAAGTCCATCGACGTCATGGACCCGACCAGCGACCTCAGCCGCTTCGAGGACAAGGTCCGCCGCCAGGAGGCGCTCGCACAGGGCAAGGCGGAGATCGCTGCCTCGTCGCTGGACGCACAGTTCAACAGCCTCGACGACATGGGCGAGCTGACCGAGGTCGAGGCTCGCCTCGCCGCCCTCAAGGCGGGCCAGGCGCCGCACGCGATCGAGCAGTAATCTTCGCTCCACCCCGCGGGCGTCGGTCTTCGGACCGGCGCCCGCTGGCGTTGCAGGCCGATCGTGCGCTGAGGGCGAAGCACGGGGACAGCACCGGCCGACGGTGGGAAGATTGTGGGCATGACCCGCTTCCTGATCGTGCCGCAGTGGCAGGGCTCACCATCCGCTCGTGCCATGTCCCTCGCCGATGGTGCCGAAGCCATCGCCGGCGACCTGCCGCACAGCGCCGTGATCGTCGTGCCCGTACCGCTGGAGGCCGGTGAGCCCATCCAGACCGACGTGCTGCGGGCCAGTTCTCTGCTGCGCGTCCAGGAGGCCATTGTGGAGGCGCTCGGCAAGGTCGCACCGGGTGAGCACGCCGTCCTCATCGGTGGCGACTGCAGCATCTCCGTGCCGGCGATCGCTCATCACGCCGAGCAGCACCGCCACGCGACGGAGGGAGAAGCCCTCGCGGTCGTCTGGTTCGATGCGCACGGCGACCTCAACACGCCCGATTCCAGCCCGTCGGGCTCCTTCGCCGGAATGGCGCTGCGCACCGTCATCGGCGAGGGCGCGGAACCCCTCACTCGTGGCGGGCTCTCCCCCGTCCACGCCACCTTGGTCGGTGCCCGCTCCCTGGATGATGCGGAGGTTGACTACATCGCATCATCGGGGATCGGGACCCACGCGGGAGACGACGCGGCGGATCTCGCTGCGGCGATCGTCGCGACCGGAGCCACCCGGGTGTACCTGCACATCGATCTCGATGTCCTCGACCCCGCGGAGATCACCGGGGTCGGAGACGCCGTGCCGTTCGGCCTCACGCGCATGCAGCTGGTGGATGCGATCCGGGCGATCCGCGAGCGCCTCCCGCTGGCCGGTGCCACGATCGCCGGCTTCGCGCCAGCCTCGCCGATCGCCGCCGTCGAAGATCTCGGTGCGATCCTGCGCATCGTCGGCGCCCTCGCATGAGCCGCCGCATCCCCGCAGACTGGGAGGCGCGCGCCGAGCGCATCGTCCGCCGAGGCGCTCGATGGGACCGCCTCATCCCCGGCGCGTTGCTGGATTCCCCGGTCAGCCGCGTCGGGTTCTGGTGGGGTTGTGCCGTTGGCTGGGTGTGGGGCGGGCTGTGGAGTCGCGGCCGGGTGGAGCACCGCAACGGCCTGTGGGTCTTTCGCGGGATGCCGAACTGGACTCACGCGCGCGGCGGCGTGTGCGTCGGCAACTGCTTCCTCACGGGGGACGCGGAGCCCACCACGGCGGTGCTTCGCCACGAAGCCGTCCACGCCGACCAGTGGCGGCGCTACGGCTTCCTGATGCCGTTCCTGTACGCGCTGTCGGGACGCGATCCCCTCCGCAACCGCTTCGAGATCGAGGCAGGCCTCGTCGACGGCAATTACGTTCCGCGGGGCGCGTGACTCATCCCCCGTTTCATTGCGCGCAATAGGCTCCTATTCGGCGCGATTTGGGGCCAATCGCGCGCTATGAAACCGAGTGGACTCAGTCCGTAAAGCGAGCGAGCGCAAACACACGCGAGGCGGGGACCTCCAGGGAGCGCGTGAGGTGGGCGGCGATGTCAGACGCCGCCAGCGGGTCCCCCAGCAGAAAGACGCGCGTGCTGTCGTCCTCTTCCTCGCACAGCATCTCGTCGGCCCACGCGGTGACGGCGCGCGTGAGGGCGTGACCCACACCGCACTCGCTGCCCGCGGGCCCGGTACGACGCGAACGGTCCAGCCAGGTGACGGTCATCCGCGGCGGCGCCTGCAGTTCAGAGACCCAGGACGCGTCGGGAACCTCGACGAACACGCGCCCGGTCGCGCAGAGCGGCAGGGTGGCGATCAGCGCCTCCAGCTCGGCGAAGCACGTCTCGTCGGCCGCGATGAGATGCGGGGCCTTCGGATTGCGTGCGGCACGGCGCGCGGAGACGGGGCGGGACGAGCGTGCGGTCATGATGCGTCCATCATAACGCGAGGATAGGCATGCCTTACCTCACACTCGGAAACTGCCCAGCGAACCAGCCCGCTCAGCGGGCGATGAGCACGTCCGCGAGACCGGCGATCTCGTCATCGCTCATGCCGTGTGCACGCAGATAGTCGGCGGGAGAGCCGTACTGCATGTCGAGAGAGTCGAGAAGCCCGTGCATCACACGGGCGGGCGAGCGCGTGGTGAGCTCCTCCAGGTGCACCATGTCCGGATACATCCGTCCGAGGAATGACAGCACCTGACGATTCCGCTCCTCCGGAAGCAGTGTCTCCGTCCGGGCGTAGTCGGCGACGACAGCATCGCGGTCGACTCCCGCGGCCGACAGCGCCAGCGCCACGGTCACCCCCGTGCGGTCCTTGCCCACCGTGCAGTGGACCAGCACCGGCTGGACCTCCAGCACCGTGCGCACGGCATCGACCACGCGCGTTGCGGCATCCTCGGTCATCGCGCGGTACATGTCATCGAGGCTCTGGTCTTCGGCGAAGAACGACGCCACCGAGCCAAGGAAGACGGGCATCCGCCGGATCGGCACCTCGCCCGCGCGCGACGGATCGCGCTGCACCTCCTCGTCGTCGCGGAGATCGACGATGGCCCGCAGACCCAGCGCGTCGAACGCCGCGCGATCGGCCAGTTGCGCCAGGTTGCCGGAGCGGAACAGCACACCCGAGCGCGTCATCCCCGCACCCGCGCGCAGACCGCCGACATCGCGGAAATTGAGGACGCCCCGGATCAGCGAATCACCCGGCACATCGACGCCGGCCCCGCGCGTGCCATCGGCGGAGGGGACGGCCGGGATGGTCACTGCCCGCGCGGGGGCACGGGATACCGACCTGCCACCGCGACCCTGTTGAAGGCGTTGATGGAGACGCACGCCCAGCTCAGAGCGGCGTACTCCTTCTCGGTCAGCACCGAGCCGACGCTGTCGTACACCTCGTCGGACACCCCGCCGTCGCCGATGTTCACATATGCTTCGGCGAGTTCGAGTCCTGCCCGCTCCCGGTCGGTGAAGACGCCCGATTCGCGCCAGGCACCGATCTGCATCATCTCGTCCGTCGTGAGTCCCGCGGTGATCGCACGGTCGGTGTGCACCCGCACGCAGTAGGCGCATCCGTTCAGCTGGGACGAGCGCAGCATCACGATCTCCTTGAGCCGGTCATCGATGCCGTTGGCGGTGCAGATCCGGGCAACGGTGTCCGAGAACGCCGCCAGAGCCTTGTACGCTTCGGGTTCGGTCCGGGACAGGTGCACGCGGTTCTCAGCCATGTCACCATGCTAGGTCGTCCCCGTCCAGGAACGGCCGAAATGCAATTTGCTCTACTCCATACGCATTTCGTGAGCATATAGTGAAGCTCGCGCCGCTCATTTCTGAGCATTATGTCGATGAGTTTCTCGGATGCGGCACGGACGGTCCAGAATGGGGCCTGCGCGAACCCGCGCTTCCCTCGACCGAAGGATCCCCTGTGATCATCGACGCGAACCAGGCCGCATCACACGGCACCGACGAGTTCGCCTACCTTGCCGGGCAGGTCGACGCGCTGAACTCCCGCTCCGGGCGATCGTCCGTCGCGGTGCCCGTGGTGGAACGAGTGACAGTGGACACGGCGACCGGCTCGATCAGCGCCCTGAGGTTCGGGACGGACACCCCCGCGGTCGTCCTCCTCCACGGCGCCGGCCTCAACGCCCACACCTGGGACACGACGGTCCTGGCCCTGGATCTCCCCGCACTGGCCATCGATCTGCCCGGTCACGGCGATTCAGACTGGCGCAGCGACGCCGACTACTCCCCCGCCCACATGGGGCCCGCGGTCGCCGACGCGATCGCGGCATTCACCGATACGCCCATCACCCTCGTCGGCCACTCCCTCGGCGGGATGACCGCGGCATGGATTGCCGCGCACCGACCGGAACTAGTGAGCACCCTCCTCCTCGTCGACATCACGCCAGGAATCGACGGGGGCCCGGGTCCCGCTCAGCTTCGCGCCTTCTATGAGAAGGCCGAGTTCCCCTCGCGCGACGCGGTCGTGGACTGGGCGCAGTCCTTCGGCATGGGAGGGGACCGAGCAGACACCGAGCGGGGCGTCTTCTTCAACACCCGGGTACGCGAAGACGGCAGCGTGGTGTGGAAGCACCACTTCGCTGAGCTCGCGCGGCACATCCTCCCCGGGGCTGCTCGCACGGAGGGAACGCCGGCGCTGCGACTGGACACCGGCTGGGACGACCTCGCCGCGGTGACCGCCCCGATCACGCTCGTACGCGGCGCATCGGGCTACATCAACGACGCGGCGCTGGCCGCCTTCCGCGAGCGCGTACCCGCCGCCGCGATCATTGCGATCGACTCCGGTCACAACCCCCAGGAGACGAACGCCGCAGAGCTCGCCGACATCGTCCGCGAGGTCGCCGCGTGACCCCCTGTGACGCCGCATTCCGAGCGGATTGCATTCGCCGCCGTTCGCGTTTCTAAGCTCACTCCATTCCACGCGATTCCACCGAACCGCCCCGCGCTCACCCAGATTCTGCAAGTCTGAACCGACACCGTTCCGAAAGGACCGACATGTTCCGCCGAACCGCCGTCATCGCGACGATCGCCGCACTCGCCCTCACGCTCGGGGCGTGCGCCGGCGGCAGCGCCGCACCCGACCCGACCTCTTCCGCGGCCGCCGATGCGGACGCGACCCTGCGCGTCGGTCTCGTGCTCGAGCCCACCAACCTTGACATCCGTCACACCTCGGGGGCAGCCCTCGAGCAGATCCTCGTCGACAACATCTATCAGGGCCTGGTCACCCGCACGCAGGACAACGAGATCGTCGACGCACTCGCCAGCAAGCACGAGATCTCGGCGGACGGCCTCACCTACACGTTCACCCTGCACGAGGGCGTCACCTTCAGCGGCGGCCAGCCGCTGACATCCGCCGATGTCGTGGCCGCGTACACGCAGGTGAAGGATGACGAGACCGTGGTCGGGCACAGCGACTTCGCTGATGTCGCCTCGATCACCGCTCCCGATGAGAGCACCGTCGTGATCACCCTCACGCAGCCGAACCAGAACTTCCTGTTCGCCCTGACCACCCCGGCCGGGCTCGTCTTCGCGAAGGACGACACCACGGACCTCAAGACGGCCGCCAACGGCACCGGCCCCTTCACCCTGGCGGACTGGAAGCAGGGCGACAGCATCACCTTCGCACGCAACGACGCCTACTGGGGCGAGAAGGCGGGCGTGAAGGAAGTGGTGTTCAGCTACATCCCCGACTTCAGCTCCGGTGTGAACGCCGCGCTGGATGACAGTGTGGACGTGCTCACGGCCGTCGACCCCAACCTGGCCTCGCGCTTCGAGGGCACCGACTTCACCATCACCCGCGGCAAGACCACGGATAAGGCCGTGCTGGCGTTCAACAACGCTGCGGCCCCGCTGGACGACCCGAAGGTGCGCGAGGCGCTGCGTCTCGCGATCGACCACAAGGCGCTCGTCGAGGCCGTCGGGGCCGGACAGCCGCTGTACGGGCCGATCCCCGAGCTCGACCCGGGCTACGAGGACCTGTCTTCTCTCGTCTCCTACGACCCGGAGAAGGCGAAGGCCCTTCTGGCCGAAGCCGGCAAGAGCAACCTCGGCCTCACCCTGACCATCCCCAGCTTCTACGGCACCACCGTCGCCACCTACCTGGTGTCCGCGTTCAACAAGATCGGTGTCAAGCTCACGGTCAACTCGGTCGAGTTCCCCACGTGGCTGACCGACGTCTACCAGAACCACGACTACCAGCTCAGCTTCGTGCTCCACGTGGAGCCGCGAGACTTCGGCAGCACGTGGGCGAACCCGGAGTACTACTTCGGCTACACCAACGCCCAGGTGAGCGACCTGTACGAGAAGTCGCTGCGCACCGTGGACGCCGACGAGTCCGCGAAGCTCCTCGCCGAGGCCGCGAAGATCGTGTCGCAGGACAACGCGGCGGACTGGCTGTACGTGGGCGAGACGCTCACCGCGGTCTCCCCGATCGTGCAGGGCTTCCCCACCGACTCGATCAACTCGCGCATCGATCTGTCGCAGATCACCGTCACGGAGTGACCGTCTTCGACTGACGCATCGATGACACGCTTCCTGCTCACCCGAGTGGCCCTGCTGATTGCAGGGCCACTCGTGGCGAGCATCCTCATCTTCCTCGCGCTGCGCGTCTTCCCCGGCGATGTCGCACAACTCATCGCCGGCTCCAAGGGCACGCCTGCGCAGGTCGCCCAGCTGCGGGAGCAGCTCGGTCTCAACGAACCTCTCTGGACGCAGTACGTCGATTGGATCGGTGGTGTTTTCCGCGGCGATCTCGGCACCTCTCTCCTGACCGGATCGTCCGTCACCGAGCAGCTGGCGGAGAAGGCGCAGGTCACCGTGCCGCTCGCGCTGATGTCGATGCTGGTGGCGCTGCTGGTCGGGGTGCCGTTCGGTGTGCTCTCCGCTCTCGGCCGAGGGAAGCGCTCCGGCAGCGCGATCAGCTTCATCGCGCAGGCGCTCGCCTCCGTTCCGGTGATCTGGGCGGGCATGCTGCTGGTGATCGTCTTCGCCCTCTGGCTGCAGTGGCTCCCAGCACAGGGCTTCCCCCGCGGCGGATGGAATCACGCACCGCAGGCCTTCGCATCACTCGTGCTGCCCGCGTTGACCATCGGCGTGGTGGAGGGCGCAGTCCTGTTGCGCTTCGTCCGCAGTGCCACGCTGCAGGCGATGACGGAGGACTACGTCCGCACAGCGGCAGCCCAGGGCCTCACCCGCACGCGCGCTCTGCTGCGCGACGGGCTTCCGAACGTGGCCATCTCGATCATCTCCATCCTGGGCCTGCAGTTCGCCGGCATCGTGGTCGGGGCGGTCGTGGTGGAGAAGCTCTTCAATCTCCCCGGCATCGGACGCATGCTGGTGACCGACGTGGGCAACCGTGACCTCCCGATGGTGCAGGGTGAGATGCTCACTCTCACGGTGGTGGTCCTGGTGATCGGAGTGGTCATGGACATCGTGCATCGCCTCATCGACCCGCGACTGCGGGAGGCGTCCTGATGCGCGCCAACACCCTCACCCGGCTCTGGAGCATCGGCACCGGCCGCTTCGGACTGATCGTGGTGGCACTCGTCGCCCTCCTCGCGGCCGTCTCGCTGGTGTGGACGCCGTTCGATCCGAAGGACGTCGACGTGTCCGCACGGTGGGCCGGTCCCGGCTGGCCCCATCTGCTCGGAACCGACGGGACCGGTCGCGACATGTCCACGCAGCTGATGACCGGCGCTCGCACGGCCGTGTTCGTCGCTGTCGGCTCCGCGATCATCGCCACGGTGGTCGGTGTGGTGCTGGCGTGCCTCGGCTCCCTCACCCCTCGCCTGGTGCGCGAGGGCGTGGCGACCTTCATCGACATCCTCATCGCCTTTCCCGTCCTGATCATCGCGATGATGATCTCCTCGGTCTGGGGCGGTTCGCTGTGGGTGGTGGTGATCGCCGTCGGCATCGGGTTCGGCGTGAACATCGCCCGCGTGACCCGACCGGAGCTGCGTCGCGTGCTGGCGAGCGATTTCGTGCTCGCCGCCCGCGCGTCCGGTCTGACACCAGGACAGGTCGTGGTGCGCCATCTGCTGCCGAACGTGGCGCCGGTGTTCATCGTCCAGCTGTCCTGGTCGATGGGGGTCGCGCTGCTCGCCGAGGCGGGCCTCAGCTATCTCGGGCTCGGCGCCTCGGTCGGCGAGCCCTCCTGGGGCCTGCTCCTCAGCGAGACGCAGCAGTACATCCTGGTGCACCCGCTCGCGGTGGTCTGGCCGGGACTCATGATCAGCATCTCGGTTCTGGCGCTGAACCTGCTCGGCGATGCGCTTCGCGAGGCCACCGATCCCACGCTGTCTCGCAGACGGCGCGTCCCGCGCGACGCGCGCAAGGCCCCCGCACAACCCGGAAGCACGGTGATCGCATGAGCCTGGAGGTCAGCGGCCTGGTCGTCGACATCGACGGCAAGCGTGTCGTGGACGGGATCGACGTCACCGTTGCAGACGGCGCGCGCGTCGGTCTCATCGGGGAATCCGGCTCCGGCAAGTCGATGACGGCGCTGGCGCTGCTGGGGCTTCTGCCTCCGGGTGCCGAGGTCTCCGGATCGATCCGGTGGAATGGACGCGAGCTGGTGGGCCTGCCCGACGGCGAGCTCGCGCAGCTGCGCGGCGACGACATCGGCATCGTCTTCCAGGAACCCCGCACCGCGCTCAACCCGATCCGCACGGTGGGCGCGCAGATCGGCCGTTCCATCCGCATCCACGAGGGCCTGCGCGGTGCCGCGCTGCGCGATCGGGTGCTCGCCGAGGCCGCACGCGTGCGGCTCCCCGATCCGGAATCGATCGTCAAGCGCTACCCGCACCAGCTCTCCGGCGGACAGCGCCAGCGTGTGGCGATCGCGATGGCACTGGCGTGCCGCCCCAAGCTGCTCATCGCCGATGAGCCGACCACGGCGCTCGACGTCACGATCCAGGCCGAGATCCTCGCGCTGCTGCGTCGCCTCGTCGCCGAAGACGGCATGTCGCTGGTCTTCATCACCCACGACCTGGCTGTGCTGAGCGAGATCGCCTCGGCGGCGGTGGTGCTCGAGCACGGCCGCGTGGTGGAGGCGGGCCCCATCGGCCACCTTCTGACGGCACCCCAGTCGACCGTGACGCAGGGTCTCCTGCGCGACGCGACCGCGACGCTGTGGCGCGGTGAGGAGAGCTCATGAGCATGACGGCGCGCCAGTTGTCGCGCGTGCACCGCGGCCCCCGCACCTCTGTGTTCGGGCCGCCGAGTCGCACCGTGGCACTGCACCCGACGGATCTCGACATCGCCGACGGTGAATCGATCGGGATCATCGGCGAATCCGGATCCGGGAAGTCCACGCTGATCCGGCTGCTGCTGGCCCTCGACACCCCCACCACCGGGACCGTCGCTGTGGACGGGACGAACGTGGACTTCACCGGCTCCGCCGCTTCGCTGCACTGGCTGCGCCGCCGCACCGGACTCGTGTTCCAGGACCCGTACGCATCGCTGGATCCGCGGATGAGCGTCGGACGCATCATCGGGGAGCCGCTGTGGGCACTGGACATCCCGGGTGATCGCCGGGCGCGCGTGCGCGAGGTGCTGGAGGACGTCGGACTCGACGCGGCGATGGCCGAGCGCTATCCGCACGAGTTCTCCGGCGGACAGCGTCAGCGCATCGCCCTGGCCCGCGCGCTGGTGCATCGCCCGTCGATCCTCATCGGCGATGAGCCGCTCTCCGCACTGGATGTCACGGTGCGCGCACAGATCCTGGAGCAGCTCGCCGAACTCCGCGAGCGCGACGGACTCACCCTCGTGCTGGTGTCCCATGACATCGGGGTGGTGCAGTCCCTGTGCGACTCGGTCGCCGTGATGAGCGAGGGGCGAATCGTCGAACGCGGCGCGACCGCGGACGTCCTGCACCACCCGGCCCAGGAGTACACCCGCCGGCTGCTCGCGGCGATCCCGACCATCTCGCCGGAGCGGGACTGAGACCGGCCGGACGTCAGTAGCGGTAGTGATCCGGTGGCAGGGGCTGCTCGGGCCGCGGCAGTTCGAGCTGTAGTTGCACGATCCCCAGCCACCGGTCGAACTTGCGCCCGACCTTCGCCAGATGCCCCACTTCGGTGAAGCCGAGCTTGCGGTGCAGGGCGATCGAGGCGTCTCCGCCCTCGACGATCACCGCGACGACCTGGCGCACACCGGCTTGTGATCCCGCCGTCAGCAGCGCGGTGAGCAACGCCCGGCCGATTCCCTGCCCCTCGGTACCGGGGGCGAGGTAGATCGAGTTCTCCGTGGTGAACCGGTACGCGGATTTCGCCGACCACGGCTGCAGCAGCGCGTATCCGAGCACGCCGTCGCGCGGCGAATGGGCGACGAGGAACGGCAGGTCCACGGCGGCGAGCGCGTCGAACTTCTCGTGCCACTCCTCCAGCGATCGAGCCGATTCGTCGAAGGTGGCCACCGACCGGCGGACGAAGTGCGCGTAGATCTCGGCGACCTCCGCGAGGTCAGCGGGCTCGGCAGGACGAATGCCGTACACGGTCTCCAGGTGCCGCTCCTCCCCGAGCCGGATCGGGGCCTCGTCATTCATGCGGGATCCTCCAGTCCACATCGGCAGCGCCCTGCTGTCGCAGCAGCTCGTTCACCCGCGAGAACGGACGCGACCCGAAGAAGCCCCGGCTGGCTGAGAGCGGCGAGGGATGCGCGGACTGCACGGTCGGCGTGCTGCCGAGCATCGGGACGAGGGACTGAGCATCCCGGCCCCACAGAATCGCGACCAGCGGACGGTCGCGGGCGACGAGCGTGCGGATGGCGTGATCGGTGACCTTCTCCCATCCCCAGCCGCGGTGGGAGGCGGGGGCACCCGGTGCCACGGTGAGCACCCGGTTCAGCAGCATCACGCCCTGCTCGGTCCACGCCGTGAGGTCCCCGTGCGGCGCCGGCGCGATCCCGAGATCGTCGTTCAGCTCGCGGTAGATGTTGCCGAGGCTGCGCGGCAGCGGCCGCACGTGGCGGTCCACGGCGAACGAGAGCCCGATCGGGTGGCCAGGGGTGGGATAGGGGTCCTGCCCCACGATCAGGACACGGACGTCATCGAGAGGCGCGCGGAAGGCCCGGAGCACCGCATCGCCGGCCGGCAGATAGTGACCGCCCTCGGCCACCACGCCGCGCAGACGCTCACCCAGTGCGGCGATGTCGCCAGCGACGGGCTGCAGCGCCTCGGCCCATCCGGCATCCATCAGCCCGGCATCGGCGAGCTCCGACAGCGACTTCGCCATCAGGACTCATACCCGCGGGGACGAAGGGGGCCGCGTGCCAGCAGATGCGCGGCGGCCTGTGCCACGGGGCGCATCGTCACCAGATCCAGGTTCACGTGCGCCGGCGCGTTGAGAGCGTAGGCGATCACGTCGGCCACGTCCTCCGCGACCAGCGGAGCCTCGACGTCCTGGTACACCTTTTGTGCCGCCGCGTCGTCGCCGCGCAGACGGTTGAGCGTGAACTCCTCCGTGTGCACCAGGCCGGGGGCGATCTCCACCACGCGGATCGGCTCGCCATTGAGCTCCAGGCGCAGCGCCTGCACGAGCATCGACTCCCCCGCCTTCGCGGCGTTGTACCCGCCGCCACCCGGGTAGGCCGTCTGTGCTGCCGTCGAGGTGACGAACACCAGGTCGGCGTGGGAGCCCGCCGCACTCGCCGCCCGCAGCTGCGGGAGCAGGGCGGACACGAGTCGCTGCGTCGCCAGCACGTTCGCCTGGAACATCCACTCCCAGTCCTCCGGCCGGCCGTCCTCCACGCGCTCGGTGCCGGCGGCGCCTCCGGCGACCTGCACGACAGAGTGCACGGCGCCGCGCTTCTGCAGCCAGTCCGCCAGCGCCGCCACGTCGGTGGGGTCGGTGAGGTCCGCGGCGAACACCGCGATGCCGTGCGCGTCGGCGAGTTCCTGCAGGCGTTCCGCGCGGCGGGCCACGCCCACCACGTCCCACCCCGTCTTCGCCAGCGCGATCGCCGTCGCCCGGCCGATGCCGGAGCTCGCCCCTGTCACCACTGCGGTGCGTGTCGTCATGGAATCCACGCTACCTCCCGTTTCATCGTGCGCAATTCGCGCCACAGGGACCGATATGGGAGCAATTCCCGCGCAATGAACCGGAAGAGGTTACGTAACATTTCCGGCACATTGGTGTAGGAGGTGGCGGCTTCCTACTCTCGGGGGACGCGGTCGAATCGGGCCGCCGACCCGAAGGAGCACTCATGTCCGACAACTGGCGTTTCGAGACCAAGCAGATCCACTCCGGCGCTCAGCCGGACCCCGTCACCGGTGCACGCGCCACGCCGATCTACCAGACCACCGCGTACGTGTTCAAGGACACCGACCACGCGGCGAACCTGTTCGCGCTGGCCGAGTTCGGCAACATCTACACGCGCATCCAGAACCCCACGCAGGACGTCGCGGAGCAGCGGATCGCCGCGCTCGAAGGCGGTACGGGTGCACTGCTGCTGGCATCGGGTCAGGCCGCGTCCACCTTCGCCGTTCTCAACATCGCTCAGGCGGGGGACCACATCGTCTCCTCCTCCGCGATCTACGGCGGAACCTACAACCTCTTCAAGTACACGCTGGGCAAGCTCGGCATCGACGTCACGTTCGTCGAGGACCAGGACGACGCCGAGGAATGGCGCCGCGCGGTCCGCCCCAACACCAAGCTCTTCTTCGCGGAGACCATCGGCAACCCGAAGGTCAACGTGCTCGACATCCGCCGCGTCGCCGACGTCGCACACGAGTCGGGCATCCCGCTGATCGTCGACAACACCATCGCCACGCCCTACCTCATCCGCCCCTTCGAGCACGGCGCCGACATCGTCATCCACTCGGCCACCAAGTTCCTGGGCGGTCACGGTACCGTCCTCGGCGGGGCCATCGTCGACGGCGGCAAGTTCGCGTGGTCGCAGAACGTCGAGAAGTTCCCGGGCCTCACGGAGCCGGACCCCTCGTACCACGGTGCCAGCTACACCACCGCGGTGGGCGACGCTCTCGCCTACATCATCAAGGCGCGCGTGCAGCTGCTCCGCGACCTCGGCTCCGCGATCGCCCCGGCGTCGGCCTGGCAGCTGATCCAGGGCATCGAGACGCTCTCGCTGCGCATCGAGCGCCACGTGCAGAACGCCCAGGACCTGGCCGAGTGGCTGGAGAACCACCCCGACATCGCCTCGGTCAACTACGCCGGGCTCCCGTCGTCGCCGTGGTACGCCAACGCCAACACCTACGCACCGAAGGGCGCCGGCGCGGTGTTCTCGTTCGAGCTGAAGGGCGGCGTCGACGCCGGCCGTGCGTTCGTGAACAACCTCAGCCTGTTCAGCCACCTCGCCAACATCGGCGATGTGCGCTCGCTGGTGATCCACCCGGCCTCGACCACCCACTCGCAGCTGACGCCGGAGCAGCAGCTCACCAGCGGCGTGACCCCGGGCCTCATCCGTCTGTCGGTGGGTCTGGAGAACATCGAGGACCTCAAGGCGGACCTCGAGGTCGGCCTGGCCGCGGCTCGTGCACAGGCGGAGTCCGCTCGCGTCTGACCGCCCGGTGACATGACGGAGGCGCCTCGCTCGCGGGGCGCCTCCGTCATGTCGTGGCACGGCTCCTCGATAGGGTGGCGGCATGGCATCCCGGCGCTCGCATCGTCAGTACCCTCGAGCCTTCGACGACGATCACCGCGCCGGCACGGCATCCGCGATCGGCGCGGTGCTGGTGCTGATCGGCGTGGGCATCCTGCAGCTGTCGCAGGGATCGGGAAGGCTCTGGCCGCTCACCCTGGCGAGCGGGCGCGAAGAGGTCATCGCCGCCGTCCTCACCACGGGATGCGTCTTCTGGATCGTCTACTCGATCATCTACCTGGCGTGGACGCATCTGCTGTTCTCGCGGACGCCGCGTGAGGAACTGCGGCGCATCGCCGACATCCAGCACCACCGCCGTCCGGGTGCAACGGCGGTGGTCCTCGGTGCGGGAGCGGACGGCACCGGTACGGTGAGCGCGTCACTCATCGCCCTCGTCGTCGCTCTCGGCACGGCGGTGCTCGGTGTGGGCCCGGGCGAGGAGTGGCGGATCCTGCTCGTGGTGGCGGCCGTCGCGGCATCCTGGGGCGCGATGGTCTACTCGTTCGCGCTGCGCTATCTGCGTCTGGATGCCGGCGGCGAACGCATCGAGTTCGACATCGACGAGACCAGTCAGTTCAGCGACTTCGTGTCGATGGCCATGCTGATGTCCGCCCTCGGCGCGGCTGCCGGCGGGACCGCCCGCACGCGCGCGGGTCTCGTGGCCGTCCGTACGCACGGCGTCTTCGCCTTCGTCTTCAACGCGCTGGTGGTGGCGATGACCGTCTCTCTCGTCGTGGGACTGGTCACCGCGCGCTGATCCGACGCGCACGGCGTCACAGTTGGCCTCCAACGCGGCGAACACGGAAGAATGGTGGCGTGGATTGGCAGATCTCCGAGGACACCGTTCCGTCATCACCGGTGACGGAGGCCGATGCGCGATCTCTGCTCGGCCGCCCGCCGGTGACCGGGGCCTGGCGCGACGGCGACCCGGTCGGCCATCGCAGCTTCGCCGCGTTCGACGAGTTCCGCACGGATGCCGGCGGACGACTTCCCGCCTTCCGTCTGGCGTATGAGAGCTGGGGCCAGCTGAACGAGGCCCGCGACAACGCGGTGCTGATCCTGCACGCGCTCACCGGCGACAGCCACGTGCGCGGCGACGCCGGGCCGGGTCACCCCACGGCGGGATGGTGGGAGGAGATCGTCGGCCCGGGGGCCGCGATCGACACCGACCAGTGGTTCGTCATCGCGCCCAACATCCTCGGAGGATGCCAGGGGTCCACGGGCCCGTCCAGCATCGGCCCGGACGGGCGCGAATGGGGCTCCCGCTTCCCGTACCTCACCGTGCGGGACCAGGTGCGCGCACAGCGTCGCCTGGCAGACCGGCTGGGCATCGATCGGTTCGCGGCCGTGGTGGGCGGTTCCATGGGCGGCATGCATGCCCTGGAGTGGGCGATCGAGACCCCCGAACGTGTGGCCCGCCTCGCGGTGCTCTCCTCTCCCCCGGTCAACACGGCGGATCAGATCGCGCTGAACTCCGTCCAGCTGGAGGCGATCGCGATCGATCCGGCGTTCCAGGGCGGCGACTACTACGATTCCGGTGCGGGCGAGGGGCCACACCGCGGTCTGGCCCTGGCTCGGCGCATGGCCCTGCTGAACTATCGCAGCCCGTCTGAGCTTAACCAGCGCTTCGGACGATCATGGCAGTCCTCGGTGAGCCCCATCGGCGATGACGGCCGCTTCGCCGTGGAGAGCTACCTCGACTTCCACGGCAACAAGTTCACCCGCCGCTTCGACGCGAACAGCTACCGCATCCTCGTCGGCGCGATGGACTCACACGACGTCGGCCGAGATCGAGGCGGTGTGGAGGATGCGTTGGCGCGAGTCACCGCGACCACCCTGGTCCTCGGCATCGATAGCGACCGTCTGTTCCCCATCGACGGCCAGCACCGCATCGCGCGCGGCATCCGCAACACCCTCGATGGCGACCGGGCCGTGGTGCTCTCCAGCGACTTCGGACACGACGGGTTCCTCATCGAGACGAGCGCGGTCGGCGCGAATCTGCGTCGTCTGCTCGACACCCCGGCCTAGCGGTCTCACATCCGGCACCCCACCGGACGCCGCAGTGCATCTTCTGAGGCCACCGGCACCCACGGCTTCAGCGACGGAGGGTGGCGCGCAGGCTGATGTCCCGGTCAGCGCGCAATGACAACGCGGCCAGCACTAGGCCGAGCCCGGCGAGCGCGGCTCCGACCCAGGACGGAGCCTGGAACCCCCAGCCCGCCGCGATCACCGCTCCGCCGAGGGCGGCCCCCAGGCTGTTGCCGATGTTGAGCGCCGAGTGATTCATCGCGGCCGCGATCGACTGGTTGTCCTGTGCGACGTCCATGAGCCGGGTCTGGATGGTCGGCGATGCGATCGCCGACGAGACACCGACAGCGAAGATGAAGATCACGAGAGTGACGATCCAGCCGCTCGTGAGCGCGAGCAGCACCAGCGAGACGATGAGGGCGACGAACGAGCCGAGCAGCGATCGCGGCAGGTCCCAGTCGGCCAGGCGTCCGCCCAGGAGGTTGCCGATGGTCATGCCGAGGCCCATCACCACGAGGACGATCGGCACCGCCCACGCGGGCGATCCGGCCACCTCGGTGACGAGCGGGGACACATAGCTGTAGACGGCGAAGAACCCGCCGAAGCCGATGGCGCCGACCGCGAGGGTCGCCCACACCTGGCCGATGCGGAACACGCCCAGCTCCGCGCGCATGGTGCGGGACGGGTCGCCCTCATGGGCGGGGACGAAGATGGCGATCATCGCCGTGGCCAGGGCGAAGATGGCCGCCACGATGGCGAAGGCCGCGTGCCAGCCCAGATTCTGCCCGATGAACGTTCCCGCCGGCACACCGACGACGTTCGCGACCGTGAGGCCGGTGAGCACGAAGGCCACCCCTTGCGCGCGCTTGCCGGGGCCCAGCAGATCGGCCGCGACCAGCGCGCCCATCCCGAAGTATGCGCCGTGCGGAAGCCCCGCGAGGAACCGTGTCAGCGCCACCCATTCGAAGGTAGGGGCGATGAGGATCGCAGCGTTGAACACCGCGAGCGCGGCAGCGAGTCCGATCATCACCCGGTGACGCGGATAACGGGCGAGAAAGCCCGAGATCGTGGGCGCGCCCACCACCACTCCCAGCGCGTAGAGGCTGATCAGCCAGCCGGCCTGCGCGATGGCCTGTTCGGAGTCCGTGCTCCACAGAGGGGCGAGGGTCGACTGCGCGATCTCGGGCAGCAGGCCCATGATCACGAACTCGGTCATGCCGATGCCGAAGGAGCCTACGGCCAGGGAGAGGAGTGCCATCGTCGCCATCCCCCTCGAGGATGTCGATGAGGTCACCGCACCACTCTAGTGCTGCGGTGAACGCTCACGAACACGGGCGTCGAATCGTTACGATCCGGCGGCGGGACGCGGCGGGACGTAACGCCAGGGCAGGGTCGATGCGTCGAGGCGGTGACGCTGGTCCTCGGGCGTTGCGGCGGTTCCGTCGTCGCCGTCCCAGCTGAACATCCGCGCGCCGTCGATGACGCGCGCCAGCGTGGCGTACGTGCGAACGCTCGCCCCGTCGAGCCGGGCCAGCGCGGATTCGGCATCGACGGCATCGCGCAGATTCAGCAGTGTGACGAACGTCGGCGGATAGAGCCGGGCGTCCCCCGCTGCGTGCAGGGCGAGCATGTCCGCGGGACGGAACCACTCCGCCCGCACGACCTCCGATGCCTGCACGCGGATGCGCCCGCCCGGGTCGGATGCCGCGAAGAACCATGTGCGGATGCGCTTCGGCTCGGTCACCGGCGGGATCCATTCCGATACCGGTACGAGGGCATCGACCTCCACGTGCAGTCCGGTCTCCTCCGCGACCTCCCGGACGGCGGCACGACGCAGGGTCATGCCTGCGTCGCTCGACACGTCCGCCGCCTCGACGCGTCCGCCGGGGAACACCCACGCCGATGCGAAGGATCCCCGATCGGGGCGCTGCATCATCAGAACCTCGACCCCGCCGTCCGCCACCGAGCGCAGCAGCAGCACCGTGGCCGCCCAGGGCAGGTCGTCATCCGCGATCGAGGTCATGCTCGATTCTCTCGCAGGTGCGCGCCCCGGAGACGAAGGCCCGCGCGACGGGGCCCAGCCGGTGTCGGCGCCTCAGTCCGCGGTTTCCTCGAGGGCCCGTTCGAGACGCTCCAGCTTGCCGGAGAGCTCACCGGTGTATCCGGGACGGATGTCGGCCTTCAGCACCAGTGAGACGCGTGAGCCGAACGGCAGCACGGCCTCGGTCGCGCGCTTGACGACGTCCATGACCTCGTCCCACTCACCCTCGATCTCCGTGAACATGCTGGAGGTGGCGTGCGGAAGTCCGGACTCGCGCACCACCCGCACGGCTGCGGCGACCGCGTCGTGGACCGAGCCGTCTTCGCGACCCGTGCCGCTCGGTGCCACCGAGAATGCGACGATCATGGCTGTCTCTCTTCCTCGCCCGCGGCGAACGTCGATGCATCGATACCGGCCACCGGGACCGTGATCCCAGCCTGCACCATCCCGGGGGTGACGGGCAGCCGCACCAGCCGCACGATCAGGGCGATCAGCATGCCGACCAGGATCGCGTTTCGGGCGGTGAGCACCAGTACCGCCGAGACATGGGCGGTGAGCACCCGGTCGTACATGATCGGGTAGATGAACTGCGTGAGCAGAGCCGAGGCGATCGACAGCAGCGCGTAGGGCAGCACGCCGCGCCGGCCCCACAGGATCCACAGCACCACCGGAGCGATCAGCCAGATCTGGAACTGGGGCGAGCCCACCTTGTTGCAGACGATGAAGGCGAGCACGAGCGCCAGCGCCAGTGGGGGCAGCAGGCGTCGTTCCGACACGCCGGCGCGCACCTTCACCACTCCGATGATCGCGATGGCCGCGGCCACCAGTACCAGCAGCGGCGTGGTGAGGGCGGAGACGACATCGTCGCCCGCACCGGTCACCTGGAAGGTGACGATGTCCTGGTTGTAGACCACCGCGGCACCTGGCAGCCGCAGCATCGCGGCCCACGTGTACGGCGTGCTCACCGGGGCCTCCACCTGGAGCCCGCGATCGGACTGCGTGGTGAGGAAGCCGAACAGGTGACCGGCGCCGCCGCCGAGGACGACGACGAGCATCACGGCACAGCTGAAGACGATCGCGGGCACGAGCACGCGCCACCGCGAGCGCAGCGCCACCACGGCCGCCACGAGCATCGCACCCGGCCAGATCTTGATCCAGGCTCCGATCGCGAACAGGACGCCGGCGATGCGGGGGTGGCGGGCGATGATCAGCACGGCGATCACCGCGAGCGGGACCGTCACGGCGTCGATGCGGTACAGCCCGATCGGACCGAGGGCGAGGGCGAACAGCACCCAGAAGGACGCGGCCAGCACGCGGGTGCGACTCGTGCCGCGCCCGAGGAGCATGCCGAAGCCGATGAAGTTGAGGATCACCACCATCACGGCCCACGCCATGGTGTAATCCGTGATCAGCACCAGCAGCCGCGGCAGCAGCATCGGGACAAGCGCCACCGGCGGATAGACCCAGGGCTCGGTGACGCCGACGACGCGGCCCTGCAGCGCCTGGGAGGACCACGGTCCGTAGACGTTGTAGACATCGCCCATCGGCTGATTGGGCAGCACCCACCCCTCCCACAGCACGAACAGCTGCACGAGGGCGAACGCGATCCAGGGCACCGGGAGTCCCAGCACGCGCAGACGTTCGGGACTGATCAGGGATCCGAGGACGCGCTTCACGCCACCACCTCCGCGACGGCGGCAGGCAGCGCCTCCGCCACATCCAGGGCGACGATCGGATGACCCGTCGCCGAGTCGGCACCGGCGGCGATCGTGGCGGCACGGCCGTGCAGCCAGGCCGCCGTTGCCGCCGCGTCGCGCAGCGGGGCATCGGGGTTCTGTGCGATCACTGCGCCGATGACGCCAGCCAGCACATCCCCGGCGCCCGCTGTCGCCAGCCATGCCGTGGCGGCTCGCACGTGGACGAGATCGCCCGCGGGGTCCACCACGATCGTGTCATGTCCTTTGAGGAGCACCACCGCCTGCAGTCTGCCGGCCAGTGCGCGGGCGTCGGCTTCGCGATCGCCGCTCACCTCCAGCGACACCGACGCGGCGAGGCGGGAGAATTCGCCCGCGTGCGGGGTGAGCACCAGCGGCGCGCGCGCGCCGTGGGCCAGGTCGAGGGCGCCCGCATCGACCACGACGGGGGCGGAGTCCGCGAGCAGTTCGCGAAGCGCTGACGTGTCGGCGTCGGATCGGGCGGAGGAGTCGGTGCCGGAGCCGATGACCCACGCCCCCGCACGACCCGTTCCGATGACGGTCTCCGGACGGCGCTGCAGGATCAGGTCGGCCGGGGCCGAGCCGCTGTAGCGGACCATTCCGGCCCCCGCCCGCCAGGCGCCCTCCACGCCGAGGAGAGCGGCGCCGGGATACGGCGCGGAGCCCGTGTGAATTCCGACGACACCGCGACGATACTTGTCGTCGTCGATGCTCGGCGGGCGGACGATGCGTGCGGCGTCGTCCGCCTGCCAGAGCTTCGTCATGAGGAAACGCTACCGCGGCCTCAGCGCAGACGCCGTGTGGCGTCCTGCACCTCTCCCACGAGTTCCTCGATGATGTCCTCCAGGAACAGCGCGCCGATGGTGGCACCGGCGCTGTCGCGAACCCGCGCCACGTGCTGATGCGCATCACGCATGATGGCCAGGGCGTCCTCCAGATCCGTGGTGTCCTGCACCGGCGCGAGCGCATGGATCCGCTTGGCGGGGATCGGGTGGGTGCTCGCCTCCGGGGCATCCGAGGAGACCCGCAGCGCGTCCTTGATGTGGACGTACCCCGTCGGCTCACCGTCCTCGTCCACCACGACGTAGCGGGAGAAGCCATACTGCTTCACCGCGGATTCGAGGTCCTCGGGCGTCGCCGTGCGCGCCAGCGTGACCAGCTTCTCGCGAGGCACGGCGATGTCGCGCACCTTCTTGTCGGTGAACTCCACCACCGCCAGCGCCGTGCCTGCGGCATCGTCGAGGACACCCTCGGCGCGGGAGGTCGCGACGATCGTGGCCACCTCTTCCAGCGTGAAGGTGGATCCGGCCTCGTTCTTTGGCTCCACCCGGAACAGGCGGACCACCCCGTTCGCGAGCCAGTTCAGCGTCCAGATCACCGGGTGGAAGACCTTCGAGACCCAGACCAGAGGCGGCGCGAGCAGCAGAACGGCCCGATCCGGCACCGAGAACGCCAGGTTCTTCGGAACCATCTCACCGAAGACCACGTGCAGGTACGAGACGACCACGAGGGCGATGATGAACGCGACGGTCTTGACCGCATCCTCGCTCATCCCCGTCAGTCCGAGCGGGCCCGCCAGCAGATGGTGAAGCGCCGGCTCCGACACGTTCAGGATCAGCAGCGAGCAGATCGTGATGCCGAGCTGCGATGTCGCAAGCATCAGGGTCGCGTGCTCCATCGCGAACAGCGCGGTGCGCGCCGCGCGGGATCCGCGCTCGGCGAGCGGTTCGATCTGCGACCGCCGCGCGGAGACGACGGCGAACTCCGCGCCGACGAAGAAGGCGTTGCCGAGCAGCAGCACCACCAGCCATGCGAGGCCTGCCCAGTCGTTCATCGTTCCGGCTCCTCATCGATCGCCAGGGGGTTCGCGATGAACTCCACGCGATCCACGCGTCGTCCGTCCATGCGCACCACGCGCAGCGTGCCCTCGTCGATCTCAACTTCATCTCCCACGGCGGGGATCCGCTCCAGACGGCTCATGAGGAAGCCGCCCACCGTGTCGTAGACCTCGCCCTCGGGGACGTGCACCCCCGCGCGGTCGCGCAGTTCGTCGGGGCGCAGCTCGGCCGGGAACACGATGCTCTGCCCGCGGCGGGTGATGCCCACGCGGCGACGGTCGTGCTCGTCGAGCACGTCGCCGACGATCTCCTCCACCAGATCCTCGAGCGTCACCACACCCGCGGTCCCGCCGTACTCGTCGACGACCACGGCCATCTGGTATCCCCGCGAACGCAGTTCACCGATGAGCGCGTCCAGATGGAGCGTCTCCGGCACGCGCAGGGCGTCCTCGGCGAGCGCGCCGACGGGAACATGGATGCGCTTGCTGCGGGGCACGGAGACGGCCGCCTTCAGGTGGACGATGCCGGTGACGTCGTCCAGGTCGTCGTCGTACACGGGGAAGCGGCTGAGCCCGGTCCGCCGGGCCGCGTCGATGACGTCGTCCGCCGTGGCGTCTCCGGCCAGGGCCTCGACGCTCGGACGCGGGGTCATCACATCCCCCGCCGTGAGGCGGGCGAAGGTGAGGGAGCGATCCAGCAGCGAGGCCGTGTCTGCTTCCAGCACGCCGGCCATCGCCGAACGGCGCACCAGGCTGGAGAGCTCTTCGGCAGAGCGGGCACCGCTCAGCTCTTCCTTGGGCTCGATGCCCATGGCACGCAGGATCCCGTTGGCGGATCCGTTCAGCACGGCTACCGCCGGGCGGAACACCGTGGTGAACACGGTCTGGAACGGGATCACCAGCTGCGCCGTCTGACGCGGCAGCGCGAGCGCGAAGTTCTTGGGCACCAGCTCGCCGATGATCATGGAGAGCACGGTCGCGATCGTCATGCCGATCACGGTGCCCACGGGGGCGGCGATCGATGCGGGAAGCGACAGCAGTTCGAGCGCGGGCTCGAGCAGCTTCGCCAGCGCGGGCTCCAGCGTCACGCCTGTCAGCAGCGTGGTCAAGGTGATGCCGAGCTGAGCGCTGGAGAGGTGCGTCGACGTGATCTTCAGGGCCGCGATCGTCATCGACAGGCGCGTCTCCCCCCGCTCTCGGCGGGCTTCGAGATCCGCGCGGTCGAGGTTCACGAGCGCGAACTCGCTCGCGACGAAGAGACCGGTTCCGACGGTGAGGAGGATTCCGACGCCCAGGAGGACGTAATCCATCGGCTGCATCAGCGGTTCTCACCACCGATGCGGCGGCCGGACGCGGACACGCCCCGGCGGATGCGGTGATCCGCGGGCGGATCAGTGACGGGCGAGGGTCTGCAACTCGGAGGGTCGTCCATGGTGCGCACGAGTCTAACGGACGCTGCTGGGAGCGTGCCCGGCTGTGCGCCGCACCGTCCGGGATCGGCGGCGTGTCGCGGGCGTGGACAAACTCCCGGAGCCCTGCCGTTCTGGACTAGGCTTGTCTGTCGAAAGCACGCGGGAGATCTCCGCGTGCGTGACGAGATCACACGACGAAAGTGGGCGATCAAGCGTGTCGAGCAACTCGAGCGTTGGCGGGGCTTCGAGCGAGGGAGAATTCGGGGCCAACGAGTGGCTCGTCGAAGAGCTCTACGAGCAGTACAAGAGCGACAAGAACTCCGTGGACAAGGAGTGGTGGCCGGTTCTCGAGTCCTACCACCAGAAGGCCACCGGTTCCGCTCCGGCCACCCCCGGCGCCCCGGCAGCGACGCCGGAATCCGCCCCGATCGCAGCCGCCACCCCGGCGGCACCGGCCGCTGAGGCGCCGGCACAGAACAACGGTCAACCGGTGGCACGCACCACCGCCAAGCCGGCAGCCCCGCAGCCGATCCCCGCGCAGGCACCGAAGGCCACCGCTCCCGCTGCGGATGCCGGTGAGGCCCAGGAGGACGTCGTCACGCCTCTCAAGGGCATCTTCAAGACCATCGCCGCCAACATGGACGTCTCGCTGACGATCCCCACCGCCACCAGCGTCCGCACCATCCCCGCGAAGCTGATGATCGACAACCGCATCGTCATCAACAACCACATGGCGCGCACCCGCGGCGGCAAGATCAGCTTCACCCACCTCATCGGCTGGGCCATGATCCAGGCGTTGAAGGAGTTCCCGAGCCAGAACGTCTACTACGACGAGATCGACGGCAAGCCCTCGGTCATCGCGCCGGCGCACATCGGGCTCGGCATCGCCATCGACCTTCCCCGTCCCGACGGCACCCGCGCCCTGGTGGTTCCTTCCATCAAGCGGGCCGAGACGCTGAGCTTCACCGAGTTCCTGGCCGCGTACGAGGATCTCGTCCAGCGCGCCCGCGTGAACAAGCTGACAGCAGCCGACTACGCCGGCACCACCATCTCGCTCACGAACCCGGGCGGCATCGGCACGGTGCACTCTGTGCCGCGCCTCAGCAAGGGTCAGGGCTCGATCATCGGCGCCGGTGCGCTGGAGTACCCGGCCGAGTTCGCCGGCGCCAGCGAGCGCGTGCTCAATGAGCTGGCCATCGGCAAGGTGATCACCCTCACCAGCACCTACGACCACCGCGTGATCCAGGGCGCGGGCTCGGGCGAGTACCTCAAGAAGGTGCACGAGCTGCTCATCGGCCAGCGCGAGTTCTACGAGGGCATCTTCGCCGCGCTGCGCATCCCCTACGCGCCCATCCACTGGGCCGCCGACATCAAGGTGGACATCGCCGAGCGCGTGGACAAGCAGGCCCGCGTTCAGGAGCTCATCAACTCCTACCGTGTGCGCGGTCACCTGATGGCCGACATCGACCCGCTCGAGTACGTGCAGCGCTCGCACCCCGACCTGGAGATCGAGACCCACGGTCTCACGTTCTGGGACCTGGACCGCGAGTTCGTCGTCGGCGGCTTCGGCGGCCGGCGCACGATGAAGCTGCGCGAAGTGCTCGGAGTGCTGCGCGACTCCTACTGCCGCACCATCGGCGTCGAGTACATGCACATCCAGGACCCCGAGCAGCGCGCCTGGTTCCAGGAGAAGATCGAGGTCAAGTACCAGAAGCCCGGTCACGACGAGCAGCTGCGCATCCTCAGCAAGCTGAACGAGGCCGAGGCCTTCGAGACCTTCCTGCAGACCAAGTACGTCGGGCAGAAGCGCTTCTCGCTCGAGGGTTCCGAATCCCTCGTTCCGCTGATGGACGAGATCCTGCAGGGTGCCGCGCGCTCCGGCCTCGACGGCGCGGCCATCGGTATGGCTCACCGCGGCCGCCTGAACATGCTCACCAACATCGCCGGGAAGACCTACGGTCAGGTCTTCCGCGAGTTCGAGGGATCCACCCTCCCGGGCAACAAGCTCGGCTCGGGTGACGTGAAGTACCACCTGGGCACGGAAGGCACGTTCGTCGCCGAAGACGGCAGCGAGCTGCCGATCCAGCTGGCTGCCAACCCGTCGCACCTGGAGACGGTCGACGGTGTGCTGGAGGGCATCGTCCGCGCGAAGCAGGACCGTCACCCGATCGGCTCGTTCACGTGGCTGCCCATTCTGATCCACGGCGATGCGGCGTTCGCCGGTCAGGGCGTGGTCGTCGAAACGCTGCAGATGTCGCAGCTGCGCGCGTTCCGCACCGGCGGCACCATCCACGTGGTCGTGAACAACCAGGTGGGCTTCACCACGGTCCCCGGTGATTCGCGCACCTCGGTGTACGCCACCGACGTCGCCAAGACCACGCAGGCGCCCATCTTCCACGTCAACGGCGATGACCCCGAAGCCGTCGTGCACGTGGCCCAGCTCGCCTTCGAATACCGCGAGAAGTTCCACCGCGATGTCGTGATCGACCTCGTCTCCTACCGCCGACGTGGCCACAACGAGGGCGACGACCCCTCGATGACGCAGCCTCTGATGACCAACCTCATCGAGGCCAAGCGTTCGGTCCGCAAGCTCTACACCGAGGCGCTCGTCGGTCGCGGCGACATCACCGAAGCCGAGTACGAGCAGACCAAGGCGGACTTCCAGGACCGTCTCGAGGTCGCCTTCGCCGAGACGCATGCCGCACAGACCGGCGCGATCCCCGTGGTCAACGAGCAGGGTGCGCCCGCAGTGGCCGGCGCTCCGGACAACACGGGCATCTCCTCCGAGACGATGCAGATCATCGGCGACGCGTTCACCAACAAGCCGGCCGGCTTCACGGTGCACCCCAAGCTGGAGCAGCTGCTGAACAAGCGTGCCGACATGTCGCGCAACGGCGGCATCGACTGGGGCTTCGGGGAGCTGCTCGCATTCGGCTCCCTGCTGCTGGAGGGCACCCCGGTGCGCCTCACCGGTCAGGACGCCCGTCGCGGCACCTTCGCTTCGCGCCACGCCGTGCTGCACGACCGCGCCAACGGTCAGGAATGGCTGCCGCTGGGCAACCTCTCCGACACGCAGGCACGTTTCTGGGTCTACGACTCGCTGCTGAGCGAGTACGCCGCCATGGCGTTCGAGTACGGCTACTCGGTGGCCGCCCCCGAGGCTCTCGTGCTGTGGGAGGCCCAGTTCGGTGACTTCGCCAACGGTGCGCAGTCGGTCATCGACGAGTACATCTCCTCCGCCGACCAGAAGTGGGGCCAGCAGTCCAGCGTCGTGCTGATGCTGCCGCACGGCTACGAGGGCCAGGGACCCGACCACTCGTCGGCACGCATCGAGCGCTACCTGCAGCTGTGCGCCCAGGACAACATGACCGTGGCCCGTCCCTCCACGCCGGCCCAGCACTTCCACCTGCTGCGCCGCCAGGCGTACGCCAAGCCGCGTCGTCCGCTCATCGAGTTCACCCCGAAGGGCATGCTGCGTCTGCGCAGCGCCTCCAGCCCCGTGGAGGACTTCCTCTCCGGGACGTTCCGGACGGTGCTGGACGACGAGCGCGGCGTCGACGCGTCGAAGGTCACGCGCGTTCTCCTGCACTCCGGAAAGATCCACTGGGATCTGGTGTCCGAGCTGGAGAAGGCGCCGAACGAATCGATCGCCCTGGTGCGCGTCGAGCAGCTCTACCCGGCGCCGGTCGACGAGCTCAACGAGATCCTCGCGCGCTACCCGGATGCCGAGCTGATCTGGGTCCAGGACGAGCCGGAGAACCAGGGTGCGTGGCCGTTCATGGCCTTGGAGGTCGCCCCGCTGCTGAAGGGTCGCCCGCTCGGACACGTCACGCGCGCCGCAGCCGCGTCCCCGTCCACCGGTTCGTCGAAGATCCACGCGCTGGAGCAGGCCGACCTGCTCCGCCGCGCACTGAACTGACATCACCGTGACGACGAAGGCCCTGCACTTGTGCAGGGCCTTCGTCGTCACGGTCACGTGGCATGCGGGGCCGGGCTACCCGCCCGCGGTCGTGAACGCGTCGAAGCCGGCGTCCGTGCCCACCGTGGCCAGCAGATAGTCCAGTCCCTGTGTGAGTGCGCCGCGCACGTGCCCCTCGCCCGGGATCGTCAGTGCGCTCACGCGGAAGCCCGCCTGCTGCGCGAGTGCCGCGTTCCTGACCTGCCCGGGTCCGAAGACCGTGTCCTGATCGCCGTGGGTGAATATCGCGTGACGATCGTTGTAGGTTCCCGGCTTCGCCGCCGCGAGCACCGCTGCGGGCAATGACGCCCGGTAAGCGCTCTCGTCCCCCGCCCACGCGGTCGTGACCGCGTTCTGGGGATTTTCAGAACCGGGGTACTCGTTGCCGGAGACGTCTCCGATGACACCCCAGGTCTGCGGATGCTGCACCCCCCAGGAGAAGGCGCACGCGCCCCCGTTCGAGTAGCCCGCGATCGTCCATGCGGACACGTCCGGCAGCACGGCGAAGTGCGATCGGATGTAGGCGGGCACGTCCACGTTCACATAGGTCGCCACGGCGCCGTATGTCGCGGAGTCCGTGCACACCGGGTCGTTCTGCGGGTTCCCGGCGAGCTGATCGACCACGACCACGATCGGTGCGAGCCCGTGATGCGCCGCGGCGTACGCGTCCGCGGCCGTGGCGATGGGCGTGATGTCGGGTGAGCCGGGCTGCCCCATCATCATCACGACCACCGGGAGCTTCGGGGCATCTGCCACCAGCGCCGCCGGCGGCAGATACACCGACGCATCCCGGGGCGCGTACGGGAGAGAGGGAACGATCCGCTCATCACCGCGCAGAACGCCCGTGCGCCCCTGCGCGGGCAGGTCCGCCGGCGGCTTCCACTCTGCGATCGTCGGCCGCTGCTCGTCCACGGGCAGGGGCGGCAGTTCGGCCGCGGGACCGACATCGATCCCGATGATGGCAGCCGGAGTATGGGTGACGCCGTAGAGCGCGTTCACGGCGAGCCCCAGTGACAACGCGCTCGCCACGACCAGCAGGACCGCAGCCGCACGCCGCCACCAGCCGCCGGTGATCAGCGCGATCGTGCCGATGCCCGCAAGGGCTCCCGTCACCAGCACCCAGGGCGCGGTTCCCGCCGGCAGCGGTCCGGCGAACGCGTTCGCCGACTGCGCAGAGAGAACGGCCGCGCTGACGGCGCCGGCGCCGACCAGCGCCCCGGCGAGATGGCGCAGCGGACGCCGCCCACGCACCAGCACCGCCGTCACGAGGGCGAGTACGAGCAGTCCCACCACGGTCCGCACCGGCGAATCGATGAGCTCCATCGTGAGGAGCCACGTTCCCATCAGGACCGCCGTTCGAACAGTCCGCGAGCGAACTCCACCAGGTGGCGACCGCTCGCCGTGGGCAGGTAGGTCCGCACCAGCGCGTACCCGATGGCGGGCAGTTCCACGGGGTCGGGATACACCATGCTCAGCGTCGCGTACTCGGGGCGGAACTTCTTCTTGAACCGGAAGAGGGAGGCGAATCCGTACAGCGGCTCCAGGGCCGCGGACAGGCTGGCGAGCAGCCCGTCGATGCTCCCCCGCCGGGCGGCGGCATCGTCCGACTGCACGAGCGGCGCTCCGGAGAGGCTGAGGACCTCCGCCCCGTCTGCCTGCATCTGCAGCGCGGCAGACGCGATGAGGAACTCCATCACGCCGTTGGGTGACTCGGGAGCGCGCCGCATCACATCGAGGGTCCAGCCTACGAGTTCTCCACCGCGATGCACCGGCACCCAGCTGGTCACGCCCAGCACCGTGTCATCCGCCGCGACGGCGAGCATGAGACGCACCGCCGGATCCTGCATCTCCGGCACCGACCCGAGCGTGAAGCCCATCTCCGGCAGCGCCTTCTCCGAGGCCCAGTGCTCACTGATCTCACGGATCTGCCGCGCGTGGGCGCGCGAGAGCTCCGCCCAGCTGGTCCACAGTGGCAGGACTCCCTCGCGACGCATCCGGGTGACGGGGTGGCGAACCTTCTCGCCCGCTTTGCCCGCCATCGTAAAGGTACGCGGATGCAGGACCGTCTCCTCCGCCACCGGCATGCTGCTCCACCCCAGCGATTCCAGGATCCGGCGGGTGTCGTCATGGACGCTGTAGAACACCGGGGTCCACCCGTGGGCCGAGGAGAACTCCACGAAGCCGCGGATCGCACCCTCGCGGTGCTCGTCGTCCGCTGCCGGATCAGAGATCGCAATGGCGACGCTCCCCTGAAGCCGGTAGGCCACCGCTGACGCGCCGTCCTCAGAGAACCAGTGCCGCGCGCCCTCCCACGTCCCCAGCCATCCGAGCGTGCCGGCGTCCGTCGTCGTGACCAGAGCGCGATAGGGATCGGATGCGGCGACCTGCTCGGTGCGGGTGCGTGAGAACAGACGCAGCACAGCCGCCACGAAGAAGGCCCAGAACACGACCCCCACCCACTGCCAGAGGAACAGGCCGGGTCCGTGATGCGGGAAGCGGGTGCCGCCGGGAAGGGGCACCAGTCCCGGGGGCAGGAACCGCCGCAGCGCGTCTCCGAGCAGCTCGCCCGGCGTGGGCGGCTGGTTCCAGGCTCCCCGCAGCATCCACTCACCGAGGAAGAACACCACGGCGAACACCCCGAAGCAGATGGCCACGGTGAGCGCGAACCGGTGCACGGCGGCACGCGTGCTGCGCACCGCGAACACCGACCGCGCCAGCACGAGCACGAGGATCGTCGCCGCGGGCAGCGCGAGTGCGCCGATGCCCCAGAGCACCGCCTCCACGATCTGCTGCGATCCCTCTCCGGCCACCACCACACTTCCCGCCACCGCGGATCCGAACGCCGCAACGAACAGGACACCGTTCGTCGCGATGGCGAGCACCCATGCCGAGCGCCGCCCCGCCAGCAGGCCGATCGCCGCCACGACCAGCAGGACCAGGGGGACGACGGCCAGCAGGGCGGGACCGAGCCCCCGCGTCACGAACAGCATGTTCTGGTGGTCACAGACGGGGAGATAGTGCGAGGCACAGCGCGCCGAGATGCGCTGATCGAAGTCCGAATAGGCACCCACCACCACCGAGAGCGGACCACGTCCGCCGCCGTTGACCAGCGCGGCGATCGGACCGATGCCGAGCACCGCCACGGCCCCCGCGATCAGCGTGCGCCGCTCGTGCTGGCTCCCGCGCCACCAGGTGGTCTGCGGGGTGCGCGCGGCCCACAACTCGCCGATGATCGTGCCGACCACGAAGGCGAGCAGGCTGAGCCAGGAGGACAGATCGCCCGCGTACAGGGCGGCCGCGAGCGCGCCGAGACCGATGATGAGCCGGCTGCGACGACGCCACAGCGTCGGGGCGACACCCGCTGCGGCGCTGACCGCGCAGATGACGCCGATGCTCGGATCCGCGACGCTCAATCCCGCCACGTTCGCGAAGTCCGGGATCCGCGCGATGCCGGACTGGATGAAGACCCCGAGCAGCACCACGACGGTGCCGCCGCCGGCGAGGGCGAGCAGCACACGCCGGGGACGAAGGTGGCGTTCCGCGAAGACGAGGAGGGGAACGCCGATGACGATCGCGACCGTCCCGGTCACCACACTGTCGGGGACGAGAACGGCGGTGAACGCCGTCCACCACCGCAGATCGCTCAGCGTGGCTTCGGCTCCCGCGGCCATCAGGGGTCGCCACGGGCCGTGGAACACCGTGGCGAGCAGCATCCAGGCACCGAAGACGGTCGCTATCGGGGAAGCGGAGACGATCCGGCGCAGCGCCGCCACGGCCTCGCGCGCACGACGAGCGCGTTCGACGGCGGGTGCGGACGGGGTCTCAGCGGGAGGGGGAACCTGAGGCACCTCATGATCGTGCACCCGTGAGCCCGCCCGCCGCGACGGCAGAGTGCGCGTCACGGGCGACTCACGACAACGTCACAGCCGGCGCATAGATCCCACCGGAGACTCGCTCAGCCTGCCGCCCTCACCGGCGGCGTGCGCGTGCTCAGGCGTGCGATGCCTGGGCGGCGCGGATGCGCTCGAGCACCAGGAGGCGCAGCTCCTCGGGGGCGTCCTCCTTGCAGGCGCGCGCGACCACCTCGGTCAGGGTCTTGGACACCACCGCTTCTTCGCGGCAGCTCTCACAGGTGTCGAGGTGGGCTCGGATGTCGGATTCCTTCGTCCGGCACACCTCGTTGCGGAGGAACTCCTCCAGGTCCTGCCGCGCTTTCTCGCAACCGCAGTCGGTCATTTCTTGCTCCTCGATGCGGTGGGACGGATTCCTCGCTCCGCCGCGTAGTCGGCCAGCAGGTCTCGCAGCATCCGCCGACCGCGGTGCAACCTGCTCATGACCGTTCCGATGGGGGTCTTCATGATGTCGGCGATCTCCTGATAGGCGAAGCCTTCGACATCGGCCAGATACACCGCGAGGCGGAAGTCCTCGGGGATCGCCTGCAGCGCATCCTTCACGACCGATGCCGGCATCCGGTCGATCGCCTCAGCCTCAGCCGACCGCGAGCTCATCGCCGTCGTCGACTCCGCACCGCCCAGCTGCCAGTCCTCCAGGTCATCGATCGTGCCCTGGAAAGGCTCGCGCTGCTTCTTGCGGTACGTGTTGATGTAGGTGTTGGTGAGAATGCGGTACAGCCACGCCTTGAGGTTCGTGCCCTGCGTGAACGACGCCCACGAGGAGTACGCCTTGACGAAGGTCTCCTGCACCAGATCCGCGGCGTCGGCGGGGTTGCGCGTCATGCGCATCGCCGCGCCGTACAGCTGATCCATGAACGGGAGCGCCTGCTCCTCGAACTGCGTACGGGCATCGCCCGTGCTCGTTTCGGTCTGATCTGACTGATCCATCGCGAGCCAGTCTAGATCGTCGACCTGTTCGAGCTCCGGTGAACGCTCCAGCGTCGCGTTCATGCGCCTCCTCGTTCGTGTCGTCCGCTTCTCACATCGGGTGCAACCGGCATGTCGCGAGCACTATTCCCCCACCGCACCGGTTGTCAATGTGCACCCGGCATATTCGTCCGATCCGATGGGGCCAAGTAGGGTGGAGCCGATGAGTGCACAGATCGACCTCGCCACCGCAACAGCACCCCAGGGCGCATACGCGGCACCGGTCGCAGACGCGCCGGTGCACGCCACGCTCAGCGTGCCCGGATCGAAGTCCCTCACCAATCGAGAGCTGATCCTGTCGGCCCTGGCGGAGAGCCCGAGCCGGCTGCGCTCTCCGCTGCACTCCGACGACTCCGCACGGATGATCGACGGATTGCGCGCTCTCGGCGTGGAGATCGAGGAGACCGAGGCGAGCGGACCGTTCGGACCCGATCTGCAGATCACCCCGCCTCGTGCCTTCTCTGCGGGCGCCGAGGTGGACTGCGGCCAGGCGGGTACCGTCATGCGGTTCCTGACGCCGCTCGCCGGACTCGCCACCGGAGAGGTCACGGTGACCGCACACGAGTCGGCACTGCATCGCCCGATGGGCGAGATGATCAGCGCGCTGCGCGATGTCGGCGTCGACATCGACGACGCCGGGCGCTGGTCGCTCCCCTTCACCGTCGTCGGCCACGGACACATCCGCGGCGGCGAGATCGTCATCGACGCATCGCGCTCGAGCCAGTTCGTCTCCGGGCTCCTGCTCGCCGCTGCACGGTTCGATGTCGGCCTCCAGCTGCGCCATTCCGGTCAGCGCCTGCCGTCGATCCCCCACATCGAGATGACAATCGACGTGCTCGCACACCGCGGCGTGCACGTGGAGCGCACCTCGCCCACCGACTGGGTGGTTCCGGCCGGGTCCATCCGCGGCAAGGACGTCGCCATCGAGCCCGACCTGTCCAATGCCGCGCCGTTCCTCGCTGCCGCCCTCGTCACCGGCGGCGCCGTGACCATCACCGGGTGGCCGGCACGCTCCACGCAGCCGGGTGCGCTGCTGACCGAGATCCTCCCCCAGTTCGGCGCCCGCGCCACCCGCCGTGGCGGTGCCCTGACCGTCACCAGCACCGGCCCCATTCGCGCGGTGGACCTCGACCTCACCGCGGCGGGCGAGCTCGCTCCCACACTGGTGGGTCTCGCAGCTCTCGCCGACGGCGTCAGCACGTTCCGCGGTATCGGCCACATCCGCGATCACGAGACCGATCGGATCGCGGCGCTGGTGGCCGAGCTGCGCGCCATCGGCTGCGGTGCGGAGGAGACTCCGGACGGCATCATCGTCACCCCGGCTCCGTTGCACGGGGCCACGTGGAAGGCCTACCACGACCACCGCATGGCGACGACCGGCGCGCTGCTCGGCCTCGCCGTCCCCGGAATCGTGATCGACGACATCGGCACCACCGCGAAGACGCTGCCGCAGTTCACCGCGCTGTGGGAGCTCATGCTCAGCCCGCGCGAGGAGTGCCCGGAGGACGCCGCCGCGTGAGCTGGCTCGGAGACTTCGACGACGACGAAGACGAGTTCGACGAGAGCGATATCCGCATCCGTCCGAACCCGAAGGCCAACCGTCCGCGGACCAAGCGCCGTCCGGCACACGAAGACGCGACGATCGGCCGTGTGCTCGGAGTGGACCGCGGCCGCTACAGCGTGCTGCTGGACGAGGACACCGACGACGAACGCACGGTGACGGCCACGCGAGCGCGCGAGCTGCGCAAGACGCCGATCGTGACCAACGATCGCGCGCGTGTGGTGGGTGACCGCACCGGCGAGGCCGGGACGCTGGCGCGCATCGTCGGGATCGTGGACCGCACCTCTCTGCTGCGCCGCAGCGCGGACGACACCGATCAGGTGGAGCGGGTCATCGTGGCCAACGCCGATCAGATGCTCATCGTGGTCGCCGCCGCGGATCCCGAGCCGCGCGAACGGCTGGTGGACCGCTACCTCGTGGCCGCACTCGACGCCGGCATACGCCCGCTGCTGGTGGTCACCAAGACGGACCTCGCCGACCCCACGGCCTTCCTGCAGCATTTCGAGACGCTCGCGGATCTGCGCGTCTTCCGCAGCGCGCGCGGTGAGGTACCGCTAGATGAGATCGGTGCGGCACTGGTCGGACACGCCACCGTGTTCGTCGGCCACTCCGGCGTCGGAAAGTCGACGCTCATCAACGCCCTCGTGCCGAGCGCCGGGCGCGCCACCGGGCATGTCAACGACGTCACCGGCCGCGGGCGCCATACCTCCTCGTCCACGGTCGAACTGCGCTTCCGGGGCGCGGGCGGCACGGGCTGGGTGATCGACACCCCGGGCGTGCGCTCGTTCGGCCTCGGACACGTGGACACGGCGAACATCCTCGCGGCGTTCACGGACCTCGCCGAGATCGCCGAGGACTGTCCGCGCGGATGCACCCACCTGCCCGATGCACCCGACTGTGCGCTCAACGAGGCGGAGGCCGAGGGAGAACTCGGCCCCGCCGGCAGCGCCCGCCTGGACTCGCTGCAACGACTGCTCGCGACGTTCGAGTCCTGACGCCTGTTTTGGCGTCGCGCCCGCGGCCGCGCCTAGGCTGAGATCATGACGCAGCGCCTGGAACCCGCAACGCCCGCTCCCGACTTCACCCTGACCGCTCAGAACGGCGAGTCCGTCACTCTCAGTGCACTGCGCGGCGGTCCCGTGGTGCTCTACTTCTACCCCGCCGCGATGACGCCGGCCTGCACCGCCCAGGCCTGCGACTTCCGTGACTCCTTCGCCCCGCTGCAGGCGGCGGGTTACACCGTGCTCGGCGTCTCCCCCGATGACGTGGCCAAGCTCGCGCGCTTCCACGAGCGCGACCACCTGCCGTTCGATCTGCTGGCCGATCCGGACCACGCCGTGATGGACCAGTACGGCACGTGGGGTGAGAAGAAGAACTACGGCCGCACGTACGAGGGTGTGATCCGCTCCACCTTCATCATCGACGCCGACGGCATCATCCAGGAGGCGCTGTACAACGTCCGCGCCACTGGGCACGTCGCGCGCATCATGCGCATCCTCGGTCTGGCCGGCTGACGCCGAGCAGACTCAGCGGGAAGAATCCTCCGGCGCTTCGTCCGCGACCGCCTCGTGGCTGCGGTCCGGGCTGCGTCGCGCGGCCACGATGATCAGGACGAAGCCGATGATGGCGGGGACGATCAGCCAGGCGCCGACCAGGGGGTGCGGTGACGGCCCTGTGCTCGCGCCGAGTCCCACCGCGAACACCAGCACCTGTGTCACGATGCCCCCCGAGCGCCCCCAGGTGCGGCCACGGAGGATGCCGGCAGCGAACGCGAGGATGCCGATTCCCAGCACGATCGTGAGCACCAGCAGCGCGAGCGCACTCACCAGGTCCGCAGTATCCCCGGCGAGGATGGCACCCACCTCGACAGCGGCGAGGACGAGGGTCACCACCCCCTCGAGGGCGACGATGATGGATGCGGCGATGGTTGCGGGCTGCGGGCGCGGCGAGACCGGTTCGGGGATCGTCATGGGTGCTGCGCGTCCTTCTCATCGTGTCGTGCGTCGCGTAGATCTGCTGCGCACGACGGGGGCATGTGGGCCTGTTCCGGCGCTCGTCGGTCGCGGATACCTGGCTGTGAGAATCAATTAACCCTTGATTCACCCGGGAATCCGTGGAACCATTATCAGTGCCGTGTGCTCCCACAGCGGCGTGGGACGAGCGCTCTGCTCGTATATACACAGGGTATCCAACCCACCCGGGGTAGACACCGCATCCGTGCGTCTCCCCACCACCCCACACCCCCACCTACAAGGAGCACGAAGAATGGATTGGCGCGATAAGTCCGCCTGCCTGACGGTCGACCCTGAGCTTTTCTTCCCCGTCGGGAACACCGGTCCCGCCGTGGATCAGATCGAGAAGGCCAAGGCGGTGTGCGCCCGCTGCACCGTCACGGAGATCTGCCTGCAGTACGCCCTCGAGACCGGTCAGGACTCGGGTGTCTGGGGAGGCCTCTCCGAGGACGAGCGCCGCGCCCTGAAGCGTCGCGCCGCGCGCGCCCGCCGCGCTTCCTGAGGCGCAAGCGCCCGAACCCGAACGCCCCCGGTCACGACCGGGGGCGTTACGCGTTGCGCGGCTCAGCCGTCGGCGCGGATCCACTTCAGCGGGATGTCGATGGTCACCTCGGTGCCCGAGCCGGTGAGGGTGTGCCAGTCGATGGAGCCGGACAGCTCGCCCTGGATCAGAGTGCGCACGATCTGCGTCCCGAGCCCCTGTCCCACCTGTCCCTCCGGGAGACCGCTGCCGTCGTCGCGCACGCGCACCTCGAGGTGCTCTTCGTCGCGCTCGGCGATGATCTCGACCACGCCCTCGTCCTGCTCGGCCAGACCGTGCTCGACCGCGTTGGTGACCAGTTCGGTGAGCGCCAGGGCGAGCGGAGTCGCGTACTCGCTGGGAAGGCTGCCGAACTTGCCGGTGACGTGGGTGCGAGCGCGCGTCCCGGCACCAGCGGCCACTTCGGCGACCAGCTTCAGGACGCGGGTGAAGACCTCGTCGAAGTTCACGTTCTGCGTGAGACCGCTGGCCAGGGTGTCGTGCACGATCGCGATCGACGCCACGCGGCGCATCGCCTGGGTGAGCGCGTCGCGCGCCTCCTCGGAGTGGGTCCGCCGCGCCTGGATGCGCAACAGGGACGACACCGTCTGCAGGTTGTTCTTCACCCGGTGGTGGATCTCGCGGATCGTCGCGTCCTTGGTGATGAGCTCCTGCTCCTGGTGGCGGAGCTCCGAAACGTCGCGGCAGAGGATGATCGCTCCGATCCGCTTGCCGTTGTTCTTCAACGGGACCGCGCGCATGGACACCGTCACCCCGCGCGCTTCGATGTCCGAGCGCCAGGGGGCGCGTCCGGTCATGACCACCGGAAGAGACTCGTCCACTTCGCGACCCGCGGGCAGGATCTCAGCGACCACCTCGACCAGGCTCTCGCCTTCGAGCTCATCGTCGAATCCCATGCGGTTGAACGCGGACAGCGCGTTCGGGCTGGCGAACGTCACCGTGCCGTCCACGTCGAGACGGACCAGCCCGTCCGAGGCCCGCGGAGCGCCACGGCGCGGTGCGGTCGGGGCGTCCAGATCGGGGAAGTCGCCCGTGGAGATCATCGAGAACAGGTCGTCCGCGCACTCGTTGAACGTGATCTGCTGGCGCGAGGGCGTCCGCGCCTCGCCGAGGTTGGTGTGACGGGTCAGGATTCCGATGACGTTGGGCTTCTCCCCCACCACCGGCCGGGTGCGCACGATCGGCACAGCGCGCACGCGGGTGGGGACCTCCTCGAACCACTCGGGCGAGGACGAGTCGACGATGGTGGCCGTCTGGAAGCTCTCCTTGATCTGCGCGTACCACTGCGGACGCACGCTGTCGCCCACGATGTCGCGGTAGAAGAGTGTGGCCGCGCCGCCGGGGCGCGTGTGCGCGACCGCGATGAACGAGTCCTCCGGTGTGGGTACCCACATCACGATGTCCGCCGACGCGAGGTCGGCGAGGAGCTGACCGTCACCGGCGAGACGATGGAGCCATTCCACGTCTGCTTCGTCGGCGCGGCCCTGCAGGTAGACGAGATCACTGAGTGTCGACACTCCGTAAGCCTATTGGCTCCCGCGCGCACTTCCCCGAGTGCGCCGGGCACGTCGTCCCGCCTGCGGGCGTCGCGGCGGAGCATCCGCGGCGCCCGGGGCGTCCAGCAGCGCCGCGATCCGGCGCACGGCGGCGGTGAGCGCCGAGCGTGGGGCGGCGACGATCACCGGCAGTGCGTGCAGCACGGCACGATCGGCGGCGGAGCCATCGTCGGGAATGAAGTGCACCTCGGTGGCCGCCGCGTAGCGCTCCAGCGTGCGACGCAGCTGCCCGCGGGCGTCGAGCCCGATGGCGCGTGATCGTACGCGGTTGACCACGACGGTAATCGGGGTGGCCGGGGCCAGCTCTCGCAGTTCGGTGACCGCCCGCACGAACCGGGAGACGCCGATCGGGTCCGCGGCGCACACGGCGATGATGCGGTCCGCCCGCTGCAGCGCCGCGATCGTGGCCGCGTTGCGCCGTGGTCCGCCATCCAGGTCGCTGACGATCTGCTCGTCCTGCTCGATGAGCGCCGAGGTGTCGATGAAGACCTGGTCGCTCCAGCGCGCGACCGCATCGATGACGGCGCGCATCCGGTCCGCCGGGAGCTCGGGCCAGCGCGAGGGGCGGTTGATCCCGGACAGCACGGCAAGCGCATTCTTCTCGATCGGCACAAGGTCGCGGATGCGGGCGTACTCCGCCTCGTCGAATGACCGGCGACCCGCCTGACGGCACGCGCCGGCAAGCCCCGGCGTCTCCTCCGCGAGACCCAGCATCGCGGCCACCGCCGGCGCGTGACTGTCGGCGTCGATGAGCGCCACCTCGGTCCCGCTGCGCGCCCGCTCGGCTGCGAGAGCGACCGCGAGAGTGGAGCGCCCCGGAGCGCCATGCGGACCCCACACAGCGATCACGTCGCTGCGCCGCGAGCTCAACGGCCCGGGAACGGCGGCGACGGATGCCAGCACGGCACGCGCGGTCGCCTCGCGCACCGGGACGACCCCGAGCCGCGCCGCGAGGTTGACGCCGGCCTCATCCAGCGCGAGCGGGACGACGCGCACGCGCTGGGCGTCACAGCGGGCCAGCAGCGCGCCATCGAGTTGCCGGGGATCCGCCAGGAGAACCAGGGCATCCACCCCGGCCAGCGCATCCGGCTGACCGATCTGGAGGGGACCCAGGACGGCCACCCGCTCGCCGACGGCCTCCAGCTCCTCGCAGAGCGGGCGAGCGATGGACGGGGGCAGACACACCGCGATCGTGCTCATGAACCGCCGCCCGCGCTGATCACCGACAGGGCGCTGCCCGAGGAGATGGCGGCGAGAACGTCTGGCACCGCGTCACGGGGAACGACGAGTTCGATCAGCGCCGATGCCGTGCGCACCATCGAGTCATCCGCGCGCACCGAGACCACCACGGCACCCGAGACGAGCACGCGCGGGGTCGGAGCGTCGGACTCACCGGAGCCGTCCATCCACACATCCACGGTGCTGCCCGTGCGGACCCCGGATGCCACCTCGACCGCACTGCGGATCACGACGGTCGTCAGCTGCGCGGAACCCTCCGGAGCCAGGGCGTCGCGCGGCACCAGCTCCCCCGGTGCGACCACGCGGGTGATCACGCTACCCGGCGGCACCTCCGAGGCGAGGATATAGTGCTCTGACGTCGTGCCGAGCATCACCTCCGTGCTCTGCAGGTCGTCCGGCCCCAGCGTCTGCCCCGGAAGCAGCGTGCCTGCGGCCGTCGCGACGGCCACGGTGGTCCTCGCGGCTGAGACGACTCCCCACACCGCCGCCACGGAGGCGGCGACCAGGGCGATGCCGATGAAGAAGCGGGCGTCGGAGAAGAAGCGGTTGCGGCGGCTGGACATGTGGGCGATGTTCGCAGACGGCCCACCTGCCACGATGGCGACTATCCACAGTGTGAGATCCGCCGCACGGCCGCACGGCCGCACGGCCGACGATTATCCACACTCACCAGATCGCCGCCAGAATATGTTCCCCACGCGTCATAATCGACTCATGCCCGACATCAGCGCCCCCGGACGCCACGTCTCGCCGGCGCAGGTGGCAGAGCTCCTGGACCTCACGGTGGACGATGTCCTCGCGCTCGTCCACGAGGGTCGGCTGCGCGGGGCACGCATCGGAGCCAGTCATCAGTGGCGCATCGAAGAGGCGTCGATCGTCGACTATCTCGACGAGCAGCGCGAGGAGGCGCGGCGCATCGCCCTGTGGCGTCAGTCGGACACCGCCAGCTTCCCCGAGATGTGGGGCGTCGTCCGGCGCGATTGAGGCGCCGCCCGGTCACACCATCGTGCTGACCGTGCGCACCTGGCCGATGGCGGCGAAGGGGATCACGATGTGCGCGCGAACCTCGCTGGCCCGCCGTGGGCGACCGGATTCGTGCACGGCGAGATCGAGATGGTCAGCCCCCGCCCGGTCGATCGTGCCGTGCAGGATCTCACCGTCGACCAGCCGGACGGTCACGGGACGACGCCGGCGAGCGAGATCTCGCATGAGGAAGCCGAACACCACCCGCCCGCTCAGTTCGTCCTCTGTCGCAGGCAGCGCAGAACGCAGAATCGCCGCGTGCTCGGTCTGCACCGTGCGAATCGCCGCCAGCGGGTACAGCGCCAGTCCATCGCCGCTGGCGGTGGCGTCCCAGAGATCCGCGCTCCGACGCCCCGGCTCGCTGCCCGCGGCGTGGTACCCCGCCCCACCGTCGTCCGCCACGATGGCGAGCCAGTCGGCACCCACTCCGACGACGCGCCCCGAACCGCTCACCCCGGCCGCGCGCACCGTGACGACGGCTCCGTCGGCGATCAGCGACGTCAACCGGGTCCGCAGCGCCAGGCGCGCAACCCGCAATCGCTCGGTCTCGGTGTTCAACGCCGCGCGCTCAGACTCCCATTCCGCGTCGAGCTGCGATTCCAGGTCCTCGAAGAAGTCATCCCATCGCACCGCGCGACTCTAGCGCGGCCGCGGCGCACGTCCCGGGGCCTGTCCCCAGGGCCCCCTGAGGCCCCGCGGTCCCCCCGGTTCTCGCGTGCGCCGGCCCTCCGACGGCGGCATCGCGCGCGCATAGGCGTATTCCTGACCCCAGTTCTGTGGTCATTCTCGTCACGAGGCGCGCGAGCATGACAAGCTGGGCTTCGCCACAGAGTCCCCGCGCTGTGAGGGGACAATCATGGCCACGGCCACCGGCGCGGTGCGCGCGTTGCAACGCGCAAGCACAGTGGAGATCGCGGAGTTTTTCGCACCGCAGCGAACGAGCACCGTCGACCTCCCCGACCCTGCTGTACTGCTACGAAATCTCACCGTCGGGGTCCTGGAGTCGCTCGCCGGTGTTCGCGACGTCGACCAGCTCGCCCGCTGGCTGTCGCAGGAGGCGTTCCTGTCCGTCGTCACTCGCGTGGGCCTCGCCACCCGGGCGCGCAGTGCACGTGGCGTCGCCGCGGCCCGCCCCCACCAGCGGGTGTTGTGCGTGAGGCATTCCAGTCCCGCCGACGGCGTCGTGGAAGGTGTCGTGGTGGTCGCAACGCCCACCCGTACGCGCGCGGTCGCCATTCGACTCGAGGGTTACGACCGGCGCTGGCGCGCCGTGTCCCTGGCCCTTCTCTGAGGCTTCTCCCCCTGAGAAGACGCGGGCCGCGAACCCGCACCCGTACCGGAGCGCTCCCAATCCGTTTCCGGTGCATCATGGGCTCGTTCTGAGTCCAGAGGGCCGGTCTCCGTTCTGGAGACCGGCCCTCACGACATCAGGACGAGCGGGGAGTCACTGGCGGTAGCTGGACAGGAAGTTCCCGATGCGCTCGATCGCGTTCCCGAGCACGCGCGCCTCGGGCAGAGTCACGACGCGGAAGTGGTCCGGCGTCGCCCAGTTGAAGCCGGTGCCCTGCACGAGCAGGATGTGCTCGGCCACCAGAAGGTCGTAGACCAGCCGCGCGTCGTCGTGGATCTCGTGGACCTCGGGGTCCAGCCGCGGGAACGCGTACAGCGCGCCACGTGGCTTCACACAGGACACGCCGGGGATGGCGTTCAGCCCCTCCCAGGTGACGTCACGCTGCTCGTGCAGCCGCCCTGAGGGGGCGATGAGGGCGTCGATGGTCTGCACTCCGTCGAGCGCCGCTTGCACCGCATGCTGGGCGGGGGCGTTCGGGCACAGCCGCGTGGATGCCAGCAGGTTGACGCCCTCCAGGAAGCCCGCCGCGTGCTTCTTCGGTCCGGTGATCACCATCCATCCCGAGCGATAGCCGGCCACCCGGTAGGTCTTGGACAGGCCATTGAACGTGAGGCAGAGCAGATCCGGCGCGAGCGTGGCCGTGGGGATGTGCTGCGCGTCGTCGAAGAGGATGCGGTCGTAGATCTCATCGCTCAGCAGCAGCAGCGAGTGCTCCCGGGCGATCTGGATGATGCCCTCCAGCGTCTCCCTGCTGTAGACGGCACCGGTCGGGTTGTTGGGGTTGATGATCACGATGGCCTTGGTGTTCGGCGTGATCTTGGCGCGGATGTCTTCGAGATCGGGATTCCACTCGTTCTGCTCGTCGCAGATGTAGTGCACCGGGGTCCCTCCGGACAACGAGGTCATGGCGGTCCACAGCGGGTAGTCCGGTGCCGGGATGAGCACCTCGTCCCCCTCGTTGAGCAGGGCCTGCATCACCATCGTGATGAGCTCGGAGACGCCGTTTCCCAGGAACACGTCGTCCGGATCGACGTGGGGGAAGCCCGGGACCTGCTCGTAGCGGCTGACGATCGCCCGACGGGCGGACAGGATGCCACGGCTCTCGGTGTAGCCATGAGCGGTCGGGATGGCCGCGATCATGTCACGGACGATCTGGTACGGGGCCTCGAATCCGAACACGGCGGGGTTGCCGGTGTTCAGTTTCAGAACGGGATGTCCTGCTGCCTCCAGCCGCGCCGCCTCGGTCAGTGCGTTCCCCCGGATTTCGTAGAGGACGTTCTTGAGCTTGGCGGACTGATCCAGCGGACGGAGTGGGTTCATGTCCCAAGGGTAGTCCCCCGCGCGGGGTGGTCCTGACCGTCCACTCCCGCCTCGGTGGCCTGTCCAATGTCCGAGGGCCGTGGCAGGATGACGCCATGCATCAGCACGTCAGCTTCATCACCCTGGCCACGGCGGATCTCGATCGCGCGGCCGCCTTCTACGTCGATGGACTCGGATGGACCCCTGCTTTTCGTGGCGAGGACGTCCTGATGTTCCGCGTCGGGCCCGCGCTCATGCTCTCGCTGTGGACGGAGACCGGATTCGAGAGCGAGGTCGGTCCGCTACGGCGCGGTCCGGGCGCCGCTCCGCTCACTCTGGCCCACAACGTCTCCTCGCCGGCGGCGGTCGACGCAGTGCTTGCCGATGCCCAGCGCGCCGGCGCCCGCGTTGTACCGGGCGAGCACCGCGCCTGGGGCGGGTACTCCGGTTACTTCGCCGACCCCGACGATTTCCGGTGGGAAGTGGCCTGGAACCCCGACCCCGAGATGGCGTTCGCCAACGTCCCTGCCACGTGAGAACAGCGTGGGCCCCGGAGATATCCGGGGCCCACGCTGTTCTTAGGAGTCGGGTGGCTCAGCGCTTCTTGCCCTGTGCCCGACGCTCGGCGCGGTTGGAAGCACTGCCCTGACCGGGCTCCACCTTCTGACCGAACGCCCCGCGCTCGGCCGGCTTCTCCGCCTCCGGCGCATCGGTCGCGGCGGCGGCAGCAGCGGCACGGCGCACGCGATCGGTGGCCGCCTGCTGAACCTGGCCCTTGTCGTTGCGGACCTCGACGTCCCCGGCCTCGCCCGGTGCCGAGTACTCCAGCTTCGCGCTGTTGTCATCGGGGTTCTGCAGACCCTTCGCCTGCACCTGGGTGACCTCGCCGTCCTCGGCGGGACGGACCTCGACCTCGAGGTTGAACAGGAAGCCGACGGCCTCCTCCTTGATCGAGTCCATCATCGACTGGAACATCGCGTAGCCCTCGCGCTGGTACTCGATCAGCGGGTCACGCTGCGCCATGGCGCGCAGGCCAATGCCGTCCTTGAGGTAGTCCATCTCGTAGAGGTGATCGCGCCAGCGGCGATCCAGCACCTGCAGCACGACACGACGCTCCAGCTCACGCATCGCGGCCTCGCCGAGCTTCTCCTCGCGCTGCTGGTAGGCGATCTGCGCGTCGCTCAGGAGCTCGCGCTTCAGCCCGTCCTGGCTGATGCGTCCCTTGGAGCCGCCGGCTTCCGCCACGACCTCGTCGATCGTCACGTTCACGGGGTAGAGCGTCTTCAGCTCAGTCCACAGCGCATCGAAGTCCCAGCTCTCGGTGTGACCGGACTGGGTGTGCTCGTCGACGATTCCGCCGATGGCGTCCTCGATGAAGTGCGCAACGCGGTCCTTGATGTCATCGCCTTCGAGCATGTGACGGCGGTCGGCGTAGATCGCCTCACGCTGACGGTTGAGGACATCGTCGTACTTCAGCACGTTCTTGCGGATCTCGGCGTTGCGCGCCTCGATCTGGGACTGCGCCGACTTGATGGCGCGGGTGACCACGCCCATCTCGATCGCCGTGTCGTCCGGAAGGTTGGAGCGCTGCAGCATCGACTCGGCGAAGCCGCTCTGGAACAGGCGCATGAGGTCATCGGTGAGGCTGAGGTAGAACCGGGACTCACCGGGATCGCCCTGACGTCCGGCACGACCGCGCAGCTGGTTGTCGATGCGGCGCGATTCGTGGCGCTCGGTGCCGAGGACGTAGAGACCACCGGCCTCCCGCACGGCTGCGGCGTCCTCCTCGACCTGCTTCTTCATCGCCGCGTACGCGTCATCCCACGCGGCCTCATACTCCTCCGGCGTCTCCACCGGATCCAGGCCACGCGACTTGAGCTCCTGAACCGCGAGGAACTCGGCGTTGCCGCCGAGCATGATGTCGGTTCCACGACCGGCCATGTTGGTGGCGACGGTGACCGCACCCAGGCGTCCGGCACGCGCCACGATCTCGGCCTCGCGCGCGTGGTTCTTCGCGTTGAGGACCTCGTGCTTGATGCCCTTCTTCGCCAGCAGGCGCGACAGGTACTCGCTCTTGTCCACGGACACCGTGCCGACCAGCACCGGCTGCTTCTTCTCGTGGCGCGCGGCGATGTCCTCGACGATCTGGGCGAACTTCGCCTGCTCGTTCTTGTACACCACGTCCGGCTGGTCCTTGCGGATCATCGGCCGGTTGGTCGGGATCGGCACCACGCCCAGCTGATAGGTGGACATGAACTCCGCCGCCTCAGTGTCGGCGGTACCGGTCATGCCGGCGAGCTTGTCGTACAGACGGAAGTAGTTCTGCAGGGTCACGGTGGCGAGAGTCTGGTTCTCGGCCTTGACCGGCACACCCTCCTTGGCCTCGATGGCCTGGTGGATGCCCTCGTTGTAGCGACGGCCCACGAGGATACGGCCGGTGTGCTCGTCGACGATCATGACCTCGTCGTTCATCACGACGTAGTCGGTGTCGCGCTTGAACAGCGCGAGGGCCTTGATCGAGTTGTTGAGGAAGGAGATGAGCGGCGTGTTGGCGGACTCGTAGAGGTTGTCGATGCCGAGGTAGTCCTCGACCTTCTCGATTCCCGGCTCCAGGACGCCCACCGTGCGCTTCTTCTCGTCGACCTCGTAGTCGATCTCAGGCTCCAGGGTGCGGGCGATGCGCGCGAACTCGGTGAACCACCGGTTCGCCTCACCCGAGGACGGGCCCGAGATGATGAGCGGCGTGCGGGCCTCGTCGATGAGGATGGAGTCCACCTCGTCCACGATCGCGTAGAAGTGACCGCGCTGGACGAGGTCCTCCTTCTGCCACGCCATGTTGTCGCGCAGGTAGTCGAAGCCGAACTCGTTGTTCGTGCCGTAGGTGATGTCGGCGTTGTACTGCTCGCGGCGCACCGCCGGGGTCTGCCCGGAGACGATCACGCCCGTGGTCATGCCGAGCGCGCGGAACACGCGTCCCATCAGCTCGGACTGGTAGGTGGCGAGGAAGTCGTTGACCGTGATCACGTGCACGCCCTCGCCCGCGATCGCATTGAGGTACGCGGGAAGCGTGGCGACGAGGGTCTTTCCCTCACCCGTCTTCATCTCGGCGATGTTGCCGAGGTGAAGGGCCGCACCGCCCATGATCTGCACGTCGTAGTGACGCTGGCCGAGCGTGCGCTTGGACGCCTCGCGAACCGCGGCGAAGGCCTCCGGCATCAGGCTGTCGAGCGTCTCGCCCTTCTGGTAGCGAGCGCGCAGCTGTGCGGTCTCGCCACGCAGATCCTCGTCGGTGAGCTTGCTGTACTCATCCTCGAGTGCGTTGACGGCGTTGACCACTCGCTTCAGCTGGCGAAGGATGCGTCCTTCACCCGCACGAAGCAGCTTCTCGATCGGGTTCACCACGGGAGTCGTCTCCATCCATCGGGTCGTGCGCATGCTCGCGCCGCTGCCGCCTTTCGACGGCACACTCGCCCATGTTATCGGTCCGTGACCTCAGAGGCGGCTGGATATGCACTCTGCTCGCTCACGGCGATCAGCCGGACGGCCCCCAGGAGCACCACGGCGAGCAGCACGGAAGTCACGGCGAGCACCCCGGTACCGGCGAGCACGGTACCCGTGACGGCCGGCGCTGCCGGGGCGCCGGTCCACAGGGGCGCCCCCATCACCAGAGCAAGAGCCGCCGCCCACACGGCGCCGACGCCGACAGTGAACGCCCGCGCAGGTCTTTCGCGGCTGAGGTCGACGACCAGGAGCACTCCGCCGACGACGATGACGAGCTGCACGGCCAGCGCGAGCAGCGGCAGCCGTACGCCCGCGACCTGCAGGGCGGCGCCGGCCAGCGGTGCCAGAGCGACGGCGAACGCCCCGATCACGCCGGCCGTGCCGTGAATGAGAGTTCCGGGTCCAGTAGTGACGGCGAGGACCGCCAGCGTCACGGCGGCGCAGATCACGAGGGCCGACAGGGTGTCGGTGCCGGCGGGCACGAGGAGGGCGGAGAGCGCGGAGACCAGTCCGATCCCGAGGAGCAGGACGCCCGCCGCAGTCCAGGCGGTGGTGCGGGTGAGACGCATGCCTCCAGGGTATTGCTCCGGAAAATGATTGCGCAGTATGTGATTTCTCGATATACATATACCCGGAAACGTGATACCGGAACGTTGGGGAGTCACATGTCGGTCCGCCAGAGCCTTCTCGCCATCCTCGATCAGGGGCCGTGCTACGGGTACCAGCTTCGCTCCGAGTTCGACCGCCGCACCGGTTCGACGTGGCCGCTGAACGTCGGTCAGATCTACAACACCCTCGAACGCCTGGAACGGGACGGCCTGGTACGCCGCGGTGACCCGGACGACGCCGGCCATGTGTTCTGGGAGATCACCGACGCCGGACGCTCGGAGGTCACCGCCTGGCTGTCGTCCGCTGTGGCGCGCACCGGTGGCACACGAGACGAGCTGGCCATCAAGTTGGCCGTCGCGGCCACGCTTCCGGGCGTGGACGTCACCGCGGTGATCCAGACGCAGAGGCAGGCGACGCTCGCCCAGTTGCAGGAGCTCCACCGCACCTCCTACGCCGGACCGGCACCGGACTCCCCCGAGGAGCTGGCGTGGTCCCTGGTGGTCGACTCGATGATCTTCCAGGCCGAGGCGGAGGCGCGGTGGCTGGATCACACCGAGCAGCGCCTGCGTGTTCATCCGCAGCATGCACTGGAACTGGAGCTGTCCACCGAGCGCCCCCGGCGCGGCCGCCCCGCAAAGTCGCGCAGCTGATCCGTCGCGGAGCTGATCGGAAAAAAGTTCCCGACATCTGAGACCTTTCGTGCGGCTGCGGACATACCCCTATGAAGCAGTCCTCATCCGACACCGGACGATGATGTATCGAAGGAGCACGGACACGATGCCCAGCAAGGTTCCCCCCACTCTCACCCTCTCCGCCGCCATCGACCCCGCCGCGCTCACGCTGCCTCCGACGGAGCCGATCGACATCACCGAGCTCATCCGCGCCGAACTCGAACGCTGAGCGCGCGGGTGAGTGCGCGCTGAGCGAACCCGCAGCCCCGCGCCGCACCTGCCGCCTAGGATCAACACATGGCAGGTTTCTGGGGCAGGCGCAGGCGCGAGGAACAGGAAGCTCAGGACGCGGCGGATGCGGATCTCGCCCGACGCGCGGGAGCGGCCCTGGTGTCCGCGGACGAGCGCATTCGCGTGACGACCGACGAGCTGGAGTTCGCTCGCGCCGAGCTCGGCGAGAAAGCAGTCGGTCCCCTGGCCGAAGCGCTGACCGCCGTGCGCACGCATCTGCGTGAGGCCTATCAGCTCAATCAGCTCAACCATGACGAGATCCCCGACACCGTCGAGGAGACCCGTACCCGCAACGCACGCATCATCCAGCTCTGCGAATGGGCGGAATCCGTGCTCGACGAGCGGACCGCAGCCCTCCAGGACCGTATCGAACTGGTGCGCCGAGCGCCGCAGATCCTCGAAGGCGTCCGCCGTGACACCGCCGCACTGAGCGAGCGCGTCCCGGGAGCGAAGGAAGTCATCGCCCGTCTCGAGCTGCGCTACAACGACGACGCCATGCGCCAGATCCGCAATGGTGCCGACGAGATCGAGAACCTGCTCGCCTTCGCCTCGCACAGCGCCAATGTGTCGGCGCGACGTCGCGAGGCCGGTCGCAACGAAGAGGCGAACCTCGCGCTCGAGACCGCGACCGAGGCCGTGAGACGCGCCACGACCATCCTGGACGGCATCGACGACTTCGAGCTCGAGGCGATGCGCGCCGAGTCGACGCTCGCGGACGTCATCGCCGACTCCCGCGGAGACCTCATCCGGGCTCGCACCGCGCCCCGCTCGCCGGCGGTCACCGCAGCGGCCACTCAACTCGACGCCGCGCTTCGGGCCCTGCCCGCGCCCGGCACACGCACCGATCCCTTCACCGAGCTGTCGGTGCTTCGCGAGGCCAACAGCGCGCTCGATGACGCCATTGCGAAGGCTGTGGAGCGCGCCGCCCGACCGCTGCCGCCCATCGCCACCGTCCGTCACGCCGTGGACGACGCCGATCGGCAGCTGGCCGTCGCCCAGAACGTCATCTCCGGGCATCGCGGCTGGATCGGCGCGGACGCACGCACGCGTCTGGCGGAGGCGGAGCGGCTGCGCCAGGACATCGACCAGCTCATCGAGCCGGAGGACACCCGGGAGCAGGCTCTGATGCTGGCACGGCGCACCGGCAGCCTCGCCGCACAGGCGCTGCAGCTGGCACAGCGAGACATCGACTCGTCCCGTCCCGACGACCGCTGGGACGGCCCGCGCGGCGGCGGGCGCGGAATGTCGGGCGGCGACATGCTCGGCGGCCTGATCGGCGGGGCCATCCTCGGCGGCATCATCGGGGACATCTTCGACTGAGCCCAGGACACACGACGAAGGGGCTGTGCAGCGGATGCTGCACAGCCCCTTCGGGTGATCGGGTCAGGACGCCTGCGCTGCCGCGGTGGGCTGGGCGAGCGTCGTGAGCGAGATGACGCCGTAGTCCCAGCCTTTGCGGCGGTAGACCACGGACGGGTGGTCGGTGCGAGCGTCCACGAAGAGGAAGAAGTCGTGGCCGACGAGTTCCATGCGGTCGACCGCATCCTCGACGCTCATCCACTCCGCATCGAACCGCTTCGTGCGGATCACGACGGGGGTGTAGTCGGGCTCGTCCTCGTTGCCGGTGATGATCGGAATCTCACCCGTGGCCACAGATCGGAGCACCTCGGCCGAGGCAGGCTGCAAGTCGATGCCGGTGAGGCCCTCGCCCTTCTGGAAGTGCGCACCACGCGGATGATCCCGCGCCTCGATGCGCTTGCCCTTCACGCGACGGATCTGCTCGGCGAGCTTGTCCAGCGCGAGATCGAGCGCGACGAACTTGTCTGCGTCCGTCGCCTCGGCCCGTACGATCGGGCCCTTGCCCACCAGGGTGAGCTCAACGGTCTCGTCGTCCATCCGGCCCTGCTTGTAGGCGTGATGGGTGACCTTCACATCGAGGCGCTGCGCTCGCGGCGCGAGCGTCCCGACGCGGGCGGCCTTCTCCTCGGCCACCTCGCGAAACCGGTCCGAGATCCCCACGCCGACACCAGCGAAGTTGATTTCCATCTCTGACCTCCTTGTCCGGTCCGCCCACGGGGCGGGCGGACCCAGCCGCTTAGTTGTCGTCCACCGTAGCCCCCGGACGCCGACATGTCACCTGTCATTTGCCGGTGTGTCATCTCGGTCCGCGCTGAGCGCCGTGGCGGCGCCGAGAACGCGTGCGCCACCGGCGCGAAGAGTCGCGGCAGCGGCGTCCAGTGTGGCGCCGGTGGTGACCACGTCGTCGATCAGGACGACCGGACACCCGGGTCTCAGCACCCCGCGCAGGGCGAACGCACCGGCCATGTTCGCCGCCCGATCCCGCCTCCCGAGCGCGCGCTGATCGGCCACCCGGCGCGTGTGACGAAGCACACGGACGGAGTGCAGCCCGCCGCGGCTCGCCATCAGTTCGACGGGGTGAAACCCCCGTCGGCGATAGGAGCGCGCCGACGAGGGGATCGGGACCAGCGCGATCGGCTGAGCGCCGAAGTCCCGCTCCGCGCGGACCTCGGCGACGAGGGCGTCGACGGCGCGGCGCAGCGCTGCGCCCAGTGGCCGGGCGCAGGGCGTCTGACCGGCCTTGTACGCCCGCATCACCGGCGCTGCCTCCTCCCAGCGCCAGGAGCTGAACACGGCCGTCCCGCCCGCCGTGCCGCGTCGCGCAGGACCGCCCCGGTCCAGTGCGTGGATGCAGGGCTCGCACACCGCGGGGCCGTCGATGCCGCATCGCACACACGCAGAGGGAACCAGGAGGTCGAGGAGTTCACTGATCAGGCGTCGCATACACCCAGCGTGACGCCCTCAACGTTCCTGCGGCGGCCCGCACGGCTCGCCCTCCACCGTTTCCCGCGCGGACAGGACCTGGGCAGGAGCGGATCGCTCAGCGAATCACGGTCTGCACGTTCGCCAGCACCGTGATGCCGTCGGCGACCTTCTGGAACACCGAGTTGCGTCGCGAGTAGAGCGTGCCGTCGGAGCTCAGCAGCCGCACGTTCGCGGTGCGGTTGACGCCCGCCAGGTGTGCGGCGCCGTCCGGAGCACGGAACCCATCGCGAACGCCGCCGATCGAATCCGATCCGAACCAGGTGTCCGTGCCCTCGCGGCTCAGCACGCCGACGGTGAGCGGGTCGAGCCACGCGACGTCCAGGCCGGTACCGCTCAGATCGCGCAGCCGCTTGAACTCACCGAGCCCCGTGGGCTTGCCGTCGGCCCCGCGCAGCACCGGGAACCAGCCGAGGATCGCGGAGGAGCCCTCCGTTCCCAGTACCGCCAGCCGTGTGCCATCGCGCGAGATCTGCATCGCCTGCACCGACGTCAGCTCGGTGATCCCACTCGTGAGGGGGATCTCCTGATCCTGTGGCGAGCTCACCTTGAGCGACGACGGGTCGGCGCTGCTGGTCCAGACGAACCCTTCCGGATCCACGGTGGGCTCGATCAAACCGGGGCGATTGTCCAGCACCACACGATCCGCGTCGTCGGTGTACCGGTAGACGGTGCCGTCCTGCCCCCGCCCGACGGCGACGGCCGGTGCCGCCGAGGTCCCCGTTCCGCTGATCAGGACGAGCGCATTCGGCGAGGTCTCGTGGATGTCGACGGCGAGCAGCTCACTGGGAGTCAGACTGTTGCCGCTGACCGTGACGGCGCCGTTGGCGGTGAGCGCGAAGAGCGTGCTGTCCACGGTCCCCGCATCCACGGTCTGCGGGGCGGGCGACAGCGCCGTCGCCCCGACGCTCATCGTCACCGACGAGGCGCCGAGGCTGCGTTCGAGCTGCAGCTTCATGAGCCCGAGAGTGCGGGAGTCGTCGGTGGGAAGCTCCGCGAACGAGACCGTCGTGCCGCTGTCGGCCTGCACGACGGAGCCGTCCTGCAGCGTCGTGCCGTCGGGGATGGCCGTGCGCACGGCCGGGGCGATGTCGGCGCTCGGCCCACGCAGCAGTGCGGCCACGGTGCGTTCGGCCGCGCCCAGCTTGGGGAAGTAGCGCTGATCCGGCACGAGGTAGTGGAAGGTGGGATCGAAGAACATGAGGGAGGTGGACTGATAGGAGGCGTAGAACAGGTTCGACTCCATCACGATGCCGTCCGGTGCGGAGGTGATGCGCCACTCCCCCGCGTCCGGGCTGCCGGCCGGCTGCTTCTCGAGCTGGAACGGGAGGACGATCGGCTGTGGTGCGGCCTGCCGGTACACCCCCTCCTCATCCACCACGGCAACGGGCTTCACCGTCATGGTGACCGTGCCGTCTTCGGCCACCTCGGATAGCTCGCGCTCGTTGAAGGAGTCGATCGTCACGCTCTGGTTGGGCTGCCAGGCGACGGACGGCGCCAGGAACTTCCGCGCGGTGGCGAAGTCCCCGCGCGGACTGTTCGCGGCCTGAATGAAGTCGCGGACGATCCGGTCGGGGTCGGAACCCTTGACCGGATCGGATGCCTGCACCTCGATCTGCTCCTCGCCGCCGAGCGGCTGGTCGAGCACGACGGCCTGCACCGAGGACGACGTGGGCATCGCCCCACAGCCGGAGAGTGCGAGCGCGAGCACGAGCGCAGCGGCGACGCCGCTGCCGCGACGGATGTTCCCGGTCATCATGAAGGCTCCTCCTCCGCTGTGCTCTTCTTGGCGACGGCACTGGTCAGACCCGCCACGAGGATCGGCTGGGTGATGCCGAGCTGCTCGAGCGCGGCACCGGCATCGCTCGGCTCCAGAGGCACCGGCGACAACGTGGAGAGCGTCTCCCCGTCCCGCGGCAGCACGAGGACGAAGTTGGTGCCCTCACCGGGACGCGACCACACCTCCAGCGTGCCGTGGTGCAGCTTCGCGTCGCCGAGCGCGATGGACAGGCCGAGGCCCGTCCCCCCGATCGTGCGCTTGCGCGACGGGTCCGCGCGCCAGAACCGGTCAAACACCCGCTCGGCGTCCTGGGGCGTCATCCCGATGCCGTAATCGCGCACGCCCAGAGCCACGACGTGCTGATCACTGTCGACGGTGACCACGATGGGGCGCCCTTCACCGTGCTCGATGGCGTTGCCGAGCAGGTTGCGCACGATCCGCCGGATGCGGCGCGGATCGATGTCGATCGGCGAGTAGCCGCCGGGCGCGACCAGGCGGATGTCCGACCCGCGCTGCTCGGCGAGCTGCTGCATGCCCTCGATGCAGTCCTCGGCGAGCTGCGCGACGCTGGTGGGTTCCAGCTCCAGCTGCACGGAACCCGCATCGTATCGGCTGATCTCCAGCAGGTCGGTGAGGAGCACCTCGAACCGCTCCACCTGCGTCTGGAGCAGCTCCGCCGAGCGCGCGGTGACCGGATCGAAGTCGTCGCGCTGCATGTTCAGCATGTCGGCGGCGAGCTTGATGGTGGTCAGCGGCGTGCGCAGCTCGTGCGAGACGTCTGAGACGAAGCGCTGCTGCACCAGCGACAGATCCGCCAGCTCCTTGATCTGGGATTCCAGGCTGTCGGCCATCGCGTTGAAGGAGCGACCGAGCGCCGCGATCTCGTCATCGCCACGCACCTGGACGCGCACCCCGAGATCGCCGCCGGCGAAGCGGGCGCTGGTCAGCGCGGTCTGCGCCACGGGAGCGGCGACCTGCCGAACAACGAACCAGGAAATCAGTCCGACCACCACCAGCAGCAGCAGACCGGCGATCCACAACATGAGCTGCAAGAACCCGAGCGTCTGCGACGCGGAGCTGAGGTCGTACACGAGGTACAGCGCGTAGGCCCCGTATTCGGGCAGATCCAGCTGACGGCCGATGATGATCGCGGCCACCGGCTGGCCGTCCTGGGTGATCTGGGTCGACTGCCACCACATGCCATCGGGCTTGTCCTGGACCTGGGCGCGCAGCTCAGCGGTGATGATCGCGGGATCCAGATCTCCCCAGAGCCGGTCCTGCCAGACGTTGTCCACCGGCACGTCGGTGTCGATGCGCAGCATCGCTCCCTGATCGCTCGCGGAGCGTTCGATGAGGTCCTGGTTCATCGTCTGCAGCGTGGGGATCAGGGTCGAGCGGCCGCCGGCGAGGTCGGCCCGGTTGAGGAGCTCCTGTGCCGCCTCGGAGGCCCGACGAGCGTCGGAGGCGACCTGCTCGTAGCGCGAGGTGAACAGATAGTTCTGAATGACGAAGCTCATCACCACGAACGACACCAGCACGGCAATGGCCGTCAGCGACACCGCGGTCGCGGTGGTGCGAAACCGCAACGAGGAGTTCCAGGAACGGCCGATGCGCGCGGCCCAGCCGCGGATGCCGCCTTCCGCCGCGAGGCGTGCCTCGAGGCTCATGAGCTCATTCCACCGCGCCAGCGCGGTAGCCGACACCGCGCACCGTGGTCACGATCCGCGGGTTGTCCGGGTCGAGCTCGACCTTCGCGCGCAGGCGCTGCACGTGCACGTTCACCAGCCGCGTGTCCGCCTTGTAGTGATAGCCCCACACCTGTTCCAGGAGCATCTCGCGGGAGAACACCTGCTGCGGCTTGGAGGCCAGCGCGACGAGCAGCTCGAACTCCAGCGGCGTGAGGGCGATCACCTCGTCGGCGCGGCGCACCTCGTGTGCGGCCACGTCGATGGTGAGATCGCCGACGCGCAGCACCTCGGAATCTCCCGCGGTGGTCGGACGCAGCCGCGTGCGAATGCGCGCGACCAGCTCCTTCGGGTTGAAGGGCTTGACCATGTAGTCGTCGGCGCCGGCTTCCAGGCCCGTGACCACGTCCGCCGTGTCAGCACGCGCCGTCAGCATGATGACGGGGATGCCCGACTCCGTGCGGATGCGGCGGCAGACCTCGATGCCGTCCATACCCGGAAGCATGAGATCGAGCAGGATCAGGTCCGGCTTCTCATCGCGGAACGCCTGCACCGCTTCGGACCCATCCGCGCAGAACACCGTTTCGAAGCCTTCGGTGCGCAGCACGATACCGATCATCTCCGCGAGCGCGGTGTCGTCATCGACGACGAGGATGCGAGACGTCATAGCGACGGATGGTCCTTCGTTCGAGCATGCCGGACGGGTGTCGGCTCTGCTCCAGCGTAATCGACACGCCTGCAGAACGGTGGGAAGCGGCGCAGGATCGGCCGGAGAGCATCCGGTGGAGAGATTTCGAGGGTCGATGCGCATGTGACACGATGGGGATCACACGCATCGAGGGGGCTCACCGTGACACTGAATCCGGGCACATATCCCGCGTGGACTCCTGCGCCACAACCGGGGATCATCCCGCTGCACCCGCTCAGTTTCGGCCAGATCCTCGGTCGCTCCTTCAGCGCGCTGCGCCACAACCCCAAGGTGCTCTTCGGGTTTGCGGTCTGTTTCCAGGTGGGCGTCAGCGTCCTCGGGACGCTGGGAATCACCGGTCTGCTGCTGCTCACGATGCCACGCCTGGAGACGGCGTCGCTCGCGTCCGACGACTACAGCACGATCGTGGCGGGCAACTCCCTGCTGATCTTCCTGGGCACATTGGTGATCGGTCTGGTGATGCAATGCGTCACCATCGTGGTGCAGGCCGTCGTCGCGGCGGACGTCGCGGGCGGCGTCGTGGCCGAGCGGCAGACCCTGGGACAGCTGTGGCGGCGGGTCACCCCGGTTCTCGGCAGGCTGATCGGCTACACCTTCCTCATCGGCCTGGCGATGGCGGTCGTCATCGCCGTGCCGGCCGTCGTGATCATCGCGGTGGCCGTCGGGGCATCGATGAGTCTGGGCCGCGGCGGCATCGCGATCACGGTCATCCTCGTCATCCTCCTGATCCTGGGCGTGTTCGTCCTCTTCCTCTGGCTCAACACGAAGCTCTCTCTGGTGACATCCGCCATCGTGCTGGAGCGCGCCGGCATCCGCTCCGCGATCGGCCGCTCCTGGACGCTGACTCGTAGTCGCTTCTGGGTGGTGTTCGGCGTGAGCATCCTCATCAACCTGGCCTTCGGAACGATCGCCGGCATCGTCGGTTCGGTCGTGCAGATGATCACGGGCCTCGGAGCCGCCGTTTTCTCCCCGACGGGCACCCCCAGCGACTTCTCGGCGATGATGAACACGCTGTTCATCGCCACGCTGCCGTCGCTGGTCGTGCAGGTCGTGATCCAGTCTGTGGGTCTCGTGGTCAACGCGACGGCGCTCACGCTCTGCTACACCGACGCCCGCATGCGACGCGAGGGCCTCGACGCCGATCTGCTGGCGTACGTGGAGCGGCGTGATCTCGGCGAGCCCACCTCGGATCCCTTCGCATACGACCCCGCTCGGGTGCACACGCCGTCCCCCGCGGGGGGCGCACCCGGATACGGTTCCGGTGGGCCCTACCCGATGTCGCCCGGCTACGGATCCGGATACACAGCGACCCCCGCGACACCGGGGTACGCCACGTATCCGCAGACGTCCGGCTACCCGCAGAACCCCGCGTACGGACAGGCACCCGCATACGGACAGGCACCCACATACGGGCAGACACCCACATACGGGCAGGCACCCACATACGGACAGGCACCCACATACGGGCAGACACCCGCATACGGGCAGACACCCGCAAACGGACAGGCACCCACATACGGACAGGGCCCTGCTGCACCGACGTACGGACAGGAACCCGCGTACCCGGCCGCGAGCGCACAGCAGCCCTTCGTCGCGCCGCCGACCCCGCAGCACAATGAGGGCGCCCCCGGCGATCCGTACGCCGCTCCCGTCGATCCCTCGCATGATGAGCAGTCCCGCTGACGTGATCGGATTCTCCGAGATCCCCCTGGTTCCGGACCCGGACGAGGCCCGCTCCTGGCTCGAGGACGAGCTGGCCAAGCCGGCCTACGCCGAGGCCCAGCCCACCTGGTTCGACCAGATGGCGAAGGCCATCAGCGATTTCATCTCGAGCATCCTCAATCCGCAGATCGGACCGGGCGGCGGCATGGTCGTCGCCGCCATCATCGGTGTGCTGATCGTGGCGATCATCGTCGCGGCCGTCATCGTGTGGGGTGTGCCGCGGGCACGCGCGACGTCGCGGCTCACCGCCGACGACCTGCTCTTCGGCGAGGAGGAGACCCGCACCGCCGCAGAGCTCCGACGCGCGGCCCGCCAGGCAGCCGCGGCGAGCGACTGGGATGAAGCCGTGATCCTCCGCTTCCGGGCACTGGCGCGCGGCCTGTCCGAACGCGGAGCGGTGCGCCTCGGGCCCGGAGCCACCGTGCACGCCTTCGCGGCGCAGGCTGCCGCCGCGTTCCCCGGCGAGGTCGCAGAGCTGAACATCGCGGCAGACCTGTTCGACGCCGTCCGTTACCTCCGACAGCCCGGCACCGCCGACGCGTTCGAGCGCATCACCGGCACCGACGAGCGCCTGGAGCGCACCCGTCCCGCCGCCCTCCCGGAGCTCACGGCGGTGACCGTATGACCCGCACAGCGCAGGAGGCGGGCACGCCGCTGGTCTCCCGCCGCCGGCGGGGATGGCGAGGGTGGCTCGTCGTGGTCGTCATCGTCGCCGTCGCCTCCGGGCTGCTGCTGTGGTCCGCGAGCGCGTTCACGGTGTCGGAGAAGGATCGCACCGATCCCGAAAGCCACGGCCCCGACGGCTACCGGGCTCTGGTCGAAGTGCTGCGCGATCACGGCGTCACGGTGGAGGTGGTGCGCGCCCGTTCGGACGTCACCCAGCTGCTCGACGGCGGTGCAGGCACGCTCGTGCTTCCCGATCCGTTCGCACTGTCGGATGACTCGGTTCGGGCGATGATCGACGCGGCGCCCGCCACGGTGCTGCTGAGCCCGAGCTCCGCCGTGCTGGATCTGGCCATCCCGGGCGCGGAGATCGTCGGCTACGGAACGACAGCGGTCGACGCGCACTGCGACCTCCCCGCCGCGAGTAGCGCCGGAACGATCCGTCCCGGCGCCCTGATGACGGGCGGCGAGATCGCCTGTTTCCCCGCGGGCGGTGGCGCGGCGCTGATCTCGCAGTCGGGCGAGGGGCGAACGGTGACCGCGCTGGATGCATCACTGCTGTTCACGAACGCGCACATCACCGAGAACGGCAACGCGGCGCTGGCGCTGGCCCTCCTCGGCCAGCACGACTCGCTCGTCTGGTACGTCCCCAGCTGGAACGACAGCGATGCGCAGGGCACCTCGGATGCCACTCTGGCCGATCTCACCCCCGGGTGGGTCACCCCCGCACTCGTGCTTCTGGCACTGACCGCTGCGGTCGCGGCGATCTGGCGCGGCCGGCGATTCGGTCCTCTGGTCGCGGAGCGGCTGCCGGTCACGGTCCGGGCATCGGAGACCCTGGAGGGGCGCGCCCGCCTCTATGCACGGGCTCGGGACACCGGGCACGCGGCGCGTATCCTCCGCCGGCGCAGCACCGCCGAGCTGGGCCGCCTCCTCGGAATGGGACGCGGTGCGACCACGGATGCTGTGATCGAGGCGGCCGCGGCCGCTGTCGCCGGCCCCCGTGACGCCCTGCGAGCCCTCCTCACCGGCCCGGAGCCGGGCACCGACGCCGAGCTCGTCGAGCTCAGCGACCGACTCGCACAATGGGAAGCGGCGATCCGCGCCGCCGTACGAACCGAAGGGAAGCGCTCGTGAGCACACCCGGATACTCCACCCCGGACCCCACCCGCGACGCGATCAACCGCGTCCGCTGGGAGGTGGGCAAGGCGGTCGTCGGCCAGGACGGAACGGTCACCGGCCTGCTCATCGCGCTCCTCGCACGCGGGCACGTCCTGCTGGAAGGCGTGCCCGGGGTGGCGAAGACCCTGCTGGTGCGCTCGTTCGCACGTGCGATCGGGCTGGACACCAAGCGCATCCAGTTCACCCCCGACCTGATGCCCGGCGACGTCTCTGGCTCGCTGATCTACGACGCCCGCTCGGGCGAGTTCGAGTTCCGCGAGGGGCCCGTCTTCACGAACGTGCTTCTGGCTGACGAGATCAACCGTACGCCGCCGAAGACACAGTCCGCGCTGCTTGAGGCGATGGAGGAGCGACAGGTCTCCAGCGACGGCGTCAGCCGCCGTCTTCCCGAGCCCTTCCTGGTGGCCGCCACGCAGAACCCGATCGAGCAGGAGGGCACCTACACGCTGCCTGAGGCCCAGCTGGACCGGTTCCTGCTCAAGCTCATCGTGGAGGTGCCCGGTCGCGACGCCGAGGTGGACGTGCTCCGCCGTCACGCCGCCGGCTTCACCCCGCGATCGCTGGAATCGGCCGGCCTGCAGACGGTGGTGACCCCCGCCGAGATCGCCGCGGCGCAGGCGGCCGTCGCCCGCGTCGCGGTGACGGACGACGTGCTCGCCTACATCGTCGATCTCGCCCGGGCCACGCGCAGCAGCCCGTCGGTGCAGGTGGGAGTGAGCCCGCGCGCCTCCACAGCTCTGCTGGCGGCCGCGAAGGCGTGGGCGTGGCTGGGCGGATTTCCGGCGATCACGCCCGATCACGTGCAGGCCATGGTCGTGCCCGTGTGGCGGCACCGGCTGCAGTTGCGTCCCGAGGCCGAGATCGAAGGCGTGTCGGCGGACTCGGTGCTCACCAGCGTCCTCGCGCAGACCCGGGTACCGATCTGACGTGTATCTGACCGGCCGTGCCCCCGTTGTCCTCGCCCTCGGCGTGGTGCCCGTCGTGCTCTCTCCGAGCATGGGCATCAGTGCCTGGACGATGCTGCTGTTGTGGGTGGTGCTGGTGCTCGCCCTCGTGGTCGCGGACACCGCCCTCGCCGCAGATCCCCGACGGCTCGCGGTGGACCGGGACGTCCCCGGGCGCTCACGTCTCGGGGAGCCGGTCCGCACCGAGCTGATCCTCACCAACCACGGTGCTCGGCGCGCTGTCCTGGTGGTGCGAGATGCCTGGCAGCCGACGGCCGGCGCGCCGCAACGCCGCGAGCACGTCGTCATCCCTGCGGGGGAGCGACGCTCGATCGTCATTGCGCTTCTCCCCCGGCGCCGGGGTGAACTGCGCAGCGCCTTCGTCACCGTGCGTTCGGCCGGCCCCCTGGGCCTGGCCGGCCGACAGGCGAGCCTGCACAGTGAAGGCCGCATCCGGGTGCTCCCGGCGTTCTCCTCGCGAAGGCACCTGGCCTCCCGCGTGGCGCGGCTCAAGGAGCTCGACGGCAACACGTCCATCCAGGTGCGCGGGCAGGGCACGGAGTTCGACTCGCTGCGCGAGTACGTCCGCGGTGACGACGTCCGCTCGATCGACTGGCGTGCCACCGCCCGTGCCGGCACGACGATGCTCCGCACCTGGCGGCCCGAGCGTGACCGGCACGTCGTGGTGATCATCGACACCGGGCGCACGGCTGCCACCCGTGTGGGCGATGCCACGCGCCTGGACGCCGCCATGGAGGCCACGCTGCTGCTCGCGGCGCTGGCACAGCGAGCCGGTGATCACGTGCACCTTCTGATGTTCGATCGCGTCGTTCGGGCACGGGTGACCGGCGTGGACGGCCCCGGGCTGCTGCCCGCGCTCACCGACGCAATGGCGGGTGTCGATGCGCAGCTGATCGACACCGACTGGGATGCGGCGCTTGCCCAGACCCGCGCGCTGGGCGTGCGCCCGTCGCTGCTGGTCATCCTCACCGCGCAGGACGAGCCGCTGAGCTCGCGAGCCTTCCTGACCTCGCTCGGGCTGGTCCCGCGGGGCGCGCGGCTGGTGGTGGGGTCGGCGACGGACACCGCGCTGGATGAGATCGCTGCCGAGCGCGGAGATGCCGACGCCGTCTACCGGGCGGCGGCCGGAGAGCAGACCGCGCACGAGGCGGCACTCGTCGCCTACGCCGTGGAGCGCTCGGGCGGCGACGCCATCGCCGACACACCCGAGGACCTGCCGCCACGCATCGCCGATCGCTACCTCGAGCTCAAGGCCCAGGGCCGGCTCTAGCCCGCGAGACCTCTCTCTGTGGGCGAGAATCCGCGCAACGCGGCGACCTCCGCCCACGGAGTGCGCCATACGACGATGGCATCGAATCACGGGCGAGTCGTATTTACGAATGAGTCAGAAAAGCGCGTAGACTCGACGGCATGGCACACCGGGAGAAACCGACGGCGGAGCACGTGGCGAACGTGCTGCGCGGTGCCGGTCTCCGGGTCACCGCGCAGCGCGTGGCGGTGTACACCGCTCTCGCCACCCACCCCCATGCCTCGGTCGATGCCATCCACGGCGCGATCCGCGACGCGGTCCCGGGCATTGCCCTGCCGACCGTGCACGGCGTGGTGGGAGATCTCACCGACGCGGGCATCGTCCGCCGCGTGAGCCTGCCCGATGCCGATCGCGCCCTCTACGAACTCGAGTACGTCGACAACCACCACCATCTGCAGTGCATCGTCTGCGGGCGGGTGGAGGACGTGGAGTGCACCGTCGGGCACGCCCCCTGCTTGATTCCCTCTCAAGACCACGGAATGCGCGTGTTGGAAGCAACCGTCACCTTCCGTGCCATCTGTTCAGACTGCGAAAGGAATGGACATGGCTGAAGCCAACTTCACCACCACCCAGACCGGCACGCCCGTCGCCAGCGACCAGTTCTCGCTGACGGTCGGCGCTGACGGTGTCACCGCCCTTCACGACCGCTACCTGGTGGAGAAACTCGCCTCCTTCAACCGCGAGCGCGTGCCGGAGCGCAACCCGCACGCCAAGGGCGGCGGGGCATTCGGCGAGCTCGTCATCACCGAGGACGTGTCGCAGTACACCCGCGCGGCGGTGTTCCAGAAGGGCACCACCAGCGAGACGCTCATCCGCTTCAGCTCCGTCGCCGGTGAGCAGGGCTCCCCCGACACCTGGCGCGACGTGCGCGGCTTCTCGCTGCGCTTCTACACCACGGAGGGCAACCTCGACATCGTGGGAAACAACACCCCCACGTTCTTCATCCGCGACGGGATCAAGTTCCCCGACTTCATCCACTCCCAGAAGCGCCTCGGTCAGTCGGGTCTGCGCGATGCGGACATGCAGTGGGACTTCTGGACGCTCTCGCCTGAGAGCGCGCACCAGGTGACCTACCTCATGGGCGACCGCGGTCTGTCGAAGTCGTGGCGGCACCTCAACGGCTACGGCTCGCACACCTACCAGTGGATCAACGCCGCCGGCGAGCGGTTCTGGGTCAAGTACCACTTCCACACCCGTCAGGGTGTCGTGGCGATGTCCCCGGAAGAGGCCGAGCGCATCGCCGGTGCGGACGCGGACTACTACCGTCGCGATCTGTTCACGGCCATCGAGAACGGCGACTTCCCCACCTGGGACGTCTCGGTCCAGATCATGCCGTACGAGGAGGCGAAGACCTATCGCTTCAACCCGTTCGACCTCACCAAGACGTGGTCGCACGCGGACTACCCGCTCATCCCGGTGGGCCACTTCACGCTGAACCGCAACCCGCAGAACTTCTTCGCGGAGATCGAGCAGGCCGCCTTCTCGCCCGGCAACCAGGTCCCCGGAACCGGCATCTCGCCGGACAAGATGCTCATGGCACGCGTGTTCGCCTACCCGGACGCACAGCGCCACCGCATCGGCACCAACTACAACCAGCTGCCGGTGAACCAGCCGCACGCCGCCCCCGTGAACAACTACATGCACGAGGGCAACATGCAGTTCCTGTTCAACCCGGCGGACGCCCGCGTCTACACCCCGAACTCCTACGGTGGCCCCGCGGCCGACCCGGCACGCGGTGTCGAGGGCAGCTGGGAGAACGACGGCGAGCTCGTGCGCTCCGCGTACACGCTGCACGCCGAGGACGACGACTTCGGCCAGGCCGGAACCCTGTACCGCGACGTGTACGACGATGCCCAGAAGGCCCGCTTCCTGGAGGTGCTGCTCGGTCAGTACGCCGCCCTCACGCAGGACCGCATCAAGGAGCGCTTCATCCAGTACTGGACGAATGTGGACGCCACCCTCGGCGCCACCATCCGCCAGCGCGTCGGCGCCTGATCGCTCACCCTCAAAAGGGGGCCGGACCACATGGTCCGGCCCCCTTTTTGCGTGCGGAGCCGATGACACAGCTTTGCGGCTAGGTGTGCGTCGCTCTCCCCGGGAAAGCGCGGGGCCGATACGATCAGCGACGAACCAGCGGTGCCCCCACAACAGTCGTTCGAACGGAGTATCAAATGAGTCGTGATCCGCGCACGGGCAAAAGCCCCGCGTCTGCTGCATCGGCCAGCGCCGAGCCCACCATGGGCTCGAAGCTGGCGGCCGAGGCTCTCGGCACCTTCCTGCTGGTGTTCGGCCTGATCGGCGCGGCCCTCTTCAGCTCTCATCTCGCCGACGTCCAGAACGCGCCGGCTCCGGGTATCGTCCCCGTCGTCGCCGCGGTCGCGGTGGGTCTCAGCGTCATCATGGGCGCGTACGCGTTCGGCCCGATCTCGGGCGGACACTTCAACCCCGCCGTCACCCTCGGTCTCGCCGCCGCGGGACGATTCGCGTGGAAGGACACGCTGCCCTACATCATCGCGCAGGTCGTCGGTGGCGTGGTCGCCAGCAGCGCGCTGGTGCTGATCGGCCTGTTCGGTCCCGCCGGATGGCTCACGTCCGCACAGGACAGCGGATTCGCCAGCAACGGCTGGGGCAGGCTCTCCCCCGGCGGGTTCGACATGCCGGCGGCGATCATCATCGAGGTGATCCTGACCGCCGTGTTCCTCTTCGTCATCCTCGGCGTCACGCATGCCAAGCGCGGCACGCAGTTCGGCGGCCTGGTGATCGGTCTCTCGCTGACGCTGATCCTCCTCGTCGCGGTACCGGTGGACAACGCGTCCGTGAACCCGGCCCGCTCGCTGGCTACTGCGATCTACGGCGGCGCCGATGCGCTGTCGATGCTGTGGGTCTTCATCGTGTTCCCCATCGTCGGCGGTCTGCTGGCCGGCTTCTCCTACCGCGCCCTGTTCGACAACGTCCAGAAGCGCTGAGCACGCGAGCGATGGGGCGGGACCGATCCGGTCCCGCCCCATCGCCGTTCCTGCCGGTCAGCCCGCGTACAGCGTCGGGGTGCCGGCTTCGTACTCCGTGAGGTCGCCGGTCTCGCCACGACGGGTGGCCCAGCGTCCGATGACCAGCATGTAGAAGAGGAAGATTCCGAGAGCCAGCGCGCCGATGGTGATCTTCACCGCGGACGGCCAGGGCTGGCCGGTGACGAAGCCCTCCACCAGCCCGGACAGGGCCAGCGACAGGATGAGCCCGATCACCGTGGTCGCCAGTGCTCGCCCGGCGGCTGCCAGTGACTCGCCGCGCGTGCGACGCCCGGGCGCGATCCAGGCCCAGAACACGTGAAGACCCGCCGCCGCAGCGACGAAGATGCTGGTCAGTTCCAGGAGGCCGTGCGGCAGCAGGCTGAGGATCAGCACGTCACCGCGATCGAACGCCAGCATCACGGCACCCGCGACACCGAGGTTGACGGCGTTGCTCATGATCACGTACACGGGGAAGATCCCCGTGACGCCGAACATCACGCACTGGGCGGCGATCCAGGCGTTGTTCGTCCACACCTGGCCGGCGAACGCCGCTCCGGGCTCGTAGTAGTCGGTGAAGTCGTTCTCCGCATACTGCTGCAACTGCGCCTGCGAGCCGAGGGTGGCGATCAGGGCCGGGTCCGCGGAGATCCACAACGCCGCGAGTGCGGCGATGCCGAGGGTCGCCACGGCGATGGCCAGAGTCGTCCAGCGCAGTCGGTACAGCGCCGCGGGCAGCTGGAGCGCGAAGAAGCGCGGGACCTGCCGGGCAATGTTCTCCCCAGCACCGGTCAGCCGGTGGCGGGCGCGGGCGATCGTGACCGAGAGCGCGTCACCGAGCTGCGTTCGTCCCGCCGAGGTCTTGATGTCGGAGAGGTCGGCTGATGCCGCCCGATAGCGCACCACCAGCTCATCCACGTCCGCGCCGGAGAGTGTGCGCGATCGCGACAGCTCGTCGAGGCGATCCCACTCCCCCCGGCGTCTGCTTCGCAATGCGTCCAGATCCATTGGTGTTTACTGTACCCATGTCTGCTGTCGTCGGCTCGATCCATCAGGATGAGATCCTCACCGGTGAGGCGGTGGCCCTCGACGTGCAGCCGCTGGGGCTCATGATGCGGGCGCTCGGCGCCGTGATCGACATGCTCATCGGCTACGCGATCATCATCGGAGCCTTCGCCGCGCTGTTCGCCTCCGGTGTCGACGCGTCGGTGTTCGCCATCATCCAGATCAGCGTGATCGTGCTGGCGTTCGTTGTCGTCCCGACCGCCGTGGAGACCATCACCCGCGGACGGAGCGTCGGGAAGCTGGTGGTGGGCGGGCGGATCGTCCGCTCCGACGGCGGGACGACGGGTTTCCGGCATGCCTTCATCCGTGCACTCATCGGCGTTCTCGAGATCTACATGACCTTCGGGGGCCTGGCCTTCCTGGTGGGCGCGTTCACCCCGCGTTCGCAGCGGCTCGGGGATCTCGTCTCCGGTGCCTACTGCGAACGCACACGCACCCCGCAGGTGCCCGAGCATGTGCTCGTGCTGCCGCCCGCACTCACCGGCTGGGCCCAGCTCGCCGACGCCGGACGGCTTCCGGTTCGCCTCTCACGCCGGATCACCCAGTTCCTCGCTCAGTCGGCGAATCTCATGCCGGGGGCACGCGCCCGCATCGCGCAGGAGCTGGCGGCCGAGGCGGCGCAGTGGGTGTCGCCGGTTCCACCGGTGGACGCGGAGACCTTCCTGCGCGCGGTGGCGGTGGTGCGTCGCGAACGGGAGGCACGCGCCCTGGACATTCAGAGCGAGCGCGTGAACACGCTGCTGGGATCGGTGCGCTGATCCGGTTCAGGACTGGAGCGTCTCGTGGCGGATGACGACCCAGCCCTTCGGCACCGACAGCCGCTCTGTGTGCATGGCGCAGAGGTCGTGGGCATGCGGATCGCCGGCGGCGCCCAGCGGCCCGATGGCAGCCATCTGATCCGCGTAGTCGTACGTGAGCGTGGAGACCGCCTCGCGGGAGCAGCCGACCTTCGAGCAGAGCCTGGTGAACATAGCCCTCCCACCCTATGCCCGATCGCGGACATCGCACGGCGACAGGCACGGCCGCCACAGCGCTCGGCGACCTAGGATGGAGGAATGATCTGGCCGCGACGTCCCGCTCCGCCGGCTCGTCCGCGCCCCGCCCGCCACGGCCGCCACGGCCGCACCGGGCGCAGCCCCGTCGTTCCGCCGCCGCTGCCGCCGCTCGAATCGCGGCAGGACCGCTTCGAGCTGGTGGTGCACGACACCGCGCAGTTCCTGCGCGACGCGTGGGAGGATCTGCGCGAGGTGTCCTTCGAGGTGGGGATCATGCCCACGCGCGCGGACGCCGAGGGAATGCCGCGGTGGTTCGTGGATCGGGAGGCCCGGCGCATCGTGATCTTCCGGTTGCCGATCGAACGACTCGACCGCGCCAACCGCATGGACGATCTCGGCGCCAAGATGTCGATGGAGGGTGCGGTCTTCCGCGCCGCGGCCGAGTACCTCGATCGCGATCCCTGGGACCTGGGCACCCAGCGCTGGCGCAACTGACCTGCGTCAGCGTGTGATCGTGATCGGAGCGCTGTCCGCGTCGGCGGGCCACACCGCGGCTGCGGCGAGTCGCTGGCCATCGGCATAGGAGACGGTCGCGTGCAGCGCGCCCTCGCCCGGATCCAGCACCGCGTCGGCGGTGCTGGCGACGGGGACCTGTGCGCCGCCGTGCGCCGGGACGTTCACGGTGCTCTCCCGCCCTCCGACGGTGACCGTCGCAGACACGTCGTCATCACCGTCGTTCCACAGCGCCAGCACGGCTGCCGCACCTCCCGCGACCGCGAACGCCGTGGGCGCGGAGATCTCCGGAGCTGCCGGATACCAGGCGTCGTCATCACCCTCACCCGCGCCGGTCGCCTGCCAGACGGCCGCGACCAGGGGCGATGCCCCCTCCACCGTGACGTCGTACGCCCCGGCGGGCAGTGCGTCTAGCGGAATGTCCACCGGGATGCCGGCCACGGCGTCCACGCTGAGCTGGACCGGCGCTGCAGCGCCGTCGACGGGCTGCGCGCTCACCGTGACCGGTCCGGAGGCATCCGGCATGAGGACGCGGACTGAGGTGAGGGCTGGCCCAGCGGTCGTGACCGTCACACCGGGGATGATCTGACGCGCCGAAGCCTGACGCACCGCATCCTGGAAGTCGATTCCCGCAGGAACCAGCCCGCGCACCAGCGCGGACTGCAGCGACGCCTGCACCGGAGCGCCCTCCGCGTGAACGTTGATCACCGGTGAGCTGTCACCGCTGGACAGTGACGCGACAGGAACGGTCGCCACCGTCCCGGGCGCCACCGAGAGCGAGCCGCCCGCGGGGGTGGTGGGGCCGGCGAGTCCGTAGACGGTGAAGGACACGGTGGCCGTGACGCCGAACGGGTTCGCGATGGTGATGACACCGGAGGAACCGGTGCGCCCGTCGATGCCGACCAGCCAGGACTCGGTGAGCGGCGGGCGGCACGATGAGGCCGCATATCCCGAGAGGTCATCGGCCTCGGAGGAGAACGAGGCGGCGCCCGCCACCGCGGCGCGCTTGCCGTCCACGGGCGGGGCGCTGACGACGCCGAACACGGCTCCGTCGACCCCCAGCACGGGAAGCTCATCCGACGCGGCACCGGAGTCCGACAGGATCGGGGTCAGGCGGGCTGCCTCCGACACCGTCTGGGCGGAGTCCGTGACCCGCCCGAGCACCAGCGCCGAGCCCGTGCACACCAGCGTGACGTCGCCCGGAGCGGGCTCTCGGACCGTGGCTGGCACGGCAGCGGAGACCGCGGGAAGCGGCGATACGACGGCCGCAGCGACACCGACAGCCGTGACGGCCACGGCAAGGATGCCCGCTCCCGCGCGAGCGAGGCGGCCCCGGGATGGTTCCTTCGTCATTCCTGCTCCTTCGACGCGCCGATCATGCGCGGCCGCACGCGAGCCGCACGCACGGAGGCGCGGGTGGGAATGGCCAGCAGCACCGCGATCACCAGCGACACCAGAGCCGCGATGATCAGGATCGCGCTGACCGAACGGTCGTCTGAGGTGAGCGCCGGGCGGGGCGCCACCTCACCGGTCACTCCCCACAGGGCGCCCTTGCCGGTCTCGCCGACGGCGGTGAATGCGGGGTTACGGTCGAACGCGGCCACGGCCTGGGCGCGCAGCGCCGCTGCGGGCCCCGAGGTGGCGGTCACCGGCTCGACGAGCACGAAGCGGATGCCGAGATCGGCGAACGAGACGTCCTGGGCCTGAGGGGTCATCGCATCGGCGATGCGGTTCGCCAGCTCCTCCTCCGAGGCGGTGAACGCGGTCCGGGTGCTGAGGATGCTCGACTGGGCACCCAGCGAGTCCGAGGATCCCCACACGACCCGTTGCACGACTGTGCCGTCCTCGCGGATGTCGAGCACGAGGGTCGCGCCACGTGCGCCTTCGTCGAGCTCCGCTGCGACGTACGCCGGCAGGGTGCTGCGCGGTCCGTTCTGTGCAGCGGCGTCGCCGCGCAGAACCGCCGTGAGGTGGGGAACGGCGGTGACCAGCACGAGGAGCACGCCGATGGTGCCGAGCGCACCGCGCAGGCTCCGCGGCATTCGCAGCGAGTGCAGCGCGAGGAGAGCGCCCAGGACGAGAGCCGACCAGGACACACTGCCCAGGGAGCCGGGCCAGAGTGCCACCGCGGCCCCGTCCACCACGCTCACGGAGATCCCGGAGGCCACGAGCCCGGCAACCGCGGCACCCCCGGCGACCAGGAGCAGCGGCACACCGACCCGCCAGCGCACGGTGAAGGCGCCGACCGCGGCCAGAACGGCGACCGGGACCACGAGCGCGGGAGCGAACCACGCCCACCGCACGAGGGCGTCGCCGGCACCGGCCGACGAGAGCAGGCCGGGCCACCCTGCCCCATCGCCCGCAGGGAAGCCGGCGAGGAGCGACAGACGCCCCCACAGATCGTCCGACGCGCGCGCACCCTGGTAGGGCAGTCCCGGATCCGCCAGCAGGCTCAGCGGCTGCTTGTGTGTGACATGGAACCAGACGAGGGGCAGGAAGAACACCGCGGTGGGAACCAGCGTCCACAGCAGGCGGATCGCACCCGAGAACCGGGCGACGCAGATGGCCGCCACGCACGCGACGATGGCGATCACCGCGAGGACTCCCCCGGCGCTCGGCGCACAAGCGGCCACCACCAGCATCAGCAGGGACGCCGCTCCGGCCGAACCCCAGGATCGGTGGGCCGCCAGCCCGGTGTACACCAGCCACGGCAGTGCCACGTGAAGGATGACGGCCGCCGGGCGGGGGTCGACGAGCGCGCCGAGAAATGTCGGGGCGATCGTCCACAGCACCGCACCGGCGATCCGCAGGCCGGAGCGCTCGGTCACGCGCGTGGCGGCGAACCACCCGCCGAGCGTGGCCAGCGGCAACGCGGCGACCCACAGCACCACCAGCGCCGAGGAGGGGGCGGCGGGCATCAGCGAACCGAGCACGGCCAGCACCGCCGCGAAGGGGTCGGCCGGCAATGCGCCATCCAGGCCGTATCCGCGCTGGCCGAACACCGCATCGGTCCACAGGCTGGCCAGCTGCGTGCGCAACGGCAGTGCCCCGCCGCCGCCGAGGACCGGCCAGGACAGCAGCGGGAAGAATGCGACGATCGACACCGCCAGCGACGCCAGCACCGTCCACGCACCGCCGCCCGAGAAGAAGCGCAGTTCCGGTCTCGTGGTGCGGGCCGACTGCCCGTCGCCGAGCAGGATCTCGCGTCGCTCAACGCGTCCGATGCGCAGGGGATCCACGCGCCACCAGTCACCGCGTCGTCCGCGCAGGCGGGCACGCGAGCGCGCGATCGACGGCCAGCGGAAGGCGGCAACGAACGCCGCCGCCCACTCCGGGAGCACCGCGCCAGGCGCCTTCGCCAGCAGATGACTGACGGCGCGCCAGAGGGCGATCGGCAGGAAGGACAGGATGTGCAGCGGGACGACCGCGGCCGGCGCGTAGACGAGGCGCCGGTGCAACTGTGCCAGCCGCGTGACGTAGACGATACGGCGACGGTCGGCGGCGCGGACCGGATCCGGCAGGCCCGCCACCCCGTCCGCACGGACGGCCACGCGGGCCGCGGGTGCGAGCGCCACACGGTCGCCGCCCAGACGCGCGCGAACGCCGATGTCGAGTCCCTCGTCTGCACCCCCGAGGGCACGATCGGGAAGCAGGTCCCCGCGGCGCTCGGCGCGCAGCAGCACACCGCGGATGTCCGCGCCCAGGACGTCCTCGCGGCCGTCGTGCTGCCCCTGGTCGAACTGCCCCGCGGCAAGCTCCACGCTCTCGCCGCCGCGCGACATGCTCACCCCGAGGGACGCGATGATCTCGCTATCGCTGCGACGGACGAGTTTCGGAGCGACCACTGCCACGGAGGGCTGCAGCTCGAGGACCGCGGCCAGTCGCTCCAGCGCGTCAGGAGCGGGAGACGTGTCCTGCGCCAGCAGCCACAGCGCGTGATCGGGATCCACCCGGCGCGACGCCAGCTCGATCGCCTCCGCGAACCCGGTGGCGGCGTCTGCCTGAATGATGCCCTCGGCACCGGACGCGTCGGCCACCTCCGCGAAGCGGCGGTCCTTGCCGCACAGCACGATCGTGAGCGCATCCACGGGATGACGCTGGGCTGCGACCGCGGCGAGCGTCTCCTTCAGGTGGGGAAGCCCTGCGGCGCGCGCATCCGGGTGCGCGACGATGACGGCGTGTACAGGAGCAGGCATGGCGCTTCAGCGTAGGCAGGCTTCCGGCGCAATTCGGGAGTGCCGCGCCGGGAAGGGGTCAGACGGTCCGGGGATTCACCGGGCTCGGGACGCAGAACGGCGTATCGCCCATCTCCAGGAGATGGACGATACGCCGAATTCCGTGTCAGCCCGCGCGGCGCTTGAGCTTGCGGCGCTCGCGCTCGGACAGGCCGCCCCAGATACCGAAGCGCTCGTCGTTGGACAGCGCGTACTCGAGGCACTCGCCGCGCACATCGCATGATGAGCAGATGCGCTTGGCGTCTCGCGTGGAGCCGCCCTTCTCCGGGAAGAACGCCTCCGGGTCGGTCTGCGCACAGAGCGCCTCGCCCTGCCATGCCAGTGCGTTGTCCTCGTCATCGGCAACCGGCCGCCGGACCCCGGGCACTCCCAGGTTCACCGGATCGACGAACCAGTTGTCGGGGACGCTGGAACGGTACTGTGATCCCGTCATCTGCTCTCCCACTGTCTTCCCCCTCACGGACCGCGTCAGTCGCGGTGCGCTCACATAATTACAGCGGTGTGATTCGCTCGGGTCAAGTCGCAGAGCATATTTCCTCAACCCGACCTTCAAGCTTCATGACACACCCCGGGAGTGTCACGAAGCGGAATCGATGCTCTCCCCGGGCGTCGCCACGAACGCCTCGCCGGTGCCGCCGATGCGGAGCGGACCTGACGCCCCCAGCGCGATGGCCGCCTGACCGGGTGCCAGGAGGACATGCTCCCCATCCAGTTCCACCGCGCACTCACCCGCCGTCGCCACCACGATCGCGGGACCGTCCACCCGCATGTCGGCGATGACGCCGCTGCCGGCGTCGGGCCGGGCCACGGCCAGGGCGAAATCCGCCACGCCGGGACCGTAGGTGTCCACACCGGTCGCACCGGCGAGGGGCCGCGGGTGGATCACGGGAACGACCCCCGGTGTGGTGTCCAGCAGCGTGAGCAACTCGGGAACGTCGACGCGCTTGGGGGTGAGCCCGCCCCGGAGCACGTTGTCGCTGGCCGCCATGATCTCGACGCCGATGCCGCTGAGGTAGGCATGCAGCAGGCCCGCCCGCAGATACACCGCCTCCCCGCGCCCCAGCACGGCGAGATTCATGAGCATGGCGACCACGATGCCGGGGTCTCCCGGGTACACGGCCGCGATCCGGCGGGCGGCTGCGAGCTCGTCGGCGAACTCCGCAGAGGCGGCTGTGGCCAGGGCGTCGGTGACATCGGAGACGATGCGGGCGGCGTCCCCGGCGAGGAGGTGCTCGATCGCGCGGCGCAGGATGTCGGCGTCCGTGACATCGGCGACGGGGTCGAGCAGGGAACGCAGCTCCCGCACGCCCTCGGCGTCTCCGAGGCTTGCGAGGTAGCGACGGGAAGCATCAAGGGGGCGCAGGCCGCACAGCGCTTCGAATCTCTCGCTGAGCGACACGATGAGCTCCGGCTTGTGGTTGTCGTCGCGATAGTTGCGCTCGGGCGCGTCCAGGGCGAGCCCCGCCTCCCTGGCCCATCCCGCCTGCGCCTGAGCGCGCGAGGGGTGCACCTGGATGGACAGCGGCGATCCGGCAGCGAGCAGCTTCAGCAGATACGGCAGCGGGCCGGCGGAATTCTCCGCGAGTCGCTCGGGCAGCGAGGTGCCGTCGGCCAGCACAGCGGGAGAAGCAGGGTGATCGCCGAACCACACCTCCGCTTCGGGAGCGCCCGTGGGCTCACGTCCCTCCAGCTCGGCGAGGAGAGTGGTCGATCCCCAGGCGTAGTCACGCGGCGTGTTCGTCATGAGCTCCAGCACGGCGCCAGCCTATCCGCACCCACAGGTGCCCCCGAGCCGGGTCCGCTACTCTCAGTCCGCTATGACCGTCACAGCTCCCGTCCCGCTCCCGCGCATTCGCGCGCGCACACGGGCCGACGCGTCTGCGGTGCCCCTCAGCCGTGAGGCGCTGCGCTCGGAGCAGTCCACCGTGCTGATCCGCGCACACGCCGCGGTGGTGGTCTTCGCCATCTTCTGCGCCCCGGCCTTCGATCGCGCCGCCGGCACCACGGGCGCTGCGCTGGTGTTCATCGCGCTCGCGATGGTGACGGCACTGCTGTGGATCCCGCGTCTGCTGCGCCCCGGGCTCGCGCCGGCCTTCCCCTGGCGACGGCTGCCCTGGATCGCGCTGGCCTACCTGGCCTGGGGCGCGGCATCGACGCTCTGGACCAGCTGGCTGCCCTCCACGCTGCTCACCTTCGGCGGCATGATCGTCATCACGATGCACGGGCTGTTCCTCGCATCGAGTCTCTCCTGGCGTGAGCTGGTCCAGGCGTTCAGCCGCGGCCTGGAGGCGGCGGTCGGGCTCTCCCTGGTCTTCGAGCTCTTCGTCTCCCTGGTCGTTCGCGCACCGCTGCCCTCCGCATCCTGGGGCCCGGTGCTGGTCGACCCCGAGGACCCCAAGCTGTACTGGTCGCAGAACCTGCTCCTCGAGGGCGGGCGCATCCAGGGAATCGTGGGCAACGCGAACCTCCTGGCGATGATCTGCCTGATGGCGATGCTCGTCTTCGCCGTGCGTTTCGCGGATGACGCACGCGTGCGCGTGCGAATGGCGGGATGGTTCGTCATCGCCGCCTACCTCTTCATCCGGTGCGATTCGGCCACCGCCTGGGTGTGCGCGTTCGGCGCCGTGCTGGTTCTCGTGGCCGTCCTCGCCATGCGACGGGTGCACGTGCCCGCGGGGCGCGGGAGCCTGTATGCGCTGTTCCTGTCGATCGGCGGCGCGCTCGTGGTGGTGTGCCTGTTGTTTCGCGACGAGCTGTTCCAGGCGCTCGGACGCTCGTCCGATCTCACCGGCCGCCGGGACATCTGGCGCGAGGTCCTCGCGCGCGCATCGCAGCACCCCCTCGACGGCTGGGGGTTCGCGAGCCCGTGGGTGCCGTGGGACCCGGGGTTTCGCTCCTGGATCCTGGAGCGCACCATCCCGGTGATGCAGGCGCACAACATGTGGGTGGACGTGTTCTTCCAGCTCGGCCTCATCGGCGTGTTCTTCATCGGCATCACCTACGCCGCCTTCACCTGGCGGGCGTGGTTCTTCGCGATTGATCGCCCACGATGGGATGCGCGCGCCGACCGCCCCTACCGGGCGCTGAGTGTGCTGCCCGCACTCATCGTCGCGGTGCTGCTGGTGCAGGGCCTCACGGAGTCCAACCCCATCATGCTGTGGGGCTGGCTGTGCGTGATCACCTTCGCGTTCAAGATCAAGTCCGCGCCGCTCGTGGGAGAGCAGGGCGACCCGCGCTGACGCGCACGGAACAACCGGTTTCACCAGCCTTTCCCGCGATACCCTGGGGGAACGATGGCTCAGCACTCCTCCCACCCGATCGCAGCTGCGCCCGCACCGCCCGCGCGGGAGCGCACGGCGCGACTCTGGTTGCGCGCGTACTGCGTGCTGGTGCTGGTGCTGGCGATGTGCATGGGTGCCCTGAACAACCTCGTCGGCCCGGAGGGCGTCGCGCTCGTCCTGAGCGTGTGCACGGTCGTCACCGTCCTGATCTGGACCCTGTCCCCGGTCATCCGGCGCGCGACGGCACAGTCCTGGCCGCGCGCCCCGTGGGCCTTCCTGGGCTATGCGGCCCTCGCGGGGCTGTCGATCCTCTGGTCCGCGTGGCCCGCGGTGTCTGCGGCCACGTGGTTCGCCCTGATGGTGACCACGGCACACGGCGTGTTCCTCGCGGTGGCGCTGACGTGGCGCGAGGTGGTTCGCGCGCTGGTCTCGGCCTGCCGCTGGGTGCTCGGGCTCAGCCTCGGTTTCGAGCTCTTCGTCTCGGTGATGCTGCGCCACCCCGTTCTCCCACCCTTCCTGGGCGAGGTCACCGACCCGAGCACGCAGCTCTACTGGTCCCGCGACAACCTCTTCACCTCCGGGCGGATCCAGGGGATCGTCGGCAATTCGAATCTGCTCGGCATGATCTGCGTGCTGGCCCTGATCGTGTTCGTCATCGCCGCCCTGGCCGGCCTGTCGCGCCGCGGGGTCGCCATCGCCTGGCTCATCGTCACTCTGTTCCTCCTGGTGCGCGTCGGCTCGGCCACCGCCGCAGTCATCGCTTTCGCGGTGCTGCTGGTCGCCGCCGCGGCGATCGCCGTGCGACGCAGCCACACGCTGCGGGCGCGACGCAACTGGTACGTCCTGTTCGGCGCGGTCGCGGTGGCCGGGCTCGCCGCGGCGCTGATCGTGCGAGACCGGCTATTCGAGCTGCTGGGCCGCGGCGGCGATCTCACCGGCCGCGGCGAGATCTGGAGCCAGGTGATCGAGCGGGCGAATCAGCGCCCGGCGTTCGGCTGGGGTTTCGCGACTCCCTGGCTGCCCTGGGACCCACACTTCGACGGCTGGATCATCGACCATGGCCTGAGCGTCTTCCACGCGCACGACATGTGGGTGGACGTGTACCTGCAGCTGGGGTTCGTGGGCGTGGTGGTCATCGCCGCAGCACTGTTCGCCCTGGTCTGGCGGGCGTGGTTCCTGGCGGTGGATCGTCCGCGGTGGGACATCGAGTCGCGACGCGCGTTCTCCCCGCTGAGCCTGCTGCCCATCCTCGTGGTGGCCGCTCTTCTGGTGCAGGGCATCACGGAGTCGCGTCCGCTGATGGAGTGGGGATGGCTGCTGATCGTGCTGCTGGCCACCAAGACCGCGGCCGACCCCGTCCTTGCCGGTGAGCCGATCGCTGCTCCCCGCCGCCGGCGCCCCCGCCCCGGGGCCTCAACACCGACGCCACGATGAGCGGGCGCTGGGAACCGGTGCGCTCTGCGCTCGATTCCGCCGCCATGGCGCGCGCGTACGCCCTCGCCGCCTTCGGGACGTTCTTCGCCGGCCACGCGATCGAGGCCATGGCGGGCTCGGTCACGCTGATCACCATTGCGGCGGGGCTCGTGGCGGTGGGCATCGCGATCCTGGTGGTCCGCCGCGCCGAGATCAGCCCGCTCCGGCTCGTCCCGCTGTCGGTGCTGCTGTTCATCACCTGGGCGGGGATCACCCTCGTGCTTCCTATGTCGGGCCCGACACGTTCCTTCTCGCACTGGCTGGCACTCGTCGGCGTCGCGGTGATCGCCGTCGTCATCGCGCACATCCGGGACACGCTGCAGACCGTTCGTGCCCTCGGCGACGTCCTGCGCACCCTCCTCACGGGATCGCTCCTGGTCGAGATCCTCTCGGGCGTCCTCCTGGACATGCCGTTCCCGTTCCTCGGCGTGCAGGGCGCGATCGCTGCCGGAGGACCGATCCAGGGTCTGTTCGGCACCCGCAACATGCTGGGGTTCGTCGCGGTGATCGCTCTCATCACCTTCGTCATCGAGCTGCGCACGCACTCCATCTCGCGGGGGCTCGGGATCTACTCCCTGGTGCTCGCCGGTGCGCTGGCCGCCCTCAGCTCCTCCCCCACCGTGATCGTCCTCTCGCTGGCGGTCGCCGTCGCCTCCGCCGCCTTGGCGATCGTGCGCCATACGCCCACGGAACGCCGCACCCGCATCCAGTGGATCCTCGGCGCCCTGGTGGTGGTCGGCATCGGGACCGCCTACGTGCTTCGCCACCAGGTGATCGCACTGCTGGACGCCGGCACCGATTTCTCCACCCGCGCCGAGCTGTGGAACTCCATCCTCGTGCAGGTGCGCTCACACGCCTACCAGGCCTGGGGCTGGGTGGGCCCCTGGAATCCGGATGATCCGCTCGCCTTCCCCTACACCGCCATCAACCTCTTCGGCCGTCACCATGCCTCCGCACTGAGCGCATACTTCGACGTGCTGCTTCAGCTCGGCTGGCTGGGACTCGTCCTGTTCGCGCTCCTGGCCGGGACGGCGCTGGTGCGCTCCTGGCTGGTGGCCAGCGAGCGCCGCTCCGTGCTGTACGCCTGGACGCCGCTGGTGCTGGTGACCCTGCTGGTCGACTCCGTGTTCGAAAGCTTCACGCTGTTCGGCGTCGGCTGGCTCATGCTCGCGCTGTGCGCGATGCGCGCCGGGCAGTCGCGCTCCTGGCGTGAGGCGGCCGCCGCGCGCGCTCCGGAAACTCCCGGGACCGCACGGTAGGCTCGAAACGGCCCAGCCGCCGCCTCCGTTTCTGCAAGAACCAGCTGTCAGGAGCACGCTCGCATGCCCGAAGTGTTCGATCCCGCATCCGCGACGATCGTGGTGGTGACCTACAACCGGTCCGCTCTCCTCACGCGCCTGCTCACCTCCATCGAGGCGATGGATCCGAAGCCCGGGCACCTGGTCATCGTCGACAACGCCTCCGTGGACGACACCACCCAGGTGGTCGAGTCGTTCCGGGAGCGCATCGGCACCGAGATCGTCTACCAGCGCCTCGCCGAGAACACCGGCGGATCGGGCGGTTTCAGCGAGGGTGTGCGTCTGGCCTACGAGCTGGGCTCCACCTGGCTGTGGATCATGGACGACGATGTCGAGGTGATCGCGGACGGACTGGCCCGCATGGGTCACTGGGGACAGCGATTCCAGAGTGTGCAGGGGCGCCGGTACGACTTCGATGGCAGCGAGTTCTACTGGCAGTACCGCCTGTCCATCCCCCTCGGCATCCCGATCCCCTTCGCCCCCGCGGGCTTCGACGACAGCGGTTACCGCGAGATGAACTCCGGGTGCTTCGAGGGCATGTTCATCCATCGCGACATCGTGCAGCGCATCGGCCTGCCCGATCCCCGCTTCTTCATCTACTGGGATGATTCGGTGTACGGCTGGCTCGCGTCGCTGCAGACCCGCTCCGCCATCGTGAACGAGTTCGTGCTGCGACGCACGCGTGAGATCAAGCAGTGGGACATGGGGATTCGTCACCTCAACGCGTCCAGCGATGCGTACCGGTACTACATCATGCGCAACCGCGCGCACATGGCCCACTACTTCAAGCAGCACGGTGCGTACCGGCCCGTCCGCTTCCGGATCGGCACGGCCCTGACATTCGCGAAGGAGCTGATCCGTCTGCTCCTGGTGGAGCGCAAGGTGCGCGGCACCAGCAATCTCTTCCGGGGCCTGCGCGACGGGCGCGTGATCGCCCGGGATGCCGACTGGCGTCCGATGCAGCCGCTGCAGCCGGTGGAGAGCGCGGCGTGAGCTCCGGCTCACCATCCTCCGAGGCGCGCCCGCAATGGGTGTTCGCCCCGAAGCCGAAGCGCCGCACCGGACGTGTCGTCCTGATCGTGGCGCTGATCGCCCTGGTTGTCGCGATCGCGTTGGCCTCGGTGATCCTGCTGATGCCCCGGGCTGACTCTCCGGGCGGCGGGGCGACGACGGCGACACCGACTCCCCCGCCGACGGCCAGCGCGTCTGCAACGCGCACGCCGAGCAGCAGCGTCACGCCACCGCCGACAGCCACGCCCACCGCGACGGCAGCCCCGGATCCGACGCCGACGGATGAGCTTCCCCCCGTGGACCCCGAGGAGCCGCTGCCCGTGCCCACCGATGCGGTGACCGCGCCCCCGGTGGTCGTGCCCGATACCGGTGCCTTCGCCACCGCCATCTCGCCTCGGGTCGCCGACGCCGACACCGGCCTCGGCATGCTCGCCTCGCAGACTCCAGACGCCGCGTTCGACATCGTTCGAACGCTCGAACAGGACGCGATGATCCTCGCTGACGAGAATCCGCCGGACTCGATCGCCTCCTCGTGGCGTCCGACCGTGCAGACCTATCTGGGCGCGCTGGGCACCCTTCGTACTGCGATCGGTGACGGCACGGACACCGTCGCTCCCCTGGCAGAGGTCCGAACCGCGCTGCAGGCGGTCAAGGATCTCGCCGGGCTCTGAGCCTACGGCGTGGTGCTGTCGGCGTTGTACCGGTCCAGCACCTCACCGATCGGACCGTCCAGGGCCAGCTCGCCCGCGCGCAGGTACAGGCCGCGCGTGCAGAAACGGCGGAGGTCACGTTCGTTGTGGCTGACGAAGAACAGCGTGCGCCCCTCCGCCAGCAGTTCCTCGATGCGTCCGTAGCACTTCTCACGAAACGCCTTGTCACCGACGGCGAGGACCTCGTCGACCAGCAGGATCGGCGCGCCGAGTTGCGAGACCACGGCGAAGGCGAGTCGCACCTTCATGCCGTTGGACAGATGCTTGTACGGCGTCTCGAGTCGGCCGTGCAACTCGGCGAAATCGATGATCTCCTCGAACCGGTCGGCCACCTCGGCCCGGCTCATGCCGTGCAGACCCGCGATGAGGCGGACGTTCTCCGCGACGGTGAGGTCGCCGACGAAACCGCCGGTGAGCTCGATCAGCGGCGCGACGTCGTCGTGAACGGCTACGGTGCCCGCGTCCGGCAGCAGCACGCCGGCCACGAGCTTCAGGAGGGTGGACTTGCCCTGCCCGTTTCGGCCGACCACACCGATCGCCTCGCCGGCCTCCACCCGGAACGAGACGTCCTTCAGTGCCCAGAACTCGGCGCTTCCCGGATGGCGGCGGGCGCGAGACGAGAAGAGATCCTTCAGGTTCGGGCGCCCGCGCCGGGCCCGGCGAAAGCGGATCCCCAGACCCGTCACCTCGATCGCGGCCACGTCACAGCCCCTTCAGTACGGTCGGTTCGAGGCGGCGGAAGACCGCGGCCCCGAGGATCAGCAGAGCCACCACCTCGACCGCGGCGATCAGCACCACGGTCCAGTCCTCCTGGGAGGGGAAGAAGCCGATGCGGTACAGCGAGAAGATCCCCGCGAGCGGGTTGAAGGCCCCGATCACGTCGAAGGGTGCGGGGAGGTCACCGATGCCGTAGATCACCGGGGAGGCGTAGAACAGGGCTCGCAGGACCAGGCGCGTCGTGCGCTCCAGATCGGAGAAGAGCACGCAGATCGGGCTGATCAGCAGCCCCAGCCCGATCAGCAGCAGCAGCTGCATGATCACCGCCACCGGGAACCAGAGCAGGTTGATCGTGACCGGAGCGCCGTTCACGACCGCGAACACCACGAGCACGGGGATGGAGAAGAGGAACTCGACGCCCTTGCTCACGATGATCCGGTTGACCCAGATCGAGCGGGGGATGGCCGTGGAACGCACCAGTTTGGCGTCCTTACGGAACGCCCGGGTGAAGTCGGTCACCGCGGCGTTGAACCACACCCACGGCAGCAGCCCGAGGATGAGGAAGACGATGTACGGGTCGCCTCCGACTTCTTTGCGGTGGAACACCTGCGTGAAGACGAACCAGTAGATCAACGACATCACCAGCGGATCCAGGATCGACCACAGGTAGCCGAGCGCACTGGTGGCATAGCGCACGCGCAGATCGCGCGCGGACAGCAGCCACAGTGAGTGCAGGTACCGCCGCGGAGAATCCGATTCGCGTCGGACGGCGCGCACGCGCGTCACCGCGCTGATCCTGCGGGAGCGCCGCTGTGCCGGGGACGCGGGTTCACCATGTTCCGAGTCTAGGCCGACGGCCACGCGAATCCGGTGAGCTCGAGCTCGCGCTCGAAAGCCGGTGCCAGGCGATCGGCGAACTTCCACGTCAGGTGGTTGTCATCGAGGTAGACCGCGAGGTCGCCGAAGGTCGCCGGGCAGATGCCGTCCGGGCAGAGGTAGTCGCTCATATCCACAACGTACGCGCCGTCCAGCTCCGCCAGCCCGGCGGCGGGGTCTTCATCGGCCAGCACGTCGGAGCGCAGTCTGCTGCACGCGGTGGGATCGTCGAGGTTCTGCTCGGCGCAGAAGTACATGTTCTCGTCGAATCGCGGATTGTCGCGGATGAGGATGACCTGGCTGCCGGCATCGAGCAGCGTCATCACCGTGGTCTCGATCGCGGGCATCTCGACCTCGTCGGGAGAGTCCGCCGCGGCCCGCGTGCTCATCAGGACCACCACGGCGGGAGGCGAGGAGAGCAGATCTTCGTACACCTCGTCGTTCCACTGCCGGCATTCGGGCGTGAAGGCGATGTCGCTGTCCGGGGCGAAGGGACATCCACCGAGGAGGTTCGCGGTGACCTTCATGTCCTGCCGCTGCAACGCCGGGAGCATCGCCCCCATCCACTGCTCCGCGTGGGAGTCGCCGACGAAGGTCACCCGCGGGGCGCCGTCGTGGCCGTCCTTCTCACTGCAGTGCTCACGCGCCACCTCGCCGGCCGGTTCCAGCGCGCCGGAGCAGAACCCGTTGTCCAGACGCACCCACTCGTCATCGAGCTTCGTGCCCGGCGGGATCAACGTCCGGATGGGCTGGGTGGGCTCGAAAGTGAGGTCCGCCTCCAGCATCGCCTCAGCGGCCGCCGCACGGTACTCGGTGTCCAGCTGCCATGCGTAATTCGGAACCGCCACCAGTCCCATGATCACGGCGGTGGCGAAGTAGGACCGCCACGGGAGGGCCGAGGGCCACTTCCAGTTTCCGAGCGGGCGTTCGATCAGATAGTGGAGCACAACGGCCACGACGAACGAGGCGCCGATGATCGCAGCCCCCTCCGCGAGGTCCGGGCTCGTCCCCGTCACGACGATCCAGGTCGTCAGCAGCGGCCAGTGCACCAGGTACAGCGCATAGGCGATGCGGCCGAGCCAGCGAAGCGGTGCTGAGCCGAGCACGATCGTGAAGCTGGCGCGCGTGCGTCCCGCCACGACGATCGTCGCGGCGGCGAGAGTCGGCCACAGCGCCAGATAGCCGGGGAAGCCGCCGGACACGTCCAGCACGATGCCGCATGTCAGGATGGCCAGCAACCCCAGCCAGCCGAGGATCTCCGCGATCCACCGCGGCAACCGGAGCCCGACGGGCAGCAGCGCGACGAGGGAGCCGATGGCGAACTCCCAGAGACGTGCACCGGTGTCGAAGTACGCGAATGCCTGGTTCTGCTGCGTGGTGACGATCGAGTAGGCCAGCGAGGCTGCGAAGATGGTCAGGAAGACCACCAGCGCCACCGACGCCACGCGGATCCTCAGCAGGCGGGCGATCCCCCAGCACAGGAGGATCACCAACGGCCACAGCAGGAAGACCTGCATCTGGATCGACAGGGACCAGAAGTGCAGGAACGGTGTGACCGAGTTCGCATCTCGCGCGTAGTAGTCGACGCTGTTGAGCGCAAGCTCCCAGTTCTGGAAGTAGAACAGCGACGCGCGCGCCTGCTCCCACGCGGCGTTCCACATCGAGGGCGGGAACACGAAGAACACCGTGATGAGGGTGGCGGCGATCGTGGCCGCTGCCGCCGGCACCAGGCGCCAGAAGCGCTTCGCGTAGAACGCCCCCAGACCGACCCCACGCCCGGCGTCCGCGCGACGCACCAACGACGACGTCATGAAATATGCCGACAGCAGCAGGAACACGTCGACGCCGCCGGAGACGCGTCCTACCCAGACGTGGTAGATCACGACCAGAACGATCGCGAAGGCGCGGAGGCCGTCGATGTCGTGACGGTAGGCGGGCGTGCGTGAGGCGGCGGTTCGAGGGCCGTCGGAGATGCGGGGGGAGGTCATTCCGGGATCATGCGAGATCGTGCGGCCGGTGTTCCCGGCCGCACGACGACATCATGCGAGGTTGTTGTTCCACATCGACAGGGCGGAGCCGATCGCCATGTGCATGTCTAGGTACTGGTAGGTGCCGAGACGGCCGCCGAAGTGCACGTCCTTCTCGCCCTTGCCCAGTTCCCGGTACGCGAGCAGACCGTCGCGGTCCGCGGCGGTGTTCACCGGGTAATAGGGCTCGTCGTCGCGGGTCGCGAAGCGGGAGTACTCGCGGTGGATGACCGTCTTGTCCTTCGGATACAGCTCGGCGCGCTCCGGGTGGAAGTGCTTGAACTCGTGGATGCGCGTGTACGGCACGTCGGCGTCCGGATAGTTCATCACCGACGTCCCCTGGAAGTCGCCGATGTCCAGGACCTCTTCCTCGAGGTCGATGGTGCGCCAGCTGAGCGCGCCCTCGGCGTAGTCGAAGTAGCGGTCGACGGGACCGGTGTAGACGATGGGAACCTGTCCGACCGTGGCCTTCTTGTTCAGCGGCTGAGACTCGTCGAAGAAGTCGACGTTCAGCTTGACGTCGATGTTCTCGTGATCGGCCATCCGCTCCATCCACGCCGTGTACCCGTCGACGGGCAGACCCTCGTGGGTGTCGTTGAAGTAGCGGTTGTCGTAGGTGTAGCGCACCGGGAGACGGCTGATGATCGACGCCGGCAGCTCGCGGGCGTCCGTCTGCCACTGCTTGGCGGTGTAGTCCTTGATGAACGCCTCGAACAGCGGGCGACCGATCAGGCCGATGCCGCGCTCCTCGAGGTTCTTCGCGGTGTGAGCCTCGAACTCCCCGGCCTGCTCCGCGATGAGTGCACGCGCCTCGTCCGGCGTGTAGGCCGCGTTGAAGAACTGGTTGATGGTGCCGAGGTTGATGGGCAGCGGGTATACGACGCCCTTGTGGGTGGAGTACACGCGGTGCACGTAGTTGGTGAACTTCGTGAAGCGGTTGACGTACTCCCACACGGTCTCGTTGGAGGTGTGGAACAGGTGGGCCCCGTAGCGGTGCACCTCGATCCCGGTAATGGGCTCGGCCTCGCTGTAGGCGTTGCCTCCGAGGTGGTGGCGCCGGTCGATGATGGTGACCTTGCGCCCGGCGGCCGCTGCCCGCTCTGCGATGGTGAGGCCGAACAGGCCGGAGCCGACGACGAGAAGATCCATGGGTTTCCTTCGTGTTGATGCAGCACACCCCAGGGCAGAAGGCGCACCGGACCCTACTGTAACGGAGCGGGCTGGGATTTCCGGTTCAGCCCGCGGCGATGGCCGCATCCAGGCGGTCCGAGAACGTGGGCAGCAGGCGCAGCACGTACTGCAGGCTCAGGTGGTCGGCGTCGTAGAAGACCGCCATGCCGCCCACCGCGGCGAAGCAGGTGGTCTCATCGCACATCCGATCGGACAGGTCCATCAGGTGCACACCGGGCCCTGCGACCGTTGCCGCTGCCACGATCGGATCGCCGGGAAGTGCCGTCTCGCGCGGCACGCCGCACGCCGTCGGGTCGCTCGCGCGCAGCACGACGCAATCGGGCGGGCGCACCTGGCCGTTCAGGGGCGTGTCCGCGATCGCGATGACCAGGGATCCGGCGGCGGCCCACCGCTGCCAGGCGGCGGCCAGGCCCGCGGTGAACTGCTCCGCCGGGTCGCGGCCGGACCCATCGTCGACGAGCTGCTGACGAGCCGCCATGGAGGTGAACACCAGGTCGGGACTCTCCTGCTCGATCTGGGCGATCACATCCGCACTGTACGTCCGGCAGCGGTCGCGATCCACGTCGCCCCAGATGTCCCGGAACCCGGTGAAGGCGACCTCGGCGACCGGACACCCGCCGAGGAAGCTGATCGTCAGCTCCCAGTTCCGCTCACGCGCGAGGGAGAACAGCGCGCCCTGCCACTGCTGGGCGTGGGAATCCCCCACCAGCCAGACGCGTGCCGTGGGCTCGGCGTCCCCGAAGATGCACCGGTGAGTGGTCAGTTTGTCGTCGTAGGTCAGCGAATCGACGGCCTCCCCGCACTCCGGCGGGGTTGCGAAGTACTCGTCCTGGGCGGTGGACTCGGCATCGATCACCGGTGCGTTCACGTCGCAGGTCGCCGGATCGGCGAGCGCATCCGGGCCGGTGCACTCCCCCGCTCCCGTGACGTGCGCGGGTGGAGCGGCCGCCGCGTTGTCCGCGGTGATCCTCGCGGCGATCCCGATCGCGAAGCACGCCGCCGTGATGACGGCCACGGCAATCGCCGATGCGACGAACGCGCGACCGGCGGACAGGGCGAGAGCGGGGGCGCGCATGGCGGGGACCTCCACGAATCGTCGGGTGCCCCACGCCAGGACGAGCGTTGCGGCGATGATCAGGACACGATGCCCGTCTTCCAGCGGCGCGCGGATGAGGAACGGGAGCAGCACGATGACGGGCCAGTGCCACAGGTACCAGGAGTACGACACCTCGCCGAGCCATTGCACGGGGCGCAGCCCCGCCAGCTGATCCCAGAACGGCAGCCGTGCCGTGCCGGACCCGCCGATGATCACGGCGGCGGTCGCGAGCACGGGGACCGCCGCGATCGCACCGGGGAAGGCCGAGGAACCGCGCAACGTGAACACGCACGCGATGACGGTGGCCAGCCCGCCGACGACGAGGGCGAAGACCAGCAGCCTCGGAATCCGCCGGTTCTGGCAGAGGAGGGCCACGAGACCCCCGGCCGCGAACTCCCACGCGCGGGTGAAGGTCGAGAAGTACGCCGCCGCCGGCGTCAGCGCGGTGAGCCACACGGACAGCCCGAAGCTCACGATACCGAGCACACTGAGCGCGAGCACCACGCGGTTGCGGAGCGCACGGCGACGACGCCGGATCATCACGGCGGCCAGCAGCAGCACCGGCCAGATCAGGTAGAACTGCTCCTCCACCGACAGCGACCAGTAGTGCTGAACGGCCGATGGGGCAGCGTCGTGGGCGAAGTAGTCGACAGAACTGATCGCCAGCGCCCAGTTCTGCGTGTACAGGGCGCTGGCGCCGATCTGGAGCGCATTCACGGACCACCGGGTCACCGGCAGCAGCACCACCACACCGACCAGGGTGACGGCGAGAACCAGGAGCGCCGCGGGCAGCAGCCGCCGGATCCGCCGGGCGTAGAACTCGCGCAGGCCGATGCGCCCCCTGCTGCTCAGCTCCCGGAACAGGTGATCCGTGATGAGGAAGCCCGAGATGACGAAGAACACGTCGACACCGATGAACCCACCGGTCACCGCACGCGGCCACAGATGGTTCAGCACCACGGCGAGGATGGCGATCGCTCGCAGCGCCTGGATGTCGAGCCGGAATCGGCGTCGCGCGTGTGCTCGCGCTTCGCGGCGCGTACGAGGCGCCGCCATGGCGATAGCGGATGTCACCGGACCACCACGTCTCTATTCGAGCGTCGGCGTTGGCCGAGTGGTGCGCCAGAGGGCGGTGGCGCGCCAGACCGCAACGCCGACGAGCGGAAGCGCGACGACGGCGAGAGCACCAGTGACACCGCCGAAGCCCGTGGCGGGAATGAGGAGACCGACCGTGACCACCGCACCGGCGACCGCGCTACGCGAGAGCACGCGGCCTTGCCCCAGGGCGACCAATCCTGCCAGGCCCACAAGCTGTCCGATGCACTCGCTGGCGAACGCGATCGCTCCGATCACGGCCAGCAGCGGCGATATCTCGATGCTGCCCAACAGCTGGCTGAAGACTGGCGCCAACGTGGCGAAGCACACTCCTCCAGCGAGCCCGATCCCGATCGAGAACCACATGACCGTGCGTGCGCGCGTGCGCAGAAGGTCGGCTTGCTCGCCCACCCAACTCTGCGCCGCCTGGAGGATCGGGCCGAGCACGATGACGCCGTAGCGGAATATGCGGTCCACCATGCCGAACACGGGAACCGCAGTAGGACTGAAGATCTGGAGGAGCACCGCAGGAAGGGTCGTCGCGAGGTTACCGAACAACAGCGTCACCAGGCCGTGCCCCTGCGTGCGCATCTCGGCGGCGAGCGCCGATGGCGCGGGGCGGTGAAGGCGCGCGCCGTCTTGACCGCGCAGCGCGACGATGAGCCCCACCAACACGCCTCCCATGGTGAATGCCGCTGTCGCTGCCAGATATGCCCACAACGCCGGAACGATCACGACGGCGATCAGCCCGGCGATCTGGCCGAGGATGGCCGGCAATGCGTCGTACGTGAGAAGCGCCAGCGGACGGTTGGTTCCCACGAAATACCAGGCAGCACCGACACCCGGGACGGTGTACGTCAGGGTCGCCAGAATCGCCATCGCGGGATCCGAGCCGAGCGCAATACCCAGGATGATCGCGAGCGGGCCGACAACAAGCAGCAACGGAACCCGTGCGAAGAGCGAGTCGACGAGGAACTGGCGACGGTCTTCCGGTGCCAGCGCGGCCACGGAAGCAGGACCTGTCGCTCCCCACCCGAATGCCACGAGGATTGACGCGAACTGGTTGATGGCCTGCAGCAGGTAGAGATTTCCCCAGCCCGCGGTGCCGAGCACATCCGTGATCAGCTTGATGGATACAAGGCCCACCACGGTCGAGGCGATGACCGAGATCGAGAAGAGCGCACTGCGCCGGAACAGTGCGTGGGAGAACAGCCGACGAAGTGGGAGCGGCATCACCGCAGCCGCGCCTGCACCTCAGCGGGAATGCGGCCGAGCACACCTCGTCGGGCGTCACGGCGTCCCCAACGAATAGCACGAAGCTGCACGGCGCGGTCCGGTGCCAGCAGCGAGCCTCCGATCACCATTTCCCAGAGCTTGCGATTGCGTAACCGCGTCCAGTCGCGGGCTTGATCACGGTAGGTCTGGGCAAGCCACAGGCTGTTGCGCACCATGTAGTACGTGCGCGCTGGCGAGTGGTAAAGCACGTGCCGCGGCTTGCCACCCAGCACGAGGTGGCGGCCGAATACCTTTAGAGGCACGAGCTCGCCAAGTTCATGTGCCATGTGCAGACCACGGTCAGCACGGAATTCCATCCCCATCGTCACGGCACGGACTGTGAAATCACTGTCGACCGCATCGATGAAGAGATCCTCATTGAACAGACCGACCCGATCGAAGGTGGCCATCGGCACGACCTGCCCTGACTGGATCGGGTCGAAGGGCTGGCCGTCCGGGAGATAGAGGATCGGTGCCCCTCCGACGACGCCAGGAACAGCCGCAGCGACGATCGCTCCGTCCTGTTGCGAACGCTCGAGAGTCGCCAGGAGGCGAGCGACGTGATCGGGGGCGAGAGCTGAGTCCTGATCGAGCGTCACGACGTGCGTCGCCCCCAGTTCGCGGGCACGGTTCACGGCGGTGTTCAGCGCCGCGGCGATCCCTCGGTTCGTGGGCGAGGAGACCGTATGAATGCGGTCATCACCGAACTCGATCGTCTCCAGCGTGTGGGAACCGTCATCGACGAGCACGATCGCATCGACCTGATCGAGCACGTCGAGCATACGATCGCGCAGGTCATCCGGGGCGTGAAACACCGAGACGACGGCGATGATCCGGTGCTCTGTACTCATGTGGTCCTTCGGTCGACAGCCAGATTCCGATGGTAGTTCATCGTGCCTGGCGGACCGCTTCGTAGACGCCGCGCACGCGACGACGAAACGCGTCCTGTCCGTAGACGCCATCCGCCCAGACCCGCGCGCGTTCGGTGCGCTGCACGTCCGGTGCCCGCAGCTCGGCGATCACGGCACGGGCGAACTCGGCGGGATCCTCGGTGACCGCGGCGAACAGATCCTGCGCGTCAATGCCCTCGGCGCCGACGGGCGTGGCGACGACGGGCACGCCGCGCAGCATCGCATCCAGAGTCTTGAACTTCACCCCGGCACCGGTGTGCAGGGGAGCGACGAAGACGCTCGCACCGGCGTACCAGGGCTCCAGAGAGTCGACGAAACCGGTGACCTCCACGCCCGCTGCCCGCGCGGAGCGCTCAAGCGACTCCGGCGGATTCGCACCGGCGATGACGAACCGCGACTCCGGGACGGCCGCCGCCACCTGTGGCCACACCTCGTCGAGGAACCACTGGGCGCCGCGATGGTTGTCGGGGCGGTTCAGGGCACCGGTGAAAAGCACGACGGGGGCGCTCGGGTCCGGGGACCGCTCCGGTGTCGTCTCGGGACCGAGACCCGGATGCACCACCTCGACCGGGGTGCCCGGCCGCAGCCGCTCCACGAGCGCCGCGTCCTTCTCGCTGAAGACGATGAGTACGTCCAGGGCCGCGAAGGAGGCGGCCTCCCGGCGGGCGCTTCGACGCGCCGCCAGCCGGTAGCCCGCGCGCAGCAGCGGGTTGGCGGCCTGGGAGGCCGCACGCTCCCAGCGCTGTGTGATCACGTCATGCGCCACACCGACCAGACGCGCCTTCGGCAGCCGCGCGCGCACGCGCGGGGCGAGGGCGATCATCTCCGACCAGTGGAACTCGATGATCTCGGCGGCGGCGAGCTCTGGCCACGGCGCACGCTCGGTGGCGAACAACCGGCGCCATGGCCATGGCACCGCGCTTCCCTGCCACGCCGACTCCAGGTCCCACAGCAGCTTCGCACCGCCGCGCCCACCCGGGCCGACACCCTGCAGCAACGTGCTGGGCGGTTGTGCCGACCGTCCGCGGGCCTCCCGGTTGACCGGGGTGTCGGGGGCGAAATGGTGGATCGCGAAGTCCTCGGCCAGCGCGTGGTCCTGAGCGAGGACATACTGCCCTCCCGCATGGGCGATCGCGGGGTACGGGATATACTTTGTGACGCTGGCCAACATCGGAATCCCGTCCGACCGAGCCGACGTCGCTGAGGTGTCAGCAGGAGCCATTGCTCCAGCCTAGTCAGCGTCCGCGTCGCATCTGAGGATTGATCATCGACTACACCGCTGTCATCATCGCCTACCGCCAACCCGCGCTCCTCGCGGCGGTGATGAACCGCCTGGCGTCCCAGACCCTTCTGCCCCGCGAGGTGCTCGTCGTCGACAACGGCGGCACGCTCAGCGCCGCGGACATGGCAGCCATGCCACTGTCCGACCGGGTACGTCTCATCGAGCGTCCCGACAACCCCGGTTACGCCGTGGCGGCGAATCAGGCGCGCGGCACCGCCTCCGAGGCGGTGCTCGTCCTGACCCACGACGCCGACTTCGACGATGCTCTGGCGGCCGAGCTCTGCGACGCCCTGGCCGCACACCCGACCGCCGGCGCGGCCGCCCCCGTGCTGCGGTGGTCCTCCGATCCGGAGCGGGTGTTCTCCGCGGGCGGCTACCTCACCGCCGGGGGACGCGGCGGACATCTCACAGCCCCCCGCGCGGCCCAGCCCTACCCGGTGGACTGGGTCGACGGGGCCATCGTGATGTACCGCACCAGCGCGCTGGATGGGATCGGCTGGATCAGCGAGGACTACTTCCTCTACTTCGAAGACGTCGACACCGCCTGGCGGATGCGCCGGGCAGGACACGAGACGCTCGTCGTGCCGTCCGCGCTCGCGCGTCAGCAGCCGGGCGCGCATCCCATGTACCTCGGTATCCGGAACATGACGCTGTTCGCCCGCACCGCGGGAATCCCGCCGCTGCGGCAGGCTGGGGCTGTGCTGCGCCGCGTCGCGGAGGAGTCCGTCGGCGGCCTTCTGCGCGGGCGCGCCCCGCATCCGATTCAGGCGTGGCGTGGGTGGCGTGATGGACGTCGCGGGGTCACCGGCAAGCCGGAGGACCGATCATGACCATCGATGTGATGCTCCCCTACTACGGGGATTCCGAGCTTCTCCGTCTCGCCGTGCAGAGCGTTCTGGCGCAGACCTTCACCGACTGGCGGCTGGTCTGCGTCGACGACGGCAGCCCGGACGGTGGCATCCACGACTGGCTCATGTCGTTGCACGACGAGCGCATCGTCTCGATGCGCAACGAGGCGAACCTGGGCGTGGCCGGAAATTTCTCCCGGTGCCTCGAGCTGGTGCAGGCCACACACTTCACGATGATGGGCAGTGACGACATCATGCTGCCCGATCACCTGGCTGTGCTCGATGCCGCCCGTCGCCGGTACCCGGACGCGCAGCTCCTCCAGCCGGGCGTGCGGGTGATCGACGGCGACGGCAGGCCCGCGCTTCCGCTGGCCGATCGCATCAAGGCGATGCTGCGCCCCCGCACCGACCGCCACGATGTCGTGCTGCGTGGCGAGGAGATGGCGACGAGTCTCACCCGCGCCGACTGGGCGTACTTCCCCTCGCTGCTCTGGCTGACCGCTCCCGCCCAGCAGGTGGGCTTCAACCGGCAGTACGAGATCGCGCTCGACCTCGGGCTGATCCTCGACCTCGCGATGCGCGGCGGCAGTCTGGTGGTGCTGGATCCCGTCACCTTCGAGTACCGCAGGCACCGGGCATCCGCATCGATGTCAGCGGCTCGCTCGGGGGAACGGTTCGCTCAGGAGAAGCGGTTCTTCGCCGACTACGCCCGCACCTTCCAGGCCCACGGCTGGAAGCGCGCCGCGGGAGTCGCGCGCCGCCACGTCATCTCCAGGCTGAACGCGCTGAGCGAGCTGCCGGGCGCGCTCCTCTCGGGAGGCGCCGGAGCATCCCGCCTCCTCCGGCACGCGGTCCGCTGAGTCCCGACCCGTCGGCGGGTACGGCGCTGCCCTTTCCGGGACTGCGCCGCTGCCGGGGGTCAGCTCCCGGGCGCGGTCGGATCCGTGCTCGCGTCCCGGTCGCGATCCTCCAGTGCGTCCAGTCGCGCCCCGAGGATCGCCACTTCCTCCGCCAGGCGACGAGTCTCGTTCTCGCTCTGTGACAGCTCCCACGACAGGTGCAGCGCCACCCCGATCAGGACGACGATCGCTGCGGCGAAGAACAGGTTGACCGGCAGCTGGACACCGAGCAGGCGAGTCGCGCGCTCCAGCAGTCCGGGGAAGAGCCCCAGCACGAGCAGCACGACGCCCAGCAGCAGCCACAGGATCGCGTACTTCTCGCGCAACCGGCGGGTCAGCAGCATCCACATCACGGGGATGATCACGCCCAGGGAGACGATGATGCCGAGAATGCTGATCATCATGCGGCGTCTCGCTTTCGACGGGGGTTCGGGCGCATCAGGGCCAGGGTGAGGGCGAACACCGAACGCAGCAGATACACGGCCGAGCCGAGGGGTCCCTGGCTCGGGGTGCCGTGCTGACGCGGGCGCATCGCCACCGGCACCTGCGTGACGGTGAGGCCGGCGTGCAGGGCCGCCACCAGCGAGTCGAGGGTGTCACCGAGATACTCGGCGGGGTAATACCGCACGTACTGGTCGATGGCCCGCGGCCCTGCAGCCCGGAAGCCGCTGGTCACGTCGGTGAGGCGGACGTGCGCGACGGCGGAGACCACCTTCGCGAGCACGATCATCGCCCAGCGACGAGGACCGCGCACCGAGTAGTCGCCGACGTCGGCGAATCGTGCCCCGATAGAGATGTCCGCGTGGGCGAGGCCGGCGAGCACCTCGGCGATGTCCGCCGGATTGTGCTGGCCATCGGCGTCCACCTGGATCGCCTGGCTGTACCCCCGGCGCTTGGCATAGGTGAAGCCGGCGCGCATCGCGCCTCCGACGCCGAGGTTGTACGGCAGGGAGAGCACCCGTGCGCCCGCCGCACGGGCGACCTCCGCCGTGGCGTCGGTCGAGCCGTCGTCGATCACGAGGACGTCGTAGGCAGGATCGGCGCCGATGATCTCGCGCACCGTGTTGCCCACGTTGCGTTCCTCATTCCACGCCGGGACGAGGATGAGCACCCGGCCGTCGGGTGGGGTCACGAGCGATCACTCACCTGGAGGTACGCGTCCAGCGACGCGGTCCACGCAGACGGCGTGAATCCGGTAGCGGTGATCTTGGCCAGCTCCAGAACACTGTTGCGTGGCCGCGGCGATACCGGAGCCGTGGCCGAGGCGAAGTACTCCGCGGTGCTCACACCGCTGACGCGCTCCGGATCGGCGCCGACGGCCGCGAAGACGGCCCGGGCGATGTCAGCCCACGAAGCGGCCTCGCCCTCTCCCGTGACGTTGTATGTGCCGAACGGCGCGGACGAGTCGAGCAGGTGCCGGATCGCGGCGGCGATGTCCGCGGTGAACGTGAGCCGGCCGATCTGGTCGTCCACCACCTTCGGGTCGACACCCCGCTCGGCGAGCGACGCCATCGTGCGCACGAAGTTCTTCCCCTCGCCGATCACCCACGAGGTGCGGACGATGTAGTGACGCGGAGCCGTCGCCGCGGCGATGTCGCCGGCGGCCTTCGTCTGGCCGTAGACGCCGAGCGGCGCGAAGGGGTCCTCCTCGGTGTACGCACCCGACTTGGCGCCGTCGAAGACGTAGTCGCTCGACACCTGCACGAGAGTGATGGCGAACTCCGTGGCGATGGCGGCGAGGCTGGCGACGGCGACAGCGTTCGCGGACCAGGCATCGGCGCGTCCTGGGGAGACCTCGGCCGCGTCCACCGCGGTGTATGCGGCGGCATTGATGATCGCGCCGTAGTCCCGCCAGCGCCGCGCGTCGCGCAGCCCCGGAGCCGTGACGTCCAGGTCGGACCGCCCGGCGAACTCGACGTGCGCCGCCCCCGCATACGCCTCGCGCAGTGCGAGGCCCAGCTGCCCGTCCGCACCCAGTACCAGGATGCGCTTCGGCGGGATCGGGGTGACATCGGCCAGCCGCGGGTGGTTCTTGTCCTTCTCGCTGATCTCCACCTCTGCGAGCGGGATCGGCCACTCGATCGCTGCGGTCTCGTCGGCCAGGTTGAGGAACGAGTAGGACGCGTTCGGTGACCAGTGATCGTTGACGAGGTAGGTGTATGCGGTGTCGGCCTCGAGCGTCTGGTACGAGTTGCCCACGCCACGGGGAACGAAGATGGCGCGCGACGGGTCCAGCTCGGTGGTGTACACCGCCCCGAAGCTCGGCCCCTCGCGCAGATCCACCCAGGCACCGAAGATCCGGCCCGTGGCCACCGAGACCCACTTGTCCCACGGCTCCGCGTGGATCCCGCGTGTGGTGCCCACGGCGTCGTTGAAGGACACGTTGTTCTGCACCGGCCCGAAATCGGGAAGACCCAGGGCCGTCATCTTCTCGCGCTGCCAGTTCTCCTTGAACCAGCCGCGAGCGTCACCGTGCACGGGAAGTTCGAGCACCACGAGCCCCGGAATCGGCGTCTCGACGAGCGAGAGAGCCTTTCCGTACTCCGTCATCTCACTGCCCCTTGCTGGCGTAGAACGCCTCGGTGGCGTCCTTGGCGGGCGCCCACCAGCTCTCGTTCTCGCGGTACCAGTCGATCGTCGCAGCCAGCCCGCTCTCGAAGTCGGAGAAGCTGGGCGTCCAGCCCAGTTCGGTGCGCAGCTTGGTGGAGTCGATCGCGTAACGCAGGTCGTGTCCGGCGCGGTCGGTGACGTGATCGTAGGCGTCGCGGGGCTGACCCATGATCTCCAGGATCAGCTCGACGACGTCCTTGTTGTTGCGCTCGCCGTCGGCACCGATGAGATACGTCTCGCCGATGACCCCCTTGTCGAGGATCGTCGCCACCGCAGAGGAGTGGTCGTTGGCGTGGATCCAGTCCCGGACGTTCTCCCCCGCGCCGTACAGCTTCGGCCGGATGCCACGGATGACGTTGGTGATCTGACGCGGGATGAACTTCTCCACGTGCTGGTAGGGGCCGTAGTTGTTCGAGCAGTTGGAGATGGTGGCCCGCACGCCGAACGAGCGCACCCATGCGCGCACGAGGAGGTCGGAGCCGGCCTTCGTGGACGAGTAGGGCGAGGACGGGTTGTACGGCGTCTGCTCGGTGAAGCGCTGCGGGTCATCCAGCTCCAGATCGCCGTAGACCTCATCGGTGGAGATGTGATGGAAGCGGCGATCGTGCTTGCGAGCGGCTTCGAGCAGGGTGTAGGTGCCGACGATGTTGGTGTCCAGGAAGGGACGGGGGCTGTGCAGCGAGTTGTCGTTGTGGCTCTCGGCGGCGTAGTGCACCACGGCATCGACATCGGCGAACAGCTCGTCGACGAGCTCCGCATCGGTGATGTCGCCGTGGATGAAGCGCACACGGTCCTTCGGCAGGCCGTCGAGGGACGCCCGGTTCCCGGCGTAGGTCAGCGCGTCCAGCACGCTCACGTGCGCGTCGGAATTCTCCACCATGTAGTGGACGAAGTTGGATCCGATGAAGCCGGCACCGCCGGTGACAAGGAGACGGGTCATGCGTGTGCTCTCTTCAGAAGGTCCAGCAGATAGGTGCCGTAGCCGCTCTTCACGAGCTTCTCCGCTCGCTCCCGCAGCTCGTCGTCGGTGAGGAAGCCCTGCCGCCAGGCGACCTCTTCGGGCGCGCCGATCTTCATCGATGTGCGTCGCTCCATCGTGCGGACGTAATCCGCGGCATCGGTCATCTGATCGAATGTTCCGGTGTCCAGCCATGCGGTGCCCCGCGGAAGCACCTCGACCTGCAGCTTTCCGCGGCTCAGGTACTCACGGTTGACATCGGTGATCTCGTACTCCCCGCGCGCCGACGGCTGCAGGTTGCGAGCGATCTCGACCACGTCGTTGTCGTAGAAGTACAGTCCGGGAACGGCGTAGTTGCTCTTGGGCTCTGCCGGCTTCTCCTCCAGGGAGATGGCATTGCCCTCGGCGTCGAACTCGACGACGCCGTACGCCTCAGGCTCCGCGACCCAGTACGCGAAGACGGCGCCGCCGTCGATGTTCGCGAAGCGCTGCAGCCTCGTGCCCAGGCCCGGTCCATACAGCAGGTTGTCACCGAGGACGAGGGCGACGGAGTCGTCGCCGATGAAGTCCGCGCCGATGGTGAAAGCCTGTGCGAGCCCGTCGGGCGAGGGCTGGACGGCGAAGGTGATGGAGATGCCGAACTGCGACCCGTCCCCCAGCAGGCGCTCGAAATGAGCCGCATCGTGGGGGGTGGTGATCACCAGGATCTCGCGGATTCCCGCGAGCATCAGGGTCGACAGCGGGTAGTACACCATCGGCTTGTCGTAGACCGGAACCAGCTGCTTCGACACGCCCAGCGTGATCGGATGCAGACGCGTGCCGGATCCCCCGGCGAGAATGATGCCCTTCACGGTTCCATGGTGTCATACGGGCCCTGCGAGAACGCCCCGCCGACACGCGCCGACGTTGCGCGACTCGGACACGAGCCGGTGGCAGACTCGTCAGCAACGCCAGTCACAACAGTAACAGTGGCATCATCAGTCACTTTCCGTCAGAATGGGGCAGTGACTCCGACGCTCCCCACCCGTCGCCGTGCCCTCGTCGCGGCTCTCGCGTCGGCCGCGCTGTGCCTCTCCCTGCTGGCCGCGCAGCCGGCCCTCGCCCAGTCGACGCCGGATCCCGCCGTCAGCACGGCTTCCCCGTCGCCGAGCGACTCCCCGATCACCGAGACGCCGGATCCGACCCCGCAGCCGGGCGAAACAGGCACGGCATCCCCGTCGCCGGAGGCCACGTCACCAGAGGTCGTCGAGACACCCGAGCCCGTGCTCAGCGATGAGCCGGCGCCAACGCCCTCACCCTCCGTCACCGGAGGACCCGCGATCGCCGCCGCGGCAGCCTTCTCGGCGACGCTCGCGGAAGCCTCGGCCGCGGTGGCCGGCTTCCAGGCCGGGAACATCATCAACGACGCGACGTTCACGAACAAGAACACGATGTCGGCGTCCTCGATCGACACGTTCTTCCGCAAGATGGTGGGGACCTGCCAGTCCGGCTACACCTGCCTGAAGGACTACCGCCAGAACACGCCCAACCGCTCCGCCGACTCCTACTGCAGCGGCTACTCGGGCGCTGCCAACGAGTCCGCGGCCACGATCATCTACAAGGTCTCCCAGTCCTGCAACATCAACCCGCAGGTGCTGATCGTGATGCTCCAGAAGGAGCAGGGACTCGTCACCCACACGTGGCCGAGCCAGTGGCGCTATGACATGGCACTCGGACAGGGATGCCCCGACACGGCGCCGTGTGACCCGGCGTTCGCCGGATTCTTCTACCAGATCTACGGCGCGGCCCGCCAGATGAACATCTACATGGAGGGGCGCTACTTCACGTACTACCCCGCGGGCCGCACCTCCAACATCTACTGGCACCCCAACGCCAGCTGCGGCGCGGCTCCGGTCTACATCTCCAACAAGGCCACGTCGGCGCTCTACTACTACACGCCCTACCAGCCCAACCGCGCCGCACTGAACGCGGGGTATGGCGAGGGCGATGGCTGCTCGAGCTACGGCAACCGGAACTTCTACCTGTACTTCAACCAGTGGTTCGGCTCCACCCAGGGCGGCGGCACGCCGACGACGCCGGCGGACAACGTGCGCATCATCCGCGCGTCCGACGCCCCGGCCGTGTATCTGGCCGCCGGTGGCACCCGCTACCAGATCTCCACGGCCGCCGATCTCGACGCCTACACCGCGACCTTCGGCTCGATCGTCATCGTCTCCTCCGCCGAGGTGTCTCGCCTCGGCAACGGCGGAGTGGTCACCCGTTCCGTGCGTGATCCCCGCAACGGCGCGATCTACCTTCTGGAATCCGACCGCACGAAGCACCGCTTCCGCACGGTGGAGTCCGTGACGCAGTTCGGCTACCGCGCCGAGAACGCGCGCGATCTGCCGGCGTCGGTCATGGACGCCTTCGCCACGGGCGCCGAGGTCGGCTCCGTGTACCGGGTGGGTACGGGATCGCAGGTCTTCACCGCCCGGTACTCCCGCTCTCAGTACGTCTACGACGCCACTGCGCTGAGCGATCGGCTTGGGGCGGAGAGCACCTACGTGGCCACCATGGACCCCGCGGCGGCGGCGCGCATCACGGCCGGCGCCACCTACTTCGGCGATCGGCGTCTCGTGCGGGCCGCGTCGTCCGCCATGGTCTATCTGACGACGCCCACCGGAACGCTGGTTCCTGTTCCCTCGCTGGATCTTGCGGCGCTGTTCGGTGCCTCCGGCGTCACCGCCGTGGCCGACTCCTCCGTCAGCTCCTCCGCCGTGACCCGCACCACGCTGCTGCCGGCCGTCGCCTGCGGGCAGGAGGTCCGGGTGCTCGACGGATCCGCCTGGCGCCGGGTGACGAACGCCACCAACGTACGCACCACCAAGCTCACGGCCGCCGACTGCGAAGGACTGCCCGCGATCTCGGGCGCCACCCTGACCGGACCGATCTTCGCTCGTCCCGCGAGTGGTTCCGCGGTCTACTACTTCGACCCGTCCGGCTCGCTTCGCCACGTGGTGAGCTACGCGGATCTCGTCGCCCTGAACGGCGCCCCCAACCGGGCCATCCTCACCGTCTCCTGGGCTCAGGCCGCGATCACGGTGTACGGCGTCGGCAACCCGCTGGTGGCGCGGGAGGGCGCGCTGCTCTCGTTCGCCGGAGACCCCGCCGTCTACGTCGTGCAGAAGAACACCATCCGCCACGTCCTCACCTGGACCTCCCTGGTCTCGCTCAGCGGCGGCTCCACCCCGAGCGTGGACCCGCGTGCGGCATCGGTGAAGGCCTCGTTCACGCTGGGCAAGCCGTATCTCGCCGATCGCAACGCGGTCCGCTTCGGCAACGCTGACGAGATCTACATCGCCGAGAGCGGGAAGCTTCGCTACGTCGCCACCTGGGACACCTTCGTGAGCTACTACGGCGGTCAGATCCCGAACGTCGACAGCCTGCCCACCTCGCAGCGGAGCAAGTTCGCCAATGGAACGCCGCTGCTCAAGAACGGCAGCTTCGCGCGGTTCGGGACCGACCCCAAGATCTACTACATGGACGGCACCTCGCTGCGTCACGTGACGACATGGGAGGCCTACCTCCGCCTGGGAGGCAATGCCACCGCCAGCGGCGTGGCGGTCGTCCCCGGCAAGGCGTCCGACTACCCCATCGGATCCCCGATCAGCTGATCGCCCCTCTGCGGAGAAAGGCCGTGCTGTCCCAGGACAGCACGGCCTTCCGTTTCGGACTCAGCGCCTGCCCGCCTCCCCGCGTCACCTGCGGCGGCGCGGATCGCGGATCAGTTCGCGAGGCCGCAGGAGGTGACCTGGTAAAGCTCGGCCCCCGGCTCACTCGCGACCAGGCGCGCGTACGGCGAGTCATCGAGATCGTCCAGGCCGCTGAAGTCCGGATGATCCGACTCCATGAACTCCCCGCCGTCGAACACGAGGATGTAACGCACCCCGGTGGCCTCCAGCGCCTGACACATCCGCGGGCTGTCGCCCTCGGTGTCGAAGGAGCTGTTGATCACGGCCGCATCCGGCGTCTCGACCATCAGGAGGTGTGGCATGAGGACCTCACGGCCGCTGATGCCATAGGCGAAGGAGGTCCCCGTCCAGGGGTTGCCCGCGATCACGTCGCCCTCGGGCACGTACTCGTCCAGCTCCGAGAGCAGCTTGTACTCCCCGGCGGACAGGATCGGGCCGTCCGTGCCCTCACCATTGCCGTAGGCAACGTGCAGGTCGGTCTGCGCCTGACGCAGCGCACCGGAGTTCACACCCAGCAGAAGCAGCACGGCGAAGACCCCCAGCGCGAGCGGTATGACGCCGCGCAGGCGCCGCAGGCGTGACACCGTGAGAAGGCGCACGACCAGCCGCACCAGATGCTGGGCGCCGAGCGCCGCGATCGGAACCACCGTGATGACCCAGATGCTCGCCAGACGCGGGGGGTTGTTGTACCACGGCCCGGTGAGCCAGGTCCGCAGTGTCTCGAAGGGCGACCCGGCGACGATCACGTAGAGCGCCCCGCCGATCACCAGCATCCCCAGCGCCACCGCCCGCAGATAGGTCGGGCGACGCAGGGCCGTGACGGCTCCCACGAGGGCGAGGAGTGCGAGGAGATAGGCCACGGGGTAGTCGAACACCGCCGCTGTCACCACCTCCCCCACCGCGGTGGGGAGCGTACCGGTGACGGGCCAGTAGATCTCCTGAGCCGGTGGACGGACGAACTTCAGCACGACGATGCCGACGACGCCCAGCGCGATCATCCCGGACAGCACCAGCGCCCGATCACGCGTCCGCGCGCGGGTCCGCCACAGGTGGAGGGCGAGGGCGAGCACCGACGGGACCGACAGCGCGAGCACCGCCAGGAAGGCGCTCGGGTGCGCCAGGGCGACACCCGGCAGGAGCAGCACGACGAGGAGTATCGCGTCCTGTCTGCGGGGCGCGCGATGCGGGCGCAGAACGGTGATCATCGCGGCGATCGCGACCGGGGCGATCGCGAGCCCCAGAAAGAGCGGATAGACGGGGCCGTAGTGCAGGGGCAGGTACGGGAACGCGGGCGAGGCCGCGGCGAGAACCCCGCCCGCGACGCGAGCCAGCGGGCTCGAGCCGAGCAGGCGTCCGGTGAGCAGGACGATCGAGGCCGGCCACACCAGCGCGGCGGCCACGAACACCAGGGCGTTGCTCGCCAGCGCGACAGAAGCGCCCGACAGCTGAACGATCAGCGACGCGACCGCGTGCCAGCCGGACGGGTAGAAGAGCAGATTCCCGGGCGAGGTCATCGTTCCCACCCAGAACGGCGATGCATTCCCGGTGTCCAGCACGTACTGGATCGCGTTCACGTGGAAGAAGTTGTCGTAGCGCTGATTGATCAGCGTGGGGTCCCCGATCGCATGGGCCAGCACCCAGGTGATGAGCGCCGCAGGGGCGAGCATCGCGAGCGCGCCCGCCCAGACACGCAGCCCGGCGGGTCGCCGACGAGCAGCCGGGGCGACGGGCTTGCCCACCCAGCGCATCCACGCCCACGCGGCCACCGACGCCACCGCTGTCAGGGCCAGCACGGGCAGGATGTTCCAGCGCAGCGGCGTCCACCCGGCGATGACCGATGCAACGGTGATGAGAGAGACCGACAGGGGCGCTGCGGCCCCCAGCAGCCACCAGCCGCGCAGACGCAGGAAGAAGCCCAGGACGAAGCCCGGTACCGCCAGGACCCCGATGGCGGCCAGCACCGCCGGGAGGAATCCGATCCAGGTGTCGAGGGAACCGCTCATCGCCGGCTCAGGCGGTCACGCGCGGGGAGTCGACGTAGTCGATGCGCGGGTTGAAGGTGATGCCCTGCAGCCACTTGCGCATCAGCTTGGCGCGCAGGGGCAGCGAGACCCGCCCGCGGTGCAGACTGACGAACAGGCGGGCACCGAACTCCAGGTAGTACAGGAATCCCTGGTGGTGCAGGCGCCACGACGCCTCGTTGCGCACGCCGTAGGAGAATTTCCAGACGCTCTTGGCATCGACCATGGCGAAGTTGACGCCCTTGTTGTCGCCCATGTCGTGCACCACGACGCTGTCCATCACCTGGACACCGGGGCACAGGCGCGTCATCCGCTGCGTGTACTCCCGGTCGTCGAACCAGATGAAGTACTCCTTGTACGGCAGTCCGTAGCGCGCTATCGCCCACCGCGGGATGAGCACCGACACGAACGAGCAGGTGGTCACCATCACGCTGTTCTGCCCCTTGACGAGCAGCCGCCCCCAGTCCCACGTCGGGATGGGGTTGTTCATCTCGCAGATGTTGCCGTCGGTGTACTCCACCACCGAGCACGCGAAGGGAACGTCGCCGCCGAGCTCGTCCACGGCCTCGTCGAAGCCGCGGACCATGTTGGCGAGCGCTTCCGGCTTCGGGTAGCAGTCATCGTCCATGATCCACACGTGATCGGCCCCGGTCTCGTAGCCGCGACGCATGCCCTCGGAGAACCCTCCGGCGCCACCGGAGTTGGTCGCCATCGTGATGACCTCGTGCGGCACCGTCGTGGTCAGGGAGGCCAGGTACTCGGCGGTGCCGTCCGTCGACGCGTTGTCGATGATCAGCAACGTCTCGACGGGGAGGGTCTGCGCCTCGATCGAGGCGATGACGGTCTTGAGCTTCTCCAGGCGGTTGAACGTGACCACCACTGCTGCGACGGCTACCATGTCGCCACCTCCTGTGCGAACCACTCGCCCGCCGATTGCGTGTTCATCAAGGTCTTCTCCGCTTCGCGTTCATCGTGCCAGAGCTGTCGGCGGGCGGCTTCATCCCCCGCCAGCCGCAGCGCGAGATCCGCCTGGGCGCGTGCCGCGAGGAACGCGTTGCGCGAGGTGAGCGCCCGCGCAGGCACGATATCGGACTGGGCACCCACGTCCGTGGAGATCACCGGCACGCCGGCCGCGATCGCCTCGAGCGTGGTGAGGGTCAGTCCCTCGTTGTGCGCCGTGATCATGAGCAGGTCGGTCTCGGCATACGTCTCCGCCACGGGCACCGACGAGTCGCGCCGGATGATCACGTCCGTGAGCCCCTTGCCGGCGATGAAGTCCTCGATCGCCCCGGCCATGTCGCCGTCGCCGTGCATGATGAAACGGATCGACGGGTCGGCCGCGTGGATGCGCCCCACGGCCTCGACGAAGACCTCGGGGGCCTTCTGCCGGGCGATCCGGCCGACGAAGGACACGGTGAAGGGGCCGTCACTGCGGGGGCGGAAGACCGGCTCGACTCCTTCCGCCACGGTGAGGCCCACCAGCGGAGCCATGACGATCTTGTCCGCATCGATGCCCTGCACATCACGCATCCAGCGCTCCAGAGCAGGCGAGATCACGTGGTGCGTGGTGATCGGCGCATCGGCCATGACGGCGGAGGCGGGGTAGCCGCCGCCGCGGTACTCCACGATGTGGGTGGTGTCGATGATCGGGATCTGCGGACGCGAGGCGCGGATCCACGGCAGTCGATCGTAGAGCCATTGGTTGTGGTGCACGAACACACCGCGCACGTCCCAGGTGCGAAGGATCGCGCGCAGCAGTTCCTCCACCCCCGGAGTCTGCGAGAGCGCCGTCGCCTCCGAGAACGGGATGGTGACGGCACCGTCGAGCTCGGCGCGATCGATCCACGGCTGGTGCGAGTCGCGGTTGGCCAGCACGATCGGCACGAAGCCCGCGTCGCGGATCATGCGTACCGTCTCGAACGCCCAGCGCTCGGCGCCGCCCATCTCGAACCAGTGCATCCCGACCAGGACGGCCCGCGGCGCGCCGGCGGGGGCTTCCACCGCAGGGACGAGGCGAGCGTCCTCATGGATTCCGCCCGGGAGGAAGTCGGCGGCGTAGTCCCGGCGCGGCACCGGCGAGTGCAGCGGGCGCCGGTGGCGCAGCAGCTCCAGATCGCGCACCTGGTCGTACAGCAGCGGCGTGCGTGAGCGGATCGCCCGGAGCGCGCGGCGCACCGGGTCGGGTGAGATGTCGCGCGGCGGGTCGAAGTCGAGCACGCTGTCGCGGGGAATGTGGATGTGGCGGATGTCGCCGTCGATCAGCTCGTCCGCCGGCGCCTCGACGGCTGTGTGCTCCCGCGGCTCGTCGGCGACGAGGCTGCGGATCTCGGCGGTCCACAGCCGGCGCTGGAACGCCCGGGACGCTCCGCTGAACGAGCTGTCATCCGTGGTGCGCGGAAGGTCGGTGGGCCCGCCGTCATAGGCGATGAGGCGAAGCGTCCGTCCCGGCGCCATCAGGGCGTGAAACGCGCACGCCCCCGCCAGGATCCGCTGCTCGCGCACGCTGAGATCGGCGGGGATCTCATCGCCTCGGAGGATCTCGAACAGGGCGGGCTCGCCGAACTGGCGCTCGATCGACACGGGCACAGATCTCCACTCTCGCAGGTACCGGAGAAGCCTACCAGCGGCGTTTTTCCGCCCTGTCAGGGCGCGCTCAGGTGACCGGGACTCGCGGATCAGGGCTCTCTCAACGTCGCGACACTCAGCGCCATTAGGATGGTCAGCGCCCGCTCGGCCGGATCCTCCTGGTCCGGCAGCCCGACCACTGAGGAGCAGAATGACGCGATCGTCCACGGACGCCGCGACGCTCGAGCGTCCGGGGCGCAGCCACGGCCTGCTCGATGTCTTCGATCACCGCTACCTGCTCTCGCTCATCGTCCGCAAGGAGATCCAGATCCGCTACCGCGGTTCGATCCTGGGCTGGCTGTGGTCGTATGTGAAGCCTCTCGTGCAGTTCGTCGTGTTCTGGCTGGCGATCGGCGTGTTCCTCGGCCAGAACAAGAACGTCGAGTTCTTCCCGATCTATCTGCTGTCGGGCATCACCGTGGTGACCTTCTTCAACGAGGCGTTCTCCAACGCGACCCGATCTCTCGTGGACAATGCGGCGCTGATCAAGAAGATCTACCTGCCCCGCGAGATGTTCCCGGTGGCGAGCATGCTCATCGCGGCGGTGAACACCCTGCCCCAGGTGGTGGTGGTCATCGTGATCTCGCTGTTCTTCGGCTGGGCTCCCTCGCTGCTGCAGGTGGCCGCGATCCTGCTCGGGCTCGTGCTGGTGGCACTGCTGGCCACCGGGCTCGGCCTGCTGTTCGGATCGATCAACGTCACCTTCCGCGACGCGCAGAGCTTCGTGGAGATCATCACGATGTGCGCCGTGTGGGCGTCGCCGGTGATGTACCAGTGGACGATGGTGCAGGCGGAGATCCCGCACTGGCTGTGGGTGATCTACCGCCTCAATCCGATCACCATGGCCGTGGAGCTGTTCCACTTCGGCATCTGGGGCGGACTGCACCCCAAGAACGCTCAGGTGATCGACGGCCTGTGGACCTATGTCGGCATCGCGTTCATCACCAGCCTCATCCTGGTCTTCGTGGGCCAGCTCGTCTTCCGGCGCCTGGAGGGTCGCTTTGCCCAGGACCTCTGAGAACACCGTGCCCCGCATCATCGCGGACGACGTCCGCAAGGCGTTCCGGCTGCGGCACACACACTCCATCAAGGAGACGGCGCTCGCCGCCGTGCGACGCAAACCCATCACGACGGACTTCCGTGCTCTGGATGGCGTCTCCTTCCAGATCGGCGAGGGCGAGGCCGTGGCGCTGCTGGGCTTCAACGGCTCCGGAAAGTCCACGATGCTGAAGATGATCTCCGGTGTGCTCACCCCCGACTCGGGTGAAGTTCTCACCCGGGGGCGCGTGGCCGGGCTCATCGAGGTCGGCGCCGGATTCCACCCGGACCTGTCGGGCCGCGAGAACATCTACCTCAACGCGGCGATCCTCGGGATGACGCGCAAGGAGACCGACGAGCGATTCGACTCGATCGTGGAGTTCAGCGAGATCGAGCAGTTCATCGACACCGAGGTCAAGCACTACTCCTCCGGCATGTTCCTGCGCCTCGCGTTCTCGGTGGCGATCCACACCGAGGTGGACATCCTGCTGATCGATGAGATCCTCTCCGTGGGTGACGAGCCGTTCCAGAAGAAGTGCCTCGCGCGCATCCGTGAACTGCACGCGGCGGGCAAGACGCTCGTCGTGGTCTCCCACGACCTCGACATGGTCTCCGATCTGTGCGAGCGCGGAATCCTGCTGCGCGGTGGCACCGTGGAGTTCGACGGGGACAGCAAGCGCGCCGTGGAGCTGATGCGCGCCTGATCACGCGCATTCGCCCGTCGGCATGTGCGGGGCTAGGCTGGTCCGATACCCGACGACGTGCATGGAGGTGCCGCCCGTGAGGAGTGCCCTGCTCGGCGCCACAGGATTCGTGGGCCGCAACCTCCGCGCGGCGCGAACGTTCGACGACCTCTACGACTCCCGGAACATCGGCGACATCGCGGGACGCACCTACGATGTGGTGTTCTCGGCTGCGACGCGCGCCGACTCGCACCGGATCAATGCCGATGGCGGCGCTGATCGCGCGGAGATCGACACCCTCATCGAGCGCGTCTCACGCGCTCGTATCGAGCGGCTTGTGCTGATCTCCACCGTTTGCGTCTTTCCCGCCGGGACGACGCCGGATGAGGAGACGATGCCCGACGAGAACGGCCTCACCCCGTACGGGCGTAATCGCCTGCACATGGAGCGCGTGCTGTCCGAGCGCTTCGACACCGTCGTGCTGCGACTGCCCCAGCTGTACGGCGACCACCTGCGCAAGGGCGTGGTGCACGACCTCCTGCGCAACCACCGCGTCGCGCACATCCGGCCCGACGATCATCTGCAGCACTACGACGTTCGTCGGCTCGCGGCGGATGCCGCCACAGCGATGGCGGCGGGGATCACCACCCTGAACATCGCCACGGCGCCGATCCGCAACGACCAGCTGGCCGAGCGGGTGTTCGGAATCGACATCCGGGGCCAGGAGCCGCCCGAGCCGCCCAGCCCGTTCGCCGCCATGTACACGCGCGACATGCGCACCCGGCACAGCGCCCTCTTCGCCGGTACGGAGGGATACATGACCGACGCCGCCGGCGTGCTGGCGGGCCTTCGTGCCTTCGTCGACCGGGAGCGCGCCGGTGCGTGACGGTCGGATCGTCTCGGCAGTCATCACCTGCGCGGGCCAGGGCACGCGGTTCGGATCGAACAAGCTGCTCGTGAACCTGGGTGGGAGGACCGTGCTCGAGCGCACCGTCCGTGCGCTCTCGGTGGATCCGGTCGATGAGGTCATCGTGACCGCGAGCGCCGAGAATGCCGACCTCTACCGCCGCATCCTCCGAGACGCCGGGCTGGACGTCACGGTCGTGATCGGCGGTGCTGAACGGCACCTGAGCGCGCGGCACGGACTGCAGAGCACCCGCGGCGAGATCGTCGTGGTGCACGATGGTGTCCGGCCATTCGTGCAGCCCACCGCCGTCTCCGCCGTGGTCGATGCGGCGATGCAGCACGGGGCGGCCATGCTCGGGACCCCCAGCACGGTGCAGATCAAGCTCGTGGGCGAGGACGGCTTCGTGCAGGGCTCCCTGGAGCGCCAGCACAGCTGGATGGGCCAGACGCCCCAGGCCTTCGACCGCGATCTGCTGGCGACCGCCTACGACCGCGCCGTAGCATCGGGCTACTCACGAGTGAGCGACGACGCGGATCTGGTCCACGAGTTCACCGGCACAGCGGCCCGCATGCTCACCGGAAGCGCGGAGAACATCAAGATCACGACGCCGCAGGACCTCGCGACCGCGCGCCTCATCGCCGAACGGCGCACGGCGGACGAGCGCTGAGGCGTCTGGCCCCTCAGGAGCCGCGCAGCGGATTGTCCGAGCGCAGCCGCTCGATGACGAGGTCGTAGAGCTCGTTCACCCGTCGGGCGTCGGTGCGGATCTCCCAGAGCTGCTGGCGCAGGTCGGCGTTCTCGGCTTCGAGAGCCGCGACCCGCTCGCTGAGGGGAGCCACCGCCTCCATCGCGGCGAAGTCCGCATCGCCGAGACGCTCGAGCTTGCCATAGGCGCTCGGCGCGATGCGGCGCGCGAGCGAGCGCACGGTACGGCGGATCCGGTTGATCATGTCTCCTCCAGGAACAGGGGGGCATCGGTGCGATCCACGCGCACGGCTGCGGTGCCGCGTGTGCCCGTACCGTCCGGGCGCGTTCCGCGCCGGAGCACGCGTATCGCGAGACGCCGCCCACGCGCCTCCTGCTCCAGCCAGGCCGTGGGCATGTGCCAGGTGCGCGGAAGGGTGGCGTCGTAGTCGTGGGCGATGTCGGTGTCGTCGATGAAGTGCGCGAACCCGTTTCCGCGCAGCATGAGCTCGAGCATCATCAGCAGGTTGTGCCGGCCGTCGGCGGTCATGCTCTGCAGCAGGTGGCTGCCGAACACCACCCATTCCCGCCCCTCGGCGAGGAGCTCGGCCCCCAGCGCCAGAACGGCAGAACGGTCGTTGAGGTTCAGGAAGCGGTAGCGGACGGCGTCGTCGTCGAAACGCCCGGCGAGCGCCAGCGCCTCCAGACTGTAGTCCACGCCCAGCACGGTGTGCCCCGCGGCGGCGATCCTGCGCGCCCACGTTCCGTCTCCGCACCCCACATCCAGCACACACGCTCCCGGCGGCAACGCCGCGATGAAGGCGTCCACCTCTTCCGCACTGCCTTCGCCCTGCGGGCCGGATGCGGCGAGGTAGTGCTCCTCCCAGGCGTCGCGGCCGTGGTTGAAGCTGCCGAACCAGCCGTCGAAGCGCAGCACGGTCGAGGGCGGGTCGGGGAAATGGAACGACGCGTCCGGCACCCGCCACGATGGCCCGTACGCGAACGCGAGCCAGGCTTCCGGCACCGCAGGGGCAGGGAGGGAGGTGCCCTCGATGTCCAGTGCGACCGGCGGGACGAGATCAGCCGCGGCGATTCCCTCACCGCGCAGCGCAAACGGCTGATGATAGGTACGGCCGCGGAAGAACCCGGTGAACACGTCGATGTAGTGCTCCGGGAGACCGGCATCGTCCGTGAAGTGCACGGCGATGTGCGCGAGGCTGTGCCGTACCACGGTGAGGCCCTCGCCCCTGAGCAGGCGTTCCATCCGCGTGCTCTCCAGGGCGAGATCGGAGGGATCGCTGTGCGCGGAGAGAAAGGCCAGGTCGATGTCGTCGTCGTGCGCGAGCATCCGCCCCTCCCGGACGACGCCCAGGAGTGCTCCGCCGACCACGAACGGATCCCACCCGCCGCGCCGGAGCAGGTCCACCACGCGCCGGGCGCTGACCAGCATGCGCTGGCGAACCCCGTCGCCGCGTCCGTCGTTGACGGCGCCGAGCGTATCCCACTTGTTCATCGCGAGCAGGCGCCCGCGTCCGTCCACGAGTTCGAGACGCTCGTCCACACCGGCGAACCGCATCTCACGAGCCGCCAGCTCCGCACCGCTCACGACGTCGTGAACGCTGACACGCGTGGAACCCACGAGCCGCGCACGCAGCGCAGCGGGCCACTCGAAGTGCACGTGTCCGTCGCGCGCAGCCGGGACCGTGGTCGTCCACACCCGGTGCCCGTCGAATCGCACGTCTACGCGCGTCACCTCGCGCACGGCGACCTCGGCGATGACGAGATCGGGTACGGCCTCCACTGGCAACACCTCCGGCGTGCTCGGGTTCGCACGCTCCCTCACCCTATCGGTGAGGCGGCAGCCGCACGAGGACTCCTCGGGATCCGGGCGTGTTCCCCCGGGCGCGTCCGACCTGATCGCGCGCCTATGCCGACCCGACGGAATCCCGCTCCACGAGCGTGGGCAGCAACAGGCTCCGCGTCAGTGCCGTCGAGCGCGATCCGTGGATCCGCGCCAGGCACATCTCGAACGCCCGATCGCCCAGTTCCTGCTTCGGGGGCGAGATGGCGGTGAGAGGGACGGGTGCGAGTCCGGCGACCTCGTCGTCGTAGGAGATCACCGACAGATCCTCGGGGATGCGCACCCCCTCCTCCAGCGCCACCTCCTCGAGTGCGATGGCGTCCACGTCGGTGAGGACGATGAGTGCCCGGATGTGCTCGGCCTCGCACCGGCGGATCAGGTCCACGAGGTGTGAGCGCTCGGTAGCCTGACCGCTGGCGTCACGCGGCAGCTCGGTCACGAACGAGCGCTCGTGCGACCGCACGGCTGCGGCGAACCCCCGCCGCAGCCACACGGAGGTGGCGGTGCCGGCCCGCAGCGCGAGGGCGATACCCGAGTGGCCGGCGTCACGCAGGCGCTGGACGGCCAGCGCGACGCCTGCCTCGTGGTCGGTGCGCACGGATTCCACCTGGCCGAGGGGCCGCATCGGATCGATGCTGCGCTCGGCGATGGTCACGGGAATGTTCTGCGCGCCCAGCAGATCCCGCAGCGCGGTGTCCTCCCAGTCCGCGTTCGCCGGGGTGATGATCAGGCCGTCCACACCGCGCGCCACGAGCTGGCGGACCTGTGCGCTCTCGCGGTCGCTGCGGTAATCCGATACGGCCAGGGCCAGTCGACACCGACTGCGCGAAGCGGCACGACGGATGCCGTCGACCACACCGTGGTAGTAGTAGGTCGCGCTCGGCACGATGACGCCGATCGTGGCGAGCGGCGTCGATGCCCGTACACCCGACTCACGGGGAGAAACCGCGCCGCCATGCACCCGTACCAGGAGCCCGTCCGCCTCCAGCTGCGCGAGGTCTCGCCGCAGCGTCATTCCCGAGACGCCGATGCGCGCGGCGAAGTCCGCCACCTGCAGGGCGCCGCGCACCCCCAGCTCGGACAGGATCCGTTCACGACGCTCATCGGCAAGCATATGAACATCTTCGCCCATGAACGCTCAGAGGTGCGCAGACTCAGAGCTCGGCGTGCAACTGCCAGATGCGCTCGGCGGAGCTGTCCCAGGAGTAGGCGCGCCCGCGGTCGTCGCTCAGCACGCCGTAGCGCTCGGTGTCGGCGAGCACCTCTGCGACCGCGTCGGCGAGGTCGCGCTCCTCCGCAAGCACACCGCCGTCGGCGATGACCTCGCGGTGAGCGGGTGTGTCGAGGGCCACCACCGGCACCCCGAGCGCGAGCGCCTCCACGACCCGCCACGGCCAGGCAGTGCGCGTGAGCGTGGAGATCAGCAGCTCCGAGCGGGCCAGCACCACAGCGCGATCGGCCGCATCCAGCTCCGGACGCACCTGAAGGTGCCGCTCCGGCACGCCCGCAGCGGAGGCGAGCTCCCTCACCGCGGCCTCCTGGTCCGCCGGCACTCCGATGATCAGCACGGCGAGGTCGTCACCCGCCTGTCCCGAGACAGCGGCGAGCGCCTTCCCGAGGCCGTCGGACGGCGCCGTCGTCGCGTCCGTCACGACGTAGCGTTCGGGAAGCACCAGATCCCGGGCGCGCGCATCGGCGTCGGTGGGCTCGCGGAACCCGGACGGTGCTGCACCCGCCACCACCCGCACCCGGTCACCGAAGGACCACTCCTCGTCGAGGCGGGCGGCGTGGGCAAAGGTGGGCACGACGATCGCGTCCGCGTGTTTGACGGCGCGCTTGAGCATGCCGCGATTCCAGGTGACGGCGGTGCGGGCCACCTCCGACGCCGCCTCCCAGGCCCGCAGATCCCACAGCGTGACGACGCTCTGGTCGCCGTCGTTCACCCGGTCATGACGCACCAGCGGGGCGGCCAGGGTGGTCGAGTGGATGAAGCCGCCCCCGATCGAGGGAGCGACCCCGAGCTGCCAGGCGGCAAGGAGCTCCCGGCGGGCGAGAGATGCCACCCGGACCCCGGAGAGGCCCGGCACGAGCGTGGTGAGATCCGCCTCGCCGCCGGGGACGATGGCCGCCACATCGCACCCGTCCGGGGCCATGCGGATCAGAGCGCGCGCGGTCTCAAGCCCGGCCGTCGCCTGGTCCGAGAAAGACTGTGCCGAGGCCTGATCGATCACCACACGAAGGGTCGCCGTCATGTCTCCGACCCTAGTGCTCGCCGCCGACACCGCCCCTTCGGCACCCCGGAGGTCGGGGGACGCTCAGGTTGTCGTCAGGGCGCGGGAGTGTCCTCCGCGGCCGGCGGATGCAGCCTCTCCTGGATGAGCTGCTGGATCGCGGTGAAGTCCGGGCTCGTGTCATCGATCGTGCTGCCGTCCAGGAGCGGGGTGCCTTCCGGGGTGAGCTCGATCTTCTGCACCTCCTGCGACTTCGCCTTCAGAGCGAGGTTGAGGAAGGGCTGCATCATCGACTGCGGCACGTCCGTCTCCATGACAGCCGTTCCGGCCTTCGCGATCTCCTGGAACCGCGAGAGCACGTTCTCCGGGGTGAACTGCTTGAGCATCGCCTCCTGCAGCTCACGCTGGCGACGCATCCGATCCCAGTCGCTCGTGGTGTAGCGCGAGCGCGCATACCACTGGGCGGTGTTCCCGTCCATGTGCTGTTCGCCCTGCTCGATCCACCCGATCGCCCAGTCCTCCGCCGGCTGCCCCTCGTACGCGGGGCCACCGCCCTCGGGAAGCCGCTCGGTCACCGTGATCTGCACCCCGCCGAGCGCATCGATCAGCGCCGCGAAGTGGTCCATGTCGATGAAGACGTAGTACGGGATGGTGATGCCGAGAACGCCCTCGGCGGCGTCCTTCGTCGCCTCGATTCCGGGGGTGGAGCCGTTGGCGACCGCATCGGGATACAGGCCCTCGTCGGCGCGGCAGATCTCCAGCTCGGTGTTGAGCTGGTTGATGGCGCTGGTCCAGCCGCACTCCTCGTCTGCGACGCCGTAGTGGCCGTCGGGATAGAGGTCCTGCATGGGGCCGGGGGCGAAGGGGACATCCGGCATATCGCGCGGGATGCCGGTGATGGTGACCGCGCCGGTGTCGGCGTTGATGGACACCACGGAGATGCTGTCGAAGCGCATGGAGTCCCGGCCATCGCCGGAGTCCGCGCCGAGCAGCAGGATGTTGTAGTACCCGTCGGAGGGCGCCACGGGCGGGGCGCTGGAGGCGAACACGCTGCCGAGCGTGTCCCGGGTCGTGCCGACGATCCCCGCGGCATAGGTCGCCGTGCCGCTGGAGACGACGAGCAGGCCCGCTGCGAGGGCGGCGATGCCGAACCGCGATGCCGTCCGGATGCGAACGAGCTTCACCAGCATCAGGGTGTTCAGCCCGAGGATGATCCACAGCACCGCATAACCGATGAGAAGCCCCTGGGCGAGCACGGTGATCGCCGCGAACAGCCAGCCGACACCGATGAGCCAGAAGTAGAAGTCACGCAGCAGCACGGCGATGAGCACGGCGATGACGAGGAGCGTCCACATGAGGATCGTGGCTCCGAGGCCGAAGCGCCCGAGCTTCCGGTTGCCCGCCAGAACCTGCGGGGAGCCGGGGATCAGGAAGCCGAGGATCACCAGCCACCAGCCGCGGCGGGTCATCACCGCACGATCTGCCGCGTCAGGGTGACGCATGGGCTGGGTGCGGATCGCGGACCCCGCCCCCGTCCGATCGGCGACGAGCGCGGTCACAACGATCCCTTGAGCCGGATGTTCTTCTGCTCCACCTGAGCCTCCAGGTCGCGCGCGTAAGCCTCGACCGCGTCGGCGACCGCGGGGTCGGAGGTGCCGAGGATACGCGCCGCCAGCAGTCCGGCGTTCTTCGCGCCGCCGATCGAGACGGTGGCCACCGGGATTCCCGCGGGCATCTGCACGATCGACAGCAGCGAATCCATGCCGTCCAGTGTCGCCAGCGGCACCGGGACGCCGATCACGGGCAACGCCGTGATGGAGGCCAGCATGCCCGGCAGGTGCGCTGCACCCCCGGCGCCGGCGATGATCACGCGCAGGCCGCGTCCGCGTGCCTCCCGGCCGTAGCGGACGAGCTTGTCCACCGTACGGTGCGCCGAGACGACCTCGACCTCATGCGGCATCCCGAACTCGGTCAGTGCCGCGGAGGCGTCCGCCATCACGCGCCAGTCCGAATCGGAGCCCATGACGACGCCGACGAGCGGGTTCTCGGATGAATGCAGCGCAGAGGTCACCAGAACAGGCTAGGGGGCCCGGCCGAACGCCCGGTGCACGGCACGCGGACGATCGCCCCGAATCCGCTGGGAGCTGGCGCCTCAGTCGAACGCCGCAGCAGCCGCACGGGCAGAGGCCAGCACGGCGTCCAGCTCCGGCCCCGCGGCGTTGACGTGGCCCACCTTGCGACCGGGGCGCGGGGCCTTGCCGTAGGTGTGGACCTTCGCGTCGGGGGCCGCCGCCAGCGCCGCCGCGAAGCGCTCCGCCATCGTCGCGCCCTCCGGCCCGCCGAGGATGTTGATCATCACCGCGTGCGCCGCACGCGGTGAGGGGTCCCCGAGGGGCAGATCCAGCACGGCGCGCAGGTGCTGCTCGAACTGACTCGTCACCGCGCCGTCCTGCGTCCAGTGGCCGCTGTTGTGCGGACGCATGGCCAGTTCGTTGACCAGGATGCGCCCATCGGCGGTCTCGAACAGCTCCACCGCGAGCATGCCGGTGACACCGAGTTCCTCCGCGATGCGCAGCCCGAGGTCGGCGGCCTCCTCGGCGAGCCCGCCGATGCCGGGCGCGGGAGCGGTCACCTCGGCACAGACGCCGTCACGCTGCACGGTCTGGACGACCGGGTACGCCAGAGCCTGGCCCGACGGACGGCGGGCCACCTGCTGGGCGAGCTCACGGGTGAAGTCGACCATCTCCTCGGCCAGCAGCGCACCGCCGTTGGCATCCTCTGCGAGTGCGGTGAACCAGTCGTCGGCCTCGTGCGCGGCGTTGACCACGCGGACCCCTTTGCCGTCGTACCCGCCCCGAGCCGTCTTCACCACGGCACGTCCGCCGTGCGCTTCGAGGAAGGCTGCCAGCTCGTCGGCGTCGCGCACGGCGGCCCAGTCGGGCTGCGGTGCCCCGATGCGTGCCATGGTCTCGCGCATCACGAGCTTGTCCTGGGCGATGGCGAGAGCCTCTGGCCCGGGGTGCACCGCGATGCCCGCCGAGACGAGCCCCGCCAGCACGTCCTGCGGGACGTGCTCGTGGTCGAACGTGATGACGTCGACGTCACGCGCGAACGCGAGGACGGTGTCGAGATCGCGGTAGTCGCCGGTCGCCGTGGCGGCCAGGGCCGCGGACATGCCGGGCTCCTCAGCGAGAACGCGGATCTCCAGCCCCAGCTCCTCCGCCGGCGCGATCATCATCCGTGCCAGCTGTCCGCCACCGATCACTCCGACGCGCATGCTCTCTCCCTCGCTTCGCGGTGCCCGTACGCACCGCATCCATCCTCCCCCATCGCGCGGGCTTCCTCGCCCCGCCTGCCTCCGCCTCTGCCTCCGCCTCCGCGGAGACGGCCCGCGCAGGAGTGGGTCCACGCGGCGGGAGGGCGAGGGTGGGTCAGACGAGGGAGCCGGTGGTGCCGGCCTGCTGATCGCGATGGGCGAGGATCTGGTTGACCTCCACCTGATCGACCAGGACCTCGTGCACCAGGCGGGCGTGCGGCACGTCCGCGAGCCGCAGCGGCGGCTCCACGCCGTTCGAGAGGACGAGCGTGCCACTCCCCCACAGACGCTGCAGCGGACCGCGCCGCAGCGACACCGTGTACCCGCGGGCGTGGGAGAGCTCACGGCGACGACGCGAGAACAGCCCGTCCGCCACGATCACCCGGCGGGTGGTGATCGTCACCCGGCGCGTGGACCAGACCACGTACGGCACCAGCACCAGCAGAACCACGACGATGCCGCCGGCGAGCCAGAGCATGAGGTCGGTGAGCCAGGGCACCGGCGCGTTGCCGGTGAACCAGCCGACCGCTCCAGCCGTGGCAATGAGAACCAGAGCCGACCAGAACAGTCGTCGCGCGTGGGGGTGCAATCGAGCGATGAGCAGCTCGGGCACGGGAGATCCGGGTGCCGGCATCAGCGGGCGCCCCCCGATCGATCCCGGTTCGCTCATCATGAGCCCATTGTCCCCTGCTCCCCCGCCGGAGCCGGGCAGCGGCGCGCCCCCGCGAGCGTCCGCGTCAGAAACGGAGGTGGACGATGTCACCCGCCGAGACCGCCGCGGGCTCAGCGGCACCGGCGCGGGTCACCTGCAGGCGCCCCTCGGCGTCGATCCCCGTGGCGGTTCCCTCCAGCACAGACCCATCGGGAAGGGACACGCGAACCGCCCGCCCGAGAGTCCCGCACACGCCGACCACATCCGCGTGCAGCCCGCTGGCCACGGCATCGCCCCCCGCAGCGATCAGGGCGGTCAGGGCGCGGTCCAGGCGCACCAGGTAGTCGGCCATGAGGCGATCCTCGTCGCAGACCTCACCCTCCACGGCGAACGACGTGGCCGTCTCGACCGGGAGCTGCTCCGGAGCCATGGCCGTATTGATCCCGGAGCCCACCACGACGGCGGCGAAATCCAGCGTCGCCTCGGCGAGGATGCCGCAGATCTTCCGCCCTCCCACCAGGACGTCGTTGGGCCATTTGAGGGCCACGTCCTGGTCCGTCAGCTGGGCGCGGATCGCCTCGGTCATCGCCCATCCGGCAGCCAGCGGAATCCAGCCGCGTGCATCGAGCGGCAGCTCCCCGACCCGCAGCAGCACACTGACGGCGAGCGCGGAACCCGGCGGGGTCTCCCAGCGCCGGTCGAGGCGCCCGCGCCCCGAGCGCTGATCGGTGGTCAGCAGCACCGACAGGTGGGGGTACTCCTCCGCCGAGGCCGCGACCACGAGGTCGGCGTTCGTCGACCCGGTGTGCTCGGCCACCTGGACGCGGGGGCTCACGGCTGCAGTCAGCGGGTATCCGTTCGCGGGAATCGTCATACCGGCACCCTACGACGATGCGCCCACGGGCTGCGACGGGCACAGAACCCGAGGTGCGGGATTGTGGATTCGCCACAGGCGTTCGGCGAGGCACCGCTACTAGGGTGGAATCCGTGACCGACGAGACCTACGACTTCGCGACGACCGCTGGCAAGATCGCCGACCTCCGTGCCCGTTTCACAGAGGCCGTCGTACAGCCCGAGAAGCTGGCCCAGGACAAGCAGCACGCGAAGGGCAAGCTGACCGCGCGCGAGCGCATCGAGATGCTCGTGGATCAGGGCAGCTTCGTGGAGTTCGACGAGTACGTGCGCCACCGCACCACGGCATTCGGCATGGATCGCTCCCGCCCCTACGGCGATTCGGTCGTCACCGGCATCGGCACCATCAACGGCCGCACCGTGGCGCTCTACTCGCAGGACTTCACGACATTCGGCGGCTCGCTGGGCGAGGTCTCCGGGAACAAGATCATCAAGATCATGGAGTACGCGCTGCGCGGCGGTATGCCGATCATCGGCATCCTGGACTCGGGTGGGGCGCGCATCCAGGAGGGTGTGCTCGCCCTCAGCAAGTACGGCGAGATCTTCCGGATGAACACGGCGTCCTCCGGCGTCATCCCGCAGATCTCGATCATCATGGGCCCGGCGGCCGGCGGTGCCGTGTACGGCCCGGCGCTCACCGACTTCGTGATCATGGTCGACAAGACCAGCCAGATGTTCGTCACCGGCCCCGACGTGATCAAGACCGTCACCGGCGAGGACGTCGGCATGGAGGAGCTGGGCGGTGCGTACACCCACAACACCCGCTCTGGTGTGGCGCACTACCTGGCCAGCGATGAGGAGGACGCGATCGACTACGCGCGCACCCTCCTGTCGTTCCTGCCGGACAACAACATGACCGATGCCCCCGGGTACGACTCGCACTTCGAATTCGAGACCACGGACCTCGATCGTCAGCTGAACACCGTCATCCCCGATCTTCCCACCCAGCCCTACGACATGAAGGGCGTCATCGAGAAGATCGTCGACGACGGCGAGTTCCTTGAAGTCCAGCCGCTGTACGCGCCCAACATCCTCATCGGCTTCGGCCGCGTGGAGGGTCGCAGCGTCGGCATCATCGCCAACCAGCCTTCGCAGATGGCCGGCACCCTCAACATCGAGGCGGGCGAGAAGGCCAGCCGATTCGTGCGGTTCTGCGATGCGTTCTCGATCCCGATCGTCACGCTCGTGGACGTGCCCGGCTACCTGCCCGGCACCGACCAGGAATGGACCGGTGTCATCCGCCGCGGCGCGAAGCTCATCTACGCCTACGCCGAGGCCACCGTGCCGCTGGTCACCGTCATCCTGCGCAAGGCCTACGGCGGCGCGTACATCGTGATGGGCTCCAAGCAGCTGGGCGCCGACGTCAACCTCGCCTGGCCGACGGCGGAGATCGCCGTCATGGGCGGCCAGGGCGCCGTCAACATCCTCTACCGCAGCGAGATCCGCGCGGCCGAGGAGGCCGGTGAAGACGTGAACGCGGTGCGCACGAAGCTCGCCAACGAGTACACGTACAACGTCACGAGCCCGTTCCTGGCCGCCGAGCGCGGTGAGATCGACGGGATCATCGAGCCCGCCGCGACCCGCGTGGCCATCGCGAAGGCCCTGCGCTCGCTGCGCGGCAAGCGCGCCGAGCTGCCCGCCAAGAAGCACGGGAACATCCCGCTGTGAGCGAGCACGACGACGCCCCGGTCACGCTGGAGATCCGCCGGGGACACCCCACCCCCGAGGAGCTGGCGGCCGTGGTCGCGGTGGTCAGTGACGCGTACGCCGCCGAGGTAGCGAGCCTGGAGGCCGACGACGGTCCGCGACCGTCCGCCTGGATGCAGACGCGCCGGAGCCTGCGGCGCCCGCTGAATCGAGAGGTCGGCTGGGGCCGCTTCAGCCGCTGAAGTCTCGGCTGTGGGCCACCGCCCTGCGGTGGCCCACAGTCATGTGAGCCCCGTCCTCCTGTCCCCCATCTGTCCCCCAAACGACCGACAGACAGCGGCATGTATCTCGCACATACTGAGGGGACGACGCTCTGCGTTCACCGGTCCGGCCGTTTTCAGGGTACGGTCCGCGCCGGTGCAGTCTGAGTCTTCGGGTGGCTCGGACGCCAGGACGAGGGGTGAGGAACTGACTCCCCCTCGTCGGCGTCCGGCCCGGAACTCATGGGGCGACAGATCCACGGGTGACGAGAGGGGCTCCCCCGCGGATCAGTCGCGCGCCCGCCGCGGATCGTCAGCGGCCACCCGCTGACGCGGGATCTCCTCCCACAGCACCACGGAGTCCTCGTCGTCCGACTCGTCCATGCGCCCGACCACCGTGACGGCGACGCGCGGATCGCGAGCGGTGCGGATGATCAGGCGCGACGCGACAGTGCCGGAGACGATGTCGGCCAGCTCGCCGCGGATGCGATCCAGCGACTGCTGGTCGAGACCGTCCAGGCCGCCCTCGTCGAAGACCGTGATGGTGCTGCCCCGGCGACGCGCGCTGTCCAGTTCGGCCCGCACGCGGTCATCGAGCAGGCGGGCTCCGCGCAGTTCGTCACGCAGGCTGCCCTCGGCCAGACGGGCCTGCGCTCGCTCGTCGGGGGTCAGCTCGCCCCCGGACTGGATCACCCGTACCAGGATCGGGGCTGCCACCTGGAGGGCGAAGCGCACACGCACCCGCCGTTCACGCCGGCGCGTCTCCTGAACGGCCTGCCAGGCCACGGCGGCACGCTGCAGTTCCACGAGACGAACGGTGTCCCGCGCAGCCCGGTCGAGGAAGCCGAGGAGCAGCTGCGCCCCCACGATCCACATCACCGATCCGGTGAGGCCCTGCCCCAGGGCCACGATCGGCCCCAGCCAGGCGGTGGTGCTCACGGCGAGCGCCGCCGTGCCGGCCCACGCGAATCCGGGACGGCGCCGCACGGTCGCAACGGTCAGCAGGGCTCCGATCAGGCCGACGTAGCTGGTGGCCCAGGACTCGGCCCGATGATCCGCCCCCACGCTGAGCGACACTGCCGTGGGCACCAGGGCGGCGGTCGCCACCGCCAGCACCGCGGCCCAGACCGGCAGCTTGCTGGGGCCACGATTTCCTGCGGTGAGCGGCGCGTCCGGGTAGGCCGCCGGGATGCGGGAGTCGGCGAAGAGGCAGATCGCGGTCGAGATCACACCCAGCGCGAGGGCGCTCACGTAGACCACCGGCGCCGACGGTGTCGCCGTCCACATCAGACCGCGCGAAGCCAGGTAGACGGCGAAGACCAGGCCGAGCCCGACGAGGAGCCTGCGTACCGGGAGCACGGTCACTGGAACTCCATCCGCTCGGTCGCGGCACCCGCGGAGACGGCGCCCTCCGGCAGCCACCGCATGGTCACGCGCGTGCCGGCGACCGAGGACTGCAGGCTCACGGTCCCGCCCACCGCCTCGACCCGCGCGATGATCGAGCCGCGGATGCCGAGCCGGTCCTCGGGGACCGCGGTCAGATCCATGCCGCCGCCGAGATCCGACACGGTGATCTGGCAGCCTCCCCGAATCGACTCCACGTCGGTGGTCAGTCCGACCGCGTCGGCGTGCTGGATGGCGTTGGCCACCGCCTGGATGGCCGCGAGAGTGAGCGCACGTGCCACATCACGGGGGATGGAGGTCTCGGTCGGGCACCGCACGGGCAGGGTGAAGCCGAAACCGTGCGCCGCCGCCGCGATGTCCTGCGCGATCACGCGGGTGGTGACCGGCGTGGTGTCATCGTCGTCCTCGGGGTCCTCGGCACCCGCGAGACCCGACAGCGCGGCTTGGGCCATCGAGGTGGCGAGTTCGCGCTCCCGCGGCGAGTCGGCCCGTTCGGCGGCGATGAGCGCGGAGAGCACGCTGTCGTGGATGAGAGCGGCCAGTTCCATCCGCTCCTGCTCGGCGGCGTCGATCGCCGCGGCCTCGGCGTAACTGTCCAGCGCCTGCGCGCGGGCACGGTCCACGGAGATACCCACCGAGCGGGTCATCCACACGATGATCAGCAGCACGAAGCCGAAGATGAGCGAGAACGACACGTCGGCGAGATTCGCCCGCCAGAACTCAGCGGTCCCGCCGCCCTGGATGATGCGCACGGCCGCGAACCCGAGAGGGATCAGCACCGTGAGAACCACGGCGAGCGGGAGCGGGAAGGCGAGGGCGGCGCCGACCGTGGCGACGTTGATGAGGAACCAGATCCAGGGCTGCTCGGTGGCCGAGACGACGCTGCCCTCGGAGGCGAACGGCCACACCACCAGCAGGGCGATGAACACCACGCAGAACAGTCCGGCGCCGCTGCGTGCCCCACGGCCGATGATCCCCGTGACGATCATGACGGCGAGGGCGCCGAAGACCACGACGATCATAGGCGTGTGCCACGATCCGGTCTCCGTGCTGCCGAGGGCCGCCACCGCGGCCTGTGCCCCGAAAACGATGCAGACCAGACCGATCACCAGGGCGAAGATGCGCTCGATGCGCGCGCGGGTGAAGCCGCCGGATTCCGGGATCGATCCCCAGAACAGCGGCTCCGCGTCGACGTCGGCGGTGCGGCGGCGCCGGGACTCAGCCGACACGCGGTGCGTTCTTGTCCGCATCGTCGATGATCCCGTCTTCCATCGCACGCATGAGGAGGTCGACCTTGGTGGGTGCCGGACGTCCGACGTCGGTGTACTTCGCCCGCACGCGCGCGATGTTCTCCTTCGCGGTGCTGAAGGCGATGCCGAGGCGATCGGCCACGACTTTCAGCGGCAGCCCCGTGGCGTACAGGGCCAGCACCTCGCGTTCGCGCTGGGACAGCTGCGCGAGCGCGAAGTCGGCATCACCGTCCACGGCGCTCGCCCACTCCACGTTGTCCAGCGGGCGCCCCGCGGCCACGGTGCGCACTGCGGCGATCACTTCGCCGATCGGGGCCGACTTGCTCACCACGCCGATCGCTCCGGCGGCGAGGGACTCGCGCACGGCCGCGGGCCGGTCGGCGACGCTGTGGATGATCACGGCCGAGCCGTCCAGCACGATGCGACGAACATTGTCGGTGATGGCGCTGCCGTCGCCGAGACCGAGGTCGAGCACCGCCACGTCCGCCGGTGCCTCGTTGCCCGCGCGGCGCCACCGCAGGTAGGAGGTGACGTTCTCACCGCTGAAGATGACGTCGGCGCCCTCGCGCAGCAGGGCTGCTTCCAGTCCCAGACGAACCGACTCGTGGTCGTCGATGAGGCACACGCGGATCATAGGGTCAGCCTAGCGGCGCGGACGAACCCCGACATCTCGGCGATCGCGCCGCTGCGCTGCGCTTATCCGTCGGCCCGATGCAGCAGCGCCACCGTCTCCAGATGGTGGGAGTGCGGGAACAGGTCGAACGCCTCGATCGCGTCGGCCGCATAGCCCAGCTCCCGGAAGGTGCCGAGATCGCGTGCGAGGGCCACGGGATCGCACGCCACATAGACGATCGTGCGCGGTGACAGCGCCGCGAGGTCGGTGACCACACCGCGACCGGCCCCGGTGCGCGGTGGATCCAGCACGACGACGCCCTGGGCGAGTCGCTCCTTCTCCCGCGCGGAGGCCCCCTGCACCAGTGAGCGCAGGTAGCGGTCCACCCGCGCCGTCTCGGCCCGCGCACCCACCCACTCGGAGAGGTTCTCCCCGGCGTGCTCCGTGGCCCGGGCATCCGCCTCCACGCTCGTGATGCGAGAGCCGCCGAGGTCCGCGACCGTGGCACCGAACAGGCCCACACCGCCGTAGAGGTCGAGGTGCCAGGCGTCCGGATCGACGTGCTCATCGCCGAGGAGCCGGCGGATCGCGGCGTCGAGCGTGGCAGCGGCGCCGCGGTGCACCTGCCAGAAACCATCGGCATCCACCTGGAACTCGCGCTGGCCCACGGTCTCGACGACCACCTCGTGCTGCTCGCGTGCGTTCTGCTCGGCGCGGCGGTTGATCACACGCACGCGACCGTCGGCGGGCTGGACCAGGTCGATGCGGTCACCGCGTCCGGCGAACAGCTTGTCGGCGGCGCGCTCGATCGGCAGCGTGGCCAGCGGGAGCTCCTCCACCGGGATCACGCGATGGCTGCGCGCGGCGTACGGTCCGACATTCCCGGCGTCGTCCACGTGCAGGCTCACCCGGGTGCGCCAGCGCAGTCCGTCGGTCTCGCCGTCGACCGCGCGCACGTCGACGGAGCGCTCGATGCCCCCGAATCGGCGCAGCGCGTCGGTGAGCACGTCCGATTTGAGGGTTCGCTGGTGCGCGAGGTCGACGTGTCCGAAGTCCGCGCCGCCCGGGCGGTCCTCGGGAGCGTGGCTGATGTCCGCCGGCGCCCAGACGTGCGGGCGTCGGTGCTCGGAGGCCTCCAGCACCTCCACCGTCTCTGCGCGCCAGAACGACTTCTTGTTGGTGTCGGTGAGTCGCGCGCGCACTCTCTCACCGGGGATCGCGTCGGACACGAACACCACGCGCCCCTCGTGACGGGCGACGAACACGCCGCCGTGGGCGACGCCGGTGATGGTCAGGTCGAGGGTGTCTTCAGCAGGAGTGGGCACTGGTCGATTCTCCCATGCCCGCCGCCGTCGGACTGGATAGCCTGTCACTCATGCAGGTGCTGCTCGCGTCCACGTCCCCCGCCCGTCTCATGCTGCTGCGCCAGGCAGGGATCGAGCCATTGCTGCACTCGCCGGGAGTCGATGAGGACGCGGCGGTGGCTTCTCTCGAATCGGAGCTCGGCCGCACGCTCTCCCCCGCCGAGCACGTCCAGGTTCTCGCCTCGCTCAAGGCCGCCGCCGTGGCGGAGCGCATCGATGATCTCGCTCCCGGTTTCGACGGCATCGTGATCGGCGGCGACTCGATGTTCGAGCTCGACGGCACGGTCTACGGCAAGCCCCATGAGGCGGCCGTCGCCCGCGAACGGTGGCACCTCATGCGCGGTCGCACCGGGGTGCTGCACTCCGGTCACAGCGTGCTGCGCGTGGAGGGTGGCGCGGTGCAGGGGCAGGCCGACGCCGTCGCGGAGGCGTCGGTCTCGTTCGTCGACGACATGACAGATGCCGAACTGGACGCCTACATCGCCAGCGGGGAGCCGCTGCAGGTGGCGGGCGCGTTCACCCTGGACAGTCTGGGAGGGCCGTTCATCGAGCGGATCGAGGGCGAGCCGTCCACGGTGATCGGGATGTCGCTGTCAACGCTTCGGCGGCTGGCGGCTCAGCTCGGCGTGGCGTGGCCGACGCTCTGGAACCGGTGATCGCCTCCCCGCGGCGGTGTGATCACACTCCTGCGCGGTGTTGGTAGGTCGTCTGAAACGTATTCCGCAGATTCTTGTCGAGAGTGCTCAAAAGATCGCGCATTCGTCGCGGTAGTCTGGCACTCATGCCTGCAATCTCGAAGGTCTTGATCGCTAACCGCGGCGAGATCGCCGTCCGCATCATTCGCGCAGCACGAGACGCGGGGATCGCGTCCGTCGCCGTATACGCCGACCAGGATCGTGACGCGATGCACGCTCGCCTGGCCGACGAGGCCTATGCTCTCGAGGGCTCGACCTCAGCCTCGACCTACCTGGTCATCGACAAGATCCTCTCCGTCGCCCGCCGCGCGGGAGCGGACGCCATCCACCCCGGCTACGGCTTCCTCGCTGAGAACGCCGACTTCGCCCGTGCGGTGATCGGCGCGGGCATCACCTGGATCGGCCCGTCCCCGGAGGCCATCGAGGCGCTGGGCGACAAGGTCACCGCACGCCACGTGGCCGAGAAGGTGGGCGCTCCGCTCGCCCCCGGCACCCAGGGCACCATCGAATCCGCCGCGGAGGTCGTCGCCTTCGCCGAGGAGTTCGGTCTCCCCGTCGCCATCAAGGCGGCCTACGGCGGTGGCGGCCGCGGCCTGAAGGTCGCCCGCACGGTCGAGGAGATCCCCGACCTGTTCGACTCCGCCACTCGTGAGGCGGTCGCCGCCTTCGGTCGCGGCGAGTGCTTCGTCGAGAAGTTCCTCGACAAGCCCCGTCACGTCGAAACCCAGTGCCTCGCGGACGCTGCGGGCAACGTGGTTGTCGTCTCCACACGTGACTGCTCGCTGCAGCGCCGCAACCAGAAGCTGGTCGAGGAGGCCCCTGCGCCGTTCCTCACGGACGAGCAGAACGAGCTGCTGTACTCGGCCTCCAAGGCCATCCTCAAGGAGGTCGGCTATGTCGGTGCGGGAACCTGCGAGTTCCTCATCGGCGCGGACGGCACGGTGTCGTTCCTCGAGGTGAACACCCGCCTGCAGGTCGAGCATCCGGTCTCCGAAGAGGTCACCGGACTCGACCTCGTGCGTGAGCAGTTCCGCCTCGCCGAAGGCGGTCTGCTCGATTACGACGACCCGAAGCCGGTGGGCCACTCGATCGAGTTCCGCATCAACGGCGAGGACCCGGGTCGCGGCTTCCTCCCCCAGCCCGGGCCCATCAAGGTGTTCAAGACCTTCGGCGGCCCCGGCATCCGTCTCGATTCCGGTGTGACCGCCGGAGACACTGTCTCGGGTGCATTCGACTCGCTGCTCGCGAAGATCATCGTCACGGGCAAGGACCGCGCGGAGGCGCTGGAGCGCTCGCGCCGCGTCCTCGACGAGTTCGAGGTCGCGGGGCTGCCCACGGTCCTGCCGTTCGACCGCCAGGTCGTGCGTGAGCCCGCGTTCACTGCGGAGGACGGCGTCTTCGCCGTGCACACGCGCTGGATCGAGACCGAGTTCGTGAACGAGATCCCCGCATGGGACGGTGAGCTGGAGCCCGCCGCCGACGCCGCCGGCCGCCACACCGTCGTCGTCGAGGTCGCCGGCAAGCGCCTCGAGGTGAGCCTGCCCGACCGCATCGTCGGCCCCGCCGTCGGTGCGGGCCGTCCCGCCGTGGCCCCGCCGTCGCGCCGCTCGCACAAGTCCACCGCCTCCGCCGGAGCCTCGGGCGACGCTGTGAAGTCGCCGATGCAGGCCACCGTCGTGAAGGTCGCGGTCGAAGAGGGCCAGCAGGTCGTCAAGGGCGATCTGGTCGTAGTGCTCGAAGCGATGAAGATGGAACAGCCGCTGCAGGCGCACAAGGACGGCGTGATCGGCGCGATCAACGCCAGCGCGGGCGAGACCGTGTCCGCCGGTCACCAGCTGCTCACCATCAGCTGAGACCGATGTGAGAAGGGCCCCGATCACCTCGGGGCCCTTCTGCTGTCCGTGGCGGCCACCTGTCAGGAGCGACGCGATCGATCCGCCGCAGCGACGCCCGCTGCCCACGACGACAGGGCGCGCTGCGCGAACGTGGTTCCCAGCGATTCGCGGCGCGCCGAGTCCGAGAAATACGACAGCGCAGCCCACAGCACCCAGGGATGGACATCGCTCGAGTCTGCGGTGAGCGTGAACACCGGATCCCCGGGCGCCGCCTCGAACGTCACGGCCCTCAGCTCCGCGGAGATCCCTGCCGGGTCGAGATGCAGCACGATGGTGGGGACCTCCGCATCGTCACGCCGACGGCCTCCGACAATCGTGCGTTCGCTCGGCGCGAATCGCATGGCATCCGCCTCGACGCGGCGAATCGCGCTCCAGGGGATCACGGCGACCAGCTCCACACCGGTGACGAGCACCGCCCTACGCCCGATCGCGAGCCCCATCGCCCGTCTGCCGAACGATCCGCCGCGCATCCGGCCGATCCCCGTGCGGATCGCGGCCCCGGCGAAAAGCAGGCCCGCGAGCCCCACCACGGTGCCGATCACGGCCGCCGTCACGCGTGTCCCGGCATCGCGTGCCGGATCCGGCACGATCACGACCGCCGCTGCTGTCGCCGCGCCCAGCAGCAGCAACACGCCAGCGCCGCGAAGCCGGCCACCATGCTCGCCCCGCGACGCCGTTCGGGGAAGAAGTGCACCCAGTCATCGGGAAGATCGCGCTGTGCGCGCGTCAGAGTGACGGCGTTGATCAATCGCGGTGGTGCGACGGGCGGACGCTGCCCCGCGAAGATCAGGATGACCGCTGCACCGAAGCCGGCGACCACGGCAGAGCCGAGCACCCGCCCGAGGACTCCGGCGGGTTCGCTCGCTGCCGCCGTCAGCGCCGCCGGGTTGAGCAGGGCAGCCACCGCGAGCGCGACGATCACCCACCCGGCGGCCAGCGGGAAGCGGGATCGCCGCGGGGGCGCCCAGGCGCGTGGCCACGGGATGGGCGGCAGCGTCGGTGCCGACGGCAGGTCTGGGGTCACCACGGGACCCAACTTAGTTTCATCGTGCGCACTTGGCTCCTTCGGCTGCCCGAAAGGAGCCAAGTGCGCACGATGAAACGGGTCAGGCGCCGGATTCCTGCCGGTTGACGAGGTGCATCGCCCGCATGGCATCCGTGATGGACCCGGTCAGCGACGGGTACACGGCGAACACGCGCGACACCTGGTCCACCGTGAGGCGTCGCTCGACGGCGATGGCGATCGGGTAGATCAGCTCAGAGGCGCGCGGGGCGACGATGACACCGCCGATGACGGTTCCCGATCCCTTCCGCGCGATGATCTTCACGAAGCCGTCCTTCATGCCGATCATCTTGGCGCGCGGGTTCGCGGCCAGCGGCAGCTTGTGCACGACGCCGTCAGCCTTGCCGTCCAGGACGTCCTGCTCGGTGAAGCCGACCGAGGCGACCTCGGGGGCGGTGAAGATGTTGGCGGTGATCCGGCCCTTCTCCAGCGGGATGACGATGTCACCGAGCGCGTGGAACACGGCTGTGCGCCCCTGCATGGAGGCCACCGACGCCAGCGGCATGAAGTCGGTGCAGTCGCCCGCGGCGTAGATGTTGGGCACGGAGGTGCGCGCCACGCGGTTGACCACGATGTGGCCGGAGTCGGCCAGCTGCACGCCCGCCTCCTCCAGGCCGATGCCGGCCGTGTTCGGGATCGATCCCACGGCCAGGAGGCAGTGGCTGCCCTCGACCGTGCGACCGTCGGCGAGCGTGACGACGACACCGTCGCCGCTTCGCTCCACCTTTTCGGCACGAGACTTGTTGAGCACCTTCATGCCACCGCGCTTGAAGACCTTCTCCAGCACCGCAGCGGCGTCGGCATCCTCGGAGGGCAGGATCTGATCACGGCTGGAGATGAGGGTGACCTGAGCGCCGAGGTTCATGTAGGCCGAGGCGAACTCGGCACCGGTGACACCGGAGCCCACCACGATGAGGTGCTTCGGCAGCTCCTTCATGTCGTACAGCTGGGTCCAGGTGAGGATGCGCTCGCCGTCGGGCATCGCGGACGGCAGCCGGCGCGGGGAGGCGCCCACCGAGACCACCAGCGTGTCGGCCTCCACCCGGTCGAAGTCGGTGCCGCCGGGGCCGGTGGAGACCACCACCGCGCGGTCCCCCTCCAGGCGCCCGTGGCCGTTGATGATGCGGACGCCGGCCTCCAGCAGCGCGCTTCGCATGTCGTCGGACTGCTGACGCGCCAGCGTCAGCAGTCGCTTGTTGACGGCGGCGAGGTTGATGGCCACCTGGGGCTTGAGCGGCTTGCCGTCGGCTCCCTTCGCGAAGAACTGCACGCCGAGGTCACTGGCCTCGCTGATCGCGACCGCGGCATCGGCCGTGGCGATCAGGGATTTGGAGGGGACGACGTCGGTGATCACCGCGGAACCGCCGACGCCCGCGCGCTCCACCAGGGTGACCTCGGCACCCAGCTGAGCTGCCGCAATCGCCGCCTCGTAGCCGCCGGGACCGCCGCCGATGATCGCGACGGACTGCGTGCGCTCAAAAGAGAGGGATGCCATGCTCCCATTCTCCCCTAACGACATCCCCTTCATTGCGCGCACCTGGCTCGCATCCGGTGCGGATGGGGACCAGTCGCGCGCGATGAAGCGAGCACGGCATGCGCGAATGAGCAGTGGAGTGCTCTGGTGAGGGGCGTGTGGGGTTCCTAGAGTGGGAGGATGCCTGAGAACCACGACAATCCGCTGGACGACGCGAACACCGATCCGTTCGACGTCGCACGCACCGCTGCCGCCGACATCGCACGCCTGACGGGTGTGGAGCGCCATGACATCGCGCTCACGCTCGGAAGCGGCTGGGGCAAGGCTGCGGATCTGATCGGCGAGACCGTCGCCACGATTCCGGCCACCGAGGTCACCGGGTTCTCGAAGCCCGCGCTGGAGGGCCACGTCGGCACGATCCGCAGTCTGCGCACGGACAGCGGGAAGAACGTGCTCATCATCGGCGCACGCACCCACTACTACGAGGGTCACGGCGTCCGCCGCGTGGTGCACAGCGTGCGCACCGCGGCCGCCACCGGCGCGGAGATCATGGTGCTCACCAACGGCGCCGGCGGCATCAAGGAGAGCTGGAAGCCGGGTCAGCCCGTGCTGATCAGCGACCACATCAACCTCACCGCGGATTCCCCCATCGAGGGCGCCAACTTCGTGGACCTGACCGATCTGTACAGCGCACGTCTGCGCGGCATCGCACGCGAGGTGGATGCGACCCTCGACGACGGCGTGTACTGCCAGTTCCGTGGTCCGCACTACGAGACGCCCGCCGAGGTCCAGATGGCCAAGGCCATCGGCGGCCACATCTGCGGGATGTCCACCGCTCTCGAGGCGATCGCCGCCCGCCAGTCCGGCATGGAGGTGCTCGGCTTCTCGCTGATCACCAACCTCGCCGCCGGCATCCAGAAGACCCCGCTCAGCCACGCGGAGGTCATCGAAGCCGGCCGCGACGCGGAGCCGGTGATCTCCGACCTGCTCGCACGCGTGATCGGACGACTCTGATGAGCGTCGCAGATGCCGTCACCCGAGCGGAGGCCTGGCTCGCGCAGGATCCGGATCAGACGACCCGCGACGAGCTCGCACAGCTGCTGACGCGGGTCGCCGACGGCGACGAGGCTGCCTCCGCCGACCTCGTCGATCGCTTCGCCACCCGTCTGGAGTTCGGGACCGCCGGCCTCCGCGGCCGGCTGGAAGCGGGATCGAACCGGATGAACCGAGTGCTCGTGTCACAGGCCGCCGCGGGCTTCGCCGCCTATCTCCGGGAGCACGTCGACGGCGTGCCGACCGTGGTCATCGGCTACGACGGCCGGCGCAACTCGCAGGTCTTCGCCACCGATTCCGCCGAGATCTTCGCCGGAGCGGGACTGCGGGCCATCCTCCTGCCGCGCCTGCTTCCGACCCCGGTGCTGGCGTTCGCCGTGCGTCTGCTGAAGGCCGACGCGGGTGTCATGGTCACCGCCAGCCACAACCCGCCCGACGACAACGGCTACAAGGTCTACCTCGGCGGGAGCGACGACGGCTCGCAGATCGTCTCGCCCGCCGACAAGCAGATCGCAGCGCACATCCAGCGCGTCGCCGATACGCTCACCGTTCCCGCGCTGCCGCGGTCGACCGACTACACGGTCGCCGACGAGTCTGTGCTGGACGCGTACGTCACGGCCACCGCCGCCGTCGGCCCCGCTCCGGCAACGGGCGCCGACCTTCGCTGGGTGTACACCGCCATGCACGGCGTGGGGTACGAGACCATCTCGCGCATCATCACCGAGGCCGGATACGCCGCACCGATTCTGGTGACCGAGCAGATCCAGCCCGACGGCCGGTTCCCCACGGTGGCCTTCCCCAACCCCGAGGAGCCGGGCGCGATGGACCTGTCCTTCGCCGCGGCTCGGGAGGCCGGCGCCGATCTCATCATCGCGAACGACCCCGATGCGGACCGACTGGCCGTGGCCATTCCGGCGGATGTCGACGGCGGCTGGCGCCGGCTGAGCGGCAACGAGGTGGGGCTGCTCCTGGGCTGGCAGAACGCACGGGCGGCTGCCGGCACCCCCGGCGCATCGCTCGCCTGCTCACTGGTCTCCTCCCCCGGTCTGGGCGCGGTCGCCGCCCACTATGGGCTCGACTTCCACGAGACGCTCACCGGCTTCAAGTGGATCTCTCGGGCGCCCGGGATGGTGTTCGGTTTCGAGGAGGCCCTGGGCTATCTCGTCAACCCGACGACGGTGCGCGACAAGGACGGCATCTCGGCAGCCATCGCCTTCCTGAAGCTCGCCTGCGACGCCCGCGCCGAGGGGCGCACCGTCGCGGACCTGCTGGACGAGTTCGGCGAGACGTTCGGGCACTTCGCCAGCGGTCAGGTCTCGATCCGCGTGGAGGACCTGTCGCTGATCGGACGCATCATGGCGGGTCTGCGCGCGCAGCCGCCGGTCGCGTTCGGCGATGACGCCGTGAGCACGGCCGAGGACTTGCTGGAAGCGCCGCAGGGCACGCCGTCCGGCGATGTGCTGCGCTACCGGCTCGCCTCCGGCTCCCGCATCGTGGTGCGCCCCAGCGGCACCGAGCCGAAGCTCAAGGTGTACCTGGACGCGAAGGCGGAGTCCGCCGAGGCATCGCAGGCACGGATCGCGGCCATGGACGCCGCCGTTCGGGACCTGCTCGGCGCCTTCTCCTGAACCACGAGAACGGGTGGGGCGGCAGGGCCGTCCCACCCGTTCTCGTGTCTGCGCCGTCTTGACACACTTCTCTGACTCCCGGAGAATTCTCGCGATATATCGCGAAGAAGAGAATGATGACAGACGCCAGAGACGACGCCTCCCCACCGCCCGCAGATCCGCCTCACTGGATGCGCGGCCTGCTGCTGTTCTTCAGCGGCCAGACCGTGAGCCTGCTGGGCTCGATGCTGGTCCAGTACGCGATCTTCTGGTACCTGACGATGGAGTTCCGCTCCGGTTCGGTGATGATGCTGGCGGCGCTGTTCGGTTTCCTCCCGCAGGCGATCGTGTCGATCTTCGGTGGCGTGTGGGCGGATCGTCACAATCGCAAGCTCCTGATCATCGCCGCGGACGGGTCCATCGCGCTCACGACGGCGATCCTCGCGGTCCTTCTGCTGGCGGGGTACGCGCCGCTCTGGCTGATCTTCCTCACCCTCGCAATCCGATCGGCGGGCGCAGGCATCCAGACCCCCGCGGTCTCCGCGATGATCCCCCAGATCAGCCCGCAACGACACCTGATGCGCGTCAACGGCATCATGCAGACGATCAACTCGATCATGATGCTCATCGCCCCGGCCGCCGCCGGCGCCATCTTCGCGTGGGCGACGCTGCGAACCGGCTCCGGGCTGCAGGCGCTGCTGCCGATCTTCGCGATCGACGTGGTCACGGCCGTGATCGGCATCGCTCTGCTCGCACTGGTGCGGGTGAGCAAGGTCGATCGCTCCGCGGAGGAGCCCGTCGGGTACTTCGCAGACCTGGCCGCCGGGATCCGGTATGTGTTCGGCCACGCGTTCGTTCGCTGGCTCCTGGTGCTCTACGCGGTGGTGTTCCTCTTCACGGTCGCACCCTCCAACCTCACCCCGTTGATGGTGGTGCGCACCTTCCCCGCTGGCGACGAGGCCGGAGACGTGGTCAACCTCACCATCCTGGAGCTCGCCTTCAGCATCGGCATGGCGCTGGGCGGCATCCTCGTGGCGCTGTGGGCCGCCCAGCGCGACCGCATCACCCTGATCACCGCGGCATCCCTCGCCTTCGCGGTGCTGTCCATCGTGCTGGGCCTGTCCCCGAACGTCTGGATCTTCTTCGGCGCGATGTTCCTGACCGGCCTCGTGGTGCCGTTCTTCGGCACCACCGCCATGACCCTCCTGCAGGAGACCGTGGAACCGGAGCGGCAGGGGCGTGTGTTCGGGTTCGTCGGCATCGTGATGGCCCTCGCCATGCCCGTGGGCATGCTCGGCTTCGGACCGCTCGCGGACGTCATGCCGGTCGAGGTGCTGCTGGTGGCCGCGGGAATCGCCACCATCGTCGTGGTGGCGATCGCCCTGCTAATCCCGGCGGGACGCCGCGCGGTCGCCTCGGCGCGGGCGATGAGCAGAGCCGCCGCCGGAAGCGGGGACGCCGACGCCGGTGCTTAGACTGGGCGGATGATCGACGCCCCCGTCACGCTCACTGGAAGCCGCGTCCGCCTCGAGCCGCTGAGCGAGGCGCACGCCGAGGGGTTGCGCGCCGCCGCAGCGGGGAACACCGATGCGCTCTGGTACACGGTGGCACCCCGTCCGGACGGCATCGACGAGGACATCGCCGACCGGCTCGCGCAGCGTGATCGCGGGACGATGAACCCGTTCGCGATCCGGCGCCTGGAGGATGACGCGATCGTCGGGGAGACGACGTTCTGCAACGTGCAGCCGGAGCTTCCGCGCACCGAGATCGGCTACACCTGGCTCGCGCTCGACGCCCGCGGGACGGGAGTGAACGCCGAGACGAAGCTGCTGCTGCTCGCGCACGCCTTCGACACGTGCGGGGTGATCGCCGTGGAGTTGCGCACGCACTTCCACAACTTCGCCTCACGGCGGGCGATCGAGCGCCTGGGGGCGAAGCAGGACGGCGTGTTCCGCAACCACCGCTTCGGACCGGACGGGACGCTGCGCGACACCGTCGTGTACTCGATCCTCCCGCACGAGTGGCCCACGGTGCGTACCGGGCTGCGCGCCCGTCTCGGCGAGCTGTGAGCGATCTCGACGCCACCGCCGAGGTGGTGCTGGGGCAGGATCTGCACGCGCGCCCGGCCGCTGCGGTCGCGGCCCGCGCGGGAGGTTTCGCCGGAACGGTGATGCTGCGAGCCGGGTCCGGCTCAGAGCTCAACGCCGCCAGCGTCCTGTCGCTGATGGCGGCGGACCTTCGCGCCGGCACGACGGTGGGAGTGGGAGCGCGCGGGGCCGGCGCGTCGGGGGTGGTGGCCGCAATCGCCGCGATCCTCCGCGCGACCGAGTGAGTCTCAGCCGTCGATGAGGGCGGCCAGCTGCTCCAGGAAGGCGGGGAAATCGGTACCGCGGCGCACGAGACGCTGCACCGAGGCGGCGTCGGAGAAGACCTCCACGAACTGTTCGAACACCGTCTGGAACGCCTCGCGATCGGTCTCGCTGAAGGCGACCATGGCCACCACCTGCACCCGGGCATCTCCCCAGGACAGGGTCGATTCGGCGATCCCGATGGCGATGGCGGTGCGCGTGGCGGTCATCCCGATCGCGTGCGGCACCGCCAGGGTCTCCGTGAAGGCGGTGGAGGAGGTCCGCTCCCGCACCACGGTGCTTTCGACGTACTCCTCGTCGATCACCCCCTCTGCCACCAGGAGCGCCCCGAGGCGGCGGATGACGCTCTCCTCGTCGGCACCGGCCTCGATCCCCCGCACGAACGCCGTGGGCACGAAGTAGCGTGACAGCTCGGCCCGGAACTGCGAGAGCCGGCGCGAACGACGGATCCGTGCCACCGCCGCCATCACGCGCTCCGCATCCACGTCGGTGAAGAACGGCGAGATCTGCACCACGTTGTCGGCGTTCTGCCCCGACTCCAGCGTGGTCAGCACGAGGTCCGTGTCGAAACCGCCGGACGGCTCGGCGTCCGTGTGCACGTCGGTGATCATCAGCACGGAGCCGAGCGACTGCTCGATGCCGGTGCGCAGCAGTTCGTGCATCTCGTAGTACCCGGGGCACACCAGGGTGGCGGTCAGCCGGTTCTCCAGCGAGCGCCGCCGTTCCCACTGGCCTCCGATGTGCATCGCGAGATACGCCACCTCGTCGTCGTGGACCGGGATCCCGAAGCGCTCGTAGAGCGCGCTGGCCAGCGCCACGGCGACGTCGAACAGCAGCGGATACGACGCCTTCAGCGTACGGGTGAGCGGGTTGCGGCTCCACTCGCCGCCGCTGGAGCGACGCCGCAGATTCTGCACGTGCGCCACGAGGCGGGTCAGCACGTCGTCTTCGAGAGCCGGAACCGCGAACCGCTCGGTCACCGCGTCGACGATCCGCCGCAGCTCCCCCGCGATCGCCGCATCGTCATCGGTGTCGTCCGAGGGAGATCCCGAGGCGACGGCTCCGCGCACGCGCAGCAGCACGGTGAGCGCGTCCACCTCCGCGGCGGGAAGCGCTGCTCCGAGGACCTCACGGATGACGTCGTCCACGACCTGGCGCGCCGCAGGGTCCACCACAGCGTCGCCGACAGGCTCGATCACGGCGCCCGCGGAGGATCGCCAGGCCGCCAGCAGCACCGCGAAGGCGACCCCGCCGAGGGCGAACTCGTTCACGAAGTACCCGCCTGCGGTCAGCTGTGCGCTCAGCCGGGCGCGCAGCACACGGCTGCGGTCGACGCTGCCCGTGCCGAGCAGACCCTCCACCACGGTCTCATCGAAGCCGCCGGGGGTGTCGGCGAGCAGCAGCGAGCGCAGCGTCGCCCGGCGTGCACCCTCCTCGCCCACGAAGCCCACGAGCGGACCGCGCCGCTCCCAGCGCAGTCCCCGCTCCACGCCGCGTGCCCGCACCCACGCGAGGTCGGATTCGATCGTTCCCTCACTGACGAAGTGCTCGTCCGCCAGCGCATAGACGTCGACGCCGTCGTCGGCCAGCACGATCGTGCGTCCAATGGCATGCCGCCGGACGTCCGGGACGTTCTCGTCGGCCGTGTCGCGGATGGCTGCGAGCCGATCGGGTCGCACCCGGTAGCCCATCGCGCCGGACTCGATGGCATCGGCACCACCGACGCGCTCGTTCACCGCGGCCACGTAGGAGCGGATACTGCGGGTGGTGACCCCGAGCCGGTCAGCCAGGTCGGCTGCCGTGCGCCAGGTGCCGGAGCGCACCAGGAGGTCGACGAGCCGATCCTGTCGCTGCCTGGTCATCGCACCTCCTGAGCTCCGCGTCGGGGGCGAGCGGACGTCCGCGGGGCGTCCTCGCTCCTGCCCGATGCTAGCCCGCGACATCGGCCGCGTGGCCGGTGTCGGGCGGAAAGTATTTTCCTCGGGGGCGGAAACCACCCTGGTTGTGGCCTGTGCACGCGAGGACGACCATGAGATCAGGAGGTGGGTCGATGAAGATCCTGATCGTGTGCGGCGCGGGTGCTTCCAGCACCTTCGTCGCCCAGCGCTTGGAAAGAGCAGCCCGGGAGGGCGGGTTCCCGCTGTCCGCTCGGGCCGGGAGCTGGGGGGCTTCCCTCGCGAGCGATTCCGATCGTGCCGCGGAGGCGGATCTGGTCCTCATCGGCCCCCACCTCTCGCACGTTCTCGGCGAGGCCAGAGAGCAGCTCGCACCGGCCCGCGTCGAGGTGCTTCCGGAGCAGTGCCTCCGAGATCTCACCGGTGCGAAGACCCTCGCGCTCGTGAACCAGCTGACCTGATTTCCTTTCAACCCACTCATCCGGAGGATCACATGACCACCATCACGCGCACCGTCACCGTCGGCTCCTCGCACGGCCTCCACGCCCGCCCGGCGAAGCTGTTCGCGCAGGCGGCGAAGGAGCTCGGCCTGCCGATCACCATCCAGAAGGGTGAGGGCAAGCCCACCAACGCGGCCAGCATCCTGGGCGTCATCTCGCTCGGTGCGGAGCACGGCGACGAGGTCGTGCTCGCCACCGACGCGGACGCTCCCGGGGCGGCCGCCGCGATCGACTCCCTCGCGGCCCTCCTCGCCAGCGACATCGACGCGGAGTGAACCGTGGCTGAGCTGACCGGAGTGGGCATCGGCCTGGGCGTCGCCCAGGGGCCGGTCGCCCGCATCGCCGACCCGCTGCCGGCACCCGACAAGACCGCGTCCGCACAGGCTCCCGATGCGGAGAAGGCGCGTTTCCGCACGGCCGTCGACGCCGTCGCACGTGAGCTGGAAAGCCGCGGCGCCCGCGCAGGCGGCACCGCGCAGGACGTGCTCGAAGCCCAGGCCATGATGGCCGAGGACCCCGAGCTCGCCGACCAGGTGGATGAGCGCATCGACGCCGGATACACCGCCGAGTGGTCGGTCGTGGACGCGTTCGCGGCGTTCCGGGATCTGCTCACCGAGGCCGGCGGGTACCTGGGCGAGCGTGCGGCGGACCTCGACGACGTCGCCCAGCGCGTCCTCGCGCAGCTGCGAGGCGTCGCCGCGCCCGGATTGCCGGAACCCGGCCATCCGTACGTGCTCGTCGCGCGCGATCTGGCCCCCGCCGACACCGCGCTCCTGGATCTGGACCTGGTCCTCGCCGTCGTCACCAGCGACGGCGGGCCCACCTCGCACACCGCCATCCTGGCTCGCGAGAAGGGCATCACCGCCATCGTCGGCGTGTCCGGTGCCGCATCGCTGGTCGACGGCGAGACGGTGATCGTCGACGCCGAGACCGGCACGGTCATCACATCGCCGAGCGAGACCGAACTCGAGAAGGCAGCCGCGAAGGCGCGAGCCCGTCGGGCCGCAGCCGCCGCACCGCTCAGTGCCGGCGCCCTCGCCGACGGCACAGCGGTGCCCCTGCTCGCCAATCTCGGCTCGCCCGCAGGTGCTGCCGAGGCCGTGGCGAAGGGAGCAGAAGGCGTCGGCCTGTTCCGCACCGAGTTCCTGTTCCTCTCCGCGGACACCGCACCGTCCGTCGCCGAGCAGCAGGCCGCCTACACGCAGTTGCTGGAGGCTTTCCCCGGCCGCAAGGTCGTGGTGCGCGCGCTGGACGCCGGCGCGGACAAGCCGCTGTCCTTCCTCAACGACAGCGAGGAGGAGAACCCCGCCCTCGGAGTCCGTGGCATCCGGGCACTCCGCGCGAGCGAGCAGATCCTCCGCGATCAGCTGACCGCACTCGCGGCGGCGGATGCGGTGACCGACGCCGATCTCTGGGTCATGGCACCGATGGTGGCCACCGTGGAGGAGACGGAGTACTTCACCGCGATCGTCCACGAGCACGGTCTGAAGACCGCGGGCGTGATGATCGAGACCCCGGCGGCCGCGCTCATCGCCGACCGCGTGCTCGCGCGCACCGAGTTCGCCTCGATCGGCACCAACGACCTCACGCAGTACACGATGGCGGCAGACCGGTTGCTCGGATCCGTCGCCGATCTGCAGAGTCCGTGGCACCCGGCGGTGCTGAGCCTCATCGGCTCGGTGGGCTCCGCCGGTGCCGAGCTCGCGAAGCCCGTGGGCATCTGCGGCGAGGCTGCCGCCGACCCGCTGCTGGCCGTGGTGCTCGTCGGCCTCGGCGCCACCAGTCTCTCGATGGCGCCGTCGGCTCTCGCCGACGTGCGCGCTTCCCTCACCCGATACACGCTGGACGATGCCCGCCGCATCGCCGCGGCAGCACTGGCCGCATCCGATGCGGCCGGTGCACGAGCAGCGGCGCGAGCCGCAGCAGAAAAGGAGAACCAGTCATGACGACGGCGTCACCGACCCAGACCCGAGGAGGAGCCCGCGTCGCCGTACAGCGATTCGGCACGTTCCTCTCCGGCATGATCATGCCCAACATCGCGGCGTTCATCGCGTGGGGTCTGATCACCACCCTGTTCATCGCCACCGGCTGGCTCGGCGGCTGGCATCCCGTCGCCGACATCTTCGGCGGTTTCGGCGATCAGTCGCTGATCGGCTGGATGGGCTCGCGCACGCAGCTGGCGGTGGGCGAGGACGGCAACACCTTCCAGCAGTACGTCGGTCTCGTCGGGCCGATGATCACCTACCTGCTGCCGCTGCTCATCGCGAACACCGCGGGCCGCATGGTGTACGGCGAGCGCGGCGGCGTCGTGGCCACCATCGCCACCATGGGCGTCATCGTGGGAACCGACATCCCCATGTTCCTCGGTGCGATGGTGATGGGCCCGTTCGCGGGCTGGCTCACCAAGCAGATGGACCGGCTGTGGGACGGCAAGATCAAGCCGGGCTTCGAAATGCTCGTCAACAACTACTCGGCCGGCATCCTCGGATTCCTGCTCGCGATCCTCGGCTTCTTCGGCTTCGGTCCGGCGATGCAGCTCATCAGCAACACGCTGGGTGCTGTGGTCAAGTGGATGGTGGAGCTGGGCATCCTCCCCCTGCTGTCGATCATCGTCGAGCCGGCCAAGGTGCTGTTCCTCAACAACGCCATCAACCACGGCGTGTTCACGCCGCTGGCCACCCAGCAGGTCATCGAGCAGGGCAAGTCCTTCCTGTACCTCATCGAGGCCAACCCCGGTCCCGGCCTCGGCATCCTGCTGGCGTTCACGTTCTTCGGCATCGGCGCGGCGAAGGCCTCCGCCCCCGGTGCGATCATCATCCAGTTCTTCGGCGGCATCCACGAGATCTACTTCCCGTACGTGCTCATGAAGCCGATGGTGATCCTCGCCGCGATCGCCGGTGGTGCCACGGGTGTGGCCACCAACGTGCTGTTCAACTCGGGCCTGGTGGCCCCCGCCGCTCCCGGCTCGATCTTCGCGGTCCTCGCGGCCACGTCGAAGGACAGCTACCTCGGAGTGATCCTCTCCGTGCTGCTGGCTGCGACGGTCTCGTTCGTCATCGCGGCGATCATCCTGCGGGCCAGCCGCAAGAAGGACCTGGCGGCGGAGAACGCCGGCGACCTGTCCGCCGCGGTCGCGCAGACCCAGGCGAACAAGGGCAAGGGCTCGTCCGTGCTCGGGGGTCTCGCGGCTTCCAGCGCGGCCGGCGAGGTCGCCCAGACGCAGGCGGGCACCATCACCGGAGCCGCCGACGAGCGTGAGCTGAAGAACATCGTGTTCGCGTGCGACGCCGGCATGGGCTCCTCCGCCATGGGCGCGAGCGTGCTGCGCAACAAGTTCAAGAAGGCGGGCATCGAGGGGGTGACGGTCACCAACAAGGCCATCGCGAACCTGGACGGCACCGAGGACCTCATCGTCACGCAGGCGCAGCTCACCCAGCGCGCCACGGAGCGCAACCCCTCCGCCGTGCACGTGTCGGTCGATAACTTCATGAACTCTCCGAAGTACGACGAGGTCGTGGACCGCGTGCGCAAACAGCAGGAGGATGCTTCCTGAGCATCATCTCCGGGAGCGGTCCGGGAAATCCGGGCCGCTCCCGCCCTCGGCGACGGTCCGACCGCGCCGGACACCGATAGGCCGAACACCCCGTGGAAGGGAACACAATGTCCCACTCGATCCTCCGTCCCGATTCCGTCCGCATCCACCCGAACGGCACCACGCAGGAAGCCGCGATGAAGGAGGCCGCCGACATCCTCGTCGCCGCCGGCGCCGTCACCGACGGCTACTTCGCCGCCATGCAGCTGCGCGAGGCCACGGTGTCCACCTACATGGGCAACGAGCTGGCCATCCCGCACGGCACGAACGAGACCAAGGACACCATCCTGGAGTCCGGTCTGTCGCTGGTGCGCTACGACGGCGGCGTGGACTGGGGCGGCGAGCCGGTGAGCTTCGTGGTGGGCATCGCGGGCAAGGGCGATGAGCACCTGGAGATCCTCGGGCGCATCGCCATCCTGTTCTCCGATGAGGACGACCTCGCCCGCCTCAAGGCTGCTGCCACGCCGCAGGAGCTGTTCGAGCTGGTCGCCACGGTGAACGAAGCATGAGCGCGCCCACAGCCGTGCACTTCGGCGCGGGCAACATCGGGCGCGGCTTCGTCGGGTGGCTGCTGCACGACGGCGGCTACGAGCTGGTGTTCAGCGACGTGGCGACCGCCCTCGTCGACGCCATCAACGCCGCCGATGAGTACACCGTGCACGAGGCGGGACCCGGCGGGGTGGATCACGTGGTCACCGGTTTCCGCGCTATCGACAGTGCGGCGGACCCGGAGGCCCTCGCGCGGGAGATCGCCGCGGCGAGCGTGGTGACCACGGCCGTGGGCCCCACGGTGCTGAAGTTCGTCGCGGCCAACATCCTGGACGGCCTCCGCCGCCGCGACGAGAATGCCGCGCCGCTGCAGGTCATGGCGTGCGAGAACGCGATCGGGGCGACGGACACGCTGCGTGAGGCCATCGTCGAGCGCGCCGGAGCGGACTGGCGCGAGTTGTCGCACCGCGCCGTCTTTGCCAACACCGCCGTGGATCGGATCGTGCCCGCACAGGCGCCCGGCGAGGGAATCGACGTGACCGTGGAGCCGTTCTTCGAGTGGGCCATCGAGCGCCGCCCGTTCGGCGACAACCCGCCGAACATCCCGGGTGCGCACTTCGTCGACGACCTCGCGCCGTACATCGAGCGCAAGCTCTTCACCGTGAACACCGGCCACGCCGCCACCGCGTACCTCGGTGCCGCAGCCGGGGCGGAGAGCATCTCGGACGCCCTCGCGATCGCGGCCGTCGAGGACGGCGTGGCGCGTGCGCTCGAGGAGACCTCCGCGGTGCTGGAGGCGAAGCACGGTTTGTCCGCCGAAAGCCTCGCGGAGTACCGGGCGACGATCCTGAACCGATTCCGCAATCCCGAGCTGCCCGACACGGTCTGGCGCGTCGGGCGTCAGCCGCTGCGCAAGCTCAGCCGTCACGAGCGCTTCATCGGCCCCTCCGCGGAGGCGGCCGAGCGCGGTCTCGCTACGGAGGCGCTGTTGCACGCGGTGGGTGCGGCGCTGGAGTTCTCCGACCCCGCCGACGAGCAGTCGGTGCAGTTGCAGGAGCTGCTGCGCGGCTCCGCCGATGCCCCCGCCCTCGCCCGCGAGATCACGGGTCTGGATCCGGAGCACCCGCTGTTCGACGACGTGGTCGCCGTCATCTCGGAGCGCCTCACCTCCCTCCGCTGACAGGCGAGACTTCCGCCTGTGGGCGAGAATCGGCGCATTGCGGCGGTTCTCGCCCACAGACCGAAGCGACCCGTGGAGGTCGCATAGAGTAGCGGGCGTGCTGACCCCGCTCCTGCTCGCCTGCGCCGCCCTCGTCGCCGGCGTCATCCAGCGGATCACCGGACTCGGTTTCGTGCTGGTTCTCACGGCACCAGTGATCCTGCTCTACGGGGCGTACACGGGCACAGCGATGAGCGTCTTCCTCGCCCTCATCGCCTCCCTCGCCGCTCTCCCGCTCGTGTGGAAGCAGATCGTGTGGCGCCGGGTGCTGTGGCTGCTCCTGCCCGCCGCAGTCGTCGCGCCGCTGGCGGCGTGGGCGGTCCGGCTGCTGCCGGAGCCCGCGATGCTGCTGCTCATCGCCGCGCTCGCCGCTTTCGCCCTCACCGCCAGCCGCATCCCGGGCTTCTCCCGTCTGTATCACGGCCGATCCGGCACGCTCACCGCGGGGGCCTCGGCCGGAGCACTGAACGTCGCGAGCGGGATGTCCGGTCCGGTGCTGGGGGCATATGCCGTCGCCACCGAGTGGGAGCAGCGCTCCTTCGCCGCGAGTGTGCAGGCGGTGTTCGTGGGACTGAGTCTGCTCGCCGTGCTGTTTCGCGGTCTGCCGCCGGTCCCAGCGAGCGATCTGGTGTGGGGTGGCGTGGCCACGGCGACCGGAATCGTGGTGGGGTCGCTGCTGGTGCGATTCGTCCCTGCGCCGATCGCGCGACAGGGTATGCTCGGCTTCGCCTGGCTCGGCACGATCGTCGTGTTCGTGCGGGGCATCGTCGCCCTCGCCGGCTGAGCGAGCGCGTCACACCCGAAACTGACCACCCCGGTCCCATCCGCAACGAAGACGTACGGAGTACCCGTGGAACGATCCACGTATGCCATCATCGGCGCCGGCCCCAGCGGTCTGGCCGCGGCACGGGCCCTCCAGGCCGGCGGCCTCCCGTTCGAGGGCTACGAGTCCTCCTCCGGTGTGGGCGGCCTCTGGGACATCGACAATCCCCGATCGACGATGTACGAGTCGGCACACCTGATCTCCTCGCGCACCACGACGCAGTTCCGCGAGTTCCCGCTGCCCGACACCGCGGACTACCCCGGGCACCGCGTGATGCGGCAGTACTTCCGCGACTACGCGGACACGTTCGGCCTCACCGCGCAGTTCCGGTTCGACACCACGGTGGTGTCGGTACGGCAGGACGTCTCCGGCTGGCTGGTGGTTGCGGAGGGACCGGAGGGCACGATCGAGCGACGCCATGCGGGCGTGATCCTCGCCAACGGCACCCTCGCCCACCCCAACATCCCCGAGTTCAGCGGTGAGTTCAGCGGCGAGCTGATGCACACCAGCCGCTACAAGAGCGCCGCCCAGCTCGACGGCAAGCGCGTGCTCATCATCGGCGCCGGGAACTCCGGGTGCGACATCGCCGTGGACGCGGTCCACCACGCCGCGGCCGTCGACATGAGCGTGCGCCGGGGGTACTACTTCGTACCCCGCTACCTGTTCGGGCGCCCGTCGGACACGCTCAACCAGGGACGCCCGCTCCCGGCTCCCGTGAAGCAGTTCATCGACAAGCGGGTGCTGCAGGTCTTCACCGGCGACCCGGTCCGGTTCGGTTTCCCGAAGCCGGACTACAAGATCTACGAGTCGCACCCCATCGTCAACACGTTGATCCTGAACCACCTCGGTCAGGGGGATCTCCGCATCCGTCCCGACATCGACCGCTTCGACGGCAGCACGGTGCACTTCCGCGACGGCTCGTCGGACGACTACGACCTCGTGCTGCTGGCAACGGGATACACGCTGGACTACCCCTTCGTCGAGCGGGAGGCACTGCACTGGCGCGGCGCCTCCCCCGATCTGTTCCTGAACATCTTCCCGCCCGACTTCTCCGGCCTGTACGTGATGGGAATGATCGAGGCATCCGGCATCGGCTGGCAGGGGCGCTACGAGCAGGCGGAGCTCATCGCCGCCTACCTGCGCGCTGCGCAGCTGCATCCGTCACGGGCCGCCGAGTTCCGCCGTCGCGTGACGGAAGACCGATGGCCGGACACCACGGGCGGTTACCGGTACCTGGGGCTGGATCGCATGTCGTACTACGTGAACAAGGACGCCTACCGCGCCGCCGTGCGCGATGCGCTCGGCTCGCTCGTGGTGGCGGATGCGCCGGGCACCCTGAAAAGACGCCGTCGCCGGCCGAAGGCGCTGGCGCGATGAACCCCCGCTCCCGTCGCCGAGGCCAGGTCCCGCATGAATCCTGATGTCATCGACGCGATCCAGGTCGCGCCCGGCTCGCTGCTCGCCCTCAACGTGGTGCTGAGCCTCATCATGCTCGGCATCGCCCTCGACACCGCCCCGAGCGATTTCCGGGTGGTCCTCACGCACCCGAAGCCGTTCATCATCGCGATCCTGGCGCAGCTCCTGCTGCTGCCGCTGGTGACCTTCGGCCTCACCTTCGTGCTCCCGGTGACCGACTCCATGGCGCTCGGCATGATCCTGGTGGCCTGCTGCCCACCGGGCAACATCTCCCAGGTGCTGACGCATCGCTCCGGCGGCAACGTGGCCCTGTCCGTGTCGATGACCGCCGTCGGCAACGTGATGTACATCTTCGCGATGCCGCTCTCGATCGCCTTCTGGGGCTCACTGAACCCGCGTACGCGCGACATCCTCGAGGCCGTCACTCTGAACCCCGGGCAGATGCTGCTGGAGGTCCTCCTCATCGTCGGGCTGCCGTTCGGCCTCGGTCTGCTGCTGCGGGCCAAGCTTCCCGGATTCGCCCGGCGGGCACACCCGATCGTGCACTGGTTCAGCCTCATCGCTCTCGTCGCGTTCATCGCGGTGGCGCTCGTGGGCAACTGGGCGATCTTCGTCTCCGTGCTCGGACTGCTGGTGATCGTCGTGACGGTGCACGACGCCGTGGCGCTCGGGCTCGGCTACGGCACCGCCGTACTGGGCGGACTCGGCACGCGCGAGCGCAAGGCGATGACATTCGAGGTGGGCATCCGCAATGCGGGACTCGGGCTCGGGCTCGTGTTCACGTTCTTCGGCGGCCTCGGCGGAATGGCGATCGTGGCCGGCTGGTGGGGCATCTGGGACATCATCGCCGGCCTCATCGTGTCATCGCTCTGGGCCTGGCGCACTCGCGTTCGCACGGGGTCGTCGCGGGGAGACGCATCCGGCCGCAGCATCGGCGGGCGGGAAGGATGACGGGGAGGCGCGTTCTCGTCACCGGGGGAAGCGGGTTCCTCGGCTCCCACGTGGTGACGGCTCTGCAGGAACGGGATGACGTCTCCGTCGTGGTGTCCGCGGATATCGCCGGGCGCACGGCACGGCACGGGGTCATCGAGGCGGTCTGCGACGTCACCGACCCGCACGCCCTCGGACCCCTCCTGCGCGAGCACCGCATCGACGTGGTGGTCCACCTGGCGGCGATCGTCAATCCCGGCGGAGATGTCGCCGTCGAGTACCGGGTGGACGTCGATGGCTCCCGCAACGTGCTGGAGGCCTGCATGTGCGCCGGTGTGCGCCGCCTCGTCGTTTCCAGCTCCGGTGCCGCATACGGGTATCACGCCGACAATCCGCCCTGGCTGCGCGAGAGCGACCCGGTGCGCGGCAACGACGAGTTCAGCTACTCACGCCACAAGCGGCTGGTCGAGGAGATGCTTGCGGACGCGCGGAGGGATCACCCGGAGCTGGAGCAGGTGGTCTTCCGCATTGGCACGATCCTCGGACCCACCGTTCGCAACCAGATCACGGCGATGTGGGATGGCAAGCGCATCCTGCGCATCGCCGGCGCCGACTCCCCCTTCGTTTTCGTGTGGGTCGACGACGTCGCGGCGGCGATGGCCCGGGCGGCCACCGACGGACCCGCGGGCATCTACAACGTCGCCGGCGACGGCGCCCTCACCGTGCCCGAACTGGCGCGGCGGCTCGGCAAGCCGCTGCTCACCATTCCCGCCCCGGCCCTCGCGGCCGGCCTGCGGATCGGCCGGGCGCTGAAGCTGGTGCCCTGGGGTCCGGAACAGGTCCGCTTCCTCCGGTACCGCCCTGTGCTCGCGAACGACGCGCTGAAACAGGACTTCGGCTACACGCCGTCGAAGACATCTGCGGAGGCCTTCGACGCCTACCTCGCCACGCATCCCGGCCTCGCGAACGAGTGACCCCGGGGCCGGGTGCCCCGAGCCGAGCAGCCACCCTGCGAAGTGGCCGCCCGGCACCTCGGCTCAGCGGGCGAAGCCCTCGCCGATGAGCTCGATCAGCTCCTCGCGTTCCTCCACCGACAGGAACGCGGCAGCGGCGGCATTGAGCTGGAACGACTCGATGTCCTCCAGCCCGTAGCCGAACGCTTCGGCCAGCAGCGCCAGCTCCCGGGTGAGCGAGGTGCGGCTCATGGTGCGATTGTCGGCGTTCACGGTGACCGCGAAGCCGAGCTGGAACAGCAGATCGAAGGGGTGGTCGGCGATCTGGTCGCCCCACGCCTCAATGGCGCCGGTCTGCAGGTTGGAGGACGGCGACAGCTCGAGCGGGATCTCCCGGTCGCGCACCCAGCGAGCGACGTCGCCGAACTGCACGCGCACCTCGTCGTCGGCGCGGCCCACGATGCTGAGGTCCTCGGCGATGCGCGTGCCGTGCCCGAGACGGAGGGCACGCCCGTCGATCAGCGCCGAACGGATCGAGTCCACTCCGGCGCCCTCGCCCGCGTGCACCGTCACCGGGAGGAACTCGTTCGCCAGATAGGTGAAGACATCGGCGTACTCCGATGCCGGGTTGCCGTCTTCGGCACCCGCGATGTCGAATGCGACCACGCCGGCGTCGCGCGACGCGACAGCCAGCTCGGCGACCTCACGCACGTACGCGCCCCCACGGATCGCCGACAGGATCTGGGAAACGCGGATCTCCGCGTCGTTGTCGTCGGCGTCGTCCTCGCCCTGCTCCAAGCCGTCCTGTACCGCGTCCACGGCTTCCGCCATCGACAGGCCGCCCGCGATGTGCAGTTCCGGTGCCCAGCGGACCTCGCCGTACACCACGCCGTCCGCAACAAGGTCCTCCACGTACTCCCGCGCCACCCGGGTCAGCGCCTCCCGGGTCTGCAGCACGGCCAGCACCGGCTCGAACGCCGTGAGGTACTCCTCCAGAGATCCGGATTGCGTGCGCTGCAGCATCCACGCCACGAGACCGTCGGCGTCGGCGGCCGGCAGTTCGATACCGGCCTCCGCCGCCAGTTCCACCACCGTCTCGGGGCGGACGGCGCCATCCAGGTGATCGTGGAGCGAGACCTTGGGCAGGCTGCGCAGCGAGACACCGTCGATGCGGACATCGCCGTGGGCGTCGATGGACATGTTTCCTCCGGAGGGACGTGGCGAAAGAGAGGCACTCGCAGACTACGCGGTGAGGCCGCGGGATACGAGCGCGTGTGTCATCGCGGGCGCGCCGCCGAGCGGACGAAGCGCTGCCGTGGACCCGACTCGGTCGAGTCCACGGCAGCAGGAATTCACGCGGTGATGCGCTCGCGCACGATCGGCGTGCGCTCGGGGGCGGTGTCGCCGATCTCCCACGCGCCCTCCACCGAGGCGAGAGCACCGGCGAAGCGGGCCTCGTCCTCCGCAGAGAGGGTGAAGACCGGATCTCCCGCACGCACGGCGTCGCCGGGCTTCACGTGCAGATCGATGCCGGCCGCATGAACGACGGCGTCCTCGGCGCGAGCACGACCAGCGCCCAGTCGCCATGCCCCCACGCCGAAGGGAAGGGCCTCCAGCCGCGTGACGAATCCGTCACGCGGCGCGGTCACGGTGTGCGTCTCGCGGGCCACGGGAAGCGCAGCATCCGGATCGCCGCCCTGCGCGATGATCATGCTGCGCCAGTGGTCCATCGCGCGCCCATCGGCGAGAGCCGCCTCGACATCCGCATCGGGCTGCCCGGCCAGTGCCAGCATCTCGCGTGCCAGCGCGAGGGTGAGCTCCACGACATCGGCCGGGCCGCCGCCGGCGAGCACCTCCACCGATTCGCGCACCTCGTTCGCGTTACCGATCGCGAGTCCGAGCGGCACGTTCATGTCGGTGAGCAGGGCCGTGGTCGAGACGCCGGAGTCCGTTCCCAGCGCGACCATGGTCTCGGCCAGTTCGCGGGCACGGTCGATGTCCTGCATGAAGGCACCCGAGCCGAACTTCACGTCCAGCACCAGCGCGCTGGTGCCCTCGGCGATCTTCTTCGACATGATCGACGAGGCGATCAGCGGAATGGCCTGAACGGTGCCGGTGACATCACGCAGGGCGTACAGCTTCTTGTCGGCGGGGGCGAGCCCGGTGCCGGCGGCGCAGATGACCGCTCCGGCATCGCCTCGCAGCTGCGCGAAGATCTCCTCGTTCGACAGCGCCGCACGCCACCCCGGGATCGATTCGAGCTTGTCGAGCGTCCCACCGGTGTGCCCGAGACCGCGACCGGACAGCTGCGGCACCGCGACGCCGAATGCGGCGACCAGCGGCGCGAGCGGAAGCGTGATCTTGTCTCCGACGCCGCCGGTGGAGTGCTTGTCCACCGTCGTCTTGCCGAGCCCGTCGAAGCTCATCCGCTCCCCGGAGGCGATCATGGCCTCGGTCATCACGCGGATCTCGTCGCGGCTCATGCCGTTGAGGAAGATCGCCATCGCGAACGCCGACATCTGCGCATCCGACACGTAGCCGCGCGTGTAGGCGTCAATCATCCATCGGAGGGCGTCCTCGGCGACGGGGTGACGATCGCGCTTGGCGGCGATGACGTCGACGGCGGCGAACGGCTCCAGGGTCATCGTGCCGCCTCCTCGAGGTTGCGGGGACCGAACGCGTCCGGCAGGACCTCGTCGATGGTGCGGATGCCGGAGACGGTCTCCAGCAGCATGCCCGGCACCGCGTGCTCGAACAGCAGCTGCCGGCAGCGACCGCACGGCATCAGCGTGCGCCCCTCACCGTCCACACAGACGAAGGCCACCAGCTGGCCGCCCCCGGACATGTGCAGCGCCGACACCAGGCCGCATTCAGCGCAGAGGGTCACACCGTACGAGGCGTTCTCCACGTTGCAGCCCGACACGATGCGTCCGTCGGTGACGAGTGCAGCAGCGCCCACCTTGAATCTCGAGTACGGCACGTAGGCCTTCTGCATGGCTTCCACGGCCGCCGTTCGCAGCTCGTCCCAGGCGATGTCCATGTCTTCCTCTCCTGCGGCTCGTGGCCGCGTCGACGATCTCCGTTGTGCGCGAATGGGCCCAATCCGGGTCGAATTGGGCCCATTCGCGCGCTATGAAATGTGTCAGCCCTTGATGTAGGGCTTGCCCGACGCCGCCGGACCCTTGATGCGGCCGACGAAGCCGGCCACGGCGATCAGGGTGACGACGTACGGCAGCATGAGCAGGAACTCCTTCGGCACCGGCGACTGCAGGGCGCTGAAGGTGTTCTGCAGGTTCTGCGCGAAGCCGAACAGCAGCGCGGCAAAGGTCGCGCGCATCGGGTCCCAGCGGCCGAAGATGACCGCGGCGAGGGCGATGAAGCCGAGGCCGTTGGTCATGTTCTGCGTGAACAGCGGCACCGAGGCGAGCGTGAAGTACGCACCGCCCACACCGGCGATCGCGCCGGCGAGCACGACGTTGGTGAAGCGCACACGGTTCACGTTGATACCCACGGTGTCGGCGGCGCGCGGGTACTCGCCCACGGCACGAACGCGCAGACCCCAGCGGGTGCGGTACAGGCTGAATGCCACCAGCGGCACCACGATGTACATCAGGTACACGATGAACGGCTGGTTGAACAGCACCGGGCCGATCACCGGGATGTCTCCGAGCAGTGGGATCTTCAGGTTGCCGAACTGCGCGGGGGTGTTCAGAGCGGGAGCGTTCGGCACCAGCACGATCTGGTACAGGAAGCTCGTGAGACCGAGCACGAGGCCGTTGAGCACGACACCGATGATCACCTGCTCCACCAGGTACTTGATCGCGAACGCGGCGAGGACGAAGGCGACCAGCATGCCGCCGATCATCGCGCCGATCAGTCCGACGTACGGGTTGTGCGTGATGGACGACGTGATCGCCGCCATGAACGCGCCGAGGAGGAACTGCGCCTCGATCGCCACGTTGACAACACCCACGCGCTCGCCGATGATGCCGCCGAGCGCGCCGAACACGAGCGGCACGGCGAGCGAGAGCGCGCCCGAGAGCAGGCCCACGACCGGGACCTTGCCGCTGGCGCCGGCCGCGGCCCACGTCACGAAGACGAACACGGCCAGCGCGCCGAAGATCACCGGTGCCCAGGCCCCCGCCTTGCGCCGGGTCGCCGTGGCGAACCAGGTCCAGGCAGTGAGGAGAGCGAGCACCACCATGCAGAACGCGATGGTCACGTCGGCGGGCACAGGCAGATCCCCGAGCACGACCGGAATCTTCTGGGACGAGTTCGGGTCCAGGTTGAAGATGGCGTCCCCGTGGCGGGGCGCGAGCAGCAGCAGCAGGCCGAGCAGCGCGAACGCGACGGTCAGCGACACCGGCACCTTCAGCTTCAGCGGCGGTTTGATGTCCGCCGTCGCCGCCGGGGCGGGAGTCTGGATGTCAGTCACGGTCATGCCGCCACCGCCTTCGTCTTGGCCGCCTTCTTGGCTGCCTTGGCCTTGAGCTTCGCCGCGATCTCCGCGTCGCTCTTGGGGAGGAAGAAGATCGTCCGCACCAGCGGGGGTGCCGCGATGAAGAGAACGATGATCGACTGGACCACCACGACGATCTCGGACGGGATGCCCTGGCCACTCATCGCGAAGGATCCGGCCTTGAGAGCGCCGAAGAGCAGACCGGCCGCGAACACGCCGCCGGCGCGGCTGCGTCCGAGCAGCGCCACGGTGATCGCGTCGAAGCCGACGCCCGCATCGAAGCGGTTGTCGAAGCCGGAGGTGGTGACGGCGGTCACCTGGTACGCACCGGCGATGCCGGCGAGGGCTCCGGCGAACATCATCGCGTAGATGTACATCCGGTCGACGCTGATGCCCGCGGCACGGGCTGCGTGGGGGTTCTCGCCCACGGCGCGCATGCGGAAGCCGAGGCTGGAGCGCTCCATCAGCCACCAGACCACCACCGTGAGGATGATCACCACGATGAGGCCGAGATTCAGTCCCGGGAACTGCGGGCCGGCCAGTGCCGGCAGCTGTGCGGTTTCGGGCGTCGCAACCGACTGCGACTGGTTCGATCCGGGCTTCTGCAGCCCGGGAGTGCGCACCAGGAAGCCGACGAGGTTGAGGGCGATCCAGTTCAGCATGATCGTGAGGATCACCTCGTGCGCACCCGTGCGCGCCTTGAGGAAGCCCGCGATTCCGGCCCATGCCGCGCCACCGAGGGCGGCGACCAGGATGGTGAACGGGATGTGCAGCCACATCGGCATCGACATCTGGAACGACAGGAAGCCGGCGAACACGCCCGCGATGAGCATCTGCCCCTGAGCACCGATGTTGAACAGGCCCACACGGAAGGCGAGGCCGACACCGAGACCGGCGAGGATGAGCGGCACCGCGAAGCCGAGCGTGTTCGTCAGCGGGCGGATCATCCGCACGAAGTTCGCCGCTTCGGGATCGAAGATGGAGCCGCGGAAGAGGGCCCAGTAGCCGTTGGACACCGCGTGCCAGATGGCGGAGATGGTGTCCATCGGGCGGCTGAAGAAGTAGCCGGACGCCTTCTGCACGGCGGGGTCGGTGGCGGCGATGAGGATGCCGCCGATGATGAAGGCCGCGAGGATCGCGAACAGCGTCGTGACGACACTGCCGCGGAGGATCTCCCGCATCACCGCGTTGCCGCGGGGAACCGGGATGTTCTGGATGTTGCGACTCGGCTCGCCCTGGGCGGCGAGCGCTCCGGCGGTGCTGGCCACCTCGGTGGTGATGGTCTTCTCGGCCGCGACCGCCTCGGCAGCAGCCGTTGGTCCTGCTGCCGCGAGCGGGTCGTCCGATCCGCTGTTCTTCTCGTTCATGCTGCCTTCTCTCCCGCCATCAGGAGGCCGAGCACGTCGCGCGGGGTGTCCGCGGGGACGATGCCCATGATCTGTCCGCGGTACATCACCGCGATCTTGTCGGCGAGCGCGGTGACCTCGTCGAGCTCCGTGGAGACGACGATGACGGGCACGCCCGAATCGCGCGTCTCGACGACGCGCTTGTGGATGAACTCGATCGAGCCGACATCGACGCCGCGCGTGGGCTGGGACGCGATGAAGAGCGTCAGGTCGCGGCTCAGCTCGCGGGCGATCACCACCTTCTGCTGGTTGCCGCCCGAGAGCGCAGCCGCCGGGGTCTGCGGGCCCTGCGTCCGGATGTCGTACTCCGCGATGCGGTCACGCGCGAAGGTGTCAAGCGCACCGCGGCGGATCGTGCCCGCGACCGCGAATTGCGCATCGGAGGAACGATCGAGGATGAGGTTCTCCGCCACCGAGAACGAGCCGACCAGGCCATCCTCGTTGCGGTCCTCGGGCACGAAGCCGACACCGGCGTCGAGCACCGCTCGCACGTTCTTGCCCACCAGCTCGACATCCCCCAGCCGGGCGGAGCCGGTGACCCGGTTCTGCATGCCGACGAGCGCTTCGACCAGCTCCGTCTGACCGTTGCCCTGCACACCGGCGATGGCGAGCACCTCACCGGGGCGCACCTCGAAGCTGATGTGATCCACGGCGAGCTGACCCGACGGCAGCTGCACGCTCAGGTCGCTGACGACCAGGCCGCCCGGGCGGATGTCGGGTGCATTCTTGTGCACCGTGAGCTCGACCGCCCGGCCCACCATGAGGGACGCCAGCTCGGTGTTGCTCGCGGTGGGCGAAGCCTCCCCCACGACGCGTCCGAGACGGATGATGGTGATCCGATCGGCCACCTCACGCACCTCGCGCAGCTTGTGGGTGATGAAGACGATGGCGGTGCCCTCTTCGCGCAGCTGACGCATGATGGCCATCAGCTCATCGGTCTCCTGCGGGGTGAGCACGGCGGTGGGCTCATCGAACACCAGCACGCGGGCATCGCGTGCCAGAGCCTTGATGATCTCGACGCGCTGCTGGACGCCGACCGGAAGGTCCTCCACGATCGCGTCGGGGTCGATCTCGAACCCGAAGCGCGCCGCCACGGTGCGCACGTGCTCGCGGGCGGCGTCGATGTCGAGGATGCCGGGACCATGGGTCTGCTCGTGGCCGAGCATCACGTTCTCGGCCACGGTGAAGACCGGGATCAGCATGAAGTGCTGGTGCACCATGCCGATGCCGGCGGACATCGCGTCGCCGGGGCCGGCGAAGTTCTGGACGACGTCATCCAGCAGGATCTCGCCCTCGTCGGCCTGGTAGAGGCCGTACAGGACGTTCATCAGGGTGGACTTTCCGGCGCCGTTCTCCCCGAGCAGCGCGTGGATCTCACCGGGCTGGACAGTCAGGGAGATGTGGTCGTTGGCGACGAGGTTGCCGAACCGCTTCGTGATTCCGCGGAGCTCAAGCTTCATGGGTGCACCTTATCGAGGACACGTGTTCAGAGGACAGAGCGTCAACAGGCCGCGATGTGCGCGCCGCTGGTGCTCGATCCGGGGTGATGACAGCAGATGCGGCCGGGCGGAGGATTCCGCCCGGCCGCATCCGGGAGTGGGTCAGGCCTTCGGCGAGGAGACCGAGGTGACCGTGATCTTGCCGTCGATGATGTCCTTCTTCAGGGCATCCAGCTTGTCGGTGAGACCGGCGGGCAGCTTCGACTCGAAGTCGTGGAAGCTGGAGAGGCCGACACCGTCGTTGGCGAGCGTGCCCAGGTAGGGGGTCACGTCCACGTTGCCAGCAGCGGCTTCCTTGACCGAGGTGTACACGGCCTCGTCGATGCGCTTCATGATCGAGACGAGCACCTTGTCGGCGACCGAGGGGTCGGACACGGCCACGTCGGAGTCGACGCCGAGCATGACGTCGCCCTCTGCCATGGCGGCAGCAGCCGACTGGTAGATCGGGCCACCGACGGGCAGCAGCACGTCAGCACCCTGGTCCAGCAGCGACTGAGCGGTCTGCTTGGCGGTGTCGTTGGCTGCGAAGCCACCCGTCATCTGACCGTTCTGCGCAGCGACGTCCCAGCCGATGGCCTCGACGTTCTTGCTGTTGTCCTCGTTGAACTTCTTCACACCGTCGACGAAGCCGTCCATGAAGATGGTGACCGGCGGGATCGGGATGCCACCGAAGGTGCCGACCTTGTTGACGCCGCTGGCGTCAGACCACGCGGCAGCGGCGTAACCGCCGAGGTAGGCAGCCTGCACGGTGTCGAACAGCAGCGGCTTAATGTTCGGCGCGTCGGTCTTGCCGTCCTGGTCGACATCGGCGGAATCGTCGATGATCGCGTAGTTGATGTCGGGGTTGGCCTTGGCCGAGTCCACCGTGGCGGCGGCCAGCTTGAAGCCGACGGTCACGATGTAGGTGCAGTTCTGGCTGACCAGCTGCTCCAGGTTGGGCGCGTAGTCGCTGTCGCCGTCGGACTGCAGCTCGACCGTCTTGACGCCGAGCTCGGCGGCGATCTTGTCGAGGCCCTCCTTGGCGGACTGGTTGAACGACTTGTCGTTCCATCCGCCGTCGTCGGAGACGATGCAGGGCTTGAAGTTGCTGTCAGCGGGCTTCTCGGCACCGCCGGTGGCGCCTGCGCCCGACGTCGACGTGGTGTCTTCGGGTGCGGCACCACAGCCGGCGAGCGCGAAGAGCAGGCCGGCTGCTGCTGCGACGCCCACGATCTTCTTGGTGGTTGAGATGGTCACTCAGGCCTCCACGGGATAGGCCCCGCGGACTTCACGGGAGCAATCGAAAACTACCCGGAAACATGCGCGCTTCGACGGGTGCAGATCCAATGGTTATCGAGATGCAACAGATCCTCAACGTCGTGCTCATATGAGCACGAAGCCGGATTTTCGCCCGCGATTCTGCGCGCTGACCTGCGCAGATGATCACGCGGAAGCGTGCGCGACTACAGAACGTCGCCGCGGCCCGTGAGCTTCAGCGCGTCTACGACACCCTTCACGCGCTGGGCGTGCTCGCTGGTGGTGACCAGCAGCGCGTCCGGAGTGTCGACCACCACGATGTCGCGCACGCCGATGAGGGAGATCACGCGTTTGGTCTGGCTGACCACGATGCCGCTGGAGGCGTCGGCGAGCACGCGGGCCTCTGCGCCGATGATGGCCAGATCACTCGGGCGGCCGCGGTTCTGCAGCTTTGCGAGGCTGGCGAAGTCGCCGACGTCGTCCCAGTCGAAGTGCCCCGGGATGACGGCGAGACGACCCGCATCGGCGGCGGGCTCGGCGACCGAGTAGTCGATGGCGATCTTCTCCAGCCGCGGCCAGATCCGATCGACCGCCGGACCGCGCAGCTCCTTGTCATCCCATGCCTCCGCCAGCTCGATGAGACCCGCGTGCAACGCGGGCTTCGTCCGGCGCAGCTCCTCGAGAAGCACATCGGCGCGGGAGATGAACATCCCCGCGTTCCAGAGGTAGGTGCGCTCCTCCAGATACTGCTTGGCCGTGGCGAGGTCCGGCTTCTCGACGAAGCGCTCGACCAGCGCCGCCTCGGGAGCGCCCTCCACCGCGAGCTCGTCGTCGGCGCGTTTGATGTAGCCGAAGCCGACGGACGGCTCGGTCGGGGTGATGCCGATCGTGCAGATGTAGCCCGCGCGCGCGACGGCGACCGCCTGCTGCACCGCCCACTCGAACACCCGCTCCCCGCGGATCACGTGATCGGCGGCGAAGGATCCGATGATCACGTCGGGGTTGCGCCGATGCAGGATCGCGGCGGCGAGGCCGATGGCAGCCGATGACTCCCGGGGCTCGGACTCCAGGAAGACGTTCATGTCCGCCAGGTCGGGGAGGTGCTCCTCCACTGCCGCTCGATGCGCCCGCCCGGTGACCACGGCGATGCGCTCGGGTCCGGCCAGGGGCAGCAGACGGTCCCAGGTGTCGCGCAGCAGGGAATGTCCGGAACCCGTCAGATCGTGCAGGAACTTCGGCGCGTCGGCGCGGGACAGCGGCCACAGGCGGCTGCCGATGCCTCCCGCCGGGATCACAGCGTAGAAGTCGTCCAAGGGCACAGTCATGCCCCTCACCGTACCGGCACCGCTCTGCCCGTTCCTGGCGGCTCGCACAGGCGAGCGAGTTCACCGGCGTCCGCGGCGGCGGCACGCCCGGGCGGAGCGACGGTACCCCCAGAGTAAGGGTGTCCTTTCTCGACCCTTCTGCACGGCGGGCATAGGATGTGGATGCGCCCGCGTGCCGTTCACGCCTGCGCTTCTCATCGATCAGGGAGGACGACGTGTCCACAAGCGCTCGCTTGACACCGTCGGTATCCGAGACCACATCGAAGACGCCGCGCGGCACCCTGTACCGGGGTAACGAAGGCATGTGGTCCTGGGTTCTGCACCGCATCACCGGTGTCGCGATCTTCTTCTTCCTGCTGGTCCACGTGCTGGACTCGGCATTGCTGACTGTGTCGCCGGAGGCGTACGACGCCGTCATCGGCACGTACAAGAACCCGGTCATGGGTCTGGGAGAGACGGTGCTGGTCGCGGCGATCGCCTTCCACGCGTTCAACGGCCTGCGCATCATCCTCGTCGACTTCTGGTCGAAGGGCGCCAAGTACCAGCGCCAGCTCTTCTGGGGCGTCATCGCGGTCTGGGTCGTGGTGATGGCCGGCTTCGCCCCCGCGCACCTCGTGCGCGTGTTCAGCTCTGTGGGAGGTGGTCACTGATGACCGCGGAGATGCTCGCGATGCCGCGCACGCCGCACGTCAAGCGCAACGGCGGCTTCAACCTCCAGAAGTGGGGCTGGCTCTACATGCGCATCAGCGGCGTGCTGCTGATCGTCCTGATCTTCGGGCACCTGTTCGTCAACCTACTGACGGGCGAGGGGATCCACCAGATCACGTTCGGGTTCGTGGCGGGCAAGTACGCCGGCGGCTTCTGGCAGGTCTGGGACGGGCTCATGCTCTGGCTCGCTCTGATCCACGGCGCCAACGGCATGACCACCGTCACCAACGACTACGTGACCCACAAGACCGTTCGCACGGTGCTCGTCAGCCTGATCTGGATCGCCGCGGCGGTCCTCATCATCCTCGGCACCTACGTCGTGATCGCCTTCGACCCCTGCATCGGCGCCACCGCCGGTGACGTGGTCGCCGGTGTGACGTGCAGTTGAGCGGGAATCCGGAGAGGCATCACAGCGTGGCTACTGAGACAGCAGACTCGTACGTCAAGGACGGCGTGCACTACCACCAGTTCGACGTCGTCATCGTCGGTGCCGGCGGCGCCGGCATGCGCGCGGCGATCGAGGCGGGCCCCGGCGCGAAGACCGCGGTCATCTCCAAGCTCTACCCGACGCGCTCCCACACGGGAGCGGCGCAGGGCGGCATGGCAGCCGCACTCGGCAACGTCGAAGAGGACAGCTGGGAATGGCACACCTTCGACACCGTCAAGGGCGGTGACTACCTCGTCGACCAGGACGCGGCGGAGATCCTCGCGAAGGAGGCCATCGACGCGGTCATCGACCTCGAGAACATGGGTCTTCCCTTCAACCGCACCCCCGAGGGCAAGATCGACCAGCGCCGCTTCGGCGGCCACACCCGCGATCACGGCAAGGCGCCGGTGCGCCGTGCCTGCTACGCGGCTGACCGCACCGGTCACATGATCCTGCAGACGCTGTTCCAGAACTGCGTGCGGCTGGGCATCAACTTCTTCAACGAGTTCTACGCTCTCGACCTCATCACGGTCGGCGAGGGCGCGGACACGAAGATCGCGGGCGTCGTCGCCTACGAGCTGGCCACGGGCGAGATCCACGTGTTCCACTCCAAGGCGGTCGTCTTCGCCACCGGCGGATTCGGGAAGATGTTCAAGACCACCTCCAACGCCCACACCCTCACCGGTGACGGCGTCGGCATCATCTGGCGCAAGAAGCTGCCGCTGGAGGACATGGAGTTCTTCCAGTTCCACCCCACCGGCCTCGCGGGCCTGGGCATCCTCCTCACCGAGGGTGCGCGCGGTGAGGGCGCCATCCTCCGCAACGCCTCCGGTGAGCGCTTCATGGAGCGCTACGCCCCCACCATCAAGGACCTCGCACCGCGCGACATCGTGGCGCGCTCGATGGTCCAGGAGGTCCTGGACGGGCGCGGCGCCGGCCCCCACAAGGACTACGTGCTGCTGGACTGCACGCACCTGGGCGCCGAGGTCCTGGAGACCAAGCTCCCCGACATCACCGAGTTCGCGCGCACCTATCTGGGCGTGGACCCGGTGGTCGAGCCGGTTCCGGTGATGCCCACCGCGCACTACGCCATGGGCGGCATCCCCACCAACAACGACGCCGAGGTCCTCGCGGACAACAACACCGTGGTTCCGGGACTCTACGCCGCCGGTGAGTGCGCGTGCGTGTCAGTGCACGGTTCCAACCGCCTCGGTACCAACTCCCTGCTGGACATCAACGTGTTCGGCAAGCGCGCCGGTCGCAACGCCGTGAAGTACGCCAACGCGGCCGAGTTCGTGCCGCTTCCGGAGAACCCCGCGCAGGCCGTCATCGACATGGTCGAGGGCATCCGCAACGCCAAGGGCACGGAGCGCATCGCCACGCTGCGCAAGCGTCTGCAGGACGAGATGGACATGAAGGCTCAGGTGTTCCGCACCGAGGAGTCGCTGACCAGCGTGCTGGGTACCATCGAGGAACTGCGCGAGCGCTACAAGAACATCTACGTCGACGACAAGGGTCGCCGCTTCAACACGGACCTGCTGGAGGCGATCGAGCTGGGCTTCCTGCTCGATCTCGCCGAGGTGGTCGTGTATGCGGCCCGCAACCGCGAGGAGAGCCGTGGCGGTCACATGCGCGACGACTTCCCGAAGCGCGACGACGAGAACTACATGAAGCACACGATGGCCTACCTCACCGGTGACCCCCACTCCGATGACGCCACCGACCACATCAAGCTGGACTGGAAGCCCGTCGTCGTCACCCGCTACCAGCCGATGGAGAGGAAGTACTGATGTCGACTGATCTCGCCGAGGCACCCACCAACGACTCCGGTGTGCAGGCCTACACGGTCACGTTCATCATCCGTCGTTTCGACCCGGAGCAGGACGCCGAGCCGCGCTGGGTGGACTACGACGTGGAGCTTTACGCCACCGACCGCGTGCTGGACGCGCTGCACAAGATCAAGTGGGAGGTCGACGGTTCGCTGTCGTTCCGCCGCTCGTGCGCGCACGGCATCTGCGGTTCGGACGCCATGCGCATCAACGGCCGCAACCGGCTCGCCTGCAAGACGCTGATCAAGGACCTGGACATCTCCAAGCCGATCTACGTCGAGGCGATCAAGGGTCTGCCGCTGGAGAAGGACCTGATCGTCGACATGGAGCCGTTCTTCGCCTCCTACCGCGAGGTGCAGCCCTTCCTGCAGCCGGCCAAGGCGGCCGAGCCGGGCAAGGAGCGCACGCAGTCGATCGTCGAGCGCGAGCGCTTCGATGACACCACCAAGTGCATCCTGTGCGCTGCGTGCACGTCGTCCTGCCCGGTCTTCTGGACGGATGGGCAGTACTTCGGCCCCGCCGCCATCGTCAACGCGCACCGCTTCATCTTCGACTCCCGAGATGACGCCGCTGACGTGCGCCTGGACATCCTCAACGACAAGGAAGGCGTGTGGCGCTGCCGCACCACCTTCAACTGCACCGAGGCGTGCCCCCGTGGCATCGAGGTCACCAAGGCCATCGCCGAGGTCAAGCAGGCGGTCCTGTCCGGCCGTCGCTGAACTCACCGCAGACCAGAGGGGCGCCGTCGATGACGGCGCCCC
>NZ_JAJNOD010000005.1 GCF_021044885.1 Microbacterium nymphoidis | reverse complement strand
CAATAGTGTTTCGGCGGCCATAGCGAGAGGGAAACGCCTGGTCACATTCCGAACCCAGAAGCTAAGCCTCTCAGCGCCGATGGTACTGCAGGGGGGACCCTGTGGGAGAGTAGGACACCGCCGGACTCCTTTTAACACGAAAGCCCTGACCACCGCTGGTCAGGGCTTTCGTCATTCCCCCAACACCACACACCCCTCCACCATCACCCGCGCAAGCGCGGCGATGCTGGAGGGGTTTTCTGTGTCAGCTGCGCAGCGCTTGGAGCAGCGTCTTCATCAGTCGCGGGATGTTCCCGTCCATGCGGAAGCGGGTGAAGCCCTCGCTCACCTGCGCTCCCGTACGGCTCGTGACGAACCACGGCGGCTTCGGGAGGATCGTCCATGCGCCGCCGCCGAGGGAACGCGGGAACGGGCGGAACGGACCGGAGAGCACCGATCGTTCGACGTGATCGATGAGAAGACCGTTGTGGACAACGCCGATTCCGCTGCCCACATCGGACAGCGTGTGACCGGGGAAGGCCCCCCACGACAACGTGGGCGCCGTGAAGGAGAAACCGGTCCAGCCATTGATCGCGATGTTCCCGTAGTGGAGATCGTCGATGGCCCGATCGAACCCGGCCCCGAGGGCGCGCTGGGCGGACGGATCGATGAGGACGTTGGCACCCAGTGTTCCGGCGAGCTTCTCGTTCGCGTGCGCGACGGCCGCATCGAGGAAGTGCTGTCCGGTACCGGGAAGGGTGACCACGCCGAGCACTGGGGAGAAGTACTCGGTACTCTCCAGAGCGCGTGCGTCGTCGGCGTCATCCAGGACGATCAACCGGCGTTCGCCGAAGCGTTCAGCCGCAGGATAGGCGTCGTCTGCGGCACCGAGCTTCGATGCCGAATTCGGGTACCAGACCGGCCGGTCCGGTGCAGCCGCATAGGCTCGGCGGAGCGCGTCGAGGAAGTCCTCGCGCTGAGGCCAATCCGCGGAGAGGATCACCACCTGACCGGAGATGCAGTTGTGCCCGCAGTTCTGCAGGCGCATCGTCACCACGTGCTCGGCCTGGTAGTCGAGATCAGCCTGCGTCCACTCCCCGGGAACCACGATGATCGGGGCGACGCCGCCAAGCTCGCCGGTGATCGGCTTGTGGAGGAGGGGCTGGCCGTTCTTGCGTCGCTTCTCCGCCGCAGCCCCTGTCCCCCAGACGATGGCGTCGAAGGTCACCGCGGACCCGGTGATGTGGACGTGGGCAAAGGCATCGGATGCGGTGAGGTGTGCGCCGACGGCTCCGTCACCCGAGATGATGCGCACGAAGCCGGCCTCCACAAGCGGGAGCAGCGCACGGCGGTACACCGGAAGCAGCCGGTCCTGGGTGGGATTGAGCTTCAGCAGCGACACGCGGTTGGCGGAGAGCAGCTCGTACAGGACATCCAGCACCGGGATCGAGGTGATGTTCCCTGCGCCGAGTACCAGACCTACACCGCCGGACGCGCCGGGAGTGAGCTGAGCAAGACCGGCGCCACGGATCGCCTGACCGGCATCCACGCCCGGACGCAGCCACACCTGACCGGTGAAGCCGGACAGGAGCGTCGCATCCACCCCGTCGGCGGGGAAGACGTCTACGCGGGTGCGGCCACTCGGCGACGTCGAGAACTTCTTCCCATCCAGCGGACTCCCGCCGGCCGCCAGGGTCCGCAGCGTCCGCTCGTAGGTGCTCAGTGCGGACAGGACGGCGTAGGGGCCGCTCAGCCACTCCTCGCCTCGCAGCGGATGACGTGCGTCCAGCCCCTTCGTCTCGGCCGCGATCCTGGCCCAGTCCTCGGCTGCAGCCGACACACTCGCGTGGAGTCGGCGCAGGAGCGTGGCACGCTGGGTCAGAGTAAGCGTGGACCAGACCGCTGATCCGATCCGCAGGGCGTCGAGCTCGGTGTCGATGGCAGCGATCGTCTCGGCGGAGACTGCCGGACGCGGGGGCCGCGCTGCGGCGGCGCGACCGGGCGCAGGACTCGGCCGCTTCGATCGCGCCGAGCCTGGCGATGCGGCGGACGCACGCGTCTTGCGCGCTGCCACGGTTTCGGGTTTGTCCGCTTTCGGGGTCTTCTCACGCGCACGTGCGGCGCCGCTGCGGGACGCTCGGGCGGGCTGTGCAGCGGACTTCTGCGCCGCAGCCGCGTCGATCGGCTCCGGTGTTGCGTCAGCGGGTGTGCTCACAAGAAACCTCCTGGTCTTCGGCCAGCCTATGCCTCGTCGCCGTCACGTGGCGGGGGTGACGACGTCGATATCCTGCTTGGTGACCCGATACCGTGACAGGCTCATCAGGCTCAGGAGGGTCAGACCGGCGGGGACGATGCTGAACGCGACCACAATCCCGGCGACAGCGGATTCGGGTTGGGTCACCGACATGTCCGCGGTGGACGAGACGTATCCCGTGAGCGTCAGCACCGCAGTGAACGCTGAGGCCGAGAGAGCGAATCCCACCGTCTCTCCCGCGGTCCACACTCCGCTGAACGTGCCGGCGGCGGCCGGGCCGTCCGCATCCGCGGAGATCACATCGGGCAGCATGGCCATGGGCAACGACTGCATGCCGGCATAGGCGATACCCGCCAGCGCCACCGGGGCGTACAGCCAATCACCCGGTGCCATGAGCGCTCCTGCGATGATGACCGCGGCGACGATGAACAGGGTCGACGCGAGCCGGAACGCCCGCGTCTTGCCGGTGCGACGAGCGATCGCACTCCAGACGGGTGCCGCAATGAGAGCCGGGGCGATCAGTGACACGAACAACAGCGTCACCGCTGCTTCCGAGCGCATCACCCAGGTGGCCAGGTACTGCGCGCCGGCGAGCATGAGGCCCGTTGCGAGTGCCTGCAACACGTAGGTGAGGAGAAGGGCGCGGAACGGCTGGCTGCGCCGCAGCGCGCGCATCCCTTCCACATAGTGCGCCCGCACGTCCAGGCCCGGTGCATCGGCCCGGGACACCCGCCGGGTCCCACGCGCAGCGACCGATGTCGCGATCAGCATCCCGATCCCGATCGTCACACCCGAGACCGCACCCATAAGGAGGTAGCCGGTGGTGGGATCACCGGTCAGATCGCGCAGGATCGGGCCTCCCGCCCCGAAGAGCAGGATCGCGAACGTCAGGACGATCACGCGCCAGGTGAGCAGCCGTGTGCGCTCGTCGTATCCGGGCGTGAGTTCGGCCGGCAGTGCGATGTACGGGACCTGGAACAGGCTGAAAGCCGTGGCCGTCGCCGTGAACGCGACCAGCACCCAGAGCGCCCCGATCACCGGTGCCAGCCCGGGAGGGACGGCGAAGGTCAGCGCGAACAGGAACGGCAGTGAACAGGCGCCGACGAGCATGTAGCCGCGTCTGCTCCCGGTGAACGCACGCTGACGGTCAGTAAGGGCACCGATGACCGGGTCGATGATGACGTCCCAGAGCTTCGCGATGGTGATGACCACCCCGGCGAGCGCTGCGGCCACACCGAGGTTGTCGGTGAGGTAGTAGGTCAGTACGAGTCCAGGCAGGGTCGCGAAGCCGCCCGTGCCGAGAGAACCCGCGGCGTAGCGGGCGATGGTTCCCGCAGACAGACGATGTGCGCCCGTCACGGGCGGGCCAGGGTTCGGGTGTGGAGCGCCAGTGCTCATCGCGTCAGTGTATCGGCGCGGGTCGGCGCACACCCACGGCACGCCAGCCGTCGGCCCTCGGAGAGGACCGACGGCGACGGGAATCAGATGAGGTTCAGCTCGCTGAGCTTCGCCTCGACGTCGGCGTTACTCGGCTCCACGTGGTGCGTGGCGTCGGGATACACGACGACGGGGATGTTCGTGCGCCCGGAGATGTCCTTGGCGACGTCCGCCGCAGCAGGATCGGCCTCGAGGTCCACGTAGGTGTACGCGACGCCGAGCTCGTCGAGCTGCTTCTTCGTGCGACGGCAGTCACCGCACCAGGCGGCGCCGAACATGGTGATCGTGTCAGGTGCGGGAGTGGTCATGGATCCAGGCTACGCCTCGCCGGAACCTACCGGCTCGTTCCGGAGCGGAGATGACCTGCCACGTCATCGGCGGCGAATGCGGCGCGCAGCTCCCGCCACGCCGTGCCGTCCAGTGTCGCCACGTCGCGAGAGGCGCGTTCGGCGTCCGACGTCGCCGCGACGCCGTAGACGATGTCGCTCGCGCCCACCTGGCGCAGTTGCGTGTTCAGCTGGTCGAGATCGCTGTCGGTGAACGCCGGCAGCACCACCAGCCCGGCATCCGTCGTCGTCCCACCCGGCGTTCCCCGGGCGATCAGCACACGCGCTGCGCCGTCGAGCACCGCCTGCTGGCGGAGGAGGTCACGCGGGTCGGACATCAGGTAGTCCGCCGCCGTGCTCGGGGTCAGCGTGAGCGGTCCGGTGGGGAACGTGAACCGATCGGCCTCGATATCCGACGGATTGACGATGTCGAGGTCTCCGGACAGCGCGAGCCCGGTCAGCCAGGGCTCCGTGATCACCATGGTGTGGTCGATACGGATACCGAGGGAGTCCTGCATGCTGGCTCGCAGTGCTTCCGCCCCGCCCATGCTGAGCGCGTCTGAGAGCGTGCCTTCACCGTGCTGGGGGATCGCCACCCAGGTGTCGGGGCGGAACGAGACCGAGGAGACGCTGGAGCCGTCGGCGGAGAAGTCGACCACAGCGATCGCCACGGCCTGCGCCCCACCCTCGGACGCGATGTCCGCGGCATCCTCCGGCGAGTCGGCGAGGGCGATCAGGATGTTGGTCTCGCCGTGACCTGCGCCGGCCTTCACATCGGAGTCCGCAACCGACGCGCCGCTCTCACCGGACAACGGGGCCGCGACGGGAGCTCTGAGAGCACTCGTCACCGCCACGACCACGGCGATGGCCGTGGCGAGCGCGGCGACGATCGTCAGCACCACGATGCGCCGGCGCGCCGCCGTCATCGGCCGGCGACGAACGCGGGCGCTCACCGGACCTCCGGCGCCGCTCGGCCTTGTGCGCCCCGCCGGGGTGCGTGGTCCACGCGGGGAGGGGTGCGGCCGATCGTTCAGCCCGGCGCTCGTCCGAGGAGCGGCTTGGCCGGCGCTTCGGCGAGCGGGGTTCGCACGCGCGGACACGGCGACGTCATGCGTCACCGGTGCCGGCAAGGTGTCCTCCGGAACCTCCTCGTCGTCGCCCTCGTCGATCTCCCGGGCGAGCTCTGCGGCGGGAAGAGGCAGCCGGATGCTCCGGGTGCTCACGTTCTGCTCCGAGGTGTGCACGTCGGACGGCGTCGTGCTTCGGGGAACGAACATGCCGTGGTCCGTCCCCTGGCCCGCGGCCGCAGCCCGCAAGGACATCAGGGTGGCGTATGGGATCGTGCTCGCGTCGCGGAAGTACCCGTCTGCCTCCAGCGCGCCGGCCTCTGCCTCCAGCGCGCGGGCCTCTGTGTCCTCTCGCTCGGGCGCCGCGTCTGCGATAGCGGTGAGAGGTGAGGTGTGCCTGGTCCCTGCGTGAGTCGAGATATGTGCTGTCGCTGCAGGCGACGCGGTGAGCGTGGTCGCAGCGGGCGACGGGGTGGTGCTGGTCTCTGCGGGAGTTGAGGCGGCTGGTGCCTCTTCGGGAATCGAGGTGTGCGTGGTGGCAGCGGGCGACGGGGTGGTGCTGGTCTCTGCGGGAGTTGAGGCGGCTGGTGCCTCTTCGGGAATCGAGGTGTGCGTGGTCGCTGTCGGCGACGGGGTGGTGCTCGTTTCTGCGGGAGTCGAGGCAGCGGGCGCCTCTTCGGGAATCTCGGTGTGCGAGGTCGCTGCGGGAGCCGAAGTGTACGTCGGCACCTCGCGCGATGAGGTGGCCTCGGTCTCTGCGGGAGTCGAGGTGTGCGCTGTCTCTTCGGGCGACGAGGCGGTCCCTGTCTCCGCAGCGCGGGGGGCGTCGGCGATTTCGGCGAGGGCTGAGGCGTCGGTGATCTCGGTGGGAGTCGAGGCGCCAGCGGTCTCTGCCGAAGGTGAGGCGTCGTCAGCGGTCTCAGCAGCAGATGAGGCGTCCGCCGTGCTGCGCACGTTGCGACGCAGCCGCCTCGCCCCCGTCGCCGCGTTCGTACGGGCCGCTCCCCGGCGCCGGTCGAGCTCTGCTCGGCTCACCGTCTGGTCATCGTCGAAGTCATCGTCGAAGTCCTCGCCGTCGAGAACCTCATCTTTGTCGGGCGTCTCGTCGTCGAGAACCTCGTCGCCCAGAACCTCGTCATCGTTGGACGCGTTTTCGTCGTCGAGAACGTCGTCTTTGTCGGGCGTCTCGTGGTCGTCGAGAACCTCGTCTCTGTCGGGCGTCTCGTCATCGCCCAGAACCTCGTCATCGTTGGACGCGTTGTCGTCGTCGAGAACGTCGTCCTGGTCGGACGCTCCGTCGAGAACTTCGCCTCCGCCAAGAACTGCGTGCGCGTCGAGTGCGTTGTCGCCGGGAACCCCGGGGGCGCGGCGCGCGCGGCGGAGCTGGTTGAGAGCGTCGCGGCTGATCGTGGCGTCGTCATCATCCGGTGCCAGCCCATCGCGGACGGCCGACGCTGACCGAGCACGCATCGCATCGAGCTGCGCGCGATTGATGGTCAGTTCAGCGCGGTCCCCAGCCGAATCGGTTCCCGTTGAGTCCAAGCCCGCCGATCCTCCGACGGGAAACTGCGCTCCCCAGCGCGTCATGTGAGATCCCCTTGCGCGATGTATCACCGCCATCGATGACGATCGACATCGGACGCGCGATCGCCCGGTCCTCCCCAGGGCCGTGCGACCATCATGCCCGAAATCCGCGTGCCGCGAATTTACTGTGCACAGGGCACAGTTGCTTCGGTCATGTGGCGGGGACCGGGCGTTCCAGCGATTCCAGCGCGGCGCGCAAGAGCGTCGACGAGGTGTGCGTGGTGTACGGGAAATAGACCACTTCAACACCCACGGCACGGAAGTCTCGCTCGAGCTGCATTCCCTTGCGGGTTCCGCGCCAGTCATCGCCCTTGAAGAAGTGCGTGAAGCCCACCTCACGCCAGGTGGCCACCTTGTCCGGCTGGGTTTCGATGAACACGTCGTCGACGATGCTCAGCGAGCGCACGATCTCGGCGCGCTCGGCGGTGGGCACGATCGGCGTGCGTCCTTTGGCTCGGAGCAGCATGGCGTCATCCACCACCCCCGCAATCAGGCGATCGCAGTTCTCGCGGGCATGGCGCAGGATGTTGAGGTGGCCGACATGGAAGAGGTCCCAGGCCCCCGGGGCGTAACCGATGCGCATTTCTTCCTTCTTCCGCACTCAGCGGTTGTTCTGACGATCGCGCGCGTACGCGCGGTGGACGTAGCCTGCGGCCGCGGCGAGCATGCCGCGACCACGGTGGAGCACGCGCCATCCGTGGGCGTCCGTGTCCGGGCGGGAGACGAGTCGTCCCGCGGCGCGCAGCAGGAGGCCGCAGAGGATGCGGGCCGCCCCGCCGAGAGCAAATCCGCAGCGCAACACGCTGATCCGCGCCGGACCGGTCGCCTCCATCAGGGCGATGTGCACCGTGGCGTTGCCGCGCATGTATGCCCGCTCCCGAGCCCAGTCCCGGGTCAGGCGTTCCGGTACGACGGTGTCCACGGCCACCGACTCGGCGCACCACACGATGCGCTCACCGGCGCGAACCAGCGCACGCGTGAACAGCGTGTCCTCGCCGCCGGTGAGACTCAGCCGAGGGTCGAAACGGGCGCCCACGCGCCGCACGCGGGCAAGATCCAGCAGCAGGTTTCCCGTGGCCGCGGCGGGCATCTCGGTTCCGGTGGGGTGGGATGCGCGACGAAACGTCCCGGTCGCCACGAGCCAGGGGTCCAGATCGGCCGGCAGGTCCGAGCGCACCGTCCCCATCACCGCGGCGCAGTCGTATGCGCGCCAGGTGTCCACGAGGGACCGCAACCAGCCGGGCTCGGGTACTTCGTCGTCATCGATGAACACCAGGGCATCCGCGCCGGTCTCACCGATCGCACGCAGGGCGTTGTCCGCTTCGTCGAGGGCTCGGTTGCGCACGTGCGCCACCCCAGCCCCGGTCTCGACCACGAACCGGGCTGGCAGCGGGCAGGATGCCACGGTGGCCGCTGCCGATCCGCTCGGATCGTTGTCGACGACGAGCACGGCTGCCCGATCCCCCGGATCGAGCTCAGCGATACGCTCCGGGAGCGCGGCCAGCAGCGCCGCCAGCAGTTCGGGACGACGGAAGGTGGGAATCGCGATGACGATCCTCATCGCGACCTCCGGTGCGCCCGGGCCGCTCGGTAGGCCTCGGCATGAAGCCGGCCGGCCTCGCCCCAGTCGCGTCGAGACAGATCAGGGGCCGAGTCCACGTCCAGGCGCTCGGCCGCGGCGATGGCCTCTCGGAGCACGGTGCCGTCCAGGTGTTCGTAGCGGATCACCCATTCCTCGCCGACGTCTTCGGCCAGGGCGTCGGTTGACGCTGACCGTGGCACCAGAACCGGGCGGTTCAGCGAGAGCGCGGCGAGCGCGCTGCCGGAGTTGTGAAGGTCACGGTAGGCCAGCACGACGAGTGACGCGGATGAGATGATCCGGACGAGATCCTCGTCGGGCACGAAGCGCAGATCCAGTTCCACCCCGGCACCAGCAGTCGCGAGCAGGCGTGCGGTGAGTTCCGCCGAGGTCGGGCGACCGGCCACCGTCAGGGAGAGGGCCGGATCCGCGTCGTGTGCTTGGCTGAACGCGCTCAGCAGGTCTTCGACCCCTTTGTACCCGCGCAGCTGCCCGAACGTGACGACATGTCCTGCGAGTCGCCGTAGCCGGGAATGGCCGTCGAACCAGGAGCGATAGTCGCCGTGCGGGATGTCGCGGACCAGTACGCCCGCGTCGACGGAAGTGGTGGGATTCAGCCGGATGACCACGTCCGCATCGGCCTGGATGTCCATGAGCAGAGCGCGCTCGTCGTCCGCGATGTCGGGGAGATCGGGATTGTGCGCCGTGCGCACCACCCCGATCCGGCGCGACCGCCGATGCCGCTGGGCGAGGAGGCGCAGCAGGACCTTCTTCAGGCGGCGGCGAAGAGGAGAGCCGGCGGCCAACCGCGCTTCGGGCCAGTGCCAGTGAAACGCCTGGTACCGACCGAACAGTGCTCGTGGCCAGGAGAAGGTCACCAGCTCGACGTTCGGCTCGTCGCGCAGCGACTGCGCCAGCATGGTGATGTACGGGTTCGTGGTGGTGCGAGGCGCTGCGAAGGACTGCATCACACGGAGAGGACGTGTCATTCGACCGCCTCCAGTGCGACCAGCGACCGGTACCAGCGCACGGCTGCCAACGCAAGGACCGCGAGGGTCGCGGCCGCCATCAGGGTGTACACCGCGGAGAACGGCACCGGGAGCCACAGCAGCAGCGTGGCAAGGCACAGCAGGCCGTAGTCGGTGGGGAGCACGGCGAGCGCGTACAGCGGGCTGGATCGATACGCCGCGCCTGTTCCGCCGCCTGCGGCCACGCCCGCGCGACGCCGGAGGAAGTCTGCGCCGATCATCCCGAAGAAGTAGGTGGAGGCGACCGCGCTGTACACCAGCGGAACTGCCAGCATCACGGGCGCGAGCTCGTCGGATCGTGCCCAGGAGATCAGCACGGCGAGGTGAATCGTCGCAGCCTTGAGCGCATCGAAGAAGTGATCGAGCCACTCACCCGCCGCAGAACCGGTGCCGGTGAGCCGGGCGAGCTGACCGTCCGCGGAATCGAGCGCGTATCCGAGCATCAGGAGCGCAGCCACCGCCACGGACATGAGCGCGCTGGGCTCCGTCGCCGCGATGAGTCCGATCGCAGTGAACGTGCACAGCGCGCTGAGCAGTGTCACCTGCGTGGGAGTGAGGCCCGCCGCTGCCGCCGCGGCGGCGAGCGGACGACCGAGCGGGCGGTTGACGAATCGAGAGTATGCCGCAGCACCGGACGAGGACTTCTGAGCTGCGCGCAGCTCGGCTAGCGCGGTGCGAAAACGCCAGTGCGTGCGCGTGCTCGTCACGATTCCCCCCAGGCAGCGGGCCGGTTTGCTCCCGCATCGAGTGGTCAGCGTAATCAGCTGGGAGCGCGCGTATCGGCGCTTTCCCGTGGTTGTGGATAACTCGGTTCAGCGAGCCGTGGACGACACGATGGCGGCGCGGAGCTCCCGTGCCGCAGCACGCCAGTCCGCGCGGGCCAGGATGCGTTCGCGGGCCTCCTCGTCGCCGGCTGCATGCCAGCGGGCATCGATCGCGGCGCCCGCTGCCACCGCATCGCCGACCGGGACCAGATGCGCCCAACCGCCCGCCACCTCACGATGGGCGGGGACGTCGGAGGCGACGAGAGGCGCATCGAACCACGTCGCCTCCATGGCAGGCAGCGCCATGTTCTCATCGGGAGCGAGGCTCAGCACCAGCGCCGTGTGTCGCAGCATCCAGCTGAGCTCGGCGGGCGTCAGCCGGCCCGAGAACCGGATGCGACCGGTGTCGCGCGCGGCACGGTGGCGTGCGCTGAGGCGTGCCTCGACGGACCGGCGTGACGAGTCGACGACCACGATGAGCGGGCTCTGCGTGGTTACGCGGGACGAGGCGAGCGCGGCCGCGACAGCGTCGTCGATCCCGTCGCGGGTACCCAGCCGACCTCGAGTGAGGGCGAACTGCGTCACGTCTGCAACGATCGCGGGGCGGGCCGGTGACGCGGTCGTGAGCGATGTCCGCGCAGCCACGCCGATGCTGGTCACCGGCGCGAGAGCCCACTCGTGACGCTCGATGCGCGCCGCCTCGCTCCGCGTGCCGGTGGCCACGATGGTGGCGAACCGGGCGCTCGGCAGGATCGCCGACGAGTACAGGCGCTGAGACATCGGGAACCAGGCCGGGTGATCGCGGTGCATCGCGTCGTGCACGATCGTCGCCGTCGCTCCGCCGAGGGGCGTGAAGTCATGGACCACCAGCGCGTCAGCCCGCTCGCGTCGCGCCAGCCGCCTCAGTTCGACGAGGTTGGAGAGCGCGTGCGGACGCAGCCGCACGGTGACACGGTTCACCGCAGCCGGAAGGTCGTCGGCCGGGGATTCCGGCCGCAAGGCCACCGACAGCTGGTCGCGAGGGAAGGCGCGATGCCAGGCCAGGATGAGCTCCCGCTGCACGGCTCGCGTACCGCGGGCGTCGCCATCCCACCAGTAGCCGTCGAACAGGACGCGCATGACCCTCCCGGTTTGCCTCAATACACTAGACCGCTCGGGGACGAAGGGATGGGACGTGACGCGCGAAGTAGCGATCATCGTCGTGAACTATGCATCGGCGGGGCTGCTGTCGCAGAACCTCGTGGCGACGGCTGCGGCGATGCCGTACGCCCATGTGTACGTTGTGGACAACCTGCACTCGGCGGCGGAGCGGGCTCGGGTGCAGGATCTGGCGGATCAGCAGGGGTGGCGGCTCATCGCGCTCCCGGACAATCGCGGGTTCGGCGCGGGTGTCAACGCGGGCGCGCGTGAGGCATGGCGTGACGGCGCGACGGACCTGCTGGTGCTCAACCCGGACGCGAGCCTGGACGCCGCGGCGGCCGAGGCGCTCATCGCCGCGACGGCGGGGGACCGGCGCGTGCTCGTGTCGCCGGTGATCCGCACTCCGGACGGGCGCATCTGGTTCGACGGCTGCGACCTGTATCTGGGCACGGGAGAGACGCGGGGCAGGCGGGCCCGTGACCGCTTCCCGGGCGCCGAACGCGAGGAATGGCTGGCCGGGACAGCGCTCTGGGTGACGCGGGAGGTATGGGATCTCGTCGACGGCTTCGACGAGGAGTTCGAGCTGTACTGGGAGGATGTCGACTTCTCGCACCGGGTCCGGGTCGCCGGCGGTGCGCTCGCGGTGGTGACGAGTGCCGTGGCCGTTCACGATGAGGGCGCCACCCATCGATCCAGCGCGCAGCGGTCCGAGGCGAAGAGCGAGCTGTACTACTACTTCAACATCCGCAATCGGCTCCTCTACGCTGCCCGGCATCTGGATGAGGCCGGCATCCGCAGCTGGCTGGCGAGCTCGACGGCCAGCGCTCGTGCCATTCTGCTGCGCGGCGGACGGCGTCAGTTCCTGCGTCCGCTGCCGCCGCTGCGAGCGGCCTACCGGGGCCTGCGCGACGGTCGTCGGATCGCGCGGGCCGAACTTGCGAGGCGCGCCGCTCAACGCTGAGCGACTGTGCACAGGCGCAGACGCGAGTAATCCACAGCAGGGGTGCGAAGACCCGGGAACCTCACGGCCGACGCGTATGGTTTATGAGACGGCTCTCATGAGCCCGTCCGGTCTGCTGGGGAGTTGACCGTTCACATCCTGGGGAAGGTCGCTTCTGTGACTCGTTCATTGCTGCTCGCGCCACCGCGCGAGAACGCCATCGTCCATCGCCGTCTTGCTCGCGCGCGCATGCAGGTGCCGTCTGCGGCAGCCACGGCGCCGGGCGCGCCGCTCGCCGCCGCGCCCGCTCAGCCCATGGCCGCCGTGGGCCTCGCTGCAACGGGGACCGCGCAATGAGCGCGGCCCCCGATGAGGCACCGGCTCGCGGCGGCCGAGTCCGCGCGCGCAAGCGCATCGTCCTGGCCGCTCTCGCCGCGGTCGGCGTGGCCGCTGTGATCGTCGCGGTGATCGCGCTGCGGGCAAGCGGCGGCACCGCCGGTACGGCGGGCGCGACGTCAGCGCCCACGGACACTGCTTCGGCATCGGCATCGGCGTCTGACCCAACGGCGGATCCCGCGGTGACGGAGCCGGCGCCGGCCGAGTCCATCGAGCCCCTGCCGGCACCGGTACCGCCCGAGGGCGCTCAGGAGCAGCCGGTCGCCCCGGAGCAGGAGCCTGTTGCGCCCACGGAGACCGCGACCGGGTCCGACGGTGCTCAGGTGGCCCTGGTGAAGACGGAGTCGCTCGATGTCGTCGGCAAGCTCCCCGGCGAGGTGTCGGGTCCGGGGATCAGCGTCACCGTCGAGATCACCAACACCACGGATGCGCCGATGAACATGGACTATGTGGCGGTCAATCTCTACACGGGAGCAGATCGCACACCCGCGCTGCCCATTCAGTCCGGCGATTCCGGAGGCTTCGGCGGAGAGCTTGCCGTCGGTGAGTCCGCGACGGCGAGCTATGTCTTCCTCGTCGACGAGGATGCGCGCGAGGACGTGCTCATCGGGGTCGACTACCTTCCCGGCGCCGCAACGGTGACTTTCCGGGGCTCGCTCGAAGGCTGAGCACACTCCTCCGCCACCACAGAAGGCGGAGTAATCCACAGGGACTCCGAACGTCCTCCGATCAGCACGTAGTGTGCCGGAGGCGGATTTCCTGAGTCCGCCTCGGTCCGCTGGGGAGCCGACCGAACCGACCTGGGGAAGGTTCGCTTACGTGATACGTCTGTCTTCATATGCCCGAAATCCACGAGTCCGCACTCGTTGCGCACGGAGGGGAACTCTGCGGCGAGCCATTGCGGCTGTGGCCGGAGCACTGCTGGTCGGTGCTCTTTCCGCGCCTCCGGCATTCGCCGGCGAAGCGCCTCTCGCGGGCGCCGTCATTGCGCCCGGTGGCGCCGATCGGGTCACTGCACACGGCACGGCCCGTGCTTCCGGCGCGATGGGCTCCCGTGCGAGCACGGCTGGTGAAGCAGCCGCCGCACCCGCCCTGCCCACCACGGTGACGGCGGATCCGCTGCCGACCGTGCAGATCAACGGTGTCGTCTGGAAGCAGCTGATCGTCGGCGACTGGGTCTACGTGGCCGGGCAGTTCACGAGCGCGCGTCCGGCCGGTGCTCCGGCGGGCACCGATGAAGTGCCGCGACAGAATCTGCTGCGGTACCGCTTGAGCACCGGTGAACTGGACCGTGACTTCGCCATCCCGGTGAACGGGGCGGTGTACGCGCTCGCGCTTTCGCCGGATGGGCGCACCATCTATCTCGGCGGTAGCTTCACGCAGATCGGGACAGAGACGCGATACCGCATCGCGGGCCTGGATGCGGCCACCAACGCCATCGTCCCGCTGAGTGTGGGGGCGAACGCCAGCGTGTACGGGCTCGCGGCCACGGAGGACACGCTGTACGTCATCGGAGGGTTCAGCACGCTCAACAACCAGCCGCGGGCACGGGTGGGCGCGGTGAGCACTCTCACCGGAAAGCTCCTGCCGTTTCAGGCGACGCTCACCGGCGCCGGGATCGGCCGCAGCGTGATCGTGTCGCCGGACCGATCGAAGATCGTCGTGGCAGGCAGCTTCGAAGCTGCCAACGGCTCGACCACGCCGGGTCGTGGCATCGCTGCGCTGGATGCGAAGACCGGCGCCACTCTGCCGTGGGCGATGAACTCCGTCATCCGCAATGCGGGATCGGCGACCGGCTTCATGGGGCTGACATCCGACACCACCAGTGTCTACGGCAGTGGCTACTCCTACGAGGGCGGCGGCCTGGAGGGAACATTCCGTGCCTCCTGGAGCGATGGCACCCTGATCGCGATGGAAGACTGCCACGGCGATGTGTACGACGTCACTCTCTTCGGCGGTCTGCTCTATGACGCAGCGCACACGCATGCCTGCGAGACCATCGAGGGCGGGTTCCCCGACGAGAAGCCGGAGTTCCACAACCACGGCCTGGCGTTCCTGATGGAGCCGAACGGACGGGTCCTGGCAGACAACAAGGTTCCGAATTACGCGAATTTCGGCGGGCAGCCGGCGGCGTCGCTGCTGCACTGGTACCCGATCTTCAAGCCGGGTACGTTCACCGGGCAGAGTCAGGCCACCTGGACGGTCGCCTCGGCAGGGGACTACGTCGTCTATGGCGGTGAGTTCCTGACGGTGCAGGGCGTGCCGCAGCAGGGACTGGTGCGGTTCGCGACAAGCGCCGTCGCGCCAGAGAAGCAGGGACCGGTGCTCACCGGTGGCGGGTTCGCCGTTCATGCCGCGAGCACGAAGAGTGGCGAGGTGCTGCTCACGTGGACGAGCAACCACGACCCGGATGACGCTGTCCTCTCGTACACGGTGGAGCGACGCGGTGCGACAAGCCCGGTGTTCACCACGTCGTCGACGTCAACGCGCTGGGATCGACCCACGCTCACGTATCGGGACATGGCTCTGGAGCCAGGATCCACCCAGGAGTATCGGGTGGTGGTCACCGATCCGCATGGCAACAGCACCGCCACGGATTGGACCCGCATCGTGGTGAGCAAGGGCGATACGGCGGAGCTGAACGTCATCGCCGCCGACGCCTTCGGGCGCAGTGAGACCTCCGGATGGGGCAACGCCGCCGTCGGCGGGCGGTGGCTGACCAGCGGTGGCGTCGCCGCGTTCAGCGTCTCGGACGGGCGGGGGCGCATCGAGCTGTCGCCCGGACAGACCCGCGGCGCGCTTCTCGACGGTATCGCCACCACCGACAGCATCAGCACCGTGCGCGTCTCGGTGGATCGAGCCTCGGCCGGCGGAGTCGTCAGTGGCATGGTGCTGGGTCGTGTCGTGGGCTCAGCGGTGTATTCCGCGCGCGTGCGGTTCGAGCCGGGCGGCACGGTTCGTCTCTATCTCCTGCAGGGCGAGACGCCGCTGGGTGGCAAGAGCATCGTGCTGTCGGGATATCGGCCGGGTGACGATGTGAAGGTCGCGCTGAGCGTTCGAGGCACATCGCCCACGCAACTGGGCGCGAAGATGTGGTTTGCCAGCGCGGGGGAGCCCGCCAACTGGCAGATCGCCGCGACCGACGCCACAGCTGCGCTGCAGTCTCCCGGTCCGGTGGGCCTGGGTGGATCGTCGAGCTCGTTGTCCACGGTTCCGGTGACCGGCCTCAGCTTCGACGACTATGAGGTGACCGATGGACGTGCGGCCGTGGTCGAAGGTGAGAACCACCCGCCGCGGGCGGAGTTCTCGGTCACCACGGATGGCCTGGCCGCATCCTTCGACGCGTCCGCGTCGAAGGATGAGGAGGGGCCGATCGCGAACTACACGTGGGACTTCGGCGACGGAACCCGGGGGACCGGGGCGCTTGCGCAGACGACGTACACCGCGCCGGGCCAGTACACGGTGAAGCTCACCGTGACGGATTCAGCGGGCGCCACGGAGACTCGCACGCGGACTGTTGTGGTCACTGCGCCTCCCACCGGCGAGAAACTGGCTGAAGACGCGTTCGCTCGCACAGCGACTGATGCCTGGTCAACGGCGGACATCGGCGGGTCCTGGCAGCTGACGGGCGGGGATTCCGCGTTCAGCGTCGCTCCGGGAGCAGCCAGTATGCTGCTTCAGCCATCCTGGACGCGTGCCGCGATGCTGCCTGCTGTGGGCAGCGATGCAGTGTCCGTGTCGACCTCGTTCCGCGCGGACACGGTACCCACCGGTTCGGGTGCAGTTGCTCTCACCGTCGTGGGACGCCAGACGCCGACCGGCGCCTATCAGGCACGAGTTCGCCTGGAAACCGACGGCACCGTGCGTCTGTACATCCTGCGCGATGAAGCTGCACTCGGTGGCGCGAGCGCCGTGCTAGCCGGCGGATATCGTCCGGGCGACCTGGTTCACGTGCGTGTCCAGGTGTCGGGCACCAGTCCCACGACAATCGCGGCGCGGATGTGGCGGGATGGTGCTCCGGAACCGGCCACGTGGCAGCTGACCGCCACCGATCGTACGGATGGATTCCAACAGCCGGGCAGCATCGGGGTGCGCGGCACGATGTCGTCGGCCTCGACGACGTCGCGCATCCGAATGACCGTCACCGAGTTCCAAGCGATCGCCGTGCTGCCCTAGGAAGCACCTCCGGTTCGTCGCGTACGGGGTGGTGAAGTATCGCCACACCACCCGCCTCGTCCAAGCCGCGAGCTCGAGCAGAATGCTCGAGCTCGCGGCCTTTGTGCGGGCTCGGCGCGCACCCGCTGAACGGAAGAGCGCCGGAGTCACTCCCTGCGGGCCATGTCCGGCGCATCGGGGCCTTCCCCCACTCGAGATCAGAGGCGTCGCCTCGTACCGCTTCGCCCCATCCGTTTGGTACCCCGGGAGCCGGCGCTTCGGAGGTCCACGGGCCGATGCGCGGCGGTGTGATGACGGGGCGGGTTGTCCGGGAACTCACTCCGAAGCCTTAACGCCGCGGCGACGAGGGCGGGGCGAGGGCCGCGAGATGCCCAGCGTTTAGCGCGCTGATGCGGGTGACCATTCGTCCGGAGCGCAGGGGCCGGGTGTTCGCGCGCCCGTTGGGGGCGGCAGATGACCGGAGCCGAATGAGGCGGGGACCAGGCGTCCACAGGCGAAACGGTCGGGGACGCCCGGGGCTCGGTGCCTCTCGGTTGCCGACGCCCGTCGTTTCGGAGTGCGCGTCTTGGTGTCGCGGGCGCCTGACCTCGCGCGAGTCCCTGTGGCCCGCGCCTCGCACCCCGCCGGTGGCCCACGCGTCGCGCGCGGTGCCCGATGGCTCGTGTCCCGGCGTCCGATGAGCGGTGTTCCGGCGTCCGATGAGCGGTAACCAGACGCAGGAATGCCCGTGTCCTGATGCTGATGCCCAGTGCGTACCCGCGGCCCACGGCCAGGTGAGTCGTGAGTGGCCGGTGTCCCGGAAGTGCGGGTGCCACGCGTGCAATGGGCCACCGCCTCAACGGTGCGGGGCCAGTACGTCGTCGTGCTTCAGCGCCGAGGGCTCGGAATACGGGACAGGGAAGGCGACACGGTACGAGAGCGGGGGAGGCGGGCACGCTCGCTGTTCGACAGCAGTGCGCAGGCCAGCAACAGGGCAAGAGTGTTGTAGCTCGTGAGGAGGGGGCTGAAGAACATGTCCCACGTTCCCAGCGCGAGCAGCAGCGCGACCAGAGCCGATGCTCGTCGCAGCGACACCCGCACTGCTGCGGCGTGCACTGCGACGGCCAGCAGCAGGAGGGCGAAGAGTGCACCGGGAAGGCCGAAGCGGATCCAGAGGTCGCCGAGCACGGAGTGGACCTCGAAGTGGCCGCCGAAGAGGTACCGGTCGACGTAGCCGTTGTCGGGGTCGTAGTGCAGTGCCTCCATGCCGTTCTTCGCGATGATCACGTCCATCGCGTTCGGCAGCGTGCCGCTGCCGTAGCCGAGGGGCTGCGCGCCGAGCAGTGCGGTTGCCGCTCCGAGCTCCGGCCGGCCACCGGTGATCAGCGAACCGCTCGCATCCAGCTGCGCCTGCGTCCGCTGCTGTGCTGCGGAGCCGAGCACCCCTTCCACCAGAAGGGTCTGGATCACGAGGAACAGGGTGACCCCGAGCAGGGCCAGCCCGCCGAGGGTGAGCCACGGACGGGATCGGAACTCACGGAGAGGCATGAGTTGCAGCAGCACCAGAGCAGCGGCGATGACCGCGAAAGAGGAGAAGGAGCGAGAGTCTGCGACGACCGAAACGACGGCCACGACTGCCAGCACGACGAGCTCGCCCCACCGGCTGCGGCGCATGGCCAGTGCCAGGGCGAGGAATGCGACGGGGAAGGACAGCGAGAACTTCCACAGATTCGTCGTGTTGCCCCCGGTGATCGCCACGTTCACCAGGGCCCCGATGGCGAATGCGACCACCAGCTGAGAAGTGCCCAGCTGGGTGCGCGCCCAGATCAGCAGGCCGATGCCGCACAGCATCGACAGCAGTGTGAGCGATTCTCGCGCCAGCAGCGACTGATCGACCGTGCGGCCGTCCGCGAAAGCGAGCGACAGCACGGCGCCGCTGATCACGGCCAGGGCGCCGAGGGTCATCAACGACCGCGCCCACCGGAATGTCCGCAGCGCCGGCCACCACACCGGAAGGAGCAGAACCGCGGCGATCAGCGGCAGCGTGATCCCGGGGCCGAAGGAGTAACGCATCCCGACGAGGGCGGCCGCGACCGTGGCGAGCGCCCGACTGGCCGGAGTGCGCAGAGGGGGTGTGGCGTTCATGGTCATCATCGGTCATCACCGTTCGCGGTCGTGGGCAGCAGGCGGTCCCGATGACGGCGGATCGAGATCGCATACGGCACGATCTGACACACCAGCACGGCCGCCGCGTTGGCCAGCGGAGGGCCGGCGGCCCCGAGGGCCGGCGCGAGCAGCAGGGCCCCGACCAGGCTCAGTCCGGCCATCAGGAGTGTCGGCAGCACTTGGAAGCGGATGCCGGCCGGGTCCATCAGAAACATGCCGAGCGGGTACAGCACCGCTTGACAGGTGGCCATCGCACCGAACGCCAGGATTGTGGCGAGGCTCACCTCGAACACCCCGTGGGTCGCGAACCCGAAGAGCCACGGCCCGATCAACGCCACGCACAGCGACGCCACCGCGGCCCCGGCGCCGAACGCGGCGGCGAGCAAGCCCGGACCCCGGCGCAGCTCACCTCTCGCGCGGGCGCGCGCCCAGAGCGGCCACAGCGCAACGCCAGCCGCGGAGATGAGACCGATGAGCGCGAAGAAGACCTGAGCGGCCGCGTTGTACTCGGCCAGCCGGGTCACGGAATCGTGCTGGGCCACGGCATATCGCTGCGCCGCCATGGCGAGAGGCGGTGAGACCAGTTGCGCCAGCATCGGCCAGCCGATGTGCATGACCCGCGCACCGGGATGGCGGCGCGGACGAGGCACACGTCGCAGTGCCGAACCCACCAGCGGTCGCAGCGTGAGCGTCGTGACCGTCAGCCCGACCGCGCCGGCGGTGAGGGCGGCGACGAACGATCCCACGGCGAGGAAGGCGGCGTCACCGTGCAACTGCGTCCAGCCCCACACCAGAAGGAGCGTGAGGGGCGAGACGAGTCCCTGCACCAGGATCACGATGTGATTGCGCCGTGCACCGAGTAGGAGCCGGGTCCAGACACCCAGCGGCACGGTGGCCGCATAGAGGGCACAGCACAGGAGTGCGGCATCCTCGGCTCCCGGCACGGCCCCGGCTGAGCCCAGGAGGACGCGCCAGCCGCCCGTCGCTCGCATCACGATCCCGGCGATCAGGACCGCAGCGGCGAAGGCGCAGAGGATGCGCTCGACTGAGGTCAGCTGATCGCGGACATGGGCGTCTCGTCGCGGATCATCGCTCGCCGCCACCGAACCCACCAGTGCCGCCCCCGCACCCAGATCGCTGAACGTCAGCAGCGAGGGCAGCGCGGTGAGAGCGCCGAACAGTGCGTACGAGGCCTCTCCCGCACCGCCCGTGATCACACGTACGGTGAGGATGCCGCACACGAACGCGACGAGCGTGGTGGCGGCCTTGGCGAGGACGGAGGCGAGTGCGTTCACAGGCGTCGGCGCATCCAGCCGAGAAGTCGGTGCGCCCGCGGAGCCGGCTGCTCGTCGTCGCCGTAGTAGACGCTGCTGACCGCGGTGCGCGAGTCGTTGAGCACGATGCCCAGCGCACGCCGTTCACCGACGGCGAGCGCTCGCAGCGAGCGCTGCAGGTTGGCCCGCGGGGTGCGCTCCGACCGGACGATGAGGATCGTGCCGTCCACGATCGGCAGCAGCCACTTGGCATCGCTCACTGCGATCACCGGGGCGGTGTCGACGATGACGTAGTCATAGGACGCGCGCGCTTCTGCGAGCACCGCCCGCAACTGGTCGGTGGCGAGCACCTGGCCCGGATTCGGTGGCAGCAGTCCGCTGGTCAGCACCCGCAGGCCGGGTACCGCCCAGCTCTGGGCCGCGCTGTCGAGCGTGGCCTCGCCCAGCAGCACGGACGTGAGGCCCACCGCCGACTCGAGCTGAGTGAACTCCGCCGCCGACGGCCGGCGAAGGTCGGCCTCCAGATACAGCACACGGTGGTTCATCTCGGCCAGGGTCAGCGCCAGGGCGAGGCTCACCGAACTCTTCCCCTCGGCGGAGTCGGCGGAGGTGATCATGAGCACGCGGTGCTGATGCTGCAGGTCCAGGAAGCGCAGGGAAGCGGTCACCTGACGCATCGCCTCGGCCAGAGCACCGTCAGGCGTGGCGCGGATGGTGCCCGCGAGGGTGCGGCCGTCCGCGACATGGCCGATCTCGCCCAGCACGGGGGTCTCGGTCAGCGTCTCGATGTCCGCGCGTGTGGCCAGGCGAGCGTTGAACCGCCGGTCGGCCACTGCGGCCAGCAGACCGAGCGCCAGCCCCAGGAGCATTCCGCCGCCGATGAAAACACCCGGGTCGGGCGCGAACGCCGCCGCGGGCAGCGTGGCAGGCGCGATCGTGTCCACTCGCACGGCGGCATCCTCACCGGAGACCCGTGGCGATGCGTCCTCCACAGCCACACTGAGCTCGGCTGCCACGGCATCGGCGATGCGCTGAGCGGCCTGCGGATCCTCATCCACCGCCTGCAGGTCGATCACGACCGTGCCGAGACGAGCGGAGGCCGATACGCGGGCGGCGAGCTCCCTCGGAGTGGTGTCGAGCCCGAGCTCGGTGATCACCGGATCCAGCACCGCCGGCGACGAGGCGAGAACGGTGTAGGTCTGCACCAGGCTCTGCACGTAGGTGGCGCCCTGGGCGAGTTCGCTGGTGGTGTCGCCACGATCGGCGATCACCATGACCGAGGCCTGGGAGCGGTATTGGTCGGGCAGGAACTGCGCGGTGGTGAATCCCACCGCGCCGCCGAGCACGATGAGGAGCAGGATGACGATCGCATGGCTGCGAATCGCAGCGGCGTAGTCGTGTAGGGTCATGCCTCGGGTTCTCCGATCGACTGGGATGAACGATCCAGGTGGGACCGTGGGGGAAGGGACGGGGTATGGGAAACCGCATACTCTTCGTGTGTCATGCGAACGAGTGCCGCTCGCCCGTGATGGCCGGCACGATGATCGCCGCGCTGGAGGGCGCTGGGCGCCAGGACGAGTGGCGCGTGAGCAGCGGCGGCACGGACTCGCGCGGTGGCCCGCTGTGCCCGGTGGCGATCGACGTGCTCGCAGACGCCATGGACGCCGCGCTCCTCGCCGACTACCGCAACCACTTCGTCTCGACGGCCATCGCTGAGCGCACCCTGGAGCGCGCCGACCTCATCCTCACGGCGACGCGGGAGGAGCGGGCGGCGATAGCGCTGCGGGCACCCGCAGCTCGATCGCGCACGCTCACCCTTCGAGAGGCCATCGGCCTCATGGCGGGAGATGGGGAGAGCGCGGTCGACCTCGCAGCCTATGCGGATATCCTTCATGAGCGGCGCGGTCTCACCGGCGCTGCATCTCACCGCCGATTTCTGGCCCTCAGGAAGAGCAACGATCCGAATGACATCCCGGACGTCCACCATGCCGCCCTTCGCGCGCACCGCGCGGGACTGCAGGAGGTGCGGGAAGCCTCGCGCGTCCTGGCTTCGGGCATCCTCGCGGCCATCGGAGAGTGACGCGTGAGTGAAGAGCGATCGGCTGCGCCCGTCCTGAGCATCGTCGTGCCGACCTTCAACGAGGCCGGAAACGTCGCTCAGCTGGTGGCCCGGGTAACCACGGCGATGCGCGGCACCGCGGTGGAAGTCATCTTCGTCGACGACTCCACCGACGACACCCCACAGCGCGTCAGGGACGTCGCAGGCACCGCGTCCATTCCGGTGCGTCTGATCCATCGCGAGCACCCCCGCGGCGGCCTCGGCGGCGCCGTGCTGGAAGGCATCGCCGCCGCGCACTCCGACCTCTGCGTCGTCATGGACGGCGACCTGCAGCACCCGCCGGAGACCATCGCGGCGCTCCTCGCGAAACAGCAGGAGGGGGACTACGACGTGGTCGTGGCATCGCGCTACACCGGCGATGGAACCGCAGCCGGGCTGTCGGATCGCATGCGTGTGTTCGTATCCCGCATGTCCACGCTCGTGACCAAGGCGATGTTCCCGATCCGGCTGCACACCGTGAGCGACCCGATGACCGGGTTCTTCCTGCTGGATCGCACCCGCATCGACGTGGAGCGTCTGAAGCCCCGCGGCTTCAAGATCCTGCTGGAGATCCTGGCGCGTCAGAACCTGAACGTGGCCGAGGTGCCCTTCAGCTTCGCCGGCCGCCACGCCGGCGAGTCGAAGGCCTCGCTGAAGCAGGGCTTCCGGTTCCTCACCCAGCTCGCGTATCTGCGCTTCGGCCGGATGAGCGCGTTCGCGGTCATCGGCGGGATCGGTGCGCTCGCGAACCTCGCGATCATGGCGGGCCTGCAGGCCATCGGCATGGGCTACGTGTGGGCGGCGATCATCGCGGCCATTCTCACGATCATCGGCAACTTCGTGCTGATCGAGCGGTTCGTCTTCCGCGACATGCGCGCGGATGCCTCGACGGTGTGGGCGCGGCTGTTCAAGTCCTTCACCTTCAACGCCATCGAGGCCGTGGTGCGGATCTTCGTGATCTGGCTGGCCGTGCAGACGTGGCATCTCGCCCCGGTACTCGTCGCCGCCGTCACCCTCGTGATCGCCTTCGTGGTGCGCTACGTGTTCCATGCTCTGGTGGTCTACGCGCCGCGCACGGGCGCGGACGTGGCGGCGCGCGAGCGTAGCGAGGTCTGACCCCGCCTCAGGCATCGACGCGTTCCGGCGCCTGGCGACGCAGCAGCTTCGCGAGCGGATGGATCGTGTGTCCCGCGGCCAGGTCGTGGGCGAGCGCCTCGTAGCCGTCGGCGACGTCGTCCCAGCGGAAGGCGGTGCGGGCACGATGCTGCCCGGTGCCGGCGGCGTCACGGACGCGGTCGGGGTGAGCCTCGGCGTCCGCAAGGGCGGAAATGACCCCGTCGGCGTCCGGGAAGAACCACCCCGTGCCGTTCAGCGTCTCGCGGTTGAAGCCGACGTCGTACGCGATCACCGCCGTGCCCGCGCCCATAGCCCGGAGCAGGGAGGGATTGGTGCCGCCCACGGAGTGGCCGTGCAGGTAGGTGTACGCGTGGCGGTAGAGATCGTCCAGCTGCCCCTGGTCGTACACCCCGCCGAGAAGGCGGATGCGCGGGTCGTCGTCGGCGATGCGGCGGATCTCGGCGGTGTAGGCGGCGCCGTAGGGGGCGGATCCCACGACGACCAGCGGCAGACGCGCGTCGGAGCGGCGGTACCCGTCGACGATCTCCCGGACGTGGTTCTCCGGTTCGAACCGGGCGACGACGAGATGGAATCCCCCGGGCCGGAGGTCGTACTTCTCCAGCGCCGGCGACGCTGACGTCGTGGGCTCGAGGATCGGCGCGCCGTAACGCAGCAGCCGGGTGGGGACGCCGAACTCCTCGGTGTAGTAGTCGGCGATGCCGGGCGCATCCGCGATCAGCGCATCCGCTGTGCGGACGCCCCGGCCCTCGGCCCATCGGTAGTAGTCGCGTCCGCGTCCGCTCCACTTCGCCCGCCGCCACTCCAAACCGTCCATGTGCAGCGCCGTCGGTATCCCGCGCATCCGCAGCAGGGGCAGGAATGGTGCGTTGGCGGCGTTGAAGACGAATGCCGCATCGGGGCGGCGCACCATCGCGTGCAGCGTGGACAGCGCGGTGTGACTCAGGGTCTCCGCCTGTTTCACCGGCAGCGCAGGCAGATGCACGAGACGCATGCCGTGGTAGCGCGTCGCCCGGTGGCGTGACCCACGGCAGTACACGGTGACCGCGTGCCCTCTCTCGGACAGACGTACGCCGATCTCCTCGACGGCCGTCTCGAATCCGCCATAGGCGGCGGGAACCCCGCGCGTGCCGATCATCGCGATGGACAGCGGTGCGGTCATCAGTACGCTCCTCGCGCGAAGAACATCACGCGAACGGTTCGCCACATGATGATGAGATCGGACAGCAGAGACCAGTTCTCCACGTAACGAAGATCGAGGCGCACGCTCTCGTCCCACGACAGGTCGCTGCGCCCGGAGATCTGCCAGAGGCCGGTGATCCCCGGCTTGATGTACAGCCGCCGCGACACGACTCCGGAATAGGTGAGGACCTCTTCGGGAAGTGGCGGGCGGGGGCCCACCGCGCTCATGTCGCCACGCAGCACGTTCCAGAACTGCGGCAGCTCGTCCAGCGAGAGCCGGCGCAGAACCCGGCCGACACGTGTGACGCGGGGGTCCTCCCGCATCTTGAAGAGCGGCCCGGCGCCATCGTTGGCGTGCGCGAGGGCGGCAGCCTCTGCATGGGCGCCCACACGCATGGTGCGGAACTTGACCATGCGGAACGACTTGCCGTCGCGGCCGATCCGCTCCTGACGGTAGAAGAGCGGCCCGGGCGAATCCAGCGGGATGAGGATCGCCAGCGGAATCATGACGAGGGCCACGGCCACGAGCCCCACCAGAGCGACGACGATGTCGAGCGCGCGCTTGAGGACGAACTGGCCGCCGTCGAACGTGGGGATGCGCACCTGGATGAGGGGCAGGCCGTCCACCGGACGCAGCGAGATGCGCGGCCCGGCGACATCGGCCAGCCTGCTGCCGAGGATGAGTTCGGCCGCGGTGCCCTCCAGCTCCCACGAGAGGCGCTTGACGTAGTAGGGGTCAGCGTCGTCGTGACTGACCACGATGATGGTGTCGGCGGCGAGCTCGGCGGCCGTGCGTGCGGCGGTTCGCGGGCAGCCGACCACCGGATACGGGCGACCGTCCACCACCAGCGGCGTCTGGCGGCTGATGCCGGGGCGATCGCCGGTGAGCACGGCACCGACCACCAGGTGGGCGCGTTGCCCATCGCGGTGCAGGGCCTCGATGACGTATTCGACGTCACGGGCGTCACCCACGACCAGCGTGCGTGAGACGTAGTGGCCGAACAGCCGCTCGTGCAGGAGCCAGCGCCGCCAGCCCCACCGGCCGACCAGGAGGAGCAGAAGGCCGAGCGGAAGGGACACGAGCAGCTGCAGCCGCAGTCCGTCCGCCTGCACCACGACGAACGTCGCGGCGAGGGCACCGAAGGCGAGCCCGGTGGCGCCGAGCACGCGGGTGTATTCCGAGCGACCGCTGCCGAAGACGGCCGCCTCCCGCGAACGGAACAGCGTGAGCGTGACAAGCCAGCAGATCGCCACGAGGAGCGGGAGAGCGAAAGCCCCGGTCAGGAGCTGCGCCGTCTCGACGGGTGCGCGCGCCGGAATCGGGAAGAACAGCACGGCCCGCGGCGCGATGGTCGCGACGAGCACGACCAGGACGTCGGTCCAGCGGAGCCGGCGGCGGTACCGCCGTTCCCAGCGGCGACGGATGTCGAGGGCCGTACCTCGGTCCGCCGCTGGCGCGCGACGGTCCGCGGGCTCGGGCGCGCTCGGGGGCTGCCGGCGCGGATGAGTGCTCTGCTGAGCCGTCCGCCCGTCCACGGTCTGCGCATCACCCGACGAAGACGCCGCTCCGGTGTGCGACCGGACGGGGGCTGCGGGCTCCGCTGTCAGACGGTGGACAGCGGTCAGGTGCGACGGTCTACCGCCGAATCTGCTCACCGGCTCGCCGGTCTCCGCGGTCGCATCGCTGCTGCGCGCGCCGCGCGGGATGGTGTCCTCGTCGACGGAGTCGGCGCTCTCCGGCCACCGATCTCGGGCCCATGGCCCTGCGTCGAGGTGTCCTCGGCGCGCGTCGAGTCGGTGTCCAGTTCCGCGCTCCAGCGCGGTCATCGTTGCATCCCCTGCACGTTCGTGTCCCCAAATCACACCGTGCCCGCCCCAGCGGGTCACACGTCATCCCCATGACGTGTCCCGCGTTCGCTTCGAACAGCTCCGGTTGTTACGCGCGCGGTGGTAGGACTCTACGCAGAATCTCCGCGGTGATGCGGCGCCTGTCCACAGGGGTGATCAGACGGCATCTGCCAGATGGGCCACCAGGCGGTCGCGGGCGCGCTGGAGGTGATCGCGCAGCACGGCTGCGGCCCTGTCCGCGTCGCCGTCGGAGATGGAGCGGAGGATCTGCTCGTGCTCGCGGGCGATGTCTCCCACGGTGTGCAGGGCGGCGCTCTGGGTGCGGGTCATGCACAGGCGGACCTCATCGGCCAGCATCCGATAGACGCGGGAGGTGCGGGGGCTGCCCACCGCGTCGACGAGGGCCGCGTGGAATCGCATGTCGGCATCCACGATGGAGAGCGGGTCCGCGTCGGCCAGGCCGGTGAGCTGGGCGTTGGCCGCTTCGCCGTCGGACGTGTCGGCGCGGCGCCGTGCCAGTTCCCGCACGACCTCGGCCTCGATCCGCTCCCGGGTGGAGTAAATGTCGGCGGCGTCGGCGGGGCCGAGTTCGGTGACCCGCGCGCTCTTGTGCGCACCGCGGGTGAGCAGCCCCGCCGCGACCAGGGCCTCGATGGCTGCGCGCACCGTGGGGCGGGCGACACCGTAGTGCGCCGCCGTGTCGACTTCCCCCAGCGGGTGCCCGGATGCGAGATCGCCGGAGAGGATCCGGGTGCGCAGGTCGGCGGTGACGGCGTCGACGACCGACACCACGCCCAGATCCGCTGCTGACACGTCTGCTCCTCCCGGTGGAGACTGAGTGTACCGACTGCGTATGATCGTCTGCACAGCATACTTGTCTGACAATCTTGGAGGATCGATGTCCGGACATCGGGTTCCCGAAGCTCCCGCGGGAGTTCCCGCCGGGATCGTGGCCGCCATCGCCGAGGCGGATCGGATCCGCACACGCGCCATCGATCGCTACGCCTACGCGAGTGACGCATCGCATTACCTCTTCGTCCCGGATGCCGTGGTGATCGCGAAGGACGCCCAGGAGGTGGCGGCAGTCCTGCGCGGGTCGGCCGGTGCCGCACACGTCACGTTCCGCTCGGGTGGCACCAGCCTCTCGGGACAGGCCTCCGGGGGTGGCATCCTCGTCGACACCCGACGCGAGTTCCGCCGCATCGAGGTGCTCGACGGCGGTCGCCGGGTACGGGTGCAGCCCGGTGCCACGCTGCGGTCGGTGAACGCCAGGCTGAACCGCCACGGCTACCGCCTCGGCCCCGATCCCGCGAGCGAGGTGGCCTGCACCATCGGCGGTGTGGTGGCCAACAACTCCAGCGGCATGGCCTGCGGCACCGAGGAGAACTCGTACCGCACCGTCGAATCCCTGGTGCTGGTGCTTCCCAGCGGCACCATCGTCGACACCGGCGCCCCCGATGCGGATGAGCTGCTGCGCTCGCGCGAGCCGGAACTGGTGGCGGGGCTGGAACGGCTGCGTGATCGGGTGCGGTCGAACCCGGCGTCCGTGGCGCTGATTCGTCGTCAGTTCGCCCTGAAGAACACCATGGGCTACGGCATCAACGCTTTCCTGGACTTCGACTCACCGGCCGAACTGCTCGCGCACCTCGTCATCGGCTCCGAAGGCACGCTGGCCTTCGTCGCGGAGGCCACGTTCCGCACGGTGCCGATCCGGCGCGAGATGGCCACCACCCTCGCCGTCTTCCGTGATCTGGACGAGGCGACGCGCTCGCTGCCCGATCTCGTCGCGACGGGTGCGGCCACCCTCGAGCTGATGGACGCCACATCGCTGCGCGTCGGACAGAAGCTGCCCGGTGTGCCCGAGGCCATTCTCGGCTTCGACGTGGATGCGCAGGCTGCCCTGCTGGTCGAGTACCACGCTGACTCGGCGGAGGAGCTCGCGCTCGGGACCGCGGCGGGTGAGCGCGTGCTGGCAGGATTCGATCTGCGCGATCGCGCGGTCTTCTCCAGCGATGCCGCTCGTCGCGCCGCTGCCTGGAAGTTCCGCAAGGGCCTGTATGCCTCTGTGGCGGGCGCGCGTGCCCCCGGAACCACGGCGTTGCTGGAGGACGTGGTGGTTCCCGTCGAACGCCTGGCCGCCACGTGTGAATCGCTGCAGGAGCTGTTCGCCCGCTACGAGTACGACGACAGCGTCATCTTCGGGCATGCGAAGGACGGGAACATCCACTTCATGCTCACCGACCGCTTCGGGGACGCGGCCAGCGAGAAGCGCTATCTCGGCTTCACCGAGGACATGGTGCAGGTGATCCTCGATGCCGAGGGGAACCTCAAGGCGGAGCACGGCACCGGGCGGGTGATGGCGCCGTTCGTCCGCCGGCAGTACGGGGACGAGCTCTATGACGTGATGGTGCAGCTCAAGCGCCTCTGCGATCCGCGTGGGGTGCTCAACCCCGGGGTGATCATCACGGAGGACGAGGTCCACCTCGCGGACGTGAAGCCGGCACCGTCGATCGAGGCGGAAGCCGATCGTTGCGTGGAGTGCGGCTACTGCGAACCGGTCTGCCCGTCCCGGGACCTCACCCTCACTCCCCGCCAGCGCATCGTCGTTCGTCGTGCGATGGCCGTGGCGGAGGAGGCGGGGGATCACGCGCTGGTGGCGGAGCTGGAGAAGGACTACGACTACTCCGGCGTGCAGACCTGTGCCGTCGATGGGATGTGCCAGACCAACTGCCCCGTGCTGATCAACACCGGCGCGCTGGTGAAGCGCCTCCGGCGCGAAGAGGCCAACCCCGTCCTCGCCGCCGGGTGGAAGGCGGCTGCCGCGGGCTGGGGGCCGATGACCACGGTCGCATCGGCCGCGCTGACGGTGGCCGACGCCATGCCGGTGGGACTCGTCGCCGGAGTGACGAAGATCGGTCGCGCTGTGCTGGGCGCAGACGTCATGCCCGAGTACTCGGCCGACCTTCCCGGTGGCGGGGCATCACGCGCGAAGGTCCGCGGGATCCGCGGGCGGGGCGAGGTGCGCGCGGTGTACCTGCCCGCCTGCGTGAACGAGATGTTCGGCCCGGACGGCGACGGACCCGGTGCCACGAGCGCCCTGCTCACGCTGCTCGATCGCGCCGGGGTGGCAGTGGTCGTCCCCGACGGGATCGGCTCGATGTGCTGCGGCACACCGTGGTCGTCCAAGGGCTACCAGGCCGGGCACGACCTCATGGCGGACCGCGTCCTCGCGGCCGTGCGTGAGGCGACCCGCGGCGGCGAGCTTCCGATCATCACCGATGCGTCCAGCTGCACCGAGGGCTTCCATCGGATGCTCGACGGACAGGGCTTCCGGCTGGAGGATGCGACCACCTTCGTCGCGCGCGAGGTGCTGCCCAAGCTCACCGTGACCGATCGGATCCACTCGCTCACGCTGCACCCCACGTGCTCCTCGGTGCAGCTGGGGATCGATCCCGACGTGCGAGTGATCGCCGACGCTGTCGCCGACGTCGTGAACGTCCCCGCATCGTGGAACTGCTGCGGTTTCGCGGGCGACCGCGGCATGCTGCACCCCGAGCTCACCGCGTCGGCCACGGCGGCGGAGGCCGCGGAGGTGGCGGAGCTCGATGCCACCGCACACGCGTCCTGCAACCGCACCTGCGAGCTCGGCATGGCGCGCGCGACGGGTCGTCCCTACTCCCACATCCTGGAGCTGCTCGTCGCCGCCACCGCGTGAACCCAGCTTCATAGCGCGTGAATCGCTCGAATCCGGCCGGAATGGGAGCCATTCGCGCACGATGAACCCGGGACGTGGAACGGCCGCGGACACCCCCCAGGGGTCCGCGGCCGTTCTCCTCTCAGCGGGAGCGTTCGGGCTGGCTCAGCTCGCCGGAGGCATGAGGACCGAGTCGATGAGATACACGGTCGCGTTGGCGGTGTGCACGCCACCGCAGATCACCTTGGCGTCGCCCACCATGAGGTTGTCGCCGCTGCCGGTGACGGTGAGGTCGGCGCCCTGCACGGTCTTGTGCGTTCCCACGATCTTCGACGGGTCGATCTGGCCGGGAACCACGTGATAGGTGAGGATCGACGTCAGCGTTGCCGAGTCGGTCTTCAGGCCGTCGATCGTGGCGGCGGGGATCTTCGCGAACGCGTCATCGACGGGGGCGAACACGGTGAACTCGCTGCCGTTCAGCGTGTCGACCAGGTTGACGTCCGGGTTGAGCTTTCCGCTGACCGCCGCGACCAGCGTGGTGAGGAGCGGGTTGTTGGACGCTGCGACGGCGACCGGGTCCTGCGACATGCCCTGGATCGATCCGGCGCCGTCCGGGACTGCGCTCGCGTAGTCGGCGCAGCCGGGGCCGATCAGATCCGCCGCCGGGTCCATCGTCATCGCCGGGGCGCTTGTCTCCGCCTTCGTGGGCATGGACGATGCGGCCGGTGCGCTCGCCTCTGCCGTGCTCGACGATTCTCCGGAGCCCGCCCCCGTCGTGCAGCCTGACAGGACGAGCACCGCCGCGAAACCGAGCGATGCGGCTGCGGCGAACTTCTTCTTGGTGCTGAACATCATCAACCTCCGTGTGTTTCGTCGCGGCATTCCCGCGGCGTCGAGGGTTCTTCGGAGTGCGTCGGAGATCGGATGGGAAGAATCTGAAATTTCTTTCGGACCAATCCGAATCGCCCCGAAATCCGAACCACTCGAGACGAAAGGCGAAGCCATGGATCTGATCATCATCGGCCTGCTGGGCGGCCTCATCACGGGGATCTCGCCCTGCATCCTCCCCGTGCTCCCCGTCATCTTCCTGACGGGTGGCGCGCAATCCGCGGGGTTCGAGACGGAAGACGGGGTGATTCCCGCGCGCCGCTCCCGGCCCTATCTGGTGATCGCGGGGCTCGTCCTCAGCTTCAGCCTGGTCACGCTGCTCGGCTCACTTGTGCTGGGGCTGCTCAATCTGCCGCAGGATGTGATCCGCTGGGCGGGTATCGCGGTGCTGCTGATCCTCGGGATCGGACTCATCGTGCCGCGCTTCGAGCAGCTCATCGAGAAGCCGTTCCAGTGGGTGCCGCGACGCAACGTGGAGAACCGGGGTAGCGGGTTCGGCGTCGGTCTCGCGCTGGGCGCGGTGTTCGTGCCGTGTGCCGGGCCCGTGCTCGCCGCCATCATCGTGGCCGGTGCCACCGGACGTATCGGTCTGGACACCGTGCTGCTTACCGTGTCCTTCGCCATTGGTGTGGCGGTGCCGCTGCTGGTGTTCGCTCTCGCCGGCCGCGGGGTGGTCCAGCGCATCCGCGCCTTCCGCACGCGGGAGCGTGGACTGCGCATCACGGCGGGTGTCGCGATGATCGCGCTGGCCGTCGGCCTCGTCTTCAATCTGCCGCAGTACCTTCAGCAACTGCTACCCGACTACACCGCCGGTGTGCAGCAGGGCCTGCTGGATTCGCCGCAGGGAGAATCGCTCGGGCTGGGCGGGCTGGTCACCGATGAGAACCGCGAACTCGACAACTGCGCGAACGACGCGACGGAATTGCAGAGCTGCGGCACGGCGCCGCAGATCCGCGGGATCGAGCAGTGGCTCAACACCCCGGACGGGGAAGCGGTGAATCTGGAGAGCCTCCGAGGCAAGGTGGTGCTGATCGACTTCTGGGCCTACTCGTGCATCAACTGCCAGCGCTCGATCCCGCACGTGGTCGCCTGGGATCAGACATACGCCGACGCGGGGCTGCAGGTGATCGGCGTGCACTCTCCCGAGTACGCCTTCGAGAAGAGCCCGGCCAACGTCGCCGCCGGCGCTCGCTCGTTCGGGATCGACTACCCGGTGGCGCTCGATAACTCCCTCTCCACCTGGACGGCGTATCGCAACCGGTACTGGCCGGCGCACTACCTGATCGATGCGCAGGGCGTCGTGCGCCACATCTCGTTCGGGGAGGGGAACTACGCCACCACGGAGAAGCTGATCCGTGAACTGCTCACCGACGCGAATCCCGACGTGCAGCTGCCCGCGGCGACGGATGTTGCCGACGTCACACCGGAGCTCGGCTCCACCACCCGGGAGACGTTCCTCGGGGCGACGAAGGCGGTCAACTTCGGCGGAGGCGCGACCTATCGGGCCGGCGTGGAGTCGTTCTCCTTCCCCGCTGATCAGGCGGCGGACACCTTCGCCCTCGCCGGAGACTGGGAGGTGCAGACGCAGTACGCCACACCGGCTTCCGATGATGCACAGGTGCGTCTGAACTACCACGCCCGTGAGGTCCGGGTCGTGCTGGCCGGATCGGGAGCGATCACCGTGACCGATCAGTCGGGCGCCGCACAGACGATCGACGTCAGCGGCACGCCGCGATCATACGAGCTGTTGTCGGGAGGGTCGGGGGATGCGGGCCAGTTCACCCTGACGGTTCCGGCCGGAGTGCAGGTCTACTCCTTCACCTTCGGGTGATGGCGTGACCGGAAAGTGACGTGGATTGTGCACAATCGGCAGGAGGTGGGGCATGCTGGACCTGATGGTGATCGACGACGTGGAGCATGCCGAGCAGGACGGCGGCGACGATCCGTCGTCGGCGCTCCTGGTGAGCATCGCCGCCGGGGACCAGGCAGCGTTCGCCCAGCTGTACGACATGCTCTCCGCTCGGGTGTTCGGCCTCGTCCTGCGTGTGCTGGTGAACCGCTCGCAGAGCGAAGAGGTACTGCAGGAGGTGTTCCTGGAGGTCTGGCAGAGCGCCGCGCGGTTTTCGCCGGACCGGGGCCGCGGGCGCACCTGGGTCCTGACCATCGCGCATCGTCGTGCGGTGGACCGGGTGCGAGCGTCCCAGGCCAGCGAGGACCGGGACGCACGCGTCGGATTCCGCGACCTGGATGTGGCCCACGACAGCGTGTCGGAGCAGGCCGAGATGTCGATCATCGGGGAGCGGGTCGTGCAGACCTTGGCCGCCCTCCCCGAAGCGCAGCGTGAGACCCTCGTGCTGGCGTACTACGGCGGATACTCGCAGAGCGAGATCGCCACGATCACGGGAACGCCGTTGGGGACGGTGAAGACCCGGATGAGAGATGGACTCACGCGTCTTCGGGCGCACTGGGGGGTGAACGCATGAACGAGTCGGAGTTTGCTGAACTGTCCGCCGGACACAGCCTCGGCTCGCTGAGCGAGGCCGATGAGCGTCGCTACCAGGAGGCACTCGCGGAGCATCCGCAGTGGCACGAGATCGCGGATGCGGACGCGGAGACCGCGACGCTGCTGTCGGACGGCGTAGCGGATGTGGCTCCGCCGCCGGCGGCGCGGGACGCGCTGCTGGCGCTGATCGCGAAGACACCCCAGAACGGACCCGAGGCGGGACATCCGCGCCTCGCGGCAGAACTCCCCGACCGTGCACCGGCGTCGGGGAGCGGCGCGACTGACATCCCGGCGCGCGGTGCCGATGCGTCCCTGTCTGATGCCGTCGCGTCCGAGGCGATGCCCGCGTCGGAGCGGACGAGGTCAGAACCCGCCGCGGCTGCGGACATCGGACCGGGGGCGTCGGCAGGCGCCGGCACTGTGCGACCGAAGCCGCGCCGCCGGGCGTTCTTCGCGCTCGCGGCCTGCCTGGCGATCCTCGTGGGTCTGGGGGTGAGCGCCTCGATGATCGTTCCGCAGTTCCTGCGTCCAGCAGCCGTCGTCGCTCTCGATCGGATCGAAAGCGCCCCCGACGCGCAGGAGCGGACCGTCTCGCTCGAGACGGGTGGCACGGCGACCGCCCACTGGTCGGCATCGATCGGCGAGGCCGTGCTGGTGGCGGACGGGCTGGACCGGCTCGACGAGGACCGTGCCTACGAACTGTGGTTCGTTCGCGCGGACGGAGCCGTGTCGGCAGGAGTTTTCGATGCCGCCGACGGACAGACAACGGCCCAGCTGGAGGGCGCCATGAAGCCCGGCGACGCGATCGCCGTGACGATCGAGCAGTCGGGCGGTTCGCCCACTGGCGCGCCGACGAGCGATCCCATCATCGTCATCCCGACGGCCTGATCCGCGGGGCCTCGCCCCGGCGGGTCATGCGTGGTTGCATGGAGGGATGAGACAGCCCGTCCCCGTCGATCTCGCCACCTGGCCGCGCCGCGAGCACTTCGAGCACTACTGGCGCCTGTCGCCGTGCAGCTACGCGATGACCGTGGAGCTCGACGTCACGGCTTTCGCCGAGGCGCTCGCCCGCTCGCAGCGCAAGACCTATCTCGCGCAGGTCTGGGCCATTGCGAATGTGGTGAACCGCCACGACGAATTCCGCATGACGATCACCGACGACGGGATGCCGGCGATCTGGCCGGTCTCCGATCCGGCGTTCACCGTGTTCAACGCCACCCGGGAGACGTTCGCCTGTGTTCCCGTGGCGTACGACGCCGACTTCGGATCGTTCCACGACGCCGCGGCGCCGCTGTTGCGGGAGGCCGCGGGCGCGGAGGCGTTCTTCCCGCTCGGCGCTCCGGCGGCGAACTCGTTCGACGTGTCGAGCCTGCCGTGGGCATCCTTCACGGGATTCACCCTGCAGATCGAGGGCGGTCTGCGCCACCTCGCGCCCATCTTCACGCTCGGCCGGTACGTGGAGCGCGAGGGCCGGACACTGCTCCCCCTCGCGATACAGATCCACCACGCCGCGGCCGACGGCTTTCACACCTCGCGCCTCGTGAACGAGCTGCAGGAACTGCTGTCGGATCCCGCCTGGATCGGCGCCTGAGTCCACCTGGTGCGGCTTACGTCCGTGGAGACAATCGCCGTGGTGCGGTGATTCTCGCCCGCAGTCGGAAGTCGCGCGGGAAATTTCGAGGCGCGGGAGCCGCGGGTCAGTGGGCGAACGCCGCCGCGACCGCGGGATTGGTGATCGCACCGGCGTGGGTGTTCAGGCCCGCTGCGAGTGCGGCATCGGCGGCGAATGCCTGCTCCCATCCCTTGTCGGCCAACGCCACGAGGTAGGGGAGCGTGGCGTTGGTCAGGGCGCGGGTGGAGGTCTCCGGAACCGCACCGGGCATATTGGCGACGCAGTAGTAGACCGTGTCGTGGACCGCGAAGGTCGGGTCGTCGTGAGTCGTCGGGTGCGATCCCTCGAAGCAACCGCCCTGGTCGATCGCGATGTCGACGAGCACCGCGCCCTTCTTCATCGTGCTCACCATCTCGTCCGTGACGAGCTTGGGGGCGGAAGCGCCAGGGATCAGCACGGAGCCGATGACGAGATCGGCGCGGCTCACCTGATCGGCGATCTCCCAGCGGTTGGACACACGCGTCTCGATGCGCCCGTCGAAGCGGCGCTCCAGGTCGCGCAGTCGCGGCAGGGAGATGTCGATCACCGTGACGTCGGCGCCCATGCCGAGCGCGGTGGCCGCGGCGTGCTCGCCGGCGACGCCGCCGCCGATCACGACGACCTTGGCGTTCGGGGTGCCCGCGATCCCGCCCATGAGCATGCCGCGCCCGCCCGAGGTGCGCATCAGCGTGTGGGAGCCCACCACGATCGACAAACGACCGGCCACCTCGCTCATCGGTGAGAGGAGCGGGAGCGTGCGATCAGGGAGCTGCACCGTCTCGTAGGCGATCGCCGTGGTCCCGGCGGCGAGCAGTGCCTCAGTGAGGGGGCGATCGGCGGCGAGGTGGAGGTAGGTGAAGAGCACCTGGTCGCGCAGGAAGCCGTACTCGGAAGCGACCGGCTCCTTCACCTTGACGACGAGATCGGCACCCCAGGCGTCAGCCGCGGCGGGAACGATGCGGGCACCGGCTGCGACATACATGTCGTCCGTGATGCTCGAGCCGACGCCGGCGCCGGCCTGCACCAGCACCTCGTGTCCGCGGTGGACCAGAGCATCGACGCCGGCCGGGGTGATGGCTACGCGATTCTCGTTGTTCTTGACCTCGGCGGGGATTCCCACACGCATGTTGGCCTCCATTGGCTGACGGTGTCGCGCTGTTTGCGCGTGCTTCGAGGATCGCAGAACATTCGTCCCGATGGGAGATACCCTGAAGGATCATCGGAGCGAATTCGGTGAAGAGGGGTACGATTCGGAAAATGGCACCGCCTCCGAGTTCCGAACCGAATACTGTTCGATCCGCCGAAGTCCGCACCGTCGACCTGGATGAGACGGATCGGCGCATCGTCCAGCTGCTCTCCCGCGATGGTCGCATGACGAACGCGGAGCTCGCCGCGGCCATCGGCGTCGCGGCGTCCACCGCGCACGCGCGTACCCGCGCCCTGCTCGAGCGGGGTGTGATCACGGGGTTCCACGCCGGTGTGGATCAGGCCGTTCTCGGTCGCGGGCTCCAGGCGATCATCGGGGTGACCCTGCGCGGAGGTTCGCGTCAGGAGTCGATCGAGGCGTTCGCCGATGCGATCCGCGGACTGCCGCAGGTGATCCAGCTGTTCTTCCTGGGTGGCGCGGACGACTTCCTCATCCATATCGCGGTGCCGGACTCGTCGGCGGTCCGCGCCTTCGTGGTGGAGCATCTGTCCGCACAGCCGAGCGTGGCCTCGACGCGGACGAGCCTCATCTTCGACTATCACCGCAACGCGGTCGCGGCTCCGTTTCGGTGATGCGCGCGCTCCCGGGGCTTTCGTTGCGCGCACCTTGCTCGTATTCGGCTCGCTTTGCCGCCATGTGCGCGCAACGAAACCGAGATATCGCCCCCGCGATTTTGAGCGAATTGCGGGCAATCAAACAGTGTGGGGGGTGTCGCCGGCGGAGGCGGCGCGTCGCCACACGGTCACCTGACCCTGCGTGTGCGCGGCGAAGCCCGCCTCGCTCAGATACCGACGAGCGCGCGCGGACAGGGGGCGCATGTCATCGCGGGCGTCGTCCAGCACGGAGGCCGACGTCCGAAGCCCCCACGTTCCCGACGTCGTCTCGACGTCGATCCCGGGGATGAACCGCCGTCGCACCGTGACGCTTCGGACGCGAGTGAGTGGAACGAGGATCTCGCCGCGCGGGTCGGTCCAGCGCAGCGATCCGGCACTGATCGACAGCACGCCCGCGCGCCGGAACGGTCGCGCGAGGACGATGACGAGCCCCGCCACCGCGAGGAACACCGCACCGCCGAGGAGCAGGAGCGGCTGCGGGCCGATCACGCCTCCGCGCGCATCCGCGATGACGAACGCCACGACGGACGCCGCGAACCCGACACCGAGGGCGATGCCGAGAACGGTCTGCATGACCAACGCGCGGGCGCGCAACGCCGTGAGGGCGAGTTCCGCGCGCCCGTCACGCACTGTCCACGCGCTCGTCGCCATGGGACGAGTCTGGCACGGGGGCACGGCATGCCCGCCTCGCGTGGGCATCGAGGCGCGGCGCTGCGTGGCAGCCTCGCCGAGCGAGCACGAATCGGGGGGGGGCGCTCACTCGGCATGGCGTGGCATGACGTGATCGCGCGGTGAGCGTCAGCGGGAAGACCCCGAGCGCGGATGGTCGAGGGCGATTGCTTGCAGCGCGCCGCTCGTGCCACGGCGCCACCTCGTGCCGAAGGTCACGGGCATGGGGATAGTCCGGCGATGCGGCGGTCCCACACGCCGGAGCCGGACCACGATGGAGCAATGGCGCAGATGCACGACGTGACCGCGAAGCTGCCCGGAGTCCTGCTCGCTGCGGCGATCGCAGGCGTAGCGACCGTGATCGGCGGCTTCGTCCCGCTGGTGGGCTCGGCCCTGCCCGCCATCGTCATCGGCGTCGTCATCGCCCTGGTACGCAGGCCCGGGGGTCCCTTCGCCGCAGGCCTGAAGTTCTCGAGCAAGATGGTGCTGCAGATCGCCGTGGTGCTGCTGGGAAGCCAGCTCTCGCTCGCGCAGGTGGCGACGGTCGGCGCCGAGTCCTTCCCCGTCATGATCTCCACGCTCATCGTGTGCCTGCTGGCCGCCTGGGCGCTCAGCCGCCTGCTGCGCGTGGAGTCGGATCTTGCGGTGCTCATCGGCGTGGGAACGGCGATCTGCGGCGCCTCGGCTATCGCCGCCGTGTCCCCCGTGATCAAGGCCCGAAACGCATCCATCGCCTATGCCGTCTCGACCATCTTCCTGTTCAACGTGCTGGCCGTGCTGCTCTTTCCGCCGCTGGCCCGGCTGCTGGGCTTCACGCAGCACGAGTTCGGGCTCTTCGCGGGTACGGCGGTGAACGATACGTCCTCGGTGGTGGCGACAGCGGGCATCTACGGCACCGCCGCGCTCGGTTTCGCCGTGGTGGTGAAGCTCGTGCGCACGCTGATGATCATCCCGATCAGCGTGGGGCTCGCGATCCGCACCGCTCGGCGCGAGGGGACCCCGGTGCGGTTCACGCCGCGCGGCATCGCTGCGCTGGTGCCCTGGTTCCTCATCGGATTCCTGATCGCATCGCTGGTGCGATCGGTGGGAGTGATCCCCGACGTCGCGCTCGCACCGATCAGCGCGGTGGCGATGTTCCTCATCGCGATGGCGATGGCGGCGATCGGCCTGTCGACGGACATCGCCGGCTTCCGCAGCGCGGGCCTTCGGCCCCTGGCGCTGGGCGGGCTGCTGTGGGTTGTCGTGACCGCTACGGCGGCGGCGGCGATCCTGTTGCTGCGCTGAGACTCCCGCACACAAGACCGAGGCCGGCTCGCGTGGTCTCCCACGCGGCCGGCCGTTCTCGCACCCCCCTGAGCGCCGCCGACCCTCGAAGCCCCCTGCATTCGATTCGCGGTGTTGCTCAGTGCGATGACTCAACGCTAACAAGCGTGTCGGGCTCGTCCGTCCCAGATCGTGTCGGATCTTTGGGGGACAAATCGTCCGCCATCGCGCACGGGAAGGCACGCGGGGGATGGGACGATGGAGGTATGAAGCTTCTCCTCGCCGCCCTGGATGTCGAACTCGTCGCGTTCCCGGAGCACATCGACGGATTCGAGCGCGTCGTGACGGGCGCGGGCAAGCTCAAGGCCGCTCACGGACTCACCCGTGCGCTGGAGCGTGGCCAGTACGACGAGATCGTCGTGCTGGGAACGGCCGGCGCAGTCGTGCCGGAGCTGCAGGGCGGCGTCCACGAGATCGCCGCAGCTGTCCAGCACGACGTCTGGGATGGCGATCACGTGGTCGGTCAGCACGTCACACTGCCGCCGCGTATGGAGACCGGCCGCCCCGGCGAGGTCATCGCAACCGGCGACCACTTCGTCGACACCGCTGCGGGCCAGGCCACCGTGCTGGCGCTGGGCGCCTCGCTGATCGACATGGAGACCTACGTCTACATCTGGGTGGCGCAGCAGTACGGTGTGCCGATCCGCGTGATCCGTTCGGTGTCGGACGCGGCGGACGAGGGCGCCTTCCTGGAGTGGGACGTCGTCGTCGCGGCCTGCTCTGCGCAGCTGTGGGAGTGGTTCCAGCGCGAGTACGGGATCTGACCGTTCGCAGATTGTCATCTGAGTAACGTTCAGCCTGGGCGCTCTGCTCATGCTTCAGAATGGATGCATGACAGAAAGCGCGCTCGAACCGATCACGGTTGCCATTGAGCGCCGGATCGACCCCGAGCGCGCCATCGAGGCGACGAGCTGGATGCAGGCCGGCACCGATCTCGCCGCGACGTTCCCCGGCTTCCTCGGATCCGGGTGGGTGCGCGCGGGGGAGGGCAGCGAGCTCTGGTACATGCTGTACCGCTTCCGCGACATCGCGACGCTGGAGAAGTGGGAGACCTCGCCGCAGCGCACCTGGTGGCTGGAGTCGGGAAACGCCTTCGCGCGCGAAGTGCGTGTGGAACGGCGCACCGGGATCGAGGGCTGGTTCGATGCCGCACAGGCCACGGGGATCGAGACCCGCGTGACGCAGTCGCTCGCGACCGGGTCGGTGGCGGTTCAGCCGGTCGTGCCGCCGCGATGGAAGCAGGCCACCACCATCTGGCTGGGCTTCTTCCCGGTGAACCTGCTCGCGACGTTCCTGCTGGGCTTCATCCCGGGATTCACCGAGTTGCCGCTCGTGCTGCGCGTGCTGATCACCACGCTCATGCTCACGCCGATCATGGCGTACTGGGTGCTCCCCGCCGTCACCCGGCTGCTGCGCGGCTGGCTGCAGCGCTGACGACCCACCGGGGCCAGGGTCAGCGGGCGAGGTAGTCCTCGACCGTGCCCTCGCGATCCCAGGGCTTGCCGTCGGTGGCGAGGGTCGGGGTGTAGAACGCGGTGCGCCCCTGGATGGTGGTCCGCAGCGACTCGTCCTTCGCCACCCGGTTGGTGGCAGCCTCCACCCACCCGCGGTAGGTGCCGTCGGTGATGCACGCGGCCAGCTTTGGGTCGGTGACCCCGGCCTCGCCGATGATGCGGATCATGTCGTCGTTGCTGAGGCCCGCGGTGCCCTCGGCGGGCTGCGCGGCGAACATGCGCTCCTGGACGTCGAGGAAGGAGTCCGGGGCCATGTCCGCCACACAAGCGGCGGCGTTCGCGCCGCGCGTGGCGTAGTCGGTGGTGTAGGCCCGGTCGACGACGGCGAGGGGGAAGAGTTCCAGGGTGATCTCGCCGGACGCGACGGCGTCGGTGAGCAGCTTCGCGTTGTCGCCCTCGAACGCCTTGCACGCGGGGCAGGCCCAGTCGAGGTACAACTGCACGTGCTTCTTGTCGGCGTCCTCGCCCGTCCACTGTGTGCTGGTGGGCGATGCGGTGGCCGCTGTCGCCCCGGTGGGCACGGCGGAGATCTCGCCGTCGCCACCGGTGAACGCGATGCCCCACGATGCCATGTTGGCCGGGCCGGCGTCGGTGGTCACCACGTCCTTCGGCTTGAGGGCGATGGCCAGAGCCACGCCGCCGAGGATGAGGACGATCGCGGCCGCGACACTCGAGGAGATGAGGATCCGTCGCCGTCGCAGTCCCGCGGCAGCCAGCTCCTGCGTGCGCTTCGCCGCCTCGCGGGCCTCGGCGGCCATACGGTTCTCGGACTGCGAGCGATTGGGGCGCTTGGCCATGGGGACCTCCTCCGTCGAGTCATTGAACCATGCGCCGCCTGGCGGAATGGTGGGCGTCCGGAACGCGTGTCTGCGCCCCGTGATGGCGTGGTCTCCGCTTCACTTGTCGCATGGCCCGAACCCGCACCCGCGTCTCGAAACGAGAACGTCGTCGTCAGGCGCGTGCCCCGCGCCGCCCGCGGCGGATGCAGCTGACGATCCTGCACTGGCTGGTGCAGCTCGGCGTCGCCTCGGTGGGCGTCTACGCCGTGATCTGGGAGGGCGACCTGATCACCGCCCTCACGCTGTGGTGCGTTCTGGCGACGACGTACGCGATCATCACGATGATCGTGCTGGGGTGGATGGCTCGTCGCGGGGCCACAGCGGTGGGGGAACGGGCACCGATGCCCGCCGGATTCGTGCAGCTGCGCTCCATCCTGACGATGGTGTTCACGCTGGTGCCGGCGGCGATCGGCGTGAGTGCGGCGATCACGGTCATCCTCTTCGGCAAGGAGAAGTCCTTCGCGGGCGAGCTCCTCGGCATCACCCCCGATGACCTCGGCGGCACGTTCCTGGTGAAGGTCGTGGGCGTGTGGGCCATGATCATCGCGTGGGGGATGCTGCACTGGGGCTTCGCGCAGATGTACGCGCATCGCTCGGAGGCGGTCTGGCCCGATCGCGTGCTCGAGTTCCCCGATACCCCCGCCCCCACGCTCGTGGATCACGTCTACTTCGCCTACACGCTGGGCATGACCTTCGCCGCCTCCGACGTCGATATCCTCACCACGCGGACCCGTTGGACCGCGACGCTGCACTCCGTGCTCTCGTTCCTGCTGAACGCGCTGATCATCGCGCTCTCGTTCAACACGATCATGTCTGCGGGCGCGAGCTGAGCCCCTCCATCGTGCGGCGCAGGTGCTCGCGTCCGCCGTCGATCGCGCGGCGCAGCACGTCGTCCCGGCCGGGATACTCCGCGTGCCCGGCGGGGAGCACCATGAGCTCCCGGTCGGCGAAGCCCGCCGCCACTCCGAATTGTCCCGGCGGGGGAACATGGGTATCCCACAGCGCCGCCTCGACCCGCACCGGAACCCGGGCGAACGTCGCAGCGGTGGAGGCGTCGAAGAGCCGGAGCAGCTCCCGCGCCTCGGGACGAGCAGCCACATACCGGCGCACCGCTTCCCCGCTGCCGTGGCAGGGAGCGGCCAGACGCTCGTCGTACTGCCCGAAGCTCGGCACCACCACCGTCGCGCCGATGAAGCGGTCATCCCACGCCAGCGCGAGCGCGCCGACGCCGCCGCCGAAGCTCTCGCCCACCAGATAGTGCGGCAGCGGACCCCAGAGCTCGTCGGCGATGTTCTGTGTCATCCAGAGATCACGCACGCACGCCCCCAGTACGTACTCCTCGGGATCCTCGATGCCGAACACCACGTGGTCGTCACGTTCCGCGGGCGCCCCGACACCGACGTTCAGCGCGCCGAGTCCACGCGCCAGCGGAAATACAGCGGCGGCGTCGTCCGGGACCCGGTCGAACTCGGGCCGTTCCCGACCGCCGTAGCCGTGGGAGTGCACGACCACGACGCGCGGCGTGCGCTCTCGGGGACGGGCGACCCAGGCGCCCAGCACCGTGCCGTCGGCCGCCGTGTAGCGGATCTCCGCCGCCTCGTGGGCGCCGATGGGCGTGTACTCTCCCACCTCGAATCGGGCGGGGACGGCGCGCACCCGCGCGTTCCATCCCTGCCAGAGCGCGGCGAATCCCCGCCGCGGCGGAATCGGTACCACGCGGCGCAGCGCCTCTTCATCGAAGCCGTAGGTACCGTCGATCTCTTCGTCGGGGAACCAGGTCGCATAGTCGGCGGCGATCATCCGCGTACCTCCGGGGTCGGGGTCGGTGAGCCCGGCCGCACGCGCATGGCAGACTGGCCGAGGCAGGTGGAAGGAGTCCGGGTGCTCGTCGAGGAACGCAGAGCGCAGCTGATCGACGCGGTGCGTCGACGGGGCGCGGCCACGGTCGCGGAGCTCATCGCCGAGCTCGACGTCAGTGCGATGACCGTGCGCCGTGACATCGACGCGCTTGCGGCCGAGGGCCGGTTGCGGAAGGTGCGTGGTGGAGCCACCATCGAGCACGGCGCGACAGCGAGCAGCACCGTCGAGGCACGGCGCGCGCGCATGATCGACGAGAAGCGCGCGATCGCCCGCGAGGCGATGCGCCTCGTGGAACCCGGCATGGTGATCGGGCTCTCCGGCAGCACCACCACGTGGGTGCTCGCGCAGGAGCTTCGCGCGGTCGCGGACCTCACCATCGTCACCAACTCCCTTCCGGTGGCCGATCTCTTCGCCCGTCCCCAGCGGGCCGACGAGCCGTATCTGCAGACCGTGGTGCTCACCGGTGGTGTCCGTACACCGGCCGACTCCTTCGTGGGGCCTGTCGCGGTGCGGGCGCTGGAGCACCTGCACTGTGACATCGTCTTCCTCAGCGCCACCGGGGTCGACGCGCACGCCGGTCTCACCACCGCCAACCTGCTTGAGGCGGAGACCGACCGCGCGCTCGCTGCGGCAGGGCGTGAGGCCGTGCTGCTGGCTGACCACGGCAAGTGGGGCGTCGTCAGCCTCACCACCGTCATCGAGCTCAGCCAGGCCGATCGCATCATCACCGACGCCGGTATGCCCGAAGGAGGGCTCGACGTGCTGCGCGGGCTCATCGCGGACGTGCGGGTGGCCGAGGTCTCCTGACGCCGAGCGCGCGGGACACGGGCACCGGATCGGACGGCGCTCACCGTCCGGTACTGGCGCGGGCGATGACCTGGGCCACCACCGTCACGTGCTGCACCGGCATGTCCCGCCCGGGGGGCGTGCGCATCTGACGATCAAGCTCGTCCAGGGCCGCCGACGCGATCGCATCCTTGTCCGGGGCGACGGTGGACAGCGGCGGGGAGGCGAACTCGGTCGCGCGGACACCGTCGATGCCGATCACGGCCACGTCCTCGGGCACGCGGCGCCCGGCGCCCTGCAGCGCACTGATCACGCCGAACGCGATCGAGTCGTTCGAGCAGAACACCCCGTCGAAGGCCACCCCCGACGCCAGCAGCTGCGCGACCCCGCGCGCACCCTCGGCCGCGGTGAACGCGTCCACCGACACGGTGAGCCCGGCGTCGGTCGCCAGCTCGCGAGCCGCGACCGCCTCCCGATAGCCCGCATAGCGCTGATCAGCGGCATCGGAGGGGCGGGAGTCGCGCGGGCCGATGAAGGCGACCCGACGGCACCCGACGGCCGCCAGGTGTGCCGTGGCGTCGGCTGCAGCGCGGCGGTTGTCGATGGTGATGTGGGTGAACGGGCTGATCTGGATGTGCTCGCCCAGCAGCACGAGCGGGCCGGGGGACGTGCGACGGGTGAGGTCGGCGACCGTGAGTGCACGCGGGATGTGGATCAGACCGTCCGTCTCCGGCAGGCCGACGCCGTTGGCGACGTCGATCTCGCGCTCGTGATCGCCCTCGGTCTGCTGGATCAGGACCGCGAGGCCGCGGTCGTTCGCGCGCCGGCACAGCAGCGCGGTCAGCTCGGCGAAGTACGGCTCCTCCAGGTTGGGCACGGCGAGGGCGATGACCCCGGTGCGCCGACGGCGCTGGGGGAGATCGCCCTGTGCTGCTGTGTCCACTGTCGCGCTCCTCGATGCGGCCGATCGGGATGCCGCCCGTGCACTCACCGTAGCGGTCCGGCCCGGTGCCCGCGTCACGACTGCACTCGCAGGGAGACGATGCGCGCTTCCGGGGCCCCGTTGGTCGCCGTGACCACGACGCGCAGCGCGTCGAACGGCGTGGCGGGCAGCGGGTGGATCCGGTGACGGTGACGGTTGCCGGAGACCTCGATGACCGTGGTCCACCCGGATTCGTCGCGGGTCTCGACGCGGTAGTCGCGCACGAGCTGCGGAAGCACCTCATCGGGACTGCGGTGATGATGCAGCGTGTTCAGCTCCAGGTCCACATCGTCGTCGAACACGAGGCGCACCTCGCGCGCAGTCACCGCGGCGTCCCAGGTGAGGCGCAGTTCGGCGTCGCCGTCGGACAGCGGTGCCGAGGCCCACATGTTCGGCCCGCCGAACGGACGCTGGTAGCCGCCGATCGCGCGTTCCGGAGCGAGAGCGCGCGACACCGGCTCGGCGCGGAAGGCGACGGCCCGCCCGCGCAACGGCTTGGTGGGCCACTGCACGAGAAGCTCGTCGGTGCTGATCGAGACGTTCTGGTCGTCGCTGTCGAGGCGGTGCACCAGCGTGAGGGTGCCGGGGGTGAGCGCATCGGTATGCACCGTGAGCGCCGGATTGGCCCGCAGCACGACCACAGCGTTCTGCGGGTCGGCCGGGGCGAACGGGGTGGGCACGTCGACCCATCGCGCCGGCCCCGCAGCCACCGGCACGGTCGCCGCGTGCTCACGGTGCGCGGGCACGACGTTCTGGCGGCGCCCGGTGCTGAACACCTCGACCGTGAGGGTGGTGTCCTCGGTGGCCGCCACCCACAGCCGCACCGACTCCAGCACCGGATCCACCGGGATCACGATGCCGAGATCGTCGGTGAGCTGGTGTTCGACGGCGGTGCCGGGCGTGCCCGCGGCGATGACCTCTCGGTGTCCGGACGCGGTCACCGTGGCGGTGCGCGCGATGTCCTCGGGATCCTCGTTGCGCACGCCCAGCACGGAGGCATCCCAGCGCAGCAGCCGCTGGCGCAGATCCTCCCGGGCATCGTCATGCAGCTCCCGCGGCGTGACGCCCCGTTCGATGCACATGGCCGCCGCGGTGCCCGCGGCCTCACCCATGGCCGCGCAGGTGGCCATCACCCGCGCGGCGCCGAAGGCCACATGCGTGGCGGAGACGTCGCGCCCCGCGAACAGCAGGTTCTCCACGTTCTGCGAGTACAGCGAGCGGAACGGGATCTCGAACAGTCCGTCGGAGAAGCGCTGAAGCGCGCCCGCACCCTCGGCGTACATCCCGGCCGCCGGGTGCAGGTCGATCGACCAGCCGCCGAACGCCACGCCGTCCTCGAAGGCGGTCTGATCGATCACGTCGTGCTGGGTCAGGGTGTAGTCGCCGATGAAACGGCGGTACTCGCGCTTGCCGGGAAGGTTCCCGATCCACTCGAGGGTGAGGTTGTCGGCATCGAAGCGCCCGGAGTTCTTGATGTAGTCCCAGATCCCGAGGATCACCCCGCGGAGCTCATCGCGGATGCGCTCGTTGTCGTCCACGATGTCCAGCTCTCCGCCCCATTCGATCCACCAGTAGTGGGCGCCGGAATCGCCGGAACGGATGACGCGCGAGGTGGGGATCGGGGTGTGCGAGATGTCGATGGCGGACTCGGGTGCCACATACTTGACCGGGCGGCCGACGTCCTTCGTGTAGAAGAGCAGCGTCGAGCCGAGGAACTCGCGCACCGGCTCCTCCGGGGCCCATTCCTCGCCGAACTCCGCGCGTCCCTCCTTGCCGAGCCGGTGACGCGCCCCCGCGATGGCGCCCACGAGCCCGTCGCCCGTGCAGTCGAGGACGATGGGCGCCGTGAAACGGGTGCGCACCTCGCTGCCCATCGTCCACCCGGTGACGGCGTCGATGCGTCGGGCGTCCTCCGGTCCGGATGCCTCCACCTCGGAGACTTCGGTGTTGAGGAAGAGGCGGATGTTCTTCTCACGACGCACGGTGTCCAGCACGACGTCGTCCCAGTAGACGGGGTTTCCCTCCGGGTTCCGGAACTGGTTCTCGACGTACATCTCGCCGATGATCCCGCTCTCGCGAGCCCACCGCTGGTTGCCGTGCGCGGTGGCCCCGCAGACCCACACGCGCACCTCCGAGGACGAGTTGCCGCCGAGGACCGGGCGGTTGTTGATGAGGGCGACGGAGCGGCCCTGCCGCGCTGCGGCAACGGCTGCGCTCACACCGGCCAGGCCTCCTCCGACGACGATGATGTCGGCTTCGACGGTCTGGGTGCGCATGATGGCGATGTCCTTTCGGGACGTGTGCTGCCGGCCGTGGGGCCGTGCCAGCGGTGGTGCGAAATCAGGGGTGTGCCCGCCGACGACCGGCGTCGGCGGGCACGGGGTCAGGCGATCAGCTTCTGCGCGGCCTCCCCGGCGGACTTCATCGCGTCGGCGGGGGTGGCGGAGCCGACCAGGACGGCCTGCACCTTCTCCGCGATGGTGCTCTCGATCTGTGCGTACTGCGGGTACTGCCAGAACGGGTTGGTGGTCGCCGTGGCCGTGATGCGCTCGCTGAACAGCGAACCGAACGCGTCCGACGTGACGGCGTCGGAGGTGAGCGCCTCCGTGGTCACGGGCGGCAGACCGCGGTTGGCGTAGTCCGCCAGGACCGTGTCGAGATCGCTGGTGGCCCACTGGCCGAACTCCGCCGCGGTCTCCGAACCTGCGCCGGTGATCACGGCGATCGCGCCGCCCCACACCAGCGCGCGCGGGGTGTCGCCGGACTTCAGCACCGGACGCGAGACGGGCACGAGCTTGTCGCCGAGGTTCGCGTCGGGCGAGTCCTTGAGCACCGAGCTGCGCCCCACGGGTGCGTCGTCGTAGATGGCGGTGCGCCCCTGGGCGAACAGCGAGCGAGCGTCGAAGCGATCCACGTCGGCGGCGATCAGGCCCTGGTCGTACAGGCTCTTGTACCAGGTGACGGCCTCGATACTGGCGTCGTCGCCGATCGTGACGGTGCCGTCCTTGACGAGGGTGGAACCGAACGTCTGCATCCAGATGAGGATGTCCTTGAGCTGCGCTGCCTTCGTCGACGCCGCGTAGGGGATGAGCCCGTTGCCGAGCCCCTTGAGCTTGACCAGCGCGGCCTCGAAGTCGTCGATCGACGTGGGGAAGGCGTTCGCGTCGATGCCGGCCTTGCCGAGGATCTCCGAGTTGGTGACCAGGCCGATCGCGCCGATGGTCCACGGGAACGCGTACTGCACGCCCTGGTACTGCGCGGCCTCCAGCGCCGAGTCGGTGTAGCCGCGCTTCGCGGTGAACGCGGAGACGTCGGCCAGCTTGCCGAGCGCGGCGAGCGATGCCAGCCACGCGACATCCACGTGGGCGGCGCCGGTGAACTGGCCGCCGCGCACCTGGAGCATGAGCTGGTTGAAGTACTCGTTGTACGGGAACGAGGTCTGCTTGATCGAGATGGAGTTCTTCGACTCGAATCCGCTGAGCAGTTCCTTGATGGCCGGGGCGGACGCCTCCTCGGTCAGTGACCAGCTGGCGAACGCGAAGTCGGTGGGCTTGGCGCTTCCTCCGGTGGGCAGGGCCGCGCCGGGTGCAGCACCGGATCCGGTGGGAGCACAGGCCGCGAGGGTGGCGGCTGCGGCGCCGAGGCCGAGCCAGGTGAGGGCCTGACGGCGGGTGATGGGTGTGCGGAGCACGGGGGTCTCGGACATGAGTCCTCCTCTTCGAGGGTGTGTGGTGCGATGGGTGGGATCAGCCCTTGACCGCGCCGGCGGTCATGCCGCCGACGAGGAAGCGCTGCAGGGCGATGAAGGCGATGGCGACGGGCAGGGACACCACCAGGGAGGCGGCCATCAGCTCGGGCCACGCGGTCGAAGCCTCGCCGATGTAGGTGTTCACCAGGCCCGGCGGCAGGGTCTGCTTGTCCGGGCCGGCGAGCGTGAGGGCGAACACGAAGTCGTTCCAGCCGCGCACGAAGGCGAACAGGCCCGCCGCGATGAGGCCAGGAGCGGACAGCGGCAGGATGATCGAGTGGATGATGCGCAGCCGCGAGGCGCCGTCCACGCGCGCCGCTTCGATCAGTTCGTCCGGGATGGTGTCGAAGAACCCCTTCAGCATCCACACGCACAGCGGCAGCGTGAACGTGGTGAACGACAGCACGAGTGCGGTGTAGGTGTTGAGGAGGTTGTACGCGGCGAACACCGTGTACAGCGTGACCAGCAGGAGTGCCTGCGGGAACATCTGCGACGCCAGCACGAAGTACATCAGGGATCGCCGTCCGCGGTAGCGGAACTTCGAGAACGAGTAGCCCATGTACGCGGAGACCAGCACCGAGAGCACGGCGGTGATCACGGAGACGATGACGCTGTTGCCGAGGTAGGTGAACAGTGCGGGGTTGTTCACGAGTGAGGTGTACGCCTCGAACGAGATCTGCGTCGGCCACAGGCGCGGCGGGAAAGCGAACACCTCGGTACGCGGTGTGAGAGACGTCGCCAGCAGCCAGTAGATCGGGAGGAGGGCGAAGCCGCCGCACACGATCACGGCGATCCAGGCGCTGATCCGGACGCCCCGGCTCTCGGAGCGGAGCAGGTTGGCGCGACGCGGGCGCGGGGTGACGGTGCTCATCGGGGTCTCCCTGGTGGTGGCGGGGGTGGGGGCGTCGGTGATGGTCATCACTTCTCCCCCTTCTCCGAGAAGCGCACGTACACGACGACGAGACCCATCAGGAGGATCATCCAGAGCAGTCCGAGCGCGCCGGCATGACCCAGATCGAAGCCGTGGAACGCGGTGTCGTAGACCGCCGTGGCGAAGGTCTGCGTGGAACCGGCGGGACCACCCCCGGTGAGCACGTAGATGATGTCGAAGTGCTGGAAGTTCCAGATGAACTCCAGCAGCAGGACGAGGCCGATGATGCCGCGGATCTGCGGCACCGTGATCGAGAAGAAACGGCGGATGGTGCCGGCACCGTCGATCTCCGCGGCCTCGTGGAGCTCCTTCGGGACGGTCTGGAGGCCGGCGAGCAGCATCACCATCATCCAGGGGAAGGACTGCCACGTCTTGGCGACGATGACCGCGATCATTGCCGTCCCGGGCTGCGCCAGCCACGCCTGGGGCTCGCTGATCACGCCGAGCGCCTGCAGCAGCGCGTTCATCACGCCGTAGTTGGCGTTGAAGATCCACATCCAGAGGAACGAGACCACCACGCCGGGGATGAGCCACGGCAGTAGCATCAGGCCGCGCAGCGTCTTGCCGCCGGGGATCCGGGTGTTCAGGGCGAGGGCGAGAGCCATGCCGATGATGAACGGGAAGATCGTGGTGCCCAGCGTGAAGACGAGCGTCTGCCCCAGCAGGCGGCCGAAATCGCCGGTGAGGACGTCGATGACGTTCTGCAGGCCGACGAACTCACGTCCCGGTAGCACGAGGCTCTGCTTGAAGAAGGCGGTCACCAGAGCGGTGACGAGCGGATAGACCACCACCGCCAGCAGGAGGGCGAGTCCGGGCGCGGCCAGGAGCACGGCGAAAAGCCCGTCGGAGATTCGACGAGGTTTGGTTTCTTTTGTGATGTTCTGTTCTCTATTGAGGGTGAACGTCATGGGATTTCCTCGGCGTCGAGGGGGCGCTACGCGACGATGCGGCGGTTGACCCGGATGATCAGTGGAGTTTTCAGCATGCCGGGGCATACGGGCATCCGTCAACTCCAGATCCCATCCCGGCTTCTATTGGTCTGAATTGGTGTGAACTGGTGCACTCTGATCGAAGTAGCTCTCACGCAGCATCCATTCCCGTGTGCCGGGGCGGGCTGCCCACTGCTGCCACGCGCACGGAGGACGGCGGCTGCGGCTCCGGTCTCACAAGATGTTCGTCGGGACCTGCGATCGAACGATTGCTGAGACCAGTCGTCAGCCTGGTCTCACATGATGTGCGAGAGCAGACGCGAAGGAGCACTTGCTGAGACCAGCGATGGCGTCGCCCGCCGTAACGTGTCCCCCCAGCCGTCCCGCAGGGCGCTCAGAACGGGCGCGACCTGTGGGTGATCAGTCCAGAAGACCGCGGATGTCCGAGGCGGTGAGCTCCCCCGCAAACAGATCGCCGCCGTCGATGACCTCGTCGAACAGCCGTCGCTTGCGCTCGCCGAGGGCGAGGACCTTCTCCTCGATGGTGTCGCGGGCGACCAGGCGGTACACCATCACCGGTCGTGTCTGACCGATCCGATGTGTGCGATCGATGGCCTGCGCCTCGGCGGCGGGGTTCCACCACGGGTCCAGCAGGAACACATAGTCCGCTTCGGTGATGGTGAGCCCGACGCCGCCGGCGCGCAGGCTGATGAGGAACACGGGAGCATCACCGGTGCGGAAGTCGTCGATCACCGAGGCGCGGCGCCGAGTGGCCCCGTCGAGGTACTCGTGGTCGATGCCGGCGGCGGTGAGGCGTTCGCGGACGAGAGCGAGATAGCCGGTGAACTGGCTGAAGACCAGCGCGCGATGCCCCTCTGCGGCGAGGTCCGAGATGCGATCGATCAGCTCGTCCAGCTTGGCGGACGGGATCTCCGGCGGCCCCTGCTCCTCTTCGGTGGGGATGAGGCGGGGATCGAGCGCGAGCAGGCGCAGGAGCGTGAGCGATCGGAACACGATGAAGCGGTTGCGATCCAGATCCTGCACCAGATCGAGGAGCTTCTGACGCTCGCGCTGGAGATAGCGGTCGTACAGCGCCCGATGCGCCGGATCGAGGTCGACGTGGACGATCTGCTCGGACTTCGCCGGCAGCTCGGAGGCCACGTTGGCCTTGGTGCGCCGCAGCAGCAGCGGGCGGATACGTCGTCGCAGTTCGCCGATGCGCTCCGCGCTGTGCGCCTTGATGAACCGGTTGGCGAAGGTGATGCGCGAGGCGAACAGTCCCGGTGCGACGATGCGGAAGATCGCCCAGACGTCGGTGAGGGAGTTCTCCAGCGGGGTGCCGGTGAGGGCGATGGTCATCCGTGCGTCCAGCTGGCGCGCGACCTCGTGCACCTGGGAGCCGGGGTTCTTCACGTACTGGGCCTCGTCCAGCACCACGCCCGCCCAGGTGCGGGCGACGAGGCGATCCGCCTCGAGCCGGAGGATGGCGTAGGAGGTGATGACCACATCCGTGTCAGCCGGGATCTCATCCTTCGTGCTCGCGATCACCGCGACGCGCAGGTGAGGGGCGAAGCGGGCGATCTCATCGGCCCATCCGCCCACCACGGATGTGGGGGCGACGACCAGGAACGGGGACCCGGTGCCTTCGGCGTGGACGAGCAGCGCGATGGTCTGCACCGTCTTGCCGAGTCCCATGTCGTCGGCCAGCACGCCTCCGAGCCCGTGGTCCCAGAGGTGTGCGAGCCACCGGAACCCCTCCAGCTGATAGGGGCGGAGGTCGGCCTGCAGCAGCGGCGGTGGGTCGATCGGGGCGGGCGGCTGGGTGAGCGCCCGGGCCGCGCGGCGCCATTGTCGGGCCTCCGGCGTCTGATCGGCGGTGTCCTCGAAGGGCTCGAAGAGATCGGCGCGAGCGCGTGGCACGATGGCGCCCGTCTCCCACTCGCGCAGCTGCGTTCCCTCCTCGATGAGCTCGCGCAGCGCGTCGAAGACCGGGTGATGCAGCGACAGCCAGCTCTTGTCCACCATGAGCAGCTTGTCGCGGCCGCGGCTGAGGGCGGTGAAGATGTCCTTGAGCGCGACCGTGTACGGTCCGATGAGCACCACGAAGCCCAGGTCGAACCAGTCGTTGTCGCCCTCGCGAGGCACGGCGCTGAAGCGGAGCGTGGGGTCGTCCCGGCGATGCACGTAGCCGGGGTCTTCGCCGTGCCGCTCGACGATGATGCCGGCGGCCTCGATGAGGGGAATGCTCTCCGTGACGAACGCCGCCGCTTCGGCGCCTTCCCAGCGCGGCCGCACCGGGACTGGGAGATCGAGTTCGGGTGGGTCTGGCAGGGGGGTCCACCGTGTGCCGGTGCGCGTGCCCCATCGGGTGGTGAGCGCATCGTCATCGCCGAAGTGGACCTGCAGCACCGTGACGGTGGTGACCTGGGGGACCTTCACTCCGCGTCCGGTGACCGGCAGACGTGCGGCGAGGTCGGGCAGGTAGTGCTTCAGGAACTCGTCGACGTCCTCGCCCGGGATGCGCAGGAAGGGCTGTTCCCAGCGCAGCACGTCGGTGGCTTCGGCGGTGACGGGAGCGAGCAGCACCTGAAGACCGCCGCGGAACTCGCACCGGTAGAGGCCGTGATCGCCGATGGTGCCGGTGGGAAGAATGGGCTCTCCGTCTATGCGTACCTGGGGGGTCAGCCGCAGGGACTCAGTGCCGCCGTCGCGCACGAGCTCGAGGTGGACCTCGGCTGCATCGGCGATGCGCACGTCGGTGGCCCGTTTGCCGGTGACGAAGGGAATGCCGAGGCCCGCGCCCTCCGCGAGCAGCGGCCAGAGCAGGGGACTGGCGAAGTCGTCGAGATAGAGCCAGTCCGGCTCCGTGGCACGGAACCCCTCGGTGCGATTGCGATGCAGCGCGACGAACTGGCCGAACCAGTTCACGTGACGACGATCCAGATGGAGCCGCTCGTGCTTGTGCTTGAGCGAGCTCCACGTCACCTGTCCCGTTGTCCAGTTGCCCGCGGAGCTGCGAAGCGCTGGTCGGACCGCGAGCCGCTGCCGCCCGCGTGCACGCACTGCGTCGGCGGGCTTGGCCTGGGGCGCCGTCCACTGCGCACCGGTGCGGGTGAGCGTGCGCAGCTGGAAGAGAAGGCCGACCATGGCGAACTCGTCTTCGTCGGGCGGTGGCGCGAGCTGATCCTTCCAGTCCGATCCTGCGCCCGCCATGCTCCGATTCTCTCAGCCGCCACCGACACGGGAGCCGGGTGGATGGGTTTCATCGTGCGTGAATGGCTCCTATTCGGGAGGATTTCGAGCGTTTTGCGCGCGACGAAACCGGGGCTCAGCGGGGATCGCTGGACAGGATCGCGTAGGTCATGCTGTCCATCCACTCGCCGGAGCGGTGGAGCGAGCTTGCCCGGCTGTACTCCTCGCGGCGCATTCCGAGCCGCTCCATCACGCGCCAGGACGGTTCGTTCGCCGCGAAGCAGGCGGCGATGACGCGGTGCGCGCCGAGCTGGTCGAATGCCGCGTTCATGAGGGCGCGGATGGCCTCGGTGGCGTAGCCGCGGCGTGTGTACGCCGGATTCAGCACCCAGCCGAGCTCCACCTCGGCGTCGCGGGCGCGGTCTCGCACCTCGGCCTGGGCGTAGGCGTCACCGCGGCGGAGCATGAGGTCCCCGATCACCTGGGGCTCATCGCCCGGCAGCTCGACGATGAGCGTGAGAGCAAGGCGTTCCGGGGCGCTGAAGTGGTACTCGAACTCGACGAACGAGGACGGCGCTGCGGTGATCCACTCGTACACCTTGGGAAGACTCCGGTACTCCCAGACGGCGGCCGCGTCCGCGGGCGTCGCCGGGCGGATCAGCAGGCGCTCGGTGCGCAGCGGCCAGCTGATGTCGGGGCGTTCGTCGGTCGGTCCGGAGGCGGCGATGCTCACCGCATCAGACTATGTCCCGTCAACACGAAAGACTTCCGTCCGGGGTGAGAAGCGGCGCGTTGCACGGATTCTCGCCCACGGACGGAAGTCTCACGGTGATGTCTGAGCCTCAGTACCAGTTGGTCGCCTGCGAGTGGCCCCAGGCTGCGCACGGGGTGCCGTACGTGCCGTTGATGTACTGCAGACCCCAGGTGATCTGGGTGGTGGCGTTGGTCTCCCAGTCGTCGGCGACGCTGGCCATCTTGTCGCCGGGAAGCGACTGCGGGATGCCGTAGGCGCCACTGGGGTTGTACGCCTGGTAGTTCCAGCCGGACTCCTTGGTCCACAGCGACTCCAGGCAGGAGAACTGGCTGTCGCCCCAGCCGTACAGGGACGACGCGAGCTCGCGCGCGGTGGCCTTCGCGCCCTCGGGGGTGTTTGCCGCGGCCAGCGCTTCAGCCGCGGCCTGCGCTGCGGCGGCGGCCGCCGCCTCCGCAGCCTGCTGCGCGGCGAGCACCTCGGCGTCGTGCTTCGCCTGTGCGTCCGCGAGGCCGGCGCGGTAAGTCGCGGTCTGGGCCGTCAGCTCGGTGGTCTCGGCCGTGAGGTGGTCGGTGACGCCGAGCACGAGCTGGCGCGGCAGGGTGCGAACCTCGGCGTGATCGACCAGCGCGGTGCTCAGTGGTGACGAGTCGGGAGCCGGCACCGTGACCGTGAGCCCGGAGGCGGTCACCTCGTCGCGGGCGGCGGCAGCGTCGGCGATGGCCGCCTCGGCGGCATCGAACACCTCGGAGGCGGGGGAGTTGTCGACGGCCGCGAGGATGTCCGTGTTGATCGGCGCGACGGGGGTGACGATCTCGGGCGAGCTGGCCAGTCGAGCGGGCTCCTGCGATGCGAGAGCCGGTGCGGTTCCCGCGGCGAGGCCGGTCGCAACGCCCAGGCCGATGGCGATCGCCGTGCGAAGACGGTGCGATCGATGAGCGGGGCGGTGCGTGCTGCGATAGGCGCGTCGAGACGCGAGCGCAGGATCGGTGGAAGCGAAGGAAGTCATGATCTCCAGCGGACAGGGGGCAGGGCGCGCCGGTTCAGGGAGGCCGGCGCGGTCGCTCGGGTGCGACTCAGCGAGCCTCAACCCCCGGCTTTTGCGCAGCCTGGACGAAGCCTGGGAGCAAAGCGCAAGCGGAGAGGTCGAATTGTTATGTCACGGTTTGGTAACAGGGGTGCGCGAGAGTGGACGGCGGGGAACCTTGTCGGGTGTCGCAAAGGCAGTGAGTGACAGGGATCGCGAGGGAAATGCGATGTGGCGGGTTCGCTCCCGGTGGTGCTGATCCATGAAAATGCCGGATCACGGTGGTCGTGGTTGAGGGTTATCGCAAAACAGTGCGTCGCTGTGCACGAAATCCGGGGTTGGGTGGGTGCGGCGACCGATATCTGCGCCGGGTCCCCTCGCGAAAAGAGGACATTTCACCCAATTGGGATGGTCGGGGGCGGTTTCGTCCTCCGCTGGGTGAAATCTCCTCGTTCCGCGAGGGGACCGCGCCTCGACGGGAGAGGACCGTGGAACCCGGACTAGCCCTGGCCGAGGTGCGCGGTACGGGCGCGCTCGAGGTCATCGAGGTGATCGTTGAAGCCGCGGGCGGCCACCGTGGGAAGGCCGGCGTCGATCGATGCACGCAGCGCCGACACGAATTCCTCGCCCGAATCCGCGAGCGGATAGAACGGCAGCGCGGCGGCGATGAGCTTGCCCATCGCCTGACCGGAGCGGTGCGCGAGGGCGGCCAGCTCCTGCGGGGCGTGCACGATCCATGGCGCGACGAGGTCGGCCTGACCCGTGCCCCAGAGGCCCAGGGCGGCGGCACTCAGCTCCCGGTTGGTGAGCTCACCGCTGACGAGCCGCTCCGACCAGGTCGCCTTCGCCGCAGGATCCGCCAGGGCTGCTCGGGCGCGGATGGCGGCGTGCGCGCCGGACGTGGTGTTGTCGCGGCGGGCCTCGGGGTCGATGGCTGACGCGTCGCCCAGCTCGGCGAGGCGTGCCACCAGGAGCCAGCGCAGTGCCTGGTCCTCGGCGCGTTCGAGCCGGTCGTGGAGGACGGCGATGTCGCTGGCGGTGCGTGCGAGCAGGCGTGCGGCGGCGGCCTCACGAAGCGGGTCGCCGGCCGCGAGCACCGCATCGGCGAGCTCGGTGAGCTTGTCGAGTACCGCGGGCAGCTCGCTGGGGCGGCTGTGCGTCACGGCGGTGCGCAGCACGGCTGCGCTCGCCCCTTCGAAGACGGTCGGATCGGTGTCGCCCGACAGTTGCGAACCCGCCAGCGCGACGAGAGACGCGGCGCTGCGGACGCCACGCTCGACCTCGGCGACCGCGGTCGACCAGAGCAGAGCGCGCGTGAGGGGCGACTCTATCGCTCCGAGCATGCGCTCCAGGCCGGCGCGCGACTCCGCGTCGAGGTGGAGCTGCGCATACGTCTCGTCGGCGGAGTTGGGAACCACGATGAGTCCCGCGAAGTCGGGTAGGCGAAGCGCGTCGTCGGCCAGATCGACCAGCTCTTCGCGCACCACCGATCCGTCCTCGGCGAAGCCGGTGACGTGGAACCGGTGCGGGCGGGTGCCGATGCGCGTGAGCACGGGGATTCCGGCATCCCGCGTCACCGTGATGGTGTCGAAACCGGTGGTGCGCAGCCACAGATCAGCCCAGCCGCGGACGTCGCGTTCCGTCACGGAGTCCAGGGCACCGAGGAAGTCGGCGAGCGAGGCGTTCCCGAAGGGGTGCGCGGACAGATGGCGGTTGACGCCGCGCAGGAAGTCCTCCTCGCCGAGCCACGTCACCAGCTGGCGCAGCACCGCATTGCCCTTGGCATAGGTGATCATGTCGAAGTTCGAGAACGCGGTGTCCACGTCCGGCAGGTTCTCGGCGTCCTCCGCGATGGGGTGTGTCGACCGGCGCGAGTCGGCCCGGTACGCGGTGGGCTTGCGCCCCAGCGCCGCCGCCGTCCAGAGCGATGTGCCGCTGGCGCGGCCACCGACCTCGTAGCCCATGTAGTCGGCGAAGGACTCGTTCAGCCACGAGTCCTCCCACCACCGGAAGGTGACCAGGTCACCGAACCACATGTGCGCCATCTCGTGGGCGATCACGGAGTTCATACCGGCCTGCTCCACCGCCGTCGGCTCGCCCGGGGTGAGGTACTCGTCGCGGAACGACACGCAGCCGGGGAACTCCATCGCACCCCAGTTGAGGCCGGGAGTGAACACCTGCTGGTAGTCCTCGAACGGGTAGGGCTCGTCGAACGCGGACGTGTAGTAGGCGAACGCTGCCGACGTGATCGCACGCAGGCGGTCGATCTCCCGACGCAGCTGCGGCTCCTGAGATGCACGGGCGTGCCAGCCGAACGGCAGCGATCCGCCCTCGGCGAGCGCGTACGGCTCGTCCCATTCGATCGACACGAACGGTCCCACACAGAAGAAGAAGATGTACGACGAGAAGGCCGGGGTCGGGCGGAAGTGCCAGGTATCGCCCTCGCGACGGTCGAACCGGCCGTTCGCGAGCACCGTGGCGTTCGACGGTGCCGTCACCGAGACGGTGAAGGTCGACTTGAGATCGGGCTGGTCGAAGCACGGCAGCACCTTCTGCGCGATGTCCATCGCCGTGTAGGCGCTGACGTACCGCTCGCCGTCGGCGGGGTCTGTGACCGCTGTCATCCCGTCGCCGTCGGTGACATACGGCATGCTCGCGCGCACCCGCACCTCGTTGCGGGCGGACAGGTCGCTCAGCAGAATGCGCTGTCCGTCGTAGCACGCGGTCGCTCCGTCGATGGAGACGTCCTGCGCACCCACGAGCTCCAGGAACGACGACGCCCCCGGTGTCGCGCAGGAGAAGCTGATGGTGACGTCGAAGGTGTACCGATCGAGCGGCGTCACATCGAAATGGGCGACGGTGTCAACCTCACTGATGAGCTCGGCGCGGACACGGGCTTCCTGCAACGTCAAAGACACTCTTCGAGGCTATGCGATGGAGCGATGGGCGTGCGGTGGCTGGCCCGCGATGTCGCGGAAAGGCAGCGTCGGCTCAGCCGACGCGCGTGCGGAGGGCCTCGGCCACCGCGAAGATCCACCGCCAGTGCTGCTCGTCCGCGAACTCCAGGGGCGAATCCCAGGTGAGATAGGCGACGCCGCCCGTGATTTCGAGATCCGCCGTGAACCGGCCCAGGAGATCGATGAAGTCCTGATCCGCCAGCCTCGTGGCTCGGGTGAGGTCGCGCTGCCACGCCCAGAGCGTGAACCGGGCGCCGGTCGCGGTGATCAGCTTCGTGGGTTCGCGGACATCGGCGATGTTGGCGAGCCCGCCGGCCTTCCACGGCGCGTTGTTCGCGGCGGCGTCGAGGAGGAGATCCGGAGCGGACGGGCCGAGCGGAATGCGTGCGTATCCCACTGCTGTGGCGACCGCGCTCCGCGGTACCCGGGCACGAGGTAGTGGAACTGTCCCACCTCGACGGAGTCGTCCAGCCACCGCGTCACGTTCACCAGGCGGGGACTGATCCGCCCCTCCCCGAACACCGTGCTGCGGTAGTCCGGGTCGCGGATCTCGGCGATGGGCTCGACGTGGTTGGCAGCGAAGAACTCCGCCAGACGCCAGCGGATCTCCGGCCCGGTGCGCACGGATCGAGCTTCCCTGCGCACCATCCAGCCAGCAAGCAGGAGGGTCAGTGTGATGACGATTCCGCAGGGCAGCCACCACCACGGCGATCCTCCCGAGAGCGGACCCATGGCGAATGCGCCGGCGAAGAGCAGGCCCACCACGATGACGACGAGAACGGCACATCCCATGGCGGCCACGCCGCCCCAGCGCGAGCGTCCGCCGCCTCGGCGCTCGGATTCGCGCACGGCCACGGCGTCGACCGGACGCGTGAGCGGCTCGAAGTTCACCGCATCGAATCCGGGGCTCATCGCCCCAGGCTACCCAGAGAGTGCTCGGCTAGGTTCGACGAATGACCGCAACGCCGCAGCCGTGGACCATCGTGTCCAGCGAACGCCTCATTGACGACCGCTGGATCCACCTCCGTGCCGACACCTGCCTCGACGGCGCTGGACGTACGATCGCGCCGTACTACATCCATGAGTCCGCGGACTGGATCTCGGTGTTCGCGATCGATGAGGACGGCTCCGCCGTGGTGCTTGATGAGTACCGGCCCGGTGCCCGGATCGTGGCTCCGGGCATCGTCGGCGGCGGCGTGGAGCCGGGGGAGGATCCCGGGGTTTGTGCCGCGCGGGAGCTGCGCGAGGAGACCGGACGCGAGGCCGGCCGCTTCGTCGAGCTCGGGTGGACCTGGGCGAACTGGGGCGGGTACGAGAACCGCGTGCACTACTTCCTGGCGCTGGATTGCCGCGTCGTCGCCGAGCAGCAGCTGGATTCCGGCGAGCTGATCACGGTGCGCACCGTGCCGCTGGCCGAGACCGACGGGATGTTCCAGCAGGTGTATCACCAGCTCAATCAGCTGAAGGCGAAGGAGTGGCTCGCCGCCCACGGGCGCTGAGCCTCCGGAACGCGAAGAGCGTGCTGCGCCGGCCCGCATCGGCGCCGCCCGCGCGAGATCGCCCCTCAGCCGCCCTGGCCGGGAAGGGCTCGCAGACTCTCCAGGATGCCGATCCCCGCGCACGCCTCGGATAGCGCCCGCGTGGCGGCCTGGAAGTCCTCGGCGTTCAGATCGGCGCCGTTTCGCGCCAGGTCGCTGACCGTGGTGGCGGCGATGGTCACGTCGCTGTGCGGCTTGCCCGTGAGGATGGTGGCCCACGAATCGCGCAGGACGAGCTCGACGGCGGCATAACCGGCATCGTCGAGGTCGCCGTTGGCGTGGCGGAACTCCGAACGCCAGGCCGTTCCCGTGACCTCCATCGCGTGACCGCAGGCAACGGCATCGGCCAGCTCGTCGGCGTCGTGTGCCGGTTCTGCAGCGGTCGCCATCTCCGCCGCAGCACTGGATGACTCCGCCGCGGGGGCAGACGCGCTTCCCGCCGATGCCGCCGGCTGGCTGGCGCAGCCTGGTGCGATGAGTGCCGTCAGCGAGAGTGCTGCTATCGCGAGAGCGATCCTGCGCGTCATGAGTCCCCCTGACTCCGGTCGATCGTGATTCCCGAGCTTGCCACAGCGGCGGAAGCCACCGCCAGCTCTCGGGCTCGGCGGCGCGTGGGCACGGCTCACGTCATCGCCGTGCCGCGACCAGCGCCGGAAGATCGCTTGTCGCGGCACGGCGCTCACGTCGCCGCCCTCGCAGACGGCGGCGTACCTCCGACAGCGCCAGCCACAAGCGCTGGGGCCGCGACGGGTGCGCGCCCGGGGGAGTCAGCCCGCGTTCTGCGCGGAAAGGCTCCAGACCTCGGGCATCGCCTGCTCGTCGTCGCCCTCGCGGTAAGTCGAGAAATGATCGACGTGGCGACCGATGAAGGCCTGCCAGCGGGCGTTCGCCTCGTCGGTGGCGAGGGCGCGGATGGCGGCGGCGAAGTCATCGCACTCCACCAGATGGAACAGGTCACGTCCGCTGCGCCAGATCGTCCAGTCGTGGATGCCGATGCGTGCGAAGGTCTCCGCGAGATCCGTGGGGATCGTGGCGTGATCGGCTTCGTACGCGGCTTCGGCGCCGGGGCGCAGGACGGAGTGCAGGGCGACGCGCATGTTCTTCCTCCAGGGATCAGCGACCGACGAGGTCGGCGACGGAATCGATGATCTCGGACGGGCGGAACGGGTAGCGCTCCACCTCGGCGGGGTCGCTGATGCCCGTCATCACGAGAATGGTGTGCAGCCCCGCCTCGATGCCGGCGACGATGTCGGTGTCCATGCGGTCGCCGATCATCGCTGTCTTCAGCGAGTGCGCGCCGATCTGGTTCAGCGCGGTGCGGAACATCATCGGGTTGGGCTTGCCCACCACGTAGGGCTCCTTGCCGGTCGCCTTGGTGATCAGCGCGGCGAAGGCACCGGTGGCGGGCAGGGCGCCCTCGCGGCTGGGTCCGGTGGCGTCGGGATTGGTGGTGATGAAGCGTGCGCCGCCGTCGATGAGCCGGATGGCGCGGGTGATCGCCTCGAAGGAGTACTGCCGCGTCTCACCCACCACCACGTAGTCGGGATTCGTGTCGGTCATGATGTATCCGGCCTCATGCATGGCGGTGGTGAGCCCGGCCTCGCCGATCACGAAGGCGCTGCCGCCCGGATGCTGCTGCTTGAGGAACTCCGCTGTCGCGAGCGCCGACGTCCAGATGTGCTCCTCCGGGACCACGATGCCGCTGCGCTTGAGGCGGGCGCTGAGGTCACGGCGCGTGAAGATCGAGTTGTTCGTGAGAACGAGGAACGGGATCCCCGCAGCCTGCCACTGTGCGAGCAGTTCGGCGGCGCCAGGGATCGCCGAGTTCTCATGGACGAGGACGCCGTCCATGTCGGTCAGCCAGCACTCGATGTCTTCGGGACGCGCCATGTGCCCAGCATATGGCGTGCGAAACATCGGCGACGAGGATGAGGCGACCCCGGTGCGTATGCCGTGGCGAGCACGCCCGGCGGGATACTGTGGCTCCGTGGCGCGAATGGATCCTGCCTGGGACACGGAGCACCTGCCGGATCAGACGGGGCGGGTGTTTCTCATCACGGGTGCCACCGCGGGTCTCGGCTTCTTCGCCGCAGCGCAACTGGCCCGCACCGGAGCCCACGTCATTCTCAGCGGCCGCAACCCGAACCGGCTCTCGGCCTCACGCGCGGCCATCATGCGTCGGGTGCCGGAGGCCTCCACCGAGTCGATCCTGCTCGATGTCACCAAGGGCGGATCGATCCGCTCCGCCGCGGCGACGCTGCGCTCGCGGGAGCGGCTGGACGGGATCATCCTCAACGCCGGAGTGGTCCACCCGCCGAAACAGCGCGAGGAGGCCGAGGGGCACGAGCTGGTGCTGCAGACCAATGTGCTGGGCCACTTCGCCCTCGCCGGTGAGCTGCTGCCCGCCCTCGCCCGCACCGGGCTGAAGACGCCGGGCGCGCGGATGGTGTGGCTGGGATCCGTATCGGTGGCGTCGTGGCGCTCGCGGGATCTCGCGCCGGAACTCGAAGCCGGGTACAAGGTCGCACGTGCGTACGTACAGTCCAAGTTCCTTGTGCAGGCACTCGGCGCCGAGGCTGATCGACGGCTGCGTGCTGCGGATGTTCCGGTGGCGAGTGTGATCGCGCACCCGGGCTATTCCCTGGGCGGACGCTCCGCGGGCATCGCCGGGGTGAACCAGCCGTCCCGGATCAAGCGCTTCCTTGCGAACCTGCAGGCCCCCATCGCGCAGTCGAAGGAGGCGGGAGCCACCAATGAGGTGCGCGCCCTCATCGACCCCGCTGTCGGCCCCGGCGACATGGTCGGACCCGTCGGGCGCCTGCGGGGAGAGCCGCGCATCACCGACCGCGATGCGCGCAACCCGCTCACGGCGATCAGCGCCGAGCCGGAGGTGGGAGCTGCGGCATGGGCGTTCTGTGAGGACGCCACCCGCACGGTCTGGCCCTTCGCCCGCTTCGGCCGCTGAGGCATCGCGGCACGGAGCCTGGTGCGACGGTGGCCGCGGCCCCGTTCCTCGCCGCACGTCTGGGGCGACGCGTGTGCGGTGGCGGGGGTGTTCGCGGGCCCGTGGTGACGCAGAAATAGGACAACGTCACGAAACAAGGACCACTGCCGTCCTGGTGTCCTTGTTTGGACGAAATCTCCTCGTTTCGGGACGTGGCTGACTCGGCGGGTGGCTCTCGGTCCGTCCGGATGAATGCCCGTGCTCGTGCGGCTTCAGACGACTGGACACTGTCGCCAGGCACGGTTGTTGTCGCGAAACGAGGACATCAGCGCCAAACGAGGACCACTGCCCGTCCTGGTGTCCTTGTTTGGACGAAATCTCCTCGTTTCGGGACATGGCTGACTCGGCGGGTGGCTCTCGGTCCGTCCGGATGAGCACCAGTGGTCGTCCGGGTTCGGGCGATCGGACACCGTCGCGACACGAGGACATTGGCGCCAAATGAGGATGGATGTGGCGGCGGTGTCCTTGTCTGGACGAAATCTCCTCGTTCCGGGACATGGCTGGTGACGGCGGAAGGCCGACGACATGCGAAGGCCCCGGGTGCGAATGGGAGGATGGGGCCGTGACGACTCCGATCCCCGTGCTCATCGACTGCGATCCCGGACACGACGACGCCTTCGCCCTCTGGCTGGCACTCGGCAGTGACCGCCTCGACGTGCGGGGCGTCACCGCGGTGGGCGGCAATGCCGGACTTGCGCACACCGAGCGGAACGCGCGCGTGATCCTCACGGTCGCAGGTGTCACCGACATCCCGGTCGCCGCGGGCGCGGCCGCGCCGCTGGAGCGCGAGCTGGAGACCGCGGAGTGGATCCACGGCGAGAACGGCCTCGGTGGACCGGAGCTTCCGCCCGCAGCGTTCGAGCTCGACGCGCGGGATGCCACCGCGCTGATGGCGGATGTGCTGCGTGCCTCCGGAGAACCCGTCGCGATCATCGCCACCGGCCCCATCACGAACGTGGCGGTGCTCGTGCGCGACCATCCGGAGCTGCACGGACGCATTCGCGAGATCGTCTGGATGGGTGGCTCCACGGAGCGGGGCAACGTCACCCCGTACGCCGAGTTCAACGCGTGGGTGGACCCGGAGGCGCTGGACATCGTGGTCCGTTCGGGAATCCGCTTCACGATGGTGGGCCTCAACGTCACGCACACCGCGCTGGTCACTCCCGAGGTGCGGCAGCGCGTGGCCGCGGTGGGGAACAGCACCGGGCGGTTCGGTGCCGAACTCCTGGACTTCTTCTGCGCGACGAACGACGAGGTCTTCGGCATGCCCGACGGGCCGCTGCACGATCCGGTCGCCGTCGCGGTCCTCGCGGCACCGGAGACCATCACCGCCGTGCACACCCGGCTGGATGTCGAACTCGTCGGCACCCACACCCGCGGTGCCACGAGTGTGGACATCGACGGGATGCTGCGCCGGGAGTCGAACGTCCACGTGGTCACCGCGCTTGATGTCCCGGCGTTCTGGGACCACGTGATCGCGGCACTCGACACGCTTGCGTGAACGACGGCGGGCCGCCGGCCTCACAGCCGACGGCCCGTCATCCGATCACGGCATCGGCGCGCTGTCCACGACGCTGACCTCGATCGACCATGAAGCCCAGGGCACACCGGCCGGCATGAGTGACGTGGAACGATGCGGGTAGCCCTCGCGGATGCCCACGATGCGACCCGTGCTCGTGTCGATGTCGAGCTCCGAGACGAGCTGGTCGCCGAACTCGGTCTCTTCGGTGAACTGCGTCGTCATGGCGAGCGTCGTCACGGTGCCGTTCGTCCCGGCCACGTCAACATTGCCGAGTAGGCCCAGCACCCGCAGTGACGCCGCACGCAGATCCGCGGGCATCAGGTCGGTGCCGAGGAGACGTCCGATCGCCTGGAACACGTACCAGTCGTCTGACGACGTCTGCAGGTGGTCGCGGTACCAGCCGAGGAGCTGCTGCGGGTCACGAGGCATCTCGCCGTAGAAGGGGCGGAAGAGGTCGTAGAACTCCTCCTCGCCCTGCGGAGCGGCCGCGGTGCTTCCCGGAGGCGGAGTCTCCTGTGGCGTGCGCTGGTACGCCCCGCCGGGGAGCACCGTCAGTCCGTCCGGATCCGCGTCCCGTGCGGGGGCTGCAGCGACGAGTCCGGCGAACGCATCCGCCGTGCGCGGATCCCCCCACACCTGCACCACGTCGTTCACGGCCCGATCGTCCTGCACCCAGTCGCCGGAGCGCTCAGCCGGTACGTACAGGTCGCGTACACCGCGCTGGAGCACGGCACCCTCCGCGGTGAGGAACGAGGCCATGTTGAACCCGGCGATCGGGTCGGTCCCGTCCCCTGCATCCGCATCCCAGAGAGCGACCAGCTCGTAGGTCTCCCGCACGCGCAGATACTGGCCCGGCTGGAGGGCCGGGTCCGTTCCGGTGACCACCATCTCTGCGGCTTCGCTGACGACTTCGGCCGCGGCCGCTGAGGCGGGCTGAGAGACGACAGGTGCCACGGCGCCCGCAAGGATCACCGTGGCGGCGATCGCCGCAGCGGAGAGCCCGCCCACCGTCGCCGTGCCACCCCACACCCATCGCATGCGGTGCCGTCGCCGGGCTGATGTCGACACCTCCGACATCACCCGGCCGCGCGCCCGCGCGATGCGGGCCGTGGCCGCGGCGTCCGGTGCGCATTCGATCTCACGCACGTGCTCGAGCTGATCCATCGTCCAGTTCCTTTCCGATCCACGTGAGCCGAGAAGAATGCGAGCCCGCCGGAGCGAGCTTCTTCCGAATGCGGTGCAGCCGCGACCAGACGGTGCCGACCCGTGTGCCGAGCGCCTGCGCGATCTCATCCGGCGCGAGTCCGGCGAGGGCGTACAGGAGGAGGGTGTCCCGCTCCTTCTGCGACAGGGCCGCGATCCGAGGTGCCAGCGCCTGTATCGCCGCTGCCGCATCCAGGCGTCCGGTGGCCTCATCGATCCCGCCTCCGGTGGTGAACTCGCCGCGGGACGCCGAGGCCTCCACGGCGCGCCAGTGTCTGGCCTCGGTGGTGCGGTGCCTGGCTGCGACCCGCGCAGCGATGCCCAGCAACCACGGACGCGCAGACTCCCACGCATGGTCGAAGGAACCGCGGCGTCGGAAGGCGACGAGGAAGGTCTCGCTGAGTGCATCCTCCGCGGCATCCGCACCCAGCCGTCGACGCAGGAAGGACTCGACGACGACGGCATGCCGGTCGAAGAGTTCCGCGAACGCCTGCGGCGTGTGCTCCGCGTCGCGGAGGATCTCGCTATCTGTGCTCACACGAGGTATTCCTCTGCGGGCCCAGTCGCCTTCCAAAAAAGGTCGCAGGCCTCACCCGCGGCTGAGCCAGCTCCGATACGCCTCCACCGAGTACGGCCGGCCGAGGAAGTCCTCGACGAGGTCCGCCGCATCGCGCGAGCCCCCCGGCGCGAGGATGCGCTCGCGGTAGCGCTGTGCCGGTTCGGGCGCCATCAGGTCCGCATCGAATCCGGTGAGGAGGTCGCGCGCGATCACGAGACTCCACTGGTACGTGTAGTAGCAGGAGCCGTAGCCGGTGAGGTGGCCGAACCCCGCGTAGGAGTGCGTGTTCGGCAGCCGTCGCACCGGGCTCGCGGATTCGTAATACCCCTCCACCGCGGCGGCGATATCGGCGGGACGATCCACGTGCAGGTGGAAGGACGTACGAGCGTGGCCCAGCTGCGTGCGGACGCCGAGTGCGCGCCCGAAGGCGTCCGCGGTGCGCATCCGCTCGACCAAGGCAGCGGGGATCTCCTCGCCGGCGTCGTTGTGCGCGAACGTCCGCAGCACGTCGTGGTTCCAGGCCCATTCCTCGAGCATCTGGCTCGGGGCCTCCACGAAGTCCCATTCCGTGGCCACACCGGAGAAGGGGGCCCAGTGCTGGTGACCACCGAGGATGTCGTGGACCAGGTGCCCGAACTCGTGGAAGAACGTGGTGACCTCGTCGTGCTCCATCGCGCCACGCGAGAAGTTGCACACGAGCGCCGCCTCAGGAAGAACGGCGTCGGCGACTCCGGGCGCCATCGGGAAGCACGCGGCGTGGTTGTACTTGCCCTCCCGCGGGTGCAGGTCCAGATGAATGCGGCCGATCCGCTCGTCGCCCTGGAGCACGTCATAGGTGCGCACATCCTCGTGCCAGGTCGATGCCGAGACTGGCATATAGGTCAGGCCGAACAGGCGGCCCGATGTGCCGAGCAGACCCTCCAGGACGCGATCGAAGGAGAAATAAGAGCGCACGACCTGTGAGTCGACGTCATATCGCTCGCGCCGGAGGGTGCCGAGAAGGTACGCCAGGTCGCTCGCCAGTACCTCGGTGGCGGCGGGGTCGTCCTCCTGCAAGCGCTCGAGGAGAAGCTCGTACTCGGGCATCATCGCCTCGCGGGAGGCCGCGTCAACCTCGTCGAGGAAGCGGGCCACGTTTGCCGAGGACCCGACCATGCGCGTCTCGGTCTCGTAATCGGCCCAGTTTCCGTAGCCGAGGAGGTGCGCGCGGCGCTCGCGCACCTCGAGCAGTTCCGCGAGGACGGCGTCGTTCTCCGGCCAGGCCAGATCACCGAACGCGGCTGAGATGGCCAGCCGCGTCGCGCGATCCCGCGCGTATTCTCGAACAGGCATGAGGTCGGGGTAGTCGGTCGAGATGGTCACCAGCCCCTCGGCATCCGCGGGATGGGAGTCGACGAAGTCCTGCGGAAGGCCCGCGAGAGAGTCGGGTGTCACGCGGATCTCGCGCCGGCCTTCGCGGATGTTGCGACCGAACGCGAGGCTGAGCTCGGTGTCGCGATCCGCGAGCCGGGTGACCTCGGCCCGCGTCGCCGGGTCGAGGTCGACGCCGCCGCGACGGAAATCGCGCAGCACCCGGTCGCGTAGGCGGAGAGCATCCGCGTCGAGACCCGTCACGTCCGTCGCCGCGAACACGGCGGCGAGATCGGCGTCGGCCATCAGCTGGGCCTCGATGGCGCCGGCGCGTGTCACGCGCTCCTCGGCGCCCGCGCGGATGTCCCGGTCGGGATGCGTCTCTGACACCAGCGAGGCCTCGGCTGCGACGCTGATCAGCGCGATCTGCAGGCGGTTCCACAGTTCCAGAACGTCGGCGGCGGGTCGGCTGCTGCCGTCCTTCAGCTGATCTGCGAGGTCGACCACCTCGGCGAGACGATCGTCGTAGCGCGTGGTGGTGAAGGCGGTCCAGTCGGCATCGACGGCGGGGAAGGCGATGGGTTCGATCACGCTTCGACCCTATGTGCCCTGCGCTCGCACCGCACGGGTCGGTCGCGGGCGGGCGTCAGACCGTGAGCCAGATGGCGGCTTCCGCGCCGGCCGGTACGGCCGTTCCCACCACGAGTTCCGACCCCACCTGGATGCCGGCGTCCTCTATGGCGCACAGGAGGTCCGGGTCCCGGTCACTCACGCGCAGCACCCGGCCGCGGTGGCCGGTGTGGGCGTCGCCCAGCAGTACGAAGGGCTCGCGTTCGATGCGACCTGAGGCGTCAGGAATGGCGTCGCCGTGGGGATCGAAGCGCGGGCGGCCCAGTTGCTCGTCGATCGATTCCAGCAGACGATCGCTGATCGCGTGCTCCAGGACCTCTGCCTCGTCGTGCACCTCGTGCCAGGCATAACCGTGCTCGCGGACCAGCCACGTCTCGATGAGGCGGTGCCGCCGCAGCATTCCCAGGGCCCGGATCGTCCCGCCGTCAGTGAGGCGGATCGCACCGTAGGGCTGGTGGGAGACGAGCCCGGCGGCCGCGAGCTTTTTGACCATCTCGGTGACGCTGGAGGGGGCCACGCCGAGAGCGCCGGCGAGCACCGACGGGGTGATCGGGTCGTCCTGCCACTCCGTGTGCGCGTAGATGGTCTTCAGATAGTCGTCGACCGCAGGGGATGCCACCCCCTCAATCTATCCCGCTTCATCGTGCGCGAATGGCTCCCATATCCGGGGGGAAGGGGCCATTCGCGCACGATGAACGGGGTTCAGGCGTCGAGAAGAGTCTCCCCGACGTACCCGCCGGGTTCGCAGCCGGGCGGGATGGCGAAGACCGCCGACCCGATCGGAGTGGTCCACGTGTTGAGCAGGTCCAGCTCGTCCAGCCGGCGCTGCAGTGGGGTGAACTGCCGGGAGACATCCGCCTGGAATGAGCCGAACAGCAGTCCGGAACGGCTCACCGCTGCCCCGCCCGGCGGCTCGTCGTAGTTGTATGCCCGACGGAGAATACGCTCGTCCGGATTGTCGCTGCGCGCGCGGCGCACGTGTGAGAAGTCCGGGATCACGGGGAACCCGAGCGAGGTGGTCGCTGCGAAGTCCGGTTCATCGTGCTCCTTCGTCCCGGTGAGGGGCGCACCCGAGTCGAGGAAGCGCCCCATGGACTGCTCGCGACCGGCTCGATCCACCTCATCCCACGTGTCCAGGTTCATCTCGATGCGCCGCAGCACGAAGCTCGTGCCTCCGGCCAGCCAGCCGTCGTCGATCCACACCAGGCGATCGAAGTCCGCCGTGCCGGGGACGAGATTGCTGGTGCCGTCGACCTGCCCGAACAGGTTGCGCATCGTGGTGCCCGATGCCTCCGTGCCCCGCGCACGCCGGAATCCGGACTGGCTCCAGCGCACGGAGGCGAACGAGCGTGCGTCCTTCAGCAGCATGCGGGTGGCGTGGGCCAGCGTGACCGCGTCGTCCGAGGAGACGATGAGGAGCAGGTCGCCCTCGCTGTACTCCGGCCGAAGCCGGTCGATGCCGAACGCGGGAAGCGGAGCGAGCCAGCCGGGGGCTGCGCCTCCCGCGCGCGTGACTAAGCCCGGACCGAAGCCGAAGGTCACCGTGAGCCGGGCGGGGGCCGCACCGAGTTCCGGCTCGGTGTCGGCCAGGGCCGCGCGACCCGCCGTGAGACGGGCGGCGTCATCCGACAACACACGCATGAGCCGGCGCAGCCCGTCACGATCGACGTCCTCTCGCAGATCGAGGCCGAGGAACGTCGCGTGGGCTGCGGGCGGGGTATCGATTCCGGCCTGGTGTTTCCCGTGGAACATCACGATGTCCGCGCCGTGCACCTGCTCGGCGGCAGCATCTGCGGCAGCGGGCGGCGTGGCAGATGAGGGTGCGGCGGGGCGGGCCAGCAACTGGTCCGCCCCGATCGCGACCGCTGCCCCCACGCCGGCGACAGCTCCTCCGAGGAGGAACTGTCGCCGGCTCGCCAGGCGCCGACGTGGCATCGAGGAGTGGTCGCCCGACGTCATGGCGTGGGATCCGAAGTGTGCTCGCCGTGGTCCATTCCGCTCATGTCGTCGCCCCCGTAGGTCTCATTGGCTCCTGTGAAGTCCTTCACCGGCGCCGTCACCGACAGCGTCGATCCATCGGTGAGGGTGAGGGTGATGGACACTTCGTCACCCGCGACGAGGTCGGACGCCAGACCCATCAGCATGATGTGGTTTCCGCCCGGCTCCAGGGTGAGCGAACCGTGTGCGGGCACGGTGAATCCGCCGTCCACCGGGCGCATCGTCATGGTCCCCGAGGCGTCCATCACGGTCTCGTGCAGTTCGATCTCGGACGCGGCGGCCGTGCCCGCGAGCTCCACGGTGGCGGACGTGACGGTCAGATCGGTGTCGCCGTCGTTGGTGAGCGTGCCGAATGCGGCGGTCATATCGCCCACCTTCGCGGCCTTGGCCCAGGCATCGGTCAGGGCGAGAGGTGCTGTCGCCTCTGACGCGGTGCCGGCGGTCACACCGCCCGAGGGAGCGGCGGCGTCGGCGGAGCCTGCGCAACCGGCGAGGCCGAGAGAGAGGACGAGCGCTCCGGCGGTGATCAGAGCGCTGCGGGAGGAGATGTTCACGAGTGTGCCTTTTCGTCAGTGGTGTCTGTGGTGGAGGTGGTGGAGGTGGTGTCAGTGGTCGAGGTGGTGTCGGTGGTGGAGTCGTCGCGGGCGTCATCCCCGCGGCGCGAGCGCCGATTGAGGACGACGATCACGACGAGCACGCCGACCGCGACGATTGCGCCCGCGGCGCCGATCAGGACGGTGCGCAGCACAGCCGGATCGTCCGAACCCGAGTCGGAGCCCGCGGCGGAGTCGGTGCTGGCCGTGGTGATGGTCTCGTCGTCGTCCGTGGTTGCGGTGTCTCCGTCGGAGGCGGTCTCCTCCCCGGCGGTAGGCACCGGCAGCGGTTCGGCATCCCCCACGGTGAAGGGGATGTATCCGCTGATCGGGTGCCCATCGCTGGAGACCACGCGCCACCGCACCTGATACCCACCGACCGGGAGGGCGTCGAGGGTCGCGGTCACGGTGGTGCCGTCTGCGATGGGTGCATCGGCGAGGTGATCCGTACCGTCGGCATCCACCACGGTCATCGCGAGACCTGTGGTCATGATGGCGGCGGAGAACTCGAGGGTGACGGTGGTCGGAGCGGTGTCGAGCTGTGCGTCAGCCGCGGGGTCCGAGGAGATCAGCTGGTCGTGCGCGGACGCCGCCGTCGGCAGCGCGAACACGGTGAGCAGCGCGAGGATGGCGGCCATCACCGCCGTTCGCCGTACGTGCCGGCGGGAGCGGGCTGGGGACGTGGTGGACATGGGGGCCTTTCGGTCGTGCCGGAGAGCCGGCGGAGTCGGTGCGCGCGGAGGCGCGATGAAGAGGTGGCGTGAGCGTGAACGTGACGCTCGCGCACTGCGTTGTCGTGAGGGGTTTCCGGACTTGCGCGGTGAGACGGAGACGCCGGGCACCGGCCCCACGCAGCATCCGCGGACACGCGAACGTGTCGCAGACGTCGGCGGGAGCCGGCGCGAACCGACATGCGTTCCGTGCGCCGCGGGTGAGCTATGCGTTCCGTGTCCGGCGGGCGAGACTTCCGGGTCTCATCCCGTGAGCGAGACCTGCATGGCACACCACGAATCTCGTCCCGCACACCGCGACGGATCGCGAGCTCCGTGAACGGCACACGCGTCAGGCCTGCGTGCTCGGGAGCCCGAGGCCGTCTCGTGTGGGCGACACGATCTGCGCGAAACGTCGTCTCGTGCGCTCACTCGCCGGCGGCGCCCCGTGCGCGGCCCTCCGTTTCGCGGAGCGCTCACGCGCGGAGCCGGCATCCGCCGGTGCGTCAGAGTGCCGCGCCACGAGGTGGTCGGGCGCCACGGCGCAGAGTCACACTGCGGTGTGCGCTCAGGAAACGGCGAAAGGCGCGAGCGGCGGGCCGCGCCGGCGGACAGATCGCAGCAGGGGAGCCGGGCGCGGCACGATCCGGCGCGGAGCGGGGATCGTCGTGCGCACCGGACGTCGGGTGGCGATGGCACCGAGGAGCAGTCGCATGCGGCGCGCGGAGGCTGCGACGATCTCCCGCACCAGGGCGAGGCCGGATCGGACCGCGCTCTCGCCCCGGTGCAGGGCGGTGATGGTGAGAGCCGCCGCGACCGCGTGACCCATCCACATCGCGGCCGTGGTCGGCACGATGGTCGTCGTGGACGAAGCGGCGGCCGCGCTCATGGCTGCAGTGAGCTCAGCGCCGTGCAGGTGGCCGACGATCAGCGGGTCGGCGCCCAGCACGAACAGCACGTGGAAGATCCCCTGGCTGATCAGCACCGCTACGCTCAGCCGGACGGCGGAGAGCCGCCGGCCCGCGAGCAGGATGCACACCGCCGCGGAGAGCAGAAGGGGCACGATCAGACCCGTCGCAGCGGGCATAGCGCCGCCGGCGGCCACGTGGGAGACGAGCGCGGTGAAGGTCGCGATGAACGCCGCGGACGAGCCGCGTGCGATCCGGGGAAGCGGCGACCGACGCATGACTCCAGTCAATCAGGTTCTGCGCCGGTTCGAGAACCGGTCATCCGCCGGTGAAGGTCAGCCAGAGCAGCATCACGTTCAGCACGATCAGCGCCGCCGCCACGAGGAGCCCCAGCGTACTGGTGATGACGTGGTTGCGCTGCGCACCCATCACGTCGCGGCGCGCGGTCAGGCGCACCAGCGGGATCACCGCGAACGGGATGCCGAAGGAGAGCACCACCTGGCTGAGCACCAGCGCAAAGGTGGGATCCACGTCGAGACCCAGCACGATGATCGCCGGGATCAGCGTGACCGCACGGCGCAGCAGCACCGGGACGTCCACCTTCAGCAGGCCGTGCATCACGTCGGCACCGGCGTACGCCCCGACCGATGTGGACGCGAGCCCCGAGGCGAGCAGTCCCACGGCGAACAGCGTGGCGATCACCGGTCCCATGGCCGAGCCGAGTGCCGCGTGCGCGCCCTCGATCGTGTCGGTACCCGCCACGCCGGGGAGGTGGGTCGCGGCGAGCAGCAGCATGCAGAGGTTGACGCTTCCCGCAGCGATCATCGCGATCGACACATCCCATCGCGTGGCCCGCAGCAGCCGTCCCACGGGCGGCCGGGTGCCGTCGTCGGCTCCGAACCGGTCCCGGACCAGAGCGGAGTGGGCGTAGATCGCGTGCGGCATGACCGTGGCCCCGAGAATCGACGCCGCCAGGAGGACGGAGCCGCTTCCCTCGAAACGCGGCACCAGGCCACCGAGAACGTCACCGGCGTCGGGTGGCGCGAGCAGCATTCCCGCGCTGAAGCCGATCGCGATGATCACCACCATCCCGATCATCACGCGCTGGAACGGACGGATGCCGCGCCGCGACGCCAGCATCAGCAGGCCGAGGGACACGACTCCCGTGATCAGCCCGCCCAGCACGAGCGGCACCCCGAACAGCAGGTGGAGGGCCACGGCGCCGCCGATCACCTCGGCGATGTCGGTGGCCATCACGACGAGCTCGGCTTGCAACCAGTAGACGATGCGCGCGGGCCGGTTCCGCATGCGTGCGCCGATGAGCTCGGCGAGGCTCTGACCCGTGACGATCCCGAGCTTCGCGGACAGGTACTGCACGAGCCACGCCATCAGGTTCGCCAGCACCACGACCCACACCAGCAGGAAGCCGTACTCGGCGCCGGCGGACATGTTGCTTGCGACGTTGCCGGGGTCCAGGTAGGCGATGCCGGCCACCAGTGCGGGGCCCAGCAGCCAGCCGGAGCGGGGGACTCGGGTGGGGGGAGCGTCGAGAGTTTTCGGCATACCGAAAACTCTACGCCAGATATTTAGGCATGCCGAAAAGTCCAGATGGCACCGACGTGTTTCATTGCGCGCGAAAGGTCCCTATCCGGCCCGCGATGGAGCCATTCGCGCGCAATGAAACGGTCTGGGGCCGACTACCGTTGAGGGGTGAGCGAGGAGACTGCCGAACAGAGCACGTACGGTGTGGGGCCCTGGACGGGGGACTGGCCGACCGACCCCTGGTACGACCCGGAGCTCCTGCGCGAGGGCGACACCCGCAACGTGATCGACCGCTACCGGTACTGGAGCATGGCGGCCATCGTGGCGGACCTCGACACCCGCCGCCACCCGTTCCACGTGGCAATCGAGAACTGGCAGCACGACATGAACATCGGCTCCATCGTGCGCAGCGCCAACGCTTTCCTCGCCGACACGGTGCACATCATCGGTCGCCGTCGCTGGAACCGTCGGGGCGCGATGGTCACCGATCGCTACCAGCACGTCGTGCATCACGAAGACGTCGCCTCGTTCCTCAGCTGGGCGCGTGCCGAGAAACTCCCCGTGATCGCCGTGGACAACGTCGGCGACGCTCAGCCGGTGAATCACGCCGAACTGCCGGAGGCATGCGTCCTGCTGTTCGGGCAGGAAGGACCCGGCCTGTCGCCGGAGGCCCTGGCGGGCGCGGACGGATTCATCGAGATCACCCAGTACGGATCGACGCGATCCATCAACGCCAGCGCTGCCGCCGCCGTCGTGATGTACGAGTGGTGCCGACGCTACGCGGACTGAGTCCCTGACCTGGTGCGCGCAGACCGCGTCAGCGCGCGACGGACTGCATCGCCACGCCGGCTTCGGCGCTGGCGGACATCGCGACGGTGGTGGTTGTGCCGCCGACCACGTCGATGCTCAGCACGGCCGCCTCGGGGTCGAGATTGGGCGAGCACGTCAGCGACTCCGGCGCGGCGGCAGTGCCCGCCGAGGTGACGACGACGGTGACGGTGGCCGCGCCGAACCCGGTGCAGGCGATGTCGACCCGGGCGTCGTCGCCGCCGGTGACGTCGGCTTCTTCATCGTGCCCTGGCGCGAGCACCTCGTCCTTGCGCCAGAGCGGCGTCTCCGCGCCAAAGACCTGCGCGGACCAGTAGGACAGATCGATCTGATCCAGTGACGGCGGCGCCGTCGCCGTCATCACGGGATCCGGAGTCGGCACCCGCGTGCTCGTGGTCTGCGCGCTGTTGTCCGACTCCGCGGTCGCGGTGCATCCCACCATGCCGATCGCGGCGAGAGCGAGGGCTGCGAAGGCGAGGGTGCGGCGCATGCTGCCACGCTAACCCGCTGCGCCGCGCGAACGCCGCCGACCCGCCCCGAGGTCGCCGAGCGCCGGGGAAAGATGGAAAACGCACCTCCGAGCCGCGCGCGCGGTGCGTTTCTGATCTTTCATCGATCAGACCGGAGCGTTCATCCACTGCGTGCCGCGGATGCGCCAGCCCAGCGTGAGCAGTCGCGCGATCATGTACACGCCGAAGAAGCAGACCGACACCCACGCGAGCCCTGCGGCGTCCGCCGGACTCGTCACGCTGACCAGGACGAGGGCGGGCACCATGGGCACCAGGTTCAGAACCCCGGCCACGGCCAGATAGCGCGCGTCCCCCGCGCCGATGAGGATGCCGTCGAGGACGAACACGATCGCGCATATCGGCTGCGAGACGGCCAGCACGATGAGCGCGGGCTGGATCAGCGAGGCGAGGGCGGCGTCGCCCGTGAAGAGCAGGCCGATCACGCCCGAGAGCGCGCCGATGACGACGCCCACGATGACGCCGAACCACAGACCCCATCCGAGGAGGCGGCGAAGCACCGCCTGGGTCGCCCGCCGATCGCCCACGCCGAGTTGCTTGCCGACGAGCGCCTGTGCCGCGATGGCAAGGGCATCGAGGGCGAACGCCGCGGTGGAGAAGATCGTGAAGACCACCTGATAACCGGCAAGCTCCTCGGTGCCGATACCGGTGATCACGGCCACGGTTGCCAGAAGGGCGACACGCAGGCTCAGGCTCCGCAGGAACAGCCATCCCCCGGAGCGCGCCGATCCGCGGACGCCCTCACGCTGCGGGCGCCGGGAGGCGCCGTGCTGCTTGGCCAGCCGGGCAGCGATCAGCACATAGGCCACCACCATGGTCCACTGCGCCACCACGGTGCCGAAGGCCGAGCCGCCGATGCCCCAGCCGAAGCCGTAGATGAACAGGGCGTTCAGCAGGGCGTTCAGCGCGAACCCGCCGCCGGCGATCCACAGCGTGATGAGGGTGTTCTGCATGCCGCGCAGCAGGCCGGTGGCGGCGAAGACGATGAGCATCGCCGGAAGGCCCCACATCGAGATGCCCAGGTACTGCTCCGCCTGATGGGCCACCGCCTCGGTCGGACCGAACAACTGAACCAGGAACGGGGTGGCGCCGTAGCCGATCAACGCGAGGATCGCACCCAGGCCGAGAGCCAGCCACATGCCGTCGATGCCGACCGAGACCGCCGAGCGCATGTCGCCGGATCCGAATCGGCGCGCCACCGCCGGGGTGGTGGAGTAGGCGAGGAACACCATGAGACCGACGATGGTCTGCAGCACGGCGGAGGCGATGCCGAGTCCGGCGAGCGGAGTGGTGCCGAGGTGGCCGACGAGCGCGGAGTCGACGATGAGGAACATCGGCTCGGCGATGAGGGCGCCGAGCGCGGGCAGAGCCAGTCTCAGGATGTCGCGATTGAGGGTGTCTGCCACGGATCCACCCTATTCGGCACCGTGGGACTTCCGTCCCCGGGTGAGGATCCCGGCGTTACGGGGATTCTGGCCCCCGGAAGGAAGCGTCGCGGGTCACACGGGCCGCAGGGTCGCGGTCAGCGGGACGTGCGGGGAAGACGGATGCGGAACTCGGTGCCGACGCCCTCCTCGCTCGTCACGCTCATCTCGCCGCCGTGGGCCAGCACGATCGCGCGCGTGATCGTGAGCCCGAGCCCGACACCGGGAACCGCGTTGCGGGTGGCCGTGGAGGCGCGGAAGAACCGGGTGAACAGCTTCTTCTGCTCGTCGAGCGGGATGCCCATGCCGGTGTCGCGCACACGCACCACCGTGGCTTCGGCGTCGGAGTCGACCTCAACGGTCACCGACCCGCCCGCGCGCGTGAACTTCAGCGCGTTGGAGAGCAGATTGTCGACCGCCTGTCCGAGGCGCCCCGCGTCACCGGAGATGATCACCGGCTCGTCCGGCACGTCCGAGTGCAGCTCGATGCCGTCGCGCACGGCCTGCGGACCTGCGGACGCGACCGCGGAGCGGACCACGCTTCCCAGGTCGATGCTGGTGCGCTCGACGGGGAACCGCCCGGATTCCACCTGAGCGGTGAACAGCAGATCCCCGACCAGCTTGAGCAGCCGCTGCGCGTTGCGCTCGATCACCTCCACGAATCCGAGCTGCTCGTCGGTGAGCGGGCTTGCCGGGTCGGTCTGCAGGAGGTCCAGGAATCCGACGATCGAGCTCAACGGGGTGCGCAGCTCGTGCGAGATCATTCCGACGAACTCGTCCTTCATCCGCGCGATCTCGGCGGTGCGGGTCTCATCGCTGAGCACGAGGAGGTACCCGATGTGCCGGCCGGCTCCATCGCGACGCGGCGTGGCGGTGAGGCGGGCCGGGAACACCGAGCCGCTCGCGGTGATCGCGTCGATGTCGCCGTCAACCTCCGCACCCGCATCGACCATCGCGAACAGCGCCGTCACAGGAGACTCCGAGGCGATGCCCGTGAAACCCCCGAGCGACCCCGCCGGGAAGAACCGCTCGATGCTCACCCCGTCGAGCGCCTCCTCTTCGGTGTGGCCCAGCAGGCGGCGCGCGCCGGGGTTCCACGAGACCACGATTCCCTCGGGGTCGGTGGCGATCATCGCCTGGGCGGTGATGGATGCCCACAGGCTCTGGTAGGAGTCCAGGAGACCTCGATAGCGCTGCTCCGATTCGCGCAGCCGCAGCACGATCTCCTGGTTCTCCCGCAGGGCGCGGGTGCGCTCGGTGACCAGACGCTCCGATCGGCGCAGTTGCCGGCGCTGCTGGCGCGACAGCTCGTTGACGACTGCGGCGACGGCCGCGAAGACCAGGGGGGAGATCACACCGCGCAGCCAGTCCACCGTGTTGCTCGGCGGCGACGCGAAGTAGGGCATGAGGAGGGCGATGGAGGTGAGCACCGCGACGATGTAGACGTGACGACGCCCCGGAGTGGCAGCCAGCCACACGACGGGCAGGAGCACGAGCGATCCGAACAGGGACGTCGTCCCGCCAGTGCCGGCGCGGAACAGGCCGATGGCGAGGATGTCCACCATCGGGATCGCGAGCACCCACCACCCGTCGGACACGCTGCGCCGGCTGAGCACGGCGGCCCCCGCAGTGGCCACCGCCACGACGCCGACCCCGATCAGCGCCAGCAGCGCGTTGCTGAACTCGATTCCGGGGATCGACAGCACCAGCAGCAGCGCGACGAGGACCGCCCCGATGGTGGGGAGCTGCTTGACGAGCGGGTTCGGATCGTCGATCACGCCATACCAGCGCACGCGGGCGCGGTCGGAGCGGGTGCCGCTCACGGGTACATCCGCTGCATCATGTCGTGGAATTCCGATCCTCGCACCGGCTTCGGGAGCGCTGCGTCAGCCGCGGGGTAGTCGGCCTCGTCGAGCACCGAGCTGATGACCAGGCGGCAGTCGGGGTGACGTTCGCGCACGCGGAGCGCGCACTCCGCGCCGGAGATGCCCGGCAGCAGCAGATCGATGATCGCCAGTTGCGGGCAGATGTCATCCAGCGCGGCGATGGCCGCCTCCGCGTCCAAGGCGGCGAAGGTGTCGAAGCCCTCACGACCCAGGTAGCGCCGGAGCAGCTCCACCTGGTCCTCGCTGTCTTCGACCACGAGAGCAAGCGGTCGCGAGATCATCGCAGCAGCAGTTCGCGCAGGACGACCACGGCCGCCACGACGATCAGGGCGATGAGCGCCTGCGGAATCAGCAGCCGCTCGCGGCGGGCGTCACGGGCGATGTCCCGCGCGTCCCTCTCCGCGTCCCGGGGCGAGTGTGCGCTCATGAGGCGACCCTTCCGACCTTCTCGGTCTTGACCCACGACGCGTCCGCGCGCCGCCATTCCTTGATGTACGAATCGACGGTGATGGCGCACAGGAGCGAGCCATAGCCGAACACGTACAGCATGAGGCCGGCGAGGAAGCGGCCACCGGGCAGCCGCTCGGCGAAGCGCGCCACCCACGCTCCCAGCATCGACACCGGTCCCCAGAGATAGAAGATCACGAGGAGGGTGATCTGGCCCTGATGGCCCAGCGTCACCCCGAACACCGTCTGCGCGACGAACTCGGGCAGGTTCGGGAAGAGCGCCGCGAGCATGAGAAGCACCGCGCCGATGCCCGGGAACAGGATCGCTTCTCGCCACGAGTGCCATCCGATCCGGGGGTCCAGCTGCACGGAGAAGACGATCAGATAGATGTAGACGCACGCCGTGAAGATCCACATGTAGCGAAACGCCGCCTCAGCGATGTCGCTGTGCAGCATCAGCAGCACGAGGAGGGCGGCGGATGCCAGCAGCATGAACGCCGGCAGCAGCAGGATGCTGAACCAGACCAGTCCGAATGAGAGGCTGCCGAGGCGGTGTTCGCGGCTGGGACGGAACCACAGACGCTTGTAGATCGAGGTGAGCTGCACGTTGCCGCGCGCCCAGCGCAGCCGTTGCTTCCACAGGGCATCGATCGTCCGCGGCTCCTCCGCGAGCACCACCGCGTGCGGTTCGAACACCATGCGCCGCCCGTGAAGCTGGCCTTCGAAGGTGGTCATGGTGTCCTCGGCGAGGGTGCCCGTGGGGATGCGTCCGCCGATCGCCTCGAGGTTGGCCCGTGAGTGCAGCTGAGCGCCTCCGGCGAGGCACGCGATGGCTCCCTGCACGTTCTGCGTGCGTCGTGCGGCCAGCTGGGAGATCACGTACTCGATCGCGATGAAGCGCGTCAGATAGTTGCGATCCGCGCTGCCCTCCGCGATGTAGGCGGTGACAGCGCCGACGCGCTCGTCCGCCAGGTGACGTGCCATCTTGCGCAGCGAGTCGTGCGCGAAGATCACGTCGGCGTCCATGATCAGCACGGCGTCGGCCCAGTCGTCCGCCAGGATCCGGCCGATCCCATGGTTCAGGGTGTGGGCCTTGCCTTCGCCGCCCACCTCGCGCCGCAGGTGCACCACGCGGCCGGGATGGCGTGCGGCGCGCTCGCGCACCACGGCCGGGGTGTCGTCCGTGGAGGCATCGTCCACGACGAAGATGCGTAGCAGGTCCTCCGGGTAGTCCAGGGTGAGGAGGCGGTCGATCGACGAGCCGATCACCAGCCCCTCGTTCCACGCCGGGATCACCACGGCGACCCGCGGGGTGTGCGGACGTGCTCTGCCGTAGTGGTTGCGCACCGCGTGCAGCGGGAGCAGCAGGAACTGGTAAGCCGAAGACAGCACCGGAATCGTGCCCAGGAACACGCACACCAGCAGCACCACGATGAGCGCGACGTCGAAACCGTTCACAGCGGGTCACCGAGCGCGTCGAGCAGGTCGCGGACTCGGGCGTACCGTCCCACGTCACCGGCGGTGTGGCTGTCGGTGGCCGCCGCGAGCTCGACACCGGCGCGGCGTGCTGCCGCGAGGGCGGCCGGGGCAGGGCACGCCCACTTCTCGTTGACCTCGACGATGGTGCCCGTCGCCCGCGCGGCATCGGCCCAGGCGGTGAGGCGCTCCTCACCGACGGCGGACTCCTCGATGCCCAGCTTGGGAAGCAGCGAGAAGCAGTGCGCGAGCTGGTTGCCGGGGTGGCGCTGCATCACCGCGATGAGCGCACCCACGTAGTCGTCCAGCACATCGGCGATCGACCATCCCGCATCGATGCGCCGTCGCACTTCGGTCGGCCCGAGCGGACCCTCCGCGGCGGGGAACTGGTGGTCGGCGATCAGGATCCGCTCCACGCCATCGGGCAGTGGCGGGATGTCGAGCGTCCCGTCGCGATCGAGGATCTTCGCCTCGACGCCGGTGCGCACCTTCAGCCCGTCCGGAACGGCGAGGGCACGCATCGCCCGGACGTAGTCGGGAACCCACGTCGTGCTCCGGCGGACGTGATCGACGAGGCGGACTTCCCGGAGCCCTGCGGTGTGCGCGGCCGCGACGTTCTCCTCCGGCGTGGAGACGGCATCGTCGGAGAACGTGGAGTGCACGTGATGGTCGCCGCGCAGGATCTCGAGCATCAGTCGTCCTGGTGTCCGGCGTGGTCCGATTCCAGCAGCTCTGCGGGATCGAGGATCACGTCCTCCAGGAAGCGCACCGTGGCGAGCTCCCGGAACGGCAGGCGGTCCGGGAGGTCCACGCCGGTGAACAGATCCACCACGAGGGACGGGATGTCCACACCTGCGGCGATCGTGAGCGGCAGCGCTCCGGGGAAGCGGGGGTTGACCTCCAGCAGGACCGCTCGTCCGTCGCGGTCGCGTCGCAGCTGCACGTTGGCGACACCCACCAGCCCGATCGCCTCGGCGATGCGCGCTGCGGCCTCCTCCAGCTCAGGGTCGTGCACGGTGCGACCGGCGATGGCCACGCCGGAGTCGACCCGTGTGCGGGTGCGCGGCACTGCAGCCACCACACGGCTGTCGTGATCGGCGATCACGTCCACCGAGTATTCGTCGCCGGGTAGGAAGTCCTGCACGATGAGGTCGGCGTCACCCGGCAGGGCTTCGAGGGCCGCGCGATCCGGGACCAGGCGGATGCCGCGGCTGCCGGCTCCCCGGCGCGGCTTGGCGAACACCGGGAAGGTCCAGTCCACCGCGAGGGCGTCCGGGCCGACGGGCTCGGTGCGCGGCACCAGCCCGGTGTGCTGGCAGCGACGCGCCAGGGCGAGCTTGTCCAGCGCGCAGGCGAGGGTGTCGGCCGTCGGTGCCGCCAGCATGGCGGGTGCGAGCTCGCCACGGCGATCCGCCAGCTCGATCAGCTCGACGTCGACGGTGGAGATCACCAGGTCGAGGTGGTCCTCGCGCACCAGTCGTGCCAGGGCGGGGACGAAGCCGGCGTCCGCGCCCGGAGGTACCAGACGCCGCTGCGGGGCGGGAACGAGGTAGATGCCGCTCGCCCAGCCGTCCATGTCGGCGGCGAAGACCGTGACATCCGTGCGCGTGAGCAGGGAACGGATGACGGCGACGCCGGCGGGGCCGCCGGCCCCTGTCACGAGTACGCGGATCGGCATCATGCCTCCTGTTCGGCGTACGCGTGCACGCGTACGAATTCGGCGGTCTCGCGGAGGATCTCCAGCGGCTCCACCGCGGAGCCGCCCCCGAAACGCGACCAGTACCGGGCCGTGGCCGTGACGAAGTCGGGCGCCAGATAGTCGCGGGACGCGGTCTGCGAGCCGAAGCACGCCAAGAGCTCGAGCTTGCGATCCAGGTAGTCCTCGATCCGCACGAAGCGGGTCGGGTGGAACTCGATCGTGGCCGAAGGGCTCTGATAGCAGGCGACGGTGCCGACGCGCCGCGTGGCGACGGTCGTCGCCTCGCTCACCGCACGGTGGTCCTGGTGGCGATCATGGACGCTGTGGGTGTAGACGACCGTGGGCTGCACCTCGGCGACGACCTCTTCGATGAGACGGACGGTGGCCCCGCCGCCGGAGATCTCGGTGTCCACCAGATCCTTGAGGAACAGGCGCGCCCCGAGCAGCTCGGCGGCCGCCAGCGACTCGCCCTGTCTGCTGTCGGCATTGCCGCCGCGCGAGCCGCGAGACAGGGTGAGGATGGTGATCTCGTCCCCGGCAGCGGCGTGCGCGTCGAGGATCCCGCCCACGCCGATCTCCACGTCATCCGGGTGGGCGCCCACCGCCAGCACGGTCTGGCGGCGATGGCCGCGGCGCGCACGACCCTCCTCAGCGAGACGCTGCACGACATCGACCAGGCGCGCATTGTCCAGCGGCTTGGTGAGGAACTCGTCGGCCTGGGCGCGCAACGCCGAGACGGCGTACTCGACCGAAACGTGCGCGGTCATGACCACCACCGGGACGCCGGGCATGCGTCGGCGCAGTTCGGCCAGCAGCTCCAAGCCGCTGAGCCCGGGCATCTCGATGTCCGTGACGACCAGATCCGGGCGGAAGGCGCTCACCCGTGCCAGGGCGGATTCACCACTGGTGGCGACCTCGACCTCCGCCCCGGCGCGGCGTTCGAGCAGGACTTTCACCAGAAGGGCGACGTCCGGGTCGTCGTCGACCACGAGGACGCGGGGCGCTGTCGGAGGCGCTTCGGGGGACATGACACTCCTTGAGGGGTGGGAGGTACGTCGATTCTGGCATGGGTATGCACGCGGCATACGGGCCCCGGCGTGGCGCGGGGGAACGGGGCCGATCCGGCCCGTGCCATCCCGAGACCGCCGCGACGCTGCATGGACGGCAACATCAATGTGACGCCGATATGACGCAATGGTGCTTCACAGCCGCGATGTCGGGCGCGGCACATATCCTTGTCGACATGACGGAAAACCTGCGCTCTGGACTGCTCACGGAAGACTTCTCCCCCACCATCCGGCCGCAGGATGACCTATACCGCTTCGTCAACGGAACCTGGCTCGATCGCACCGAGATCCCCGCCGACAAGGCTCGCTGGGGATCGTTCATGCTGCTGGCCGAGGCCGCGGAGAAGCATGTGCGCGAGATCGTCGAGGAGTCGCAGCAGGCCGAGCCCGGCACCACCGCACGCAAGATCGGCGACATCTATGCCTCCTTCATGGACGAGGCCGCGATCGAGGCCGCCGGCAGCGCGCCCGTGCAGGCGCAGTTCGCCCGCGTCGAGGAGGTCACCGACGTCTCATCGCTGCTGAACCTGCTGGGCACGCTGGATCGCGAAGGGGTCGCCTCCCTGCTCGGTCTGTTCGTCGAGCCCGACCCGGGAAACCCCGAGCGCTACGTTCCGTTCCTGGTCCAGTCGGGCATCTCGCTGCCGGATGAGAGCTACTACCGGCTGGAGAACTTCGCCGACGTCCGCGACCAGTTCCGCGCTCACGTCGCGGCCATGCTGCGCCTCGCGGACGTTTCGGACGCCGACGAGCAGGCCGAGCGGGTGTTCGCGCTGGAGACCGAGATCGCCTCGCACCACTGGGACAACGTCCGCAGCCGCGACGCGGTGGCCACGTACAACCTCCGCACCTGGGACGAGCTGCAGCAGGCCGCGGGTGTCGATCTGACTCCCTGGCGCGATGCCGTCGCGGTGGCGCAGCCCGACGCCTTCGCCGAGGTCGTGCTCTACCAGCCGAGCTTCGCCGAGTCGCTGGGCTCGCTCCTGGTGGCCGAGCGACTGGACGACTGGCGGGCGTGGCTGCGCTGGCGCCTGGTGCACGCGGCAGCCCCGTACCTGGGCAGCGCGTTCGTCGAGGAGAACTTCGCCTTCTACGGCACCGCCCTCACCGGTGTCCCCGAGATCCGCGCTCGCTGGAAGCGGGGCGTCTCGCTCGCGGAGGGCGCTCTGGGAGACGCCATCGGCAAGGTCTACGTGGAGCGTCACTTCCCGCCGGCGGCGAAGGCCGAGATGGACACGCTGGTGGCCAACCTCATCGAGGCCTACCGCCAGAGCATCGAGACGCTGGACTGGATGGGGCCGGAGACGCGTGCGAAGGCGCTCGACAAGCTGTCGAAGTTCACCCCGAAGATCGGCTACCCCGACGTCTGGCGTGAATACGACGAACTGGAGATCGCGGCCGACGACCTGCTGGGCAACGTGCTCCGCTCCAACCAGTTCGAGCACGACCGTCAGGTGCGTCGCGTGGGACAGCCCATCGACCGCGACGAGTGGCTGATGACGCCGCAGACGGTCAACGCGTACTACAACCCGCTGATGAACGAGATCGTCTTCCCGGCGGCTATCCTGCAGTTCCCGTTCTTCGAGCTGGATCGCGATGCTGCGGCGAACTACGGCGGCATCGGCGCGGTGATTGGGCACGAGATCGGCCACGGCTTCGATGACCAGGGCAGCCGTTTCGACGGCGACGGCAAGCTCGAGGACTGGTGGACCGATGCCGATCGTGCGGCGTTCGAGGAGCGCACGGCGTCCCTCATCGCGCAGTACGACCAGCTCACCCCGCTGGGTCTCGGCGAGGAGCACCACGTCAATGGCGCCCTCACCATCGGTGAGAACATCGGCGACCTCGGTGGTCTCGGCATCGCGCTGCGCGCGTATGAGCTCTCGCTCGAGGGCGCGCAGGCGCCGGTGATCGACGGCTACACGGGCGTGCAGCGCCTGCTGCTGTCGTGGGGTCAGGTGTGGCAGCTGAAGATCCGCGACGCTGAGGCGGTCCGCCTCCTGACGGTCGACCCGCACTCGCCCAACGAGTTCCGCTGCAACCAGATCCTCCGCAACGTCGATGCGTTCTACGACGCGTTCGAGGTCACCGAGAAGGACGCCCTCTTCCTGCCGGCCGACGAGCGTGTCACGATCTGGTGACCGTTCGGCCCTGAGCCGGACGAGGAGGCAGCAGCGGATGATCGAGGCCGCGGGTTCGGACGACGCGGGCGGAGTGCGCCCCACCCGCCGTTCCAGCCGCGCCTCGCAGCCTGCGCCGGTGTCGCGTCGTCGTGGTGGCCCCACGAAGCGCTCGTTCGATGCCACCCTCGCGGCGCTCAGCGATCTGGCACGTGCGGGCGCCCGGGTGTCGGCGCACGTGCGCGACCTCGACAACGACATGGTCGTCTTCGCCGGCGACGACTTCGTCTCGCTGCCGGTGGCGGACGTCGGCTCGGTGGCCATCCTCGTGGAGGTTGCCGCCGCGTTCCGCGATGGCCGGCTGGATCCCGCGGCCACCGTGGAGCGCTCCGCGCTGAGTGGCTCGGTCTCTCGCGGCCTGTGGGCGCACCTGCGCGCCTCAACGCTGTCGCTGTCCGACCTCGCCGTGTTGTCTGCAGCCGTGGGCGATCAGGCGGCGACGAACGCGCTGCTCGCGCAGGTGGGGCTGCCCGCCGTCAGCTCCCGTCTGGAAGCACTCGGTCTCGCCCACCTCGCGGTGCTCGACGAACACCGGGACACCCGTGGCCCGGATGACGCCCCGCAGTTCGCCCTCGGTACCACGCGCGAACTCGCCGAGCTGATGACTCTCATCGTCAACGGGGCCGCGGTGGATGCTGCCGTCAGCGCCCAGGTGGGGGAGTGGCTGAATCTGGCCACCGACCTCAGCATGGTGGGGGCGGCGACGGGACTCGATCCCTACGATCACGAGGATGACAAGCACCGGCTGCTGTTCGTCAACAAGACCGGCCGGGCGGACGGCGTCCGCAGCGAGGCGGGCGTGCTCGCGGGTCCGCGGGCAGGTGTGGCGTACGCGGTGACGGCGGCCTTCGACGACCTGTCGTCGGCGCACCGCCTGCAGGTGGCGGAGGCGCTGCGGATCCTCGGACTCGAGCTCATGGAGTACGTGCACTAGCTCTGACGACCGTTGCGCCTACGATGTGCACATGATCCCCGAAGACTGGACCGAGCACCGCCGTGCCGAAGATCGCGAGCTGCTCGGCTGGATCCGTCCCGAGGGAGATGCCTGGGTGGCCGTGAACCTGCTCGGCCGCGAGGTGCCCGGGGTGGTCGACTGGCTGGACGCCGAGGCTTCGCTGGACTCCATCGGTCTCAGCTGGCTCGCCGACAAGTGGGTGCTGGATCGCGAGGACGGCGGTGCCTGGGTGGTGCGGCTGGTGGAGGTGACCCCCGAACGCGTCGTCGTCAAGACCGACGACTTCGGTGCCATCGACGTGCCGGTCCAGCTGATCGAGCTGGAATGGCCCGCACCCCGGACGCTGCGCCACCCGGAGCCCGGCGAGCAGCCGGTCAGCCCCTGGGGGTGAGTGTCAGCGCGCCGGTGCCGCCGTGGAGGAGCGGATGATGAGCGTGGGTTCCGTGACGTCGAAATCCTCGGCGTCCGGATCGCGGCCCTCGATCTGCGCGATCACCCGCAGCGCGGCGTCGCGGCCGACGGAACGGAACGGCTGGCGCACGGTCGTGAGAGCGGGCGAGGCGTAGGCGGCGAGATCGATGTCGTCGACGCTGACCACGGAGACGTCGTCGGGCACCATCCGGCCGGCCTCGTGGAGTGCGCGGATCACGCCGAAGGCCATCTCGTCGCTGGCGACGAAGACGGCCGTGGCGTCGGGGATGCCCGCCAGCACCTGTCCGGCGCGGTACCCCGACTCCGGTGTCCAGTCGCCGGGGATCACCGGCGGCGGTGTGATGTCGCGCTCCCGGAGCACGCGCGTCCAGCCGTCGCGGCGCTTGTGCGTCTCCGCCCACCCCTCGTCGCCGCTGATGTGCCAGACGTTGCCATGGCCGAGCTCCAGCAGATGCTCGGTGGCCAGGCGCGCGATGAGCTCCTGATCGACCACGCCCGCACGCCGGTCGCCGCGCTCGGTGGGAGTGCGCGCCAGACGCTGCTGCATGGCCTCGTCCTCGAACTCGAACGGCGCCACCAGGATGATGCCCTCGGCCCCCTGGCGTTCGAGCCGGTCGAAGGCGTCGGTGAAGTCGGAGACGGGGGCGTGCTTGGCGACGGCCGTGGTGGTCACGGTGTAGCCGCGGTCGGTGGCGACGTCTTCGATGCCGGCGCTGATGACGGCGGACGAGTACTGCACGTTGGAGACCACGATCACCCCGAGCATGCGCGTCCGGCCGGTGGCGAGGGCAGCCGCGGCTCCGTGCACGCGGTACCCGAGCTCATCCACGGCGGCCAGCACGCGCTGCGCCGTTTCCGGTCTCACCGTGTCCTGACCGGACATCACGCGTGACACCGTCTGCGCCGACACCCCGGCACGGCGGGCGACGTCCACCTGGTTGGGGGCGCGGTCGGGCGACGGTCTTCGCGGCATGCCCCCATGGTAGGCCTCGCGCGGGTTGCGCATGCGGGGCTGTGCGCGATAATGAGAGCGCAAACATTGTTGTTTCGACATCCGGATCGCCGGCGGGCGCGCAGTCACCCCATCGCGGCACGCCGCCACACGCGTCACACACCACCCCCCCCACAGAACGGAAGACGCATGACGACTCCCGCCCTCACGCCCGGCGACGGCGTGCTCGTCCGCGATGGCGCGGAGTACCGCCTGCTCTCCGGGTCGGTCCACTACTTCCGGGTACACCCGGCCCAGTGGGAGGACCGCCTGCGTCGTCTGGCCGCCATGGGCGCCAATACGGTGGACACCTATGTCCCCTGGAACTTCCATGAGCGACGCGAGGGTGAGTTCGCGTTCGACGGATGGCGTGATCTCACCGGTTTCATCCGGCTCGCCGGGGAAGCCGGCCTCGACGTGCTGCTGCGTCCGAGCCCCTACATCTGCGCAGAGTGGAACAACGGCGGGATTCCCAGCTGGCTGACGGCGCGCACCCGCAGCCTCCGCTCCTCCGATCCGGTGTTCCTGTCGGCCGTGGATGCCTGGTACGACGAGCTGATTCCCCGGATCACACCGCTGCAGGCGGCGTACGGCGGACCGATCGTCGCGGTCCAGGTGGAGAACGAGTACGGTTCGTTCGGCTCCGACCGTGGCTATCTGGAGCATCTGGCCACGGGTCTCCGGGAGCGGGGAGTGGTGGAACTGCTCACGACGGCTGACGGCACACGTGCCGACATGCTGTCCCACGGCTCGCTGCTGGAATCGGCGACGCCGACCTTCACCTTCGGCACTGGCGCGGCGCTCGCCGACGCGCTGCGTCCGGCGGGAGCGCCGCTGATCTGCGGCGAGCTGTGGGGCGGGTGGTTCGATCACTGGGGTGAGAAGCACCACGTGCGCTCGGCGGAGAGCATGATGGGCACCGTCACGGACCTGCTGGGTCGGGGCGGGTCGGTGAGCCTGTACATGGCGCACGGCGGGACCAACTTCGGGTTGTGGGCCGGGGCGAACTGGGATGGCGTGCTGCAGCCCACGATCACCAGCTACGACTCCGACGCCCCGATCGGTGAGGACGGGACGATCACCGAGAAGTTCTCCGCCCTGCGGGCGGCGTTCGCGCGGTTCCACAGCGCGGAGCTGCCGGCGATCCCTCCCGCGCCGGTGTTCCAGCAGCCGCAGACGGTGACGTTCACGCCGGTCGCCTCGCTGTATGACACGGTGCGCGCCTACGTCGCGGACACGGATCCGCGTTCCGCCATGCCGCAGACGTTCGAGGAACTCGGACAGCCCGACGGCGTTGTCGCGTACCGGGCCATCGCGGACCTGCCGGGCGATGTGGAGCTGTCGGTCGACGGCCTCCATGACCGGGCCGTGGTGTTCGTCGACGGCGTGCGCGCGGCGACGCTGGAGCGCGATGGCGCGACCAGCGCCGTGCTCACGGGCAGCGCGCGGCGTGCCGAGATCACGATCGTGGTGGAAGCCCTGGGGCGCATCAACTATGGCTACCGGCTGGGTGAGCACAAGGGAATCACGGGTGTGCGTCTGGAGCGGCGACTGGTCCACGGCTGGTCGCACACACTGCTTCCCGAGACCGTGTGGGAGGCACCCGTGGCACCGGGCTCGGATGGCGTGGCCGTCGCGGAGGTGCACGTGACGGACGTGGCCGACGCGTGGCTCGCGCTTGCCGAGGGCGGCGCCGGGTGGGTGTGGCTCAACGGATTCCTGCTCGGTCGCTATGACCGCGTTGGGCCCCAGATCACGCTCTATGCTCCCGCTCCGCTGTGGCGTGAGGGGCCGAACGAGGTGCGTGTGGTGGACTTCGTGTCGCTGCCGGCTCGGGTCGAGCTGCGCGAGCGCCCCGACTTCGGTGAGGCCGAGGAGTTCATCGGGTACTGAACCGGCGCGCTTGGGGGAGCGCGTCCCGGTGTCGTGAACTGATGAGCATGCACCGAATCCATGAGCGGTCCGCGGCATGCGTCATGGATTGGTCGCCTGATCATGCGCTCGCGACGTGGGGTGCGGCATCGGAACGGCCGTCGAGCCCGGTGGACGACCAAGATCAGCCGCTCGGGGGATCCGCCGGGCGGGTGCCTCCGCCTATGGTCGGATCATGGACGAGACGATGCGCACGCAGCCCTGGCTGGTGGTCGAGGATCTGCTGCTCCTCCTGCTGGATGATCAGCGGGGGACGCTGTCGGTCGGTGTTGACCCCGGGCTGGCCATGGGTGGCGCGCTGCTCATGGATCTGGCACGGGCCGGCCTTGTGGAACTCTCGCCGCGTGCCGGGCTGCTGTCCTCACCGACGGTGACCGCGGTACCCGATGCGCACACCAGCGATCCGCTCCTGCGCGCGGGCGCGGGAGTCGTCGCGGCGAAGCCACGGAACGCCATGGTCATGGTGCGCACCCTCGCCAAGGTCGACGGCGAATCCACGCGCGACCTGGTGGCCGCACGGCTGGTCGAGCGCGGCGTGCTGGAACGGCGCGGAGGACGAGTCCTGGGTCTCTTCCCCCGCACCGAGTGGCCCACAGCAGACGCCGCCCACGAGGCGGCGCTGCGCGCCGGCCTCCGCGAGGTGCTGATCCTCGATCGGGATCCCAGCCCGCACGAGGCGGCTGTCATCTCGATCCTGCAGGCGCTGAACCAGCTGCGGGTGGTCGCGAAGGACGAGGCTCGTACGCTGCGCGACGTGACCAAGCGCGCGAAGGCCATCCGTGAGGCGAACCTCGCCTCGGACGCTGTGGAGGCCACCCTCCAGGCAGCCATGCAGGCGGCCGAAGCAGCCACCATCGCCGCGGTTTCTGCCGCGGTGTCGGCCGCCGTGGTCGCCACCGCCGGCGCGTCGGCGGGCTGAGCCGCCGACCCGGCGGCAGGCCTTCACGTCGTCTACCTGTCGAGGGCAGCTCCGTCGGAAGCATCGCGGAGCCGGCGGTTGGCGACCCTGGTGAGCGCCAGCATGAGCCGCATGGCAACGATCAGGGCTGCTACGGCGGCGAGGATCAGGATCACGACGAGCACGAGGATGAGCATCGGCAGAGCTACGGCGTTTCCCAGCATGTCGCTCCTCTCAGGGACAGGGGGACAGGGACTCGGCGACAGGGACTTGGCGACAGGCTCTCCGCGTTCTGCGCCGACAACAAGACATGTCCGCAGGAGGCGCAGAAGTTCCACGCGTCGATGGCTTCGATGCGTGGGTCCACGGGGTGGACGGCTCGAACGGTTGACCGACGTCGAACCCCCTCGCGCGGGGACTCCCCGCACGATCGCGCACAGGTGAAACTCAGTGAGTGATCGCCCTCCGCGGGGATCCGGCCCGCGGGAGGCGAGTCGGACCCGGTCGGCGAGGTCTGCTCGGTGTCGTGGATCTTCAGCTGGATCCGCGGGCCATGACGCCGATCCGGCCTGCCCTGCGGGGGGCGATGGGTACCGACCCCGCTGGATTGCCGGCACCTCTCCCTGAGGCGGTGCGGTTTCCACCTCGGCGTGCCCGACCACTTCGTCGCGGGTGGTCGGTGCCGCGGCATCGCGGACGGAGGAGAATCGAGGGGTGAGCACTGCGACCTCCGAATTCGACAGCATCGATCTCGACTCCCTCCGCTCCGTCGGAGGCCTGAAGTGGACGCGATTCCCCGACACCATCGGGATGTTCGTGGCCGAGATGGACTTCGGCACGGCGCCCGCGGTCCGCGACGCGATGCATCGCGCCATCGACGACGGGCTGCTGGGCTACCTGCCGCCGACGCTGGTGAGCCGGCTGGGGGAGGCCACGGCCGCCTGGCAGCGGGATCGGTACGGCTGGGACGTCCCGGCCGGCCGCGTTCGTCCGGTGGGTGACGTCCTCACCGCGCTGCGCATTGTGATCGAGCAGTTCTCGGCCGCCGGCTCGAAGATCGTCCTGCCGACGCCCGCCTACATGCCGTTCCTCACCATTCCGCCGTCGATGGGCCGCGAGATCGTGGAGGTGCCGATGCTGGTGGAGGACGGGCGGTACAGCCTGGACCTCGATGGCATCGAGGCCGCCTTCGCCGACGGTGCCGGGCTGCTCATCCTGTGCAATCCGTACAACCCGGTGGGTCGTGTCTTCGACCGCGAGGAGCTGGAAGCGGTCGCGAGCATCGTCGAGCGTCACGGCGGTCGCGTGTTCTCCGACGAGATCCACGCGCCGCTCGTCTACGCAGGCGCCTCTCACATCCCGTACGCCTCGCTCTCCACAGCGACGGCCGCCCACACCGTGACCGCCACATCGCCCTCCAAAGCCTGGAACATGCCGGGTGTGAAGTGCGCGCAGGTGATCCTCTCCAACGACGCCGATGCCGAGGTCTGGGCCACTGCGTTCGGCGAGGGCGCGCCGGGCGCATCCACGATCGGCGTGGTGGCGAACATCGCGGCCTATGAAGAGGGCGGTTCCTGGCTGGATGAGGTGACCGCCTATCTCGATGAGAACCGGCGCACCCTCGGTGAGGATCTCGCGGAGCAGATCCCCGGCATCCGCTACACGATGCCGGAGGGGACCTACATCGCCTGGCTCGACTGTCGTGATCTGCCCATCGAGGGATCGGTCGCCGCGTTCTTCCGTGAGCACGCAGGGGTCGCACTCACCGACGGCATCGACTGCGGTGGTCCGGGCGAGGGCTTTGTCCGCATGATCTTCGCCACGCCGCGTCCCATCCTCCGCGAGGCCGTGCGCCGCATGGCCGCAGCGCTCGCGGCCTGACGAGCACGACGGCGGCGCATCCTTTCGGGATGCGCCGCCGTCGTGTTCGTCGATCGTGCGTCGTCATGTCTGTCGACTGCTTCGGAGGGACGGGCCGAGGTGGTCCGGGCCGCCGATGTCGAGGCCTTCCGTGAATCAGAAGCCCGGGCGGTGACGTCCCGCCTCGCCGTGGTGTCCGGCCCCGCGGTGATGACGGCGTCCGCCCCTGTGCCCGCCGGGGAAGCCGCCGTGCCTGGTGAGGGAGTCGCCGTGCGCGCCGTGCGTGTCGGGGACGTCGCCGTGTACGCACCGGCCGGGGACGTCGCCGTGTTCGAATGCGTCGCGGGGACCGTTGTGTCCGTGTCGGCTGGGGAAGCCGTCGTGTCCGTATGCGTCGCGGGAGCGGCGGTGTCCGTGTCGGCTGGGGAAGCCGTCGTGTCCGTGTCGGCCGGGAAGCCCGTCGTGTTCATGCCGACCGGAAAGGCCGGCGTGTCCATGTCCGTCGCGGAAGCCGCCGTGGTGAGGACGGCCGCGGTATCCCTGGCTGTCGGCGTCATCGGCCCGATGAACGCAGCCCCCGCCTTCGTGGAACTCGGCGTGGGCGCCGAGGCCGACGTGTGCACCGTGCATGCCGCGCTCGCCAAACCCGCGGCGGCCGAAGCCGTGTCGAGATCCGCCCTCCCGCAGCTGCTGCATCAGGCGGCGACGGCGACGCACCTCGCGCAGCCGGTCCGTGCCACCGAGCTCCTCCACGATTGCGGAGAGTCCGTCGGTGACGGCGGTCAGCTGCTCCGGGGTGAGCGCTGATTCGATGCGGGCACGCGATTCGGTCAGCCGGTCGTCGATGCGGGCCAGTGCCCGGGCGCCCTCCACTGTGATGGTGGGGTATCCGTCCGCGAGGGTGACCCACCCGCGCATCAGCAGATGACGGAGGCGGAATCCGCCGAGGCGTGCGCGAGCGTGGGGGCCGCGGCGGTGGTTTCCGCGCGGGTGCCGCCCGTGGCGGGGATCATCGTTCGTCGGATCCACGTCCGCAGGCTGTGCGTCCGGGAGGATGTCGCCGGCGGCGGTCTCCGGCCCGTCGGCGCTCGCGGTGTCCTGCAGTGAGGAATCCGGGGATGAGAGGTCGTCTCCGGTCCGCGTTTGCGTGCTGCCGCGGTGCGTGAGCCGGTGCAGCAAGCGCAGGTCGTGGCGACGGATCCCCTCCGAGGCGAGGATGTCGGTGCGCTCCGCGCGAACCAGCTGGTCGGCGGCGCGGATGAGGAACGCGAGCGATCGCTCGCGGAGCAGTCTGTCGTTCGGGGTGTTCATGAGGAAGTCCTTTCGGGAGCCGAAGCTCGGATGTATGTCACTTGACAAGTGAATGTAGTGTGACATGTATTCGGAAAGCTTGTCAAGTGACATATATGCTTCTGTCATGACCGACGAGCAGCCCAGCGACCCCGTCGAGGCGATCGTCGCCGCGCTCGGCCGTATCCGGGGGCGGCGCGGACCCCGGCCGGGAGGCCCGGGCTCGCACGGGTTCGGGCGCGGTGATTCCCACGGCCACGGCGATTCCCACGGCCATGGCGATTCGCACGGCCCCGGTGGTTCCCACGGGCATGGCGACTCGCATGTCCACGATGGTTCCCAAAGCCACAGCGATTCGCATGTCCGCGATGGTTCGCGCGGTGGCCCTCGTCCCGAGGGGGCGTATGGTCGCGACGGCGTGCACCGGCACGACGACGCGCATGGCGCCGGTGAGGCACACGGCGCTGGCGAGGCGCACGGCGGTCACGATGGGCATGGCGGTCACGAGGGGCATGGCGGTCACGATGGGCGCGGCGGTGACGATGTGCGCGGCGATGGCGCCCGTGGTCGGCGTGGACATCGGGGCGGGCCCGAATGGGGGCCTTTTGCGGGTAGGGGCGCGGACCCGCGTGCCGCCGAATGGATGTCCGCGATGGGCGGGCGACTCGGCGGTCCCGCGCGTTTTCGCCTGCTGGAGGTGCTCGCAGCGGCACCCGCGTCGCTGACCGTGTCCGAGATCGCCGAAGCCGTGGGTGTGGATCAGCCGCGTGCATCGCGTCTGGTGCAGCAGTCGGTGCAGCTCGGCCTCGTTCAGCGCGAAGCGGATCCCGATGACGCTCGACGCACGCGTGTGGCGCTCACCGAGACGGGGCGCGCGATGGCCGGGGGCATGCGCGGACACCGGCATGACACCGTGCGCACAGCTCTTGCCGCGCTCACCCCGGAGGAGCAGACGGAGTTCATTCGCCTGCTCGGCAAGTTCTCCGCCGCCTGGCCCCGCGACTGATTCGCCTTCATAGCGCGCACATCGCTCGAATTCCACGGGAATGGGGTCCATTCGCGCGCAACGAACGGGGTGTTCACCGCCGCGACCCCCGTGGCCACTAAGGTGAGCGCATGACCGGCGAGACTCCCCACACGCCCCCGGCAACGGTCGACACCGATGCGTTGCCGGCGCTGGCGCTCGATCAGAACCTTGATCGCACCATCCCGCGCAAGCAGGTGTGGTCGTGGGCGATCTACGACTGGGCGACGCAGCCGTTCAACAGCGTGATCCTCACGTTCGTGTTCACCGCGCTGTATCTGGTGAGCGACACTTTCCTCGATTCGTCGATCGCCGCACTGCCGGATGGGGATGAAGCGAAGGACGCGGCGCTCGCAGCGCTCAGCAGCCAGCTCGGACTCGGCACCACCGCAGCGGGCATCCTGCTGGCCATCCTCGCGCCCGTGCTCGCCCAGCGCGCCGATGCCGCGGGCCGCCGCAAGCGCTGGCTGATCATCTACACCACGCTGCTGATCGCGACGATGGCCGGGATGTTCTTCGTGGAGGGGTCGCCGAACTACTTCCTGCTGGGTGTCACTCTGGTCTCGGCAGGGACGTTGTTCAGCGAGCTCGCAGGCGTCAATTACAACGCGATGCTCACGCAGGTGTCGACCCCGCGGACGGTGGGGCGCGTGAGCGGACTCGGATGGGGCCTCGGCTACGTGGGCGGCATCGTCGCTCTCGTCATCGTGGTGCTGTGCAACAGCTTCGACTGGTTCGGCCTGTCCACCGACAATGGGCTGCCGTATCGGATCATCGCCGTCGGGTGCGCGGTGTGGGCTGTGGTGTTCTCGATCCCGCTCCTGCTCAACGTGCCGGAGACCGCGCGCCAGAGTGTCGCGCGACGCAACTTCTTCCTCAGTTACGTGGACCTCTGGCGCCACATCCGCTCGATCTTCCGTGACTCGCGTCCCACCTTCTGGTTCCTGGTGGCCAGTGCCGTGTACCGCGATGGGCTCAGCGGCGTCTTCACCTTCGGCGCCGTGATCGCGGCGCGGGTGTTCGGTTTCTCTGCCAATGAGGTGATCATCTTCGGAATCGCGGCGAACCTCGTCGCCGGCGTCGGGACGATCATCGCCGGGCGTCTCGACGACCGCTTCGGCCCGCGACCGGTGATCATCGGAGCGCTCACAGCACTATGCGTGGCGGGTCTCGCGGTCTTCCTGCTGCATGATGCCGGTCAGACGGTGTTCTGGATCTGCGGCATGGTGCTCTCCGCGCTCGTGGGCCCGGTCCAGTCGGCGTCGCGTTCGCTGCTCGCCCGGGTCACTCCGGCCGGCCGGGAGGGTGAGGTCTTCGGCCTCTACGCCACGACCGGACGGGTCGCGAGCTTCCTGGCATCGGGCCTGTGGACGATCCTGGTCGCCGCGATGGGGGCGATCTACTGGGGCATCCTCGGCATCATCATCGTGATCGCCGCCGGTCTCGTACTGATGCTGTTCGTGCGCATCCCCGCCCTCGAGCGCCGCTGACCCTCACCGCCGCCGCGCGGCGGTCCGTCCCGGCGTGGCTGCGTGCGGGCGCCTGCGCGGCGACGCCGCGCGCCCTGTCGTCAACGGAGGTGATCGGCTTCGCGTTCAAACGGTGCCGGGCGACGGCCCGTTTCGTGGCGGCACGCCTGGCCGCTCGCGCTGACCGTCCTGGCTCCGGGTCGGCCTGTCCTGTCGGTGGCTGATCGGAGCGCGTGGACGTGACGTGGGTGCCGTGAAAGGAGGGGATTTGCGCGAGTGTAGGGCGACGCGCCGGGGGATGGCCCTCGTTTGTCGACGTCGTCCTTGTTTCGTGACAGCGCGTTGGGTGGGCGTGCGGCATGGAGTGCTGCGGTCCGGCGTGGTCTGTCGTTTCGGTGGCTGATCGGAGCGCGTGCATATGACGTGGGTGTCGTGAAAGGAGGGGATTTGCGCGAGTGTAGGGCGGCGCGCCGGGGGATGGCCCTCGTTTGGCGACATCGTCCTTGTTTGGCGACTGCACTCCGCGGCCGCAAGTGTTGAGCGGGGTGGGCGCGTTTGCCTGGGGTATCGGCGGCTCAGTCGCGTGATTTGAGGTGTCGTGAAAGGAGGGGATTTGCGCCAATGTAGGGCGGCGCGCCGCGGGATGGTCCTTGTTTGGCGACAATGTCCTCGTTTCGCGACAGCGCGTGAGGCGCGCCTGGCCCCGCCGTCCCGCCTCGTCGTCGCCCGCCTCACCACCTCACCACCGCAGCCCCGCCTCGCCCCGCCGCCTCGCCCCGCAGCCCGCCTCGCCCCCCTGCCGCGCCGCGCCTCGCCTCGCTGCCGCCCCACCGCTGTCCCGCCCCCTGCCGCGCCGCGCCTCGCTGCCACCCAGCCGCCGCCCCGCACCACCGCCGCGCCCCGCAGCCCGCCCCGCCCCACTGCCGCGCCGCGCCGCGACTCGCAGCCTCGGCCTGCCGCAGCGCCTCGCCTCGGCCGGCTGCCGCGCCTCGCCTCGCCGTCCCGGCTCACCGCCGCGGCATCGCTGCCGCCGCCCCGCACCACCGCCGCGCCCCGCAGCCCGCCCCGCCCCACCGCCGCCCGCGCCGCCGCCGCGCGCCACCGCCGCGCCCCGATACCCCTCATCCGCGACTCCAAGCCACCGCATCCGACGCGGACCTGCGACGATGACGGGATGAGCAGCGAGCGGGGACGACAGCACAGGCGGGCGATGCGGGAGGGGGCGCGATCACGCGATGTCGAGCGGGAGCTGCCGCCGGGGACCGTGCCGTACTTCCGGGAGCGGCTGTACGCCACCTTCACGGGCCTCGCGATCGTGCGCGTCGTGGAGTCCGGGACCCACCTCGAGGCGCGGCACGCCTTCCTTGCGCTGCTGATGGGCGTGATCGGCATCGTCGTGGCGGGCACGCTGTCCGAGTACATCGCGCACCTCATCGTCCATCGCACCGTCGCGCGGGGGAGCGAACTACGCATCATGATCCGCGCGGGTCTGGGCGCGCTGTGGACGGTGGCCGCCCCGATCGCGCTGATCGGCGCCGCGTGGCTCGGGTGGATGGAACTGCACCTGGCACTACGCATCTCTTCGTGGATCTACATCGTGACGCTGGCGGGAATCGGCTGGCTCGCAGTGCGGCGTTCCACGCTGCCGGTGCTGGCGAAGATCATCGTGCTGGCCGGGCTCGTGGCGGCGGGATTCGGCGTGGTCGCCCTGCAGCAGCTGGCGAAATCGGTCTGACCCTGAATGTTCACCCAAAGTTGAGTCGCTGCGACTCAACTTCGACTTGACACGAAAACTGCTCCTGTTCTAAGGTTGAGTCATCGGGGCTCAAGTCCTGATTCCGCGCAAGCGGACCACAGATTTCGGCTGCGGCCCAGCACGGGCGAGCCACCGCTGGAGGATCGGGAAATCCCCTGGCACGAAAGGAAAACACATGGCACGTGCAGTAGGCATCGACCTCGGTACGACCAACTCGGTCGTCTCCGTTCTCGAGGGTGGCGAGCCCAAGGTCATCGCCAACGCTGAAGGATTCCGCACCACCCCCTCGGTGGTCGCCTTCACCAAGGACGGAGAGGTGCTCGTCGGCGAGACCGCCAAGCGCCAGGCCGTCACCAACGTGGATCGCACCATCGCGTCCGTGAAGCGCCACATGGGCACTTCGTGGAAGACGCAGTCGATCGACGGCAAGGAGTACACGCCGCAGGAGATCTCGGCGCGTATCCTCGGCAAGCTGAAGCATGACGCTGAGGAGTACCTCGGCGACAGCGTCACCGACGCCGTCATCACGGTCCCCGCATACTTCAACGACGCCGAGCGTCAGGCCACGAAGGACGCCGGTGAGATCGCCGGCCTCAACGTGCTGCGCATCATCAACGAGCCCACGGCCGCGGCGCTCGCCTACGGTCTGGACAAGGGCAAGGAGGACGAGCTGATCCTCGTCTTCGACCTCGGTGGCGGAACGTTCGACGTCTCGCTGCTCGAGGTGGGCAAGGACGACGACTTCTCCACCATCCAGGTGCGCGCCACCGCCGGTGACAACCGCCTCGGTGGTGACGACTGGGACCAGCGCATCGTCGACTGGCTGATCACGCAGTTCAAGCAGTCCACCGGTGTGGACGTGGCGAACGACAAGATCGCCCTGCAGCGTCTCAAGGAGGCTGCGGAGCAGGCGAAGAAGGAGCTCTCCAGCTCCATGTCGACCACCATCTCGCTGCCCTACCTCTCGCTCACCGAGAACGGCCCGGCGAACCTGCAGGAGACGCTGACCCGCGCGAAGTTCGAGGACCTCACCAAGGACCTCCTCGAACGCACCAAGAAGCCGTTCGCAGACGTCATCCGCGAGGCCGGCATCAAGGTCAGCGACATCGACCACGTGGTCCTCGTCGGTGGATCCACCCGTATGCCGGCTGTTGCCGAGCTCGTCAAGGGTGAGATCGGCAAGGACGCCAACAAGGGCGTCAACCCGGACGAGGTCGTCGCCGTCGGTGCCGCCATCCAGGCCGGTGTGCTGAAGGGCGAGCGCAAGGACGTCCTGCTGATCGACGTCACCCCGCTGAGCCTCGGCATCGAGACCAAGGGCGGCATGATGACCAAGCTCATCGAGCGCAACACGGCCATCCCCACCAAGCGCAGCGAGACCTTCACCACGGCAGACGACAACCAGCCGTCGGTCGCGATCCAGGTGTTCCAGGGTGAGCGCGAGTTCACCCGCGATAACAAGCCGCTCGGCACGTTCGAGCTGCAGGGCATCGCACCCGCCCCCCGCGGCATCCCGCAGATCGAGGTCACCTTCGACATCGACGCGAACGGCATCGTGCACGTGTCCGCCAAGGACAAGGGCACCGGCAAGGAGCAGTCGATGACCATCACGGGCGGCTCGTCGCTTCCCAAGGAGGACATCGACCGGATGGTCCGCGAGGCCGAGGAGCACGCCGCCGAGGACAAGAAGCGCCGCGAGGCCGCCGAGGTCCGCAACCAGGCTGAGACTCTCGCGTACTCCGTCGAGAAGCTCATCAAGGAGAACGACGACAAGCTCCCCGCTGACGTCAAGGAGTCGGTCCAGGCCGACGTGGACGCGGTGAAGACCGCGCTCGCCGGTGAGGACGACGACGCCGTGAAGACGGCGTTCGAGACCCTGAGCCAGAGCCAGGGCAAGCTGGGTGAGGCGCTGTACGCCTCCGCCCAGGCTGCCGGCGGCGAGGGTGACCCGACGGTGACCGACCCGGGCAACGGCGATGTGCCGAACCCCGAGGAGGACGTCATCGACGCCGAGGTCGTGGACGACGAGGACGAGAAGAAGTAAAGACATGACGGACGACAAGGACTTCGAGAACAACGAAGCCCCGTCCGGCGAGCAGGGGTCGGAGGCTCACGCCTCCGACCCCGCTTCGCAGGACGAGGAACTCACGATCGACGACATCCTGGGTGCTGCCCAGACCGACGACGCGGCCGCGGCCGACGTGATGGACGTCGAGTCGATCCACCTGAACGACCTCAAGCGCATCACGGCGGAGTACGCCAACTACCGTCGTCGCACGGAGGAGCAGCGTCAGATCGAGAAGCAGCGCACCACGGGTGACGTGGTCAAGAGCCTGCTTCCGGTGCTGGACGACATCGATCGTGCGGAGAAGCACGGCGACCTCGCCGAGGGCAGCGCCTTCGCCGTGATCGCCGAGAAGATCCGTGGCATCGTGTCGCGTCAGGGCGTGGAGTCGTACGGCGCGGTCGGCGACGTCTTCGACCCGCAGCAGCACGAGGCCATCTTCCAGCAGCCGGTTCCGGGCGCCACCGAGTCCACCATCCTCGACGTGGTCGAGGTGGGCTACCGCCTGGGAGACGTGGAACTGCGTCCCGCGAAGGTGGTCGTCTCGGTCCCGGCCGAGTAGGCCGGAAAGGGGACGCATGGCAAGCAACGACTGGTTCGAGAAGGACTTCTACAAGACGCTCGGCGTGTCCAAGGACGTGTCCGAGGCCGACCTGAAGAAGACCTACCGGAAGCTGGCGCGCAAGTACCACCCGGACTCGAACCCCGGGGACACCGCGGCAGAAGCGAAGTTCAAGGAGATCAGCGAGGCGTACACGGTGCTGAGCGACAAGGCTCAGCGCGAGGAGTACGACCAGATCCGGGCCATGGGCTCGGGGGCTCGTTTCCAGGCTCCCGGTGGCGGAAGCTCCGCAGCCGGGGGTGGCTTCGAGGACGTGTTCTCGATGTTCAACCGCGGCGGTCGGGGCCAGCAGCAGGCGGACTTCGACGACATCTTCTCGATGTTCAACCGCGGCGGTGGTGGCTTCGGCGGACAGGCCGGCTTCCGGCAGGGGCCGCAGAAGGGCGCCGACGTCACGGCGCGCACCACACTCGATTTCGCCACCGCGGTGAAGGGCGAGACCATCACCCTCCAGGGTGAGGACGGCAAGCCGTTCAAGGTGAAGATCCCGGCGGGCGTGCAGGACGGACAGAAGATCCGCCTGCGCGGTCGCGGACGCCCCTCGACCTCGGGTGGCGAGAACGGCGACATCGTGGTGTCCGTCACGGTGCGCAAGCACCCGGTGTTCACCCGCGATGGGCTGAACCTGCGGGTCACCGTCCCGGTGACCTTCACGGAAGCGGCCCTCGGTGCCACCATCGAGGTACCCACGCTCGGCGGCGATCCGGTGAAGCTGAAGGTGGCCGCCGGCACACCCTCCGGCCGCGTGCTGCGGGTGAAGGGTCGTGGCGTGCAGTCCTCGAAGGGCACCGGCGACCTGCTGGCCGAGGTGCAGATCGTGGTGCCTTCGCACCTCGATGCCGCCGCCAAGGAGGCGCTGGAGAAGTTCGCCGAGGCCGAGCCCAAGGAGAATCCGCGAGCGGACCTGCTCGCAAAAGCGCGCTGAAGTGCGCGATGACGAAGCACGACGCCGGGAACGGGGGTGACATGAATCAGGACCAGATGGACGAGGATGCGCCGATCTTCGCGATCGCCGCGGCTGCGGAGCTGGCCGGCATGCACCCCCAGACCCTGCGCCAGTACGACCGCATGGGGTTGGTCGTCCCCGGACGCACGCGCGGCGGCTCGCGCCGGTACTCGGTCACCAACATCCGTCAGCTCCGCGAGGTGGCGCAGATGTCCGCCGAAGGCATGAGCCTGCCCGCCATCGCGCGCATCCTCGAGCTGGAGCAGTCGGTGCGGGCGCTGCGCCGCCAGGTGTCGCAGCTGCAGGCCCAGGCGCAGGCGGACGCGGAGACCCGACCCGGTGCGCGTGTGTTCGCCGCGGGCACCACCGGCTCGGTGATCACCCTGCGCGCCGGCCGACGAGTCCGCCGCGCGACCGAGGTCATGATCTGGCGCCCGCCGCACCTGCGCGAGAGCCACCTCGACGAAGACTGAACACGCGCACGTGGTCCGGTGAGGACGGTGCGGTGTCTGCGGCCGCTACGGACCGAGCGCGGCGCCAGATGAGGACGCCGTCGCGAGATGAGGGCCGAATCCGGGTTTCGGCGTGCCCCGCTGATAAGCCCTCCGCTCACGACAGCTCCGCCGTCGCGGCGTGCCAGACGCCTCATCGACGTCCGGGCTCAGGAAGTCACGCCGCCCGTTCTGACGGAGATGCCATCGGGACCCACTGCCGCGCGGGCGTCTCGGGGGATAAGAACAGCCCCGACGGCGTCGTCGCTCCCCGCGGGCGTGCCCGGACGGGTATCGTTGCGACACGATGAGGATCACGCGGCGTACTCTGCTGGTCAGCGCCGGAGCCGGTGTCCTGGGGGTGCTTCTAGCCTCCTGCACCCCGGAGCCGGCGCCCTCACCCACGCCCGATCCGTCGTCCACGACGCCCGCGCCGGAGCCCACCGCCCCGAGCTCGCTCGAGCCGTCGGCGTTCGTCCGTAGCGCGTGGTCGGAGGATCCGTTCTCCCTCGGCGCGGCCAGCTTCACGCCGGTGGGCGTGCAGCAGAGCGCCCGCACCGCCCTCGCCGCCCCCGTGATCGATCGTCTGTTCTTCGCGGGTGAGGCCACCGATGAGCAGGCACCCGGAACGATGTCCGCCGCCGTGCGGTCGGGTATCAGCGCTGCGGAGGCCCTGCTCGCCGCCTCCGCCAACGGTGACCGCGTCGCCATCGTCGGCGCAGGACTGGCGGGTGCCGCCGCGACCGCCCGTCTCGCCTCCAGCGGACTGGAGCTGACGGTCTTCGAGGCACGGGACCGGGTGGGCGGGCGTGTTCAGTCCCACGTCGACGATGACGAGTGGCCGGTGTCCGCGCAACTGGGTGGATGGCTGGTGGACGATGCCCTCGATGCCGTCATCGACTGGCCCGCGTCGCTCGACCTTCGCACCGCGGTCCTGTCCGGCGCCCTGTGGCGCTCCACCGAGGGCGATGACGTCGAGCCCGTCTCGGCGAAGCCGCTGACGGAGGCGATCACCACCGCGCAGTCTCGCGTGACGGACGAGTCGCTCACCGAAGCGCTCACCGAAGGCGGGGCGGATCCCGACGACGCGGCTCTGCAGGCGCTGCTGGCCTACCTCTCGACGATGTCGGGCGCCGACGCCGATCAGGCATCGTCCTGGTTCCCGCCGGTGCTGCCGCCCATCGAGCGCACAGCCGTGCTCGGAGACCTCGCCGCGCTGTTCGAGGAGCTCCTCGACGGGGCGAAGGTCAGCGTGTCCTCGCCCGTGAGCCGTATCGCCTACGACGATGACGGTGTGAGCCTCGGCGTGGCCACGGGAGAGTCTCTCTCGTTCGATCGCGTGCTGGTGACGGTTCCCCTGGGCGTGCTGAAGACCGACGGCATCGAGTTCTCCCCCGCGCTGCCGTTCGCGCATCGCGGTGCCATCGCCGACCTCGGTATGGGCCTCATCGAGACCGTGTGGCTGCGCTTCGACGAGCCGGTGATCGAGACGGACGCCTCGCTCTGGCACGTGGTCGGCGGGGACGCCACGATCCGCACCTGGCTCAACCTCGCCCCGGCGACGGGCGAGAACATCCTGGTGGGTCTCGTCGGCGGGGCGCCCGCGGGTGAGTTCGCGAAGCTCGACGACGATGCAGCGAAAACAGCCGCGCTGGCGTCACTGACGCCGTTCCTCGGGTCCACGCAGTCGCCGGCAGCCTGATCGTCAGACCGCCGCGCGCGGGTGTCCCGGCCGGTGCATCCGGCTGGCGAGCACGATGAGCGTTGCGATCAGCGCGAACATCGCGAGAGCGGCCGCGCACGTGATCAGGAACTCGGCGGGGCCGGAGACCTGACGCGGGTCGAGGAAATAGTACGGATACCAGCCGACGAACGGTCCGCGCCACAGCGTCACGCCGCCCCAGGCCAGCGGGAACGCGAGGGAGATCGGCACGATCCACCAGCTCACACCGCGATGGCCCGGGGTGAGGATCCACGCGAGAGCCGTGCAGGCGGGCAGCCAGAAGTGCAGCACCTGATCCGACCAGGGCACATCCACCCGGATGCCGCGGATCCCGGCCTGCCAGACGATGAGCGCGAACGCGATGCCTGCCGTGATGGTCCACGTCAGCACCAGAGAGAGCGCAACGGTGAACCAGCGCGGGTCCGCCGGGCGCCGCAAGGCCAGGACAGCGCCGATGACGAGAACGGCCACCAGGGCGCAGTTGGACTGCACCGTGAGGTAGGCGAAGAAGTTGTCGCCCGCGGTGGTGTGCGAGCTCAGTCCCCAGAACAGGCGGTGCACCAGCGCGGTCAGGCACACGCCTGCGGCGGTCAGACGCAGCACGCCGAAGATCGTCCGTGCCCTCACTGTCCGCCGCTGCTCCTCTCCGCGCTCGTGAAACCCGCCATCCGGTGAGTTTACGGAGTCCGCGTCGACGGGTGGCGGTGCCTCGTCGGGCCGCGGCCGTCTCGGACGCGCCGGGGTCAGCCACGCTCAGCGAGCGGGAGAGGGACCTGCGTGCCGGAAACCGCCCGCCACGCAGGTCGCTGCCGTGATGTCAGCGCGACTCGACGCGCGCGAGTCGCTTCCACCCGAGGATGACGGTGATGCCCGCGATGAGAGCGGCCCCCACGAACAGGACGGTCACCGGCCAGGTGGCCCCGCCGGCCGACAGCACGAGCCACGCGGCGAATGCCGGAACGGGGCCCGCGATGAGTGCGGCAGTGGGCTCGCGCACGATCACCACGGCGGACAGCCGGTGCGCGGGGTCGAACAGGGCCGTGAGGATGGCGCCCTGCGTCGAGTACATCGTGGCCAGACCCACGGAGATGCCGAGCACCATCGTCGCGATGATGACGAACTCGTTGCCCGTCGCGAACAGGGGGAAGGCGATGGCGCCGAAGACGATGAAGACACCGCAGCCGAACAGCCAGATCTGCCGTCGTCCGAGGCGATCGCCGAGCCAGCCCGCCAGGGGGACGACGGCGATGGCGAGTGTCGAAGACACGAGATTGGCCGCCAGGCCGAACGAGGCGGGCAGGCCCATCGATCCGGTCAGGTAGGAGAGGAGGTAGACCTGGGTGAGCGAGGAGAACGCCAGATACGGACCGTTGATCCCGAAGCCGATGAGGATCTCGCGCCACTGGTGACGGATGGCCTGGCCCAGCGGGAACCGCACCACCCGTCCCTGCTCGCGCAGCGCCGTGAACTCCTCCGTCTCGTGGATGCCGGTGCGCACCCACAGCCCGATCGCGACCGTCACGATGCTGAGGAGGAACGGCACACGCCAGCCCCAGCTGTGCAGAGCGTCCTCCGGAAGCAGCGCGATCAGGGCGAAGACGCCCGTCGCGATGACGATGCCGCCGAAGACGCCCATGCCCGGCAGCGCCACGCGTACGCCGAGCCGGCGCCGGTCGCCGGACTCGGCCATCATCACGAGAGAGCCGACATACTCGGCGCCCGCGCCCATTCCCTGCAGCACGCGGCACACGGCGAGCAGGACCGGCGCCCAGAGGCCGACCACGGCATAGGTGGGCAGAAGTCCGATGGCCAGCGTGCTCACACCCATCAGCATCAGGGTGAGAACGAGCATGGGCTTGCGGCCGATGCGGTCGCCGAAGTGGCTGAACAGGATTCCGCCGATCGGGCGCCCGAAGTACCCGATCGCGAAGGTCAGCAGGGAGTTGATCACCTGTGTACTGGGGTCCGAACCGGGGAAGAAGAGGGGCCCGAAGACCAGCGCCGCGGCGAGTCCGAACAGGGTGAAGTCGTAGTACTCGATCACGCTCCCGATGACGCCTGCCCACGCCGTGCGACGCAGGTTCCGTGCGCGTGCAGCGGGGTCAGCGTGTAGGGGCGTCTCCGTAGACATCGATCATAACTCCTATGTTTCTGACGAAAGTTGAGCTGCCCCTCCGCTGTCGCCTGCGAAAAGGCGCGTCTCGTGAGGCGACGCTCCATTAGAACATCCGATGTTTATCCCTGCAAATTTCGGGAGACTTCCTGCCGGAGTCACGGGGGGAGAAGCACAGGAGAAGCGCTTCGCGCAAGGCCCGCGACAGCGCCGCGGGCCCGGCCTACGTTCGGCCCATGTCGTCGCATTCTTACATCAGGAGAAGCGCTGCGATCGCTCCCACCACCGGAGTGGAACCCCCACCGCAGCATTCGATCGATGGCGCCGAGGGAAACGGGCGCCGCACGCGTCGTGTCCGTGTGCCCGAGGCGAGGCCGGGCCGCTTTCGCAAGCCCCGCGATCGGTACAACAAGCGCGAGGCGCTCGCGGGATACCTGTTCATCTCGCCCTGGATCATCGGCTTCCTGGTTTTCACCGCCGGCGCGATGATCTACAGCCTCTACATCTCCTTCAGCAGCTACAACCTGGCAACGAACACGGCGCGTCCCCTCGGCCTCGACAACTACGCGAACCTCTTCAGCGACCCGCGCGTGGGGGTGGCGCTCGGCAACACCCTGTTCTATGCCGTGCTGGCGGTGCCGCTGGAGATCATCGTGGCGCTGTTCCTGGCCATGCTGCTGAACCGCGTCGGACGCGGTGCCGGCGTGTTCCGCACGCTCTACTACCTGCCGAAGATGACCCCGGCGGTCGCGACCGCCTCGATGTTCTTCCTGCTGCTCAACGGCAACAACGGCGCCGTGAACCAGTTCCTCCGCCTCTTCGGGATTCAGGGACCGCAGTGGCTGGTGGATCCGGCCTGGGTGAAGCCGAGCATCGTCCTGATGACGCTGTGGACCGTGGCGGGCACCATGGTCATCTTCCTCGCGGCGCTGAAGAACGTGCCGGTGGAGCTCTACGAGGTCGCCTCTCTCGATGGCGCAGGCCCGGTGCGCACGTTCTTCGCCATCACGCTGCCGATGATCTCGGGGGCGCTGTTCTTCAACGTGATCGTGCTCTCGATCGCCGCCTTCCAGGTGTTCGATCAGGCGTATGTCCTGTTCTGGCGGGATCAGAGCAACTCGTCGCCCGAAGCATCGCTGTTCTACGCGATCTACCTCTTCCAGCAGGCGTTCCGGCAGTTCAACTTCGGCTTCGCTGCGGCCATGGCCTGGCTGCTGTTCGTCATCATCATGGTCATCACGGTGATCCAGGTGAAGTTCGGCAACAAGTTCGTCTACTACGAGGGAGATCGCTGATGTCCGCTTCACTGCAGCAGCTGCCCCGCCCCTCACGCCCGGGCCGTGAATCGGAGACCGTCGCCGTCACCGTGCCGCATCGCTCGCGCTGGCGCCGCAACATCGCTCGACCGCGGACCCTCGCCGGTCGCGTCGTGCTCGCCGTGCTCCTCATCGGTTTCGGCCTGCTCTTCCTCTATCCCTTCGCCTGGCTGGTGGCTGCGAGCCTCAAGCCGCGAGGTGAGGTGTTCGACAACTCGCTGATCCCGAAGACCTTCACCCCCGGCAACTACGCACAGGTGTGGAACGAGTTGCCGCTTCTGAGCTGGATGGGCAACAGCATCGGCATCGCGCTGCTGGCAGCCACGGCTGTGGCCCTCTCCAGCTCCGTGGTGGCGTTCGGATTCGCCTACTTCCGCTTCCCGGGCCGCGGGCTGCTGTTCGGGCTGGTGCTGGCCACGATGATGCTGCCCGGAGCAGTGACGATGATCCCGATCTACCTCATCTGGAAGCAGACCGGTCTGCTCGGCACCTGGGTGCCGCTGTGGGGGATGAACCTGTTCGGGTCAGCGTTCTACATCTTCCTGCAGCGACAGTTCTATCTGGGGCTGCCGAGGGAGCTGTTCGAGGCCGCTCGCCTGGATGGAGCCAGCTACTGGGGGCTGTTCTGGCGCATTGCGATGCCGCTGTCGATCCCCTCGTTCATCATCGTCTTCCTGTTCGAGTTCCAGGCGAGCTGGAACAACCTGCAGGCGGCGCTCATCTACCTGAACGCGGGATCGGTGGAGGACTTCACGGCGCCGCTGGGGATCGCCTACGCGATGACGAAGTACAGCCCTACCGCCGGAGGCCACGGTGACTACCAGTACGTGATGGTGGCATCGCTCATCGTGACGCTGCCGATGCTCATCCTCTTCGCCTTCGGTCAGCGGTACTTCATCGAGGGCGTCGCCACGCAGGGGCGCAAGGGGTGAGACCCCGCTCCGTGACAACTCAAGATCACCACGCAAACTCGGCGCCGTCATCCTTCCGCCCGACGAAGCGATGCGGAAGGATCCCGCATCGCGGCGGGGGGAGAGCGCCCGACGAAAGGAATGACATGCGAAAGCGCATATGGGGAATCGCGGCGATGGCCGCGGCAACCGCCGTCGTGCTGTCCGGCTGCGGCGGGGGAGGCGACGGCGGTGTGGCCGGCGCGGACTTCTCCGCCAAGCCGACGGGCACGCTGAAGGCCTGGGGGTTCGAGAACGCCGACGACGTTGGTCAGTCCCGCCTCGACTACGCCGCCGGCCAGCTGAGCGACGTAAAGGTGGAGCTGGATGCGACCGCCTTCGACGCGCAGAAGTTCACCACCCGCCTCGCCAGCGGCGATGTGCCCGACGTGGTGCAGATGGACCGGCGCTACGTCACCACCTACGCGGCGCAGAAGCTCATCATGCCGCTGGACGAGTGCTTCACGGCACAGGACGTGTCGCCGCGCGATCACTGGTATCCGTTCGTGGTGGACGACGTCACCTACGACGATGCCACCTGGGCTGTGCCGCAGTTCTACCAGCCGCCCGCCATCCTTGTGAACAAGAAGGTCCTCGCCGAAGCGGGCGTCACCTCCGACCAGATCGACACGTCGAAGCCCGACGTGCTGCTCGGTGCCATCGCGAAGATGTACCAGGAGAACGGCGGCGTTCCCAGCAGGCTCGGCTTCGATCCCGTCGCCACCGGTCAGGGCGGGCTGTGGATCCTCGGCACCGGCGGAAAGCTGAACGACGACAAGGGTGCGCCCACGCTGGATGACCCCAGCAACGTGGCCGGCATCGAGCTGCTGAAGAAGATCACGGATGCGCAGGGTGGCTTTGCGGCCGTGAAGAGCTTCACCGACTCCTTCGACACGTTCGGCGACGACAACCAGTACGTGAAGGGACAGGTGGGAGCGCAGATCAACGCGCAGTGGTATCCCAACGTGCTCTCGCCCTACGTCGACCAGCTGCAGCTGGAAGCGGTTCCGTTCCGCAACGCGGACGGTGAGCCGTTCTCGGTCGCCTCGGGAACGGCGTTCGTGATCCCGGTCGGGGCGAAGAACCCCGCCGCGGCCTGCGCCTGGATGATCGATCTCACCTCGGACGACGCCTGGGATGCCGCGGGCGAAGCCCGCGGTGAGACGCGCGCGAAGGACGGCGGCATCAACACGGGCCTGTTCACGGGCTCGCCCGACGCCGACAAGGCGCTGCGCGACACGTGGGTCAAGCCCAGCGGCAATGCGGACTTCGACCAGGTCATCTCCGCGTACTACGACGTGGTGGATTACGGTCAGTCGTTCGGATCCTCCCCGGCGGGACAGGAGATCCAGAACGAGCTGAACAACGCGATCACCGCGGCGCTGCTCGGCGACAAGACGCCGCAGCAGGCATTGGCCGATGCGCAGAAGGCGGCGATGCGCGCCTACGAGAACGCCACAGCGGGCTGAGGCGGCCCGGGAGTGCGCCACCGTCTTCGGGAGCGCGCTTGTCGTGGCCGAGGGAAATCGCACCTTCGAGGTACCTCGGCGGTGCGATTTCCCTCGGCGAGGGGGATCAGGGCCTGCTCACTCCCGAAGCAGCCACCGGTGAGCCAGCGCGAGGCGCGTGGGGACTTCGCACCGCAGCATCGCCTGCGCAAGGTGCGCCTCCACGGCCTTCGCGCTGACACCGAGGACGTCGGCGATCGCGGCGTTCGTGAGGCCCGTGCTCATCAGCTCGGTCACCGCCCGCTGCCGCGAGGTGAGCTCCGGAAGCGGGCGCCGCTCGCCGGTGGCACCGGCTGCCCAGAGCAGGGCGACGCGACCCGACGTCCCGAACGCGGACATCGCTCGCGTGAGGTGGCGGTGCACGGTGGAGCGCTCCAGATGTAGGCGGCCGGCGATGGCGTCCTCGCCATGCCCCGCGCGCAGGAGGTCGAGCACCTCGCACTCGCGCGGGGAGAGCGCGGCCCAGGCGGTCTGCGGCGGAGGAAGACGGCGACGGGCCGCCGACAGAACCCGCGCGGCCCGTACGCGCAGCGCATGCTCGCCGGCGGCATCGGCCGCGCGCACTTCGTCGCGAAGCAGGCGGGCCGCGGCCGGGAGGTCGGCATGAAGCAGCGCACGTGCCGCGATGATGCGTGCGTCCCCGTGTTCGAGGCGGCGCTGCGCTGCGCCGGCAAGCTCGGCGGACGCCTCCGCCACGAGCGCGGCATCGGCCGCGTCGCCGCGATGAAGCAGGATCCGTGCGCGCGTGCGCAGCAGCGTGGGAAGGGTCACCTCGGCCGTGCGGTCGAGCTCGGCGAGCAGCAGCTCGGAGCGGACGACGGCCCTCTCGTCGCCTCGGGTGATGGCGTCGGCGACGAGAAGATCGACCGCCATGGCACGGTCCGCACAGGCGAGCAGGCTGAGATCCCGGTGACCGCCGGCACGTCGGGCCAGCGCGGCGGCCGCAGACTCGTCGCCCGTGGCCGCGGCGCCGTAGGCAGCGAGCATCAGTGCGCCACGGCCCGCGAAGGAGGTCTCATCCAGCCCCAGTGCGAGGAGGGCATCGACGCACTGGCGGGCAGCACTCGTGTCGCCGGCGGTTGCGGCCACCATCGCCTCGCACGCCAGCGGCCATGCGGGCAGCCGGTGGCGGCGCCCCGCATCCTGCAGGCCGGCGAGCTGTGCGCGGGCCCGCTCAATCCGCCCCGCGAATGCGGCCACCCGCACCGGCACCCCGCGCAACGGCACCTCCAACGCGCTGTCACGCCAGCAGGAGGTGTCTTCCGGTGCCGGTGCGACAGCCTGCGCGACGTCGAGTCTGCCCATCATCAGTGCGCCGTCGGCGATGAAGCCGCGAGCCAGCACCGACACTTCTTCGTCTCCGTGCAGTTCGGCCACCACAGCAGGGGCGGCCTCCACCTCGGCCGATGCGGAGCCGGTTCCGCCCGCCGCCTGTGCCCACAGCGTGACGGCGAGGGCCAGTGCTCGCTGCTGGGAGTCCACAGCATCCGCGTAGGAGCGCCGGGCGAAGTGCGCGCAGGCTGCGTAGTCGGCGCTCCAGTACGCCGCGAAGGCGCGCAGCGCATCGGCGATCGGGCCGCGTTCGCCGGCGAGCACGGCGGCCGCCGCATCGGCGTCATCCGTGACGATCGCCTCTCCGGCGTCGGCGATCAGTGCGCGTCGATCCATGGCGCGACAGTATTCCCCCGGCAGTGCGCGGGTGCACGCATCGAGCCGGAGAAATTACCCCGATCCCCCATGGCGCCACCGCCTCCGCCTGAGGATCATGGCTGCAGTCACCCGCGAGAGGAGGGGCTCATGTCCAACAGGAGAACCGGTGCGCCGGTCATCCTCACCGCGATCGTCCTGCTGGCGGGATGTGCTTCCGGTACGGGCGGCGGTACGTCGCCGAGCGTCGCCGCCGGGGCCTCCGCGGCGGCGGACCCGACCGCCGCCGCGGATCCCGCCGCGACTGCCGATCCCAGTACCGCCGCCGACCCCAGCACTGCCGCCGACCCCAGCACTGCCGCCGATGCGCCACCGGTGCTCACCGAGGACCTCTGCCCGCTCGTCGGCGCGGAGCGGCTGGCGGAGGTCTTCGGAGAGGCGGTCACCACCGAGCACCTCGTCGGTGTCTCGTGCCAGTACACGACCGCGAGCGGAGGCAGCGCGTCCCTCGCGGTGCAGGAGGGGACGGAGGGGACGTTCAACGAGGTGTCGTACGGCTCGCGCTCGCTGCTCACGGATCAGACGCCGCGGCCGCTGTCCGGCTTCACCGGTCAGGCGGTGGTGTTCGCCAGCACGGTGTCAGGAACAGAGTCGCCCATCGCCGCGGCCATCGTGGAGTTCCCGACCTATGTGGTCAGCACGACCGTGTCCGTCGCGGGTGATGTGGACACTCAGGCGCGGGTCGCGGAGGCGCTGCTGCGGGCCGGCCTGGACGCGGGGCTGGGCTGAGGGCTTAGGCCGGCGGAAGGCGCAGCACGCCCGCGGACTCGCCCACCGTGAGGTCATCCACCAGACGCAGCTCGCGCGCCAGGGCATCCAGATCGCCGAGGATCGTGCGGAACCGGTTCGCATCGCCGGAGATTGCGGTGAGCTCCACCAGATGCGTTCCGAGGTCGAAGCTGTAGCCCACGAAGGGCGGACTGTCGCCGCCGGGTGCATCCATGACGAGGCGCTCGCCCACACCGAACGTGGGGTGGCGGAACGACTCGGTGTCGTCGTACTCCATCGGGCGCATCGCTCGCGCCGTGCGCGCCTGCGGGGTCGCCTCCTGCAGCGTCGCCATCGCGACGATCAGCTCGGGGTCTTCCTTCCACACCCACACCAGCACGCGGCCCGCCGCTTTGCGCATGAGCATCGGGGCCGCCTGGCTCATCGCCCACGCGGTGAAGCGACCACCACCGCGCTGCTCGATACCCATCGACCGGTTCACCTGGGCCATCAGCATGCGGATCGCCTGCTTGCGCTGGCGTCGTCCGCGCAGGCCGAACGACTCGGTGACGGGGACCCAGCGCGTGGCATCGGCTTCGGCGTACAGACGAGGCATGCAACACAGGCTAGGTGATCGATTCCTCCCCAGGCTGTGCGTCCCGTGCGGGTTGCGCCACCTGTACGTCTGCTCCCGGTCCGTGCACAGGTCAGCGGGTACAGTGGGGGGCGCGACTGCGGCCGCTCGACCGCAGAGAATAGGCGACCCCCACCCGTGACCGAATCCGCGCCCCCCGCACCCGAGGGCTCCGCTTCCGACGGCAACGCGCCCGCCAGCGCCGCACAGGCCCGCGACGGCGCCATCCGCACCGACCGTCCGCTGCGCATCGTCATGGGGGCGGACACGTTCTCGCCGGACATCAACGGCGCCGCGCGCTTCGCCGAGCGGCTGGCGGCCGGGCTCACCGAGCGCGGCCACGACGTGCATGTGATGGCACCGGCCACCGCCTACCGCAAGAGCGAGCCGCACCGCGAGACCATCGAAGGCGCCGAGCTCATGATGCATCGCCTGCCGTCGTTGCGGTGGCCCCCGCACGACTGGCTGCGCTTCGTCTGGCCGTGGCGCTCGCGCCACTATGCGCGTCAGGTGCTGGATTCCGTGAAGCCCGATGTGGTGCACATCCAGTCCCACATCGTCATCGGGCGCGGTCTCGCCCGCGAGGCCCGCAAGCGCGGCATCCCCGTGGTGGCGACGAACCACGTGATGGCCGAGAACATCCTCGACTTCACCACGCTGCCGCCGCTGCTGGACAAGATCTTCCTGAAGTTCGCGTGGGATGACGCGCGTCGCACGTTCGACATGACCCGCGCCGTCACCACCCCCACGCGGAAGGCTGCCGACTTCCTCGAGCGCACCACGGGCCTCACCGGAGTGATCCCCATCAGCTGCGGCATCGACCGGCGCTTCTACTCGCCCGATCTCACGCCGCGCGAGGAGAACCGGGTGCTCATCGTGGGCCGCCTGACTTCCGAGAAGCAGGTCGATGTCACCCTCCGGGCCATCGCGCGCCTGGATCCCGATCTGCACACGGTCGTGGACATCGTCGGTGGCGGCGATCAGCGCCACAACCTGGAAGCGCTGGTCACCGAGCTCGGTCTGCAAGACGTCGTCACGTTCCACGGTCATGCCAGTGATGAGGAGCTGCGCGCACTGTACTCGCGAGCCAGCCTCTACGTGATCGCCTCGATCGCGGAGCTGCAGTCCATCTCGACGATGGAGGCGATGGCATCGGGGCTGCCCGTCGTCGCCGCTGACGCGATGGCTCTCCCGCACCTCGTGCACGATGGTGAGAACGGCTACCTGTTCCCTCCGGGAGATGTCGACGCCGTCCGCGAGCGGATCACACGGGTGCTGACGGCATCGCCCGAGGAGCGTCTTCGCATGCAGCAGGCGTCTCTCGACGGCGTGTCGATCCACGACATCAACCGCACCCTGGACACGTTCGAGGCGCTGTACCGCGGCGAGCCCATCCCGGAGTGACGATGCACATCGTCTTCTTCGGCGACCAGCACGTGGAGTCCTCGGGCGGCGCCCAGGTGTCGATGAGGTTGCAGCGTCAGTTCCTGGAGCGCGCGGGTCATACCGTGACGGTCGTCGCTCCGCGCATGCATGGGCGGGATTTCGGCGACCCCGCGTACGTGGAGACGCCGTCGATCCCCATCCAGCTCGATCGTGAGTACTCGATGACCTGGCCGGGCGCCCGTACGGACGCCTTCGTCGATAGAGCGCTCGCTGAGCGCCCCCCGGTGGATGTGGTGCACGTGCAGGCGGACTTCTGGGGGGCCTTCACCGGTCATCGGTTCGCCCGCCGGCACGGTCTTCCCGTCGTGCACACGATGCACAACCGCGTCGACGTGGGGATCCAGGCCGTGACGCCGCTTGCTCCCCTCGTGCTGGCCGCCCTGGTGCGATGGCAGCGGTGGATGCTCCCGGCGGGGCCGAGTCTCGGTCTGCGTGGCGCCACCCGCACGGGGACTGCGGACGCGGCCGAGGACCCGCGCGATGTCGCGGAGACCGGTCCCGGCGACGCTGTGCGCACTCACCTTGGCGGCGGTGCGGAAGCTGCTTCCACCCGCGAGTCCGCCGGGTGGCGCTTCCTCGCCGGCATCGCGGCGGGTTCCGCTGCCGTCACCGCCCCCTCGGCCCACTTCGCGCGCCGGCTCGAGGGGCACGGTGTGTTCCGGCCCGTTGACGTGGTCTGGAACGGGATCGACGATGCGGTGCTGGATGCCGCCCTCGCCACTCGCGGCCCGCGCAAGGACGGCGTGCCGCGCTTCGTGTGGGTCGGCCGGATGAGTCCCGAGAAGCGTCTGCTGCCATTCCTGGAGGCCGTGGCCGAATCCGGAATGCGCGCCGAGGTCGACATCATCGGCGGGGGCGCGGAGCGCCGCGCAGCCGAGCGACTGGTGGCTCGTCGCTCGCCCCGGGCGGACGTCCGCTTCCTGGGCAGGCTGGCGTACCGTGACACGCTCGCTCGTCTCGGGGCCGCCGATGCCGTGGTGCAGACCTCCGTCGGTTTCGAGACGCAGGGCATGACGCCGTTCGAGGCGGCAGCGCTCGGAACGCCGGCGGTCGTGAGCGATCCTGATATCGCAGCGGAGCTGGAATCGGGGTTCTGGCCCGTGGCGGAGCCGCTGTCGACGTCCGCCTTGGCGCAGGCGCTGCGCAGCGCCGCCGACGACATCGACGCGGGGCGGGCGGTTGCCGTGAATCCGGAGATCGCCGAGCGCTTCCGGCAGTCGTCGCGCACGTCCGCGATGCTCGAGATTTACACCCGCGTCCTCTCGGCCTGAGCTCGTCCGCCGCGAGCAACCCGTCCGAGTCCGAGATGCCCGGCAACGCGGGGCCTCTCGGACGTCCTGGGGTTTTCACGGGGATCGCTGGGGTCAGGGGAGCCGACGCGGGTCGGTGCGGATTGCCCGGTACCCGTCACGGGGGAGCTCGCGCAGGGTGCGCACGGCGCCCCAGGCGGCGAGGGCGAGGACGATGAGGAGAATGGTCATGGCAGAAACGCTATGATCGTGCTTATCCCGTCACGAGTGGCTGGATAATCATCATTCGAACGAATTCTGCCAATGCGAGCGAGGAAGCATGAGCGAGTACATCCGACGCGTGGTCGCGCTGGTGGAGCCGGGTTTCACGCCCTTCGAGTTCGGCATCGCCTGCGAGGTCTTCGGCCTCGATCGCAGCGACGACGGGGTGCCCAGTTTCGACTTCCGGGTCGCCACGTCCGTTCCGGGGCCCGTGCGCAACAGCATCGGGCTGACCATGCAGATCGAGCACGGTCTCGATGTGGCCGAAGACGCCGACGTGCTCGTCGTGCTGCCGGTTCCCCGCGCGACCTGGGGCGATGCGCCTGCCGATGTGCTCGACGTGATCCGTGCCGCCGTCCGACGAGACGCCTGGGTGGTCGGAGTCTGCAGCGGATCATTCCGCATGGCTGCGGCCGGGGTCCTGGATGGTCTGCGCGCCACCACGCATTGGATGTACGCCGATGTGCTCGCTCAGATGCACCCGAGCATCGATGTGGATCCGGACGCCCTCTATGTGCAACAGGGGCGCATCATCACGAGCGCCGGAACCGCGGCCGGCATCGACGCCTGTCTGCACCTGCTGCGCCAGACGATCGGCGCGGAGCTCACGAACACCGTTGCCCGGCGCATGGTGGTCGCACCGCAGCGTGAGGGCGGTCAGGCGCAGTACATCTCCCGCCCGATCCCGCCATCGGCAGAGCTGTCCCTCGCGCCCGTCGCCGAGTGGGCCATCGACAACCTGCACGACGACATCAGCGTGGCCTCGCTCGCCGCCCGCGCACACATGTCTGATCGCACCTTCGCCCGCCGTTTCGTCGGCGAGTACGGCACAACGCCAGCCGCCTGGATCATCCGACAGCGCGTCGGTCTCGCCCAGCGACTGCTGGAGCAGACCGACGACGACATCGAGTCCGTCGCCACCCGAGCCGGCTTCGGCTCGGCCGCGGTGCTTCGTCAGAACTTCTCGCGCACCGTCGGCACGACACCCACCGCCTACCGCCGCCGCTTCTCCCGCCTCTGAAGTGAGCCGCCGGGGTGGGGTGGGCGCTGGGGTGAGCCGGGGGCTGGGGTGACGCGGGCGCTAGGGTGACGCGGGCGCTGGGGTGAGCCGGCGGTCGGTGTGCGTTGGCGTGCGGTGACTGGTCCCTGAGAGGGGGATGCTGCCCCGAAACGAGGGTTTTTCGTCGGAACAAGGACATATCAAGCCCTTTGGTCCTCGTTTCAACGCAATCTCCTCGTTTCGCGTGATTGCGTTCGTTCGTCACCGCTGTCTCCGATGGCGTGTCTTGCCTGCGTCGTCGTCGTTGTCTGCACTCGGCGTCATTGTGCGCACCCGGCGTCACGATCCTGGTCGGGGAGGAGGGGTTCGTCGGGCGTCATTGTCTTGGTCGGGCTCATTGTCTTGGTCGGGCTCGGGGTCTTGGTCGGGCTCTGGCGGATCGAGCGGCGGTCCGACAGGTGGGCGTGCCCATCGGCGAGCACGCAGCTTTCGAACGGCGCAAGCAAGCACGGGAGCCGACGGACTTCGGCTGGCTGCTGCGGCGTGGCTTCGTGTCGCCAAACGAGGAGATGTCGTCGAGATGAGGATCGATCGGGCGGTTTGGTCCTGGTTTCGGGTGAATGTCCTCATTTGGTGCACTATCGGCGTCGGCGTCGGCGTCGGCGTCGGCGTCGGCGTCGGTGGCGGTGGTTGGCGTTGGTCAGCAGGGAAGTGGCGGGTGCGGGCGGGAGACCGGCGCGGACGTGAGCGGAGTGCGAGGGTTGGCGTCGGTGTCGTCACGTCGCAAGCGCGGAATGGGTTGGCAAGTGCGCTGCTTGTTGCGGCCGGTGCAGGGTTCGTGCAGTGGACGACGAGGTTGTGTCGCCAAACGAGGAGATGTCGTCGAGATGAGGATCGATCGGGCGTTTTGGTCCTGGTTTCGGGCGAATGTCCTCATTTGGTGCACTATCGGCGGCGGCGTCGTCGGCGTTGGTGTTAGCAGCGTGGGTAGGTGGGTCGGCGGGACAGTGGCGGGGCGGGCGCGAGGACGGCGCGAGATCACGGGAATGCGCGCGTTGGCGCGAGGTCCGCACGGATGTCGACGCACATGCGAGAGGCAGATGTCGACGCACATGCGAGAGTTGGCGGCGATGTCGTCATCCCCGCGAGCACGGTTCGGCGGTGGCGGTGGCGGTGGCGGTGGCCGTGGTGGTGGCGGTGGCCGTGGTGGCGACGGCGGCGGGGTAGTTGCGCAGCCGGTGCCGGGCAGCTCAGACGAGGGCGCCGGCCACGAAGATCGCGGCGCACGCCAGCGTGAACACGATGAGGAACGCGGTGTCGCGGGGGTGCCAGGGGACGAGATGGCGTTCGGTGCGTGTGGGGTGGGCGCCGAACGCGCGGGAGTCCATGGCGAGTGCGACGCGTTCCGCGTGGCGGATGGCCCCTGCCATCAACGGAAGCACGTAGCCCCAGCCACGGACGAATGCGGCGACGGGGCCACCGCCGGCGTTGCGGCCGCGCACCCGGTGTGCGGCGCGGATGACCCCCAGCTCGTGGCGGAAACGCGGGATGAAACGGTAGGCGGCGAGCGCGGTGTACCCGATGCGGTACGGCAAGTGCAGGTGCTGCACCGCCGAGCGGACCAGATCGGGACCGGTGGTCGCCGCACCGCAGATCAGAGCCAGGATCAGCATCGCCGAGAGGCGGAGCGAGCTGGCGAGCCCGGCGACGAGCGCACCCGAGTACAGGTGCCACGACCCGATCGACACCACCGGCTCGCCCACCCTCTCCAGCGTCCCCGGGTCGGTCCACAGCGCGAGGCCGACCGCCAGCAGCGCAATCGCAAGCGGTGCGAGCAGCAGGAGGAGCACGAGCCCGCGGGACAGGCGCTGACCGGTGAGCAGGATCAGGTACGTCAGGACGATGAGGGCCGCGGGCGTGGCAATGTCCCGCACGAACAGCAGCGCGATGATCGGCAGAATGGGCGCGGCCAGCTTCGCCAGCGGGTTGAGATGGTGGAGATACCGCCAGGAGGGCGCGGGCTCGCCGGCCAGATACGGGTCGGTCGCGATGCCGCCGGTGATCGGCGCGGCCGTCATGATCCGGTCCCATCGTTCGCAGGGCCCGTGCCGGGGAGCAGGGAGGTACCCACGGATGACCCTCGCGACCCGCGAGCAGCCACAGCGTCGTCGCGATTCACGCTCGGAGCTTCGCTCGTGCTCGCGCTGGTGCCGGTGCCGGTGCCGGTGCCGGTGCTGGTGCTGCTGGTGGTGGTGCTCGTGCTGGTGTCGAGGTCGCTGGTGTCAGCGATGTCGGGGGTGCGGGTGTCGTGCTTGCTGGTGTCGAGGTCGCTGGTCTCCGTGGCGTCGAGGTCACGCACGGGGGTGCTGGTGCCGGAGTGGCCATCGCCGCCTGCACCATCGCCGCTCGTCCGCGTTTCGGAAGCCGCCGCAGACAGCAGGTCCGCCATGCCCCACACGTGCGCGTACCCCGGCACCACCCGTACGGCGGCGGGCAGTGCGGGAAGGCGCAGCCCGGTGGTCTCCAGCAGCTCGTCGTCGCCGAAGACCTCCTGCGCAGCGCCCGTGGTGAGCACTCGACCACCGTGTACAACGACGACGTGGGTGGCACGGTCGGCGACCAGTTGCATGTCGTGGGTGACGATGACGACGGTGGTGCCCGCGGCGTTCAGCTCGTCGAGCAGGTCGAGCAGTTCACCGGCGCGGGCGCGGTCCTGACCGAAGGTGGGCTCGTCCAGCACCAGGACGGGGGCCGCTGACATGAGCGCGGTGCCGACCGAGAGGCGTCGCTTCTGGCCGCCGGACAGCAGGAAGGGATGGATCTCACCCTTGTCGGCCAGCCCGAACCGCGCGAGCACGTCACTCACGCGTTCGCGGACCTCGGACTCCGGAAGCTTCAGCTGGCGCAGCGCGTAGGCGAGTTCGTCGTACACGGTCGGCGCGATGAACTGGTGCTCCGGGTTCTGGAACACGAAGCCGACGTGCTGCGCGAGGACGCGAGCGGATGCACGGCCCGCATCGATCCCGTCGATGCGGATGGCACCCTTCGGGGGGCGGACCACCCCGGCCAGAGCCTGCACCAGCGTGGTCTTTCCCGCCCCGTTGCCGCCGACGACCGCGGTGAAGGAGCCGCGGGGAATCCGGAACGAGACGTCGTCGAGTACGCGATGGCCGCCGCGCAGCACGCTCAGCCCGCTGACTTCCACGATGGCGTCCGACGCGACGGTCGTCGCCGGCACGGGGGAGGACGGCTCGGCTCCCGGCAGCGCGGCTCGCAGCGCAGGGGCGTTCAGGGGCAGCTCACCCGGGAGAGCACCCGCTGCGCGCAGGTGCAAGCCGGCGAGCGTGGGGGTGGGAAGCCAGACGCCCAGGGCCGCGAGGTCGTGGGCGTGCTCGCGCAGCACGTCGGCGGTAGGGCCGTCGAAGGCGATCCGTCCCGCGGCGTCAAGCACGATCACCCGTGACGCGAAGCCGATCGCCTCGTCCAGGTTGTGCTCCACCAGCAGGATCGAGCGGTCGCCCTCGGCGACGATCTCAGCCAGCAGCGCGTAGACCTCCTCGACACCGGCGGGATCGAGGTTGGCGGTGGGTTCGTCCAGAACCATGAGAGGAGACCCCATGGCCAGCGCGCACGCGATCGCCAGGCGCTGACGCCCGCCGCCGGAGAGGGTGTCCGGGTTGTCCTGGCGACGGTGCCAGAGGTGCACCCGGCGCAGCGCCCGTTCGGCCCGGGCGAGCACCTCTTCGACGGGGACCAGCAGGTTCTCGGGGCCGAAGGCCACCTCGTCCAGTACGGTGCCGGTGACCAGCTGGGCGTCGGGATCCTGGAACACCATCGAGATGCGTGAGGAGAGTTCCGCGGGCGTGACCGTCGCGGCATCCAGGCCCTGCACCGTCACAGACCCGGTCACCTCCGCGGGGATGTCGTGGGGGATGAGCCCGTTCAGTGCGAGCGCGAGCGTGGACTTTCCCGAGCCCGATGGGCCGAGGAGCAGCACAACCTCGCCGGCGCGGATGTCGAAGGAGACGCCGTTCGGCGCGGGAGAGGCGTTTCCGTCGTGCAGGATCGACAGATCGCGCACCCGCAGCAGCGGGGGATCGGCGGCGTCGAAGGGCACGGTATCCAGTCCGGGATGGGTAAGGCTTACCTCACCACGCTATCGCCCTGCGCTGAGCGTCGCCAGAACGCCGGCCAGCTCAGAGGGGGAGTGACATCTGCACCCGAGGGCCGATGCCGGTGAGGCCGAGGGAGGTTTCGATGTCGATGAGCTCGCGGAGGAAATCGGTGTCCGGCTCTGTCACCGTGAAGCCCGCCGACGCATAGAACGGCGCGTTGAAGGGAACCTCGGCGAACGTTCGCAGTGTCATCAGGACGTGACCGCGCGCGCGAGCATCATCGATCGCCGCGGTGAGCAGCGCCCGCCCGATTCCGGCACCGGCGTGGGTGGGGAGCACGGACAGCTGCTCGAGATGCGCGTGCTCGTCCACCTCCATCACGTGGGCGAAGCCGACCGCTTCGCCGTCGATCTCGGCGATGAGCGCGAAACCGGGCATCGCGAGGCGCACCTCTCCCGGCTCCACCTCGGGCCAGGACGGCGGCGACAGCAGGTCGACCAGCAGGGCGTCGGCCGCCTCCTCGATGCGCGTGAGATCGTCGGCGTCGGCGGGGAAGGCTCGTCGGATCAGGATGTCAGCCACGGTGGGTCCTCGTCAGTCCGGCGCGACCGAGCGCGCGCCCGACGGCAACGGCCACCAGGGACCACGCCACGCCGCCGATGATCGTGAGCGCCACGGAGAGGATCGTCCCCCACCAGGGCAGGTGCTTCATGCCGATGATGAGCCCCGCGGTGAGACCGAGGATCACGCCGAGGATGGCCCCACCCGTGCACAGCCAGCCCGCGCTCCAGCGGCGGTAACGGCCGATGGCCGCCCACCCCTCCTGCACGCCGCCCATGATGACGACGGCGGCGAGGTAGCTGCCGATGAACGCCGGCTGCGTGGCGGAGGCGACGAGCGCCGCGAGCAGATGGGTGATCAGCGCGACCCAGCGCTCGCGGAGAACGGCCTGGGCCAGCACTCCCGGGAGGGCATGGGCGGTGAGGACGAGCCCGTACAGGACGGGCGCAACGATGATGGTCGGTCCGCTCAGGGCTCCGGCGAGCGCAGAGACGAGTCCGGTGACCACGCCGATGGCGGCACAGATCAGCAGGACGCGCGTGGAGATGCGCTGGTTCGGGCTCACTGATCCAGGTTAGTGCACCCTCACCAGCGCCCGACCGGAGAAAATCAGGGGCGGCGCTTGCGCGGCGTGAGGCGCACGTTCGGCATCGGCGGGGCGGGCACACGCTCATCCCCGTGCCCCACGATCCGCCCGCCGAAACGGGGGTCCTCGTTCGCCCAGTCCTCGCGTGCCTGCGCGATCTCCTCGTGGGTCCTGCCCACGAAGTTCCACCACATCACCAACTCCGCCTCGAACGGCTCTCCGCCGATGAGGAACAGCGTGGTGTCCTGCTCGGCGGCCACCTCGATCCCCTCGCGTCCGATGCCCAGATACAGCAACTGATCCGGGGCGGCGACGGTGGTGGGGTCGGCCTCCACGATCACCTCGCCGGTGACGGGGATGATCGCGTGCTCCCATGCCGCCTCCAGCGGCAGCCGCACGCGTCGCCCGGCGGGGAGTCGGATCTCGGCTCCCACGATGGGCGTGTAGACGCTCGCCGGGGAGCGGACTCCGGCGAAGGAGCCGAGCACGACGGTCACGACGGCGGTGGACTCGTCGCCGGTGCCGTGATCGCCCGCCGGAAGGTGCACCTGGGGCAGGTCATCGTGCTTCTCGAAGGCGGGCTCGCCGTGGCGTCGCGAGTCTGGAAGCGCGACCCAGAGCTGCAGGGCGTCCAGCAGCATCGCGTCCTCGCCGACGGAGTACTCGGAGTGCGCGATGCCCCGGCCGCTGGTCATGAGGTTCAGCGAGCCCTGCGTGATCACCACATCGCTGCCGAGCACGTCGCGGTGGCGGATCTCGCCGGAGTAGGGCCACGTGACGGTCTGCAGCCCGATGTGCGGATGCGGCTCCACGCGCATCACGGCCTGCTGAGGGCCGAAGCGATCCAGGAAGCACCAGGCGCCCACGGTGGGCAGCGGGCGCTGAGGCAGTGCCCGCCGCACCTCCATCGCGCGGAGGCCGCCCAGCGGGACTTCGCGCGCGTCATACAGATCGGCACGCGGTCCATCGCACGACACCGGCGTCTCGGCCTCCTCCGGTGCGGCGTCCAGGCGGCTCATGACGCGGCGCCACGGAACTCGACGGTGAGCCCGGGAACCTCGTGCTTGCGGAGGTAGTGCGCCACCACGGGGCACAGCGGCACCACCGTGCCATCCTGCGCGGCAACATCGGCCATGGCGTCGCCGACGAGCCGAGTCGCCAGCCCGCGGCCCTCGAAGGCCGGGTCGATCAGTGTGTGCGGGAAGACCAGCTTGCCGTCGCGTGTGGCGACGAACTCGGTGAAACCGGCGAGCTCACCGCCCACGCGGATCTCGTAGCGCCCCTCGCTCTCGTTGCGGCTGACGGTGATCTCGTCCGTGACGTCCGACATGTTCTTCCTTCCGGCAGGTGTTGTCAGCCTTGCACCGAAGCGGACTCCGCGCCACCGCCGTGGCCGGCGGCCTCGTCACCGCCACGTCCGGCGGCATGGGCCGCCGCGTGCGCCGCGGCTTCCTCGGCCGTGGGGAACTCCACGACCAGCCCGGGAATCTCGTGCTTGCGAAGATAGGACACCACGAAGGGGCAGCGCGGCACGGCGATCCGGCCCTGATCCGCGACGTCGCGAACGGCGGCGTCGATCAGGCGCGAGCCGAGGCCGCGACCCCCGTATGCCGGGTCGATCTCGGTGGCGGGGAAGAGCACCTTGCCGGTGGGGGTGTCGCGGAAATCCGCCCATCCCGCGAGCGCGCCGTCCACGTGGATCTCGTAGCGCTGACGATCATCGGCGCGGGTGATCTCGATCTGCTCCGTCATGGGTTCTCCCGTCGTTTCGGGAGACAACCGGTGCTGCGCGCGGAATGTTCCCGGTTCCGCTCATCGCCCGTTCGTCGCGCCGAACCTACCGTTCGTCGCAGGTTCGGGCGGTTGATCGGTGGGCCGGAACCCGGGGTGCATCACCCGCCTAGGCTGACGCGGTCGCGACGAGGCGGCAGGAGATGGAGCGAGAACGATGGCAACGGACGAATCCGGCGCACGCGGCGCCGACAGCGGAGGGGCGACCATCGTCACCGATCCCGCGCTGCCGCCCACGGCGGTCCCCGCAGAGGTGCGGGCCGCCGAGGCGAAGTGGACCCTGCCGAAGATCCTGCTGTGGGCGGCGATCGCGCTGCTCGGCGGTGTGGCCTGGGTGATGCTCGCGATCGTTCGTGGCGAGACCGTCAACGCCGTCTGGTTCGTGTTCGCTGCGGTGTGCACTTACCTGATCGCCTATCGCTTCTACTCGAAGGTGATCCAGAAGTTCATCACCCGCCCCGACGATCGCCGGGCCACCCCTGCCGAATACAAGAACGACGGCAAGGACTACACGCCCACGGACCGTCGTGTGCTGTTCGGCCACCATTTCGCGGCCATCGCCGGTGCCGGGCCGCTGGTGGGCCCGGTGCTCGCGGCGCAGATGGGCTATCTGCCCGGAACCATCTGGATCATCCTCGGCGTCGTGTTCGCCGGCGCGGTGCAGGACTACCTCGTGCTGTTCTTCTCGATGCGTCGCGGCGGACGCACCATCGGTCAGATGGCCAAGCAGGAGCTCGGCCGTATCGGCGGCACCGCGGCGATCATCGCCTCGCTGCTCATCATGATCATCATCGTGGCGATCCTCGCCCTTGTGGTGGTGAACGCCCTGGGTGAGAGCCCGTGGGGCGTGTTCTCCGTGTCGATGACCATCCCGATCGCCCTGTTCATGGGCGTGTACCTGCGGTACTGGCGCCCGGGGCGCATCACCGAGATCTCGATCATCGGTTTCGTGCTGCTCATCGCCGCGATCGTCGCGGGCGGCTGGGTGGCCAGCACCGACTGGGGCTACGCGATGTTCCACCTGCCCAAGGAGGCCATCGCCTGGGGCATCATCATCTACGGCTTCGTGGCCGCGGTCCTGCCCGTCTGGCTTCTGCTGGCACCGCGCGACTACCTCTCGACCTTCATGAAGATCGGCGTGATCGTGGTGCTCGCGGGGGCGATCATCATCGTGATGCCCGCCATCGAGGTGCCGGCGATCAGCCAGTTCGCCTCCGGCGAGACGGGGCCGGTGTTCTCCGGTCCGCTCTTCCCGTTCCTGTTCGTGACCATCGCGTGCGGCGCCCTCTCCGGGTTCCACGCGCTGATCGCCTCCGGCACCACCCCCAAGCTCGTCGAGAAGGAGCGCCAGACGCGCTTCATCGGCTACGGCGGCATGCTCATGGAGTCCTTCGTGGCGATCATGGCCCTGGTCGCCGCGGTCTCCATCGACCAGGGGATCTACTTCGCGATGAACTCGTCCGCCGCGGCCACCGGCGGCACGGTGGAGGGCGCGGTCGCCTGGGTGAACTCCCTCGGCATCACGGGAGTCAACCTCACGCCGGAACTCCTGACGCAGACCGCAGAGAACGTCGGCGAGGAGAGCATCATCTCCCGCACGGGAGGCGCACCCACGCTGGCACTGGGCCTTGCCCACATCATGCATCAGGCGCTGGGGGGCACCGCGATGATGGGCTTCTGGTACCACTTCGCCATCATGTTCGAGGCGCTGTTCATCCTCACCGCCGTCGATGCGGGCACGCGTGTCGCCCGTTTCATGCTGCAGGACTCGATCGGCACCTTCCTGCCGCGCTTCAAGGACGTCACCTGGCGTCCCGGCGTCTGGATCACGACCGCGATCATGGTGGCGGGATGGGGATCGATCCTCATCCTGGGCGTCACCGACCCGCTCGGCGGCATCAACACCTTCTTCCCGCTGTTCGGTATCGCCAACCAGCTGCTCGCCGCCATCGCGCTCGCGGTGGTGCTCGCCATCGTCGCCAAGCGCGGGCGCAGCTACGTGAAGTGGCTGTGGATCGTGGCGGTTCCGCTGGCCTTCACCGCCGTGGTCACCGTCACCGCGTCGATGTACAAGATCTTCTCCCCGGTCCCCGCGGTGGGCTACTTCGCCAACAACGCCGCGTTCCGCGCCGCGCTCGCGGACGGCCAGACCTCGTTCGGCACCGCCAAGACGGTGGAGGCGATGGAGGCCGTGGTGCGCAACACCATGGTGCAGGGCGTGCTGAGCGTGGTCTTCGTGGTGCTGACCATCATCGTGATGGCCGTCGCGATCGGATCCACCGTGAAGAGCCTGCGGGCCGGGGGTGGGGAGAACCACGAGGACGCCCCGGTGGCATCGCGCCGCTTCGCACCGGACGGCTTCATCGCCACCCGTGCCGAGCGGGAGATCGAGAAGCAGTGGCAGGAGCTGCCGGCGGAGCAGCGGCCCACGGTCTCGTCGGGGCACTGAGATGGTGATCACCATTCGCCCGGCGCGGGAGGGCCTGCTCTCCCGCGCCGGGCGCGCCCTCGTGGGGGCCGCGCGCGCGGTGCGCTGGTACGCCACGAACCTCATGGGCGAGACGGCCTACGCCACCTACGCGGAGCACCATCGCCGCCAGCACCCGGACTCCGAGCCGATGACGGAGCGGGAGTTCTGGCGTCGCCACTACGCCGATCAGGACGCCAATCCCGGTTCGCGGTGCTGCTGAGCGCGATGGCGGACGGAAAACCCAGCTCCCGTGGCGCTCGGAGTGGCGTTTTCCGTCTTCCCGCGCAGACGGGGAACGCCATCGGCGTACTGAGGGGCGCGCCTACCATGGGAGGATGCCCGACGCCGTGCTCCTGGTGATCGGCGCGGTCATCGGCGCCGCGCTGGTGATCGTGCTGCTGCTCACGCGGCGCCTGGCCCGGGGGTCCCGTGATCTCGGTTCGGAGGAGGAGCGCGCCACCTATCGCACGCTGCACACGGCGCGGAGGGCCGCGGCTGATCTGCGCAAGTCCGGCGCAACCGACCTCGCTCGCGCGGCACGCCATGTGCGTGCCCTCCTCGGCAGTCGCGTCGTCGCCCTGGTCGGCCCCGGCGGCGAGATCGTCTTCGACGGCCCGGCGACGGGTCTGACGGACACCGCACGGACCATCGCTGATCAGGTGGCGGCGGCGGGCCGGCGTCAGGTGTACTCCCGCCAGCGCGGATCGTCCGAGGACGGTGAAGCGGTGGGCGCGCCCATCCTCGTGGACGGTGCCGTGTGGGGCGTGGTGATCGCGTTCGCCGATCCGGTGCGCGCTCCGCTCGTGCGGGCCACCGGCGAAGTGGCCGAGTGGTTCGCCGGTCAGCTGGAGCTGGGGCAGCTCGACTCCTCGCGCGCCGCTCTGGCCGAGGCGGAGCTGCGGGCACTGCGCGCGCAGATCAGCCCTCATTTCATCTACAACGCCCTCACCGCGATCGCCTCGTACATCACCACCGATCCGCCGCGCGCACGCGAGCTGGTGCTGGAGTTCGCCGACTTCACGCGATACTCCTTCCGCCGTCACGGGGAGTTCACCACTCTGGCCGACGAGCTCCGCTCCATCCACTCCTACCTGGAGCTCGAGCGTGCCCGGTTCGGCGACCGGCTCACGGTGCGACTGCGCATCGCTCCCGAGACGCTCACCACCGTGATCCCGTATCTCGCCGTGCAGCCGCTCGTCGAGAACGCGGTGAAGCACGGGCTCGAGCCCGGCGAGCGCGGCGGACGCCTTACCATCGCGAGCGAGGATCTGGGCGCTCACACCGAGATCACCGTGGAGGACGACGGCGCCGGGATGGATCCCGAACGAGCGCGGGCGCTGCTCAGCGGCGCAGAATCCGACCACGTCGGCCTCCGCAACGTCGACCTGCGCCTGCGACGGCTGTACGGCGAGGGCATCGTCGTGGAGACGGCCATCGGCGCGGGGACGCTGGTGCGCATTCGTGTGCCCCGCTCTCAGCCCGAGCATGAGACGGTGGCACGGTGACCTGCGACATCCTCATCGCCGACGACGAGCAGCCCGTGCTGGACGAGCTTGCCGCATTGCTGCGCGCCGACGAACGGATCGGTGACATCCGGCTGGCTCGCAGCGGCGCCGACGCACTGCGACTGCTGAGCGAAGCGCCCGTGTCGGTCGTGTTCCTGGACATCCACATGCCGGGGCTGTCCGGTCTTGACCTGGCCCGTGCGCTGCAGCAGTTCCAGCAGCGGCCGGCGGTGGTGTTCATCACGGCGGACGAGGCGCGTGCCGTCGAGGCGTTCGACGTGGCGGCCGTGGACTACCTCCTCAAGCCCGTGCGCCCCGAGCGCCTCCGCGTTGCCGTGGGGCGGGCGATCGAGACGCACGGCCCGGGCGAGCCCGCCCTCGCCGACGAGCGCATCCCCGTCACGATCGCGGGCGAGACGCGCCTGGTTCGCCGCAGCGAGGTGCGCTGGGTGCAGGCGCAGGGCGACTACTCGCGCCTGTGGACTGCGGCCGGTGACCATCTCGTGCGCGTGCCGATCTCGGAACTGGAGGAGCGCTGGTCCGGGGCCGGCTTCCTCCGCGTCCACCGGTCCTACCTCGTGCACGTCGACGCGATCGTCGCCGCGCGCCTCAGCGGCCAGGCGCCCACCGTCTCGCTCCCCGAGATCGAACTGCCCGTGAGCCGCCGGCTGGTCTCGGACGTCCGCGACAGGCTGATGCATCCATGACCGAGCGCGTGCGGGTCAGCGCCGACCCACCAGGTCGCGGCGACCGCCCGCGGACGGAGACGGAGCTGATGCGTACCGTCACGGTGGACGGACGAGCCGTAGCCGAGCCGGAGGCCGTCTACGTGCGGGGCCTGGTGCGCGCGCAGCTGCGCCTCGCCCTGGGCTGCGTGCTCGGCTTCGTCGTGACCGCGGGAGCGCTCGCGGTGCTGCTGGCCACGGTTCCCGGTCTCTCCGAGCTGGTCATCGCGGGGGTGCCGCTGCCGTGGCTGGTGCATGCGTTCGGCTTCTATCCGATCATCTTCGTGTTCGCGCTGATCTACGCTGCCGCTGCCCGGCGCAACGAGCGCCGCTACCGGGCGCTGCGGGAGCACTCGCGATGACGGTCCGGGCGATGAGGAGCGCAACTCCCCGGAACGGGCGGACGGGCCGCCGATGACAAGCACACTGGTCTTGATCGCGGTGGCAGTGGTGCTGCTCGTTACCGTCATCCTGGGATTCGCGGGCGTGCGCTTCTCCCGCACGACCAGTGACTTCTTCGTCGCCTCTCGCACCGTGCGCCCGGTGTGGAACGCCTCGGCGATCAGTGGCGAGTATCTGTCGGCCGGGACGTTCCTCGGCCTGTCGGGGCTGGTGCTGCTCGCCGGAGCGGAGGGGTTCTGGTTCCCGATCGGCTACGCAGCGGGGTACCTGCTCGTCCTGCTCTTCGTCGGGGCGCCGCTGCGCCGGTCCGGGGCATACACGATCCCCGATTTCGTGGAGGCGCGGGTGCAGTCCCGCGCGGCGCGACGTATCACCAGCCTGGTGGTCGTGGTGATCGGCTGGTTGTACATCGTCCCCCAGCTGCACGGCGCGGCGATCACGCTGAACGTGGCCGCCGGACTTCCGCTGTGGGTGGGGGCTGCCGTGGTGGCCGTGGTGGTCGCGGGCGCGGTGGCGGGTGGCGGCATGCGTGCGATCACCGCCGTGCAGGCCTTCCACTTCTGGCTGAAGCTGTTCGCCCTGCTGGTGCCGGTGGTGCTGCTGGTGATCGTGCTGGCGGGGGACCCGGCTCCGCCCGACCCACAGCTGGTGTTCCCCGCGGATGCGGGCCCCGCCGGAGCGGACCTCTATCGCACCACCTCGTTGCTGATCGCCCTGCTGCTCGGCACCATCGGCCTCCCGCACGTGCTGGTGAGGTTCTACACGAGCCCTGACGGAGACTCGGCTCGGCGGGCCACCGTCATCGTCATCGTGCTCATCAGCGCCTTTTACGCCGTCTCCTCCGCGATGGGTCTCATCGCCCGCATCGCCGCGCCGGATCTCGCCGTCGCCGGCGTGGCCGACACCGCCGTGCTCGCCCTGCCCGCGCGCGTGCTTCCCGGACTGCTCGGCCAGCTGGTGACGGCGCTGGTGGTGGCCGGGGCGTTCGCGGCGTTCCTGGCAACGTCGTCGGGTCTGGTGGTGGCGCTCGCGGGGGTGGTGAGTCAGGACCTGTTCGGCGGCACAGTGCGCTCGTTCCGCTTCTCCGCCGTCCTCTGCGCGATCGTCCCCCTGCTGTTCTCGTTCTTCACGATCGGGGGTGGGCTCGTCTCGAGCGTCGGTGTCGTGTTCGTCTTCGCGGCGTCCAGTCTCACACCGGTCCTCATCCTCGGCGTGTGGTGGCGCAGGCTCACCGCGCGCGGTGCGGCCGCGGGCATGGTGGTCGGTGCCGTGAGCAGCGCCGGAGCTCTGGTGGCTTCCGCACTGGCGCCCCGGGAATCGTGGTGGTCCTCGGTGCTGGATCAGCCCGCCGCCTGGACCATTCCGCTCGCCACGATCACGGTGGTCGCCGTCTCCCTGCTGGACCGCGGCGGGCTGCCATCCCGCGCCGACCGATTCCTCGCGCGGTTGCACACACCGGAGCAGTCCGACGCGAGCTGAGCGGGCGCGCTCAGCGGCGGCGCAGCACGACGTGGAGCACGAGACCCACCAGCAGAGCCCAGAACGCCGCCGCGATGCCGAAGGGGGAGATCCCCGATGCCGCCACGATGAACGTCACCGCGGCGGGGATGCGCAGCTCGGGCTCGATGATGGCCTGATGCACGGCGGAGGCGAATGATGCCAGGAGAGCGAGGCCCGCGACCGCTGCGATCACGCCGGCCGGAGCGAACACCACGAGAGCGGCGAACACCGCGGAGGCGGTACCGAGCACCAGATAGGCGACGCCGGTGGTGACTCCGGCGATCCACCGCCGGGAGGGGTCCTTGCCCGCCTCGTCGCTCGCCGCCAGCGCCGCGCTGATCGCGGCGAGGTTGATCGCGTGACCGCCGGCCGGAGCTCCCAGGATCGTGCCGACACCGGTGGTGATCATCGCGGAGCGCCAGGGCACCTCGTAGCCGTACGAACGCATGATGGCCACACCGGGGATGTTCTGCGACGCCATCGTCACGATGAACAGCGGCACCGCGATCCCGATGATCCCGCCGAACGAGAACGCGGGGGTGACGAACTCCAGGCGTGGCAGCAGTGCCGCGGGATCCACCGCTGCACCGCTCTGCACGATGCCGGCCACGACGACCGCCGCCGCCGTCACGAAGGCGAGCGGCACCGCCCATCGCGGCAGGAACCGCAGCCCCAGCAGCCACACCGCGATGACCGGCAGCACGCCCCACGGATTCGTCACGGCTCCGGTGACCGGTGCGACGCAGAGCGGGAGCAGCACACCGGCGAGCATCGCCTGAGCGAGGGGCGCGGGGATGCGGGTCACCAGTGCCCCGAGGAAGGGCCATACTCCGGTCACCACGATGAGCAGGCCGGTGACGATGAACGCGCCGACGGCGGCAGGCCATCCGCCGTCCACGGCGCTGGCTCCGGCCAGAAGTGCGGCTCCCGGTGTGGACCACGCCGATGTCACGGGCATCCGCGTGCGCAGGCTCAGCAGGATGCATGCGATTCCCATCGTGACGCTCAGCGCGAGCAGTCCGCTGGCAGCTTGCGCATCCGTCGCGCCGACGGCGCGCAGGCCGGTGAGTACCACGACGAAGGAGGACGTGAAGCCGACGAGCGCTGTCACGATGCCCGCCACGATCGGCCGCGCGGTGTCCTTCGTCGTGCGCTCGCTCACATCGCGATCGTAACGGGATCGTGCTCACCGGACGTACCGGAGGCGTGGGCTGTCAGTCCGGCAGGATTCGTCTGGTGATGGCCTGGACGTCGGTATGGAGACCGTCCAGCCGACGCTCTACCCGGTCCAGTCGGCCCTCGACGAGACCAAAGCGCCGGTCCACCTCATCGAAGCGTCGATCGACCTCATCGAAGCGTCGGTCCATCTTCTCGTTCATGGCGGCGAACTTGTCGTTCATGGCGGCGAACTTGTCGTCGATGGCGGCGAACTGCGTCTGCACAGTGGCGAACTGCGTGTGCACCGCGGCGAACTGCGTGTGCACCCCGGCGAACTGCGAGCCGATCGTGCGGATCATGAACTGCGTGGACATGGTGATCATGGCGGTGAGCGCTGCGGCGAGAATGCCCAGCGCGGTCCAGATCTGCGGCTCGGTCATGGCCAGCACCCTTTCGTTGTCGAACTGTTTCCGGGCACAGGGGCAGCCTTCTCGGCTCGTGCTTCGCGTAGCGCGGGTGAACGCGGAATGTGGATAAGTGGGAGGGGTTGCCTGTGGTGTGGGAACGGTCGTGACACCTGTTCGCACATTGCCCGCAGCGACGTCGGCACGCGTAATGTGAGGCCATGTACACGCTCGTCAGGCTTCCCTCCCCGTCTGCTGACACCATCGCGGACCTGGCCGATCGGCGAGCCGCAGCTTACGCGCGCGCCGGTGTGATCGCCGATGAGGCCGCGTTCGCCGAGCAGCAGCGCCAGCTCCTCGTCCGGTTGTTCGGTCCGGGTGGTGATGGCGTTCTGCTGGGCGATGTGGCAGGGGAGCTGGGCGAGGTCGTCATCGCGCAGTCGGGGGACACGTGCGAACTCGTGGCCACCACCGTGGAGGATCCCTCGCACGCCATCGGCGGCCTGGACGGGCTGCGGGCGTGGGCTCGGCGTTCCGGCGCCACCCGCATCCGGGTGAACCGCCTCGCGGGCGACCCCATCACCCAGGCGCTGCGCACCCCGGACGAGTCCATTGTGGCGACGAACATGCGAATCGCTCTCGATCGCCCCTCGCGCGCCGACGGCTGCGTGAACCTGTCGCCGTTCACCGACGCGGAGTACGAGGAGTGGATCGGGGGAGCCATCGCCGAGTACGCACGGGAGAGGGCGAACGCCGGGGCGGAGGACGAGGCCGCTGCGCTCGACGTCGCGCGGGCGTCCTTCGCCCAGCTGCTGCCCGCGGGGCGGTCGACGCCCGGACAGCTGCTGCTCAGCGCCTACGACCGCGATGAGCGCGTGGGCATGGTGTGGATCGCCGATCGGGGTGGGCAGGCGTTCATCTACGACATCATCGTGTCGCCCGAGCACCGCCGGAAGGGTTACGGCGCCTCGATCATGCGAGCCTCAGAAGACGTCGCACGTGAGATGGGGGCCACCCACCTCGCCCTCAACGTCTTCGGTCACAACGACGGCGCCCGCGCGCTGTACGACGGTCTCGGCTACGAGGTCACGCTGGAGAACATCGTCATCCCGGTGGTGACCACGGGCGCCCTCTGAGGGATGTCGCACGGGGATGGCAGGATCTCCTCATGACCGACATGATCGCGTTCCTGCGCGCCGTCAACGTCGGCGGACGGATGTTCCCCGCCGCCGACATCCGGCGCGTCGTCGCTGAGCTGGGGTACGCGGACGTTGCCACCCACATCAACACCGGGAACGTGTTCCTGCGCACTGCGGAGGACCCCGCCACGGTGACGGCCGCGTTGGAGCGCGCGTTCGAGGCGGACCGAGGGTTCGTCGTGCCGGTGATGCTGTTCACCGCCGACGAATACCGCGTCGTGGTGTCGGCGGTTGCGGAGCTCGACGACCCAGCGCTGCACCGCCACTACGTGTACCTGCGCAGCGAGCCCCTCGACGCGGAGACCGCGCGGCGTGTGGAAGGGCTCTCCGATGAGCGCGGCCGCATGGTCGTGCGCGGTCGTTCTATCCACGCTCTCCTCGGTGAGGGCTACACACCCGGCGAGGTGGATCCCCTCCGCGCCGCGAAGCTGCTGGAGCCGGCCACCAACCGCAACGCCAACACGATTCGCGCTATCGCCGGCAAGTGGCTCGCCTGAGGGGAGGTCGCGTGTTCCGTCACGGAGCCTCGGTGAGCGAATCCCGACGGCGCAGCACGGCGGGAGCCACCGCGATCGCGGCGGCACGATGATCGGAGATCTCGGCGAGGAGAGCGGCTGCGGCGCTGCGACCCAGGTCGAAGGGGTCACGCCAGAGTGCGGTGAGCGGCGGTGTGGTCGCCGTGCACAGCGGTGAGTCCTCCCATGACACGATGCTGAGGTGACGCGGCACCTCGATGCCGAGCGACTTCGCCACGCTCAGTACCGTGACGGCGAGGCGGTCGTCGTCGGCGATCACCGCGGTCGGGCCGCCGTCCAGGAGCGCCGCGACCGCGCGTTCTGCCTCGTCGGGATCGTGGTGAGTGTGCACCACCGGCAGGGCGTCCCGGCCGTATCGGGCGATGGCGGACGCGAAGCTGCGCACGCGTGACGCGGTGTGCACGAGGTCCTCTGCTCCGGCCACGTAGCCGATCCTCCGGTGGCCGAGCTCGGCGAAGGTGCGAACCACCTCCGTCATCGGCTGTTCGTCGTCGGCCCAGACGAGTGCGATCCCGGCCGCGGCGTGCTCCCGGGCTCCCACGATCACCGCGGGCAGTCCAAGCGCATGCAACTCATGAAGGCGTGGGTCGTCGGTGCGCGGATCCACGACGATCAGACCGTCTACGCGCGCCTGGGCGGCCCATCGGCGATGCAGCGCGATCTCGGCGTCGACATCGTCTGCGATCTGAAAGGTGAGCGTGAGATCCAGGGGGGAGAGCTCCGACTGGAGCCCCGCGATGAAGCGGAGATAGAACGAATCCGCAGCGAGGGCGTCTGCGCTGCGCGCGAGCACGAGACCGACGGAGCCGGTACCGTGCCCGCCGAGGGCCCGGGCCGCGATGTTGGGTGCCCAGCCGCGCTCGCGTGCTCCGGCGATGATCCGCTCGCGCGTGGCGGGACTCACCCCCGGGCGTCCGTTGAGCGCGAAGGAGACAGCGGCGTGCGAGACGCCGAGCTCGCGAGCGAGCTCGCGCATCGTGAGGCGTCGGGCGGGACCATCGGAAGACATCGGAACGAATCTATCCCCCGAATTACTTACCCGTGTCAGTGCGGGTCTTCCCCTGGGGTGCTTACCCGGGTAAGGTCAGGCGCGTCGGGCGCAACGATGCGGTCGGGGGAAGGAGTACGAGGAAGTGCGGACACGGACGAGAGCCTGGGCGGCCGGGCTCGGATTGACAATGGCGGTGACGACAGCGGGGGCCTTCGGCGCCGTTCTGCCCAGCAGCGCGGACGAAGGACCCGTCGTCGTCGATGGCGGCTTCGAGTCGGGCGACTGGGGCGCGCAAACTCAGCACAACCACGCGGCGATCGTGGAGCCGGGAGCCGACGGCACCGGCCACGCCGCGCGGATCGGTCTCCCGTACGCCGATGCCACGACTCAGACCCCCATCGGCGGCAACCTCCCCGTGCGCGGCACGGGGGTGGATCGGGGGATGGTCAACAAGACCATCACGGGAGTGCAGCCGAACACCGTGTACACCTTCGAAGTGTCGCTGAAGGGATCGGGGATCCGTTGGGGGATCTTCGATGCCGAGAATGCCCCGTATTACCGGGGGCTGGCTGTGGGCGACGGCGGTGGGGAGTATGCCGCCGGAATCACCACGCCCGACGGCGGAACCGCCTGGGGCCGTTACACCTCCACCATCACGACGGGACCGCGCACGACCGAGCTCAACGCCTTCTGCTTCGTGGGAGGAAATACGGCGCCGGCTTACTGCGATGACTTCACGGTGACGGAGGTCGGTCCCGCGAGCTCGCCGCAGACGGCGCCGGCCGGCTGGAGCGTGCCCCCGTCCGGTGAGAACGGATTCCCGGTCACCATCCCCGCGGTGCAGAGTTTCCAGCCCGCGGGCGGGAGCTGGACGGGATCCGTGGAACGGGTGATCGTGTCGGCGGGGGACGCCGACGCGATCACCGACGAGGCCGATCTCGGCGCAGCCAACCTCATGGAGCTGGGTGTGGCTCCCGAGGTGACGCTGATGAGCGGAGACGAGTCGGATCTCACTGCGAACCGGGTGTTCGTGAAACTCGGCGAGGTCGCGATTGCGGATTCGGCCCCCGAGAACGCCCGCGCGCTCGCGGACCAGGCGTACTCGATCGACATCACCGCTGCGGGGATCACGATCACCGCAGGAGGTGAAGCCGGCGTGCTGTATGCCTTCAACACGCTCGGCCAGGCCCTCCGCAGTGCATCGGCGGGCGCCGATCTTCCGCTCGGCCAGGTCGTCAACTGGACGGACATGCGCTTCCGGGCCCTGCAGGTGGACTCCGGCCGGCGCTACTACTCCATCGACTGGCTGAAGTCGCAGATCAAGGACCTCGCGTTCACGAACATGAACACGATGGTGCTGCGGGTGAAGGACGGGCAGGGGCTGCGGGTCGAGAGCGACGTGTTCCCGGAGCTCGTGGATCACCTGCCTGACGGCGGCTCGTGGACCAAGGCGGAGATCGCCGATCTGGTCGCCTTCGCACAGCGCTTCCACGTCACGATCATCCCCGAGTTCGACATGCCCGCACACGCCACGCTCGACGCACAGGTGTATACGGAGCCCGGGTACATGCTCGGCGGCGAGGCGTACAACTACGGCAGGAGCGACGTGCGCGAGCGTCTCGCCGCGGTGGCAGTGGAACTCGGGCGCACGTTCGACACTCCCTATGTCCACATCGGTGGAGACGAGTTCATGTCGCTGGACGAGCACACCGAACTTGCCACCTGGGCCCAGGAGGAGACCGGGGATCCGACGGCCAACACCCGGGACTCCTATGTTCTGTTCCTCAACGGCGTCAATCAGGCGCTGAAGGCCGACGGCCGCCAGACGATGGTGTGGAACGACCAGCTGAACGGCCGGAACAAGGCCGTATCGCTGGACCCGGACATTACGGTCATCTACTGGGCGGAGATCTACGGCTCCCTGACCGCGGAGGATCTTCTCGCCGAGGGGCGCACTCTCGTCGGTTCGTCGTCGGATCTCTATCACGACCTCTGGCCCACCATGTCGCGCGCGGATCTCACCTCCGGCGACACCAGGAACGGATCGGTCATCAACCGCCCGCTGCCGGAGTACGCGTGGAAGAACTATGCGGATCCGTACACGTTCTCCGGTGGCTGGGGCCCTCCCGCACAGGCGCCGGAGGAACTGCGCGCCAACGTCGCCGGCCAGTTCTTCCCCATCTGGGACGACGCTCACGGATGGGCGCCGGAGCACGTCCTCACCCAGACCCTGATGCCGCGTCTGCGCCTGTTCGCGCAGACGGTGTGGAACTCTCCGCAGCAGGTCCCGTCCTTCGCCGCGTTCGATCCCTACCTGCGCTTCTACGCCCACGCCCCGTTCTTCGAGGACGAGCAGCAGTGGTCGGTGCCTCGTACCGGTCGGTGGTCGCTGGCGGTGGCATCGCTCCCCGACGCCGGATCGACGGTGCATCCGGGGGATGAACTCACCTGGACGGTGTCGGCCACAGCGGAGGACACCGCGCTGGGGGAGGCGAGCGTGAGCATCGATCTCACGGATGTCCACGACGATGCCTCGCTCGTCGGCGAGATCCGAGCCGACCACGGAGAGGTCTCGATGGCCGGGCAGACCGCGACATGGACCGGGTCCATCGCGGCCGGAACCACCGTGGAGATCGTCGTGACAGCGCGCGTGGACGAGGTGCGTGCGGCGGCAGACGCAGCAGGCGGCGCCGAGGCGGGGGTGATCGCGATCACCGTGAACGGCGATGCGCGCGGTGCCGATCTGGTGGCATGCGACGGGTGCACAGCGGAGGGGTTCCGTGTCGCGGACGTCACGCCCACGCCCACGCCGACGCCGACGGCGACGCCGACACCGACACCGACACCGACACTGACGCCGACCGTGTCGCCGACGCTGACGCCGACGGTGGAGCCGACGCAGACGCTGGAGCCCACGCCGACCGCGTCGCCGACGGCGGGACCGTCCACGGAGCCGACCGGCAGCCCCTCGACCGGCACTGACGTGACGTCAGTGCCCAGCGCGACGGCTCCCGGTACGCATGGTCCCGCTCTGCCGAGCACGGGCGTACAGGCGGGCCCGGGTGGGATCATCGCCATCCTGCTGATGCTGCTGGGTGCCGGTGGGATCGTCATCGCGCGCCGGCGTGCGCGCATCCGGAGTTGAGGTGAGGGAGAGGAACTGACGCGAGACAGCGCGGGGGCCGGCTCGAACCGGCCTCCGCTCTGTCTGCGCGTCGGGGATCGTCTCCTCCCCAACTCGTCAGCGCGAGCCGGATCTCCTCATCGTGCCTGCCCCGAGTCCACCGTCGGAGGGCGTCGGTAGACTCGCGGGGGTGAGCTCCTCGGCCTTCTCCCACCCCGCTTCCCGTTCCGGCGCGGATGCCGATCAGCCCCCGTACGACCCCTACGCCGACATCCCGTACGACGACGAGCCCCCGTACGATCCGTATGACGAGCCTCCCGTCGACCTCGATTTCCTCGGGGGCCCGCCGGTGCCGGCGGGATACGCACCCGCACCGGTCGCCGCGCCACAGGCTCGTGCGTCACAGTACGCATCCGCGCTCGAGGCACTGCACACGGTGTACGGCTACGACGCCTTCCGCGGTGATCAGGGCGCCATAGTGCAGCACGTGATCGACGGCGGGGATGCGATCGTGCTGATGCCGACCGGTGGTGGCAAGTCGCTCACCTATCAGATTCCTGCCCTGGTGCGAGAGGGCACCGGGCTCGTGGTCTCCCCGCTGATCGCCCTCATGCACGATCAGGTGGATGCGCTGCAGTCCAACGGCGTGCGCGCCGCGTTCTTGAACTCCACCCAGTCCACCCAGGAGCGTCAGGCGGTCGAACGGGCCTACCTGGCCGGTGAGCTGGACCTGCTCTACGTCGCCCCGGAACGCCTTTCCGGACACGCCACGCGTGCTTTCCTGCAGCGCGGTTCGTTGAGTGTGATCGCCATCGACGAGGCGCACTGCGTCGCGCAGTGGGGCCATGACTTCCGGCCGGATTACCTGGCGCTGGAAGACCTCGGGGAGGTGTTCCCCGGCGTTCCCCGCATGGCACTCACCGCTACGGCGACGCGTGCCACGCATCGTGAGATCACCGAACGGCTCAGGCTGCCCCGTGCCGAGCACTTCGTGGCCAGCTTCGATCGGCCCAACATCCAGTACCGCATCGAGGCCAAGATCGATGCGCGACGTCAGCTGGTGCAGTTCATCCGCTCGCAGCCGGAGGGGTCGGCCGGCATCGTCTATGCCCTGAGCCGGAAGGCGGTCGAGCAGACCGCGGAGCACCTGCGCAAGCAGGGCATCGACGCGCTGCCGTACCACGCCGGCCTTCCCGCCGACGTCCGTGCGGCCAACCAGTCCCGCTTCCTGCGCGACGACGGCGTCGTGGTGGTGGCCACCATCGCGTTCGGCATGGGCATCGACAAGCCGGACGTTCGCTTCGTCGCCCACATCGACCTCCCGAAATCCGTCGAGGGCTACTACCAGGAGACGGGTCGTGCGGGCCGTGACGGTGCGGACTCGGTGGTGTGGATGGCCTACGGTCTCGGGGATGTGGTGCAGCAGCGGCGCCTCATCGATCAGGGCGAGGGCGATCGCGCCCACAAGATCCGTCAGCAGCAGCACCTCGATGCCATGCTCGCGCTGTGTGAGACCGTGCAGTGCCGTCGCCAGAATCTGCTCGCCTACTTCGGCCAGGATTCCCCGCCCTGCGGAAACTGCGACACCTGCCTGACACCGCCTGACACGTTCGAGGGCACCGTTGCGGCGCAGAAGCTGATGTCGACCATCGTGCGGCTGAAGCGCGAGCGCAACCAGGCGTTCGGTGCCGGTCAGCTGATCGACATCCTGCGGGGTGCGTCCACGGACCGCATCCGTCAGTATCGCCACCACGAACTCGCCACCTATGGCATCGGTGCGGATCTCTCCGAGGCCGACTGGCGCTCGGTGGTCCGCCAGCTGCTCGCGCAGGGACTGCTGGTGGCGCAGGGTGAGTACGGCACTCTCGCCCTCGGCGAGGGCAGTGCCGAGGTGATGCGGGGCGAGCGGTCCGTACTGATGCGGCGGGATGTCCTGGGGCGCACCTCGAGCGCGGGCCGGGCCAGGAAGGCCTCCGCCGCCGACGAGCTGCCCGAAGACGCCCGCGAACTGTTCGAGGCTCTGCGGGCCTGGCGGGCTGCCCAGGCTCGAGAGCAGGGCGTTCCGGCCTACATCGTGTTCGGCGACGCGACGTTGCGCGCGCTCGCGGAGCATCGGCCGTCATCGCTCGCGGATCTCGATGGCATCACCGGCATTGGCGCCAAGAAAAGGGACGCGTACGGCGAGGCCGTGCTGGCCGTCATCGCCGAAGCGTAAGCGGGCCGACTCGCGGATCGGCTCTTGGCAGGTTGCCAATCGGTCGATAACATGTTTCCAAGCGGTCGGCTCTCGGGGGAGAGCAGAAGCGCATCGCACAACAGAAGATCGACACGATCCTGACCTCAGGGCGGGATCGGCGAGAAGTGGCAGCGAACGAGTCGGGGGGCTCCGCTGCCATGCGTTCTGAGGCGATGCGAAATCACGCCGTCAGGTCGAGCCCGATTCGGGTGGGCGACCGACGAGTCAGGCGTCCGGATTCCGATCGGGCGCCTGACTCGACCTCCGGTCTTCCGCGGGGTCGATGAGTACCTCGGACAGATGCGCGGTGATCTCCGCCGCGACGTCGATCGACGCGTCGAAGCGTGAGATGAGCTGCAGGCCCTCCCAGAGGGCTACGAGGCGAATCGCCTCCACGCGCGGCTCGCGCAGGGAGCGCAGCTGCCCGTCACGCTCGGCGTCGGTGAAGGCGCGGGTGGAGCAGTCGATGAGAGTGGCGAAATGCTCACGGAAGCCCTCGTGCAGCGGGTGCCCGGCGCTGGAGGCCTCGGCGCTCAGCACGACGTGCAGGTTCACCAGCTCAGCGGCCCCGGCGCACACCGCCCGCCACTGCGCGGGGATCGCGTGCAGCCGCTCGGCCCCACGGATCGCACGCGTGCCGTCGGACAGCGCGTTCACCATGTCGGCGCTGCGGTGCAGCACAGCGCGGACGAGGTCGTCCTTGGTCGGGTAGTGATGGAACAGGGTCGCCTTGGCGATTCCCGCTGCGGCCGCGAAGGCCTGCATGCTGGTGCCGCTGTACCCGTGTGCCAGCAGCAGCGAGGTGGCGGTGTCCAGGATGCCGTCGCGCCGCGACGTGCCGGGGGGCAGCGCGTCGGTGAGCGGCCGGGTGGCCCCGGAGCCGGGATCGCGGACCGGCAGCGCAGGCTGACGGATGATGGCGGTTTCGTCGCGGATCAGCTGGGGCGTGTGAACGACCGCGGGAAGGTACTGCTGCAGCAACTGCGCCCCGTTCCACAGTGCCAGGAAACGGGCCGCCTGTGACCGGGTCGCGCGGGTGGCGGCCACGACCCCCTCGGCGACCCCGCGTTCCAGTCCTGCAGAGAAGGCCTCGAGTCGCGCCTCGTACGAGCGCCGCGCCGCGTCATGAGCGGGGTGGGTGGGGGAGGTTCCCTCGCCGACGAGCGCGGTGAACACCTGGAGGCGATCGGGGCGGCTGCTCGCCTCATCAGCGAGGGCGATCATCCACTCGTCGACCGTCAGCTCTCCGCGGCCGGAGAGGGCGGCGAGCGTGTCGGCCTCGTACTGTTCGTGGATGGCGAGGAGGATGTCGCCCTTGGAGGCGAAATGGCGTCGCAGGGCGGTGTGACTGATGCCGGCGTGCGACGCGATGTCTCGCAGGGAGGCGGCGCGGTAGCCCACCTTCATGAACACGTCAGTGGCCGCGTCGACGATCAGAGCGCGTCGTTGCGGGGCAGGAAGACGGGCGGTGGGTGGCGTCATCGTGAAAGGGGTCGCGGCGGACTAGCCGCCAGTCTAGTGGTCGGTGTGGTTCCGCTCCGAGGGGCTGTGGATGTGTGGAATCTGCACAGCGGCCGTGAGACTCAGTGTCACGAAGTTGTACACTCAGTCCAACATGCTTGGTCGTCGTCAGACCTCGGCCTAGCGTGTTGGTGAGGTCCGTCATGCGGACCGAGGACTCACACGAGGAGTATCGATGACTGATCCCGACGTGTACGTACACGCCGCAAATTCCCCCGCCGCGGGCGAGCCCCGTATCGACGTGGACCGCGTGACCGACATGCTGATGGGCACCTGGGCGGACGTTCGCCGCCAGGCGCGCGAGCTGGTCAAGGATCCGGCGCTCTGGCGCGATGACAGCCTCGGCATGCGCGAGCACCGTGAGCGCGTGCTCGCGCAGCTGCACGTGCTGGTCGACAACAAGGCCGTGCATCGTGCCTTCCCCCAGCGACTGGGCGGGGGCGATGACCACGGTGGCAACATCGCCGGCTTCGAGGAGCTGGTCCTGGCCGATCCGAGCCTGCAGATCAAATCCGGCGTGCAGTGGGGCCTGTTCGGCGCGGCGATCCTGCACCTCGGAACCGAGACGCATCACGAGACCTGGCTTCCCGGCGTCATGGACATGTCCATCCCCGGGGCCTTCGCGATGACCGAGATGGGGCACGGCTCCGACGTCGCCGCGATCGGCACCACGGCCACTTACGACCCCGAGACCGAGGAGTTCGTCATCAACACGCCGTTCCGTGCGGCGTGGAAGGACTATCTCGGCAACGCCGCGAAGGACGGCATCGCCGCGACCGTGTTCGCCCAGCTGATCACCAACGGGGTCAACCACGGCGTGCACTGCTTCTACGTGCCGATCCGCGATGAGAACGGCCAGCTGCTGCCCGGCGTCTCCAGCGAGGACGACGGGCTCAAGGGTGGTCTCAACGGCATCGACAACGGCCGGCTTGCGTTCGACCACGTGCGGGTTCCCCGCACCAACCTGCTGAACAAGTACGGGGACGTCGCGGCGGACGGCACGTACTCCAGCCCGATCGCCAGCCCCGGACGGCGCTTCTTCACGATGCTGGGCACGCTCGTCCAGGGCCGCGTCTCGCTCGACGGCGCCTCGTCCTGGGCGTCCGCGGTGGGGCTCACCATCGCCATCACCTACGCCACGCAGCGCCGTCAGTTCGACCAGGGATCGGGCACGGATGAGACGGTGCTGCTGGACTACGGAAAGCACCAGCGGCGCCTCCTGCCGCGCCTGGCCACCACGTATGCCCAGATCTTCGCGCACGACGAGTTCCTGAAGAAGTTCGACGGCGTCTTCAGTGGGCGCGCCGCGACCGACGACGACAGGCAGGACCTGGAGACACTGGCCGCCGCGCTCAAGCCGCTGTCGACGTGGCACGCGCTGGACACCCTGCAGGAGTGCCGCGAGGCCTGCGGCGGTGCCGGATTCATGTTCGAGAACCGGTTCACCGGCCTGCGCGCCGACCTCGACGTCTACGCCACCTTCGAGGGGGACAACAACATCCTCCTGCAGCTGGTGGGCAAGCGACTGCTGACCGAGTACGGGCAGCAGGTTGCGGGCAAAGACCCGAAGCAGCTGGCGGCGTTCGCGGTCGGTCAGACAGCGGGCAAGGTGTTCCACGGTGCGGGTCTTCGCCGCCTGGGACAGGCCGTCGCCGATCTCGGCTCGACGGCGCGCTCGGTGGAGCTCGGCCTACGCGGTGATGACCAGCACGAACTGCTTCAGGAGCGCGTCCAGCAGATGGTCGCCGACATCGCCATGCGGATGCGCGGCGGGAAGAAGCTGAGCGCTGAGGAGAGCTTCGCGCTGTTCAACGAGAACCAGACCGAGCTCATGGAGGCGGCTCGTGCCCACGGCGAGCTGCTGCAGTGGGAGGCGTTCACCGACGCACTGGCCTCGGCTCCGGACGACGGTACGCGCGAGGTGCTGACCTGGGTGCGCGACCTGTTCGGACTGGGACTCATCGAGAAGCACCTGGCCTGGTACATCATCAACGGCCGCCTGTCGACGCAGCGTGCCGCGTCGGTGTCGCGCTACATCGATCGGCTCTGCGCGCGGCTGCGTCCGCATGCGCTGGATCTGGTCGGGGCGTTCGCCTACGAGCCCGAGCACCTGCGCGCTCCGATCGCCAGCGGTGCCGAGCAGGTGCGCCAGGACGAGGCCCGTGCCTACTATGCCGCCCTCCGTGCCTCTGGTGAGGCGCCGATCGACGAGAAGGTGCTGCACAAGCAGCAGAAGGAGGCGGCGAAGTCCGCCGCCCGCGCCTGACCGCCGCGAGAACCCATGCGGGTCCGATAATCCCGGGTTGCCGGGTGGTTCGGACTCGCATGGGTTTCTCGCATGTCAGAACTCGCGATGATGCGCAAGGGGGGTTGCGCACAGACGGGTTCGGGCTAGCGTGACCAGTCGACCGCACCAGGGTCCGCCCGGACCCGGATGAGGAGGCTCACATGAGTATCGGTTTCGGCATCTTCCTGTTCGTCGTCGGCGCTGTGCTGGCGTTCGCCCTGAACGTCGAGGTGGACTGGATCGACCTCGACCTGGTCGGCTACCTGCTGATGGGCGCTGGAGTCGTCATCACGATCATCGGCATCGCCCTGCTGCTGCGCCGCCGCACCACGCGTTCCGTCGCGAACACCACCGTCGACCCCGCATCCGGCTCGCAGACCACCCGTCGCGAGACCTCCGCTCCGGATTCCCCCGACGTGATCTGACACCCCCCGGTTCATAGCGCGCAAATGGCCCCAAAAATCCGACTTTTGGGGCCATTTGCGCGCAATGAACGGGGCTAGGGGAGGCGAATCGGCGTACCGGCGGAGGCAGCGGAGGTGCGCGCGGCCGCCACGATCTCCAGCGTGCGGATGCCAACGGCGGCATCCGGCTGAGGCGTCCGATCCATCCGCACGGCGTCGAGGAACTCGGACAGCATGAGGGCATCGAGGTCGGCGCCCACGGGAGTCCAGGTCTCGCCGGCGGCGTCATGACCGGCGACGCCGCGGCGGAACGGGCTCACCGTCAGCGTGCCGAGCTCCAGCACGATCTGCAGCGTCAGGCCGCCCCACGTGGGCGAGCTCATCGGCCAGCTCCATGAGCAGTCGATGCTGGCGATGATCCCGCTCGGATACTGCACGGTGACGAGGCCGCCGGTCTCGACCGCCAGCTCACGGTCCGCGTGCAGGATGCGGTTGGAGACCGCACGCACGGTGGCAGCGCGTTCGCCCAGCAGCTCGTCGATGAGGTCGGCGCAGTGCACCACGTGGTCCACCAGCGCTCCACCGCCGGCGAGGTCGGGGTCGGTGAACCAGGCGCGATCCTGCGGCAGCTTGCCGTTGTTGACCCCCGTGATGCTGATCACCCGGCCCAGCCGGCCACTGCGGATCTGCGCCAGCGCATCGCGGAACTCGGGAGCGAAGCGCACGGGGTAGGCGACCATCAGCAGCACGCCGGCGGCCGCGCATGCGTCGCGCATCGCCTCGGCATCGGCGACCGTGGTGGCCAGCGGCTTCTCGCACAGCACATGGGCACCGGCCTCCGCCGCGCGCAGCACCAGGTCGCGGTGCCGGGCGTTCTCGGATGCCACGACGACGGCATCCGGCCCCCAGGCGAAGGCCGCGTCGTAGCTGTCGACGTACGCCACGCCCAGCTGGGCGGCGAGCTCAGCGCCGCGGGGAGCGTCATCGGGGGCGGTGGCGCCGTCGGGATCGGTGGCGATCAGCTCGATGTCGGGGTCCTGCTGCAGCGCGTGCACGTAGCTCAGCGCGTGCGTGTGGGCGAAAGAGAGAACGGCGACCTTCAGTCGACGGGTCATGCGGAGACCTCCGTGAGGGTGACGGGCTGACCGGAGCGGATCGAGGCCATGGCGGCCTCGGCCAGCGCGACGGCGGCGATTCCGTCGGCGGGGGAGACGCGTGCTTCGCCGCCGGACCGGATCGCGGCGACGAAGGCGGCGATCTCGCTGTAATAGGGGCTCTCCTGTGCCGACATCGGCGGCATGTAGCCGGCGTCATCCGTGACGGCGACGTCCGCCACGAGGGTGGCGTCATCGCGGCTGGCGAAACTCAGCCGTCCCTGGTCGCCCGACACCTCGATGGAGGTACGAAACGGCATGCCCGGGCTCAGCCAGGTGGCCTGCAGGTGGGACAGGACGCCGTTCGCGTGGGTGAGCGTGACGTGCGCGGTCACCGGGACCGGCACCTGCCCGTCCACGCTCGCGGGGTGCTGCACGGCGTAGACCTCCGTGACGTCGCCCGCGAGCCACACCGCCTGATCGAGGTCGTGGATCATGAGGTCGCGCACGACTCCGCCGCCCTTCGCCTCGTCGAAGAACCAGCGCGTCGAAGGCGCCTGGCCCATGCGGGTGAACCGCTGGGTGGCGACGCGTCCGATGCGCCCCGCACGCACCTGCTCGCGCAGCGCGTGGTATTCGGCGAAGTAGCGCACCACGTGGGCGGGGAACAGTCGCACACCGGCACGTTCCGCCGCGGCGGCGACGTCGCGAGCGTCTTCGGCGGTGGCCGCCAGCGGCTTCTCGCAGATCACGTGCACCCCCGCGTCGATGGCACGGAGCGCGATCTCCCGGTGGGTGCCGGACGGGGTCACGATGTCGACGATGTCGGCTGCGTCGAGCACCTCGTCGAGCGTGGCGACGGCGGTGAAGCCGTACGCGTCGGCGAGCTCCTGGGCACCGACGACCGAGTGGACGAGCACGCGCGCGCCGAGGGCGCGCCATGCGTCGGCGTGGACGGCGGAGATGCCGCCGGCGCCGATGAGACCGACCGTGAGGTCGGTGAGGGGATGCGACATGGAAGTCCTTCCGGTCAGCGATCGGCGGCCACGAGTGCCGCGTCCTCGAGGGGGGCGATGGGAGGCGGGGGGAGGTCGGGAAGTCCCGTGACGTCGTCCGCGCAGCGGATGAAGGCGAACACCACGGCGCCGTGGGCCGCCGCCTCGCCGCCGAGGCGCGCCGCGACGATCGGCAGGTCGACGGGGATGCGGATGCGGCGCATCACGGCGGTGCGCAGGGGCGCGAGCAGGGCCTCACGTGCCAGCGACATGCCGCCCCCGATCACCACCATGGCCGGATCGATCGTCATCGCGAGGGTGGCGATCCCACGTGCCAGTTCGTCGATGAAACCGGTGAGCTCGGCGCGTGCCTCCGGGTGGCCGGACTCGGCCAGTGCGAACACCTCTTCACCGCTGCCGGCAGTGCGCCAGGCGATCTGCCCGGTGTCTTCGTCGATCCCGCGGAACGCGAGGCGGCCGATGTCGCCGGCCGCGTTGTGCGGACCGCGGCGTGGACGGCCGTCCAGGATGATCCCCGCCGCGATACGCGCGCCCACCGACAGGTAGAGGACGTCGTCCACCAATCGCGCGGCACCGAGGTGGTGCTCGGCCACGGCCGCGAGACGCACGCCGTTGTCCAGCACCACGGGGCAGCCGAGCCGCTCCCGGAGCAGACGGGCGACGTCCACTCCGGGCCAGGCGGTGAGGATGACGGACGCGACGACCCGCCCCGAGTCGTCGACGATTCCCGGCAGGGCGACACCGACGGCGCGCAGGCCGCCGTGCGGGGTCCGGACGGCGGCGACCGCCGCATCGATCGCAGCGACGACGGCGTCGAGCTGCGTCGCGGCGTCAGCATCGGGGTCGAGGCCCGGTGCGCGTTCATGGGCCACCACCACGCCCGCGAGATCCGACAGGACGACTCGCACACTGTGCACGCCCACATCCACACCCGCCACGAGGCCGGCGGCCGCGGAGAAGCCGTAGTGGCGCGCGGGTCGCCCGGCGCCTCGACCCGGCAGCGGCTGCGCGTCGGCGACAAGCCCCGCATCCTGCAACTGTGCCAGCGCGTTCTCCACCGAGGTGCGGGAGATCTCCAGCGTGCGGGCGAGATCGGTGGCCGTCGTCGGTCCGCCGTCGCGCAGACGCAGGGCGGTGCGGGCGACGATCGTCTGCTCGGCCACGGTTGGCATCGGCGCTCCTTCGCATCGTTTCCGGAAAATTACCACACGAGTGTGATTAGCCGGCCCTTCGATGACAGCACTCCAAACCATGTCGGTCAAGAGTTTCTGGAAAGGGCTTGACGAAATATCACATCGCATTGTCATAATAGACCCGTCCCCCTGAGCACCCAGGGCGTGAGCAAAGGAGCATCATGCGCGTGAAGAAGTTGATCGCAGCCACGGCGGGACTCGCCGCCGTGGGACTGCTGGCCGGTTGCGGCGCGAACGCCGGGTCCGGTGGCGATGCCGCAGCAGGTGGTGACCAGAAGGTCACGGTGTGGCTGTACCCCGTCATCGCGGACGAGGCCAAGCACAAGGCGTTCTGGGATGAGACCGTCGCCGCGTTCGAGAAGGACCACCCGAATATCACGGTGGACTACGAGATCTTCCCCTGGGCGAACCGCGACGAGGGATTGCAGACGGCCATCGCCGCGGGCAAGGGGCCGGACCTCGTCTACCTCATCCCCGATCAGCTGGCCGCGTACCAGAAGTCGATCGAGCCGATCGGCCCCTACCTCAGCGATGAGCAGAAGGCCGACATCCTCCCCAACGTCACCGAGTCGGTCACCATCGACGGCAACATGATGGGCGCGCCGCTGCTCACCAGCGTCAACCCGCTGATCTGCAACGCCGCCGCCTTCCAGGAAGCGGGCGTCACCGACTACCCCGCCACGTGGGACGACGTGCTGGCGATGGCGCCGAAGTTCACCGAGAAGGGGATGTACGCCATCAACTACCCGGCGGCTCCCGAGAACACCCTGAACATGTCGTTCTACCCGCTGCTGTGGCAGGCAGGCGGCAGCGTGTTCACCAAGGACGGCTCCGCGGTGGAGTTCGACAAGAAGCCCGGCCAGGAAGCGCTGGAGTTCGTCTCCACGCTGGCGCAGCAGAAGGCCATCGAGCCGGACGCCCTCAGCACCAACCTGCCGCTGGAGCAGACGGCCCTGGCCAAGGGCAAGGTCGGCTGCACCTGGACGAACATCCCCGCAGAGCTCGAGTCGTTCTGGGGCGAGGAGAACATCGTCGTGCTGCCGCCGCTGACGAAGGAGAAGTCGGTGGCGTACGGCACCGTCGGCTCGCTCGCGCTGCTGAAGGGATCGAAGGCGAAGGAGGCGGCCGGCGAGTTCGCCGACTACGCCACCGGCGGCGAGGTGATCAAGCCGTACCTCATCGAGGCGGGCTTCTACTCCGCGGTCACCTCGACCGGTGCTCTGTACGCCGACGACCCCGTGATGTCCAAGATGGAGGCTCAGGTGCCCACCGCCACCGTGGGCGAGCTCTTCACCAGCTCGCGTGCGCTGATGGGCGTGCTCGCCCCGGAGATCCAGGGCGCTCTGCTGGGACAGAAGTCTGCGAAGGACGCCCTCGACGCCGCGGCTTCGGCCGCAGGCCCGCTGCTGACGCAGTGACCCTCCGGGGGCGCGCTGGTCGCATCGAGCGCGCCCCCGGATCCCGATTCCACCACGCAGGGAGTCCGACAATGTCGACGAAGACCACTGAACCGCCGCGGCTCGACGCTGCGCTTGCGGGCGCGTCGGGAGCCGCGCCCTCACCCGGCGCGCGCCTGACCCGCCTGCTCTCGCGTCGCGAAGCACGCGTCGCCTTCCTGTTCGTGCTGCCGGCCTTCCTGCTCTTCATCGCGTTCCGGTTCGGCCCGTCGATCGTGGGTGTGGGGCTGAGCTTCTTCCACTACGACATCTCGGGCGAACTGGATTGGAAGGGCATCGCCAACTTCCAGCGGATGGTTGCCGACCCGCTGTTCTGGCGGGCGCTGTCGGTCACCCTGCTGTTCGCGGTGTTCTCCGTGCCCATCGCGCTGGCACTGTCCACCGTGATGGCGCTCGGGGTCCGACGTGCCTTCCGCGGCTCGCGCTTCTTCCGCTCGATCTTCTTCCTGCCCGTCATCACCTCCCTGGTGCTGGCCGGTGCGGTGTTCAAGTGGATCTTTTCCGCCGACGGTCCGTGGTCGCAGCTCATGGCACCGCTGGGCCTCGGCGGATCCTGGCTTGGAAGCCCCGTGCTCGTGATCCCGGCGCTGATCATCGTGGGCGTGTGGTCGCGCTTCGGCTACGGCATGATGATCCTCATCGCCGCGATGCAGGACGTGCCGCGCGAGCTCGAAGAGGCGGCCCTGATGGACGGCGCCAACGCCTGGCAGCGCTTCCGCTTCATCCTGATGCCGCATCTGAAGCCGACGTTCTTCTTCCTCGCCGTCATCGAGACCACGGCGGCGTTCCAGGTCTTCGACGTGATCTACGTGATGACCGGGGGTGGTCCCGCCAACGCCAGCTACTCCCTCGTCTACATGCTGTACGACCAGGGCTTCAAGTACTTCAACTACGGCTACGCGGCCGCGATCGGCGTCGCGCTGTTCATCATGACCCTGGCCGTCGCGCTCATCCAGCGCCTGGTGATCGGAAAGCAGAAATGAGCGCCACCACCGCCTCGCGTCCTCAGCGTTCCTACCGCGCTCTCGAGCCCAGCGGCTGGGGGATCGTCGGCCGCTGGATCTGGCTGAGCATCGCCGCCGTCTTCAGCTTCTTCCCCTTCTACGCGATGGTCGTGCTGAGCCTGAAGCCGGGCATGGCGGTGGAGCTACCGGGCTCCCTCCTGCCGTGGGGCAACATCTCGTTCTCCTCCTACGAGCAGGTGCTGAGCGGGCAGAACCTCCTGGTGTGGCTCGGCAATACGCTGATCTACTCGCTGGTCTCCGTCGTCATCGTGCTGTTCCTGTCCGCGATGGCCGGCTACGCCTTCGCGAAGAAGCGCTTCCGGGGCAAGGAGGTGATGTTCTGGTCCTTCCTTTCGATGGTCATGGTCCCGTTCCACGTCACGCTCATCCCCACCTTCATCTTCATGGCGTGGCTCGGGGGTGTGGACACCTACTGGGGTCTCATCCTGCCCTCGCTCGCCAATGCCCAGGCCGTCTTCCTGATGCGCCAGTTCATCCAGGGTCTGCCGGACGAGCTGTTCGAGGCCGCGCGCATCGACGGTGCGGGGGAGTTCCGCATCTTCCTGCGGATCGTGCTGCCGCTGTGCAAGCCCGTGCTCGCCACCCTCGGCATCTTCGTCTTCCTCTGGCACTGGAACGATTTCCTGTGGCCGCTCATCGTCGGAAAATCCAGCGACATGTGGACCCTGACCGTGGGCATCTCGTCCCTGCAGCAGCAGAGCGTTCCGCTGAGTGTGATGCTCGCCGGCTCCGTCGTGGCGCTGCTGCCCATCTTCCTCGCCTACCTCGTCGCGCAGCGCTACGTCCAAGAGGGCGTCGCGAGTGCGGGCATCAAGGGCTGATCGAAAGGAACGTCGTGACCGACTTCACCTTCACCTCCGAGGCCGATCTCGAATCGGCGCTGGCCGAGCCGAGTGCGGCCCTCATCGAGGACATGCGCGCCGGGTCCGGGGATCTGGCGATCCTCGGTGCGGGCGGCAAGATGGGGCCTACCCTGGCCATGCTCGCTCGCAAGGCGATGGATGCCGCGGGCCGCTCTGAGGACCGCGTCTACGCGGTGTCGCGCTTCGGCGACGCCGCGCTGCGCGAGCGGCTCGAGAGCGCGGGCGTGGTCGTCGTGCCGTTCGACCTCGTCGAGGCGGATGATCTCTCCGCGCTTCCCGACGCCGCCGAGGTGGTGTTCATGATCGGTGCGAAGTTCGGCGCCGCCACCAGCCCGTCGTGGGCATGGGAGGTGAACGCGGCACTCCCGGACCGCGTCGCACGCCGCTACCGCGACAGCCGGATCTCGGTGCTCTCCACGGGAAACGTGTATCCGTTCCTGCCCGCCTCGTCCGGCGGCGCGAGCGAGGATGTCACGCCCGCGCCCATCGGTGAGTACGCACAGTCCTGCCTCGGACGCGAGCGGGTGTTCGAGTTCGGCGCGCAAGAGCGCGGCACGGCCGTCTCGATCATCCGGCTGAACTACGCCGTGGACCTCCGCTACGGTGTGGTGGCCGATATCGCGGCCGCCGTGCTCGCGGGTGAGCCGGTCTCCGTCGCCACCGCGAACGTCAACGTGGTGTGGCAGGGCTACGCCAACGAGGTGGTGCTGCGGAGCCTGCGCCACGCCAGCTCCGAGGTCTTCACGGTGAATCTCACCGGTCCCGAGACGCTGAGCGTGGCCGCCATCGCCCGCCGCATCGGCGCGCTGGCAGGGCGCGAGGTGACGCTCGTCGACGAGCCGCAGGCCACCGCTCTGCTCAGCGACTCCAGCCGCTGCATGGCGCTGTTCGGCTACCCCTCGGTATCCGCGGACACGCTCGTGCGCTGGCAGACCGCGTGGCTCGAGGCCGGCCTTCCCACCATCGCCAAGCCCACCAAGTGGGCTGTCCGCGACGGGAAGTTCTGATGCACGCACTTCGCCCCCAGGCCGCCGCGACGCTCGCGCGCGGTGTCGTCATTCCCGCTCATCCGCTGGCTCTGACGGCCGAGCGCACCCTGGACGAGCGACGCCAGCGCGCCCTCACGCGGTACTACCTCGACGCCGGCGCCGGCGGTGTGGCTGTTGGCGTCCACACCACGCAGTTCGAGATCCGCGATCCCGAGCACGGTCTCTTCGAGCCGGTGCTGCGCCTGGCCATCGAAGAGGTCGAAGCGCATGGCGATCCGTCCGTGATCCGGATCGCGGGTGTCTCCGGGAACACGGCGCAGGCGGTGGCCGAAGCGGAGCTGGCTCACGAGCTCGGCTATGACGCGGTGCTGGTGAGCCCGCGTGTACCGGGGGCGTCGCCGGCAGAACTGCTCGATCGTGCCCGCGCCATCGGAGAGATCATGCCGCTGGTGGGCTTCTACCTGCAGAGCGCCATCGGCGGACCCACGCTGGATCGTGCGTTCTGGCGCGATTTCGCCTCGATCGACGCCGTGGTGGCGGTGAAGGCGGCGCCGTTCGACCGCTACCGCACACTCGAGCTGGTGCGGGGTGTGGCCGAGTCCGGCCGCTCGAGTGAGATCGCCCTGTACACCGGCAACGACGACGCGATCCTCGCCGACCTGCTTGCCACCTACACGGTCGATTCTCCGGCAGGGCCGCAGACGCTGCGCTTCGTGGGCGGTCTTCTCGGTCAGTGGGCCGTCGGCACCCACGCCGCGGTGCGGATGCTCGACCAGGTGCACCGCGCCCTGGCGGGAGACGACGCGCTGCTGCGGATGCTGACGGCACGAGCGGCCGATCTGGTCGACGTGAACCAGGCGGTCTTCGACCCGGGACACGACTTCCACGGCGTGATCGCCGGTGTCCATGAGGTGCTCCGCCAGCAGGGTCTGCTGGAGGGGACCTGGTGCCTCGACCCCGCCGAATCGCTGTCGCCGGGGCAGGCGGACGAGATCGCCCGCACGCGGCTCGCCTATCCTGATCTCGCCGATGACGCCTTCGTCGCCGAGCATCTGGAAAGGTGGTTGGTGTGAGCGCACCCCGGATCATCGTCGCCGTTCCCGCCCCGCTCGTGGGGGAGTTCTTCAGTGCCGAGAGCTGGTCGCGGCTGGAAGCGGCAGCCGCGGCGCTCGCCGTGGCCGACGGCGCGGATCCGGCCGGCGCCCTCGTCCGGGTGGACACCCTCGCGGACGTCGCCGATCCCGGTCAGGCCCAGGTCTATGTTCCCGCGTGGGGTGCGGCTGCGGTGGACGCGGAGACGATCGCGCGCATGCCACGTCTGCGGCTGCTCGCCCACAGCGGCGCGAGCGTGCACTTCCTCGTGACGGATGCGCTGTGGGACGCAGGCATCCGTGTCACGCAGACGGGAGCGGCGATGGCGCGGCCCGTCGCCGAGGTGTCGCTGACGTTCACGCTGTCGCTGCTGCACCGGGTCCACCGCCTCGACCACGCGATGCACGCGGGTGAAGGATGGGAATCGGCCGTGGAGCCGGGGGCGCAGCACGAGATCGGCGGCTGTCCGATCACCGTGGTGGGCGCCTCGCGCACCGGACGCGCATATCTGACGCTGCTGCGCGCGCTGGGCGCCCAGCCGCTGCTCGTGGATCCCACCGTCGATGCGGACGAAGCCGCATCGCTGGGTGCCCGTCTCGTCGACCTGGAGGAGGGGATGAGCGCTGCCCGGATCGTCGCGCTGCATGCGCCGTCGCTCCCGCAGACGCACCACATGATCGGTGCCCGCGAGCTGGGGCTCATGGCCGACGGTTCCGGCCTGGTCAACACCGCGCGATCCTGGCTGGTGGATGAGGCCGCGCTGCTGGCGGAGCTTCGCACCGGCCGCATCGACGCCGCGATCGACGTCTTCGATCAGGAACCGCTGCCGCTGGATCACCCGTTCCGCTCGCTGGATAACGTCCTGCTCACACCGCACCGCGCCGCAGGGACTGTGGAGGGTCGCCTGCACCAGGGTCGCATCGTGGCCGACGAGGTCGAGGCGTATCTTGCCGGCCAGCCGCTGCAGCACGCCGTGACGCGCGAGCAGATCGCGACGATGGCCTGATCCGGCATGACGGTTCGTCTCGGCTTCCTGGGCGTCGCTCACGCGCACCCGGCCATCGACGCGGCGAACCTCCGTGCGCTGGGCGTTGAGCTGATCGGCGTCGCCGATGATGATGATCCCGCGCGTCGCCGGGACTTCGCGGAGCGCTTCGGTGTGCCGGAAGTGACGATCACCGAGCTGGTCGCGCTCGCCCCCGACGCGGTGATCGTCACGGCGCGTACGGCGCTCGTCGCCGAGTTGCTGCCTGCGGTGCTCGGCATCGTGCCCACGGTCTTCGTGAACAAGGTGGCAGCTGCAACGCCGGGCCATCTGGCGGCTCTGGATGCCCTGGGCGGCGGTTTCGGAACGGCGACCCCGCTCGCCTTCGCCCCGGCTGTGCGGGCCCTCGCCTGGGACGTGCGTGATCGGCGGATCCTCGGGGTCCGGGTCCTCGCCCACCATGACGCCGCGCCGTTTCGCTCACCCGGACGCGAGTGGCAGGACGATCCGGCGGACGGCGGCGGAACGCTGCTGTCGGTGGGGTCGCACGCCTGGCAACTGGTCGACGCGGTGCTGCCGGGCGCATCTCTCGTGGCGATCGACGGTGAGCTGGCATGGCGGGACGTGGGCGCATCGGAGGATCTCGCGCAGGCGATGGCCCAGGTGCGCCACGGCGGGTCCGATGTCCCGGTCCAGCTCACCGTGTCCGGCCTTGCGGGCGACGACCGCTACGAGGTGGAGGTGTTCACCGAGGCCGGCATCCGCGGCGCGGTGCTGACCGATGCCGCACAGTTCGGGTTCGCCGAACTCGCCGGGGCGGTGGCTGCGGCCGCCCGCCGTGGCGAGACGCCGTATCCCTGGACCACATCGCGCGCGGCCGCGACCAACGCCGTCACCGCGGCGCGCCTGCTGCGCACGACATCCTCCCCTGCGGAAAGCCCCCATGACTGATTCCGACGATCTGATCCTCCGTCACGCGCGGCCCGCCGACGAGCCTGAGCTGTTCGCCCTGTGGGCCGCCGCGTTCACACCGCCGCTGGCACCCGGTCAGTGGCTGCTGGATACCGATCGCCACGCCCACACCCAGGTTGCGGTGCTCGATGGACACGTGGTCGGCTCGGTGTACGGCATGCCGAAGACACTGCACGAGGATGACCGGATCGCGTCCGTGCACGCGATCGGCAGCGTCGCCGTGGCGACGGCGGCACGCGGCCGCGGTGTCGCCGCCCGCATGGTGGAGCGGTCGCTGGACGATGCCCGCACAGCGGGTTGCGAGTGGGCGCTGCTGTTCACGGACACGCCCGGTGTGTATCGATCGCGCGGCTTCGAACAGCTGACGATGCGCCGGGTTCGCCGTGGCGCCTGGTCTGCGTCCGTCGATCCGAGCGGCGAGGGCGCGGTCGGCGATGTCGTCGCGTCGCCGACCGACGAGGGGAATCTCCGCGGCGTCGACAGCATCTATCGCGCATCGCGCCTCGGCCGTGTGGCGCTCGCCCCGAGCCGCCGCGACCTGGACTTCCGCGCTGCCGCGTATCGCCTGGCCGGCACCGTGATGCACCGCGCTGCCGCGGCCTACGTCATCGAGCACGTCGAAGACGGCACCGGTGTGATCGACGAAGTCGCGTGCACGCCCGGCGCCGTCGCCGACCTCGGTGCTGTGCTCGCTGCTGTCGCGCGGTCGTGGACATCCGCCGGGATCGGCTCGTGCAGCATCGCGGTGCCCGCGCTGGCTGAGCTCGACGATGCCATCGCCCGCTTCGCCCCCGCAGCGATCGACGAGCTCGACACCACTGCGATGGTCCGGGCCCTCACCCGCGAGCCTCGCCTCAGCCACCCGCGTCACTTCGGCGCCGCCGACTACTTCTGAGGCGACTCCGGTTTCATTGCGCGCACTTGGTTCCAAAACCCGGGGTTTTCGGGCCAAGTGCGCGCTATGAAGCGGGATCGTCCAGTGGGATACGTGCCGCGCCCTCGACGATGTGGTGGGCGATGACCTCGCGCAGTCGTGCGACATCACCCGAGGCGAGAGCGTCGACGATCACGCGGTGACTCTGGGTGTGGGCGTGCTGCTGGTCGGCACTCAGCTCGGAGGTGGTGGCGAGGAGGAACGACGCGATGCGCCCCTGCAACCGGGTGGACATGTCCGAGAGCAGACGGTGTTCCGCCAGCTCGGAGAGGGTCTCGTGGAACGCGCGGTCCTGGCGGAAGATCTCCGCGGTGTCGCCGGGCTCGGCGGCGTCCATCGCGTCCAGGATCGTCTCCAGGCGGTGCCGCGCATCCTCGTTCCATCGCTCCTGGGCGCGTTCGGCGACGAACTGCTCCAGGACGATGCGCAGCGAGGTGATCTCGTCGAGATCGGCACGCGTCATCCGTGCGACACGAGCGCCGCGCCGAGGCTCCCGCTCCACGAGGCGCTCCTCGGCGAGGCGGGCGAGGGCCTCACGCACGGGGATGTGGCTCACCCCGAGACGCGCGGCGAGCTTTCGTTCGACCAGTCTCTCCCCGGGCTTCAGCTCACCCGCGTAGATGGCGTCGCGAAGCTCCTCGGTCACCTGCTTGGCGACGTTCTGGTCTGAGACCGTCTGCATCGTTCCCCTGTTCTGCGCTCGCGTCCCACACGCTCGCCCCCTCCATGGTGCACTGCTGCGGGGAAAGTGACGACACTGGACACGTGGCTGGTTTTGCTACATGCTATAGCGAACAGGCTCCCCCGCACAGCACCCCCGGGGGAGTCACCCGAAATCCCGAGAGGCGAGGAACCGCAATGCAACGAGGACGTTTTCTGCTGGCCGGCGCGCTGGTCGCCGCCCTTCTCACCACCGCGGGCTGCGCCGCGGGCACTTCCGGCAACGATGCCGGATCGGACGGCGGATCCGCCACCGGCGGAACCCTCACCGTCGCCGCCGCTCAGGGCATCCCGCAGCTCAACCCCGCCATCCGCACGTTCGCCTGGGAGGAGGTGCTGTTCCCCCTGCTGTGGAACGGGCTCACCAAGACCGACGAGTCCGGGGCGGTGGTCGGTGACCTCGCCGAGAAGTGGGAGGCGTCGGACGACCAGAAGACATGGACCTTCACGCTGCGCGACGGCGTGACCTTCTCCGATGGCACCCCGTTCACGGCCGAGACGGCCAAGGCGGCCCTGGACTACTACGTGGATCCCGACACCGCCACGCAGGAGAAGAACAAGATCTCGATGATCTCCGACGTCACCGCCACCGACGACACCACCCTCACGGTGACGCTGTCGGAGCCGGTGGCCACCTTCCCCGCCGCGCTGGTGTGGGTGAAGATGATCGACGCCTCGAAGGTGGACTCCATCGACAAGGAGCCCATCGGCACCGGTCCCTACACGGTCTCCAAGTTCACCCCGGATGACAGCGTCACGCTGGTGCCGAACGAGAAGTACTTCGGCGACAAGCCCGCGCTGGATCAGATCACCATCGTCAAGGCCGCGGAGTCCACGGCCGCCGTCACGGGGCTGCGCTCCGGCGATATCGACGTGCTCTGGTCCGTGCCCCAGGGTGATGTGGCTCAGCTGGAGGCCGGTGGCGACATGGTGATGGTGCGTCCGAAGAGCCCCAGCCAGTGGCCGTCGTGGGAGATGGACACCACCTCGGCACCGTTCAACGACGTGCGTGCCCGGCAGGCGCTCGCCTACGCCATCGACCGGCAGGCCATCCTCGACGCCGCCTACTCCGGCCAGGGCGTGGTCTCGCCGACCAACAGCGCCCTCAACGCCGAGAACTCCTGGTTCGGCGGCGATCTGATCGACTACAGCTACGACCTCGACAAGGCGAAGGAGCTGTTCGCGCAGGCCGGTGTGAAGGAGGGCGACACCCTCACCTGGTGGGGCGTGGCCGGTCAGTACCCGGAGTGGAACACCAGCGGCGAGATCCTGCAGGCCAGCCTGAAGGAGATCGGCATCACACTGAAGATCGACAACAACGACATCGGAACCTGGGTGGACAAGTTCTACCCGGCCGGCAAGAGCTACCCCGCGACGATCGTGCCGAACTTCCAGTCCACGCCCACGGAGCCCGCGTACTCGCTGAACTTCTACCTGCCCGGCCGCTGCGAGTGCAACTGGACCGATGAGGACTTCACCACGGCCTTCTCGGCCGCCATGGCGGAGCCGGATGAGAAGGCCCGGAAGGACAAGTGGGCCAGCGTGCAGGAGATCATCAACCAGCAGGTTCCGCTGATCGTGCCGCTGCAGTCCACCGTGGTCACCGCCACGGGTGAGAAGGTCACCGGGGTCTGGGTCGAGGGCGGTGGCCAGCTCCACCTCGAGGGCGCGGCGCTCCAGTGATCGCACAGACCGCACGGCGGGTGGCGATCAGCATCGCGATGCTGATCGCCACCTCGCTGATCATCTTCATCGTCCTGCGGCTGCTGCCGGGAGACCCCGTCATCACCCGCCTGGGCTCCACCCCCGGTGTCGACGCCGCCATGATCGAGCGCCTGCGCCAGGAGGCCGGACTCGATGCCCCCATGATCCAGCAGTACCTCACCTGGATCGGCGGGCTGGTGCGCGGTGATTTCGGTCAGAGCTACTTCAACCAGTTCTCCGTGACCGAGCTCATCGGGCAGCGTCTGCCCGCCACGCTGGAGCTCACCTTCCTCGGCATCCTGCTCGCGGTGATCATCGCGCTGCCGCTGGGCGTGCTGGCTTCGCTGCGCCCGCTGGGCATGGTGGACCGCATCGTCACGGCGTTCTCCACCGTGGGGATGGCCCTGCCGCAGTTCCTCATCGGCATCGCGCTGATCATCGTCTTCGCGGTGCAGACCAAGCTGTTGCCGGCACGCGGGTACACGCCGTTCGACGAGGACCCGGGGGAGAACCTGGTGCGCATGGTGCTGCCGGCGCTCACCCTGGCCATCGCGGCGTCCCCGCTGCTGATCCGCTACCTCCGGGCCTCGATGATCGAGGTGCTGGACTCGTCCTACATCCGCACGGCCACCGGCAAGGGGCAGTCGCGGTGGGGTGTGGTGATCGGCCACGGGCTGCGCAACGCGCTCATCCCCAGCCTCACCATGCTGGGACTCATCGTGGGCTACACCCTGGGCGGCGTCGTCATCGTGGAGTACGTGTTCGGCATCCCCGGACTCGGTTCGCTCGCGATCGACGCGGTCTTCAAGCGCGACTACGCCGTGCTGCAGTCCGTCGTCCTCCTCATCTCCGCGATGTTCATCATCACCACCCTGATCGTCGACCTGCTCTACGGCGTCCTCGATCCCCGCCTGCGCACGAAGGGGCGTCATGGCTGACACGCTCACCCTTGTGACCGCCCGGGAACGCGCGACCCGTCGCCGTCGGTTCCCGGTCCTCACGATCATCTCCGCGAGCGTGCTGGGGCTCATCGTGCTGGCCAGCGTGCTGGCGCCGATCGTCGCCCCGTACGATCCCGCGGCCCAGTCTCCGGACCGCCTGGTCGGTCTGGGCGGCGCGCACCTGCTCGGCACCGACGAGCTGGGACGAGACCTGCTCAGCCGCATTCTGTTCGGCGGTCAGCTCACCATCTTCATCGCGCTCGGCGCCACCGTGCTCGCCATGCTGCTCGGCCTCGTGTGGGGTATGGCGGCCGCGTTCCTCGGTGGCTGGCTGGACGAGCTGCTGATGCGTCTGGCCGACACGGTGATGGCGATCCCGCAGATCCTGTTCGCGCTGGTGTTCGTCTCTGCTTTCGGTGCTGATCCCGTCAAGCTCGCCGTCATCGTGGGCATCCTCCTCACCCCCACGACGGCGCGCCTCGTGCGGTCCTCCGTGCTGAGCGAGCTGAAGGAGGACTACTTCACTGCGGCCGTCGCGTTCGGCGCCTCCCGTCCGCGTCTGGTGCTCACCGAGGTGCTGCCCAATGTGCGCGGAGCCATCGTGGTGCAGGCGGCGATCAACGCGGCCAACGCGATCCTGCTGGAGGCCTCGCTCAGCTTCGTCGGCCTCGGCATCGCGCCGCCGGAGGCGACGTGGGGCACGCTCGTGCAGCAGGGTTACCAGAAGATGTACCAGTCCATCGGCTACGTCATCTTCCCGGCGCTGTTCATCTTCGTCACCATCTGGCTGCTCAACGTGCTGGCCGACCAACTCGGCGCCGGCGAGAAGAAGGGGGTGCGCCGATGAGCGTGGAACCCGTGCTCGACATCCGTGGACTCACCGTCTCCTACGGATCCGCGACCCCCGTGAAGGGCATCGATCTGCAGGTCGCGCCCGGAGAGAAGCTAGGCCTGGTCGGCGAGTCCGGGTCGGGCAAGTCGCTCACCGCGCTGTCCGTGATGCGCCTGAACGCGGGCGCGCGGCTCGGCGGCGAGATCCGCTTCCAGGGTCGTGACCTGCTGGCTCTCAGCGAGCGGGAGATGGCGAAGCTGCGCGGCGGCGAGATCGCGATGGTCTACCAGGACCCGATGAGCTCCCTCAACCCGGTGCTCACCATCGGCGCGCAGCTGATCGAGGCCGTGCGTCTGCACGACCGTGTCTCGCGTCAGGCCGCGCACGCGCGTGCCGTGGAGCTGCTGGCCGATGTGGGTGTGCCGTATCCCGAGGAGCGGATGGCGCAGTACCCGCACGAGTTCTCCGGCGGCATGCGCCAGCGCGTCATGATCGCGATGGCGATGTCCTCGCGGCCCCAACTGCTGATCGCGGACGAGCCCACCACCGCACTGGATGTCACCACGCAGTCGCGCATCATCGATCTGCTCGACCGGATGGCCGCCGAGTACGGCACCGCGGTGGTGCTGATCACTCATGACCTCGGCATCGCCGCGGGCTTCTGCGAGCGCATTCAGGTGCTCCGTCACGGGCGCACGGTGGAGACCGGCGCCGTGGACGACGTGTATGCGCGACCGCAGGACCCGTACACCCAGGCGCTGATGGGCGCTGTGGTCGATCTCACCATCGATGTGGATCGCCCCATTCCCACGGCCGTCGAGGTGCTGGAGCGGGGAACGGATGCGGTGGGCGCCGAGTCTCTTCCGCCGCGCGAACCGGGCGACGTGCTGCTGTCGGTGCGCGATGTGACCAAGCGGTTCCGGCTGGGGTCGGGGCGGGTGGTCACCGCCGTCGACGGCGTCAGCTTCGACGTGCGCCGTGGGGAGACCTTCGGCCTGGTGGGCGAATCCGGATCGGGCAAGTCCACCGTCTCGAAGGCGGTGCTCGCGCTGAACCCGATCGACGGCGGCGCGGTGGAGTTCGACGGTGTCGATCCGCATCGCATCGGCGGTGGCGAGCTGCGTCAGCTGCGCCGGCGCATGCAGATGGTGTTCCAGGACCCGTTCTCGGCGCTCAATCGTCGTCAGACGGTGAGCCAGCTGATCGAGGCACCGCTGAAGGCGCACGGAATCGGCACGAAGGCCTCCCGCAGCGAGAAGGTGCGCGAGATGCTGCGGCTCGTGGGCCTCGGGGACGAGTTCGCGGAGCGCTTCCCGCGGGAGATGTCGGGAGGCCAGTGCCAGCGTGTGTCGATCGCGCGCTCCCTCGCGCTGGAACCGGACTTCATGGTGCTCGACGAGTCGGTCTCCGCGCTGGACGTCTCGATCCAGGCGCAGGTGCTGAACCTGCTGCGGGCACTGCAGCGCGAGCTCGGGCTGACGTACCTCTTCATCAGTCACGACCTCGCGGTGATCCGCTACATGTCGAGCACCGTGGCGGTCATGCAGCAGGGCAGAATCGTGGAGATGGGACCGCGCGACGACCTGTTCGCCGACCCGCAGCACGAGTACACCCGATCGCTGATGGCGGCGATCCCCGTGGCGGATCCGGCGCAGGAGCGCGAGCGTCGGCGCCTGGCTGCGGAGCTCGACGAGCGGACCGGGGCCTCCACCACCACGCTGCTGACGAAGGGACGCGCATGACCGGTCTGAACGAGCGCATCCCGGTGCCGGCTGCCGATCTTGAGGCGGGGGTCGCGCGCCGGATCATCGACCCGCCCGTCGGCATTCGCGCCCGCAACTGGGGCCCGGCGGACTGGAACGCCTCTGAGGGACAGCATCGGCACATGACGCTGACGGCCCTCGCCTTCCGCTCGCCGGGAGACGAGCCGGTCGTGCTGATCACGGCGGACGCCACCTGGTGGCGCCGGGTGGCGGATGAGGCCGGCGTGCGCTCCGCCGTCCTCGCCGCCACGGGACTTCCGCCCGAGCGCCTGATCATCTCGCTCAGCCACACGCACGCGGGTCCCGTGCTGTGCGCGGCCGATGCCCATCTCGAGGGCGGGGAGCTGATTCCGGGTTACCTGGAGCACTTCGCATCCCAGGCATCCGACGCCGCCCGTGAGGCGCTCGGCGCGCTGGCACCGGCGCGACTGGAGTGGGCGGTCGGGCGATGCTCGCTCGCGGGCAATCGCGAGCTCACCCTGGACGGCCGCGCCCTCGTCGCCTTCGCGCCGGAGGAGAGCGCGGATGACACCGTGCTCGTCGGTCGCCTGACGCGGGAGGGCTCGGCCCTCGCCACGATCGTGAACTATGCGTGTCATCCCACCACCCTCAGCTGGCAGAACCGTCTGGTCTCGCCGGACTACGTCGGGGCGATGCGCGATCTGGTCGAGGAGAGCACGGGCGCGCCGGTCGCCTTCCTGCAGGGGGCCTCGGGGGAGCTGGCCCCGCGCGAGCAGTACACGGGCGATCTCGCCGTGGCGGATCGCCACGGTGCATCCCTCGGTCACGCGGTGCTGGCGGCCCTGGCCGCACTGCCCGATCCCGGAACCAGCCTCCAGCTCACCGGTGTGGTCGAGTCCGGGGCACCGCTCGGGATGTGGCAGCCGACGCCGGTGGCCGCCGACACCGTCATCGGCGTAGCGAACGCCGCGGTGGAGCTGGACCTGGTCGATCTTCCCTCCCTGGAGGAGCTGGCCGATCAGTGGGCGGACATCGACGCACGCAGCCGCGAGGAGCGGCTGCTGCGGGCACGGAATCTGCGGGAGGGGTACATCGACGGGCCCACCGTGCAGCACCCGGTGTGGGTGTGGCGACTCGGCGGCGCCGTGCTGGTGGCCCACCCCGGCGAGGCATACTCCCACCTGCAGACCGCACTGCGATCCCGCTTCCCCCGGCACGCGGTGGTGGTCGCCAACCTGAGCAACGGCCCGGGCTTCGTCTACCTCCCGAGCGACGACGCCTATGAGCGCGGCGCCTACCAGGCCTGGCAGACCCCGCTCGCCCCCGGATCCCTGGCGCGGCTGGAAGCCCACGCCGCTGATCTCATCTCCTCGCTCGTCTGAGCGCCGACATCGCTGTACAGAAGGACCCCTCATGACCGAATCCGCACCCATCGCCGTCATCACCGGAGGAGCCGCCGGCATCGGCTGGCAGATCGGCCAGCGTCTCGCGTCGGACGGCTACCGCGTCGTCGCGGTGGACCGGGTGCCCGGCCTCACCGCCGAGGAGAACCCCGCGGGCGTTCTCTGGCGTGAGCTGGACGTCACCGATCCGGTGGCCGTCGACCGGGTGTTCGGTGAGATCGAGGCGGAGCTCGGGCCCATCGCCGTTCTCATCAACAACGCCGGGATCCAGCGTCATCGTGGTATCGAGGACCTCACCTGGGACGAGTGGTCCGCCGTCGTCAACGTGAACCTGCACGGCGTCTTTGCCTGCCTGCAGGCCGCAGGCCGGCGCATGCTGGCGAACGGCGGCGGACGAATCGTGAACATCTCCTCCATCTCCGCGCGCGGATCGGCGGGCCGTGCCCCCTACGCCACCACGAAGGCCGCCGTCATCGGCCTGACCTCCACCGCGGGTGCCGAATGGGCTGCCCGGGGCGTGCGGGTGAACGCGGTGGCGCCGGGCTACGTCGACACCGGCGTCTTCCAGCAGGGCGTCGCGGCGGGAACCCTCAACCCCGCCACGATCCTGTCCCGCATCCCGGCGGGGCGGCTCGCCGATGCCAACGAGATCGCGGCCGCGGTCAGCTTCCTCGTCTCCGACAACGCCAGCTACATGAACGGGCAGACCCTGTACGTGGACGGCGGGTTCATGGTGGACTACGGCGTGCCCCTCGCGAAGAAGCCCGAGTGATGACGCTCGCCGACGTGAGCGCCGCCACCGCGGTGCTGCCCCTGCCGCAGCCGCTGCGCCTGGGGGCGATGACGGTGACGCGGCGCGAGTACTCCGCGGTGCAGGTCCGCGACGATGCCGGTCGCACCGGGCACGCGTACTGCCTCAGCCGGGAGGCACCGATGGCGGAGATCGTGCAGCGGCTGGTCACCCCGCATGCGGTGGGCGCCGACGCGGATGACCCTGCCGCGCTCTGGGAGCGGATGCTGCGTGGCAGCGCCATCGTGGGCCGGGTGGGTCTGGTCCGCCGCGCGATCGGGCTCGTGGATGTGGCGGCGTGGGATGTGGCGGCGCAACGCGCGGGGGTGCCGGTGTGGCAACTGATCGGGGAGAGCGGCGAGCCCCGGGACGCGATGCTCGTGGCGGCCTACCCGTCACCCGATCGTGCACCGCGCGAGGTCGCCGACGAAGTGCTCGCCCAGGCGGACGGCTGGAAGCGGGTGAAGATCTCGCGCACGCCGGATGCGGCGTACATGCGTGCGCTCATCGGCATCCTCAACGAGGAACTGCCGGAGCAGACCGGTCTCGTGGTCGATGTCGGCTTCGGCTGGCGCGACGCCGACGAGGCGGTCGCCGAGATCCGGCAGTGGGGTGACATCCGCTTGGACTGGCTCGAAGATCCGCTGCTTCCCGAGGACGCGCTGGGGTGCGCTCGCATCCGGCGTGAGAGCGGACTTCCGATCTCGGTGGGCGACGAGGTCACCGATCCGGACGTGCTGCGACGGCTCGTCATCGAGGGGAACGTGGATGTGCTGCGCCTGGACGTGATCGCCGTGGGCGGGATCACGCCCGCGCGCGAGCTGATTGCCTGGGCGCGTGAGCGCGGCGTTCCCGTGTCGGGGCACGTGTATCCGGAGGTCACGGCGCACCTCGGTATCGAGGTCGAGACCTTCGCGCGCGGCGGTAACCCGTACGACCCGGCACCCACTCTCATTGTGGACGGCCCGCGTTTCGCGGGCCGTGTCACCCCTCCGGCGGGGCCGGGGCTGGGCTTTTCCCTCGATCCCGCCCGCTTCGATTTCACGGCATCGGGAAAGGACTGACATGCGACACGATCTGCAGCACCGCAGCGTGGTGGTCACCGGCAGCGGCAAGGGCATCGGACGGTCGATCGCCGAGCGGCTCACCGCCGACGGGTGGATCGTGGTGGGACTGGAGCGCTCCGCCGGCTCTGGCAGCCTCGAAGCCGGTGCGGTCGCCGCCGTGGTCCTCGGGGACTCGTCCGACGTCACGGCTCACGAGCGTGCGGCCGCCGAGGCCACCGCCCGGGCGCCGCTCGCCGGCTGGGTCAACAACGCCGGGATCACCCGCGCCACGCCGCTTCACGAACTGGACGCCGACGCGGTGCGCGAGATCGTCGATATCAACGGCCTCGGCTACATCTGGGGCTGCTCGGTGGCGGTGAAGACGTTCCTCGCGCAGTCCAGCGGTGGCGCGATCGTCAACATCGGCTCGATCCACGGTCGCGCCGGGCATCCCGAGTACAGCGCGTACGAGTTCACCAAGGGCGGCATCGACGCCCTCTCCCGCAGTGTCGCCGTCACGTACGGCGGGGTGAACATCCGGTGCAACACCCTCGCCCCGGGCGGTGTACGCACCCCGCACCTGGAAGCGCAGATCGCCGCCGCCGCGGATCCAGCTGCCGAGGAGCGAGCGCTCGCGGAGGGGCCGCCCATGGGGCGCATCGCCACGGCGGAGGAGGTCGCCGCCTTCGCGGCCTTCCTGCTCTCCGACGAGACGCCGTACCTCACGGGCCAGTCGATCGCGGTGGACGGCGGCTGGACCTCCGGCTTCGGGGATCTGTCTCTCCGCCCCTCCATCGCGGCCCACTACCCCTCCGGTTCCTGACGCGCGAAAAACCCCGGCGAGTCCGGGAAACCCCGCGGTGCAGGGCTTCTCGGACTCGCCGGGGTTTCTGGGCGGTCAGGCCTTCAGCATCGACGCGCGGGAGATGCGGCCGGCGACCACGTCGAACGTCGCGATGGTCTCCGTGGACACACCGGCGTTGATCACGTATTCACGGGCGACCACCCAGCGATCACCGAACAGCACCGAGGAGTCGATCACACAGGAGAGCTCCGGGTTCTGCAGTCGCGGCTCGTAGAACGCGCGGATCGCCACCGCCCCCACGATCGGCTCGGGGGCCACCCCGGTGATCACGGCGTCATCCGCGTAGGTCGCCACGAACGCGTCGAGGTCGTGGGCGTTGAAGGCGTCCAGCTGGGCGAGGACGGTGTCGTGTGCGCTGCGGTCAGTCAATGCGGGTGCCTCCGTTGGCGTCGTAGGTGGCGCCGGTCACGAAGGCGGCGCGCGGGGATGCCAGACCGGCGATGATCCAGGCGATGTCCGCCGGCTGGCCGAAGGCGCCGAGCGGAATGCCGGATTCCAGCTTCTCCCGCGCTTCGGGGGTGAGGTTCGCGGTGATCGCGCTGTCCACGGCTCCCGGCGTCACCGCGTTCACCCGGATGCCCTCGGACGCGAGGTGACGAGCGAAGCTCCGGGTGAGGGCGAGGATGGCGCCCTTGCTGGCGGCGTAGTGCATCCCGGTGGCCAGCGCTCCCACCTGGCCCGCGATGGAGGCGACGTTGATCACGCTGCGATCCCCCGCGGCTGCACGAAGCAGCGGGAGCGCCGCGCGCGTCAGCCAGAAGGTTCCGCGTGCATTGGTCTCCATGACGAAGTCCCACTCCTCCAGATCGATGTCCGGATATGCGGTGTACGGGCATACCCCGCCGTTGTTCACCAGGACGTGCAGGTCGCCCCATGTCTCGGTGATCTCGGCGATCAGGCCCTCCACGGATGCCGAATCGCGCAGGTCGAGACGGGAGACGTGCACCTCCGCCGCCCCCGCCTCCCGGCATCGCGCGGCGACGTCCGCCGCCGCTTCCTCGCGACCGGTGAACGTGATCCAGAGGGCGTGGCCCTGTGCCGCCAGTTCGAGGGCGACAGCGGTTCCGATTCCGGAACTCGCCCCCGTGATGAGAGAACGTCGTGCTGTCATGCGGAAATGCTATAGCATTTTCCGCATGACAGCCTCTCGTGTGCTCGTGACCGATTGCGACCTGCCCGGCACCCCCGTCGAGGACGCCCTCTCCGCTGCCGGCATCGACGCCGTGCGCTCCTGCGCACCCACCCCCGACGCCATCGCCGAGATCGGCGCCGATGCTGAAGCGCTCGTCGTGCAGTGGGCGCGCATCACGGCGGAGGTGATGGATGCGCTGCCGAACCTGCGGATCATCTCCCGGCTCGGCATCGGCTACGACATGATCGACGTGGAGGCGGCCACCGCGCGCGGCATCGCCGTCGCGAACACACCGAGCTACTGCATCGAGGAGGTCGCCGCCCACACGGTGGCGATGATCATGGCGCAGGCACGGGGGCTCGCGTCCTACGACCGCGCGGTCCGCGAGGGGACCTGGCGAGCCGTCGACGCCCACCCCGCGGCCGTGCGCCCATCCACCACCACCGTGTCCGTGCTGGGCTTCGGCCGCATCGGCTCCCTGGTGGCGCGCTCCCTGCGCGGCATCGGATTCCGGGTGGTCGTGGCCGACCCCTACGCGCCGGCGGCTGCCGTCACCGCCGCCGGATGCGAGGTCGCCGATATCGCTGCCGCCATCGCCGCGGCGGATGTGCTCACCCTCCACGTACCGCTCACCGCCGAAACCCATCACCTCATCGACGCGGCGGCGCTCGCCACGATGCGCCCCGGCGCGGTGATCGTGAACACCTGCCGGGGACCGCTCATCGATGAGGACGCCCTTGTCGCAGCGCTGGATGCGGGCACGATCGCCGGCGCGGCGCTGGACGTCTTCGCCGCCGAACCCCTTCCCGCGGACAGCGTGCTGCGCGGGCGCGACGACGTGCTGCTCACCCCGCACGCGGCCTGGTACTCGCCGGAGGCGCTGGTCGATCTTCCGATCCACGCAGCGCAGAACGTGATCGATTTCCTGTCCGGCAGCGACGGTGCCGCCATCGTGAACCACGACTACGCGCGAGCGGCTACCGCCGGCTGAACGCGGTCGTTGTGCCACGCCGGACCGGTCGTGAGCGCATCGCCGCCCGCGACTCGAACCCCACCGATCTCCGCGCCAGGACGGTGCGGCCGAACGCGCGACGTCGCGCGAGAGATGAGGAGTCACCATGCAGCTGATGCGTCTGGGAACCGCCGGAGCGGAGCGTCCCTTCGTCCGTGACGACGAGGGCGTGCTGCGCTCGCTCGCGCCGCTGACCGGAGAGATCGACGGCGCGTTCCTCGCCGCCGACGGCATCGCCCGCACCCGCGCCGCCCTCGCCGCCGGTGAGCTGCCCGCGCAGCCCGAGGCTGAGCGGTTGCGCGTCGGCGCCCCGATCGCGCGTCCGATGGCCGTGGTCTGCGTCGGGATGAACTACGCGGCGCATGCCGCAGAGTCGGGCTCCCTTCCGCCCGAGCGCCCGGTCATCTTCTTCAAGCACCCCAACACGGTGGTGGGCCCGGATGACGACGTGCTCCTGCCGCCCGACTCGCAGCGCAGCGACTGGGAGGTCGAGCTCGGCGTGGTGATCGGGCGCCGTGCGCGGTATCTTGCCTCCCCGGAAGACGCGCTCGCGGTGATCGCGGGGTACGTCGTCTCCAACGACGTCTCGGAGCGCGAATACCAGATCGAGGTGTCCGGCGGGCAGTGGTCCAAGGGCAAGTGCGCCGAGACGTTCAACCCGCTCGGTCCCGCCCTGGTGCCGGCGGACGAGGTCGATCCGCAGGCGCTCCGCCTGCGCAGCTTCGTCAACGGCGAGCCTCGTCAGGACTCCAGCACCGCCGACATGGTCTTCTCCGTCGCCCACCTGGTGTGGGAGCTCAGCCAGTACATGGTGCTGGAGCCGGGCGACCTGGTGAACACCGGGACCCCCGAGGGCGTCGCGTTGTCGGGGCGGTTCCCCTACCTGCAGGACGGTGACGAGATGCGCATCGAGATCGACGGCCTCGGCGTCCAGACCCAGCGCGTCCGTCGCGCCACCGTCTGACCTGATCCGCCGCGTCCGTCTGCGGGTGAGGACCCCGGCGATGCGCCGGCCGTCACCCGCAGACGGATGTCTCGCGCTGGTGTGAGCCGTTCAGCCGGCGTAGGGCGTGACCGGAAGGCCGGTGACGCCGGGCGTCGCGGCGAACAACGCGCCGGCCAGCGGATCGTCCGTGAGGCCCTGGCGAGAGCTGGTGATGTAGAGGGTCCGCAGGTCGTCGCCCCCGAAGGCGCACGCCGTGGTGCGGGCCGTGGGGACCTCGATGCGCTCGCGCAGCACCCCGTCCGAGTCGAAGCCGAGTACGCCGTGTCCGTCCCACAGCGCCACCCACACCGACCCGTCCGAGGCCACGGTCAGCCCGTCGGGATGGCCGGCCGCCGGGTCGATCACGGCGAACGGGCGTCGATCCCTCAGCCCCTCCGGCGTCACGTCGCAGACATCCACGCGACCGGTCGCGGTGTCGACGTAGTAGCCCAGCGCGCCGTCGGGAGAGGTGTCGAACCCGTTGGAGATCGTCACCGGGGAGAACTGCACGCTCACGTCCTCACCGACGATGCGCCAGAACTGCGCTGCGTTCGCGGTGCCCTCGTACGCCATCGAGCCGGCGTACAGGCGACCGGCGCGATCCGTTCCGGCATCGTTGAGCCGGATCGCGGGATCATCCAGCAGCCGCACGAGCGCGGTGGGCACGGCCCGCGGGTCATCGGCGCCGAAGAGAGCGTGCTCCCCGCCCACGATCCAGCCGCCGTTCGCACGCGGGCGGAGGAACCCGGTGAAGGCGTCCACGTGCATCCGCGTCACATCGCCCTCGGGCAGCAGCGTCAGCACATCGCCACGGCTGCCGTCCACGAAGCGCAGACCACCCCAGTCGGGCCACCAGACCGGCCCCTCACCGTGCTCCGCCACCGCTGCCGTCACCTGTTCCGCACGCACCCTCCCACCCTATGAGCAATGTCCGACGCCACCGCTACCGTGGAGGCATGGCGGATGTCACCACGGGTATCGATGGAATCGCGCGCTGCGCGTGGGCCGGGCAGGAGGAGATCTACACCCGCTATCACGACGAGGAGTGGGGTCAGCCGATGCACGGCGACCAGCGGCTCTTCGAGAAGATGACGCTCGAGGGTTTCCAGGCCGGCCTGAGCTGGATCACCATCCTGCGCAAGCGGGAGAACTTCCGCGTCGCCTTCGACGGGTTCGATCCGGAGCGGATCGCCCGCTACGACGAGCAAGACGTGGAGCGTCTCCTCGGCGATGCCGGCATCGTCCGCAACCGCGCCAAGATCCTCGCCGCCATCGGCAACGCGCGTGTTCTCATCGAGATGGCCTCCGGTGACTTCGACGAACTGATGTGGTCGTTCGCTCCGGAGACCCACGTCCCCCCGGAGACCTTCGCCGATGTCCCCGCGCAGACGGCCGAATCGAAGGCGATGAGCAAAGAACTGCTGCGGCGCGGGTTCCGCTTCGTCGGTCCCACCACCATGTACGCCCTGATGCAGTCCGCAGGCATGGTCGACGATCACGTGCGGGGCTGCCATCGCGCAACGACCCCCGCCGTGTTCGCGCAGGCATAGCCTGAGGGGGCTCACCCGCGGGTCGACAGACGAGGAGCCCCATGGATTACGGTCACGACCTCCGTTTCGGAAGCTTCATCACGCCCACGGCGACGCCCGCGCAGAACCCCGTCGTGCTGGCGCAGGTGTCGGAGGCGGCGGGCCTGGATCTGGTCACGTACCAGGACCACCCGTATCAGCCCGCGTTTCTCGACACCTGGACGCTGATGTCCTACGTCGCCGCCGTCACCGAGCGCATCCACATCTCCGCCAATGTCGTCAACGTACCGCTGCGCATGCCGACGCTGCCGCGTGCTGCGGCCTCGCTCGATCTGCTCTCCGGAGGGAGGTTCGACCTCGCCCTCGGGGCGGGCGCGTTCTGGGACGCGATCACGGCGATGGGAGGACCCCGTCGCACCCCGGGGGAGGCTGTCACGGCGCTGGAAGAGGTCATCGACATCGTGCGGGAGACGTGGCGCGCCGACGAACGCGGCGGGATCTTCCGCGACGGACAGGCCTATCCGCTGCGGGGCGCGAAACGCGGTCCGCGCCCCGCCCACGACATCCCGATCTGGATCGGCGCGCTGAAGCCTCGCATGCTGCGACTCATCGGCCGCAAGAGCGACGGCTGGCTCCCCTCGGAGTCGATGATGCAGCCGGGCGGCCTCGATGAGGGCATGGCGCGCATCGACGACGCCGCTCACGGTGCGGGTCGCGAACCGCACGAGATCCGGCGCCTGCTCAACATCGGCCCCGAGGCCGACAGCCGCTCGTGGGCCGCGCGCCTCGCCACGCTCACACTCGACAGCGGAGTCAGTACCTTCATCCTGGCCTCCGATGATCCGGCGACCCTTCACCGGTTCGGTCAGGAGGTGGGCCCGGCCGTTCGTGAGCTGGTGGCGCAGGAACGCGCTTCCCGTGGCACGTCCACCGCCGATCCTCGTTCGCGTGCGGCCCGCGCCGCGCGCGTCGCCGGAATCGCGTACGACGACGTGCCCGCCGGATTGCGCGTGATCGAGCCCGGCACGGATCACCACGTACGCCCAGGTGATCGCGGACGCTGATGACGGGCCGCGGCAGGGACAGGTGCGCCCGTCACCCGTTCGGGATTGTTTCGTGAGCTGTCCGCCGACGTCGTCACCGCCGCCGCGCATCAGATGCGCAGCGGCCGGCCCTCCTTCCAGATCCGCGCACTCCGCGGTGCCGCCTCGGACGTGGGCGCCGACGAGTCCGCGTTCGCGCACCGCGACGCGCAGTTCTCGGTGGTCGCGTTCGGCAGCGATGCGCAGCGGCTCGACCTGATGTGGGAGCCGCGGGGGCGGCGTTCGACGGGCCTGTACACCAGCTTCGAAGCGTCGGACCGGCCGGCCCGCATCGCGGAGGCCATCCCGCCGAGCACGCTGGCACGGCTCCGGCGCATCACAGAGCGCATCGATCCCCGGCATCTGTTCCGCGACAACTTCCCCGTCGGCTCCGGCGGCGACGAGTGATGTCTCCTCAGAGGCTGTGGATAACCCTCGCCATCTGCGGTGCGGATGTCGCCGACGACCAGTAGGATGATCTGACCGTTCCGCTTTGGGGAAAGCTGCGGAGTCATCCGCGGGGAACGGTGCTGAGGAAAGCTGGGGTGCCGCTTGGGGACGGCAAAATCTTGGATGCGTCGACGCCGTACGGCGATCGCCACCACGGCCGCGATCGCCGTCACGGGGATCGCTGTCGCGACGATGGCGGTCGCCTACGACGGGACGCCCGCCGCCGAGGTCGATCTGAACGACGGCGGTGTGTGGATCACGAAGCAGAGCGCGCTGCTAGTCGGGCACGTCAACCCGAGCGCGTCGGTCGTGGACGGTGTCGCGCGTTCCCAGGCCGCCGACTACGACGTGCTGCAGTCGGGCTCCGATGTGCTGATCACATCGGCCGGGCAGATCGGCGTCCTCGACCCCGTGAGCTACACGGTGCGTGGCTCGGTGGCCGTGCCGTCGACGGCGGAGGTCTCGCTGGGCGGCGGAACGGTCACCGTGCACGACACCGCCACCGGGGATCTGTGGGTGATGCCGGTGTCCGCGCTGGCCAGTTTCTCTCCGTCCATGCCTGTCGAGCGCACGCTCGACAGCGGTTCCGCCGTCGTGGTCGACCGGACCGGCACCGTGCACGCCGTGTCCGCTGAGTCCGGCGAGCTCACCTCGATCCGCGTCTCCCCGATGGGAAGCGTCGGCGCCGCTGAGACACGCGCGCTGGAGGGGATCGATCCGCAGGACGAGCTCACGATCTCCGCGGTCGGCTCCGAGCCTGTGGTGCTGGATCGCACCTCGCGGACGCTGTACACCGCGCGCGGACTGCGGGCCGAGCTGCCCGCCGATGCCGAGGGGCCGGCTCTCGTGCTGCAGCAGCCCTCGGATGACGATCCGGCGGTGCGCGTCGCCTCGCCGGATGCCGTGATCACCGTCCAGCTCGCCGGTGGTGCCGTCACAGAGCGGGCACCGGCCACGCCGGGAGGCAGTCCTGCGGCACCCGTGCGGCTGGCCGGATGCACCTACGCCGCATGGGGCGGCACGGCCGCTTTCCTCCGGGAGTGCGCGGATGACGCGGAACTCATCGACACCACCATCGAGGGCGTCGGCCCGCAGGTCGCGCTCACGTTCCGGGTAAACCGGCAATCCGTGCTGCTGAACGACACCATCAACGGCGTGGCCTGGATGCTGGATTCCGCGCTGCAGCGCATTGACAACTGGAACGATCTCACGCCGCCGGACGGCGAGAGCGACGAGCGCGGCGAGTCATCCCGCGACACTCCGGAACAGGCTCAGCCCGAGCGTGGGGAAGAGAACACCGACCCTGTCGCGAACGACGATTCCTACGGCGTCCGGGCTGGTCGGGCCACGGTGCTACCCGTTCTCGAGAACGACAGCGACGCGGACGGCGATGTTCTCACCGTGAGCGTCGAGAGCCCGTCCACCCAGCTCGGTACGGTACGACCCATCCTCAACGCGCAGGCGCTCCAGCTGGATGTCCCGGAATCCGCCGACGGCACCATGACGGTGCCGTACGCAGTCGACGATGGGCGAGGCGGCACGGGCAGCGCGATGGTGACGGTGACCGTCCACCCGCCCTCCCAGAACGGTGCCCCGGAGCAGGTGCGCGCCGATCAGATCATCCCGGTGGAGGCCGGCGCGGCGACGACATACAACCTTCTGCCGGACTGGCGGGATCCGGATGGCGATGACATCTATCTGCAGTCGGCCGTGGCCGCCGATGGCGACGAGGTGTCGTTCACCCCGGACGGCAGAGTGACGTTCCGGGCCATCGGCGGCTCGAGCGGGCCGGTCGACGTCCAGATCGTGCTCTCCGACGGAGCAGCGAGCGCGTCGGGAGTGCTCCGGTTCGACGTCCGGGCCCCCGGCAGCACGTCGCCTGTCACCAACCCCGATCACGTCATCGCCCGAGTGGGGGAGCAGGTGATCGTCTCGCCGCTGGTGAATGATCTCTCCGCCGGTCAGGATGTGCTGAAGCTCTCGCTGGTCCAGGAGCACGCCACCGCCACCGTCGTACCGGACTATCTGAACGGGTCCTTCAGCTTCCGGGCCGATTCACTCGGCACCCGGTACGTCACTTATCGCGTGTCGGCGGGGTCGGCGTCGGCGTCGGGCGTGGTCCGCATCGATGTGATCGACGCCGCTGGCGCCGCCCAGCCTCCGATCGCGGTTCAGGACACCGCGCTCCTGCCCGTCGGGGGAGAAGTGCTGACCGGTGTGCTCGAGAACGACGTCGATCCTGCCGGGGGAGTGCTGGTGGTCCAGTCCGTGACGACGGACAATCCGGGCATCGCCATCTCCCTCGTGAACAACCAGACACTGCGGATCGCCGACGCAGGGCTGTCCCAGCAGACGCGTGTCCGGTACGTGATCTCCAACGGATCGCAGTCCGCCGAGGGCGACGTGATCGTGATTCCGCTGCAGCCGTCCACCGGCCAGGAAGCTCCCGAGGCGACGCCCGATGTCGTGGTGGTGCGCGCCGGCGACGCTGCCACCGCGCACGTTCTCGACAACGATTCATCCCCCATCCATTCCCCGCTGACCCTCTCCCGCGAACTTCGGGATGTCGTTCCCGCCGATGCCGCCGATCAGATCTTCGTTTCCGGCGACACGGTGCGATTCCGCGCGGGTGCGCAGCCCGGGGAGGTGCGCGCCCGGTACGAGGTCGCGGATGCTCTCGGACAGCGCGTCTCGGGGGACGTCACCTTCCAGGTGCTGCCTGTCGATGAGGCCGGCAACGCCGCTCCGACGCCCCGTGATCTCACCGCGCGCGTGATCGCCGGTGGCGTCGTGGCGATTGCGGTCCCGCTGGACGGGATCGATCCCGAGGGCGACTCCGTGGAACTCGTCGGCATCACGACCGCGCCCACGCGCGGACGTGTGATCGCCACCGTGGACGACCGGATCGAGTACGAGGCCTTCGCCGACTCGGCGGGCACGGATCTGTTCACGTACCGAGTGCGTGATCGCCTGGGGGCCGAAGCCGTCGCGACGGTTCGCGTGGGGATCGCCGGCGCGCTCCCCGACAACCAGGCACCGTTCGCGGTCGCCGACCACGTGATCGCCGCGCCGGGGCGGGTGATCGATGTCAGCCCGCTCGACAACGACAGCGACCCCGACGGCGACACCCCGCTGACGCTCATCGCCGATGCGCTCGCCGTTCCCGCCGACATCCCGGGTCTGGAGGCGCGTGTGGACGGCGGCCGCGTGGTCATCACCACGCCGGACCTTCCTGAGGGTGAGAAGGTCCGCACCGCGTTGCAGTACACCGCACAGGACAGCCGCGGAGCCACCGCCGTCGGCGTCATCGACCTGACGGTGGACAGTACGGTGCCGCCGCAGCCGCCGCTCGCTCGTGATGATCGCATCCGACTGGAACAGGTTCCGGATGATCGCGTCGTCTCGGTGGATGTCAGAGCGAACGACTCCGATCCTGACGGCACCACCGATGCGCTCACGGTGTCCCTCCCGGAGCCGACCACTGCCGAGCTCGGCGCCGGTCAGAGCATCCGGGTCACGGTCGAGACGCAGCGCCAGCTGATCCCGTACACGGTCACCGACGCGGACGGACTACAGGATTCGGCGTTCCTGTTCGTTCCCGCGCTCGGCGACCTCCGACCCGAGCTCTCTCCCACGGCAGGTGCCGTCACGGTGCGTTCGGGAGAGCTGGTCACCGTGGAACTCGCCGACCATGTGCGGACGCAGGGCGATCTGCCGGTCATGATCGCCGATCGCAACCAGGTCTCGGCGTTGCACGACGACGGCAGCGGGCTCATCGTCGATGACCGGACCCTGCAGTACCGCTCGCGTGTGAACTACTCCGGATCGGATGCGCTCACCGTGCTCGTGACGGACGGCACGACCGCGGACGATCCGGGCGGACGGACGGCACTGCTCTCGATCCCCGTGACCGTGCTCCCCGCGGACACGAGCAATACTCCGCCGACGTTCTCGGGCGCGACGATCACCGTCCCCCGGGGTGAAGCACCCACGACGCTGTCGCTCACCGACCTCACCCGCGATCCCGACGATGGTGATCTCGCCGCCATGCACTACGCCCTCCTCGGATCCGCCCCCGACGGAATCACCGCCGCGGTCACCGGAGAGGCCCTGTCGGTGTCGGCTCCCGCCGATGGAGTCGTCGGGCTCGTGGGCTCGGTCACGGTGACGGCGACGGACGGGAAGTCCGATCCGGTCGCCGCCACCTTCCAGATCCGCACGACGCGAACCGAGCGCCCGCTCGCCGTCGCCGTCGCCGATGTCGTCACCGATGCCGTGGCGGGCGTTGCACGCACCATCGACGTCACCGCGAACGACACCAATCCGTACCCGGACACTCCGCTGCGCGTGGTCGCAGCCACGCTTCTCGCGGGTGAGGGCGCCGTGACGTTCGAGGGGGCCGCAGTCACGGTGACTCCCGACGCCGGCTTCACCGGGACGCTCACGGTTCGCTACCGCATCGCCGACGGCTCCGATGACGCGGCACGTGAGGTCGACGGGCTGCTGAGCGTCACCGTGCGCGACCGTCCGTCCGCCCCCGGCCGGCCGACGGTCGGTGGCCTCACGGAGAACTCCGTGATGCTGTCCTGGAGTCCGCCGGAGTCGAACGGGTCGCCCATCACGGGATACACGGTCTCCTCTGAGGACGGCTCCGTCACTATGTCGTGTGAATCGACCGCCTGCACCATCGGGGGCCTCGTCGCCGGCCGGGATTACCGCTTCCAGGTCACCGCGACGAACGCGGTCGGCACGTCGTCACCGTCCGCACTGTCCGACACGGTGCGGCCGCAGGCCCGTCCCGCCGCTCCGGGTCAGTTGTCGATCGCTGCGGACGACGGAGTGATCGTCGCCGGGTGGGCTGCATCGGCACCCCCGGTGACGCTCTACAACGTGGAGATCTCCCCGGCGCCTCCCACCGGATCGGCGGTGCAGACCGTCCGTGCAGCGAACGCCTCGTTCACCGGACTCCAGAACGGCGTCTCGTACACCTTCCGCGTACAGGCGACCACGGATGCCGGGGTGAGTTCCGATTGGTCGGCGTCATCCAGCCCGGCCACGCCGTCGGGCCCGCCGTCGGCTCCGGCCGCGCCCACGGTGGTCGTCGGCGCCCCGACGGATACGGGTGCCACCCTGAGCGTGCAGTGGCAGGCCCCCGCGGCGAACGGTTCACCGATCACGGGATACGTCCTGACGGTGATCCGCGACGGCGCTCAGCTCACCCAGATCTCCTCCGCCACCGCGTCCGTCGACTATCACGTCGCGGGCACGCGTGAGCTGTATTCGTTCTCGGTGGTGGCCATCAACGGGCGTGGTCCCGGCCCCTCGAGTCCGCAGTCGGCGCCGGTCAACGCCATCGCGACGCCCGGACAGCCCTCCGGTATCGGGCTGCTCTCCGGTGACGGCCGAGTGATCCTGCGCTCCTTTGCGGCGGTCGCCGGCAACGGCGCCGATCCTTCGCAGATCGAGTACGAGTACGCGCTGAACGGTGCGCCGTGGCAACCGCTCCCGGGCGGAACCCAGGGCGGTGCCATCCCGGCGAACAACGGCACGGCTTACTCCGTGCGCGTTCGGGCCGTCACCGTGGTGGACGGCAACCGGTACCCGGGGCCGGCATCGGCCGACTCCAACTCGGTGGTGCCCGCCGGACCGCCGGCACCCCCCAGTGCCTCCGCGGAGGTGAATCGTACACAGGTCACGTTGACGTGGTCGCCTGGTGCGAGCAATGGTTCCCCGGTCACCAACGTCACCTGGCAGCTCAGCGGCGGGCAGGAGCAGATCGACGTGCCCAGCGGCACGACAACGTTCGATGTCGGGTGGAACTTCGACGGATCCGTGACCCTGTGGGCGATCGACGCCAATCACGCGAAGAGCCAGCCCACGGTGGTCCCGGTGAAGACCGGGCCCGATCCGTCGACCGTCACCCTGGGCACGCTGGCTCTCGGCAACGACGTCACCCTCGACGATGGCCGCCCTGGTCAGGATGTCGTGTATCACGGCATCTACGGCACCGGCAGCGTGGCGTACGAGTGTGTGGTGAACGGCACGGTGACCGTGCGCTACGACCGGCCGGCGCCCACGAACACCACGGTCGGCCTGCCCTATTGCCGCGGCGCCGCAGGAGACGAGATCTGGCTCGTCATCGAGTGGGAGAGCGGGTCCCCCTATGCGCCACGCACGTTGTCCAACTCCTGCCGCCCCTTCGATTCTTGCTCGACCGGACGCAAGTCCGAGTAGGCGCACCGCCACCCCAGAACCCGTTACCCGACCCGAACTCCCGCGACAAGGAAGACCCACTTCATGCTTGAAGAGAACCCGCCACTCCTGTCGGACGATCCGCCGAGCGATGCGCCGGATGCATCGACCACCGAACCGGTGCCGATGAACCCCGAGCAGGCCGTCTGGTTCGCCGACGCGTTCGCGCGCCTTGTCGGCCATGTCGGAGCAGCGCTCATCGGCAAGTCCGACATCGTGGCGCTCGTGCTGCAGGCGATGCTCGCTGAAGGACACGTCCTCCTCGAAGACGCGCCCGGAACCGGTAAGACCAGCCTCGCGAAGGCGCTCGCGGCCACGGTTCAGGGAACGAGCAGCCGGATCCAGTTCACGCCCGACCTTCTCCCCAGCGATGTCACCGGCGTCACGATCTACGACCAGCGGACGCAGGAGTTCGAGTTTCATCGCGGACCGGTGTTCGCATCGATCGTGCTCGCCGACGAGATCAACCGCGCCTCGCCGAAGACGCAATCGGCGCTCCTCGAGGTCATGGAAGAGGGGCGCATCACGATCGACGGCGTCGCTCACGCCGTGGGCCGCCCGTTCCTCGTGCTCGCGACACAGAACCCCATAGAGACGGCCGGAACCTACCGCCTCCCGGAAGCGCAGCTGGACCGGTTCCTGGTGAAGACGTCCATCGGCTACCCGGACCTCGATGCCACCGAGACGATCCTCGCCGCCACTGGCACGCGGGTCTCCCAGCCGGCCCTGTCCGCCATGATCACGACCGACGCGGTCTCGGACATGACAGAGCTGGCCGCCACAGTTCACATCGACTCCGCCGTGCTGCGCTACATCGCCATGCTCGCCGAAGCCACGCGTGATCACGACTCCGTGCGCCTGGGCGTATCCGTACGCGGCGCGATCGCCATGGTGCGGATCGCGCGCGTCCGGGCGGCCTCGCTCGGACGCCACTATGTGCTCCCGGACGACATCAAAGCGCTTCTCGGGCCCGTGTGGCAGCACCGCATCGTGCTCGACCCCGAGGCGGAGTACAGCGGCATGACCGCCGCGGCGGTGCTGGCACGTGTCATCGCCACGGTCGATGCCCCATTGCACCGGAGTGATCCGCAATGATGTCCTCGCCGTCTCGTCCCGCTGACGCTCGCCGCACCCGCACGCTGCGAGCGTGGCCGACGCGCGCCGTACCCGACGAGACGGCGACCACGCAGACCCGGCAAGCCACACGGCGCGCCCGCGTGACATCGGCCGCAGAGAGCCTGCGCACCCTGCGTCCACTGGGATGGCTGCTGCTTTCGTGCTCGGTGGGCGTCGGTATCGCAGCGACCCTGCTGGGCTGGGCGGAGTTCGCGACTGCCGCACTGGTGGCGGGGCTGGTCATGATCCAATCGGCCCTGTTCCTCATCGGACGTACCGCGTACGACATCAGGATCGCTCTGAACCGCACGCGAGTGGTGGCGGGGGAGCGTGCCTACGGCAGCCTGACGGTGACGAACCCGACCACGCGCTCGCTGGCGCCCGCGCGACTGATGCTGCCCGTCGGATCGGGCTGGGGCTCCTTCGACGTGCCACGGATGCCCGCGGGAGAGACCCGCGACGATCTGTTCTCTATCCCGACGGCCGCGCGTGGTGCGCTCGCTGTGGGACCGGTGAGCGTGCTCCGCGGCGACCCCCTCGGCCTCTTCGAGCGGATCTCCCACCGCGATGACGCCCATACTCTGTATGTCCACCCCCTCACGGTTCCACTCGTCGGGCTGTCGCTCGGGCGGGTCCGTGATCTCGAAGGCCTGGCCACACCGGACCTCTCCCGTGACGACGTCTCCTTCCACGCGCTGCGCGAGTACACGCCGGGTGACGATCTCCGCCACGTCCACTGGCGCTCCACGGCGCGCGCCGGTGAGGTCCTGGTGCGTCAGTACGAGGAGACCCGGAGATCGCGATTCGTCATCGGCCTCAGCACGCACCCGGACGACTACAGCGACCCGGATGAGTTCGAACTCGCCGTGAGTATCGCGGCGTCGTTCGGTATGCACGCGCTCGCGGATTCCCGAGATCTCGCCGTGCTGATGCAGGGGCGCGTGGTGACGGACACCGGTGAAGGACGTCTGCTCGATGAGTTCTCCCTGGTCTCGTTCTCTTCTGCAGGCGGCACGGGCATCGACGCCCTCGGGGTGCGCATCGCACCCCATGCGCACCAGGCAGCGCTGGTGATCCTGGTGTGCGGAGCGCAGGCCTCCGCAGCTGCGCTGCACGCGGCATGTGGACGCCTGCCCGCCGGGGGACGCACGCTCGTGGTGGTGGCCGATCCCGAATCGGAGAGCGTGCGGCGTCGTGTCGGCACGGCTGACGTGCTGCATGTGCCGAGGCTCGAGGAGCTTCCGCGCGCCGTCCGACGGGTGCTGTCGTGACCTCCGTGCGCGAAGGGCTCCGGGGCACCCGCGCTCGGCGGATGATGATCGACGTCATCGCGGTCGTCGTCCTGTGCCTGATCATCGGCTGCGGCTTTCAGCCCGTGTTCGACGGGCTCGGCTTCCTGCTCACGGTTGGGATCGGAACCGGCCTCGGCGTCGCGATCGCGGTTGTGGCCTCCCTGCGTGCCTGGGCCCTCCCGCTGACCGTCCTCGCGACGGTCGCGGGCTACTTCCTCGTGGGCGCAGCGGCCGCGCTCCCCGGTACGACGTTCTTCGCCATCCCGACGCTCGAGAGCTTCCGATCTCTCACCACCGGCATCGTGACCGCGTGGAAGTCGTTCATCACGGCCGGGCTTCCGCTCTCCACCGACGAGCACGCCCTCGTGCCGTTCATCCTGATGACGGTGTGCGGGGTGACGTCGGCGTCGGCCGCGCTGCGTCTGAAGCATGCCGCCTGGGCGTTGCTGCCCCTCGGTCTGACCGCGGCAGCCGTGGCCCTCCTCGGCTCCCGCACTGCCGAGTTGCCCGTGGTCGCGGGGGCTGCCTTCGCGGTCGTCTTGATCGCCTGGCTGGGGGTTCGCCATGCCCTGGACCCGTCGCGTCATCTCCTTCATGCGTCCACGGAGGCCACCGCGGTCCATCTGCGCGCGATTCGCCGCCGCCGGGTCGTCGCGGCTGCCGCCGTGCTTCTCATCGCGATGGTGGGGGGATCGGCGGGAGGCGCCTATCTCTTCGACGGTGGCCGGACCGACCGGGTCGTGGCGCGCGATCACGTCGTGCCGCCCCTCCAGCCGCACGACTACACCAGTCCCCTGCAGTCATTCCGCGCCTTCGTGCGAGACCACGCCGACAGCGCCCAGTTCACCATCACGGGGTTGCCGACGGGCGCGCGCGTGCGCCTCGCGGCCCTCGACGCCTACGACGGGCTCGTGCTGCAGGCATCCGATGGCGCTTCGGCCGGCTCCGGCCGCTTTCTGCCGCTGTCCGGCGGTGCCGCCGACGAGAGCACGCTCACGCGGGTGGGCGTGGTGGTCGGCGACTACACCGGCGTCTGGGTGCCGACGGTGGGTGCGGTTCAGGAGCTCACCTACGATCCGGCGGCACGGACGGCAGGTGCCACCGAACGACGAAACACCTATTACAACGACCAGACCCAGACCGCGCTCAACACCGCTGGCCTGGCACCGGGAATGGTCTACACGGTCGAGACGACGATCGAGCGGTCCCCGTCGCGGGCATCGCTCGCCGATGCCCCGTTCGCCGCGGTGCGCATGCCGCCCGCAGTGAACGTGCCCGAAGAGGTCGCCGCGCTCGCCTCGCAGGCCACCGCTGACGCTACGACTCCGCTGGAGAAGGTCGAGGCGCTGGCCGGATGGCTGTCATCCACGGGCTACTTCAGCCACGGACTCGAGGGTGACGCCCCGTCCCTCTCCGGTCACGGGGCAGTCCGTCTTCACGATTTCCTCGACAGCGACACCATCGTCGGAGACGACGAGCAGTATGCGGTGACCATGATGCTCATGGCGGCACAGCTGGGCATTCCCGCCCGCGTCGTCATGGGGTGGTATCCCTCGGGCGATGGTGCGATCACCGATCCGTTCGTCGCGAACGGGGACAACCTCCACGCCTGGGTGGAGGTCGCCTTCGCCGGGCACGGCTGGGTGGCTTTCGATCCGGCACCGCCGCCCGACAAGGTACCGAGGGAGTCGGCGCCGCGACCCCGGAGCGACCCGAGACCACAGGTGCTGCAGCCCCCGATTCCCCCACAGGAAGCCGTGGACGACACCCCTCTGGCGCCCAACGATCGCGACAACGGCGAAGAGCAGGACAAGCCGGAGGAGGCAAGCATCGACTGGGGCTCGATCGCGCTGTCGGCGGCTGTCGTCGGAGGTGGAGCGCTGCTTCTTGCCCCGGGGGTGATCGTGCTCCTGATCAAGGAGATGCGTCGGCGGCGGCGTCAGAGATCGGTCAGCGTGCCCGCTCGAATCGCCGGCGGCTGGGATGAGATCGTCGATCGCGCCGTCGACCTCCGGGTTCCGGTCCGCGCCGGCGCGACGCGGGTGGAGACCGCACGGACCCTCCAGCGCGCATTTCCGGACGTGGCCGTCCTTCCCCTGGCACATCGCGCCGACGCGGGCGTCTTCGGACCCGCGACCGCGGACGGTGCCGAGGGAGAGGCTTTCTGGGACGAGGCTGGACGAGTTGTCCACGGAATGCGCCTCTCGGTCGGTCGGGCCCGTCGCATGCGTGCAAGGATCAGTCTGCGTTCCGTGATCGGTGCGCGGGGACGATCACGTGGTGGTGGGGGACCCGATGGTGATACGTCCGCGCTCTCCGCGACGGCGGAAAGGGGGCGATGATGACGCAGCGGCAAGCCGCCGGCATCAGCCGTCGGATTCTGGCATGCGCGATTGACGCGGTGATTCCCGTCGTACTGGCCTCGTTGGTCACGGCAGTGCTGACGCTGACGGGAACCGGGCACACCCCGCTGGTCGTCGCGGGAGTCATCGCGGTATGGCTCCTCGTGCACAGCGCGCTTCAGGCCGGGGAGGGGTCAGTCGGAATGCAGATGGTCGGTATCCGGCTCATCGGCGTGCACGACCTTCTCCCGATCGGCTTCGCGCGCGCCCTGGCACGAAACACCGTTTTCCTGCTGCTGTGCGCCGCGGTCATCGGCTTCTTCACGCCGTTGTTCGATCGCGGGGCTCGCCGTGGGTGGCACGACAAGATCGTGGCAGCGTCCATGGTGCAGCAGAACCGGCGGATGCCGGTGGTGCCGGCCGTATTGCAGGAGGAGAAGCGCGCGGAGGAGTGGCTCGCGGGAGTCAGTGCCGACGCGGTTGCTGCCGAGCCGATCCGTGACGTCCCGGTATCTCGGGTGAGTCGTTACCTCACCACGGAACCTCCGGAGCGCACTGCCGATGTCATCGAGAGCGTGCCCGGCATCACGGATGACCGGATCCGCGCCGAACGCGCCCGGATCCGCAACGCCCGGCGAGCGCGCGGCGGGCAGCTGAGCTCTTTGGCGCCGGTGCAGGCGACCCGTGAGGAACGCCCGCGACCCGGCGACGAGCCGCCCGCGATCACCCGTCCGCCTGCGCCGCCACTCACCATCACGGCGCGTTCGGGTCGCTCGACGCGACCCGCCATCGTCGTCTCTCCGCCCGCGCGCGATCGGCAGGTGGCGGCTGAGCAGGCTCCAGGCGCTCCGGTGCGCGCGACGCCGCCTGTTCCTGCGGTCTCGATGTCCGGTCCGTCCGCGGCAGAGGACCTGGTCGCGCACCTGCTTCAGAACCCCTCCACATTCGTCACGATCATGTGGGACGATGGCACGCTGTGTGAGGTGGAGCGAGACACGGTGTTCGGTCGTAACCCGGTCGGTGGGGAGGAGGATGGCCTCGCGATCGTCTTCGACGATTCGCTCTCGTTGTCGAAGTCGCACTTTCGCGTGCAGCGCAGCGGCGCCGACATCGGGCTGGTCGATCTGCACTCCACGAACGGGGTGCGTATTCGCCGCGAAGGCGTGACCACTGCGGCTGCCCCGGGGGAGTTCACCCGGTTGCAGACCGGTGATCTCCTCGAGATCGGCTCTCGTCGCGCCCGTGTGGAGGTGATGTGATGAGCGCCACTGCTCCCATCACCGTGGACTGGGCGTCCGCGACGCATCCGGGCCTGCGCCGTCGCAGCAACGAGGACTCGCACATCGCTCAGCCGCCCCTGTTCCTCGTGGCAGACGGCATGGGCGGCCATGCCGCAGGAGACGTTGCCAGCGGGATCGTCGTGGCCGAATGCGCCGAGCTCGCGGCGCAGCCGTCCGTATCGGTCGAGCAGTTGCAGGACGCGCTGACTCGGGCCCGCCGCCGGGTCGAGCGGGTCGGCGGCGCCGGCCGGCCGGCGGGCAGCACCCTCACCGGGGTCGCCGTGTCGGACGTGGACGGTGCCGGCTACTGGCTGATCGCCAACGTGGGCGACTCCCGAACCTATCGGCTGGCGCAGGGGCGTCTCACGCAGATCACCGTCGATCACTCGATGGTGCAGGAGCTGATCGCGAGCAGCCGTCCGGATCTCGCCGCGCGAACAGGGCGCAACGTCATCACCCGTGCGATCGGTGCGGGCAGTGACGGGGTCGCGGACATCTGGATGATTCCCGCGGCCCGTGGTGATCGCCTGCTGGTGTGCAGCGATGGCCTCACCAACGAGGTGAGCGACGAGCAGATCGCGGCGATCCTCACCAACACGACAGATCCGCGCAGCGCGGTCACTCATCTCATGTTCGCGGCTCTCCACGGAGACGCCGGGGCAGACGAACCACCGGCCGGAGGCCGGGACAACATCACCGTGATCGTCGTCGACGCTCGAGACGTGTCCTTGTCGGAAGACGACGAGGACACGGCGCCGGGCACCCGCTGGGGCGGGGCGAACGGGACGCGGGAGGCCGCGCCAGCGGCGACATCGCGGGGATTGGGACAGGGCGAGAGCCCGCATCTGGGGAAGGACTCATCACGATGAGCACACATACGAGCATCGGCATCATGCAATACGCCAGCGGCGACTGGTACGTCATCGCGAAGGAGAACGGTTTCGTTCTCCTCCCGGGCCACATGGCGGCCTCCACTCTCGAGCGAGTGTGGCGGGCGCTGGATTCGGGTCGTATCGCGGCCGTGATCGACGCCATGACCGCCACTGCGGGCGCACCGCTGTCCGCGGTCCCCCCGTTCGCCATCGCGATCGGTCATGGTCCGGACCTGAGGGTCGCGGTGAGGGGCGACGTCCGGGTGGTCTATGACGATGGTGCCCGGCAGGAGCTGATCACCGGAGGTCGCATGGAGACCTGGGTCGAGCAGGAGCTTCCCGTCCATGTCGCGCTCCTGGTCACGCCCCCGGAGTCGCAGATCGATGAGACCCTGCTTCCGCTCATTTCCGGCATCGCGCGCGCCGGCCTCGTCGCCGTCGGCACGCAGGACCATCCGGCTGGCAGCACGGTGGCGGCGGCACCGGTCGGAGCGACCACCGACGCTGCGGCCATCGATGCTCCGGAACCGACCGGCGCTGACGAGGACGAACGTGCCGACGACGAGCCGGAAACGGCTGCGGCGGAGGGCGGTTCCGCGAGTGAAGACCCGACCGACGACCGCACGAGGGACGATGGCGTCGACGCCGAGAGCGCGGCAGACGACAGCGTTGTGGACGGCGGCGTTGTGGACGACAGCGTTGTCGAGAACGGCGTTGTGAATGACAGCGTTGTGGGCAGCAGCGTTGTGTACGACGGTGCCCCGGCGAACGAGGGTGTCATCGCGGACCACGGCGCTGTCGCGGACGACGGTTCTCACGCGGACGACGGTGCCCACGCGCATGGCGACAGCGACCCCCTCTCGGACGGGGAAGATGCCGTTTCCGACGAGGCCGTCGATAACAACGATGTCCACAACAACGATGCCCACAGCGATGGCGTCGCCAACGAGGGCGTCGACAACAGCAGGGACTTCTCCGCCACGGGTGGCATCGCCCGCCCCATCGCCACCGATAGCCTCGCCGAGGGCGACGACCGCGCTGGGTTCGGCAACAGCGGCGGCCCTCACGGCGATCTCGCCCACCAGGCTGGCGCCGCCGACCGCGGTGATGATGCCATCTCACACGACGGCACCCACCCCACGGACGAGAACTCCGCGGACGAGGAGTCTGATCAGACCGTGACAGGGGAGGCCGTCATCGACCCGGGCGTGACGGGTGGGACCGCCATGTCGCTGCACTGGAATGAGGCGGAGCCCGACTCGCCCGCGGGGCAGCACAGCATGGCGGCAGCCGGGATCACCGGCGATCACGACGGACACACCGTCGAGCAGTCCTTCCTCGACGCGGCCCGCGCGGCCGGCTTGGTGTCGGATACCGACCCGGGTGCTGCCACGGCCGCGGACTTCGAGGATGCCCCCGACTTCTATGCGGAGTTCGGTATCGATCTGGACGGCACTCATACCTCGGGTGAAGCGGGCGGATCCCCGGACACGGACCGTGCGACCCGTGGTCGCGTCGTGCTGTCCACTGGTGCCGTTCTCGACCTGGACCGCACTCTCATCGTCGGACGTCGTCCGCGGATCGAGCAGGGCATGAGCGATGACATTCCGGAGCTCATCACCGTTGCAAGCCCGACGCACGACATCTCCCGCAACCATGTCGAGATCCGCCGCGATGGTGAAGCGGTCACTGTCACCGACCTCAACACCACGAACGGCACGATGCTGCTGCGTGAGGGCGACGGTCCGCTGCGCCTGCACCCCGGCGAGGCGACGATGGTGCTCTCGGGTGACGTGCTGGACATCGGCGACGACGTGACGCTCAGGTTCGAGGACATTCCGTGAGTCCCCGACGTCGAGCGGCGCCACCACCCGAGCTTCCCGGCTACACCTTCGTGGAGCTCATCGGCTCGGGTGGGTTCGCCGACGTCTACCTTTTCGAGCAGCACATGCCCCGGCGGCGGGTGGCCATCAAGGTCTTGCACACCGACCGGATGAGCCGGTCCGCCCTGGCGGAGTTCGCCGCAGAGGCGAACGTGATGGCCATGCTGTCCACGCACCCGTCGATCGTCACCGTCCACGGTGCGGGAGAGGCACCCGACGGACGCCCGTACCTCGTCATGGAGTACGCGCCGCGGCCCACACTGCAGGCGCGGTACCGGGCTCGTCCGCTGTCGGTTCCGGAGGTTCTCCGCGTCGGCATCATGATCGCCGCCGCGGTGGAGACCGTGCATCGCGCCGGGGTGATGCATCGCGACATCAAGCCCGCCAACGTTCTGTTCACCGAGTATGACCACCCGGCGCTCACGGACTTCGGCATCGCGTCGACGTCGGCCGCGGAGACAGCTGCGGGGGTGTCGATTCCGTGGTCCGCTCCCGAGATGTTCGCCGAGCAGCCCTTCGGCGGCCCCGAAGCCGACATCTATGCGCTCGCCGCCACCCTCTACACCCTGCTCGCCGGGCACAGCCCGTTCGAGGCCGAGCGCGCCGCCACCAGCCTGGATCTGATCGATCGCATCGAGAGGATGCCGGCCCAGCCCATCCCTCGTGCGGACATACCCGAGTCTCTGCAGCGTACGCTGCTGCGCGCGCTGTCAAAGTCGCCGGAGGATCGGCATCCCTCGGCGCTCGCGTTCGCCCGCGCGCTACAGAAGGTTCAGATCGAGCTGTCGATGGCCGTGACGGTGATCGACATCATCGACGACGCGCCGGACCGGAGCGACGAGGACGGCGAAGCAGACGGGCTGACCCGGGTGCGCAGCGTCGTGAGCATCGCGCCTCTCGTCGGCGCGCCGCCGCTCACCGGCACGGACTCGACCACCGAAGCCGCTACCTCCAACTCGCCCGCCGTCGTCGATGTCGAACCGCGACGTCACCGCACCGCCTCGGGGATCGCATCCCTGTGGTCGAAGCCGTGGGGACGGGTGGCGGTCATCACCTCCGGGCTCGTCGTCGTCGCGGTCGTGGTCGCCGCGAGTGTCCTCGCGGCGACCGTCCGCACCCCGGACCCGGGGCCGAGCGCCGCCCCGCAGAACATCGTCGTGACCGCCGTTCCCTCCCCCGAGGATCTCGCCGGTCGTGTCGAGGGCGGCGACGTCGTGTTCACGTGGACGAACCCGGATGCCCTCCCGGGCGATCGCTACCTCTGGAACATCGTGAACGCCGGCCGCGACGAGGAGGCCGAAGTCGTGGAGACGGCGACGGTCACCGTTCCCCGCGGGGACGCGGTCCAGGTGTGCATCGCCGTCAGCGTCCTGCGCGACAACGGAGCCGCGAGCACTGTGCCGGCGCGCCTCTGCGCACCCTAGCGCCCGTGCCGCTCACCCGCCCATGCCGCTCACCCGCCCGCGTCGTTACCGGATCGCGTCGCTGAGGTGTTTGGCGCCGTGGCTCAGCACCTTGATGATGATGCCGCGCCGGCGAAGCTCGGCCATGGTCCGCTGTTCCTCGGACAGATCGCGACCCAGCGCGTGCACGGAGGAGACCACCAGAACGTCACCGCGTCGGAGAGTGCCGAAGAACCGCGTGAGGCGTTGCTCCCAGGATTCGAGCGTCTCCGGGGCCGGGTGGCGGAATCCCTCGATCGGCACGCCGAAGCGCGAAAGGTCTTCACGCTGCTCGATGAGCGAAGGCATGTCGTCACGGACGACGACCAGACCCACCAGTCGAGATCCTTCGGGCCGTGCCCGCCACCACGTGCTGTCCGACTGCAGCTCGGAGAAGCACTTCGGGCACTCCGCAGCCGTGTGGGCGACAGGAATCAGCCCCGTGTCGTTGCTGGAGTCCGTGCCCGTCATCGCGCCGTCCGTCATGTCCTTCTCCGTCGTTCGTCCTGTGCTCCATTGTGCCTGACGGCACCGACATCGCTCCGGTGAAGTCACCGCCGATCGGCCGCGAATCTGCAGCCTGCACGATGGGAGTCGCCAGGGCGCCAGGTCACTCGGGGAGGTGTGCGCGAATGCTGAGTTCCTCGGCGTCCAGTCCTTCCAGCACCCGTCGCAGCATCGCGGTGCTGTAGCGGCCGTTCGATCGGGCAGAGGTGAGGCGCTGTCGCTGCGCCTGGATGATGACGAGGCGGATGGCCCGCAGCTCGTCCATCGTGGCGCCTTCCGCCTCATCCGGCGGGGCGACCATGCGCTCCCGGGCGGCGGCCAGCAGAGCCGGGTCGAAGGGACGGCCGTCCTCGCGGTGCAGATCGGGGTTGGCCAGCGCCTTCGACGCGGCTTCGCGCAGGGCAGCGTTGAGCTCGGCGAGCTGCTCCGCACTGTCGGCGTCGTCCTTCGCTCCGGTGAGGCCCAGGGCACGGATCAGCGGCTTGATCGTGGATCCCTGCAGCAGCAGGGTGCCCACGGCCACCAGGAAGGCGATCAGGATGAGCAGGCTGCGGTTGGGCGTGTCCTGTGGCAGCGTCTGCGCCGCGGCCAAGGTTACGGCGCCACGCATACCCGCCCAGACGATCAGGGCGCCCTCGCGCCATCCGAGCTGCGACGACTCGAGATAGGCGATGTCGCCGAGCGAGCGGGAGATGCGCTTGCGGAAGCTGGCGAGCCGGCGCTCCGGGTTTCGCGCTCCCCGCTCCGCGACCTGCTCCACGGTGACGTTCTGGAACCGGTCGCGTGCCTGCTCCAGATGCGGGCGGATCGTCTCTCCGCGCTTCGCCCGCCGCCCCTGCATCCAGACCAGGGGGATGACGTAGAGCGTCCGCATCACCATGATCACGAGGAATGCGAGAAGCGCGAGGAAGGCGGCATTGCCGAGGATGTCCTCGTCGCCGCTGTTGATGACCGAGCTGAGCTCCAGGCCCATGATGAGGAAGACGGCGCCTTCCAGCATCAGTTCGATCGTGCGCCAGTTCACTCGGTCGCTCAGTCGCTGCTCCGCGGTGAAGTATCGTGCGGCGCCCTGACCGGTGACGATGCCGGCCACCACTGCGGCCACGAGCCCCGAGCCACCCAGGTGTTCGCTGGGGAGGTAGGCGACGTAGGGCACCACGAAGCTGATGGCGGTGGCGGCCGTCGTCGAGGGGATCCAGGCGCGAACGCGCAGGTTCACCCAGCCCACGAGCCCACCGATGCCGACAGCGATCACGACGGCCCAGCTGAACGTGCCGACGCTGCCCCAGAGGGCGAAGGCACCGGAGCTCGCAGCGATGGCGGTCTTCAGAAGCACGAGCGCGGTGGCGTCGTTGAGCAGGCTCTCACCCTCCAGCATCGTCACGACACGGGGCGAGGTGCCGAGCTTCTTGACGATCGAGGTGGCCACGGCATCGGTGGGGCTCAGCACGGCGCCGAGCGCCACGCCGACCGCGAATCCGACATCGGGGATGAGGAGGCTGAAGACGAGCCCGAGCACGAGAGAGGAAAGCAGGACCAGCAGCACCGAGAGTCCGCCGATGGCGCTGAAGTCCCGCCGGAACTCCATCGCGGGAAGCGAGACTGCGGCGGCGTACAGCAGTGGCGGCAGGATCCCGATGAGGATCCATTCCGGGGGCAGGTACAGGTTCGGCGTCCCGGGGATCAACGTGATGCCGATACCGAGTGCCACGAGCACAAGGGGACCAGCGACGCCCACCTTGGGTGCCAGGGCCGTTACCAGGGCGATGATGAGGATGCCGGCGACGATGAGGATGATCGTCAGGTCGATGTCGATCTGACCGAACAACGGGATGAGATGGTCGATCTCGGGGAAATCGGACAGGGGCGTGAACATGTGGACCCTCCTCCCGAGGCGCTTGCGGAAAGGGCATCGCGCGCGCCGACCTCTCCAGTTTAGAGGGGTGCCTCAGACAGGAACCGCCTCGTGACGGCGCAGAATGCGTGTGCATCGTTCCCGTGTGTTGTGGCTTTGGGCGAGTACCGTTGAGGGATGACGTTCAATCCCAACGCCGATGTGAGCGACAACACCGCGCAGCGTCGCGGCGGTGGCCGTCGGACCGGCATGGTGGTGGGCGGCGGGGCCGTCGGGCTCGGCGCCATCGTGGTGGCGCTCGTCGCCATCCTGACCAACGGCCAGGTGGATCTGAGCGGGATCGTCGGCACCGGCGGTCAGCCGCAGCAGCAGGAGACGACCGCCGCCACCGGCGAGTTCGCCGATTGCAAGACGGGCGCCGACGCCAACGCCAACGACGACTGCCGGCTCGCTGCGGCCAGCCTGCTGCTCGACGATTTCTGGGCCGCGAATATGGACGGCTACGTGAAGCCCACCGAGGTGGTGTACTCCGGCACGACGGAGTCCGCATGCGGCACGGCCAGCAACCAGATGGGGCCGTTCTACTGTCCGCCGGATCAGAGCGTGTACGTGGATCCGTCCTTCTTCGTGATCATGCGCCAGCAGTTCGGCGCCAGCGCCGGCAACCTCGCGCAGCTCTATGTCGTGGGCCACGAGTACGGCCACCACGTGCAGAACCTCATCGGCGTGATGGAGAAGTATCCGAACAACGGCACCGGCGCCGACAGCAACAGCGTGCGCACCGAACTGCAAGCGGACTGCTTCGCAGGCGGATGGATCAAGAACATCACGCAGTCCAAGGACAAGAACGGTGTGCCCTACATGAAGGAGCCCACTGAGGCTCAGATCAAGGACGCGCTGAATGCGGCGGCAGCCGTGGGGGACAACAACATTCAGAGCCGCAGCGGCTACGTGAATCCGGACACCTGGACGCACGGATCCAGTGAGCAGCGGCAGAACTGGTTCTGGACGGGGTACACGCAGGGGATCAATGCCTGCGACACCTTCGACGGCCCGCTCTAAGAGCACGATGACAGGTGCGCGCCGACAGCGCACCGGTGGGGGAACGACATGACTGACGAGCAGGGGCTCGACGAAGACCTCTATCCGGCGATCGAGCCGTATGAGACGGGACAGCTGCTGGTGGGCGACGGCCACCGCATCTACTGGGAGCAAAGCGGGAATCCGGAAGGCAAGCCTGTGGTGTTCGTCCATGGCGGTCCGGGATCCGGCACCTCACCATGGCAGCGACGCTTCTTCGATCCGGAGAAGTACCGCATCGTCCTGTTCGACCAGCGGGGCGCCGGCAAGTCCACGCCGCACGCCAGCGATCCTGACGCCGACATGCGTCACAACACCACATGGCATCTGGTGGCGGACATGGAGCTGCTGCGCAAGAACCTCGGCATCAGTGCCTGGCAGGTGTTCGGCGGCTCCTGGGGATCCGCGCTGGCGCTCGCCTACGCGCAGACGCACCCGGACGCCGTGACGGAACTGGTGCTCCGGGGGATCTTCACGCTGCGGCGTGAGGAGCTGGAGTGGTTCTATGAGGGTGGCGCCGCCGCGGTGTTCCCGGATCACTGGCGCGCATACGAGGAGCAGATCCCGCCCCTGGAGCGCAACCGCATGATCGAGGCGTACCACCGGCGCCTCTTCGATCCGAATCCCGCCGTGCATCTCCCGGCCGCAGTGGCGTGGTCGCAGTGGGAGGCCGGAACGGTCACCCTTGTCCGTGACGAGGAGGCCGTCGACGAGATGGCTGATGCCAGGCGGGCCGCCGCGTTCGCGCGGATCGAGAACCACTTCTTCATGCACGGTGGATGGTTCCGTGAGAACCAGCTCATCGAGGATGCTGCACACATCCGGCACATCCCCACGGTGATCGTGCAGGGGCGCTACGACATGTGCACTCCGATGATGACGGCATGGGCTCTGCATGAGGCGATGCCCGAGGCGGAGTTCATCATCGTGCCGGATGCCGGTCACTCGGCGGCGGAGCCCGGGACGCGTCGGGCGCTGCGTGCCGCGTGCGATCGGTTCGCGTCCTGAGCGAGCGAGTGCGACACGCCCGTTGTTCACCGGGATTTGTCGTGGGCGTGGGTTCCGCGTAAGTTAGTTCCTGTTCGCCCCACAGGGTAGAGCGGAGGGCCTCCGGGTCCGGCTCCCCTCAAGCTGGTGGACGATCCCCCTCGATGATGATCCTGGTGCTGTTGTGCTGGGGTTGTTTCGTGGTGGTTGCCTGGACTTCGGGTCGCGGCGTGTCGGTTTGACGCGGTGCGGGTTCTGGTCTAGGCTAGAGAAGTTGCCCCGCAGCTAAGCCCCGTGTGGGTGGTGTGTGGGAGCATCCGATCCTTGAGAACTCAACAGCGTGCACTTGTCAAATGCCAAATAACCTCGTCACCCCTTTTTGGG
>NZ_JAJNOD010000004.1 GCF_021044885.1 Microbacterium nymphoidis | reverse complement strand
CGACAGCGACAGCGACAGCGACAGCGACAGCGACAGCGACAGCGACAGCGACAGCGACAGCGACAGCGACAGCGACAGCGACAGCGACAGCGACAGCGACAGCGACAGCGACAGCGACAGCGACAGCGACAGCATGCTACCGACGGCGTGGTGTGGGGGCGTCAGCGGAACCGAACCGTCGATCCGCCGGCTTCGCTGAGCGCGGTCTTGGCAGCACGCATGGCGCTGCTCCCGCCGAAACCACGCCGGGCGAGCTGCCCAAGCAGCCGTCGCAACGCCACCTCCGGCTCCAGCTTCGCAAGGGAGCGCGCCTTTGACCGGGCGAATTCGAGCGCCCGTTCATCGTCATCGTCGGGCAGTTCCTCGAGGGCCGCGTCGATGACCTCGCGAGGGATCCCACGCGCGGACAGCGACTGCGCGATCACGCGGCGTCCCTGACCCTTGCGAGATGTCGCCGTGTAGATCAGCTGTTCAGCGAGGACTGCGTCATCGAGATAGCGGAGGGAGAGGAATTCGTCGACGAGGTCGTCGGCGATCTCCGGTGCGATGTCGAGTCCGATCACGAAAGCCCGCGCCTCCCGGACCGACAATCCCCGTCCGCGTAGCTTCTTGAGTAGTGCCGCCTCGCCCCGTTCACGCTGCGTCTGGGGGTCCTCCGGTGCCGCGTGGTCATCGGGCTCCGGCGCGGACGACTCCAGCAGACGGAGCCGGGGCGCCCGCGCTGGCTGCGCAGGACGCGAGGGGCGGGCGTCGAGACCTGCACGGAGGTCGGAACCCTCGGCAGCGGTAGCGTCCGCAGCCGAACGCTCGCCGTGATCCGCGACAACCTCCCCGGGCGGCCGGCTGCTCCGATCGCCGTGCGCGTGCGGCGATGACGAGCGGTCATCCGCGGAGGATTCGCCGGATCGCGAGTCTCGCCACCCCCGGGTCGGAAGGGCAACTGGCTGGCTCGATCGCTCGCCATCCGGCTTCAGGAGATCAGATGCCCGCATGAGCGGGGGCGTGTTGTCGCGCTCCCCCGCATCCGCCCCGTTCGTGGCACGCATGGCCGGGCTACGTTTCACCGACGACCCCGTGCGCGGCTCTGGCTCGACGCCAGACCGACGCTTCGGGCCACTGCCCGAGGAGCTGTCGGACTCGGAGTCCTGCGGTGCCGGATCCGCATCAGGATCGATCCACCAGCCGTCGGCGTCATACCGATCCACGGATCCGGCGCGGTGACGCCCCGCGGCGGATGCACCGGACGCTCCGCCAGGACGAGAGCGCCCGGCTTCGTCCGATGTGGAATCCTCGACTTCGGTGAATCGCACCCGGCGCGGCGCGCCGATTTCGCGTGGCTGCCGAATCGGGTCGCTGCTGGCCGCCGATCCGGCTTGCCGGGGGTGCTCATTCTCAGCACCCGTGCGCGCGTCCCCCGTACCGGAGGCCGGCTTCTCTCCCCGCCGTCCGAACAACGGGGTGACGGGGGCGAGGTGCTCCCCGCCCCCGTTTTCCGTGTCATCGATCATGGATGTCGACAATCATGTTCGAGCGCCCCCGTCGGAGCGCATTTCGGGCCGCTCGCTCAGCCTTACGCCGTCTTCAGCGCCGGCGCCGGAGCGGCCTGCGGTACTGCCTGGTCCTTCGGCTGGCCGATACCGAGCTTCTCGAGGATCTTGCGCTCGATCTCCGCAGCCACGTCCGCATTCTTGATGAGGAAGTTCCGGGCGTTCTCCTTGCCCTGACCGAGCTGCTCACCGTCGTAGGTGTACCAGGCCCCGGACTTCTTGACGATGCCCTGCTCGACGCCGTAATCGATCAGCGAACCCTCACGCGAGATGCCGACACCGTAGAGGATGTCGAACTCCGCCTGCTTGAACGGCGGGGCCATCTTGTTCTTGACGACCTTGACGCGCGTGCGGTTACCGACGGCCTCGGAGCCGTCCTTGAGCGTCTCGATGCGACGGATGTCCAGACGCACCGACGCGTAGAACTTCAGCGCCTTACCACCGGCGGTGGTCTCCGGAGAGCCGAAGAAGACACCGATCTTCTCGCGAAGCTGGTTGATGAAGATAGCCGTGGTCTTGGTCTGGTTCAGACCACCCGTGAGCTTACGCAGCGCCTGCGACATGAGGCGCGCCTGCAGACCGACGTGGGAGTCGCCCATATCGCCCTCGATCTCCGCCTTGGGCACGAGCGCCGCCACGGAGTCGATGACGACGAGATCGATGGCACCGGACCGCACCAGCATGTCGGCGATCTCGAGGGCCTGCTCACCCGTGTCGGGCTGCGAGACGAGAAGCTGGTCGATGTCGACGCCCAGCTTCTGCGCGTACTCGGGGTCGAGTGCGTGCTCGGCGTCGATGAAGGCTGCGATGCCGCCGTTGCGCTGAGCATTGGCGATGGCGTGGAGCGTGAGGGTGGTCTTACCGGAGGACTCCGGACCATAGATCTCGATGATGCGTCCGCGCGGCAGGCCGCCGATGCCGAGAGCGACATCGAGGGCGATGGAGCCGGTGGGGATGATCTCGACGGGCGCGCGCTCGTCGCTGCCCAGGCGCATGATCGCACCCTTGCCGAACTGACGGTCGATCTGTGCGAGGGCTGCGTCGAGCGCCTTCTCGCGGTCCTTTTCCGATGGCATGTCTTGCTCCTTCTGCGTGTTGTGCGGCTGCCCAGAGGCTGTCGTGTCCGAGGAACGGATCTCCGACAAGGCGTGTGGCCCGTTCGCCGTGGATCACGCTACGCGGGGCCTCCGACATTGATCGGGGACGGGTGCGGAATGTGAGGGAACCGGCGATCGATTCCACCTGTGCAGGAGCTTACGCCGAATCGAACACGCGTTCGATTGCGACACGGCGGCGTGTCGAACATTCTCCCGGTGAAGGTCAGATGGTCTCGTCCGCCGCGAGGAAGGCGAAGTCGTAGACATGCACATCGCCATCGGGCTCGATCCGCATGCCCGCCGGTCGGCGCTCGGCGAACTCATGGATCGCCTCCTGCACCCGCTCCGACAGCTCACGGAACTCCTCGCGCGTCACGCGCACCGTCCCCGCCATCGCCATGCCGCGCAGTTGCGGGTCCTCCCCCGTGACGTACTTCGCACTCCAGGCACTGACTCGTTCCAGGAGCTCGCGCTGCTCCGCCGCGAATACCGTCAGAACGGCGAGTCCGGCGTCGCGGTCTTCCGCCGGGTGCTCGGGGGAGCCGACGTTCAGCGCACTCGGCACGAGACGCCAGACGCGATCGCGACCATCGCGCGCGAGCTCCGGCGCCTCCTCGAGCCAGCCGATCTCACTCAGGGCCCGCAGATGGAAGCTCACCTGATTGGCGGGCTTGCCCACGATGCGCGCCAGATCCGCCGCCCGGCCGTACCCCTCGCGAGACAGCACGCGCATGAGCTGGCGGCGCAGCGGGTGGGCGTATGCCTTCAGCTTCGCCGAGGTCATGTACTCGACATCGGCGGCAGCAGACTCGCGCTCGGACGGCTCCTTCTCACCCATGACACCGAGCCTATCCAGTCAGCGGGAATCCCGCACGCGCAGTTGCGCACGTACACTTGCGCAACTGCGCGTGCGCAATCTATCGTGATGCCATGAGCGATTCCCCTCCCGTCGCGGACACCCGCGAACCCGCCGATGTCGTGGTGCCGCTGCGGCACACGCCGTACCCGTACTGGCTCGTGAGCGACACCGGCAGCGGCCTGTCGATGCGGATGCTGTCGTTCGCGATGCCACTGATCGCCCTGATGATCACGAACTCCCCCGTGCAGGCCGGCATCATCTCCGCAGTCACCGTGGTGGTCACCATCGTCGCCACGATGCTCGGCGGCGTCCTGGCCGATCGCCACTCGCGCGGACGGATCATGGTGGTCGGTGGCGTCGCCAGCACGGCGCTCTCCGCGGCGTTCACCGCATTGGCCTGGAGCGGGTCGCTCACGTTCGCCACGCTCCTCACGGCGAGCATCGTGATGGGGTTCTCCTCCACCGTGTTCGCGATGGCGACGGATCCGATGCTGAAGGACATCGTGCCGGCCGCGATGGTCGGCCGCGCCACGGCCGCGAACCAGGGCCGCGATGCGACGATCAGCCTCGCGAGCGGGCCGCTCAGCGGCTCCCTGCTGGGGGCCGGCGCCTGGCTAGTGGGCGCGGTGATGACGGTGGTCGATGCCATCGCGCTGGTGGCGTCGGCGCTCCTCGTGCGCCGGACCGAGCGCGATGCGGCCCGCCCGTCCGCAACCGAACGCGAAAGCGCGGCGGCACCGACGTCCCGCCGCGGCCTGCGTGCAGCACGGGCCGAGCTCGGCGAAGCCTTCGGATGGTTGTGGCGGCGAGGCGATCTGATGAACCTGATCGTCATCGTCATGCTCATCAACATGGGCCTCGGCGTCATCGTGACGACCACCATCTACGCGCTACAGCAAAACGGCGCCTCCGGCTTCGAGATCGGACTCGTCTCCGCATCCGGAGGCGTGGGCATGCTCCTCGGTTCTTTCGCTGCACCGTGGGCCGTGCGCACAGTGCCGACCGGGATGCTCGTGGTGGTCGCCCTCGCGTGGTTCACCGCCGGCAGCGCGCTGCTCGTGGTCATCGACTCCCTCTGGGGCATCGCGGTCACACTCATGCTGTGCTGCCTGGTGTCCCCCGCGGTGAACGCGTGCATCGGCGGATACATGATGGTGGCGACACCCTCGGCAATGCTCGGCCGCGTGAACGCCGCCGAGTCCGTGATGATGGGGATCGTTGCCCCGGTGGCGCCGCTCGTCGCGGGAATCGGATTCACCTTTCTCGGCCGGTCATCCACGATCGGCATCGGAATCGCCCTCACCATCGCCTCGATCGTCGTGATGCTCGCGACGAAACCCACTCGCTCGATCCCCGTCGATTCCGGATGGGAAGCGCACGCCGCGTCGTTCCAGCGGGAGCCGGTCGTGGCACGCGCCTAAGCTGACACGCAGAACAGCCCCGGAGTCCGCGGACTCCGGGGCTGTTCTGCGTGTCAGCGACGGCGCTCGAGCCGGCCAGCGCCGTGTCGGTGGGATTCAGGCACGTCCATCTCGACACAGAGCGCGAGCCACACCTCACGCGGCGGGACGCCGGCTTCGATCGCTTCGGTTGCGGTGCGCTGCCCCACCGCCGTCAGGACGAGGTCCTGGACGATGGACGGGGCCCGCGCTCCGAACTCCGCGTCGACGGCGCGATGGAATTCGCTGCGCCGCACGCTCAGCGCAGCGACAGCTCGGACTCGACCGAGGCCATCAGCTCGTCGGGCACCACGTCGGGAACGGTGGAGATGCCCTCAAGGACGGCGATGCGGTCCCCGACTTCCCGCATGATCATCGAGATGGGCACATCGAGTGCGTCGGCGAGAGATGCGAGGATCTCGCTGGACGCCTCCTTCTGGCCGCGCTCGACTTCGCTGAGGTATCCGAGTGCGACGCTGGCGCGTGACGCGACCTGCCGAAGGGTCTGACCCTTCTGCTGTCGGAGGTCACGAAGAACATCGCCGATCTCCTGGCGTACAAGGATCATGTCGTGCCTCCCTCTGTCTGGTGGGTGTTTCCGGGTGAGTAACTGTACAACATCCGTGGCCCCACTCTAGCCGTGTGTTCTGGAGTTTCTCCCAGAACCCATTGGAGTGAACCCCCGTTGACACGAGGGTATTCCCCCGCACACGGGCAGAGCGTCAGCGGGCCCTGAGGGTCTGCTGTGCGAGGGCTATGACCTCGGCGACCGTGGCGTGACGGATCGCGGTGCGATCCCCCGTCAGCTGAAGCCCGCGCACCTCGGCGCCGTCCGCCCACGCCACCGCGACGAACACCGTGCCCACCGGATGCCCGTCCTGGGGATCAGGGCCGGCAACGCCTGTCGTGGCCAGGCCCACCTGGGCCGGCCCGGCGGCCGTGGCGAGCGCGGATCGCACACCCTGGGCCATCTGGCGGGCCACGTCCGGGTCCACCGCCCCACGCCGGGCGAGCAGATCCGCATCGACGCCGAGAACGGCGCGCTTCACGTCGGTGTCGTAGGCGACCACGCCGCCACGCACCGCGCGTGAGGCTCCCGGAACGTCCACCAGTGCGGATGTGAGCAGACCGCCGGTGAGCGATTCCGCGCACGCCACGCTCCACTGTCGCTGGATCAGGGTATCCAGCAGCGCCGCCGCGGTCACGGCGTCTTCCGGCGGCCGCGGACCTCGCTGACGATGTAGTCGATACCGCTGGCGATCGTGAGCACCACGGCGATCGTCATGAAGACGCCGTTGACCCACCAGATCCACTCCCCGACCACGTGCCACAGCGGCAGCAGCGCGAGCGAGAGCGCGATGGCCTGGAACACCGTCTTCAGCTTGCCCATCCAGGCGGCAGCGAGCACGTGATCGGAGATGACCACAAAGCGGTACACCGTGATCCCGATCTCGCGGAGGAGAACCAGGATGGTGACCCACCAGGGCAGCTCCGCCAGAATCGACAGGCCGACGAAGGCGAGCCCGGTCAGTGCCTTGTCGGCGATCGGATCCAGGAGCTTGCCAAGGTCGGTGACGATCTCGTACTTGCGGGCAAGGTACCCGTCGATGCCGTCGGTGGCGATGGCCACGATGAACAGCACGGCTGCCCACCAGCGCAGCGCTCCGTCTGCTCCTGCGTCGGCTAGGAGCATCCAGAGGAAGACCGGTGCGCACAGGATGCGTACGATCGTGATCGCGTTGGGCAATTGCCGGGGAACGGCCACGGGAGGCTCCTTCTGTTGGCGGACGCTCAGTCGCGGCCGGTGAGCTGCCAGGCGTCTTCGTCGCCCTCGTCGTCCTCCACCGGGCGACCCGCGAACTGGGCCTCGATGGGATCGACGTCATAGCGATCATCACCGATGACCGTCGTGGGCGCGGTCTCGGACGCGGCCGGCGCAGCCGGGAGCTCATCGGCGGGGTCGGCAGCTGACGCGGCGGCAGCCGGGGGCGGTGTCTCCCCGCGCAGGGTCGCCAGGATAACCGGCAGCTGCTCCAGTGTGACGAGCACGTCCCGAGCCTTGGATCCCTCGGACGGACCGACGATCTCGCGAGACTCCATGAGGTCCATGAGCCGGCCGGCCTTGGCGAAGCCGACGCGGAGCTTGCGCTGCAGCATGGAGGTGGAGCCGAACTGGCTCGAGACCACCAGTTCGACGGCCGCGAGGAGCAGTTCCAGGTCGTCTCCGATGTCGGCGTCGACCTCCTTCTTCTCCGTGACCGCTTCGACATCGGCACGGTACTCCGGCCGGGCCTCCGCCGTGACGTGCTTGACGACCTTCTCGATCTCCGCCTCGGTCACCCAGGCGCCCTGAACGCGCAGGGGCTTGGCTGCACCCATCGGCAGGAACAGGCCGTCACCCTGACCGATGAGCCGGTCGGCACCCGGCTGGTCGAGGATGACGCGGCTGTCGGTGACGCTGGTCACCGCGAACGCGAAGCGGGACGGGACGTTGGCCTTGATGAGACCCGTGACCACGTCGACGGACGGACGCTGCGTGGCCAGCACCAGGTGGATGCCGGAGGCACGGGCGAGCTGAGTGATGCGCACGATCGAGTCTTCGACGTCACGCGGGGCCACCATCATGAGGTCCGCGAGCTCGTCGACGACCACCAGCAGGTAGGGGTAGGGCTTGAGCACGCGCTCGGAGCCGGCCGGGAGCTGGATCTCGCCCGCCACCACGGCCTTGTTGAAATCGTCGATGTGACGGAACCCGAACGACGCGAGGTCGTCGTAGCGCATGTCCATCTCCTTCACGACCCACTGCAGCGCCTCTGCGGCCTTCTTGGGGTTCGTGATGATCGGAGTGATCAGGTGGGGCACGCCCGCATAGGCGGTGAGCTCCACGCGCTTGGGGTCCACCAGCACCATGCGCACCTCGCTGGGCTTCGCGCGCATGAGCAGGCTGGTGATCATCGAGTTGACGAAGGACGACTTACCCGAACCCGTGGATCCGGCCACGAGAAGGTGGGGCATCTTCGCGAGGTTCGCGACCACGAACCCGCCGCCGACGTCCTTGCCGACGCCGATGGTCATGGGGTGCTTGCTGCTGGTGGCAGCCGCGGAGCGCAGCACGTCACCGAGGGTGACCGTCTCGCGATCGGTGTTGGGGATCTCGACGCCGATCGCGCTCTTGCCCGGGATCGGCGCGAGGATGCGGACCTCGTTGGAGGCCACCGCGTATGCGATGTTGTTGGTGAGGGCGGTGATTCGCTCGACCTTGACGCCGGGCCCGAGCTCGATCTCGTACTGCGTGACCGTCGGTCCGCGCGAGAAGCCGACGACCTTCGCGTCGACCTTGAACTGCTCGAGGACCTCGGTCAGCGCCGCCACGACGGCGTCGTTGGCCGCAGAACGGGTGACCCCCGCTGGACCCGTTCCGAGCGTGGTGATGCTCGGCAGGTGATAGGGCGCCGCAGGAGCCTGCGGGCCGCCGGGACCGGGGCCGTCCGTGCCGAAGCTGGACAGTCCGGGAAGGTCGTCGTCCTCGTCCTCGAGGTCGACGCCGAGATCGTCCATCATGCTGGTCGCGCCGTGCGGAGCCGCCGGGCTGCTCAGCGAATCCGCGACGGCACGCACGTCCGAGAGGACTTCCGTGGCGGCATCCGGCGAGGCAGCCGGCACGCTTCGTGTGGGCGTGGGTGAGGTGATGGCCTGCTCGAAGCTGCCCTCGATACTCGGCTCCAGGAGCGCGGTGAGATCGTCGGAGCCGAGGTGCCCGTCCTGGTCCTCCTCGCGGCCGGTCTTGTTGCGCCGCCACCACGGCAGATCCGCCTGAGCGGGATCCGCGTTCTCTTCCTCATCGGACGGCTCGAAGCGCGGTTTGCGCTCACGCGGCTCGCGCGGCTCGGCGCCGAAGAGCCAGGCGTACAGCTCACCCAGACGGGAGAAGATCTTGTTCGGCGGCGTCTTGGTCAGAATCAGCACGCTCAGCAGGGCGAGGATCGAGAGCACGATGTACGCGCCGATCGCGGACAGCAGGGAAAGTGGCTGACCGAGCATCCAGCCGAACAGGCCCCCGGCACCGCTCAGCGCAGGCAGGCCCTTGGTTGGCTGCGGCAGGCCACCGGCCACGTGGCAGAAGCCCGCCAGCGAGAGCGTGAAGAGGATGAAGCCGATGCCGATGCGGCCGTTGTCGTGCACGGAGGACGGGTGGCGGAACAGCCACGCCGCCAGCAGGACCAGCATGACGGGGAAGACGAACGCGACACGGCCGATCAGCGCGCCGAACGAGTACGCGGAGATGTTGGTGGCGACCTCGGCGCCGATGAAGAACCACTCCACCACGGCGCCCGCGATGGCCAGCAGCACGAGGAAGAAGGGCAGCCCGTCGCGGCGCTGATCCTTCTCCAGGGTCTCCGGACCGAAGGCGCGGAACAGCCCGCCGACGGCGTGGGCCAGTCCGTTCCACGCGCGCACGGCGACGGGAGGCCTGTCGGCCTCGTCGACGAACTTTTTCGGCGCCGGTTCGGTCTTCCGTGCGCGCGGCGTCGTCTGCTTGGCCGGGGCGCGCTCCGTCTTGGCGGGCAGGCGCTCGGTCTTGGCCGTGCTGTTGGACGAACGTGGCATGCTCCCACGGTACGTCCGGCGTCCGACATCAGCCCGGATCGACGCGGCTTTTCAGCGGAGAGACGGGACGGCGAAGGCCGCTGCCGCAACGCGGCAGCGGCCTTCCGACGCTCTCAGGCGGAGATCACCAGCGGGACGATCATCGGCCGGCGACGCAGCCGCTGGTTCACCCAGCGCCCGATCGTGCGCCGGACGATCTGGCTGAGCGCATGCGTGTCGCGAACACCGTTGCCTGCGGCCTCGGCCAGCGCTGCGGCGATCTTCGGCTTGATGTCGTCGAATACGGCGTCGTCCTCGGCCATGCCGCGGGCGTGGATCTCCGGCCCCGAGATCACCTTGCCGGTCTTGGCGTCCACCACGACGATGATCGAGACGAACCCCTCCTCCGCGAGGATGCGGCGGTCCTTCAGCTCGTTCTCCGTGACGCCGCCCACCGAGGAGCCATCGACGTACACGAAGCCGAGGTCGAGCTGACCGACCACCTTCGCATCGCCGTCCTTGAGGTCGACGACGGTGCCGTTCTCGCCGATGATGGTGCGATCTGCCGGGATGCCGGTGTCCTGGGCCAGCCGGGCGTTGGCGACCAGGTGACGGTACTCGCCGTGGATCGGCATCACGTTGCGGGGCTTGAGGATGTTGTAGCAGTACAGCAGTTCGCCGGCGGCCGCGTGGCCCGACACGTGAACCTTGGCGTTGCCCTTGTGGACCACCGTCGCACCGAGCTTGGTGAGGCCGTCGATCACGCGGTAGACCGCGTTCTCGTTGCCGGGGATGAGGCTGGAGGCGAGGATGATGGTGTCCCCCGGGCCGGGCTCGATCGCGTGATCGAGGTTGGCCATGCGCGAGAGCACGGCCATCGGCTCGCCCTGCGAACCGGTGGACATGTAGACGATCTTGTCGTCCGGCAGGTCCTTCGCCTTCTTGTAGTCGATGAGCACGCCGTCGGGCACGTGCAGGTAGCCCAGGTCTTCAGCGATGGTCATGTTGCGCACCATCGAGCGGCCGAGCAGCGCGACGCGACGGCCGTGCTTGTGAGCCGCATCGATCACCTGCTGCACGCGGTGCACGTGGCTGGAGAAGCTCGCGACGATGACGCGGCGCGGCGAGCGGCCGATGACATCCTCCAGCACCGGGCCGATCGCGCGCTCCGTGGGCGTGAAGCCGGGGACGTCGGCGTTCGTGGAGTCCACCATGAACAGGTCGACGCCCTCCTCGCCGAGCCGGGCGAAGGCGCGCAGGTCGGTGATGCGGCCGTCCAGCGGGAGCTGGTCCATCTTGAAGTCGCCGGTGCCGAGCACCGTACCCGCCGGGGTGCGGATGACCACGGCGAGGGCGTCGGGGATCGAGTGGTTGACCGCGACGAACTCGAGGTCGAACGGGCCGACGGACAGCCGCTGGCCCTCGCGGACCACGCGGGTGTCCGCCTTGATGCGGTGCTCCTTGAGCTTCGCCTCGGTGAGGGCGAGCGTGAGCGCCGAGCCCATCAGGGGGATGTCATTGCGGTTGCGCAGCAGATACGGCACGCCGCCGATGTGGTCTTCGTGGCCATGCGTCAGCACGACGCCCTCGACGTCGCGGAGGCGATCGCGGATCGGCTCCATGTCGGCGAGGATGAGGTCGACGCCGGGCTGGTGCTCCTCGGGGAAGAGCACACCGCAGTCGACGATGAGGAGCTTGCCCTCGTACTCGAAGACGGTCATGTTGCGACCGACCTCGCCGAGACCGCCGAGCGGTGTGATGCGGAGGGTTCCCGCTTCCAGTGCGGGAGGAGTGACGATCGTGGTGCCTGCCATGTGGGCCTTTCAGCGTGTTGTGCCGTGCACCTTCGGCAGGGCTCCACCCGCCGCCGCGTTGCGATCCGGGCGGAAGTTGGAGAAGTCGACGCCCTCGACATCGGTCACGAGCGCCAGCTCGTCCTCGATGATCGCGGCTTCCCACTCCTCCGGCCCCACCAGGGGAAGGCGAACGCGGGGGCTGGAGATGCGTCCCAGCCCATGCAAGATGTACTTCGCGGCGATGGTCCCCGGCACATGCGTCATGGTGGCGCGAACCAGCGGTTCGAGCTTCTTGTGCTGTGCGGTGGCTGCCGCGAGGTCGCCGCGGTTGACCGCGTCGACGATGGTCCGATAGGGCGCTGCGGCGATGTTCGCCGTGACGCCGATGAGTCCGGTGGCGCCGATCGCGAGGTGCGGGAGCACGTTCGCATCGTCGCCGGAGAAGTACATGAGGTCGGTCTGGTTCAGCACGCGGCTGACCTCGCTGAAGTCGCCCTTGGCGTCCTTCACGGCGAGGATGTTCGGGTGCTTGGCCAGACGAAGGATGGTCTCGTACTTGATCGGGACGCCGGTGCGTCCGGGGATGTCGTACAGGATGACCGGGAGATCCGTCGCGTCGGCGACGAGACGGAAGTGCGTGAGGATGCCCGCCTGGGTGGGCTTGTTGTAGTACGGGGTGACGATCATGATGCCGTCGGCTCCGGCCTTCTCACTGGCCTTGTAGAGCTCGATGGCGTGCGCGGTCTCGTTCGAGCCGCCGCCGGTGATGATCTTCGCGCGACCGGCTGCGACGTCCTTTCCGACCTCGACCAGGCGCAGCTTCTCGGCGTCGGTCAGGGTGGAGGTCTCGCCCGTGGTTCCCGTGACCACGATGCCGTCCGCACCGCTGCGGATGACGTCGTCGATGTGCTTCTCGACGGAGGGCCAGTCGACCTCACCGTCGGCCGTCATCGGAGTGACGAGCGCGACGAGCACCTGTCCAAAGGGATTGCTCGTTTGCGTCATGCTCTCAGGGTACCGGTCCGAGGCGGTGCCGACGCACCGAGCCGTCACCGCACGTCTCGGGAGACGGCACAGCGCGCCGGTGCGTGCGTAGGCTGAGCGGATGACGTGGACGACGCGCGGATCGCGCACGGTGTACGAGAACCGCTGGATCAGCGTGCGCGAAGACCAGGTGACCGGTCCCGCGGGCGACGGCGTCTACGGTGTGGTGACCATGCAGCATCCGGCGGTCTTCATCGTGGCGGTGGACGACGCGGAGCGAGTGTGCCTGGTGCGTCTGGATCGATACACGACGGGGACGGGGTGGGAGGTGCCTGCCGGCGGAACCGACGGCGAGGAGCCGGAGATCGCCGCGCGACGGGAGCTGCGCGAGGAGACTGGTCTGGTCGCGACGGAATGGGCGATGATCGGCCGCATGAACGCCCTCAACGGCATCGCCGAGGCCCCGGAGTACGTCTTCCTTGCCCGCGGCGTCCGCGCGGTGGCCGACGATGGCGCCGAGCAGGCGTTGGAGGGCATCGACGCGGTGCGATGGGCCCCGCTGCCGGAGGTGCTGGCGATGGTGCGCGACGGTGAGATCTCCGACGGCGAGAGCGTGGCAGCGCTGCTGTACGCGCTGATCCATCTGCGTCCGGAGCTGCTCGCGCGCTGACAGATCACTGCCCGGCCTCGGCGTCCCGCACGCGATCCTCCAGCGCTCGCACGCTCCCCCGCAGCGCGCGTTCGGCGTCCCACCCGTTCTCGCGGGCCTGCGCGACGAGTGCGAGCAGGGCGTCCCCGAACTGCGCCTCATCGGCCGGCGCGACGCCGGGCGCAGCCGCCCGCACCCCGACCGACGACGCGCGACCGAGCACCTTCTGCGCGCGCGCCAGCGCAGGCATCGCGGCGGGGATGCCGTCGAGCACGCTGCGACGCTCGCGCTTCTCCGCCGCCTTCGCCGCGTTCCAGTGCCGGAGTACTTCCTGCGGAGTGCGGGCGATCTCCCCCGCGAAGACGTGCGGGTGGCGTCGGATCATCTTCTCGGCCAGATCATTCGCGACATCGTCGATGCCGAACTCCCCCGCACGCGCCGAGATCTCGGCATGGAAGAGCACCTGCCAGAGCAGGTCTCCCAGCTCCTCCCTCAGGTCGGCGCTCGTGCCCGTCTCGACCGCCTCGACGACTTCCGCACTCTCCTCCAGCAGGTACGGGATCAGCTCCTCGTGCGTCATCTGCTGCGTCCAGACGCATCGTTCTCGGACGTCGTGCATCACCGCCGCCGCGCGATCGAGGCCGGATGCATCGGAGAGGTGATCGCTCATGAGCCCGACGATACCCGCGCGGGAGGTGTCAGCCGCGCGCGGCCCGCGCCGCGTGTGACTGAGCGCGGCGGTAGGCGCGCGCTCGCACGCTGACGAACACCGCGGATGCGAGCATGGCGATCACGGAGCCGCCGAGCACGGCAAGCGTCACCTCGGCGCCGAGCTCGTGATCCGCACCGAAGGCGAGCTGTCCCAGCAGGAGGGAGACGGTGAATCCGATGCCACCCAGCGTTCCCGCCATGAGCAGATCCACGAGCGGCAGGCGCGCCGCCGTGCTCGTGCGCAGCAGCCGCTGGCCGATGAGCCCGGCCGCAGTGATGCCCACGATCTTGCCGACCGGGAGGGCGATCAGCACGCCCCAGAAAGCGGGGCTGAGGTTGGCCGGCTCGACAGCGGGAACGACCACGGCCGCCGCGACGAAGGCGAACACGGGCAGCACGACGCCGTTGACCGCCGGCTCCAGCACATGGGCGGTGCGATCCGCGGGGCGCGGGGCCATCGCCAGTCCCAGCGTGACACCCGCGATGGTCGCGTGCACACCGCTGGTCAGCACGGCGGCCCACGTAGCGACCGCGACCACGACGAGGAGGGCGACCCACAGCCCGCGTCCCCGCTTCGGACGCATGCGGCTGAGGAACGCGAACAGACCGACGAGGACCACGGCCAGCACCAGCGCGCCGATCTGCAGGTCCGCGGTGAACAGCACCGCGATGAAGACGATGCCCACGATGTCGTCGAGGATCGCCAGTGCCAGCAGGAAGACCCGGATCTTCGCCGGGAGCCCGGTACCGAAGACGGCGAGTACGCCCAGGGCGAAGGCGATGTCGGTGGCCGTGGGGATGGGCCAGCCCTGCGCGGTCCCCTCCCCCGCCGCGATCGCCAGGTACATCGCGACCGGGACGACCACTCCGCCCGCGGCCGCGATCGCCGGCACGAGCGCCTCCTTCGGCCGACTCAGGCGACCCACCGTGAGCTCGTGTCGCAGTTCGACCGCCGCCGTGAAGAAGAAGACGGCCAGCAATCCGTCGGACACCCAGTGGGCGATGGACAGCTCGAAGGGAGTGCCCGGGAAGAGCGGATGCGCCTCCAGCACGGAGATCAGGGCCGCGCCGACGGGAGAGTTGGCGAGGAGGAGCCCGAGGGCCGCTGCGGCGAGCAGCACGACGGCCGGAAACCGCGCCGAGCGGAGCAGGGCGACGAAGCGATGCGCGGGCGCCGGTGTGGCGGCGTGCTGCGGGGACGTGGGCGCAGGGGTGTTCTTCTCGTTCACGGGTGCCTTTCGCGTCATCACGAGGAGTTCTCTCCTCGCGGTCGACCAGGCTTCCCGACACACCGTGGCCCGAGGGCCCCACCCAGTCTACCCGGTCGGGTGATCGCTGCCCTCAGAGCGCCCGATCGGAGCGGTGTCGGGACAGGGACCGGCCGTAGCGCTCCGTCAGCTGCACCATGACGTCCGGGGTGTCGCGATCGACGCCGAACACGAAGCCGGGGAAATCCAGCTCCCGTTGCGCGGCGGCGATGCGGTCGTGCTCGTGCGGCGGGAGGATCTCGACCGGATCACCGATCGCGACCCACCCGATCGGGACGACGGTGTCCGGCGGAAGCACCGTGCGCAGATGAACGACGGCGTTGATGCGCACTTCGCTGCGCTCGCCGATGCGTGCTCCGTTGAAGACCCGTGTGCCGGTGGCGAGGAAGACCTCGTCGCCCACAGTGGCACCGCTGATGCTCGCCCCGGGCCCGATGAGGGTGTGGTCGCCGATGTGCACCGGGGCGGATGCGACGGCGCGGATCACCGCGTTCTCCATCACGATGACGTTCTCGCCGAGCGTGATGGCACCGCCCTCCGCCGTGATCACCGCGCCGTGCAGGATCTGGCAGTCTGCTCCGACCGTGACGTCCCCCGAGATGACCGCGGTCTGTGCGACGACCGCGTCGGGGTGCACCCGCGGTCGCACTCCCTCGTGCTCGAACTCCATGCCGTCACGCTAACGCTCCGCCGCACGGGGCGCCAGGAGGGGATCAGGCGGCGGGCTTCGGCTCCGGCAGCGGGTACAGCGCGGTGAAGAGCTGATCGACCCAGGCGATGAGTTCCGCATCCGGCATGGCCTCGCCACCGGGACGGGGAATGGGAACCACCACGGCCTCGCCCGAGGCGATCAGCTTGGCGTTGGGGTAGAGCCGCTGCATGCGCACGCGAATCGAGTCGGCGAAGTGCGCCGGGGCGATGCGCAGGTTGGGGCCCATCGCGACGACGTCGGTGAGACCGGCCTGCGCCGCTCGGCGTCGGAGGCGGGCGACGGCGACAAGGCCGACGACCTCCTCCGGGAGCGGGCCGTATCGATCGACCAGCTCGTCGATGACGAGATCGATCATGTCGTCCTTGGAGGTGGCCGTGGCCGAGGAGGACAGCTTCTGATACGCCTCCAGCCGCAGACGCTCGCTGTCGATGTACGACTCGGGGATGCGAGCATCCACCGGCAGCTCGAGCCGCAGCTCCGTGGGCCCCTCGGTCTCTTCGCCGCGGAACGTGGCCACGGCTTCCCCGACCATGCGCAGGTAGAGGTCGAATCCGACGCCCGCGATGTGGCCCGCCTGCTCAGCGCCGAGCATGTTGCCGGCGCCGCGCAGCTCGAGGTCCTTCAGTGCCACCTGCATGCCGGAGCCGAGATCGTTGTTGACGGCGATGGTCTGCAGACGATCGGCGGCGGTCTCCGACAGCGGCTTGGTGTCGTCGTAGACGAAGTAGGCATAGGCCCGCTCGCGGCCGCGGCCGACCCGCCCGCGCAGCTGGTGAAGCTGCGACAGCCCGTACTTGTCGGCCCGGTCGATGATGATCGTGTTGGCGTTGGAGATGTCCAGGCCGGTTTCGATGATGGTGGTGGACACCAGGACATCGAACTTCTTCTCCCAGAAGTCGTCCACCACCTGCTCCAGCTGGTGCTCCCCCATCCGGCCGTGCGCCACTGCGATGCGCGCCTCCGGGACGAGTTCGGCGAGTTCGTGCGCGACCCGCTGGATGGACTGCACCCGGTTGTGGACGTAGAACACCTGTCCCTCGCGCAGCAGCTCCCGGCGGATGGCCGCGGCGATCTGACGGTCGTTCTTCGGCCCGACGAAGGAGAGGATCGGGTGACGGTCCTCCGGCGGGGTGGCGAGCGTGGACATCTCCCGGATGCCGGTGACAGCCATCTCCAGCGTCCGCGGGATGGGGGTGGCACTCATCGCCAGGATGTCGACGTTCGTCTTGAGCTTCTTCAGCGCGTCCTTGTGCTCCACCCCGAAGCGCTGCTCCTCGTCGATGATCAGCAGACCGAGATCCTTGAAGATCACCTTGTCGGTGAGGATCCGGTGGGTGCCGATGACCATGTCGACCGTCCCGTCCAGCAAACCCGCCAGCACGTCGCGCGCCTGCTTGTCGGTCTGGAAGCGCGAGAGCGGGCGCACTTTGACGGGGAAGCCGGCGAAACGCTCGGTGAACGTCTCGAGGTGCTGCTTTACCAGGAGGGTGGTGGGCACGAGCATCGCCACCTGCTTGCCGTCCTGAATGGCCTTGAACGCGGCGCGGACGGCGACCTCGGTCTTGCCGAAACCGACATCGCCGGAGAGCAGACGATCCATCGGGATCGGGCTCTCCATGTCGTGCTTGATCTCGTCGATGGTCTGCAGCTGGTCGGGCGTCTCCGCGAAGGGGAACGCCTCCTCCAGCTCGCGCTGCCACGGGGTGTCGGGTCCGAAGGCGTGGCCCTTCGCCGCCATGCGCGCCGAGTACAGCTTCACCAGCTCCACGGCGATGTCGCGCACCGCCTTGCGGGCCTTCGACTTGGCGGCCGCCCAGTCGCTGCCGCCCATCTTGGAGAGCACGGGGGCCTCGCCGCCGACGTAGCGGCTCAGGAGGTCGAGCTGGTCAGTGGGTACGAACAGCTTGTCGCCCGGGTAGCCGCGCTTGCTGGGCGCATACTCGATCACCAGGTAGTCGCGCAGACTCTTCTGGGCGTTGCGACCGCCGGTGGACACCTCGCGCTGGGTCATCTCGACGAAACGTCCGATGCCGTGCGTGGCGTGCACCACGTGGTCTCCCGCCTTGAGCTGGAGCGGGTCGACCACGTTCTTGCGGCGCGACGCCAGCTTCTTCACCACCTGCGAGCCACCGATGGTACGGCCGTAGAACTCGCTCTCGGTAAAGACGGCCAGTTCCGCTTCGGCGGAGAGGAATCCGCTCTCGATGGTGCCCCGCACGAGCGTGGCCACACCGCGCTCCGGCGCTTCGGTGAGTTCCTCGACCACACGAGCCCCGAACCCGCGTTCGGACAGCACGTCGCGGGCTCGTTCGACCAGCCCGGTTCCCGCGGCGGCGACCACCACGGCCCAGCCACGGGCGAGCAGGTCGCCGATGTAGCTCGTGGCGCCCTCCACGTTGCCCTGGAACGACGGCACCGGTGAACCGGGGACCCGCACGTCGTCCGCGTCCTCCGCATCGCCCGGGTCGAACGGGCTGAGACTCCACCACACGCCGCGGCGGGCGTGCACCGCTTCTCGCAGCGCGCCCAGGGTCAGAAAATCGCCCGCACCGAGGTCGACGGGCGCGTCCGCTCCCCCTGTGGCGGCGTTCCACGCGGCCTCTAGGAACTCCCGGTTGGTCTCGCCGAGAGTGATCGAGCGAGACGTCGCGCGCTCCGGATCCACGAGTGCCACCGCGGCACGCTCCGGGAGGTAGTCGGCGAGGGAGACCAGCGGCCCGGCAACGGCGGGGCTGAGGGATTCCATGCCCTCCACCGGAATGCCCTCGGCCATCTTGGCGAGCATGCCCGCTACCCCGGGAAACGCCGGTTCGAGTTCCGCCGCCCGCGCCCGCACCGGCGCCGTCAGCAGCAGCTCGCGGCTGGGCGGGAGCACGACGGCGTCGATCTCACCCGGCAGCGAACGCTGATCGGCCACCGAGAAGGCACGGATCTGATCGACCTCGTCGCCGAAGAACTCAATGCGGTACGGGTGGTCGGCCAGGGGCGGGAAGACATCCAGGATGCCGCCACGCACCGCGAACTCGCCGCGGCGGGACACCATGTCGACACGCGCGTAGGCGAGCTCGACGAGAGTGGTGACCACCGTCTCCAGCTCGTGTCCGCGCTGGCGCACGGCGAGCTCGATGGGTGCGATGTCACCGAGCCCGGCGGCCAGGGGCTGCAGCGCTGCGCGCACCGATGCCGTCACCACGAGAGGCGCGGACTCGTCCCACTTCCGCAGCCGCCGCAGCACCGCCATCCGGCGGCCGACGGTCTCGGCGCTGGGGCTGAGGCGCTCATGCGGCAGCGTCTCCCAGGCGGGGAAGCTCATGACCTCCGCGCCCGGGATGAGGCACTCCAGGGCGGAAGCAAGGGATTCGGCACGGTGTCCGGTCGGGGTGATCGCCAGCAGCACCGGCGGACGGCCCGCGGCCGCACGCCGGTCCAGCAGCGCCGCCAGCGCTGGAGCGTCCAGCCCGTCGACCAGCGCGAAGTCGGCGTCGGCGGGCGCGGCGTCGCGCAGCGGCGCGAACGATTCGTCGGTGTTCAGAACGCGGACGATCCCAGACAACATCACCGAACGAGTCTACGCGGGGCCTCGGACACCGACTCCGCGGGCCGACGGCCGCAAAGCCCCTCGGGCCGGCCGGCGGTGAATGCCGAAGGCCGGCCGGCGGTGAATGCCGGAGTGTGCGGCGCAAGCATGAGGGTGTCCGCAGATCCGTCATGACTTCGCCGCCTGGTCCTCGGTTCGCGACATCGTCGGGTGTCCCTGCGGGCTCCTAGGATGGGCGTGTGAGCGACGCGAATCAGCGGCAGTACGACCCGACGACCGGCTTCGGATCGGATACCCCGGTGCCGCCCCCGGCCGCTGCCCCCTGGGGGCCCGACGCCCCCACGACTCCGGTTGCTCCGCCGACAGCACCAACGTACGGTTCCGCACCGGCGTATGGTGCCCCACCGATCCCCGGCGCCGTCTCTCCGGGCCCGGTCGACGCTTATGGAGCGCCAGCTGCTCCCCCTTACCCGGGCGCACCGGCGTATGCAACGACGCCTGCACCGTCGCCCGCCACGCCGCAACTCAACCCGGGCACTTCGGCACAGCCGTATGCGTCACCGTGGACGCAGCAGGTGAATGCCGCCTACGGCACCGGGCTGGATAACCCGCTGGGCCCTCGCCCGAGCACGCTCGGCACCGTCGCCCTGGTGCTGAGCCTGATCGCGACCGTGGGAGCCTCCCTCACCGCGGGCATCGCGGCGGTGCGGATCAGTCCGGCCTTTCTGGAGTTCGCTGCCAGCGGCGCGGACATCTCGGGCAGTCTCGCGTGGCTGAGCCCCGTGGCCGGATGGGAGCTCCTGGCGGAGATGTCTTTCTACGCCGGCACGGTGCTGGGCATCCTCGCCATCGTGCTGGGATTCGTGGCCGCGGCGCAGCGACGTGGACGGGGACGGGGCATCTGGGCGATCGTCCTCGGTTTCCTCGGGCTACCGGTCTTCTCCGGTGCGGTCGTCCTGGGCCTGGTCATCGGCGCGACACTCTGAGGTCCGCAGCCACGGTTTCAATCGGCCACGGTGTCAATCAGCCACGGTGTCAGTCCCGCGGAGCGTGAAAGCGCTGCTGCGCCGCGAGCAGGCCCTCGTCCACCGTCATCTCCACGGCGTCCGCGGCATCGGCGATCAGCATCGCCAGTTCCTGGCGCTGCGACGCAGGGAAGGGTGACAGCACCCAGTCCGCGGGATCCTGCCGCCCGGGCGGACGACCGATGCCCACGCGCACGCGCGGGAACTCGGGGGTGCCGAGCGCCTTCGCGACGTCCCGGACGCCGTTGTGCCCACCGTGGCCGCCGCCGACCTTCAGCTTCACGGAATCGAACGGGATGTCCAGTTCGTCGTGGATGATCACCACATGATCGGGCGCGATGCCGTAGAACTTCGCGAGCGAGGAGACTGGACCCCCCGAGACGTTCATGAAGGAGTTCGGCTTGGCCAGGATGAGCTTCGCCGCTCCGGGACGCAGCCAGGTCTCCGAGACGCGTGCACCGGCCTTGTGAGAGCTGAAGCGCTCGCTGCGGCGGGCGGCCAGCTCATCGATCACCATCTGCCCCACGTTGTGACGGGTCGCCTCATACTGCGGTCCCGGATTCCCGAGCCCGACGATCAGCCAGGTATCGGCCATGTTCCCTCCCGAAGAAAGCGCAGCAACAGTCTCTCAGCACCGTGACGGTGACCGGAGACGACGAAGGGGGCACGCCGAGCGCACCCCCTTCGCGAAGATCCGGATTACTCGGCGGACTGCTCCGTGGCCTCGGCCGCGTCGGCCTCGGCGATCTCCTCGGCTGCGACGTCGGTGGCGACCGGGATCGCGACAGCGACGATCAGCGTCTCCGGGTCGGCGGCCAGCGACGCGCCCTTCGGGAGCTTCAGGTCGGCAGCCGTGATGTGGGTACCGTCCTCGAGGCCCTCGACGGAGACCTCGACGTGCTCGGGGATGTGGGTGGCCTCGACCTCGAGCGCGATGGTGACCGCGTCCAGGTTGGCCAGCGTGCCGGGAGCGGACTCACCGACGAGCACGACGGGAACGTCGACGGCGATCTTCTCGCCCTTCTTCACCACGAGCAGGTCGATGTGCTCGATGATCTGGCGCACCGGGTCCTTCTGCACGTCCTTGACCAGGGTGAGCTGGTCCTTGCCGTCGACCGACAGGTCAAGCAGCGCGTTGGCCTTACGGATGATGAGGCTGACCTGGTGGCCCGGCAGCGCGACGTGCACCGGCTCGGTGCCGTGACCGTAGATGACGGCGGGGATCTGGCCGGCCGCACGCAGACGGCGGGCGAAACCCTTGCCGAAGTTGGTGCGGAGCTCCGCGATGACCTTGTTGTCGTCAGACATAGTGGTTCTCCTTCAAGCACACGGAATCGTGTGGTGGTCTGTGTTGGAGCCTCGACACGGGGGAAGCGAGCGTGGAGGCGTCCCGGAAGGGCCACTCACCACGTCGATCACGGACGCACGAATGCGTCCCTCGCCGAGGCCGATTCACCATCTTACCCGACGAGCCGGTAGCGTGGAACCACACCGAACCTGGAGGAGTGCGCATGACTGCCGCTGACGTCACCCACATCATCTTCTGGGCGATTCTCGCTCTGACCGGCCTCGGCACGGTGGGCGCGATCGGTGCCATGTTCTCCATGGGCCGCTCGGGCTACCGCAAAGACTGATGACAAACGCCACAGGCCGCCGTCGATGACGGCGGCCTGTGGCGTTTGTGCGTCACTGCACGCCGGAGCGGAGATCTCGCACGACGCGTTCGATCACCATGTCCAGGGGGTCGGCGATGTCCACCACACTCGCGTGCTCGTCTACGTCGGGACGCTCCAGGGTGTCCAGCTGCGACTGCAGCAACGCGGGCGGCATGAAGTGACCGGTGCGCGCCGCCGCCCGCTCGGCGAGCAGCTCTGCCGAGCCGTCCAGCAGCACGAAGTGCACGTGCGGCGCCGCCGCCCGGATCCGATCGCGATAGACGCGGCGCAGCGCGCTGCACGCGATCACCACGCCAGCACCGGCGTGAGCGGCGAAGGTCTCCCCCACCACGTCCAGCCAGGGCCACCGATCGTCATCGGTGAGCGGAGTCCCCGCGGCCATCTTGCGACGGTTCGCCTCAGGATGCAGGTCATCGCCATCGATGAAGGGAACGCCGAGCTCGGTCGCCAGGCGGGCGCCCACGGTCGACTTCCCCGATGCGGACACCCCCATCACGCACACCTGCGGATTCGTCACCAGTCGTGCACCGTCCCATCGGCCAGTCGGTTGAACGGCAGGTAGGCCTGCTCGTACGGGTACTTGCCCGCCTCGTCCTGGTTCAGCTCGACGCCGAGGCCGGGCCGGTCGCCGGGGTGGAGCAGGCCGTCCTGCCACGTGAACGACTGCTCGAACACCTGGTCGGTGGCCTCCGAGTGCTGCATGTACTCCTGGATGCCGAAGTTGTGGATCGCCAGTCCCAGGTGCATCTGCGCAGCCATGCCGACCGGGGAGATGTCGGTGGGGCCGTGGAAGCCCGACTTGATCTGGTACATCGCCGCGTAGTCGACCGTCTTCTTGAGGGGGCTGATACCGCCCATGTGAGTGACGGCACCTCGAACATAGTCGATGAGCTGATCGCGGATGAGGTCCTTGAAGTCCCACACCGTGTTGAAGATCTCCCCAATGGCCAGCGGCGTCGTGGTGTGCTGGCGCACAAGCCGGAGTGCCTCCTGGTTCTCCGCCGGCGTGCAGTCCTCCAGCCAGAACAGGTCGTACGGCTCCAGGGATTTGCCGAGCTTGGCGGCCTGGATCGGCGTCATCCGGTGGTGCCCGTCGTGCAGGAGCGGCAGGTCCGGTCCGAACTCGTTGCGGACGGCCTCGAACACGCCGGGCAGGTGACGAAGGTACGCGCGCGTGTCCCAGTCCTCCTCCACCGGCTTCGCCCCGCGTCGGGCCGGCTCGTGGTCGTAGCGGGCATCCCCGCCGCCTGCGTCCGCCGACTGCGATGCGATCCCGTAGATGGCTTTCAGGCCCGGTACGCCGGTCTGCACGCGGATCGCGCGATAGCCCTGTTCCTGGTGGGCGCGGATCGAGTCGAACAGCTCGGGGATGTCGATGCCGGATGCGTGCCCGTAGGCGAGCAGACCCCGGCGGCTGGCCCCTCCAAGCAACTGATACAGCGGCAGCCCGGCGGATTTGGCCTTGATGTCCCAGAGCGCCATGTCCACGGCGGCGATTGCGGCCATGGTCACGGGACCACGGCGCCAGTAGGCGCTGCGGTACAGGAACTGCCAGGTGTCCTCGATGCGATGAGCGTCGATCCCCTGCAGCAGCGGCACCACGTGCTCGGTGAGGTACGCGACCACGGCCAGTTCACGACCGTTGAGGGTCGCGTCTCCGAGACCCGTGATCCCGTCGTCGGTGGTGAGCTTCAGGGTCACGAAGTTGCGGCCCGGGCTGGTGACGATCACTTCGGCGCGATCGATGATCATGTCAGTCTCCTTCTGCTGCGAAACGGCGCAGCACCTCGGTTCGTTGTGACGCTGCCGGCAGCGCCCGCAGGTCGTTCGCGAGCGCCGCGGCGGCGGCATCGGGCGGGGCGAGCTCCACGATCGAGCGGACCCAGGTGTCGATCGCGAAGAGCTGGGCTGCTCCCGCGGTCAGGCCCGCGCGTTCCCGGGCGCGCAACGGCGCCAGCAGACGAGGGCCGATCTTGTGCTCGCTCCCCCGCGCGATCTGTTCCAGCCGGTGAGAGATGCGCGGGTTGTCGAAGCGGGTGCGAAGCTCCTCCAGCCAGGCATCGATGTCGTCGGCGTCCAGGTCGATGATCACCCGCTGCTCGGCCCACAGCGCCTCGGTCTCGGCGCGCAGCACCGGATCGGCGAAGGCCTGGTCGACCGTCTCATAGCCCGCAAGCCGTCCGGCTGCGGCAAGGTGGGTGTGGCCGGCGTTGAGCAGCCACAGCTTGCGCTCCTCGTACGGCGTGACGTCGGCGGTCAGCACGGCGCCGGCGATCTCCCAGGCCGGGCGGCCCGCGGCGAAGGCGTCGGCGATGACCCATTCGGAGAACGGCTCGCAGACTACGGGAACCCGGTCGTCCTCACCGGTGAGCGTCTGAACGGCCCGCACGTCGTCGGCGGTGACGGCCGGAGTGATCCGATCCACCACCGTGTCGACGAACGCGATGTTCTCGGCGATCCATCCTGCGTCATCGCCCGCCGCTGCCAGCACCGCGGCCCGCAGCGCAGTGCCGTTGCCCAGCAGGTTGTCGCAGCTGACCACGCTCAGCGGCCCGCCCCCGGCCCGGCGCCGGGCCGCCAGTCCTGCGGCGATGCGCGCGGGCGGCTGCGCACCGGAGCGGTATCCGGCTTCCGTGACCGTGACGGTGAGCACCTCGACGTCGCCGCTCGCGATCGTCGCGACCCACGTGTCATCGCCCGCGACTCCCGTTGCCGTGATCGACTCGATGATCGTCGCAGCATCACCGTCGGCCGAGCGCTCCAGCAGGGTGTACACGCCGTCCTGCGCCTTCAGCGCGTCGGCGAGCTCGCGGGAGCGGGATCCGAACGAGGCGATGCCCCATCCGTCGTCCGCAGCCGCATCGTTCGTCCGCTGCGTGTACCAGGCCTGATGGGAGCGGTGAAAGGCGCCGAGTCCGAGATGTGCCACGCGGACGGGCGGACGACCGCTGTGCGCCCTCATACGGCATCGACGGGTGCGTCACGCAGCTCGTGAAACAGTGCCAGCGCATCGCGCAGACGCTCTTCCAGCGGAAGCTGTGTCGTGAAGTCCTCCAGCGTGACCCATCCGTCGTAGCCGAACTCCCGCAGTGCCCGGAAGTAGTCGGGAACGCTGGCCTGACCGCCGCGCAGCGAGGCCCATTCCGGCGCCCACCGCACGTCGCCGTGGGGCCCGACCTCACCGGTGGGCTTCCACACCGCGTTCTTCACGTGGACGTGCGCGAGGTGATCGCCGAGGACCGACAGCGCGGCGCGGGTGAGCTCGTTGCCCTCGATGATCAGGTTGCCGAGATCGTGGATCACACCGATGTGCGCAGGATCGAACCGGTCGATGATCCGCATCGCGGCCGACGCCGAGGGGGTGATGGTCCGGTGGTGCAGCTCGATCAGGACCTTCACGCCCAGTTCCGCCGCCAGGGCCGTGTGATCGCTCAGCTCGCCGCGGGTGCGATCGGCGACGACACGGTAGTCCGCGACGTCGTTGGACGGCATGGTGACCCGCACCTGCCCGGCACCGAGCGTCGCGGTGGCGCGCAGCATGCGCTCGACATCGGCGGCGTTCGACGACTGCGCATAGCCGCCGAGGCCGCTCATCGCCAATCCCGATTCCGCGGTGATCCGGGCGATGTCGGGCAGCGAGTCCTCCAGGCCGGTGAGCGGCCAGGTGGAGCGGTTACCCGCCCAGAATCCGGGAGGCGTGGCATCCTCCTGGTCGGTGATGCGCCATTCGATACCGTCCCAGCCCTGGGCGGCGATGTTTCGCGCCGCCTCCTGCGGAGTCCAGTCCGGCGTCGATGCGGTGAAGACCGAGAACCTCATGCGATCACCCCTCCCGTACGCACGCCGGCATCGCTCAGTTCGCCGCTGAGGATCGCGTCGATGCGTACCGGCTCTCCGCTGGTCGCCGAGACGTACATTGCGCGGACGACGGCCAGCGACAGCAGGGCCTCTGGGACGCCGACGCGGGGCGCGCGCTCCTCCCGGATCGCCGCGAGGACGTCCCGGTACTGGCGGGCGTGGGCCTCGGCGAAGCTCGCGGGCCCCTTGTCGTCGCCGACGCGCTCGCCCTCGGGCACCACATCGGCGCTGCGCTCGCGCTCGTCGCCGTCGACGTAGAAGGCACCCAGCTGATCGTCCTCGACCGTGCCGGATCCGGCTGATCCGTAGACCGCGACGCGCACGGGAGCATGCGGGAAGGCGGCCGTGGTGGCGTGGAAGACTGCGAGAGCACCCGACTCGAAGCGGAGGGTGGCCGTCGCGACGTCCTCGATCTCGATGCGCTCGTGGGCGAGCAGGCCGGTCTGGGCGAAGATCTCCACCGGACGTCCCAGGAACCACACCAGCAGATCCACCGTGTGCACGCCCTGGTTCATGACCGCGCCGCCGCCATCCAGAGCCCATGTCCCCCGCCAGGCGCCGGAGTCGTAGTACTCCTGCGACCGCCACCACGGAACGCTGGCCACGGCGCTGGTCACGCGGCCGAACCGGCCGGAGTGGGCGGCCTCGGCGACGACGACCGCGCCGGGGTCGAACCGGTGCTGGCTGATCACGGAGACGACGAGCCCGCGTTCGGCCGCCGCTTCGGCAGCACGTGCCAGACGCAGACCCCGCTCCATCGACACATCCAGCGGCTTCTCGAGCACGACGTGGGTGCCGCGGGCGAGAGCGCGTTCGGCGAGGTCGACATGCGTGCCGCTGGGCGTGCAGATGGCCACAAGGTCGACGTCGGCCGGCATGTCCTCGATCCGCGCGTACTCCGCCGGCCGCTGGCCGCTCTCCGCCGCGATCTGGTCCGCGAGCGCGGTCGCCATGGCGGGGACGTCGTCGACCAGTGCGGTCACGCGCAGCCCCTCGACGCGGGCGATCGCCTGAGCGTGGTTGACGCCGATGATGCCGCAGCCGACGATGGCCACGGACAGGGGTGAAGGGGTGGTCATGACAGCGTGACTCCGATCCGGTCGGTGAGTGCGCGGAAGGCCCGGCCCGCGCGACCGAAGGCCGCGGGGCCCGAGAAGCCGCCCAGCGCGTTGTAGTCGGTGAGGTGAGGCTCCAGCGATGCGAACCCGGTGAAGCCGTCGTCGCGCAGCGCGGTCACGGTCTCCAGCAGTTCCCCGTCACCCTCGCCCGCGGGCACGACCACGCCGGTGGCGGCGATCGCGTCCTTCACCTGGAGGTACTCCAGATGCGGGCGGAGCATGGCGTACCCGTCGCTGAACGGGCGAACGCCCACCTGCACGAAGTTGGCGTTGTCCCAGGCCACACGCAGCCGGTCCGATCCGACCGACTCGATGACATCGAGCACGCGTTCGGGGACATCGCCGTAGATGTCCTTCTCGTTCTCGTGGACGAGGGTCACGCCCTCGCGCTCGGCGAGCGCCGCGAGTGCCGCCATCCGCACCAGCACGTCGTCGCGGATGCTCTCGGCGGTGCGGCCCTCCGCACGGAAGAAGGAGAAGATGCGGATGTAGGGCGCCTCCAGCACACGTGCCGCGGCGATCGCGCGCTCCAGCCGCGCGACCTCATGCTCCACCGGCAGGGAGACATCCACCTTGCCGATGGGCGAAGCGATCGCCGACACCCCCATGCCGCGATCCACCAGGAGCGAGCGCAGCTGCCCCAGCTGCTCATCGGAGAGGTCGACGATGTTGACGCCCCAGGCGCTTCGCACCTCGATGTGGCGGGCCCCGAGCGCCTGCAGCACGCCGATCTGCAGTACCGGGTCCGCATCGATCTCGTCGCCGAACCCCGAGAGGGTCCAGGCTGGTGACGTTTCGGTCATTTCACTCCTCCAGCGGTGAGGCCTCCGACGAGGTAGCGCTGGAACACGAGGTACAGCACGACGACGGGCGCGGCGCAGATGAGGGAGGCGGTCATCATCTGTCCGTACAGCGGAAGGGCACCGGTCTCCTGAGTGGCGCCGAATGTCTGCAGCGCCACCGCAGCGGTGCGTGAGGTGGCATTGGTCATCACCGACGCGAACAGCACGTCGTTCCAGCCCTGCAGGAAGGCGAAGATCGCGGAGACCACGATGCCGGGCCAGCTCAGCGGCAGCACGATGCGCGTGAGGATGCGGATGTTCCCGGCGCCATCCATGCGGGCGGCGTCCTCGAGCTCGCGCGGCAGGCCGCGGATGTAGGTGACGAGCACCCAGGTGGAAAACGGCAGGGCGAAGGTGAGGTAGGTCACGAACACAGCCCAGTGCGTGCCGATGGTGGGGATCCGCAGCGCTGCCGACATCGTCGAGAACACGACGAACACCGGCAGCAGCATGAGGGTGCCGGGCACCGACTGCAGACCGACGAGACCGCGGAGGATGGTGATCCGGCCGATGAAGGTGAAGCGCACAAGCACCCATGCCATCGACAGGGAGACCGCCGCGCACACGATCGCGACGGCGCCGCAGATCAGCAGGCTGTTGACGAGGCCCGTGCCGAGGTCGACGGAGGACCACACCTTGATGTAGTTGTCCAGGCGCAGCTCCCGCGGCCAGAACTCACCCGCCGCCACCGAGACGTCCGAGTTGATCGAGGCCAGCACCATGTAGAGCACGGGCCCGAGCACCAGCACACACAGCACCGTGTTGATCACGGCCAGCAGTGGCGTGGGCAGCAGGCGGGTGATGTGGGAGGAACGGGTGGAGCGGCGCTGGCGCGGATTGACCTGCGCGATGGTCGTGGTCACACTCATGACTTCGCCTCCTCACCGGTGTCGAGACGGACAGCGCGGAGATAGATGAACAGCGGGATGGCCACCAGCGCCAGCGATGCGACCGCCATAGCCGCCGACAGCCCGAAGCGGAAGCTCTGGAAGCTCGTCATGTACGTCAGCACCGGCAGGACCTCGATGTCCTTCGGGGCCGGGATGCCGAACAGCACGAACGGCATGGTGAAGGCGTTGATGTTGTGCAGGAAGGTCAGCAGGAACGCCAGCAGGACCGATCCGCGCAGGTAGGGCAGGATGACGCAACGAAGCTTGATGCCCCAGCCGGCCCCGTCAATGGCCGCGGCCTCGTGGACCTCGGGATCCACCGCCTGCAGGCCGGCAAGGGTCAGCAGGTAGATGAACGGCCAGCTCACCCAGAGCTGCGCGATGACCAGCGTCCAGTAGCTCAGCGGACCGTTCAGCCACAGTCCTGGCTGCACCCCGATCAGGTTGAACATGTGATCCACCGCGCCCGCGGGCTGGAACATCGTGCGGAACACGCTGGCCACCACGAATGCGGGCAGGATGTACGGGATCAGATAGACCGAGCGCACCAGACCGCGACCGCGGAACGCATTCTGCGTGGCGAGGGCGGCGAGCACCCCGATGGGTACGCTCAGCACCGAGACGATGAGGGCCACGCTCGCGCTGATGGCGATGCCGTGCAGAAGCGGAGACGACGTGACCGCCTCGACGAAGTTCCTGATCCCGATGAACGGGGCCGCCGTCCACTGCCGGATCGTGTACTGATCCAGATCGAGCAGGCTGATCCAGAAGGCGATCGCCAGGGGGACCAGGATCACCAGCACCATCAGCAGTCCGCCCGGAGTCAGCATCCAGAGCGGACGGGGGCGCTCCGCCGGCGGCACCTGCGAACGGCGCACGCGCCCGATCGATCCGCGGCGCGGGGAGACGGTGACGGCGGCCGCCGTGTCGGCAGGGCTCTCCCCTGCCGACACGGGTGTCGCCGACGTATCGGAGACGGGATTCATCGCGGGTCGCTCACTTGGCCTTGTCCAGCGATGACTGCGCCGCGGAGTTCGCCTCCGCGATCGCGGCGTCGATGTCCGATGCGGCCAGCCCGCCGGACTGCAGCTTCGGCAGCGCCTGGACCACGACGTTCGTGAGGGCGAGCTGGGTGTCACCCCACGCTCCCGTGAAGGGGGTGCCGACCGACTTGGCGGCGGCATCCAGAAGCGGTGCGAGGGTGGGGTTGTCCTTCTGCACCTGCTCGGCGGCAGCCACCGTGGTGGGCATCTCGCCGAAGGTGGCGAAGTACTCCAGTTGGGCCTCCGGCTCGGTGAGGATGCGGATCAGCTCGAAGGCCAGATCCTGGTTCTGGGAGTAGTTGGCAACCACCCAGTTGTCACCGGAGAGAATGCTGGCGGCCTCCACGCCGTCGGCTGGACGGGTCGTCTGCCCGGGCGGAACGGTGGGAAGCACCGCGTAGGCATAGCTGTCCTTGACGGCGGAGGCGTCCAGCGCCACCTTCGAGCTGGCCGAGACCATGGGAAGGAACGCAGCCTTGCCGTCTGCGAAGGCGGCAACGGCGTTGGAGTTCTTCCAGCCGATCGATGCCGGATCCACCGAGCCGTCGGTGAACCAGCCGAAGTAGGTCGCGTACGCGGCCGCCACAGCGGGGTCGTCGATGGTGGCCTTCTTGTCCTTCAGATCCAGGATCGGGTTGCCCGCCTGCTCGGCCATCCCCCAGATGAACTTCCACGGGTCGTAGCCGTCGGCATATCCGACCGCCAGTCCGTAGACGCCGTTGCCGGTGAGCTTCTTGGCATCCGCCGTGAGGTCGTCCCACGTGGTGGGCGGTTCGGTGATGCCGGCCGCAGCGAGCAGTTCGGTGTTGTACGCCATCACGAACGGACGGCTGGCGAAGGGGATCCCCACCTCCTCGGATTCGCTCGGGCCGGAGATGCCCAGGAGCGAGCTGACGAACTTGTCCCGGCCGCCGAGCTTCTCCCACTCGGCGTCACCGAGGGTGACGAAGGCACCGGTCGAGAAGGCGGTGGGGGTGAACGTCGTACCGAGGCCGTAGATGTCCGGGCCCTGACCGCTGAGCACGGAGGTCTGGATCTTCGTCAGCTCGTCGTTCGCGGAGGCGAAGGTCTCGAATGCCACCTTCGCGCCGGTCGCCTCCTCGAACTTGTCGCTGACGGACTGGAACCACGCCTTCTGCTCCTCGGGGTACAGACCGTTTGCACCGACCAGGACGTTGAGCGTCTTGCCGGTGCCGTCGATCGTGGTGCCGGACGTCGCGGAGTCCCCGCCTGCGCCGCCGGACGTGTTCGGATCACTGGATCCACTGCAGCCGGCGAGCGCGAGCGATGCGATCGCGAGGGCCGCGATCCCGGTCACCGTGTGCCGCAGAACATGCCGTTCTTTCATCGGAACTCTCCCTTGAGTGTGCGAGTGCTGTGCCCTCACAGTACGAACATGGCAAGCATGCCGCAAGCGCTTGCCACACTTTGCCACCGTGTGGTTATGTGTTCGCATGCCCACCGAATCCGCCGGCCAGCGTGGCCCGCGCGCGACCCTCGCCGACGTCGCCGCGGCCGCCGGCGTCAACCCTTCGACGGTGTCCCGTGCCCTCGCGACACCCGGACGCGGCAATCCGGAGACCCGCGAGAGGATCATCCGGATCGCCGAGGAGCTCAACTACACGCCGAGCCCCTCGGGACGTGCTCTCGCCTCCGGGCGCACCGGCGCCGTCGCGGTGCTGGTGTCGGATGTGACGAACCCGTTCTACTTCGGCATCATCCGCGGTGCCCAGCATGAGCTGCGCACCGCGGGGTACTCGCAACTGCTCGTGCACACAGAAGAGGATCCGAGCATCGAGGAGAGCACGCTCGTGCGGATGCGCGGCTCATTCGACGGCGCGATCCTCTCCGCTCCCCGCCTGTCCGACGCGCGTCTGGCCGAACTCGCCGCCGAGATTCCGCTCGTGGTCATCAACCGTCCCACAGCGGGGGTGCCGTCGGTGTTCATCGACACCCCGCGTGGATTCGAGCAGTCGGTGGAGCATCTGGTCTCCCTCGGCCACCGGCGCATCTGCTACGCCGCAGGTCCCACCAACAGCTGGGCCAGCGACATCCGGTGGCGGGCGGTGCGAGCGAGCGGAGAACGGCTCGGCATCGAGACCATCCGCATCGGGCCGTTCGAACCTCGCACCCGCTTCGGCGGCGCTGCCGCCGACGCCGCCCTGAACACGGGCGCGACGGCGTGCGTCGCCTTCAACGACCTGCTCGCCATCGGGATGCTCTCGCGGTTCGCCGAACGCGGCGTCCGCGTCCCCGAGGACATGAGCATCGTGGGCTGCGACGACATCTTCGGCGCCGACTTCTGCTCCCCGCCGCTCACCACGCTCACAGCGCCGATCGAGCGGGCGGGCCGCGTCGCCGTGTCGATGCTCATGGAGATGATCTCCCCCACCGCTCCTCAGGTCCCCGCGCGCACCGGTGTCCTGTTGGCCACACACCTCACCATTCGTTCCTCCACCGGCCCGTACTCCCCATCCGAACAACCCACCCCGTCTGGAGCGTCATGACAACGCTGTCCCCGCACCCCGACCGCCTCTTCCCCGCGGACACCGCAACGCGTGAGCTTGCGCGCAGACTCTACGAGTCCGTCCAGGCCGCGCCGATCCTTTCCCCCCACGGCCACGTCGATGCTGCCCTGCTCGCCGAGGACGAGCCCTTCCCCGACCCCGCGACGCTGCTCATCACCCCCGACCACTACGTCCTGCGCCTGCTGCACGCGACCGGGACCTCGCTCGATGCACTGGGGCGGGGGCCGTCTCCGGCTGATCCGCGCGAGGTCTGGCGAGCGTTCTGCAGCAACTGGGACGTGTTCCTGGCCACGCCCGTGCGCTTCTGGTTCGAGAGCACCTTCGCGGATCTCTTCGGCATCGATGAGCAGCCTTCCGCCGCGAATGCCGACGAACTGTACGACCACATCGATGCCCTGCTGCGCACCGAGGAGTTCCGCCCCCGAGCGCTGTTCTCACGGTTCAACATCGAGGTGCTGGCGACCACCGACGATCCGGCGGACGACCTCGCCGCCCACGCCCGCCTCGCTGCGGACCCGACCTTCACGGGCCGGGTCCTGCCCACCTTCCGGGCAGACCGCTACATGACGCCCACCGTGTCCGGATGGACCGAGTCGCTTGATCGCCTGAGCGCCCGCGCCGGCATCGCCTGCGACACGCACGCCGGATTGCTCTCCGCGCTGCGCGCGCGCCGGGAGGCCTTCCGGGCGGCGGGCGCAACGGCCACCGACACCGGCGTCGCCGATGCCGGCTCCGAGCCGCTGAGCGACACCGAGGCCGAGCGCATCCATGCCGCCGCCCTGCGCGGCCAAGCCACCGAGGCCGAGGGTGTCGCCTACCGGCGCACCATGCTGTACCGGCTGGCCGAGATGGCGGCCGAGGACGGCCTGGTCATGCAGCTGCATCCGAGCGTGATCCGCAACCACCACGCGCCCACGCTGCGCCGGTTTGGCCCGGACACCGGCCACGACCTGCCCGACGTGGCGTCCTACACCCGTCCGCTCACTCCGATCCTGCGCGACTTCGGCACCTCGGAGACGTTCCGGCTGGTGCTGTTCACCGTCGATGAGACGTCCTTCAGCCGGGAGATCGCACCGCTCGCCGGGTTCTACCCGAGCGTCTACGCGGGCGCCCCGTGGTGGTTCATCGATACCCCCGACGCGATCCTGCGCTACCGACGCGCCGTCACCGACAGCGCTGGTTTCACGAAGACCAGCGGGTTCATCGACGACACGCGCGCGTTCTGCTCGATCCCGGCGCGTCACGACATGTCGCGTCGCGTGGACGCGCGGTATCTCGCCGAGCTCGTCGTGGAGCACCGCCTCGACGAGGAGAGCGCGTTCGCCGTGGCGCACCGCCTGGTCGACGACATCCCGCGCCAGACCTTCCGCCTGTGACGGGCGGCCGTCACATCGCCGGGTCCGCACCGGCGAGCGCGGTAGCCTGAAAATCCACCTCTCACGTCTGGAGCAATCGCGTGTCTGAAACCACTCCTCGTGCCAACATCGGCGTCGTCGGCCTGGCCGTCATGGGATCGAACCTCGCCCGGAACCTCGCCAGCCGCGAGGGCAACACCGTCGCCGTGTTCAACCGCAGCTACGAGAAGACCGCCGATCTCATCGAGACGCACCCGGAGGCCGGATTCATCCCGGCGAAGGACTACGCCGAGTTCGCGGCTTCGCTGCAGACCCCGCGCACCGCGATCATCATGGTCAAGGCCGGCCGGCCCACCGACGCCGTGATCGAGTCGCTGCTCGAGGTGTTCGAGCCGGGTGACATCATCATCGACGGCGGCAACGCGCTGTTCACCGACACCATCCGCCGCGAGCACGCCGTGCGGGAGACGGGCGTCCACTTCGTGGGCATGGGCGTCTCCGGCGGTGAGGAGGGCGCGCTGAAGGGCCCGTCCCTCATGCCGGGCGGCTCGGACGAGTCGTGGGTCACCCTCGGCCCGATCCTGCGCTCCATCGCCGCGGTCGCCGAGGGCGAGCCCTGCGTCACGCACGTGGGTCACGACGGCGCCGGCCACTTCGTCAAGATGGTGCACAACGGCATCGAGTACGCCGACATGCAGCTCATCGCCGAGGCCTACGATCTGATCCGTCGTGGCACCGGCAAGACCCCGGCCGAGATCGCTGACGTGTTCGCCGAGTGGAACACCGGCGAGCTGGAGAGCTATCTCATCGAGATCACGGCAGAGGTGCTGCGCCAGGTCGACGCTGCCACCGGTCAGCCGCTCGTGGACGTGATCGTGGACGAGGCCGGTGCCAAGGGAACCGGCGCATGGACCGTGCAGACGGCCCTGAACCTGGGGACGCCCGTGTCGGGCATCGCCGAGGCGACGTTCGCGCGCTCGCTCTCCTCGCACCGCGAGCAGCGGGACGTCGCCGGCGTGCTGCCGAGTTCGGCCGTGCCGCTGTCGATCGACGACGCCGACGCGTTCATCGAGGACGTCCGCCTGGCGCTGTACGCCTCGAAGATCGTGGCCTACTCGCAGGGCTTCGACGAGATCCGCGCGGGTGCGGCCGAGTACGACTGGAACATCGACCTCGGCGAGATCGCCAAGATCTGGCGTGGCGGCTGCATCATCCGCGCGCAGTTCCTGAACCGCATCACCGACGCCTACCGCTCCGGCGAGGACCTGCCGGTGCTGATGGCGGCGCCGTACTTCGTGGAGGCTCTCGAGCGCGCACAGCAGGCGTGGCGCCGCGTGGTGGTGGCGGCGGCCCAGTCCGGCATCCCGGCACCTGCCTTCTCCTCCTCGCTGGCGTACTACGACGGCCTGCGCGCCGAGCGTCTCCCCGCCGCACTGATCCAGGGTCAGCGCGACTTCTTCGGTGCCCACACCTACCGTCGCACCGACAAGCCCGGCACGTTCCACACGCTGTGGTCCGCCGATCGCTCCGAGATCGAGGCCGAAGACACGCACTGATCCGCGGCCGCCTCCGCGAGAGATCCCGCAAGTCCGAGAAGCCCCGCCAACGCGGGCTTCTCGGACTTGTTTCGGTTTCGGGCGTTGTGTGGCGAGCGCAGCGCCGCGGGTGAGAACACCCTCATGCAAGATTTCGTGCCATATATGCGAGGTCTTGCTAATGTTCCAGACACCCCACCCCACGCATCCCACGGAAACACCTATCGAAGGAGATAGACATGTCCACTGCGGATGTGAACGACCGCATTTCCACAGCGATGCTGCACGCGATCGTCGGAGGCGAGATGAGGGTGCACCGCTACCTCACCGTCCGCCAGGATCGCGCCGTCTGGCTGATCATCATCGCCATCGCCGTCATCATCCTGATGGGGCTGATGGCGGCCTGGTTCGCCTACTGCCGGTGGCAGGGCGGATGGCCCGCCCTGAGCATGCCGAGCTGGACCACCGGCGGGGTCTGGAAGCTCTACTGCGAGAACTGATGCGAGGTGATGACGTGGTGGCAGCGACCCCTCGGTCCCGTCCGATCCTCGACGTGCAGGGCATCGGCAAGAGCTATCGGAAGACGCCTGTGCTCGTCGATTTCTCCCTGGCGATCGCGCCCGGCGAGATCCACGGCCTGCTCGGCCCCAACGGGTCTGGCAAGACCACCTGCCTCCACGTCATCACCGGACTCATCGGCGCCGACTCCGGATCGGTGCTGATCGCCGGGCTCAGCGTCGCGGACAAGCGCAGCAGGCACAGTTTCGGTTTCGCCCCGGATGATCTTCCCCTCCCCGAGGCCCTCACCGGCCGGGAGCTGCTCGCTTTCCACGATGCCCTCCGGGGCCGCGATGACCGCCGACGAGCCGCGGAGTTCGCCGGGCTGCTCGGGCTGGACGATGCACTCGACCGGCCCGTGGCGGAGTACTCGCACGGTATGCAGCGCAAGATCCAGCTCATCGCCGCCACGATGCACGACCCCGACCTCCTCATCCTCGACGAGCCGTTCCGTGGTCTCGATCCCGAGGCCGCCGCCACCCTTCGCACCCTCATCTCCGCGTTCGCCGCCTCGGGGCGCGCGGTACTCATCGCGACCCACGACATGCTGCGCGCGGAACGGGACTGCGACCGCGTCACGATCCTCTCCACAGGACGCACCGTCGCCACCGGTTCTCCCCACCGGCTGATCAGCGCGCACCCGGGCGCTGCCACATTGGAGAACGTCTTCATGTCGGCCACGGGACGAGCCGAGACCGCCACCCATCGAGCCGCGGCGATGTCCGTCGCCTTCCGTCAGAAAGAGAGCAGCAGATGAGCGTCACCCTTCGCATCATCGCGCACGCCATCGCGGGCATCGTCATCGGCTTCAGCAGCGTGTTCATCGCGGCGGCCGCGTGCCTCGTGGCCGCCTTCGTCGGTCGCTCCCGGGTTGTGCTGCCCGGCATCGTCGACGCGTGGACCACCACCGAGAACGGCGCCGCGGCGATCAACATCGATCCGAGCTTCACGGGAATGCTCATCGCGGCGCTCGTGATCGCGGTGGTCTACACAGCACTGAGCAGCGCCGCGGTGATGCGCCAGCGGCGACGAGCCACGGAGACGCCATGAGCGCGACCTCTGCGGTGGCTCGTGCCACCCTGACGCTCTGGGTGCGGGATGTGGCGCGCGTGACCCACACCTCGACACGCCAGGTGTTCGCCGGGGTCATCGTCTCCGCCGTGCTGGCGACCGCGCTCGGAGCCATGCTCGCTCTCATCGCCGCCGGTCAGATCGTCAGCGATGTACCCGCGGAGCTTCGCACCTCGATGCTTCGCAGTTCGCTCGGTGGCGGCGTCATCACCGCCGCAGCGATCGCCGTGGCGGTCGGTGCGTCGGCCCCACCGCGCACCGCGCTGCAGAACCTGATGGACCTGCTGCCGGTGGGCCGCGCTCAGGCTCGGCTCGGTCAGATGCTGCCCTCGTTTGCCGTCAGCGTGGCATACACCGTGGCCCTGTCGACGAGTGGTGCGCTCGTGCTCGTGCGGCTGAACCCGCATCCGGCCGCGAGCGCCGCCTCTCTCACGCTGTACGCGCTGCTCCTCGTCACCGCGCTCGTGTTGTCCACCGGGATGATGACCCTCCTGCACAGCGCGGCCTGCGCGCTGCGGCTCCCCCACCAGTACGGGATCGCCATCGCGGGAGTTCTCACGCTCGGTGCCGCGATGGGTGCGACCGTCCCCGACATCTTCGCGACCCAGCCGGCGGATGGGTCGGCGTGGGGGCCTCTCGACCTGCTCCCCCACCGGGCCTTCGCGCGATTCGCAGACGCATTCGCCCCGATCGACGGTGCGCTGCCGGTGCTGTGGATCGCCGCCGCCGCCGCGCTGATGTGGGCGGCGTCACGCACGACGGTGGCCGCCTCGGCGTCCCGCCGGCCCTCCTTCCCGCGCGGGACCCGGCCCCCGATGGCGACGGCGTTCTGGGCGCATGCGTGGGCGGAATCTCTCATCGCCGTCCGCAGCCCGCAGTTCCTGACTGTGGCGGTGCTCGCCCCCGTCGCGATGGCGGGGCTCTGGGCAGTCGCCGCGCACCCCGTCGTCGCCATGCTCGCACCGTCGCTGTCCGGCGCGGTCGTGGTGCTTCCCTTCATGCTCGCGCTCTACGCGGTCGGGCGCACCGCGACGTTCTCGTGGATCGCGCGTGCCTCGGGCGCGAGCGTGAGAGCCCACCTGGGCGCACGAGCGCTCGCCTACATCGTGGTGCCCACGCTGCTCGCTGCGCCGCTCGCGCTGATCGCGGTCAGCACCGGTCTCCTTCCCCTCGCGAACCTCGGCACCACGGCGCTGCGCTGTCTTCTCGCCACCCTCGCGGCCCTGCTGGCCGGCGCCCTGGTGCCCTACAGCGAACAGCAGCCCCTCTCAGCCACGGCAGGTGGATTCGTCCTCGCGGTCATCTACCTGCTGGTCTCACTCGGCATCACCTGGGTATCGACCGACGTGCTGCCCGACACCGAGGCCGGTCTGACCATCGCCGCCATCGCGGTGTTCGCGGGCGGATACGCGATGATCGGTGACCGCCTGCACGGGGCTGACGGACCACGTGCAGCCTGACTTCCCGGTGACGCCCGGTGTACGCCGCGTCGATGGCCGTCTGGTCCACGTGGGGCTGGGTCTCGCGATCCCGGACGACCCCGATCATCACGCGCTGGCTGCCGACCTCGGCCTGATCTCGACCCGCACCCGCGTCACGCTCGGGCGGTGGTCCTTCCTGTCGCCGCCCTGGTGGGGTTCTGCCGCGCGTCCGCTTCCCGCGACCCGGGGACGAGCGGTGCTGGCATCGATCGTCCACAACGCGGCGGGCATGGCGCCACAGCTCGTGCTCGCCCTCGGCGCCGTGGCGCTCGGCGGCATGGTCGCATCCACGGGCCTCGTCGCCGTCGGCACCGTGACGCTGGTGTGCCTGGGTTCGCTCCTGGTGCACGAGGCGGGCCACGTGCTGATGTTCCGCCTGCTGCTGCCCCGCGATGTGCCGGGGATCCTCGTCGTGCGCGGTCTGTCCTGCCGTCTGGTGCGCCCCAGCGGTGGCGCTGTCCGCGATGCGGCGATCGTCGCCGCCGGGGCTGCGGTGCCGATGCTGGTCGCCACCCTGCTGCTGCCCGCCATCGCGGTGGCGCCGCTGCTGGTGGCCTTCTGCGCGATGATCGCGCTCGCCCACGCCGCGGCACTGCTCATCCCCGCGGGTGACGGGGCCGCCCTGCGCGCAGCGCTGCGAGAGCGCCGGCGATCACAGCCAGTCGTGTCGTTTGAACACCCAATACAGCCCACCGCCCACGGCCACCATGAGGAGGAGGGCGGCGGGATATCCCCACGGCCAGGACAGCTCCGGCATGGCGTGGAAGTTCATGCCGTAGATGCCGGCGATGAGTGACGGTGCGAAGCCGATGGCCGCCCAGGACGAGATCTTCTTCACCTGATCGTTCTGCCTGATCGAGAACTCGGTCATCTTCGCCATCTCGGCGTTGCTCTGCTCCCCGACCAGGGTGGCGTGCACCGACAGCGCGTTGTCCAGCGTCTGGCGGAACCCCACCACCCGGCCGTGAGCGTGCTCGGCATGATCCGAGGCGGAACGATAGGCGGAGCGCAGGAACGCCGCCGCCGCGGGAAGGGCGTCGCCGAGGTCGTCCAGCATGTCGGGGACGGGAGATGCCGCGTGCTGCAGCCGGACGAGCTCACGCTGCAGGGCGAAGATGCGCCTCGACACGTCCGTGGTATCGGTGGCGAACAGCTGCTCCTCGATCTCGTCGATGTCCTGTTCGACGCCCTCCAAGACGGAGGCACTGTCCGCGAGCACGGTCTCGCAGATCCCCCAGGTGATGCCGTACGGCCCGGCCCCGGCCGCAACGGGATGTGCGCTGAGGAAGTCCCGCGCCGCATCGACGTCGACCCAGGCGGCGCCGCGGATGGTCACGACGCTCGCGGGGCCGACCACGATGGCCAGACTCGACAGCTCCACCTCCTCCGGCTCGTCCAGGTACCGCGCCGGCAGCAGCACGAGCACGGTGGCCGACTTCGTGTGCTCCACCTTTGCGCGTTTGTGGGACTGGCGCAGCATCGCGGGGATCACCTCGTGCCACCCCAGAGCGGCAGCGACCTCCTCCAGCGCCTCATCGTCTTCCAGGAGCAGATCGGCCCAGACCACGCCGTTGCCTGCGGTCGCTGCCGCAAGCGCATCGGCGTAGTCCTCTGCGGTTTGGGCCACGCCATCGATGTAGGTCCGCACGTCGAGCATGGCCACACCCTACGCGCCCCGGGCCCGCAGCGACGACGGATGGGGGCGCGTCGCCGGGCCCCCATCCGTCAGCCTCAGCGCGTGATGTCGCGCACCACCCCGTTCTCCAGGCGCAGGCGCCGGGTGGCCCGCCGCGCGACGGCCGAGTCGTGAGTCACGACCACCAGGGTCAGCCCCTCGCCGTGCAGTCGCTGCAGGACGTCGAGGATCTCGTCACGCATGCTCTCGTCGAGGTTCCCGGTGGGCTCGTCCGCGAGCAGGACCCGGGGCCGTTTGACGATGGCGCGTGCGATGGCCACGCGCTGCTGCTGACCGCCGGAGAGCTCGCTCGGACGGTGGTCGGCCCGCTCCGAGAGCCCGACGTGCTCTAGCGCTTCCTGCACTCGTCGCGCTCGGTCCGCGGCGGGCAGGTGCAGCGGTTCGAGCGCCATGTCGACGTTCTCCGACGCACTGAGGGTGGGGATCAGATTGAAGGCCTGGAAGACGAATCCGATCTCCTGCGCACGCACCTCGGTGAGGCGACGGTTGCTGGCGCGGGCGATCTCGGATTCTCCGATGCGCACCTCACCGGTGCTCGGCCGATCCAGGGCCCCGAGGATCTGCAGGAAGGTGGACTTACCGCCACCGGTGGGCCCCTGGATGGTGACGAACTCGCCGACGCCGATCTCCAGGCTGGTGCTGCGCAAAGCGGTGATTTCCCGCCCCTTCTGGCGGTATGTCCGGGTGACGTCGGTGAGGCGGAACATCGCACGGGGAAGATCGAGCGTGTCGTCCGGGGTCGTGATCTGCGTCATGGTCATGATGTGCTCCTGGAAGTGTGGGTCAGTTGACGGCGCGAAGCGCCTCGGACGGGCTGAGACGGGCCGCTCGCCAGCCGCCGAAGATGCCGGCGACCAGTCCGCCGAGAACGGCGACGCCGACGGCCGCGAGGATCACCCAGAGAGTGATCGGTGCGGACAGGGTGATCTCCGATGCCGTTTGCGCGCTTCCCGGGAACCCGCCTCCGGGGAAACCGCCCGGGCCGCTCATACCGGCGGTGGGCGCGGTGGAGATGGTCGGTGCGATCACGTTGATGGTGATGATCGCCGCGAGCCCCAGCACGATGCCGATGACGCCGCCGAGCAGTCCCTGGATGAGGGACTCCCCCGCCACCTGGGAGACGACGCGCGCATCTGACCAGCCGATCGCCTTCAGGGTTCCGAACTCGCGGGTGCGCCGCGTGACACCGCTCACCGTCAGCAGCACCGCCAGCAGGAGCGCGACGGCCAGCACGAGGATCGACAGCCACAGGCCGAGGTTGGTGATGAGGGAGGTGGCGCTGGAGAGCGAGCCGCTCACCGTCTCTGCGAGATCCGACTGGGAGTTGACGGTCGCGTCCGGAAGAGCGGCCGCGAGCGCGCTCTGCACGGCGCCGATCTCGCTTGCGGAGGCGGCCTGCACATAGACGGTGGAGACGACCGCGCCCGCCTCGGAGAGGGTCTGCGCGGTGGTCAGTGGCAGGAACACATCCGCGGCGGTTTCAGCCGCAGAGGAGCCCGATGCCACGATCCCGACGACCTCAACGTCTGTGCCTCCGACTTCGATGGTGCCGCCGACGCTGATCTCGTTCGCGGTCGCGTAAGTGGCATCGACGACGGCGACGGCCGCGTCATCGTCCGCGGAGGTGAGGAGGCGCCCGTCGGTGAGGGTCACCGAGGACAGCGGGCCCACGGTGGTCGCTGCCGGGTCCACTCCCAGCACGCTGAAGCTGTCGACCCCGAAGCTGCTGCCGCCGGCGCCGTCCGGGCCGCCCTGCGGCGGCGTTGCCCCCGGAGCTCCGCGGCCGGTCTCCGTCCCCCCCATCGGTGGTGCCGGGGTTCTGCTGCATCTGGGAGAAGTCGGGCAGCTCACCGCTGAAGGTGGTGTTGGTGAGGCTGAGCGTGCCGGTGGCGGCGGCGACCCCGTCGGTCGCGGCGACCGTCGCCACCGTGGTGGCGTCCAGCGTGCCCCGCATCATGTCCGTCATCAGCCGCGACGAGCTGAGGGAGGTCGTCCCGTCCGCGGTCTCGCCCGCGCCGGATCCGAAGTCGAACCGCTGTCCGCGCTGGCCATCGCCGGGCTGGGTGGCGCTGCCGGTCACCGTCAGATCGGTCCCCACGCCATACACGCTCGACAGCGCCTGTGCCTGCGCTTGGCTCACCCCGCCCGAGAGCGCGTTGACCACCATCACCAGCGCGATCGCGACGGCGAGTCCGATCGCGACGATGATGCTCTGCTTCTTGCGCCCGCTCAGCTCGCGGCGCAGGTATGTGAAGTACATCGTTCTCCGTCTCTGCTTCTGCGCCTGCGGTGTTCCCGGCGCCCTTCGACGCTAGGGATCGCTCTCATGCGTTCCGCCAGTGCTGGTTATGCGAGGCCTATGGATCCCGCCCGCTCACTCACAGCGAGGACATAGGCTCCTCCACAGGAACTGCATAGGTAGGCGCGCACAATACCCACATGGCACACACGACTTCCGCACTCACCCGGCCCGACGGCTCCCCGGTCCGCGTCGCCGTCGTCGACGACGAGCAGATGCTTACCGACCTGCTCTCCATGGCTCTGCGCATGGAGGGCTGGGACGTCAAGACGGCCGCATCCGGCCTCGAAGCGCTCGCTCTCGCCCGCGACTTCGCCCCCGACGCCATGGTGCTCGACATCATGATGCCGGACCTGGACGGCATGGGGGTGCTGCAGCGATTGCGGCAGTCCGGCAACGAGGTGCCCGTGCTGTTCCTCACCGCGAAGGACGCAGTGGGCGACCGTGTCGCCGGTCTCACGGCGGGCGGCGACGACTACGTCACCAAGCCCTTCAGCCTGGAGGAAGTGGTCGCGCGCCTGCGCGCGCTGATGCGCCGCGCCGGTACCGCACTGTCCGCGGAGGCCGAGCCGATTCTGCGGGTGGCGGATCTCTCTCTCAACGAGGACAGCCATGAAGTCATGCGCGGTGACGAGGAGATCGAGCTGACCGCAACCGAGTTCGAACTGCTCCGCTTCCTGATGCGTAACCAGCGACGCGTGGTCTCCAAGGCGCAGATCCTCGACCGGGTGTGGAACTACGATTTCGGCGGCCGGTCGAGTGTGGTGGAGCTGTACATCTCGTACCTGCGCAAGAAGATCGACGCCGGCAGGGAGCCGCTCATCCATACCGTGCGCGGCGTGGGATACATGGTCAAGGCACCGCAGTGAGCACGACCGACGCGGCTGAGCCGCGCGTAGCGGCGTCGCGTCGTCACTGGACTCTGCAGACGAGGCTGATGGTGACGGTGCTGAGCATCGTCTCGGTGCTGCTGATCCTCGTCGCCATCGTGGTCAGCGTCGTGCTGCGCGCGACGCTGGATCAGCAACTCAGCGACCGGGTGAAGAGCACGTCGGATCGCACCTCCGGCCAGATCGCCAGCGCAATCTTCCAGGGCTACACGGATCCCGCGCAGATTCTCGCCGCCGTGCACTCCCAGCCCGGCACCCTCCTGATCCTCCCCGATCCCGACGGCTCCTCCTACAACGGCGCCGTGGTCTCTGAGACCAGCATCACCTCCCTGGATTCCGAGGCCGTCACCGGCGGCATCCGCGACGCCCTCACCCGGCTCATCACTTCTGATCGTCCGCAGCCGCGCGGAACCGTGGACGTGCACATCGATGGCGGCGGGAGCTATCGTGTCACGGCCATCGTCATCCCGAACACGCAGGTCATCGGCCTGATCGGCCTCTCCCTCTCCAGCGTGGACGAACAGGTCACCATCCTGCTGTGGGCCGTCGCGATCGTCACCATCGGCGGGCTCATCATCCTCGCCCTCGCGACGGTGCTGGTGATCCGCTCGGGGCTGCGGCCGCTGCGCGAGGTGGTTGCCACGGCCGAGCAGGTGGCCCACCTCAAACTCGACGAGGGCCGCGTCGCCATCACCGATCGTGTAGCCCAGGAATCGGTCGACGACCACACCGAAGTGGGACGCGTGGGTGCCGCACTGAACACCATGCTCGATCACGTCGACGCCTCCCTGCAGGCCCGCGCCCGCAACGAGGAGCTGATGCGGCGCTTCGTCGCCGACGCCAGCCACGAACTGCGCACCCCTCTCGCCTCCATTCGCGGGTACTCGGAGCTGTCGCTGCGGTCGTCCGAGAACCCCGAGACCACCACCGCAGCGCTGGAGCGGATACAAGCGCAGTCGGTGCGCATGACCACCCTCGTCGAGGACCTGCTGCTGCTGGCGAGGCTCGACGAAGGCCAGGAGCTGGTGGTGGGTGAGGTGGATCTCACGCCCCTCGTCATCGACGCGGTCTCCGATGCGCGCGCCGCCGGCCGAGATCACAGCTGGAGCGTGGACGTCGAGGGCGAGTCGGTGATGGTGAGCGGCGACGCCGGCCGCATCGCGCAGGTCGTCACCAATCTCCTCGCCAACGCGCGCACGCACACCCCCGAAGGGACCGCGGTGGAACTGGGCCTGCATCGGGACGGGCACGAGGCCGTCATCACGGTGCACGACAACGGCCCCGGGATCGATCCGGCGGTGCGTGACGAGCTGTTCGAGCGGTTCTCCCGCGCCGACCGCTCCCGCGCGCGCAAGACCGGCGGCACTGGTCTCGGCCTCTCCATCGCGCGTGCGATCGCCGAGGCTCATCACGGCTCGCTCTCGGTGACCAGCGAGCCGGGCGACACCACCTTCACGCTGCGTCTGCCGCTGGTGCCGGTGACCGGCACCAGCGTGCCGCCCCCGGCGTCGCTCGCCGGCTGACCCACCCTCGCCGGTGCCCCCGGGTACCTCGCGCCCGGGGACTTCCGTCCGCGGGCGAGAATCATCGCATCGCGGCCAGTCTCGCCCATAGCGGGAAGTGTCACGGTGTGGCGGAGAGGTCGAGGCCGAGGCGGAGGGCGGGCGCACGAGGGCCGGTAGGATCGAGGGGGCGCGGGGACACCGCGCCGCAGAGAAAGGACAATCGTGCTGCGCACGCATGACGCGGGAACCCTCCGCGCTGAGCACATCGGACAGACCGTCACCCTCGCGGGTTGGGTTGCCCGTCGCCGCGATCACGGCGGAGTCGCCTTCCTGGATCTGCGCGATCGCTCGGGCATCGCCCAGATCGTGGTCCACGACGAGTCGGTGTTCTCGCCGCTGCGCAACGAGTTCGTCATCTCCGTCACCGGCACGGTGTCTCGTCGCCCCGAGGGCAACGAGAACCCCGACCTGCCCACGGGCGAGATCGAGATCAGCGCCGACGAGCTCACGGTGCTCAACACCTCGGCTCCGCTGCCGTTCCAGCTGGACGACCACGCCGAGATCGGCGAGGAGACCCGTCTGAAGCACCGCTACATCGACCTGCGCCGCGCGAAGCCGGCCGCCAACCTGCGGCTACGCTCGGAGGCGAACCGCGTCGCCCGTGACTTCCTGTACGAGAACGGCTTCCTCGAGGTCGAGACGCCCACGATGACCCGCTCGACGCCCGAGGGCGCGCGCGATTTCATCGTGCCGGCACGTCTTGCCCCGGGCAAGTGGTACGCGCTTCCCCAGTCCCCTCAGCTGTTCAAGCAGCTGCTGCAGGTGGGCGGCGTGGAGAAGTACTTCCAGCTGGCTCGCTGCTACCGCGACGAGGACTTCCGTGCCGACCGTCAGCCGGAGTTCACCCAGCTCGACATCGAGGCCTCCTTCGTGGAGCAGGACGACATCATCGCGCTGGGTGAGGAGATCGTGAAGCGCCTATGGGCGCTCATCGGTGTCTCCGTCGACACCCCGATCGAGCGGATCACGTACCACGAGGCGATGCGCCTCTACGGTTCGGACAAGCCCGACCTGCGCTTCGGCCTGCCGCTGGTGGAGCTGAAGGAGTTCTTCAAGGACACCGAGTTCCGTGTCTTCCAGTCGCCCTATGTCGGCGCCGTCGTGATGCCCGGTGGTGCGTCACAGGCGCGTCGTCAGCTGGATGGCTGGCAGGAGTGGGCCAAGCAGCGCGGCGGCAAGGGCCTCGCCTACGTGCTGGTCCAGGAGGATGGAACGCTCACTGGTCCGGTCGCGAAGAACCTCACCGAGTGGGAGTCGGCCAACATCGTCGAGGCGGTCGGGGCGAACCCCGGCGACTGCATCTTCTTCGGCGCCGGCGAGGCGAAGCCGACCCGCGCGCTCCTCGGCGCCGCCCGCGTCGAGATCGGTCACCGCACCGGCCTCATCAAGGACGGCGACTGGGCGTTCGTGTGGGTCGTGGACGCTCCGATGTTCGAGCCCGCCGCTGACGCCGTCGCCTCCGGTGACGTCGCCGTCGGCGCCGGATCCTGGACGGCGGTGCACCACGCGTTCACCTCCCCCAAGCCGGAGTTCTACGACACGTTCGACACCGACCCGGGCACGGCCCTCGCCTATGCGTACGACATCGTGTGCAACGGCAACGAGATCGGCGGCGGTTCCATCCGTATCCACGACCGCGAGCTGCAGGAGCGCGTCTTCGCGCTCATGGGCGTCACCGAGGAGCAGGCCACCGAGCAGTTCGGATTCCTGCTGGAGGGCTTCAAGTACGGCGCTCCCCCGCACGGCGGCATCGCGTTCGGCTGGGACCGCGTGGTCTCGCTGCTTGCCGGCGAGGACTCGATCCGTGAGGTCATCGCGTTCCCGAAGACCGGTGGCGGCTACGACCCGCTGACCGCGGCTCCGGCCCCGATCACCGAACTGCAGCGCAAGGAAGCCGGCGTCGACGCCAAGCCCGACGAGGCGAAGACGGACAAGGCTGCAGCCGAAGCCTGATTCCACGACGAAGGCCGGGTCCGGTGGGGCCCGGCCTTCGTCGTGTCCCGGCGCACACCGCGCGCGCTCGGCCCGCGCAGCGCCGGCCATGCACGAAGCCCCGCACCATGCACGACGCCGGGATAGGACAATCACGCCACACCAGGTCGCTCACCCGCGCACCACCCTCGGCCGACGATAGACGCCGACTTTCCTGACGCAGCGCGGTGGCGCCAGCAAGACGCCGGAGTTCCGGCCGGCTCAGTAGCCGGCGAAGGCGTCGGTGCGGACGGAGCGGGCGTCCGACAGCGCCGGGGCGAGCTCGGCGATCAGCCGCGGCGGCCCGGAGATCATCGCGTGACGCGCACTCAGATCGCCCACCACGGACGGCAGCGAGGCCGCGGTGAGCCGCTCGGTGACTGCCTCCCACCCAGCCGGAACAGTCTCCGGCGAGGCGTCGCGGGCGACCACGATGACGCGAGCCCCGGTGGTGGCGAGTTCGTCCGCATACGCGAGCTCCGTGACGGAGGAGACGACATAGAGCAGCACCGCGTCGCGCGCGGGCTCGCTGCGCAGCTGCGACACGAACGGGGTGACGCCGATCCCGGCCGCCACCAGCAGGACGGGCGCATCATCCGCAGGCAGCGTGAAGTCACCGTGCACACCGGTGGTCGAGACACGCGCGCCCTCGCGGAGAGCGCCCAGCGCCGTCTTGAACGAGGACTGGCGGCCATCCGGAACGCGGTAGGCGATGCGGATGTCCTCCCCCGGACGAGACACGATGCTGAACTCCCGGCGGGTACCGCGCGCGTCAGAACGGCGGTGCGGAACCTCCAGCTCCACGTACTGTCCCGGGGCGAAGGAGACCGGAGCGGTGGCGTGCAGCACCAGCTCCTCGATGGAGGGGGTGACGCGTCGTCGTGCCGCGAGAGTGAGACGAGCGCCGCGACGGACGCGGAACGCCAGAGCGAAGGCCAGCAGGTTGCCCACCAGGATGGCCACCTCGGGGAACATCACGAACGGGCCCAGGGCGAACGGCCAGCCCGCGAGCGCCCCCGCGACCACCGCCACGATGATCTGATCGCGGCGACGCGGCGGGAGGGTCAGTGGTTCTGTGATCATGAACAGTCCCGCGAAGAGGACCGGCGAGGACGCCACGGCGGTCCAGATGATCTGGCCGGGCGTCTGGGAGAGGCCGAACTGCGCGGCGGTGATGAGCCCTCGCGTCGCCCCCACGACGATCGCCACGGCCATGAAGAGCAGGGCGATCCGCAGCTTCTCCGCCCGCCACACGACGACCAGGCCGAGCACCAGCACGGCGATGGCGAGCTGCGGGGTCCCGATCCACCACATCGAGGAGCCGAGGCCGCTGACCGTGACGACGGCGGCGCCGAACGCGGCCGGGTTCAGCAGATGCCGGCCCCACGGGGCGAGGACGAACTTCGACGCACTCGCCGCACCACCCGCGAGGGCCAGCACCGCGAGCCCGGCCGGATCGGTGGTGGGAAACAGCACGAACAGCAGAATGAGCGCGGTGATGGCCCCGGACTCCAGTCGCAGCGGCCGACGGATGATGGCGTGGCCGATGACATCCACGACGCCGACGGATACCAGCAGGACCAGCGCGGAGAGCGCGAGCGATGCCGGCGTCGCCACGATACGCCCGGTGAAGGAGACCGCAAAGGCGATGCCGGCGAGCAGCATCAGAGCGAACAGGACGAGCCGGTACATGCCGACGGCACCCAGCACCGCGAGGATCCGGGTGCGGACGGAGGCGAGGAGGGCTCTCATGGGGGCTCCTGAGGGGTTCAGCGGAAGAGTTCGATGTTCGCGTCGGTCAGCTGGTGTTCGGCGCGCCCGTCGGAGAGCACGCGAATCCACTGTGCACCCCACGCATGGGCGAGTTCGAGGCCACCGTCGAAAAACAGTGCCGTGGCGAGCGCATCGGCGTGCATCGCGTCGGGCAGGAACGCCCACGTGGCCACGACGACGTCCACCGGGAGTCCCGTGCGGCCGTCCAGCACGTGGTGGAGCCCGTCACCCCACACCCGGCGATTGGTGGCTGACGCGCAGACCGCCCCGCTGCTGAGGGTGGCGACGCCGATCGCGCGCGTCGGATCGTACGGATGCTCCAGCGCGATGCGCACGGTCTCCTCCGCGGCGTCGAGTCGGATGTCACCCGACGCGTCGACGATCACGGTGCCGGGCGTCCGGGAGCGGATGAGAGCGAACACGCGATCGGCGAGGCGCCCTTTACCGAGCGCACCGACATCGATCACGGCAGGCGCGGAAAGCACCAGCGCGCCCCCATCCCAGTGCAGCGCGTCTCGCCACGACGGCGCGGGCATCGCCCGGCCGGGGGTTCCGGGGCGCACCCCATAGCCGAGTGCCTCAAGCGAACCTCCGATCAGCGGATTCACCGCGTCGTCGGTCGCCTCCGCGAGTTCGCGATAGACCTCGAACATCGGAGCAGCGTCAACGGGCGCCGCTGCGCGGCCGCCCCCGGCCAGAGCGGTGACGAGGGAATCGGACCGGAAACGCGACCACTCCCGGTCAAAGGCGTCGATCAGGGACAGGACGTCCGCCCGCAGTGGTTCCGGAAGGTCCCGCTCGGTGCGGATGGTCCACGCCGTGCCGATCGCGTCGAATCGCCACGACGCGTCCGCGCTCATGCCGCGGCTTCCGCCTCGATGGCGTCCACCGCCTGCATGAATCCGCCGCTGGTCAGCGAGGATCCCGAGACGACGGTGACGTTGAGCTCGTCGATCTTCTTGCCCACGACCTCGTCGGAGATCCCGCCGATGAACAGCGACTGGTACTGAGCGCTCTCGGCACCATCCGTGGTCCCGGTCACATCGACGGATTCGACGGTGCCGTCGGCGGTGATTGTCATGCTGACGTGCACCTTCTCGATGTTCCCGTGCGGGTTGGAATAGCTGCCGTCGCCCTCGTAGGTGCCGGCGACGTAACCGCCGGTGGTGCCGCCGGCGGAGGCGGTGGCGGGTGCGGAGCCGCTGGTGGTCGTACCGGTGCCGGAGACCGCGCCGGTGGTCGCGGTATCGGCTTCGGCCGCGCCGGCCGAGCAGCCGGCGAGCAGCGCGATCCCGGCGACCGACGCCAGCGTGGCGGCGGTGCGGACGGGCCGGTTCAGGTGGAGCGGGGTACGGGCCATGGGGTCCTCCTCAGGTCTTCTCCCTCAGATTAGGGATCGGACCACTCCGCTCCCCCTGAACGACCTATGCGTCTGCTGTGACCGTCAGGCCGCGCCGTCGAACATGCTGGTGACGGAACCGTCCTCGAAGACCTCCTGAATGGCCCGTGCGAGCAGCGGGGCGATCGGCAGAATGGTCAGGCCGGGGAAGACCTTGTCGGCGGGCAGCGGCACGGTGTCGGTGACCACGACCTCATCGATGGCCTCGCTCTGCAGGCGCTGCACGGCCGGGTCGGAGAAGATGGCGTGCGTCGCCGCGACGATGACGCGCTCCGCTCCGTTGGCCTTGAGCGCCTCGGCCGCCTTCTGGATGGTGCCGCCGGTGTCGATCATGTCGTCGACCAGGAGACAGACGCGACCGTCCACGGACCCGACGATCTCATGCACCGAGACTTGGTTGGCGACCTTCGGGTCGCGGCGCTTGTGGATGATCGCCAGCGGGGCGTTGAGGCTGTCAGACCAGGTGTCGGCTACGCGCACACGACCCATGTCGGGCGAGACGATGGTCAGCTTGTCGCGGTCGGACGCAGACAGGGTGCGCTCGAAGTAGTCCAGCAGCACGGGCTTGGCGAACAGGTGGTCGACGGGACCGTCGAAGAAGCCCTGGATCTGCGCGGCGTGCAGGTCCACCGACATGACGCGATCGGCGCCAGCGGTGGCCATGAGGTCGGAGACGAGCCGCGCGCTGATCGGCTCGCGGCCGCGACCCTTCTTGTCCTGACGCGAGTAGGGATAGTAGGGGGCGACCACGGTGATGCGCTTGGCCGATGCGCGCTTGAGCGCATCGAGCATGATCAGCAGCTCCATGATCTGCTTGTTGACCGCGCCCTCGAAGGACTGCACCACGAAGACGTCGCAGCCGCGCACAGAGACCTCGAAGCGGGTGTAGAGCTCACCCGATGCGAAGGTACGGTGCTCGGTCGGGGCAAGCTCGGTGCCCAGTTGCGTGGCGACCTGAGCGGCGAGCTCGGGGTGCGAGCTTCCGGAAACGACAACGAGACGCTTCTTGGTCTTTACCTCGAGACCGGGCGCGATGTCGTTTTCGCGATCGAGATCAACGGTCTTCTTCTTGCCCTTGCCTGCCATCTGCAGCCTTCTGTGCGTTTCGGGCGTCCTCGGCTGCCGCCGCGGCACGGGTGCCCTGCCTGTTCTTCTCGACCCAGCCCTCGACGTTGCGCTGCGGCGCCACGCTCAGGGCCAGCGCGCCCGCGGGGACATCCTTGCGGATGACCGCTCCTGCTCCGGTCTTCGCGCCTGCTCCAATCGTAACGGGCGCGACGAACACGTTGTGCGAGCCGGTGTGCACTTCATCCCCGATCACCGTGCGGTGCTTGGTGATGTCGTCGTAGTTGGCGGTGATCGCGCCGGCTCCGAGGTTGACCCCGGTGCCGATGGTCGTGTCGCCCACGTAGGACAGATGCGGCACCTTGGATCCGGCGCCGATCTGCGAGTTCTTGATCTCCACGAAGGTGCCGATCTTGCCCTCTTGCGCGAGCGTGGCCCCCGGACGGAGGTAGGACCACGGGCCGACGGTGGCGCGGTCGCCGATGACGGCGAGGGTCGCGTCGGTGCGCTTGACCACGGCGTCCTCGCCCACTTCGCAGTCGACGAGCGTGGTGTCGGGACCGATCGTGGCGCCCTCCGCGATGGAGGTGGCGCCCAGCAGATAGGTGTTCGGGAGGATCGTGACGTCCTGGGCCAGCGAGACCTGGTCATCGATCCAGGTGGTGGCGGGATCCATCACGGTCACGCCGTCGCGCTGCCAGCGGCGCACGATTCGCGCGTTGAGGATGCGCGCGACGTCGCTCAGCTGAGCGCGGTCGTTCACGCCGAAGGTCACGCGCGGATCAGCCGCGACCTCCGCCGAGACGCGCTCGTTCTCCGCGCGCAGGATGCCGATGACGCTGGTGAGGTACTTCTCGTTCTGGGCGTTGTCGGTGCCGATCCCGGGGAGAGTCCGTCGCAGCGCCGCGGCGGTGAAGACATAGACGCCCGCGTTGGTCTCGGTGACCGCCGCTTCCTCCGGGGAGGCGTCCTTCTGCTCGACGATGCGGGAGACGGAGCCGTCGGCATCGCGGATGACTCGCCCGTAGCCGGTGGGATCGTCGATGATCGCCGTCAGCAGCGTGGCCGCCGCACGGGTGGCGCGGTGCGCCGCGACGAGCTCCCGCATGGTGTCCGCCTCCAGCAGCGGGACGTCGCCGGAGAGCACGAGCACGTCGCCGTCGAAGTCGTCGGGCAGCGCGTTGACGGCCACCTCGACCGCGCGTCCGGTACCGGGGACATCGTCCTGATCGACCACGGCCACGCTCGGGAAGAGGTCCGCCAGGTGAGCGACGATGCGCTCGCGCTCGTGGCGCACGACCACCTCGACATGGTCGGCAGCCAGCTTCTCGGCGTTGACCACGACGTGCGCCAGCAGCGATCGTCCGCCGATCTCGTGGAGCACCTTGGGTGTCCGCGAGCGCATACGGGTCCCCTGCCCTGCCGCGAGGATGATGATGGCGAGATTGTTCTCCGACATGCTCCGCCGCCAGGACTCGAACCTAGACCTCACAGCTCCAAAGGCTGTCGTGCTGCCATTACACCACGGCGGATCCGCGACGATTTGTCGCGCGTACAGTCTGCCATGCGTGGGGACCGGAGACCGTGCGCGCCTGGCCCATAATGGACGGATGACCGGCAGCACGGACGAGGTGGACCGCATCGTCGATGCCTGGCTCGGCCAGCGCCCCGATCTCGACTTCTCCCCGCTGTCCGTGCTCTCGCGCGTCGACCGGCTCTCCAAGCACCTGGACCGCGCGCGGCGCGAGGCGTTCCGGCGCAGTGACCTGGAGCCGTGGGAGTGGGATGTGCTGTCGGCCCTGCGCCGCGCCGGCGAGCCGTTCCAGCTCAGCCCGAAGCAGCTCCTGCAGCAGACGCTGGTCTCGTCGGGGACCATGACCAACCGCATCGACCGCCTTGTGGGCCGTCGCCTGGTGCGTCGCGAGGCGGACCCGGGCGATGGTCGCAGCGTCCTCGTGACGCTCACCGACGATGGTCGCATCCGCGTCGACGCCGCTATCACGCGGCTTGTCGACGCGGAGGCTCACATCCTCTCGGTGCTCACACGCGCTGACCGTGAGCGACTGGCGACGCTGCTGCGGAAGCTGAATCTGGAGTTCGACTCGGAGTGACGCCCACGCGCGCGGCACGACGTTCGCGCAGGCGCGCCACGGCATCCACGCCCAGCCCGAGCACCAGCGACAGTACGATGCCGACGCCGGCTGCGAGCAGCGGGGAGTGACCGAACCACGTGGCCGCCAGCACGGAGAGCAGCAGGCACATCGCCGACCACAGCACCGCCCCCACGATGCTGATGGGCAGGAAGCGCCGGTAGGACAGGCGCGTGGCGCCGGCGGTCATGTTCACGGCGACGCGCCCGATCGGGATGTAGCGGGCTGTGAGGATGAGCAGCGCGGGACGCGCGACCATTCGCGCGCCGGCCCAGTCGAGCGCCGTCTGCACGCGCGGCCGGCGCATCCACGCCCACCGGTCGGTGCCGCACGCTCGCCCGATCGCGTAGGCGATCGAGTCCCCGGCGGCGGCCCCGATCGCGGCCGCGACGAGGACCGCGGTGAGGAAGAGCGGATCACCGCCCGACGCCAGACCGAGGGTGACGGCTGCGATCACGGCCGTCTCGCTGGGCACCGGAGGGAAGAACCCGTCGAGCAGGCAGAACACGAGGACCACGAGCGGCACCCAGGGAGCGGTGCCGACGGCGGTGAGGATCTCGGCGAAGTTCATGATTCCACGCTAGGAATCCGCGCCGTGCCGCGCGTCCGACCAGGGTAGGCGCCGACCCCCTACTGGAGGATGATTCCCCCGCAGGGTGGGAGGATGGGACGATGCCCATGCCCTCTCCCCTGCCCGTCAGAGACGGCGTCGGAGCGACGCGACTGCACGTGCCGCTGACCGGCCCGTGGCCGACGATTGCCGACCATATGGTGGAGCGGTTCGGGCATCTGGATCCCGAGGGGCTGTATGCGCGCTTCGAGCGGGGCGAGATCGTCGCTGCAGACGGCTCCGCCGTGGCCCGAAGCGCTCCGCTCGGATCACATGAGTTCGTCTGGTACTACCGGGAGCCGCCCGTCGAGAAGGAGATCCCCTTCCCGATCGAGATCCTGCACGTCGATGACGATCTCGTGGTCGTGGACAAGCCGCACTTCCTGCCGACCACCCCGGGCGGCAAGTATCTCCAGAACTCCGCTCTGGTGCGACTGCGAAATGCACTGCACAACCCTGACCTCACCCCCATCCACCGGCTGGATCGGGCGACGGCCGGTCTGCTCATGTTCTCCGCACGCCCGGCAACGCGCGGCGCCTACCAGCTGCTGTTCGAGAACCGCGTCGTGCGCAAGACATACGAGGCGGTATCTCGTCTCACCGGCTCCGCCCCCGAGCTGCCGCTCACCTACCGCAATCGCATCGACAAGCTGCGTGGCAACGTGTGCGTCCAGGTGGACCCGGATGCGGAGCCGAACTCCGAGACGCTGATCGAGCTGATCGGGACGGGTGAGAGCGGCGGCACCGATGCGGGCACCCCGGTGATCCACACTCTCCTGCACCCGCACACCGGGCGCATGCACCAGCTGCGGGTGCATCTGGCAGCGCTCGGGCTGGGCATCATGAACGACGGGTTCTACCCCGTCCTGCTTCCCGAGGTCCCCGACGACTTCAGCCGCCCCCTGCAGCTGCTGGCGCGGGAACTCCGTTTCACGGACCCGCTGAGCGGCGCGGATCGCGTCTTTCGCACCCGTCGCACCCTGCAGGAGGCTCCGCAGGGCTGAGCACGCCTCAGTCGATCTCCTCGACCCCTCGCAGCTTCACCTCCACCAGGTCGAGCTGCGCCTGGATGCGCCACGCCACGAGGTCGTCGATAGTGCCCTCGCGCCGCAACCGCAGCAGAACCTCACGCCGGCGATCCATCAGGGCCAGCCGTAGTCGCGTGCTCTCCTCGCGCAGCGCGATGGGCGACAGCGCGATGGTGTCGATGTCGGAGCTGACCGCGAGCATCTGCAGCCCGGCGCCGGCTTCTCGCTCGCCGTCGGCCATGCGTCCGGGCGGCACCTGGTCGTTGCTCGCGGCGACGTCGATCATCGTCTCCAGCTCGGCGTCTTCGCTGAGCTCCTCGGCGATGTCTGCCGCGTACACGAGACCTCGCTGGCGAGCCAGCGCGCGAGCATTGGCGTACTCCAGCTGCTCGTACCCCTCGCTGCGAATGCGATCACGCACGGCGTCACTGACGCCGTGCTCGACGGCGAGATCGTCGATGGCGGCCAGCGCCGCCCCGGAGATGGCCCGTTCCGCGATCTCGTACTCCTCGTCCGCTGCAGTGTCGGCGGGAAGCTTCGCCCAGCGGGCGATCGCCGGCAGCATCGGGCCCTGCACCAGCAGGCTGAACACGATCACCCCCGCCGTGATGAAGATGATCTCGTCCCGGGCGGCGACCGGCTGACCCGACGCCGTGACCAGCGGCACGGACAGCGCGATCGCCAGGGAAACCGCGCCACGGAAGCCGGCGAACGTGGAGACGATCCACATCCGCATGGGTATCGTGCGATCGCCACCGCTGGTTGCCGCGCGCAGTGCGCCGCGCGGGAGAGCGAACGGTGCGGAGAAGAGCTGGAACAGCAGGCGCACCACGATCAGCACGACCCAGACGACCACCGTGATGAGCACGAGACGGCCCACCTGCCCCCAGGAGCTCTCGAACAGCACGTGCATGACCTCGGTGCCGATCAGCACGAACAGCGCGCCGTTGAGGATGTAGGTGAGCACGGGGTAGACGGACTCCGCCTGGCGCCGGGATGCTGCCGTGGTGATGCGCGGCGAGACCCAGGCCACGATCAGCCCCGCGATCACCACGGCGAGCACCCCGGAGGCGCCGATGAGCTCGGCGACCAGGAAGGCGACGAAGGGCACCAGCAGCAGGGTGAGGTTGATCTCGAGAGTTCCGGTGAGACGGCGAAGCAGCAGATAGGCGAGCGCTGCGACGACGATCCCGGCGAGAGCGCCACCGAGATACGAATCGACGACGGTCCAGGTGACGGACAGCGGGGAGACCTGATCGCCCACGGCCAGCGACACCGCGATGGCGTACAGCACCAGAGCCGTTCCGTCGTTCGTCAGCGACTCGGCCTTCAGCTTCATGAACATCCGCTGCGGCAGCATACGTCCGAGTGCCGCCACAGCGGTGGCGTCGGGCGGGGCCACCGCGGCGCCGAGGATCAGGGCGGCCTCCCAGGGCAGCCCGAGCAGCACGGCGATCCCGGCAACGGCGAACGCCGAGGCGACCACCAGCAGGGTGGACATCGGTGCGATGTATCGCAGCGAGCGGCGGATCGCCCGCAGGGACGTGGTCATCGACTCCCAGAACAGCATCACCGGGAGGAACAACAGCAGCACCACTTCCGGCGGCAGCTGGATCTCGCGCGCCTGCGGCACGAACCCGATCACCACGCCCAGCACCAGCAGCACGAGGGGTGTGGCTACACGCAGGCGCGGCGCGAGCACGGTTCCGACCAGCACCGCCATCCCCAGCAGAACGGTGACTTCGAGCCCTTCCATACGGCTTCCTCTCCCCCGGCGGTCCGCGCGATGCGGACGGCGCGCAGCTCAGTCTGCGCCACGTCAGCCCCGGACGGAACGACATTCTCCCCAGGGCGACGCAAAGATTCAGCGTCCGAGTGGCCCCCGCGTATTCCCGGAACCGATACATTCGGATCGAATCGATTCAGCTTCCACCCCCGAGGACATCCACTCCCATGGACGCCGCCCTTCGCCGCCGCCGCATGTCGTTGTTCGTGCTCTTCTTCGTCCCCGGGATGATGTTCGCCTCCTGGGTGACCAGAACGCCCGACGTGCGCGACCTGCTGGAAGCCTCCACCGCCACGATGGGACTCGTCCTGTTCGGGCTGTCCGTCGGCTCGATGCTCGGGATCCTCTCGTCGGGCGCCCTCACCGCGCGCTTCGGCACCCGACCCGTCATCACGGTCGGCATATCGCTCCAGTTGCTCGCCACGCCCACGATCGGGGCCGGCGCCGCCATCGGCAGCGCGTGGCTCACCGCCATCGGTCTCGGTCTCATGGGATTGGGCATGGGCGGTGCGGAGGTGGCGATGAACGTCGAGGGCGCCGAGGTGGAACAGCTCGCGGGCGTTCCCGTGCTCCCCGCGCTGCACGGCTCGTTCAGCCTCGGCACCGTCGCCGGCGCGGTCATCGGTCTGGGCGCTGTAGCGCTGCACCTTCCCGTGCTCTGGCACCTGCTGATGGTGACCGTGATCGCCGTTCTCGCCGTGCTGCGGGCGCTGCCCGGCGTGCCGCGCTCGCAGGCATCGGGCCCGGTAGAGAAATCCCACCACGCTCCGGTGTGGCGCGATCGACGGCTGCTGATCATCGGGGTGATCGTCCTGGCGCTGGCGCTCGCCGAAGGCTCGGCCAACGACTGGCTGCCGCTGCTGATGGTCGACGGCCATGGATTCGATCCGGCGTGGAGCTCGGGACTGTTCGCCGTGTTCGCGGCGATGATGACCATCGGCCGCTTCTCCGGCGGTCCGCTCATCACCCGCTTCGGCCGCGCAGCAGTGCTCGGCGGCAGCGCGGCCCTCGGCGCGGTGGGACTGGCTCTCGTGATCTTCGCTGACAATCCGGTCGTCGCCGCCTGTGCCATCCCGCTGTGGGGGCTGGGAGCCGCGCTCGGCTTCCCCGTTGCGATCTCGGCGGCCGGGGACTCCGGCCCGAACTCCGCGGCGCGCGTCTCCCTGGTCGCGACGATCGGCTACGTCGCTTTCCTCGCAGGTCCGCCCGCGCTCGGCTTCCTCGGTGAGCACTTCGGTCTACGTCTCGCGATGATCCTCGTGCTCGTGCTGGTCGCACTCGCGGTCACGCTCACCCCGGCGCTGCGCGGCATCGGCGCCGCCGAGACGGAGGACGCCGCGCGCCAGCCGTGAGAGATCGAAAACGCAGCTCCGAGCCTCCTCGGAGCGGCGTTTTCGATCTCTGAGCGCTCAGCCGAGGGACTCGGCGAGCTCCAGCCAGCGCATCTCCAGCTCGTCGGCCTCGCCTTCCCACCCGGAGATCTCCGTCATGCGATTGCCGAGCGCGACGTAGTCGGACTGATCCATGTCGGCGAGCTTCGCGCGAGCGCTCGCCGCTGTCTGACGCAGCTTCTGGATGCGCCGTTCCAGCGACGCCATCTCCTTCTCGGCCTCACGCGCCTCCTTGCCGGTGAGCCCGGCGGGAGCGGCGGCATCGGGAGTCGCTGTGACGGATGCGGATGCGGTGCCCTGTGCCGCACGGCGCTTCAGGTACTCGTCCACGCCGCCCGGCAGGTGCCGCAGGTGCTGATCGAGGATCGCGTACTGCTGATCCGTCACCCGCTCCAGGAAGTAGCGGTCGTGGGAGACCACGATGAGCGTGCCGGGCCACGAGTCCAGCAGGTCCTCGAGTGCCGCGAGCATGTCGGTGTCGAGGTCGTTCGTCGGCTCGTCGAGGATGAGCACATTCGGCTGGTTGAGCAGGATCAGCAGCAGCTGGAGGCGGCGCTTCTGACCACCGGAAAGGTCCTTCACCGGGGTCGAGAGCTGGGCGCTCTGGAATCCCATGCGCTCCAGCAGCTGACCGGGAGAGAGCTCCTGGGCCTTCGACCCTGCGCCGAACGTGTAGGTGGTCTGCAACCGCCCGACGACTACGCGGACCGGCTCGTTGAGGTGCTCTTCGAGTTCGTCGAGGCGCTGTGTGAGTGTGGCCACCTGGACGGTCTTGCCGCGCTTGACCGTGCCGGACGTCGGCTCGATGGTGCCGGCGATGAGGCCGAGCAGCGTCGACTTGCCTGCTCCGTTCACGCCGAGGATGCCGGTGCGCTCACCGGGGGCGAGGCGCCACTCCACGTCTCGCAGCACGGTCTTGTCTCCGTAGGAGACGCCGGCGTCGAGGAGATCGACCACGTCTTTGCCGAGTCGCGAGACGGCCAGCGCCGACAGCTCCGTCTTGTTGCGGATCTCCGGCACATCGGCGATGAGTGCATTCGCTGCATCGATGCGGAACTGCGGCTTGCTGGTGCGGGCTGGGGCGCCGCGTCGCAGCCAGGCGAGTTCCTTTCGAGCGAGGTTCTGCCGCTTCGCCTCGATCGAGGCAGCCTGGCGGTCACGCTCGACCCGTTGCAGAATGTAGGCCGCATACCCGCCCTCGAAGGGCTCGACGATCCGGTCGTGCACCTCCCAGGTGTTGTTCGCGACCTCATCGAGGAACCAGCGATCGTGGGTCACGACGAGAAGCCCGCCCTGGTTCGCGGGCCAGCGCCGCTTCAGGTGCTCGGCCAGCCACGCGATCGCCTCGACGTCGAGGTGGTTGGTGGGCTCGTCGAGGAAGATCACGTCGTGATCGCCCGCGAGGAGGTGGGCCAGCGCCACACGACGACGTTGTCCGCCGGAGAGGTCGCCGACACGGGCATCCCACGGCAGGTCGCCCAGGAGGCCCGCGATCACATCGCGGATCTTGGCGTCCCCCGCCCAGACGTGTTCGGGGGTGTCCCCCACCACGGCGTGCGCGATCGTCTCGTCGTCCTCCAGCACGTCCTCCTGGCTGAGCACGCCGATCCGCGTTCCGCCGCGTACCGTGACGCGGCCGCCATCGGGCTCGACCAGGCCCGCGAGCATGCGCAGCAGACTCGATTTTCCGTCGCCGTTGCGACCGACGATCCCGATCCGGTCGCCCTCGTTCACGCCCAGCGAGACGGAGTCGAAGACGACCTTGGTCGGATATTCCAGGTGCAGGGCCTCGGCCCCGAGAAGATGTGCCATCCCCTCCAGGGTACGGGGTGCGCCCCGGCGAGATGGCTGGGCGGCGTAGCCCGGATCCTCCCCCGCTCCACCGCTGTCCACGCGAGGGCGAGGTTCGTCAGCCCTGAGCCGTTCCTTCATCCACCGCTCGGTGCCGTTGCCAGATCATGCCGACAGGACCGACGGGGACCGCGTCGCGGCTGATGACTCTGGTCGTAGCTGGTCGCCGCCTCTCCATCGAGAGTGCGTAGCGAATGGAGGATGTGATGAGAGAGCGTGCCGCCGAGCAAGAACCCGCCAGGGTGCACTGACCCTGCGAGGGCGCCAGAACAGCACCCGGACTAGGCTGGGAGGGCCGCTCGGCCCGACGGAAGGAATCCCATGCCCACCGCTCACATCAGCGCTCAGCCCGGTGACTTCGCTCCCTCGGTCCTCATGCCCGGTGACCCGCGTCGCGCGCGCCGCATCGCTGAGACCTTCTTCGACTCCCCGCGCCTGGTCACCGAGGTCCGCGGCATCGAAGGATGGACAGGAACCTGGAACGGTCATGACATCTCGGTGATGGCTTCCGGCATGGGAATGCCGTCGATGAGCATCTACGCGACCGAGCTCATCCGCTTCTACGGGGTGAAGCGGATCGTCCGCGTCGGCACGGCCGGCGGCATGGCCGATGAGGTGCAGCTTGGTGAGGTCGTCATCGCGAACGCCGCGCACACCGACTCGTCCATGGCCGACTTCCGCATCCCCGGTGTTCGCTTCAGCGCGGTTCCCAGCTACGACCTGCTCGAGCGAGCCGTCGCAACCGCTCGGTCGAAGGGACTCGCCCACCGGGTGGGCCCGCTTTTCAGCTCGGACACCTTCTACTCCGACCGTCCGGAGCAGACGAAGGGGCTTATCGAGCACCACACGCTCGCCGTCGAGATGGAGGCCGCTGCGCTGTACGGCATCGCGATGCGCGAGGGGGTTGAAGCCCTCGCCGTCTGCAACATCAGCGATCACATCATCCGTGGCGAGGAGATGAACTCCGACGAGCGCGAGACGCGTTTCGGCCCCATGGTGGAGGTCGCGCTGGGCGCACTGTTCGGCTAAGCGGCCCGGTGCACCCGCGAGGTCACGCGCAGATCACGAGGTCGTCACAGGTTCATCACGGGTGGCTGAGCAGGCCCTGTCGCTGATGCTCCCCCTCGTATGCTCGTGGTTCCGGCAGGCTTCTCCCGCCGGCCTCGACGTGTCGTTTCCCCCTCTGACGATCCGGCGATGACACGAACCTGCCCGCACCTGCGGCGCCCGACGCGGAGGCCCTCCACTCCATGCGACGACCCATCCGACACGCCCTCGCGCTCTCCGCGCTCCTGATGGGAGCGACGCTGACGGGCTGCGGGGCTCAGGCGACGGCCAGCATCGCCGGGTCGACGAGTGCATCGACCACCGTGGAGGGAACCGCGGACGCGCTGCAGGATGTGCCGACCCCCTCGACGACGCCCGGCGTCACCTTCAATCTGCTCGTCGACACCGAGGCCAAGACGGTGCTGGGCCTGGACTGCGACTCACTCGCCGCACTCACGGGGGTGGCATCCGTCCCAGGCGAAGAGGACACGGTATCCGCGGTCCTCACCGACCCCAAGACCTGGCAGGCTCACGAGGCGACGTCCGCGTTCGCCGAAGCCATCGCCGATGCCGCGATGACCGAGACCCAGCCGATTCGCGCCGCGCTCACCAGCATGAGCACCGATGAGACGGCGATGCTGAAGCTCATCATCACCCACACACCGTCCGTCACCGAGGTGCACCTCGGCGTCGGCTCGACGCCGTAGCCCGGCGCCGGCCAGCAGCACCCCCGCGGCGCCACGGCGTGCTGGACCCCGCCGCGCCGCGTTTCAGTACCAGGCTGCGTTTCAGTACCAGGCCGCGTTTCAGTACCAGAAGGTGAGGCACGGGGTGACGCTGCCGCGGAACAGCGCGTCCACCCGGTCCACCGCATCGGTGCGGATACGCCCGGCCGCAGCGAGCGTTCGCACACGGACACCGCCGAGGTAGATGGCTGACAGCTCAGCGATCCCGAGGGATGCCAGCGGGACGCTCCCTGTCGCCTCACCTTCTCTCAGGATCCGCACCTGAGCAGTGCCGTCATCGGCCACCTCGAGAAGGTAGCGGCCGGCGGTGATCCCCAGCGGGTCCGTGACGTCGAGCACGACGGATCCCGCCTGCTCGTAGCGGCGCGCCTGAAGCGCGGCTGCGACATCGACGATGCGGACGTACTGGTGATCGCGGAGCCTGATCTCGGCCGCACGCTGGTCGGCGATCATCCACCACAGCGGTTCGTCCGTGGATCGTTCGGTGGCCACGACCGTGCCCACCAGGTCATGCTCCAGGAGGAAATGCCAGAGCGCTGCGTAGGCGTCGTCGGTCGCGGCGTAGAGGAAGACCACCTCGAGCGTGGCCGGCGTGGGTGGCGTGCGATCGAGGGTGAAGGCCGCGAGTCCCTGGATCTCACCCGCCGCATCACGATACTGGATGGCGCGCACGGCACCCGCCGCTTCCGCGTCGCCCCGCAGGCGCAGCATGTCGTCCCAGTGCGGTCCCGGAACGATCACCTCGCCCGGAAGACGCAGGCGGATGCGCTCGTGCAGCTCCGGCGCGATGCGGCGTGCGTCCTCCCGGGAGACGTAGTCGATCCGCCCCGGGGCATCACCGCTCAGCCACCCGGCCCGTCGCGTATCGATGCGCCACGTGGCGGCCGCCGCTGCGGCGGCGAATCCGAAGCGGCCGTAGATGGTCGCCTCAGAGGCGGTGAGCATGGCCACCGGCAGCCCCGCACGCGCCGCTTCCCGCAGCTCCCCCGCCATGAGGGATCGGGCAAGGCCCCGACGCCGATGCGTGGCGGCCACCGTGACGGAGCTGATCGCGCTGGCTGGGACCGCGCGCCCGCCCGGCACGGTGAGCTCACTCAGCCAGGTGGCGAACGTGGCGACGGGCATATCCGGCAGAGCGCCCGCGGCGTCGTACACGCCGAGCCGGCGACGATATGCGGTGCCGGGGCGACCTGCCTCGTGATTGCGCTCCTCCGGCTCACGGTCCTGGAATCCGCGGCGCACCGCGGCACGCCAGGCGAGCGTGGATTCCTCGTCCTCCGCCAGACGCACCTCCAGTCCGCACGCGGCGATCTCTGCGGCGGCCTGTTCGTCGAGGGGCGCGGTGCGGAAGGTCTCGGCGTCGACAGTCATGTGTTCCTCCAGCGTCGTGGGCTCACCTCACGCTATCGGGTGCCGGCGACATCGAGTCGCGATCAGACGATGCGAGCGCCCGGCACGGGTCCGTGCGCGTGAACGCCGACGTACCCGACCGCCGCCAGTTCATCGCGCACCGCGAGCGCCGCCGTGGCGTCCGCGCACAGCAGGGCGATGGTCGGACCGGAACCGGAGACGATGCCCGCCAGCGCTCCGGCGCGCAGGCCCGCGTCGATCGTGTCGGCGAGGTCTGGCCGCAGGGAGAGCGCAGCCACCTGCAGATCATTGCCGAGCGCCTCGGCCAGCCGACGCGAGTCCCCCGCTCGCAGCGCGTGAAGCACCTCATCATCCACACGCGGTCGCAGAGGAACCACGGGGAGGTCTGCGCGGTGACGAACACGGATCTCGTCCAGGGCGCCATACACCTGTGGCGTGGACATGCCGATCTCGCTCGGAACGAGCACCCAGTCGAAGCGTCCCTGCGTGAGGGCAGGCGTCAGCTCATCGCCACGCCCGGTGCCGATCGCCGTCCCGCCGAGCAGGGCGAACGGCACGTCGGCGCCGAGGCGAGCCGCCAGCTCGTGCAGCTGTGCCGAGGACTGCCGCGTGTCCCACAGCGCATCGCAGGCGACCAGCGCCGCAGCGGCATCGGCTGACCCCCCGCCCATCCCGCCGGCCACCGGCACGCCCTTGCGGATGTGCAGGTGGACGCCCGATGTCACACCGGTGCTCTGGGCCAGCAGGCGCGCCGCTCGCAGGGCGAGGTTCGAGTCGTCCACCGGCACATCGGTGACGTCGATGAAGCCGTCGCTCTCCACGGTGAGTGAGAAGTCCTCCGCCGCGGTGGCGGTCACCTCCTCGTACAAGGACAGCGCCTGGAACGCTGTCGCCAGCTCGTGATACCCGTCGTCTTGCAGTTCGCCGACGCCGAGGTGGATGTTCACCTTCCCCGCCGCGCGCACGCGGACCGGGGCTGTGCCGGGTTCGTACGCGCCGATGCTCACAGATCCGCCGATGCTGCCCAGAGGTTGACGTCGATGGCATCGGAGAGAGCGTCGATCTGCTCGAGCTCCTCGGTGTCGAATGCCGGTCCGTCCAGCGCGCCGAGGTTCTCATCCAGCTGCTGCGGACGCGATGCGCCGATGAGCGCGGAGGCGACGACCTCATCGCGCAGCACCCACTGGATGGCCATCTGGGCGAGCGACTGACCGCGCTCGCGTGCGATCGTGTTCAGCGACCGCAGCGCCTCGCGCTCGTCGGCGGTGATCTCGCGGAGCGAGCCGCGCTGCTGGGATCGATCGGCTGCTCCGTCGCCCAGATGCTTGTCGGTGAGCAGGCCCTGGGCGAGCGGGGTGAAGGCGATCGCCCCCATCTGCTCCTGCCGCAGCACCTCGGTGAGGCCGTCCTCGATCCACCGGTTGAGGATCGAGTACGCGGGCTGGTGGATGACCAGCGGCGTTCCGAGCTCGCGCGCCACCGCCTTGGCTGCCACGGTGCGCTCGGCGCTGTAGGAGGAGATGCCGACGTACAGGGCCTTGCCCTGGCGGACCAGGGTGTCCAGCGCGCCAACCGTCTCCTCGATGGGGGTGTCCGGGTCGACGCGATGCGAGTAGAAGATGTCGACGTAGTCGAGGTTCATCCGTGTCAGCGAGGCCTCAGCGCTGGCGATGAGGTACTTCCGCGCTCCGAGGAACCCGTAGGGACCGGGCCACATGTCCCACCCGGCCTTGGAGGAGATGATGAGCTCGTCGCGGTACGGCGCGAAGTCCTCGCGGATCATGCGGCCGAAGTTCGTCTCCGCGGATCCGTAGGGCGGACCGTAGTTGTTGGCGAGGTCGAAGTGCGTGATCCCGGAATCGAAGGCGTGACGCAGCAGGGCTCGCTGGTTGTCGAACGGCACGTTGTCGCCGAAGTTCCACCACAGACCCAGGGAGATCGGCGGCAGGTAGAGGCCCGACTCCCCGACGCGACGGTAGTCGCCGCGGTCGTACCGTGCTTCGGCGGCGACGTACGGACGATGGGTGTCAGGAGTGCCGGGGCGGAAGCGGGGATTCTCAGTCACCCCACCAGGCTAGCGGGCTCGTGTTTCGCGGAGGTCACGTGACCCCTCCCCCGCTTCATCGCGCGCAATACGCTCCAAAAGTGGACGGATAGGCGCGATTCGCGCGCGATGAAGGCGGTCAGCGCGCCCGGGCGATCCGCAGGTAATCCTCCACCGTGAGCGCCTCACCGCGCGCGGTGGGATCGACGCCGGCGCGCTCCAGCACTTGGCTGGCTGCGGCCGCCGAACCTCCGAGTACGTTCGACAGCGCCTGGCGCAGCATCTTGCGGCGCTGGCCGAAAGCGGCGTCGATGATCTCGAACGTGGCGCGGCGATCGTCCTCGGTACCGCGGGGCTGCTCGTCGCGGTGGAAGCCCACCAGGAGGCTGTCGACGTTCGGCACCGGCCAGAACACCTGGCGGGAGACGGTGCCGGCGAGCGCGAACGATCCGTACCACGCCGCCTTCACGCTGGGCGACCCGTAGACCTTCGACCCGGGTCCTGCGGCCAGCCGCTCGGCGACCTCCGCCTGCACCATGACCACACCGCGCCGGATGGTGTCGAAGGTCTCCAGGAAGTGCAGCAGCACCGGCACCGACACGTTGTACGGCAGATTCGCAACCAGCACCGTCGGATCCCCGGGAAGTTCCGTGACGCGCAGGGCGTCGGCATCCACCACGGTGAGCGCTCCCTCGGGCACTCCGCGCTCGCGCGCCGTCTCCGGCAGCCGCGCCGCCAGACGATGATCGATCTCCACCGCGGTCACGCTCGCCCCCGTCTCCAGGATGGCGAGGGTGAGGGAGCCGAGACCCGGACCGATCTCGACGACGCGCTCGTCCGGCTGCACCCGTGCGGCGGTGACGATCTTGCGCACGGTGTTGGCGTCGACGACGAAGTTCTGCCCCAGCTTCTTGGTCGGGGTGACGTCGAGTTCGGCGGCGAGGCGGCGGATCTCGGCGGCTCCGAGCAGGGACACGGTCATGTGTCCATTCTCCCGTACCCGAAACGCCCTCCCCGACACGGGCACGGGATGTCCGCCGTCCTCAATAGGATCGACGGGTGAGCTGGCTCGGAGAACGCATCGCCCCCGCGCGGCTCGGTCGCGATTTCCGATGGCTGATGACGGCGTCGTGGTCGAGCAACCTCGGCGACGGCATCATGCTCGCCGCGGGGCCGCTCCTGATCGCCTCGATGACCTCGTCCCCCGTGCTGGTGGCGTCCGGCGCGATGCTGCAGTTCCTGCCGTGGCTCCTGTTCGGGCTGCACGCCGGGGCGATCGCCGACCGGTTCAACCGCCGGCGCCTGGTCATCGGCGCCAACGCGGTGCGCGTGGTGCTGATCCTCGCGCTGGTGGTCTTCCTCTTCACCGGCACCGCCAACATCTGGATCGTTCTCGCCGCAGCGTTCCTGTACGGCTGCGCCGAGGTCTTCGCGGACACGACCAGCGGCACGCTGCTGCCGATGTTCGTGCGGAAGGAGGACCTCGGCATCGCGAACTCCCGGCTGCAGGCCGGCTTCCTCGTCGCCAATCAGTTCGGGGGCCCGCCGCTCGGTGCATTCCTGTTCGCCATCGGGTCCTTCTGGCCGTTCCTCCTGCAGGCGCTGTGCGTGGCGCTTGCCGCCATCCTGGTGTCCCGGATCGCCCACACCCCCATTCCTCCGAGGGAGAACACCGCACCCACCTCCGTCCACACCGACATCGCCGAGGGGGTGCGCTGGCTGTGGCGCAACCCGCCGGTGCGGATGCTCGTGATCATCATCCTGGTGTTCAATGTGACCTGGGCGGCTCCGTGGGGCGTGCTGGTACTGTACGCGACCGAGCACCTCGGCATGGGCGAGGTGGGGTACGGCGCGCTCACCACCGCATCGGCCATCGGCGGCCTGCTGGCCACCGGCATGTTCGGCTGGCTGGAGCGTCATGTGTCGTTCGCCACGCTGATGCGCGTCTGCCTCGCGCTGGAGGTGGTGATGCACCTGGCGTTCGCGCTCACCACTTCGGGGGTGATCGCGCTGGTGATCATGTTCGGCTTCGGGCTGTATTCGTTCATCTGGGGTGCGATCTCCACCACGGTGCGCCAGCGCCTGGTCCCCCATGAGCTGCAAGGGCGCATCGGCGCGGTGAACATGGTGGGCGTGTTCGGCGGCATGGTCATCGGGCAGGGCATCGGCGGCGTCCTCGCCCAGACCTGGGGGCTGACGGCACCCTGGTGGTTCGCGTTCGTGGGCGCGGCCATCACCCTGGTGTTCGTCTGGCGGCCCATCTCGCAGATCGCGGCGGCACGTCCGGCCGAGGAGACGGCTCAGTCGGACGGGGACTCGTCGGACGGGGACTCGTCGGACGGGGACGACTGATCGCCGATGCGCGGCTCCGCCTCGTCGTGCGCCTCCTGCCGTTCGAGGGCACGCAGGTGAAGCGTGTATCGCTGCACGGAGGCGTCGAGGCTGCGAGCGGCGACCCCCGATAAGGCACCGCCTACGCCGACGCGGGGCGAGAGCACGGCCACGAGCGGCACCACGATCACGAGCGCGACGATGACGGCGACGGCCCACCCGTCGAAGTCGGATCTGTCGCCGAGAGCGAGCGCCGCGACGATCGCGAGGAGCGGACAGACGACGGCGAGAAGCACGATGCGCCCTGCCGGTGGAAACCACCCGCCCGCGCTCGGGCGCCGCACCTCGAGGTAGCGGTGGAAGGTCAGCAGCAGCGTGTAGCCCGCCTGGAGCACGACGATCGAGATGGCCCGTAGCGCGATGCCCTCCGGGCGCGCATCCCCGTGGAAGACGACGAAGGCCGCCGCCACGTCGATCACCAGCACGACACCGGTCCACGCCAGCACGCGCGGCCAGAGCGGATGCGCTCGCGCCTCGCCGCGCAGATCATCGCGCAGGGCCGTCTCGGCGCTGATGACCCGCCGCACCTGCGACACCCGCATCCCGGTGTTGCCGACGACGAGGTACAGCGCCGACAGCGTGGCGAACGCCGCCGTCAACAGGAGCTGGACGATGGCAATGAGCAGGATCGGCCACGGATCCACTCCGCTCAGCGCCACGAGGACGCCGAGGGCCGTGATGAGGGTCCATCCCACCGCGAGGATCATCTGCACCACCGAGCGCAGTCGCAGGAGGATCGCTGTCCGCTCGGCGGAGTCCGTCGATGCCAGCGCGGTGAACATCACGATGGTGACGAACACCGTGAACGCCGCCGCGGCCACCGGGATGTAGATGCGCGAGGCGTCCACCGCGTCCACCACCAGCTCGGAGACCCGCTCGACCGGCACCACCTCGGCGACGGCGCGCAGCGTGAGAGGGCCGGAACCCGCCTCCGCGATCGTGCCGAGCAAGAGCAGCATGCCGACGACGGTCAGCAGCACTGGCACGAGGGCCGAGTTCAGCCACGCGCGCCGGGACTGGTCCGCCCACAGCGATGCGAACGCGTCAGACGCCATCCGGATGTCGGACGCGGAATCCGCTCGCGATTGCTCTCGCATGAGCCCTATTGTCCTGGCTCGTCCGCTTCATTGTGCGCAATTGGCTCCAAAACCCGGAGGTTTGGAGCCAATTGCGCGCAATGAAACGGGTGTCGACTCAGTCCGTGAAGGAACCGTAGGCACGCACGGTGTTCTCGGCGACCTGGGCGGCGAGGACGTCCTCGTCCAGGTTCAGCTCCGCAGCCATCGCCCGCAGTGTGATCGGGATCAGGTACGAGGCGTTGGGGCGACCCCGATACGGAGTGGGGGTCAGGAACGGCGCGTCGGTCTCCACGAGGATCCGCTCCACCGGCGTGACCCGCAGCGCATCGCGCAGGTTCTGCGCGTTCTTGAACGTGATGTTGCCCGCGAACGACAGATAGTAGCCGGCATCAGCGCACTCGCGCGCCATCTCGGCGTTTCCGGAGAAGCAGTGGAACACGGTGCGCTCCGGGGCTCCCACACGCGCGAGGGTGTCCAGCACCTCACGGTGCGCGTCGCGGTCGTGGATCTGCATCGCGATGTCGTGCTTCTTGGCGAGCGCGATGTGCGCCTCGAACGAGCGGTACTGGGCCGGGCGACCGTCATCATCGGTGCGGAAGAAGTCCAGCCCGGTCTCGCCGATGGCGCGCACACGAGGCTGGGCCGCGAGCTCGTCGATCACCGCGATGGCCTTATCCAGCTTGCCCGCCGCCTCGTACAGCGGGGCATCGTTGGGATGGATGGCCACGGCTGCCAGCACCCGCGGATGCGTTGCGGCGGCGTGAGCGCACCAGCGCGAGGACTCGATGTCGCCACCCGCGTTGATCACGCCGGCCACGCCCACGGACGCGGCGCGCTCCAGCTGCTCATCCAAGCTCAGCGGCTCGTCGCCGTCGAGGATCTCCAGATGGGCGTGGTTGTCGTACACGGGCACGCGCAGCGGCTCGGGCGCCTCCGGATAACGCAGGTCGCGACCGTCAGCGCGGCGCTGGGTGACGTAGTTGCTGATGCCGTCACCCGTGCCGCCGTTTCCGCTCGCGGTCACGCGGTCTCCACGCGCGGGAACAGCGGCGCGAGGCCGTTGACGGAGGTCCCCGGCTTCAGCGCCCCCCAGGTCCCGGCTTCGCGCAGCGGCTGGTCCTGCAGCCGGCCCAGCGACTCTGCGGCGCCGAGTGCGATCCACAGCTTCTCCGTGGCCTTCGGCATCACCGGGCTGAGCAGCACATCGAGCGCGCGGAGCCCCTCCGCCGCGGTGTAGAGCACGGTGCGCAGACGCTCACGCTGCGCATCGTCCTTCGCCAGCGACCACGGCTCGTTGTCGGTGATGTACTGGTTCAGCGCGTCGACGATCGTCCAGATGGCCGCGATCGCCTCATCGGTGCGGAACCGCTCGATGGCGGCGTCGGCATCGCGCACGGCGTCCGCGACGACCTGCTGGATGTGCAGGTCGCCGTCGGCGTAGGCGCCGGGTGCGGGAACGATGCCCTCGAAGTAGCGCTCGATCATCGCGACCGTGCGCGAGGCGAGGTTCCCGAAGCCGTTGGCGAGCTCGGCCTGGTAGCGCGCGGCGAGGTCCTCCCAGGAGAACGAGCCGTCCTGCCCGAAGGCGATGGCCGAGAGGAAGTAGAAGCGGTACGCGTCGGAGCCGAACACGTCCGTGATCTCGGTGGGCGCGATACCGGTGAGCTTCGACTTGGACATCTTCTCGCCGCCCACCAGCAGCCAGCCGTGCGCGAAGACGCCCTTCGGCACCTCCAGTCCTGCGGCCATGAGCATCGCGGGCCAGATGACGGCGTGGAAGCGGAGGATGTCCTTGCCCACCACGTGGTAGCCGGGCCAGCGGCGCTCGAACTCACCGTCCTGGTCGCCGAACCCGATGGCGGTCGCGTAGTTGAGCAGGGCGTCGACCCACACGTAGATGACGTGCGACTCGTCCCAGGGCAGCGGGATACCCCAGTCGAAGGCGGAGCGCGAGATGGACAGGTCCTTGAGGCCGGACCGGACGAACGAGACGACCTCGTTGCGGGCGGACTCGGGACGGATGAAGTCGGGGCGCTCCTTGTAGAGCTCGAGCAGCTTGTCCTGGAACTCGCTCAGCTTGAAGAAGTAGTTCTTCTCCTGCAGCAGCTCCAGCGGCTTCGAGTGGATGGCACAGACCTTCAAACCCTCGAACGGGCCGGTGCCGTCGACGATCTCCGACTCGGGCTTGAACTCCTCGCAGCCGACGCAGTACAGCGCCTCGTACTCGCCCGCGTAGATGTAGCCGCGGTCGTAGATGGCCTGCACGAACTTCTTGACGCGCTCCTCATGACGCTCCTGCGTCGTGCGGATGAAGTCGTCGTTGGCGATGTCGAGGGTCTCCAGCTGCGGGAACCAGGCCTCGGTGACCAGCTTGTCAACCCACTCCTGGGGCGTCACCCCGTTGGCGGCTGCAGCACGCAGCATCTTCTGGCCGTGCTCGTCCGTGCCCGTGAGCATCCAGGTGTCATCCCCGGCCTGGCGGTGCCAGCGCGCAAGCGTGTCGACCGCCACGGTCGTGTACCCGTGCCCGATGTGGGGAACATCGCTCGGGTAGTAGATCGGGGTGGTGATGTAGAAGGAATCGCCGGTGCTCACCCCTCGATTCTAGGCGGTGAGCCGCGAGCCTCCCGCCGTATGACCTCCCGCGCTCAGCCGCGCGCCGCGAGAGCCGCCTGATACAGCTCGCGCGAGGAATGGCCGGTGAGCCCGGCGACCTCGGCGCACGCGTCTTTCAGCCGGATCCCGCTCGCGGCGAGGCTCTGCACCTGGGTGACGGCATCGGCGAACGGCACATCCGCGGCGGTGGCGCCTTCGATGACGACGGCGATCTCTCCCCGCACCCCCTCGGCCGCCCACGCGGCAAGCTCGGCCGCGGTGCCGCGACGAATCTCCTCGTGCAGCTTCGTGAGTTCTCGGGCGACGACCACCCGGCGACCCTCTCCGAGCTCGGTCGCCACATCGGCGAGCGAGGCCGCCAGCCGCTGCGGCGACTCGAAGAACACCATGGTGCGCGACTCTCGGGCCAGGCGGCGCAACACCGAGCGGCGCTCTCCCTGCTTGCGCGGGAGGAAGCCCTCGAAGCTGAAGCGGTCCGTCGGCAGACCCGAGACGGCGAGCGCGGTGATGACGGCGCTCGGACCGGGGATCGCGGTGACCGTGACACCTGCAGCGGCGGCCGCAGCCACCAGTCCGTAACCCGGATCGCTGACCGTCGGCATTCCGGCGTCAGACAGCACGAGCAGATCGGTGTCGCGAGCCAGGGCGACGAGTTCGGCGGCCTTCGCCTTCTCGTTGTGATCGTGCAGCGCCAGCAGCCGGGGACGGTTCTGAACACCCAGCGCCGACAGCAGCCGGATCGTGGTACGGGTGTCCTCCGCGGCGATCACCTCGGCGTTCTCCAGCGCCTGGACCAGCCGTGCCGAGGCGTCGGAGAGATTGCCGATGGGCGTGGCCGCGAGGATGATCACGGTTCCAGCTTAGGCTGGACGCCGTGACCGAACCCCGTGACCGCGATGAGCTGCTTCCTGCGGCCGCCGAGAGCACCGCGCCCGCGCCCGTGGGCACCGATCCCGGCGCGACGGATGTCGCGTCAGCCACCGGAGCGACGACGCTCCTCGCTGCTGACGAACGACCGGCCGACACCGCCCGCGAGCGGCCCGATTACGTCGGTCCCGGGATTCGCGAGGCCTGGGCTCGCTGGTGGGCGCGGCGCGCTGCCACCACGGTTCTGCGCGACATCCCGGATCACTGGCGCGGCGCCGTGGAGTGGGTGGTTCCGGGACTGCTCATGCTGGTCGCGGCTCTCATCCGCTTCACCGGTCTCGATCACCCCCATCAGCTCGTCTTCGATGAGACCTACTACGTCAAGGACGCCTGGTCGCTGTCTCACCTCGGCTACGAGGCCAACTGGCCGGAGGGCGCCAACGAGAAGTTCGCCGCCGGCGACACGGACATCTTCGAGACCAGCGGCGCGCGCGTCGTGCACCCGCCGCTAGGCAAATGGCTGATCGCTGCGGGGATGTGGATCTTCGGCGGCGCCTCCAGCTTCGGCTGGCGCTTCTCGACGGCGCTGTTCGGTGTCCTGACGGTGCTGGTGGTCTACCTCATCATGCGCCGCATGACGCGCTCGATCGCCTGGGCCGCGATCGCCGCGGGCTTCGTCGCCATCGACGGCATCGCCATCGTGATGAGCCGCGTGGCGCTGCTCGACGGCATCCTCACCTTCTTCGTCCTGCTGGGCGTCTACTTCGTGCTGCTGGATCATCGCCCCACGATGGCGCGCATCGCACGGTCGGCCGACTCGTTCACGGGCCCCACCATGTGGAATCGCCCCTGGCTGATCGCCGCAGGCATCGCGTTCGGTGCGGCCGGTGCAGTCAAGTGGAGCGGCTTCTACGCCCTCGCCGGCTTCGGCATCTACCTCGTGGCGGCCGACGCGTTCGCCCGGCGCCGCGCCGGCATCAAGATGTGGGGTTCCGCGGCGATCGGCCGTCAGGCACCGGCCACGTTCGTGCTGCTGGTCCCCGTCGCGTTCGTCGTGTATCTGCTGTCGTGGACCGGCTGGCTGGTCACCTCGGGCGGCTACATGCGCGACTCGGATTCCAATCCGTTCGTGGCGCTGTACAAGTACCACATGGACTCGTTCTCGTTCCATGTCGGGCTGAGCACGCCGCACAGTTACATGAGCCCGGCGTGGCAGTGGCCGTTCCTGGTGCGCCCGACGTCCATGTTCTGGGATTCCACCTCGTGCGACCCGGACAAGACCAACGCGTGCGCCGAGGCCATCACCTCCATCCCGAATCCCGCCCTGTGGTGGATTGGCGCGATCGCGACCCTCGTGCTCCTCTACGGTCTCGTGCGCTTCCGCGACTGGCGCTACGCCATCGTGCTGGTCGGGTTCGCGACCTCGTACCTGCCGTGGCTGGCCGTTCCCGAGCGCACGATCTTCCAGTTCTACACCGTCATCATGGAACCGTTCATGATGATGGCGATCGCGCTGGTGCTGCAGCGACTCAGCGAATCCGGGCCACCCGACGAGCGCCGCGCCTGGCGGATCGTGACGGGCGTGATCATCGCCGTGGCCGTCGCGCTCTCGGTCTTCTTCCTGCCGCTGTGGACTGGAATGGCGACGTCGCGCGACTACTGGCAGCTGCACATGTGGCTGCCCACCTGGATCTGATCAGGCCAAGTCGGCGGGATCGGTGATCGGGAGCCGGCAGACGAACTCCTCGCACACGTAGGCTGCGGGGCCGCTGCGGCCCGCGAACAGGGAGAAACCGGCCGCAGCGAAGGACTCGGCCTGGGCCGGTGTGACGCACACCACGAGGTCCGCCCGCAGTTCGCGCGCCCGGCGGCTGAGCGGTCCGGCGTCGGGTTCGACCACCACGATCTGCCGCGAGGGACGGGAGATGTCAGCGGCGATGCGCAGCAGCGCGCCGTGTGCCAGGGGCGCGGCCGCCGCAGTCGCGAGATGCGGGCGCACGATGTCCTCCGCCGCGTGACGGTGCTCGTCGCCTGCGCCGAGAATCCAGGCCAGAAGGTGGGCGTCGGCGAGGGCCGCGGGGGCAGACGGCTCGTCACCGTCGGAGACGTCGCCGGGGACGGTGATGCCGAGCGTCCCGAGCACCGGATCACCCGAGCGGCTCGGCGCCTCGGCGAGCAGGTCTCGCGCCCGTACCGCCCAGTGGCTGTCGCCCGTCGCGATCGCGAGCCGGAACAGGCCGCCGGCCAGCTGGGCGAGATCGGCGACGCCGGCGGCAGCACGACCGCGGATCTCGTCCACCGAAGCACGCACCCACACGCCGTCCGCGCCGTTGATCTCGAGCACGGCCAACGCGGCGCGTTCGGCCGCGGAGATGAGCTCGGGATCATCCAGGCGCGCACCGGCCTCCGCCAGCGCGCCGATCGCCAGGCCGTTCCAGCCGGTGATGACCTTGCCATCGATGGCGGGACGATCCAGTTCCGCGCGCCGCGACGCCGGGCAGGTGTAGTACCCGCCGGCGGACGGCTCCCCGTCGATGATCGACTCGGCATCCTGTGCGGCGCCGAATCCGCCGCCGGGCTGCTGCAGCACATCGAGCAGAAAGCGACCGAGATGCGCGGCCAGGCCCGCCTGCCTGGCCGCGGTCGCGACCTGCAGCAGTTGCGCGTTGTCGATGAGCATGCGCTCGTAGTGCGGCTCTGTCCAGTCGCGCCGGGTGGCGTAGCGGAAGACCCCGCCGTCGACCGGATCGAACAGCGGTGAGCGCTCGATCGCGTTCAGCGCCCGGTGCAGGATCTCGGCGGCGGTGACCGGCAGCCCCGGCGCCTGGAGGAATCGCAACACCGTCGGCAGGGGGAACTTCGCTCCGGTGCCGAAACCGCCATACGGGGCGTCCTCCGCCTCGCGGAGCCGATCAAGCGCTGCACCCACCGCCTGCGCCAGGTCGCTTTCCTTCGCGGGGACGGGAGCCGCGGCGGCGAGCGCACCGCGGATCGACCGCCCGATCGATTCCGCCTGGTCGCGCCGCTGCGTCCAGGCTTCGCTGACCGCGGCGAGCACGGAGCGGAAGTCGGGGCGCCCCGCGACCGGCACCGGGGGCCAATAGGTACCGGCGTAGAGCGGGAGGCCATCGGGGGTGACGAACACATTGAGGGGCCACCCCAGATCACGCGTGAAGGCGGCCGCGGCGGCGAGGAATGCGGCGTCGACCTCCGGATGCTCCTCCCGATCCACCTTGACGGCCACGAAGCCGGCGTTGAGGATCGCCGCGGTCTCGGGGTCTGCGAACGACTCTCGTGCCATGACGTGGCACCAGTGGCAGGTGGAGTAACCGATCGAGACGAGCACCGGGACGTCCCGGTCCCGCGCGTGCGCGAAAGCCTCCTCGCCCCACGGGTACCACGCCACCGGATGAGCGGCGTGGGTGCGCAGGTACGGGCTGATCGCGTCGGCGAGCCGGGACGCCACGGTCTCAGTTGACGTCGTCGGGGTGCGAGGCCACGCGGCCGGCCGCTCCCTCATCCAGTGCGGTGATGGCAGCGACCTCCGCGTCGCTCAGCGTGAAGTCGAACACGTCGAGGTTCTCGCGCAGGCGCTCGGCGCGCACCGACTTGGGGAACACGATGCGCCCCTCCTGCAGGTGCCAGCGCAGCACCACCTGGGCCGCGGACTTGCCGTGGGCGGTAGCGGCGTCGCTGATCGCGGCGAACTCCTGCAGATCGTACTTGCCCTGTCCGAGCGGCCCCCAGGCCTCGATCTTCACGTCGTGCTGCGCGGCCCACTCGGCGATCTCGCGCTGCTGGTAACGCGGGTGCAGTTCGATCTGGTTGACGGCGGGGACCACGCCCACCTCCGCCACCGAACGCTCGAGGTGAGGCACGAGGAAGTTGGAGACGCCGGCGCTACGCGTCAGGCCCGCGTCACGGATCTCGACGACCTTCTGCCACGCGTGGACGTAGTTGTCCTTCGCGGGCGTCGGCCAGTGCACGAGGTACAGGTCGACGAAGTCGAGACGGAGCTTGGTGAGGCTCTCCTCGATGGCGCGGTTCGGTTCGTCGCCGTCGTGCCGGTCGTTCCACAGCTTCGTGGTGACGTACAGCTCGTTGCGGGGGATGCCGGACGCGGCGATCGCAGCGCCGACGCCCTCTTCGTTGCCGTAGATGGCCGCGGTGTCGATGTGACGGTAGCCGATCTCCAGCGCCTCGCTCACCGCCCGCTCGGTGTCTGCCGGCGGCACCTTGAAGACGCCGTAGCCGAGCTGGGGAATCGAGGTGCCGTCATTGAGGGTGAGGGTCGGAATGCTCATCGTCCTATGCAACCACCGTTTCGGCCCCCGCGCGCCGGCTTCGTCGCATCCGGTCATCCGTCCACCGCGTCCCGAAATGAGGGGAATGCGCCGAGAGGAGCGCCGAACCGGCCCGATTCCCCTCGTTTCGCGCACATCCCCTCGTTTCAGGCCGGCGCCGCCGTCACCGTGCCGCGCATGAGAGACTGGAGGGCTATGTCTGCGCCCGTCATCGTGTATCCCCCGGAACTGCCGGTCAGTGCGGCGCGCGACGAGATCGCCGCTGCCATCCGCGACCACCAGGTGGTGATCGTCGCCGGTGCCACGGGCTCCGGCAAGACGACACAGCTGCCGAAGATCGCGTACGAACTGGGGCGGCGCCGCATCGCCCACACGCAGCCGCGCCGGCTCGCCGCGCGCACCATCGCCGAGCGCATCGCCGAGGAGATGCGGGTCCAGCTGGGCTCGCTCGTCGGCTACAAGGTCCGCTTCACGGACCAGGTGAGCGACGACACCGCGATCGCCCTGATGACCGACGGCATTCTCCTCAACGAGATCCATCGTGACCGGCTGCTGCGCCGCTACGACACGATCATCATCGACGAGGCGCACGAGCGCTCGCTCAACATCGACTTCCTCATGGGCTATCTCGTGCGGATCCTTCCGGAGCGGCCCGACCTCAAGGTCATCATCACGTCCGCGACCATCGATCCGGAGAGCTTCGCGAAGCACTTCGGGCGCCCCGGCTCCCCCGCCCCTGTCATCGAGGTCTCCGGACGCACCTACCCGGTGGAGATCCGCTATCGCGCGCCCGAGCAGGACGAGGACGGCGAGAACGACGACAGCGGCGATGACATCGATGCGATCGTGGCGGCACTGAAGGAACTCGACCGCGAGGCCCCGGGCGACGTCCTGGTGTTCCTGCCCGGCGAGGCGGAGATCCGCGATGCCGCGGACGCCGTGCGCGGGGCGTTTCGCAGCACGACGGCGCCTGTCGAGGTCCTGCCGCTGTTCGGCCGGTTGTCGGCCGCCGACCAGCACCGGGTGTTCGAGCCGTCGCGGGTGGCCGGAGTGCGTCGCCGGGTGATCCTCGCCACCAACGTGGCGGAGACCTCCCTCACGGTGCCCGGCATCAAGTACGTCATCGACACCGGCACCGCCCGCATCTCGCGCTACTCGACGCGCTCGAAGGTGCAGCGGCTGCCGATCGAAGCCGTGTCCCAGGCTTCCGCGCAGCAGCGATCCGGGCGCGCGGGCCGCACCAGCGACGGCATCGCGATCCGCCTGTACGCGCAGGAGGACTTCGAGCGCCGCCCCGAGTTCACCGACCCCGAGATCCTCCGCACCAACCTCGCCTCGGTCGTGCTGCAGATGCTGTCGCTGGGCTTCGGGGACATCGCCGCGTTCCCGTTCCTCACGCCGCCGGACTCCCGCAACATCAAGGCCGCGATCGATCTGCTCACTGAGCTCGGCGCGGTGCGTGAGGGACGTGACGGCCCCCAGCTCACCCGTATCGGCCGCGATCTGGTGCGCCTGCCGATCGAGCCGCGTTTCGCCCGCATGCTCCTGGAGGGGGCACGCACCGGTGTGCTCGGCGACCTCCTCGCCATCGTCGGCGGCCTCTCCATCCAGGACGTCCGCGAGCGCCCCGAAGACAAGCGCGAGCAGGCCGACGCGAAGCACGCCCGCTTCACGGATCCGACCAGCGACTTCCTCACCCTGCTGAACCTCTGGAACCACCTGAACGAGCAGCGGGAAGCGCTGGGGTCGTCGGCGTTCCGACGCTTGTGCCGTGAGGAGTTCCTCAACTACGTCCGCGTGCGCGAGTGGTTCGACGTGCATCGCCAGCTCACCAGCCTCACCCGCGACGTGGCCCGTCGCGAGCGCGAGCGTCCGGCCGAACGGTCCGGATCCGCCCGCCGCGCGCCGCGCCGGGATTCCCGGTCCGCCGACGCCGCGCCGCGCGAGGGAAGCCGGATCCCCGGCGCACAGGCCGATGCGATCCATCAGGCTGTGCTGTCGGGCCTGCTGAGCCAGATCGGCGTGCTCGATGAGCGTTCCGCTCCGCGACAGGTCCCGGGTCAGCGTCCCGAGAAGGGGCGCAAGATCACGCAGTACCGCGGTGCGCGCGGCATCACGTTCTCGATCTTCCCCGGTTCGGGCCTGCGCAAGCGTTCGCCGCAGGCCGTCATGGCGGCGGAGCTGGTGGAGACCTCCCGTCTCTTCGCACGCACGGTCGCCGCGATCGACCCGGCCTGGGCGGAGTCGCTCGCCGGCGATCTGGCGCACCGTTCCGTGAGCGAGCCGCACTGGTCCAAGCAGTCGGGTGCGGCCATGGCGTACGAGAAGGTCACGCTCTATGGCGTGGAGATCGTCCCCCGCCGACGCGTGCAGTTCGCGCGCGTGGATCGGGCGGCGGCGCGGGAGCTGTTCGTGCGGCACGCGCTGGTCGAGGGCGAGTGGGATCCGTCCCGCCTCCCTCAGAACCTCACGCAGTTCCTGCGCCAGAATCATGAGCTGCGGCGCCGCCTGGAGAAGCAGGAGGAGCGCGAGCGCCGCCGCGACATCCTGGTGGGCGATGAAGCGGTCTTCGACTTCTATCAGGCCCGGATCCCGGCCGACGTCTTCGACGTGCGCTCGTTCGAGGCGTGGTGGCGGGAGAGCATCACGCGCACCCCGAAGCTGCTGACGATGCGCGAGGAGGACCTCGTCGATCGCGCACACCGCTCCGATGCGAACGACTTCCCCTCCCGGTGGACGCAGGGCGACCAGACGCTGAACCTCGCCTACCGGTTCGAGCCCGGAGCGGCCGACGATGGCGTCTCCGTCGTGGTCCCCCTCCCCCTGCTCGCCGGTCTCCGACCCGACGGGTTCGACTGGCAGGTCCCCGGGATGCGCGACGAACTCATCACGGCGATGCTGCGTGCGCTGCCCAAGGCGATCCGCCGCAACGTGGTGCCCGCCGCCGACTGGGCGGAGAAGTTCTCCGCGGAGCTGGCCGGCACCGGCCCGGAGGACACGGACGGGCTTCCGGCCACGAGCCTCGCGGCCGCGCTCGCCCGGCGCATCCAGCCCATCGCCAACCAGCCGGTGTCCGCGGACGCCTTCGAGCTGGATCGGGTGCCCGCGCACCTGACGATGTCGTTCCGCGCGGTGGACGCCCGGGGACGGGCCATCGACTCCGACCGCGACCTCGCCGCCCTGCAGGCACGACTCGCCGACCGCGCGCGCGACTCCGTCGCCTCCTCGCTGCAGCGCTCGCCCACGTCCTCCCCCGACCGCGTCGCCGCCGCGCCGCAGCGCACCATCGAACGCAGCGGCATCACGGACTGGGACCTGGACGAGCTGCCCGTGCAGGTGGACACGAAGGTAGCCGGCGGTGTCGTGCGCGGCTACCCGGCGCTGTCCGACGACGGCGAGTCCGTGTCGATTCGCGTGCTGACCGATCCGGCGGAGGCGGAGCGCATGACGCGTCTCGGCGTGCGCCGGCTGGTACTGCTGCATGTGCCGTCGCCCGTGTCGTACGTGCAGGAGCATCTCACCTCGAAGGAGAAGCTCTCCCTTGCCGCATCCCCGTATTCCGGCGTGCGTGCGCTGATCGAGGACGCGCGCGTCGCCGTGGCCGACGAGGTGATCGCGGCGACCGTTCCCGGCGTCGTCCGGACCCGCGCGGACTTCGAACGCGCGCGCGATGCGGTCTCCGCGGCCGTCATCGACCGCACCTTCCAGACCGTGGGCCTGATCTCCCGCATCCTCGATCTGCACCGCGAGGCCGGCAAGCTCCTCAAGGGCACGACCAGCATGGCGCTTCTGGGGGCGCTGGGAGACATCCGCGCCCAGCTGGATGCGCTGGTGCGGCCCGGATTCGTCTCCGCCACCGGTCTCGCCCGGCTCGCTCACCTGCCCCGTTACCTGGAGGCGGTGAAGATCCGTCTCCAGCAGCTGAGCGAGAACCCCGGACGCGACCGAGCATGGATGACCGAGTTCGAACGCGCCCGCGCCCTCTACGACGAGGCCGGCGGCACCATTCCCGAAACCCCCGGGATGTCCGCGTCCCTCGTCCACGTGCGCTGGCTCCTGGAGGAGCTTCGGGTGTCCCTCTTCGCCCAGCGCCTCGGAACGGCCGAGGCGGTCTCCGTGCAGCGCGTCGCGAAAGCCCTCCGCGAGCGCGCCTGATCATGCACAGTCTCCGGCGCGCGTCGTGCGCTCGCGCGAATAGCATCCTTCGCTGATCAGTACCTTCAGAGGGTCGGCGTACCCTGGATTGCGGCCGTCAGCCGCGAAGGGGGACGTATGAGCGCCGACCAGCAGTCCAGCACGCCGCAATCCGGCGACCCCGCACGGCGCACCGCCACCGGCGACGAACCGCATTCCACCGCGGTGCTTCCGACGCAGCCGGTGCGGCGCCGCGACGCGCGTGATGCCGCCAAGCGGATCTTCCGTGAGGTCAACACTCCCTATGGCGTCCACCCCGCTCTGATCCCCGGCATCGGCGTCGACGACACCGGACGCAAGTTCAGCACCAACTGGTGGGTGTTCGTGATCACCGCGGCCTTCACCGTCGGCTTCATCACCTGGGGACTGCTGGACACCGAGGGCATGGGCCGCTTCGCCACCTCCGCGCTCGGTGCGGTATCGACGAACTTCGGCTGGCTGTTCTCTCTGCTGACCCTGGTGGTCTTCGTCTTCATGCTGGTCGTCTCCCTCAGCGCACGCGGCCGGATTCCGCTCGGTGCGGACGGGGAGAAGCCCGAGTTCTCGGGCATCTCCTGGATCACCATGCTCTTCGCGGCCGGCATGGGAATCGGTCTGCTCTTCTACGGCCCGTACGAGCCGCTGGTCTACTTCCTCGACCCGCCCACCGGCTTCCACATCGATGCCGGCACGCGGGAGGCCATGCTCAGCGCGATGGCGCAGACCATGTTCCACTGGGGTCCGTTCGCGTGGAGCTACTACGCGCTCGTCGGGGGCGCGATCGCCTACGTCGCGTATCGCCGCGCCCGCTCCCCGCTCATCTCCTCGATCTTCGACCCCATCTTCAGTGAGCGCACGAAGGGCCCCATCGGCGCCGTCATCGACATGCTCGCGATCATCGTCACGTTGTTCGGCACGGCCGTCTCCCTCGGTATCGGGGCGCTGCAGATCGCGCGGGGCATCGAGATCGTCGGTGGCATCGGCCCGGTCGGCAACGGCGTGATCGTCGGCATCATCGCGGTGCTCACCTGCGGATTCATCATCTCCGCGGTGTCCGGTGTGAAGCGCGGCATCCGCATCCTCTCCAACATCAACATGCTGATGGTGACGGTGCTCGCCGTCTTCGTGTTCGTCGTGGGCCCCGCCCTGTTCCTGCTGAACTTCATCCCCACCGCCGGCGTCGCCTTCCTCAGCGACCTCGGCACCATGCTGCAGCGCTCGAGTGCCGAGGGTGCGGACACCGCCGAGTTCATGAAGACGTGGACCACCTACTACTGGGCGTGGTGGGTGTCCTGGACGCCCTTCGTGGGGATGTTCATCGCCAAGATCTCCCGCGGGCGCACCATCCGCCAGTTCACCCTGGTGGTCATGATCGTGCCGTCGCTGGTGTGCCTGATCTGGTTCGGCGTCTTCGGGGGCACGGCCATGCGGATGCAGGAGTCCGGTCAGAACGTGGCCGGTGCGGGAGATGCCCAGGACATCCTGTTCAACGTGCTCGGCCAGCTGCCGTTCTCCACGGTCACCGCCGTGGTGGCCATGATCGCCGTGGTGATCTTCTTCGTCACCAGCGCGGACTCCGCCTCCATCGTGATGGGACAGATGAGTCAGCGCGGAAACCCGACTCCGGCCCGCTGGGTGACGATCACCTGGGGCATCGCGCTCGCGGCCATCGCCACCACGCTGCTGCTCGCGGGCGGCAAGGACGCGCTAACGGCGCTGCAGTCGCTGGTGACGGTGTCGGCCCTGCCCTTCGCGATCATCGTGATCGGCATCATGTTCGCGTGGTGGAAGGAGCTGTCCACCGATCCGCTGATCCTGCGCGCCCGCTTCGCGAAGGTCGCCATCGCACAGGGCGTGCGGCGCGGCATCGAGGAGCACGGCGACGACTTCGTGTTTGAATCCTCGCCCACCGCGCCCGACGAGGGCGCCGGCGCCTGGCTGGACAGCACCGCGCGGGAGCTGACCGAGTGGTACGAAGAGGCCAAGACCGGTGCCATCGACGTGATCCTCCAGCAGGTGGACGATGCGGCCGCTGCCGAAGGCACGGCGGCGGCGGCTCTCGCGGAGGCCGCGGCCGATGACGCGGCAGCCGTGGAGGCCGAGGGCGCACGGCGCTCCGACGACGACCCCCGTCATCCACAGCACCCCGACGCCTGATCTCTCATTCGCCTACGCTGTGCGGATGCCCTCCGCACGTTCCGCCCGTTCTCCGCGCGCCCGGGTCCTGGGACTCATCCGGCGTCACGGCGGCTCGCTCCTCGGATCGATCACGGCGACCACCTCGCCGTCGGTCGTGCTCACCTTCGACGACGGTCCCGACCCCGACCAGACCCCGCGGGTGCTCGATCTCCTCGCCGAGCACGACGCCACCGCCACGTTCTTCGTGTTGCTCACGCGGGTGCGCCAGTACCCGGACCTGGTGCGGTCCGTGCTCACGGCGGGTCACGAGATCGCCCTGCACGGTGCGGACCACCGCGCCCTGACCACCTTCTCCGCGGCCGATGCCGCGTCCCGGCTGGCCCGGGCACGCATCGAACTCGAAGACGTGACCGGCACCGCGGCGCGCTGGTATCGCCCGCCGTACGGCGCCCAGTCCCCCACCAGCTGGCGGGCGGCGCGGCGGAGCGGTCTGGTCCCCGTGCTCTGGTCAGGGACACTGCACGATTCCGCGGCGGTCGATGTCGCGCGTCGCACTGCGGCGGCCGACCGTGCCGCCGCAGCGGGTCGCATCGTGCTGGCCCATGACGGCATCGCCGACGAGCGCGACGGCGTGACGGATCCGCCGCCCCCGGTCAGCGATCGCGCCGCGTTGACCCGCGACTTCCTGCGACGCTGCGACGAGCGCGGCATCCGGGTGCGGTCCCTCCACGATGCCCTGGCCGCGGGGGCCGCCCCCGTCCGGACGCTGGAGCTCACCACCCTCCGCTCCCGGTCCGTCCGCTGACGCCGTCCTCGCCGGGGTGTTTCGCCGGGTGACGATCACCGGTACGCGGTCGGCCCCAGCGCGCGGGCGGCGTGCCTAGGCTGAGGAACATGACTCAGGCGATCCAGTACGAACAGCTCGGCGGCCCCGAAGTCCTCACCCTGCGCGAGGTCGATCTCCCCGAGACGGGCCCGGACCAGATCCGCATCCGTGTCGAGGCCGCGGGGGTCAATCCCGTGGACGGAAAACTGCGCTCGGGGCTTCGTCCCTCCCCGCCGTTCACCGGGCCGCGCGGCACGGGACACGACGGGGCGGGCATCGTGACCGAGGTGGGTGCCGACGTCGACGGTTTCCGTGTGGGCGATGCAGTTGCGTTCGGCAACGCCCAGGGCGCTTATGCCACGGACGTGGTCGTCGCCGCCATTGATGCCGCGCCCCGCCCCGCCACGGTCTCCGCGTCGGCCGGGGCCGCACTCGGTATCCCGGCAGGAACGGCTTATCAGACCATCCGGTCACTCGCGGTCAGCGCGAACGACACCGTACTCGTGCACGGAGGCTCCGGATCGGTCGGTCAGTTCCTGATCCAGTACGCACGTCTGCTCGGTGCGACGGTGATCGCCACCTCCAGCGAGCGCCGCGCCGGCGTGGTTCGCACGCTCGGCGCCACCCAGGTGGACTATGGGCCCGGGCTCATCGAGCGCGTACGCGCGATCGCTCCGGACGGTGTGAGCGTCGCCATCGACGCGGCCGGCACCGACGAGGCGAACGAGGCGTCGATCGCTCTCGTGCACGATCGCTCGCGCGCGGCCACCCTGGTGCGCGGCGCGGACGCCGCCGGCTGGGGCATCCGGTCGTTCCGCGGCGGCGGCCCCGCTCCGCTGACGGCGCAGGAGGAGGCGTGGCGTCGTGAGGCGCTGCCCCTGACCCTCTCCCTCCTCGCAGCCGGAGCGTTCCAGGTGGAACTCGGTGAGAGCTTCCCGCTCGCGGAGGCCGGCCGGGCTCAGGCCACAGTGGATGCGGGTACCGACGGCAAGGTCGTCGTCATTGCCTGATCGCCCGCGCTGGCAGAGGGAAAACGCACCCCCGGCACCGGCCGGAGGTGCGTTTTCCCTCTACCGCCCAGGGCGAGCGGTTCAGGCGTCGCCCGTGGCGACGGGAAGACCGGGGGTGTTGGACCAGGCGCTCCAGGAACCCAGGAACACCGCGACGGAGCGCCCCGCCACCTCGGCGGCGAGCGCGGCCTGCGCCGCCGTGATGCCGGACCCGCAATAGGTGGCCACCTTCACGTCAGCGGTGGCGCCGACGGAATCGAAGGCTGCGGCGATCTCGGCGGGCGAGCGGAAGGTGCCGTCTTCGCGGAAGTAGGTCGCGGAGGGCAGATTGACGGCCCCCGGGATGTGCCCCGCGATGGGATCCATCGGTTCCACGTCGCCGCGGAAGCGTTCGGCGGCGCGCACATCCACGAGCACCCCGTCCACCGGCCACGAGGCGGCTGTGCCGATGTCGATGCCCGTGGGGAGGGTGCCCAGCGTGATGGTCCCCGGCGCCGGCACGACATCGTCGGTGGCCAGCTCGCCGCCCGCCGCGATCCACGCGGGCAGACCGCCGTCAAGCACGCGGATGTCGACCCCGGCGCCGCGCAGGGTCCACCAGGTGCGCCCGGAGGCCAGCGTGGATCCGCCGTCGTAGACCACCACGCGGTCGCCGTCGTTCAGGCCCCACCGACGTGCCGCGTTCTGCAGCGTCTCCTGCGAGGGCTGCGGGTGACGACCGTCCGCCGGATCCCCGTGGGAGGAGAGTTCCTCCTCGAGGGGCACGTAGACGGCTCCGGGGATGTGCCCGGCGCGGTAGTCGTCACGGCCGTCGGGCTTGAGCAGCTGGTAGCGCACGTCGAGAAGTCGCGGCGGCCGGCCGCTGGAGAGTTCGGTGATGAGTTCTGCGGCGGAGACCAATGCGGACATGGCTCCATCCTGCACCACGGTCACCAGGCGGCCACCGCCCCGCAAGCATCTGCGCCCGCTAGGCTCGGCTTCATGACTGCTTTGCGATGGGGCATCCTGGCCACGGGCGGTATCGCTCATTCGTTCGTGTCGGATCTGCGAGTGGCCGGACGTGACGTGGTCGCCGTCGCATCCCGCACACAGGACCGCGCCGACGCGTTCGCCGCCGAGTTCGGCATCCCCCGCGCACACGGCTCGTGGGCCGATCTGGCCGCAGACCCGGACGTCGACATCGTCTACATCGCCACCCCGCATCCGCAGCACATCGAACCCGCTCTGCTGATGATCGACGCGGGCAAGCACGTCCTCATCGAGAAGGCCTTCACGGTCAACGCCGCGGAGGCGGCGCAGATCGGCGATGCCGCTGCCGCGAAGGGGGTGCTGGCGATGGAGGCGATGTGGACCCGCTATCTGCCGCACATGATCCGCATCCGCGAGATCCTCGCCGCGGGGACCCTCGGCGAGGTGCGCAGTCTCACCGCCGATCACACGCAGGCGATCACCGCGGATCCCGCCCACCGGCTGAACGCACTGGAGCTCGGCGGCGGAGCGCTGCTGGACCTCGGCATCTACCCGATCTCGTTCACCTGGGATGTGTTCGGCCGGCCCGAGCGGATTCTCGCCGCGGCACGGATGATGGACACGGGCGCCGATGAGGAACTCGCGACGATCTTCACCTATCCGGGCGGGCAGATCGCGACCACCTTCAGCTCATCGCGCACGAAGGGACGAAACATCGCGACCATCCTCGGCACCGAGGCCCGCATCGAGATCGCCGGCGTCTGGTACGCGAGAACGTCCTTCCAGGTGATCGCGAACGACGGCACGGTGCTGGAGCGTTACGAATCCGACTACGACGGCACCGGTCTGTACTTCGAGGCGCTCGCCGCCGAACGCCTCGTGGCCGCCGGTGAGTTCGGCGGCGACATCCTCACCATCGACGAGACGGTGGCCATCATGGCGTGCCTGGACGAGATCCGTTCGCAGATCGGCCTGGTCTACCCGGGCGAGAGCACCGACTGAGAGACTGAGCAGATGGCTGACGCTTCCGGCCGCGTTGCGGTGTACCTCGACTTCGACAACATCGTCATGAGCTGGTACGACAGCGTCCACGGACGCAACTCGTACGGACGCGATCGACAGCGCATCATCCAGGATCCGAGCGATCCGGAGATCGTGGCCCGCCTCACGGAGGCCCGGGTCGACATCGGCGCGGTGATCGACTTCGCCGCGAGCTTCGGCACCCTGGTGCTCACACGCGCCTACGCCGACTGGTCCTCCCCGGTGAACGCGGAGTACCGCGACCAACTCGTGGCTCGCGCCGTCGACCTCGTGCAGCTGTTTCCCGCCGCGGCGTATGCGAAGAACGGCGCCGACATCCGGCTCGCGGTCGACACGGTGGAGGACATGTTCCGTCTCCCCGACCTCACCCACGTGGTGATCGTGGCCGGTGACTCGGACTACGTCCCCCTCGCCCAGCGCTGTAAGCGGCTCGGACGATACGTGGTGGGTATCGGCGTCGCCGGCTCCACCGCGAAGTCACTGGCCGCCGCCTGCGACGATTTCGCCACATACGACTCGCTTCCCGGCGTGCTCCCCGACGAGCCCGCCGCTCCCGCGGAACAGGCGGCGAAGCGCCCCACACGACGCACCAAGAAGGACGATCCGGAGGTGCTCGCCACGCAGCTGCTGGAGCGCGCGCTGCGCACCGGTCACGAGAAGGACGATGCCGACTGGCTGCACTCGTCGGCGGTCAAGCAGCACATGAAGCGCATGGATCCCTCCTTCAACGAGAAGGCGCTCGGGTACTCGTCGTTCTCCGACTTCGTGAAGGCACGCGGTACCGTCGCCGAGCTGGAGGAGACCGGTCACGAGCGGCTGGTGCGTCTGAAGCCCCGCTCGGGTCAGGGCTGAGTGGCCAGCTCTCCCGAAGCGGAGTACGGTCTCGACGCGGCACAGCTGCGTGAGGTGCTGCGCTTCGCGGGTCTGCGGTACGCCGATGATCCACTCACGCTGATCGCCTCCGGGTGGGACAACGACATCTGGCGCCTGGGTGAGCATCGCGCGGTGCGCATTCCCCGGCGGGCACTCGCCGACCAGCTCCTGCGCAATGAACAGCGGGTGCTTCCCGCAATCGCCGAACGGCTTGCACCGAGCGGTGTCGTGGTGCCCGCGCCGATCCACGCCGGCGTCCCGTCCGAGCGATTCCCCCATCCCTGGTCGGTGGTGCCCTGGGTGAGCGGAGTCGCGGCGTGGCACACCCCGCGACCGGCGCGCGCAGCCTGGGCCTCGGCTCTCGCCGATGCGCTTCGTCTGCTGCACGTTGCCTCCCGTCCCGACGCGCCCACGAATCCGTATCGCGGCATCCCGCTCAGCGAGCGCGCTGAAGCGGATGCGGCACGCTTCGCCGCAATCGATGCGCCCGCTGCCGCGCGGGCGGCATGGGAGCGTGCGGTGGCGGTTCCGCCGTATGCCGGACCCGCGGTGTGGATCCACGGCGACCTTCATCCGGGAAACCTCGTCGTCTCCGGATCACGGCTGGCGGCGATCGTCGATTTCGGGGATGTGACGGGCGGCGACCCGGCGTACGATCTCGCCGCAGCCTGGCTGCTGTTCGATGCCCGGGGTCGGCGGCTCTTCCAGGATCGCTTGGCGGCGCCCGACGACATGCTCTGGGTGCGGGCTCGCGGGTGGGCGGCCGCGGTGGGCGCGATCCTGCTGGCGCAGAGCGATGATCGAGCCGACTATGCGGCGCTGGGTGCGGAGATCCTGGCCGAAGTCGCCGCCGGAGACTGAGAGCGGCACGGCCCCGCCCCTAGACTGGGCGCATGGGCTGGTTCGGACGTAAGAAGGATCTGGAAACCCCCGAAGAGATGCTGGCGCGATTCCACGCCGAATCTCCCGCCCCGTCGTCGGCTGCGAAAGCGCCCGTCGCCGCGGCGACCGGAGGGATGCTGACGGTGGAGGACGTGTTCCAGATCACCGGACGCGGAACGGTGGCCACCGGCCGCGTCCAGTTCGCGCGGCTGTCCGCCGGAGACCGGATCACCATCCAGCACGCGGCGGGCGGATCCGAGCCCGCGACCGTGAAGGCTCTGGAGACGCGCGGTCGCCGTTCGACCACAGCCGAGCCCGGCACCCTGGTGGGCGTGCTCTTCGTGGAGCGCGTCTCGGTGGCCGCCGGCGATGCCATCACCTTCTGAACGGAGTGTCATGACCGTTGCCCGTATCCTCGCCGACGACACCACGCTCGACGTGGATCGCAGCGACGCCGACTACGAGGCCTGGCTCACCGAGGCCATCCGCGCCGTCGACGCCGACGCCGTGCGCAGCGCCGACACGCATCTGCTGAAGTTCCCGCTGCCGATCAGCTGGGGCATCGACCTCTATCTCAAGGACGAGTCCACCCACCCCACGGGCAGCCTCAAGCACCGGCTGGCGCGCTCGCTGTTCCTCTATGGCCTGGTCAACGGATGGATCCGGCCCGGTCTTCCGGTGATCGAGGCGTCCAGCGGATCCACCGCCGTGTCGGAAGCGTACTTCGCGCGGCTGATCGGTGTCCCCTTCATCGCCGTGGTCCCGCGAACGACGAGTGCGGAGAAGACGCGGCTGATCGAGTTCGCCGGCGGACGCATCCACTACGTCGACGAGCCGGGAGCGGTGTACGCGGAATCCGCGCGGCTCGCCGCCGAGACCGGGGGTCACTTCATGGACCAGTTCACGTACGCGGAGCGGGCCACGGACTGGCGCGGCAACAACAACGTCGCCGACTCGATCTTCCGGCAGATGAAGGCCGAGCGGCATCCGGTGCCGGCGTGGGTGGTGACCACGGCGGGCACGGGCGGCACGTCCGCCACCATCGGCCGCTACGTGCGCTACACCCGCCGCGGTACGCGCGTCTGCGTGGCCGACCCGGAGAACTCGTGCTTCTTCGAGGGCTGGCGCACCGATGATCCCGCGGTGCACTGCCCCACGCCGTCACGCATCGAGGGAATCGGCCGCGGTCGCATGGAGCCCAGCTTCCAGCCCGGCGTGATCGACCGGATGATGAAGGTGCCCGATGCGGCATCGATCGCCGCCATCCACGAATTGCAGCAGCGCACCGGATGGCAGGCCGGCGGTTCCACCGGCACCGGTCTATGGGCGGCGCTGCGCATCGTCGCGCAGATGCGCGCTGCGGGTGAGCGTGGAAGTGTGCTCACCCTGCTGTGCGACGGCGGCGAACGCTATGCCGACCGCTACTACTCCCCCGAGTGGCTTGAATCCCAGGGCATCGACCCGGAACCGTACCGAACGATGATCCGCGAGCTGCTGGACTGCTGAGCGGACCCCCGACCCGTTCATAGCGCGCGATTGGCTCCAATTCGCCCACTTTTCGAGCGTCTTGCGCGCAATGAAACGGGTTGTTCAGGCGTAGAGGTCGAAGCCGGGAGCGAATCGCACGTGCTTCTCCCCAGCGCGGATCGGGAACGGCAGACGGTTCGACAGCGGCGGCAGCGGGCAGTTGAACCACATCGAGAAGCCGCACGGCGGGATCACCGACCGGTTGAAGTCGACCTCGACGGGCACGCTCTCGCCCGGGCGGAGGTCACGCCACTGCGGGGGCAGGTCCACCCACAGGAAACGACCCGTGCCGTAGGTCTCGGCGCCGTTGGTCGTGTCCGCGAAGACCAGCTGCACGGAGTCGTCATCGTCCGCGTCGAACGCGGCCAGCCGGTACTCCGTGCCCTCGTGGCTGAAGACCACGTCGCCGGCGGCACCGTGCTGGCGCAGCCGCCCGCCGTCCGCGATGTGCTCGAAGGGCACCAGGCGCTCCTCGGCGACCAGCTCGAAGCGGCCGTTCAGCACCCACGACTCGTCGAAGTCGTACGCGTCGATGTCCTCGAAGGCCGCACGCGTGGGTGCCGCGTCGTCCCAGATCCGGTAGCCGCGCTGCACGCCGCCGTGATCGAGGTCCTCGCGCTCCAGGGTGGTGAGCCGCGTGGTCTCCGAACCGGCGGGCTCCGGGATGCCGGTCTCCCCCGGCGCCAGCCAGGTGGTCTCGACGAGCGCCAGCGGACCGGTGGGGCCGGTGGCATAGGCGCGGCGCTGCCGGCGGAACTGGGCGTACTCGTCGCTCTGAATGCTCACCCGTCCAGTCTTCCACCTCTCGGGTGCGCCGGACCCGGCGAGCGTAACGCAACGTGCGCGACGCACGAAGTCCCGGAGGGGGCGCCGGAGACGACGAAGGACCGGACACACGTCCGGTCCTTCGTCGTCGCGGTCAGGCGAGAACTTCCTGTGGGGCGCGCACGCTCAGTGCGTCATCGACGACGTCCACCACGACGGTGTCGCCGGCGCCAACTGCGCCCCCGACCAGAAGGTCGGCGATCCGGTCGTCCACTTCGCGCTGGATCACGCGGCGCAGCGGCCGAGCGCCGTACTCCGCCTGGTGCCCGTTACGCGCAATCCACGCGGTGGCCGCTTCGGTGACCGCCAGTTCGATGCCCTGGCTCTCCAGGCGCTGACGGGTCTCGCGCATCAGCAGCCCGACGATCTGCTGCAACTGCTCGGCGGCGAGCTTGCGGAACAGCACGATCTCATCGATGCGGTTGAGGAACTCCGGACGCATCTGCTCCCGGAGCCGGCCCATGATGCGCTCGCGCAACTCGTTCTGCGATCCGAAACCGGTCTCGCCGCCGCCGTCCGCGAGGAAGCCGATGGCGCCGCCGCGACTGGCCAGCAGTTCGCCGCCGATGTTGCTGGTCATCACGACCACCGTGTTGCGGAAGTCGACGGTGCGCCCCTGTCCGTCGGTGAGACGACCGTCATCGAGCACCTGCAGCAGCAGGTTGAAGATGTCGGGGTGCGCCTTCTCGATCTCGTCGAAGAGCACGATCGAGTACGGATTGCGCCGCACCCGCTCCGTGAGCTGGCCCGCATCGTCGAAGCCGACGTACCCCGGAGGGGCCCCGATCAGCCGCGACACCGTGTGACGCTCGCCGAACTCGCTCATGTCGAAGCGGATGACCGCATCCTCGTCGTCGAACAGGCTCTGCGCCAGCGCCTTGGCCAGCTCGGTCTTGCCCACCCCCGTGGGGCCGAGGAACAGGAACGAGCCGACGGGACGGCGCGGATCGCTCATCCCCGTGCGATTGCGCCGCACCGCTCGGGCGACCGCGGACACCGCGTCGTCCTGACCCACCACGCGGCGGTGCAGTTCGGATTCGAGTTCGGCCATGCGCTCTCGCTCGGTCTCCGTGAGCCGCGACGCCGGGATGCCCGTGGCCCGCGAGATCACCGCGGCGATCTCGGCTTCGCCGATCACCGGCGGGACGCCGGCCCGCGACGCCGCCGCCAGCTGCGCCTCGACCTCCGCGATGCCGTCCCGCAATGCACTCGCCTCCTCGTAGCGTTCGGCGGCCACGGCCGCGTTCTTCTGCGCCTCCAGCTCGCCGAGCCGCGTGCGCAGGGCCGTGGTGTCGACGACGGCGCCGGAACGCAACCGCACGCGCGCGCCGGCCTGATCGATCAGGTCGATCGCCTTGTCGGGCAGGACGCGATCGGTCAGATAGCGGTCGCTCAGCTCGACGGCAGCGCGCAGCGCGTCGTCGGTGTAGGTGACGTGGTGGTGGTCCTGGTAGGCGTCGCGCAGCCCGTGCAGGATGGCGACGGCGTCCTCGATGCTGGGTTCGCCGACGCGCACCGGCTGGAACCGGCGCTCCAGCGCAGGATCCTTCTCGATGGTGCGGTATTCGGCGAGCGTGGTGGCACCCACCAAGTGCAGCTCACCGCGAGCGAGCCGGGGCTTGAGGATGTTTCCCGCGTCCATCGCGCCGTCGCCGCCCGCACCTGCTCCGACCACCGTGTGGATCTCATCGATGAACACGATGACCTCGTCGTTGCGCGTCGCGATCTCCTCGAGCGTCTTCGTCAGCCGCTCCTCGAAGTCCCCGCGGTAGCGGGTTCCGGCAAGCATCGCGGGCAGATCCAGCATGATCACCGAACGCCCTCGGAGCTGGGCGGGGACCGTGTCGGCGACGATCGCCTGCGCGAGTCCTTCCACCACGGCGGTCTTGCCCACACCCGCCTCACCCACCAGTACGGGGTTGTTCTTGGTACGGCGGCTGAGGATCTCGATGGTCTGCTCGATCTCGTCCTCACGGCCGATCACCACGTCCAGGGCACCCGCGCGGGCGCGCTCGGTGAGGTCCGTGCCGTAGGTCTCCAGCATGCTCTGCGGCGCCGAAGCGCCCTCCGAGCCGCCCGGGGTCTCTGTCGGCGCCGCCACGGATTCGCGGACACCGTGCACGAGGGCATCGGCGGTCACGCCGTGTTCAGCCAGCACGGCGCCCGAGGGCGTGTCCTGTGCGAGCACCAGGGCGAAGAAGAGATGCTCGGGATCGATGTACGTGGAGCCCGAGGAGCGCGCCACCTGCAGTGCGTGGAACAGCGTGCGGCGCACCGACGGCGTGATCACGGCCCCGTCGGCGCTGATCGGCTCTGCCGCGGACGGCAGACGAGACTCCACGGCTCGCGCCAGTGCGGCCGCATCCGCCCCGATCCGGCGCAACGCGTCGTGGGCGGGGGCCGTGTCCAGCAGGACGCGAAGGATGTGCAGCGCGTCGAGTTCGCTCTGCCCGCGGCCCAGCGCATACCGGCCCGCGGTCTGCAAGAGCTCCTGGGTACCCGCGCTCAGGAAGCGCGCGAGGTCGATCGATCGCGCGGCACGGGCGCGCTCGCCCTCCAGGTAGCGGGCGAGGAAGTCGTCGAACGAGTTGCCGCCGTCGGCGGCGCGGTCATCAGGCACGATACCTCCAGGTTGAAACTTGAGTTGCCTTCACTCAAGTTTCAACGCGATGGAGGCTCAGCTATTCCCAGCCTCGGCCACGATGACCTGATAACCCGCTGTGCGCAGCGCTTCCAGCTGTTCCGGGCTCACGGCGTCGTCCGTGATCACGGTGTCGAACAGTTCCGCTCCCCCGATCGCCGCGAAGGATCGGGTCCCGATCTTCGAGGAGTCCACCACCAGCACCGCACGCTCGGCGCGCTGGGCCATGAGGCGGTTGACCGCCGCCTCTCGTTCGTCACTGGCCGAGGCTCCCACGGCAGCGTCGAGGCCGTTGGCGCCGATGAAGGCGATGTCGAGGTTCATCGCCCCGAGCACCGAGTCGGCGTAGCTGCCGACGACCTCATAGGAGCGCGCGTGCAGCACTCCGCCGGTGATGACGGTCTTGATCTGATCCCGCGCGGCCAGGTGCATCGCGATGTTGATCGCATTGGTGACCACGGTCAGGCCGGGCTCGGGCGACGGGTCCTGCAGATCCGCACGAGACATCAGCGCGTCGGCGATCGCGGTGGTGGTCGTTCCGCCGCAGAGGCCGATCACGGCACCTCGCGGGGTGATCTCGGAGGCCCGCCCGGCGATGGCGGCCTTGCTGTCGACGTGTCGCTGATTCTTGTATCGCAGCGGGAGGTCGTAGGCCACGGAGTGCGCAACCGCACCACCGCGCGTGCGGTTGAGCAGTTGCTGCTCGGCCAGCGCGTCCAGATCGCGCCGCGCGGTGGCGGGCGATACCGCCAGGCGCTCGACGATGTCCTCCACCTCGATGCGCCCGGCCTCACCGAGCAGATCGAGGATGGCGGAAAGGCGCTGATCGCGATTCACGACGACTGCCCCCGGAACAGGCGCAGCAGCCGCTCCGCCTCCGCCGACAGCGCCGCTCGTCCTGCGGCCATGTACTTGCGGGAGTCCACGACCGCGGGATTCTCGGCGAGGTACGAACGCACCGCGCCCGTGAAGGACGCGTTGAGGTGAGTGGAGACGTTGACCTTCACCAGTCCGGCGTGGATGCCCGCGACGATGACCTCGTCGGCCACCCCCGACGATCCGTGCAGCACCAGGGGGACCGGGACCGCCGTCGCCAGCCGTGCGATGAGCTCGAGGTCCAGCGTCGCCGTACGCTCCGTCATCGCATGGGAGGAGCCGACCGCAACGGCCAGGGAGTCCACGCCGGTCTCGGCGACGAACTCGGCGGCCTCGGCGGGATCGGTGCGTACCCCGGGAGCGTGTGCGCCATCCTTGCCTCCGATCTCGCCCAGCTCGGCCTCGACGGACACCCCCGCCGCATGTGCGGCCGCCACGACGCGGCGGGTGGTGGCCACGTTGTCGGCGAACGGCAGCTTCGCGCCGTCATACATCACCGAGGTGAAGCCGAGATCGATGGCCGCCAGCGCCAGCTCGTCGCTCTCCGCGTGATCCAGGTGCACGGCCACGGGAACGGTGGCCGCAGCCGCGAGCGCGAGGCTCGCGCGGGCGATCGGCGCCAGCGACCCATGGAAGGTGACGCAGTTCTCCGAGATCTGGAGGATCACCGGCAGTCCGCTGCGCTCCGCGGCGGACACCAGTGCCTCCGCTGTCTCCAGATGCAGCACGTTGAACGCACCGACGGCGACGCTGTCCGCCGCTGCGGCGGCGAGCAGGTCCGAGGTTCGAGCGAGGGTCATGAGGCTCCTTCGGGTGGTGACGCTTCGGACACCGGGGTGATGATGACATCGGCCGTGCGGCGGGCGATGTCGGGATCCAGGTCACCGGCCTGCGGGGCGGCGACGGCCGCAGCACCCCAGGCCGCCGCGCGGCGGGCGAGCACCTCCAACGCGTCGTACAGGGCGAGGGCGGGGTCATCGGCGAGCGACACGGAGATCGCCGCCGACACGGCATCTCCCGCTCCCGTGGCGTTTCCGCGGACGACGTCGGGGAAACGGGCGCGCAGGGCGCGGCCGTCACGGTGCACGAGCAGCATGCCTTCCTCCGCCTGCGAGACCAGCACCAGGGTGGAGCCGCGACGAAGCAGTGCCTGCGCTGCGCTCATGACGTCCGCGATGCCGGTGGCCTCTGCGAGTTCGTGGTGGTTGGGCTTGAGCACGGCGGCCCCCGCTTCGGCGGCATCGATGAGGGCGGTGCCGCTGGTGTCGACGAGCACGGGGATGCCGCGTGCGCGAAGCTCGGCGATGGCGGAGACCAGGACGGTCGGGTCCGCTCCCCGCGGCTGGCTGCCGCTGATGGCCACCGCGCGGGCCTGCGCCGCCGCGGTGAGCACCGCGTCCCACAGCTCGGCGGTCTCCGCGGCCGTCGGGGCAGTCCCGAACTCGTTGAGCACCGTCGCGGATGCGGCGGATTCATCCACCAGGGCAAGGCTGCGCCGCGTCTCGGCGACCACGGGGATCAGTCTGTGCACCAGCCCGGATGCCTCCAGCTCCGCGCGCAGCTCGGCACCGACTCGGCCACCGGCCGTGGTCAGTGCCATCACGCGCTCCCCCTGCTGGTGGAGCACGCGGGCGACATTGAGTCCCTTGCCCCCGGCGCGCGACACCCCGGCTTCCACCCGGTGGGATTGCCCCGGCTCCAGCCGGTCGACGTGCCAGGTCATGTCCAGCGCGGGATTGGGTGTCACCGTGAGGATCACGACAGCACCTCACGGGCGCGAAGGGCGGATCCGAGCAGCCCGGCGTCCTCGCCCACCGCGGCGGGAATGAGCCGCGGGCGACGGTGGAACGACAGCAGCGCGTCGACCCGTTCGGCGAGCGGGCCGAACAACAGAGGGCCGGCCTGCGCCAGACCGCCGCCGATGACGATGGCCTCCGGCGCCAGGACTCCGGCCAGTCGCGCGATCTGCTGGGCGAGGGCGTCGATCGCCTCGTTCCAGACGCCATCCGCCACCCGATCGCCCATGCGCGCGGCCGCGAGCACGTCGCGGGCGCCCGGCAGGCGGGTGCCGCTGCGCTCGGCATAACGACGTACGATCGCGCCTGCCGAGGCCACCGTCTCCAGGCAGCCGACCGCGCCGCAGGGGCACGGGTCCCCGTGCGGATCCGCGAGCGTGTGCCCGAGCTCTCCCGCGTACCCACCCGAGACGAGAATGCGTCCGTCGGTGACGATGGTGCCGGCGATGCCCGTGCCGATGGGAACGATCACCACATCACGAAGCCCGCGGGCCGCGCCGATTTCCAGCTCGGCGCGGGCGGCGGCGCGGACATCGTGTCCGAATCCGACGGGCAGATCGATCGCATCCTGCAGCAGCGCGGCGATCGGCGCGTCGCGCCAGCCGAGGTTGGCGGAGAAGACGCCGACGCCGGCAGCTTCGTCCACGAGCCCAGGCACCACGACGCCGACCCCGGCGACATCGGCCCCGGGATGCCGCTCACGCAGCTCGCGCACCAGTCGTGCCACATCCGCGACGACGGCCCCGGCCGCATCCGCGCCACGAGCCGTCGCCGTGCGGCGAAGATCACGCACTGTGCCGGTCTCATCGATCAGAGCCGACTTGGTGTCGGTGCCGCCGACATCGAAGGCGAGGACGGCGGCACCGGGGCCGAGAGAGGTCATGCGTCGAGGATCACGGCACGCGTCAGGTTACGCGGCTTGTCCGCGTCCAGCCCCCGACGACGCGAACGCTCCAGCGCCACCCGGTGCAGGCGCACGAGGTCGGCCATCGCGTCGATGTCGCGGTGCTCGAAGCGCGCCCCGGTGCGCGCGACATCGGCGGCGATACCCTCCGGCACCTCGCCGAAAGCCCAGGTCACCCGTCCCGGGGCGGCGATCGCGATCGGCCCGTGGCGGTACTCCATGGCGTAGTACGCCTCGGTCCACGACTGCGAGGACTCGCGCATCTTGAGCGCCGCCTCATTGGCCAGGCCGTAGCTCCAGTGCGTGCCGAGGAAGCTGAACTGCTCGGCGTTCACCAGGTCGTCCTCGAGGTCCTCCGCGAGCACCGCGCGCGCATCCGCGATCGCCGCCGTGAGGTCCTCCCCGAGCGAAGCGCGAAACAGCGCGAGGGCAGTGGTGGCGAACCGCGTCTGCACCACGGAGCGCTCGTCGGCGAAGTCGAGCACGACGACCTCGTCCACCAGCTCGACGAAAGGCGAGGTCGGGTCTCCCGTGACGCCGATCAGCGGAACCCTCCCCCGCAGCTCTCGCGCGATGGCGAGGATCTCCGAGGTGGTGCCGGAGCGCGTGAGCAGCACGATGGCGTCGTAGCCGCGGGCCAGCGGAGCCTCCGTGGCGGTGAAGGCATCGGTCTCGCCGTGCCCGCCGCGCTCACGCAGGTCCGCGTAAGCCTGGGCGATGAACCACGACGTGCCGCAGCCGACGACGGCCACGCGCTGCCCGTTCGCGGGGAGCTTGCGCTGCTCCTCGGTCATCGCGCTGGCGCGCGCCCAGGTGTCCGGCTGACTGGTCAGCTCTTCCTCCATGAATGCGCCCGGTGTCGCCTCGGTCATCATCGCTCCCATCGTGAATGCGTCCACTCATGATTGCAGATGATTGATATGGTGCGCAATCAATCACTTCCGATCGCGCATCGGGAAGAGGTCACCGCCCGCCCGGAGGGCCCACGAGCAGCAGCACCACGTAGAGGGCAACGATGGCGCCCACGATGACCACGGCGAGCAGCCAGGCCCGATTCAGGAAGAAGCGCATGCAGCGGTCGTACCAGGCGGCGTCGCGGGGATCATCCGTCGCCTCCCGTCGCCACTGCCCCTCCAGACGCCCGGAGCGCTGGAGCCAGATCTCCACCGGGATGGTGGCGTAGGGGATGACGGCGCTCGCGATGGCGAGCACGGCGGGACCCACGCCCCAGCGCTGGTTGAACGCCACCAGGATGGCCGTCGCGCCGTACGACAGGAAGACCAGACCGTGGATGCCACCCGCGATGGTGACCACGATCGGATCGGCTCCCGTCGCCCGGGCGATCAGGGCGCCGATCAGGAGCGTCCAGGTGATCGCCTCGGCGATCGCCAGGACGCGGAACAGAGAACGGGGGGTGCGGAACATCTCCACCTGCTTCGTCACATCCCTTCAGCCCACCTGAAGGTAGTTTCAGTCTAGCTGAAGGAGGCCCGCCAAGCTGGGGACTGTCTGCGAGTCAGCGCGCCAGATGAGGCTCGTCGTCAGCCGTGATCAGCGCCGCCGCCAGAGCGGGCGCCGACTGGTGCAGCCGGGCGTCGAGGGCAGCGACGCGTTCCCCCGCCTCGCGCAGCGCGGCCTCGCCCGCCGGTGTGGAGCGGAGGTTGGAGGCCGCTCCCGCGTGGGCGGTGGCGTCCTGCACCAGCTTGTCCGCCACCAGGGCCTTCACGGCGGTGTGCGCGGACTGCACGGTGATCTGACTGCGCCGGGCCAGCTCGCTGAATGAGATCCCCGGCGCACCGTGGATGTGAGCGAGCAGCGCGTACTTGCGGGTGGTCAGCCGGAGATCGGACAGCGCCGCCCCCAGCTCCGCATCCCACACCGACGAGAGCGTCAGCAGCGCCACCACCGGACTCACCTGTTCCGGGCGCCGCTGCCGCCGATCGGGTTCGGTGCTCATGGCACCACGTGCCCCGCCGCGGTGAACAGCTCGTACCACTCCGCGCGCGTGAACGGGATCTCCGATCCGAGGGCGGCGTCGGCGATCCGCTGGGGACTGGTGGTTCCCATCACCACCTGGATGTTGGCGGGGTGGCGGGTGATCCAGCCGGTGGCGATGGCGATGGGAGGCACGTCGTACTTCGCCGCGAGGCGATCGATGACCGCGTTCAGCTCGGGGTACGCGGTCGAGCCCAGGAACACGCCGTTCGGTCCCTGCATCGGAGACCAGGCCTGGATCGTGATGTTCTCGTCGCGGCAGTAGTCGAGCACTCCCCCGCCGTCGCGGTCCACGGCCTGGTCGCCGGACGTGTTCATCGCGATGCCCTGCGCGATGATCGATGCGTGCGGTAGCGAGAGCTGGAGCTGGTTGGCGACGATCGGACGGCGGATCCACCGCGAGAGGTATTCGATCTGACGCGGCGTGTGGTTGGAGACGCCGAACGCACGCACCTTGCCGGCGTCGTAAAGGTCATCGAACGCGCGAGCCACCTCGTTGGGCTCCATCAGCGCGTCCGGGCGGTGCAGCAGCAGGATGTCGATGTAGTCGGTGCGCAGCGCCTGCAAGGAGCCCTCGACCGAGGCAACGAGATGCTCGTAGGAGAAGTCGTAGCCCGCACCGGGAACGATTCCGGCCTTCGTCTGCAGCGTGATCTGTTCGCGCTCCGAGGAGGTGAGAGCCATCGCCTCGGCGAAACGACGCTCGCTGGCGTGGAGCGAACCGCCATAGATGTCGGCGTGATCGAAGAAGTCGATCCCGGCATCGCGTGCGGTGCCCACCAGCTCGCGAACCGCGTCGTCCGGCATCTCGGCGATGCGCATCATTCCTGCGACGATGTTCGGCCCGGCGCCCGCGCCCACGGTGATCCTCTTCATTGCCATCCTCTCCGTGGTCAACGCTACCGCCCTCATCCGCCCGTAGCCGGTACGCCGCGACGCCGCGCCCCGTAGGGTGTGGGCATGCAGCGTTTCATCCAGGGTGCCCTCGACCTGTTCCGCGCCGCGATCTGGTGGCGCCGTGAGCCGAAGGTGATGGCACTGGCGCTGGTGCCCGCCGTGATCGCGGGAGCCATCCTGCTGGGTGCGTGGATCGCTGTGGCGCTGACGGTTCCGGCGTTCATCGACGACTGGACGCCGTTCCTCGACTCCTGGCCCGCGATCTGGTCGAGCATCGTCCGCGTCGCCGCGACCCTGGCTGTCCTGGTGGGAACGGCTCTGCTGGCCAGCGTGGTGTTCGTCGCGCTCACGCTCGCGCTCGGGGATCCCTTCTACGAGCGCGTGTGGCGGGCTGTGGAGATCAGCGGCGGCGGCGAGGCGCCCGATCGTCCCTACGGCATCGGGCGCAGCATCGCCGACGGGGTCGTGCTGGTGCTGAAGGGGGTCCTCGCTTCCCTGGTCGCGGCCGCAGTGGGGCTGATCCCCGTGGTGGGCGCCGTGCTCGGCCCCGTCGTCGGCGTCCTCCTCACCGGCCGGGTTCTCGCCGATGAGCTCACCTCACGCGCGCTCACGCATCGCGGGCTCGATCGGAGCCAGCGCCGCGAGGTGCGCCGGCGCGACCGCGCACGGGTGTGGGGTTTCGGGGCCGCCACCCAGCTGCTGATGCTGATCCCGCTCGCGCCGATCCTCGTGCTGCCCACGGCCGTCGCCGGCGCCACGGTCCTGTCTCGTCGCCTGGTCGGCGAGGCCGTTTCATAGCGCGCGAAACGACCGAATTGCCGGGAGTGAGGGACAAATCGCGCGCTACGAACGACGTTTGTCCCGCAGGTGGGACACCACGAGCAGGGCGGCGTAGCCGAAGAGGAGGAACGCCGCCAGCGGGATCGCCCACGCCTTCCACGGCCCGGTAAGCCAGACGCTGATCCACCCCAGATACGGCACCGCGTACCAGAGCGTGCCGCGGATCTGCACCTCCTGCACGGGGGCGTCGTCGGGCACGGGGTTGGCATCACCCTGGGTGATGAACACCAGCTGGCCGTCCGCGAGCGCCGTGCGCTGGATCACCCGATGGGTGATCACCTCGGGCTCGTTGCTGCGCAACTGATACGTCACGATGTCGCCGGGGTGGATCTCTTCGGCCGGCGTCGGACGGACGACGATCAGGGTGCCGGGCGGCAGGTTCGGCTCCATCGACGAGGTGAGCACCGTGAGGGCCGTGGATCCGGTCACCGCGGGGACGACGATGGCGGCTGCCGCGATCGCCAGGATCATGACCAGCACGACCGCCATCACCGCGCTGCCGAGGGAGGACAGCAGCCCTCGCTCGGCGCTCTCGGTGCGCCGCGCTCGGCGTTCGCGGCGAGAGCTCGGCACGGTATCCGTCATCGCGTCCTCCGGCTACGGTGCATGGCTGCGCCGGCCACCGTCGCGGCGAGCGCGGCCACGGCAACCAGCACCAACGACGTGACACCGGTCGCCGGGAGCGTGCCGGGCCCCGCCGGGGATGTCGACGGCACGCCGGTCGGCGCGGTGCGGGAGGGCGTCGCCGTCGGCGCGGTGCGACACGGGCCCGGTCCGCTTTCGGGCATGGCGGAGTCAGTGAGAGTCAGACGCACTTCGAAGCCCACGCTCCCGTCCTGCCCGCCCGGCAGCGAGGGGCCCCCGAGCGCAGCGGACACGGTGAGCTCGGCGTCGATGCGGGCGGTCTCTCCCGGCTGGAGCAGGGTCGAGTCGTCGATCACCATGCACCCGCCGTCCGCATCGGCGAGGGTGACCGAGCCGACCGGTACGCCGTCCACGCTCACTGCGATGCTGATCGCCCGGGAGAGCGCGAGGTCATCGGCCGTCACGTCGGTGAGCTGGACGCCCAGACGACCCTCCGTCGGGGCAGCGCTTCGCGCCCAGAGCCTCTCGGCGAGGCGGTCCCCGGGAACGACGCGGTCGATGGCGTCGAACAGCGGCTCGTCGCCGTCCACCGTGAAAGTGACGCCGTCATGGGAGATCTCCAGCGGCCCGGCATCGGATGACGGGGACGCGCGCGCGACCGCCGGTGCGATGACCAGCATCGCCGCGACCGCCATCGCCGACATCGCCGCAGCCGGCACCAGCCGGCGTCCGCGATGCGGCCTCATCGCCTCACCTGATCCACCGTCGGATCCGAGCAGACGAGGGTGATGAGGTTCGTACAGGTGAGTTTCGTGACGAACTGCATGATGATGTCGCTGTCCGAGCCGGCATCGGTGACCCGGATGTAGTTGGCCTGACCCGCCGTGAGCAGCATCACGCACGACACCGAGCTGCTGCCGGGCTGTACGACTGCTTGGCCGAGTCCGAGCAGAACGCAGGAGTTCCAGCTGGTGGGGTTCGCGGAGTTCGCGATCTGCACCTTGTAGCCCGGCGCCGTCGATGTCGCCCGGACCGCACCGACGTCGAGGATCGCCGAGATGTTCAGACCGAGCAGCCCGAGTCCGGCGCTCGGTGCGATCGCCTCGGGTGTGGTCAGCACGACGACTGCCGGATCAGTGCAGTCGACCAGCCGCCCCGCCCCCGACACCATGCCCAGACACTTGCCGTTGAGCATCGAGACCAGCTGGTACTGCTGCGCTTGTCGCTCCTGCACGAACCAGCGCTGGTTCTGAGCGCTGCCGCCGGCGCCGAGCACGGCGTTCGCGGCGGCCGGGCTCACGCTCCCGTCCGCGGCGGCGGCCAGACGGGCGGTGGTGGCCGTTCCGGGACGCATCGTGAGCACCGTGTTGTTGGCGATGGCCCCCGTCAGCTGCCAGATCGAGCGCGTGTAGGGCTTCGTCTGACCTGCGGCGCGGCAGGGGCCGAGGTTGACCGCAGCTCCGACGCCCCCGTCATTGGCCATCTGGAGACAGGTGGCCGGATCGCTCGCCAGCCGGAGCATCATCCACCCGAGCTGGCTGTTGTCGGGGGTGATCGTCGCCGTGAGGGGATAGACGGCCGCCGTCTTCAGAGTCAGCGTGTCGGTTGCGGGCGCGGTGGTCCATCCCGCGGCGGCGAGCGTTGCAGACAGATTCGCCGACACGGTCTGGGTACCGCTCGTATTCGCCAGCGCCGCGCGGTCGGCGAACGATCGCACGCAGAAGATCGCGGAAGCGCCCGCTCCGAGCGAGCCCGTGGTGAAGGAGCCGCCCGATGCCCACGTCGTCCCGATCGTCGAGATCGGGGAGCCGACGGCGGCCTGGGGCGTGCAATCGGCCGACTGGCTGACGGGCCAGACCGTCCTGTTCAGCACGGTGCCGAGCGCGCCGGTTCCCGCCGTGAGGCTGACGGTGACCGCTCCGGCGGCGGCGCCGGTGTTGGTCACGGTGAACACACCCGTGCTGGCGAGGCCCGGGCCCTCGAAGTCTGCCGCGAGCGGATTGATCGAGCTGTTCAGGTAGGTGGCCGAGAGCGCCCCGAACCCCTGCTGGGTGATCGCGACGCGCGTCGTCGTGACGGTGCCGGTCACCGGGACCGCGGTCGTCCATGAGGCGATCGACGTGCTCGCGACGCCGGTGAAGAGCACCGTGAGCAACGCCACACCGAAGGCGATCCAGGTGCGAGAGCGGCGATGCGAAGCGGTCATGGATTCACCCCGCCTGCTGCTGTGCGGTGATGGTCAGCTGGAAGGCGATTGCCTGACCGCTGCGATCGGGCGGGGTCGCCGGGCGGAGCCCGACCTCGAGGCAGGCCACGGTGCGCTCTCCCGGTGCGAGGGATCCCAGCCCGCCGCTGAATCCGGAGAGCGGGGCGGTCGGCACGACTCCCCCCGCCACGCACGTGGAGCCGAAGGGCACCGTCGTGAGGCGCACCACAGCGTCGGCCGAGATCGGATCGGCACTCGTGATCGCTGCCGAGGCGGTCAGGGCGGCCGGCGCGTCCCCGGTGTTCATGACGGTCACGGAACGCAGTTGCCAGACGTTCGGTGCGAGCTGGAGGGCCGCCAGTGCGGCGCTCTGTGCGCCGTCCACGGTGAGGCTCAGCGATCCCGCCTTCACCACGCTCGCCGGTGCGGTGATCTGCGCGGTGAGGAAGGAATACGTGCCGCCGACACCGGCGAGTCCGAGCACGACACCCGCGCCGACGAATGCGGTGAGCACACCGGCGGAGCGCCTGCGGGCGCGGCGAGCAGCGACCGCGCGTCGAGCGCGCTCGCTGCGTCGCGACACGCCCCGGGCGGGGACGGCCGTGGTGTTGGTGTGCTCAGCGGTCGTCATCTGCGCTGCCCGGGTGCCGCCGCATTGCGTCGGCGGCACCCGCGTCCGATCAGGAGGCTGCGACCTGGTTGACGAGGACGGCGAACTGCGACAGGTTCACTGCGCCGGTCTTGTTCGCGTTGTCGGAACCCGATGTGCCGAACGGCCAGGTGATGGTGGCGGTCACGGTGACCGGGTAGGTCTTCTCGGCCGCGCCGACGTTCGTGATCGTGAACGAGTTGTTCGTCACTGTCACGCCGGGGGCGGTGCTGGAGACTGCATAGGTCACCGCACCGGAGAGGGTCGCCGCGAGCGCGGTATCAGCGGCCGATGCCGTCGCACCGGTGATCGAGCCGGGGGTGAGGCCCACCGTGAAGCTGAGGTTGTCGCCTCGGGCACGCACGGTCGCGGTGGACGTATAGATGAGGATGTCGCCGGGGACGGCCCGGAACGTGCTGATGTCCGCAATGGCCACCGCGGTCGCGGCCGCGTTCTTCTTGACCTGCCAGGTGCCGGTGGGGGCCGTTTCGACGAAGGCGAGGTCACCGGCGGTGATGGTGGCCCCGCCCGCGTTGACCGATGCGTTCCAGGAGGCGAGCGTTCCGCCGGCGCCCAGCAGCAGCGCCGTGCCGGCGGCGGCCGCGATAGCGGCCTTGGTGAGTTTCTTCATGATTCCTCGGGTTCTCGGAGTAGGGGAGTTTCCGCGCACCCCTCACCCAGAACCTCTCGGATCTTCCCCTCCGGGTGGGTCGCCCAAAGGTTTCGCGCGGGGAGCTTCCGGTAATTGTGCACGAGTTCGTGCGACATGTCTCCCGCTTCCCCCATCGAATCCCCTGCATTGTGCAACGCGCACAATGCAGGGGACGATCACCGCCCGAAAACTGTTGATCAGAGCTGAGACAGGGCATCCACGGCGCGCTTGGCCTCAGCGAGACCGAGGCCCGGATGCGCATCACGCAACGCCTTGATCGCCTGGATCTTCTCCCCCCGCCGCACCAGTTCGACGACGTCAGCCGGCACTTCGAATGTGCTATCGCTCGTCGCAGCCCCGACGGAGGGTGCCGAATGGATCGCCGGGGGTGCGCTACTCACTCCCGGGTTGAGCACAGCGCCACTCGGAAGCGTCCGGCTCGCACTGTCGTCGCGGCGCCGGGACGCCCGGGCCGCAGTCGTCAGCGCGAGCAGCGAGATGGCGAGTGCGGCGAGCGATACGAGCAGGGTGACCGTCTGCATGTCCATGACACGAGGGTAGCCAGTGCCGGCGGCGCGAGTCAGCCGCGCCGGATCTCCTCCACGGCGCGGCGGTTCACATCGGCCGCGGCCTGCAACAACGCGGCGGCGAACTCCACCTGCTCCACGCTCAGCGTGTCAAGGTACTCCCCCCAGAGCTCCGACACTCGCGCGTATACCGGACCGAGGTCGGCCATCAGCGCGTCGGCATCAGCCGCAACGATGACCCGGCGTCGATCCGACTCATCCCGCGAGCGGGTCACATACCCCGCCCGCTCAAGCCGGTCGATCATCGCCGTCACCGCACCGCCGGATGTCAGCCCGGTGCGCGCCGCCAGCTCACCGGGCGTCGCGGGTCCCTCGCCGAGAAGGAGGCCGACCGCCTGCACATCGGTGCCGTTGAGTCCGACAGAACGCGCCACGGCATCCTGGAACACCACCGATCGCGCCTGGAAGTCACGCATGGCTTCCGCCTGACGCACAATCGCGTCGGCACGACGGGCATCGTTATTCATCGTCTGCTATTCTCTCTAAATCCGAGAGACTCTGCGAACGAGACTCTCTTCTGCTCAGTTCACTCTATCGAAGGGCGATCATGCCGAAGGCACTCATCATCGGCGGCGGCGTGGTGGGGCCCGCCATGGCGCTGTTCCTCCAGCGCGACGGATGGGAGGTCGAGCTGTTCGAATCACGACGCGAGCCGGACGCGTTCGGTGGCCTGTTCCTCAACGTCGCGACGAACGGTCTGGCGGTGCTGGAGACACTCGGCGTACGCGAACGACTGCTGAGCGATGCCCATCACTGCCCGTACATGCACATGCGCGGCGCGAGAGGACAGCTCCTGGCCACCGTGCCCAACGGCCCCGCCGGCGAGCCCGAACGCGGAAGCGCGGTCGTGCGGCGCGAGTGGCTGAATCTCGTGCTGCGTGAGGCCGCCGAAGCCGCCCAGATCCCGACGCGATGGGGCACTCGCCTCGAGCGCATTGAGGAGGGCCCCGATGCCGTGACGGCGCACTTCGCCGACGGCACCTCCGCTGTGGGCGACATCCTCATCGGCTGCGATGGCGTCGGCTCGGTGACGCGGCGCTGGATCGATCCGCACGCCCCGGAGCCACGCTATGCGGGACTCCTCAGCGTCGGCGGGTTCGCGCGGGTGGAGGGGCTGCAGCCCACCCCGGACGCGCAGACGATGGTGTTCGGCGAGCACGGCTTCTTCGGATACCTCGTACGCGAGGACGCCACCGTGTACTGGTTCGCCAACCCCACGCACGAGGAGATCGACCGCGAAGCGCTGCGCACCTGGCCGCGCGACGAGATCCTGGCCGAATTGCGCGATGCCCATCGAAACGACCCGTACCCCGTGCCGCAAATCCTCGACGGCGTCGTCGGAGCGGTCGGCGCATACGGCGTCTACGAGCTGACGCACGTGCCCTCCTGGCACCGTGGCCGGGTGGTGGCACTCGGCGATGCCGTCCACGCCACGTCGCCGAGCGCGGGGCAGGGAGCCTCATTGGCCCTCGAGGACGCCGCGACCCTCGCGCAGTGCCTCCGCACGGGTGGGTTCCCGGATGCGTTCGCGCGCTACCAGCAGCGTCGTCAGCCGCGCGCCGAGAAGGTCGTCGCGTACGCGGCGTCCATCAACCGCAACAAGCGCGTTCCGCGCACCCGGCTCACGCGATGGCTGCGCGATGCGATGCTGCCGGTGTTCCTGCGTGGCGCGATGACCGACACGCGCAACAACGACCTGTACAACTACGTGGTCGCCGATGAGCCGGCGCCCTCACCGGATGGACACCCGCGCAGACGGTAAGAGGCGACCGCCCGAGCCACGCCGGCGCGGGCGGTCGCCTCAGCGACTCGGTCAGGAGGTGGCGCCGTCCGGCGCCGCCTCCAGGCTGGAGCGTCCACCGGCGTCATCCCCGTGTTCGGCCCTCGCCGCCCGGCGCTTGTCGGAACGGGCTCGCGCGGCGAGGTTCAGCGTCTCCACCAGGATGGCGAAGGCCATCGGACCGTAGATCAGCGCCTTGTCGATCTTGATGCCGAATCCCTCGGCGATCAGGAACACCGCGATCAGCAGGAGGAACGACAGAGCCAGCATCTTCACCGTGGGATGACGGTTCACGAACGCGAAGATGGCGCCGGACGCGAACAGCATGATCGTGAACGAGATGAGCACCGCGGCGATGATGACGATCATGTTCGCGGTCATCCCGACGGCGGTGATGACCGAGTCCAGCGAGAACACCAGGTCGAGCGCGAGGATCTGGACGATGACGGCGCCGAAGGTGGTCGCCACGACGCCGGGTCCGTGGACCTCGGTGTCATCGCCCTCCAGCTTGTGATGGATCTCCTGCACCGCTTTGAACAGCAGGAAGAGTCCACCCGCGATCAGGATCAGGTCCTTCACGGAGAAGCCGAGGGTGCCGATGTGGAACAGATCGTTGGTGAGCGTGATGATCCAGCCCGCGAAGAAGATGAGCACGATGCGCATCAGCATGGCGAGGGTGAGACCGAGCTTGCGCGCCCGTGCCTGCTGATGTTGCGGCAGCTTGCCCGCGAGGATGGAGATGAAGATCACATTGTCGACACCGAGCACCACCTCGAGCAGAAACAGGGCCAGGAAGACGGCGATGAGATCTGGGGACAGGGGTAAGTCGAACTCCATGGCCTGAGCGTAGAGCATGATTTCGGCGCATTCTGCACCCGTCAGGGTGCTTCGCGGCGGATCAGCGGCGCCTTCTCGGCGACTTGCCGGGAATGCACCAGTACGGACCGGCTCGGATCAAACCTGGATCACACGGGCGCGGACGCGCTGCTCTCCGGGCTGGTCCCGCGCACAGACGTCACCGCGATCCCCCGCGAACGCAACAGCGCGGCCAGTACCCCATCCCCGGGCACGAGCTTGCCAGCGTGCGTCCCGTCGTAGATGGTGCCCGCCCCGCACGAGGGGCTGCGTGCCTGGAGCACCGCACGGGTCACCCCGGCAGCAACCGCACGTTCGGCGACGATGTGCGCGCCGCGCACGAAGGCGTCAGTGCAGTCCTCCCCCTCGATCGTGACGACGGCCGCCGTGCCGGCGAGGACGTCGTGGCCATCGCCGCCCACGATCTCGGCAGCGGGTCGTGGCGTCGGCAACCCACCGAGCTGCTCCGCGCACAGCGCGATCGCTTCCCCCGCGCGCACGGCCGCAACCGCAGCGGCATCGGGCTTCGCACGGCAGTCGTAGCGGCATGCCTCACCGGCGAGGCATGCGCTCACCAGGAGCCGGGTTCGCGCCATGTCCGCCTCCGATCATCACTGCCGACGATACCCGAGCGTCGGGGACGCTCCGGAATCGTCGAGCGCGGGCGCCTCCTCACGCCGAGCGCAGCAGGAACTCGACGCCCTCCGGGTCCTCCAGGACGGTGGTCGTGGCTGAGGAGCTGTCGACGACCCGGGCGCCGAGCGCTTCCACACGCGCCAGCTCGGTGGCCAGCTCCGGTGATGCGCAGACGAGAACGAAGGCCTGACGAGACGGATCGCGCGCAGGATCCACGGCGTCTCCGCTCCAGGCGAGCTTCGTCCCGCCCTCCGGGGACTGGATCGCCGTCTCCTCCCCCTCGTCCCAGACCAGCGGCCATCCGAGCACGGCGGACCAGAACAGCCCGGAGGCGCGTGTGCCCTCGCAGGTCACCTCACCGAGCGGGCCACAGCCCGCCAGGTAGGAGTTCTCGTCCTCGATCACGCAGAACTCGTCTCCGGCGGGATCCGCCATCACGGCGTAGCTGCCCGCCGGAACGTTCCCGCTGCCGAGCAGTCGCCCTCCGGCGCGCTCGGCGGCAGCGATCGTCTGCTGCTGTGTCCGCGCCGCGCGGCTCAGGTGAAGGTGCACCCGATTCTTGAGAGCCGAGTGAGCGCGACCCGACGCGAATCGGAGGCCCGCCTGCGTGGCGGATCCGGGGAGGAGGATGCCCTCGGTGTCCTCGCGGGTCTCCCGGTGCAGCAGCGCGGACCAGAACGCAGCGGCGCGCTCGGGTTCGGGACTGCGCAGCATGACGGATTCGAAGGTGATCGGCATGCTTCGACCCTAGGCCTCAGCGCTCGACGCGCGAAAGGAGCGTCAGCCGGAGGAGTGCTAAGCCTCGAAGCGCCGCTGCGCTTCGGTCGTGCTGAGCTCCGCGCGCAGATGCGGATGCTCGGCGTACAGGCGGATGGCGTTGTAGATCAGGCCGGCTCGTTCTTGCATCATCCCGGCCGTGAACTCGAGAGATTCACCCGCACCGCGACAGATCCGGATGCGCGCATGCGGCGCGACGTCGACAGCCGTGACGTCTTCCCAGCGGACGAAGTGCGCACCCGCGACCAGGTGCCGGGTGATGCCGCTCCTGCCGAGCGTGAGACCCACCGGAATCCTGCCAAAGGACGTGTTCTTGGCGTCGAGCAGGTTCTGCAGGAGCGCATATGTCCCCGCGACCGCACACACGATCAGGAGCGGAACGAAGAGGAACAACCACCACACGCCACCCGGCGTCGCGAGCACGGCGATCATCGCGAAGACGAGCAGCGCTGCGGTGCCGATGCCGCTGAGCACCATCCACACGCGCACCCAGACGTGCATGGTCTGCTCGCGATAGAAGTGCACCCAGTCATCGGCGGGAGCAACGGTGGCGCGCCCGAGGACCACCGCGTTGAGCAGCTGTGGGGGGCGCGCCGCCGCGTCGCCGAGATCGAATGCGAAAGCCAGCACGGCCACCACACCGAACAGCACCGCGCTCACGGTTGCCCAGATCAGGGAACCGGACACGGTGCACCACACCGAGACGGCGCCCAGCGCAGCCGCGACGGCCCCGGTTCCCCAGGCCACGGGGCGGGGGAACTTCTCGCCCGGGGTGAGCAGCTCAGGGGGAACCGCATATGGCGGCTCCCCCTGACTGATACTCATCTCGGTGTGACTCAGAAGTCCCAGTCGTCGTCTTCCGTAGCGACGGCCTTGCCGATGACATAGGACGAGCCCGAACCGCTGAAGAAGTCGTGGTTCTCGTCCGCGTTCGGCGACAGGGCCGACAGGATCGCCGGGTTCACGTTGGTGACCGTGGAGGGGAACATCGGCTCATAGCCGAGGTTCATCAGCGCCTTGTTGGCGTTGTAGTGCAGGAACTTCTTCACGTCCTCGGTCAGGCCGACGCCGTCGTAGAGATCCTGCGTGTACTGCACCTCGTTGTCGTAGAGCTCGAACAGCAGGTTGAAGGTGTAGTCCTTCAGCTCCTGACGACGCTCCTCGGTCTCCTTCTCGAGACCCTTCTGGAACTTGTAGCCGATGTAATAGCCGTGCACGGCCTCGTCACGGATGATGAGGCGGATGAGGTCGGCCGTGTTGGTGAGCTTCGCCTTGGACGACCAGTAGATCGGCAGGTAGAAGCCCGAGTAGAACAGGAACGACTCCAGCAGGGTGGAGGCCACCTTGCGCTTGAGCGGGTCATCGCCCTGGTAGTAGTCCATGATGATCTGAGCCTTCTTCTGAAGGTTCGGGTTCTCCGTGGACCACCGGAAGGCCTCATCGATCTCCTTCGTCGACGCCAGCGTCGAGAAGATGGACGAGTAGCTCTTCGCGTGCACCGACTCCATGAACGCGATGTTGGTGTACACCGCTTCCTCGTGCGGGGTGATGGCGTCGGGGATCAGCGAGACCGCGCCTACCGTGCCCTGGATGGTGTCCAGCAGGGTGAGACCGGTGAACACGCGCATGGTGAGCAGCTGCTCTTCCGGGGTGAGCGTGTTCCACGACTGGATGTCGTTGGACAGCGGCACCTTCTCGGGCAGCCAGAAGTTGTTGACGAGGCGGTTCCACACCTCGACGTCCTTCTCGTCCTCGATACGGTTCCAGTTGATGGCCTGGACCGTGGAGGCCAGCTTGAGCTTCTCGGGAGTCATCTCTTCTTCTCTGGGTGATTCAGGGGTGATGGGCGGTGGTGAGGGGCGTCACAGCATGCAGCTGACGCAGCCCTCGACCTCGGTGCCCTCGAGTGCCATCTGACGCAGGCGGATGTAGTAGATCGTCTTGATCCCCTTCTTCCACGCGTAGATCTGGGCACGGTTGATGTCACGGGTGGTGGCGGTGTCCTTGAAGAACAGCGTCAGCGACAGTCCCTGGTCCACGTGGCGGGTGGCTGCCGCGTACACGTCGATGACCTTCTCGTAGCCGATCTCGTACGCGTCCTGGTAGTAGTCCAGGTTGTCGTTCGTCATGAACGGCGCCGGGTAGTAGACGCGGCCGAGCTTGCCTTCCTTGCGGATCTCGATCTTCGACGCGATCGGGTGGATCGAGCTGGTCGAGTTGTTGATGTAGGAGATCGATCCCGTCGGCGGGACGGCCTGCAGGTTCTGGTTGTAGATGCCGTGCTTCTGCACGGACTCCTTCAGCGCTGCCCAGTCCTCGCGGGTGGGGAGCTGGTGTCCCTCGAACAGGGACGCGACCTTCTCGCTGGTGGGCAGGAAGTCGTTCTCCAGGTACTGGTCGAAGAACGTGCCCGACGCGTACGTGGAGTCCTCGAAACCGTCGAAGTGCTCGCCGCGCTCGATGGCGATCTTGTTCGACGCGGTCAGCGCGTGGAACAGGACCGTGGCGAAGTACACGTCGGTGAACTCGATCGACTCCGGCGAGCCGTAGTACACGTGCTCACGAGCCAGGAAGCCGTGCAGGTTCATCTGGCCGAGACCGATCGCGTGCGAGCGGTCGTTGCCGTCCTCCACCGAGCGGACCGAGGCGATGTGGCTCTGGTTGGACACCGCGGTCAGCGCACGGATGGCGGTTTCCACGGTGCCGGCCAGGTTCTTGCCGTCCATCGCGAGAGCGATGTTCATCGATCCCAGGTTGCAGGAGATGTCCTTGCCGATCACGTCGTACGACAGGTCGGTGTTGTAGGTCGTCGGGGTGTTGACCTGCAGGATCTCGGAGCAGAGGTTGCTCATGTTGATCCGGCCCTTGATCGGGTTGGCCTTGTTCACCGTGTCCTCGAACATGATGTACGGGTAGCCCGACTCGAACTGGATCTCCGCGAGGGTCTGGAAGAACTCGCGCGCGTTGATCTTCGTCTTCTTGATGCGCGGGTCGTCGACCATCTCGTGGTACTTCTCGGTCACCGAGATGTCACCGAACGGAACGCCGTACACGCGCTCGACGTCATACGGCGAGAACAGGTACATGTCCTCGCCCTTCTTGGCGAGCTCGAAGGTGATGTCGGGCACCACGACACCCAGCGAGAGCGTCTTGATGCGGATCTTCTCGTCGGCGTTCTCGCGCTTGGTGTCGAGGAACTTCATGATGTCGGGGTGGTGCGCCGACAGGTAGACGGCGCCGGCACCCTGACGTGCACCGAGCTGGTTCGCGTAGCTGAAGGAGTCTTCGAGGAGCTTCATCACGGGGATGATGCCGGAGGACTGGTTCTCGATCTGCTTGATGGGAGCACCCGACTCGCGGATGTTCGACAGCAGCAGCGCCACGCCGCCGCCGCGCTTGGAGAGCTGCAGTGCGGAGTTGATGCCGCGGGAGATGGACTCCATGTTGTCTTCGATGCGCAGCAGGAAGCAGCTGACGAGCTCGCCGCGCTGCGCCTTTCCCGCGTTGAGGAACGTCGGAGTGGCCGGCTGGAAGCGGCCCGAGATGATCTCGTCGACGATCTGCTCGGCGACCTTCTGGTCGCCGTCGGCCAGTGCGAGTGCGCTCATCACGACGCGGTCCTCGAAGCGCTCCAGGTAGCGCTTGCCGTCGAAGGTCTTCAGCGTGTAGCTCGTGTAGTACTTGAACGCGCCGAGGAAGGTCTCGAAGCGGAACTTGGCGGCGTAGGCGCGGTCGTTGAGCTTCTGGATGAAATCGAGGGAGTACTTCTCGAGTACGGCCGGCTCGTAGTACTCCTTCTCCACCAGGTAGTCCAGGCGCTCCTTGAGCGAGTGGAAGAACACGGTGTTCTGGTTGACGTGCTGCAGGAAGTACTCGCGCGCGGCGCGGCGGTCGGCGTCGAACTGGATCTTGCCGTTCGCGTCGTAGAGGTTGAGCATCGCGTTCAGCGAGTGGTAGTCCATACCCTCGTACGCGGGGTTCGCCTTGAAGTCGCTGACCTCGGTCACTGCTGCTTCCACCATCGTTCCAATCCGTTGCTCACCTGAGCCACGTCATCTGGCGTGCCGAAGAGTTCCACTCGATACAAATGCGGCACGTGGCACTTGCGGGAGATGATGTCGCCGGCGAGGCAGTAGGCCTCACCGAAGTTCGTGTTGCCCGCGGCGATGACACCGCGGATCAGAGAGCGATTGCGCGCGTCGTTGAGGAAGCGGATCACCTGCTTGGGGACCGCGCCGTGCCCGTCACCTCCGCCATAGGTGGGGGTGACGAGCACGTAGGGTTCTTCGATGACGAGCGGCTCGTCGGCTCGGTACAGCGGGATCCGCACGGCACGCATGCCCAGCTTCTCGATGAAGCGGGCCGTGTTGCCGGACACGCTCGAGAAGTAGACCAGCAGCGGTGCATCCGCCGCGGGGTGGGAAGGCGTCGTGCCGAGACCCGGCGCCTGCGGAGCCAGCAGGACCGACATGCGCCGATCCGATCAGGCGAGGCGGGCGGCGAGCTCGTCGATCTTGTCGGGACGGAAGCCCGACCAGTGGTCGCCCTCCGTGATCACGACCGGCGCCTGCATGTACCCCAGAGCCTTGACCTGCTCGAGAGCGTCAGCGTCCTGCGTGACATCGAGGACTTCGTACTCGATGCCCTTGGAGTCGAGTGCGCGGTAGGTCGCGTTGCACTGGACGCAGGAGGGCTTCGTGTAGACCGTTACAGACATTTTGACCGTCTTTCCCCTCTGATGATCTTGGTGTGTGGCCGGCAACCAGTGCCGGAGCTCCAATACTACATATAGGTGTCGACATTGGAAGTGACCACAAGAGGTAGTAGTTACATTCGTGTAGTTATCCACCGTCCTCCACAGGGTTCAACACAGGTTGTCCACGATTTCATCCACAACCGAGGGACGAATCTGAGGGCCTGAAACCCGCGGGAAAGCCGGGGTGTCGGACGTCACGGCCTCGTCCTTCCACAGGCTGCACGCTACGCCGGGCCTCCGACATCGCAATCCGGTGGACAGACCCGATCTCGGCGTGTCGCGGCGTGTCGTGATCGACGCGCCGGACGCCACGCCGGATCCCCTCCTGAGCCGGGTCGCCGAACGGTAATCTGGACTCTCGTGGCCGGGTACAAGGATCTGCTGCGCACGCCAGGCGTAGCGCGCATCATCATCGCTCAGCTCGTCGCGCGCTTCCCCAACGGGATGACGAGTCTGGCCATCCTCATGCACGTGGAGCAGATCACCGGCTACTACGCGGCCGCGGGTCTCGTCCTGGCCGCCACCTCGGTGGGGCAGGCCATCGCGGGGCCGGTCGCGAGCCGCTGGATGGGCCGCTGGGGAAGCCGCCCCGTCATCGGGGCCATGATCGCCGTCTGCGCCGCCGCGCTCGTCGCGATCACCACGCTTCATCTCGTGGTACCGGAGACTGTCGTGCGCGGTGACGGCGGCGTATTCCCGCCCATCGTCTTCATCTACATGGTGCTGGGCTTCATCGCCGGCCTCGCCACTCCCCCGATCCAGTCCGCTGTGCGCACCATCTACCCCAAGATGGTGAACTCCCGACAGCTCACCCCGCTCTTCTCCCTGGACGCTTCGCTGCAGGAGATCATCTGGATCATCGCTCCGGTGCTGATCACCCTGGTCAGCACCCAGATCAATACGATCGTCGGGCTCCTCACGATCGTCGCCATCCTGGTGGGCGGCGGCACCTGGTTCCTCGTGCTGCCGGAAGTGGGCCGCGTCCGCATCCCGCAGAGCCGGCGCAGCTTCGGCAAGGTGCTCGGCAAGCCCGCGGTGCTGCTGGCCACCGTGGTGGGCTTCCTCCTCATCGGCGCCTGCGCGGCCGTGGAGGCCGGCGTGATCGCCACGTTCGGCCACGGCGGTGTGGAAGCCGGCCTCGTGCTGGCGGTGTTCTCGGTGGGCTCGCTGGCGGGCGGACTCATCTCCGGCGCCATCCCGATCAGCCGCTGGGCGATGGCACGACGCCTCCTCATCGTCACCGTGGGCCTCGCCGTCATCCCGTTCTTCGTGAATCCCGAGTGGGCGGGCGAGCCGTGGGCCATCGGCACCGCTCTCACCCTCGCCGGCATCGGCGTCGCCCCCGCTCTGGCGGTGCTGTTCGCGATGACCACCGCCAGCGTGAAGTTCAGCGACACCGCCGAGGCCTTCGGGTGGGTGGCCACGGGCCAGCTCATCGGAGGCGCTGCGGGTTCCGCACTCGCCGGCTTCCTCATCGATGGCATCGGACCCGCCGGCGCGTACATCGCGGCGGCGGGGCTCGCGCTGGTGGGAACGGTGGTCTCCACCGTGTTCGTCCGAGGCTTCCCGGACCTGCGGCACCGCGATGCCGCACCGATCCCCGACACGGCGCCGATCCAGACGGTCTCCTGACGCTCGATGGGAGACTCGCCGTCCTCCCGTCCGTGATCGGGACTTCCGCCGACACGGGGGAATAGCGCTGGACCGCTCTCGTGTTGGCGGCTGCATGAGCAATCGCACCGTGTGGCAGACCGCGTTCGGCGGACCGGAGAACATCGAGATCGTGGAGGCGGAGGTGCCGGTTCCCGGCCCCGGCGAGGTGCGGGTGCGCGTCGCCGCCGCGGGGCTGAACCCGGTGGACTGGAAGCTGGCGGCCTATCCCGCGCTGGCCGAGGCCTTCCGCGTCACGGTCCCCGGCGGGTACGGTAACGACTTCGCCGGTGTGGTGGACGCCCTCGGCGACGGCGTCGAGAGGTGGAGCGTCGGTGATCGCGTTCTCGGTGCGGCGCGCGGACACGCCATCGCGGAGTTCGTCGTCGTTCCCGCGACGAAGCTCGTCGCGGTGCCGGGCGGTGTCTCGTTGCGCGACGCTGCGACACTCGACATCGCCGGTCGCACCGCCGCGGCTGCGGTGGACGCGCTCGAGCTCACGGCGTCGGACGCCGTGCTGATCGGTGGCGCGGCGGGAGGAGTCGGCGTCATCGCCGTCCAGCTCGCCGCCGCAACCGGAGCGCAGGTGATCGCCACCGCTTCCGAGTCCAACCATGATTTCCTGCGCGAGCTGGGTGCCATCCCCGTCGCCTACGGCGCCGGGCTCGCCGAGCGGGTTCGCGCCGCGACGGATCGCCCGGTGACCGCTGCTACGGACCTCCAGGGAACGGAGACGGTGGATGCCGCGCTCGCTCTCGGCGTCTCCCCCGAGCGCATCACGTCCATCGCGGCCAACGGCGCGACGCTTCCCGAGGGCGTGATCGCCACCGGCGGCGGCAACGCACGTCCCGACGCCCTGGCCGACATCCAGCGACGCATCGCCGACGGCACACTGCGTCTGGAGATCGCCGGGACCTATCCGATCGAGGAGACGGCGGCTGCCGTCGAGCGACTGCGTGACGGCCATGTGCGTGGCAAGCTCGTCATCGCGGTGGACCCGGCGCTCGTGTGAAGCCGGTGTCATCGCTCCTGTGAAGCCGGTTTCGTCGCGCTCACCAGGCTTCTCCTGCGCCTGGAGAGAAGCCTGGTGAGCGCGAGGAACGCGAGGCAAGCCCCCGCGAGCACACGGGGGACGGGGACAGAATGGACGTATGAGCGTGTTCGATCCGGCCCACTATCTTCCCGACGATCTCCTGGAGCGCATCAGATCCCGCGCCGCGCAGGTGGACGCGGACAACGTGTTCCCGCAGCAGGACCTGGATGAGCTGCGGGAGGCCGGTTACCTGCGGATCCTGGTTCCCGCCGATCGCGGTGGCGCGGGACTCACGCTGGAGCAGGCCGCCGTGTTGCAGCAGCGGCTCGCCGGTGCTGCGCCCGCGACCGCGCTGTCGATCAACATGCATCTGGTCTGGACGGGTGTCGCCCGCGTGATGCGGGATCGCGGCATCGACGCGCTGTCTTTCGTGCAGGAGGGGGCCGCCCGCGGTGAGGTGTTCGCCTTCGGCATCAGTGAGGCGGGCAACGACCTGGTGCTGTTCGGATCCGACACCATGGCCGTTCCGCAGCCGGACGGCGGATACGCCTTCACGGGCACCAAGATCTTCACCTCGCTCGGCCCGGTCTGGGACCAGCTGGGCCTGCACGGTCTCGACGCCTCCGATCCCGAGAACCCGAAGCTCGTCTACGCGTTCGTACCGCGTTCGGAGGAGGTCGTCACCCGCGACGACTGGGACACGCTCGGAATGCGCGGCTCGCAGTCGCGCACCACCGAGCTGCACGGCGCGATCTCCCCCGCCGACCGCGTGGCGCGCATCGTCGCGCCCGGCCCCCACCCGGATCCGATCGTGTTCGGCATCTTCAGCGTGTTCGAGGTGCTGCTGGCGTCCGTCTACACCGGCATCGCCCGTCGAGCGATCGAACTCGCGGTGGAAACCGCGGGAAAGCGCCGCTCGAAGAAGACCGGCAGGTCCTACGCCCAGGACCCAGACATCCGCTGGCGCATCGCCGACATGGCTCTCGCCTACGATGCCCTGCCACCGCAGATCGCCGCGATCGCTCGTGATGTCGATGAGCTCGCCGACAACGGTGCGCGCTGGTTCGCGATGCTCTCCGGCGTGAAGCATCGGGCCGTGGTCATGGCCAAGGACGTGGTCGACAACGCGATGCTCGTCGCCGGCGGATCCAGCTTCTTCACCCGCAACGAGCTCTCCCGCCTCTACCGCGACGTGCTGGCCGGGATGTTCCATCCGTCTGACCCGGAGTCCGCGCACGCCACAGCCGCTGCCGCACTCCTCGGCCCGGTCGAATCATGAGTGAGACGTCCGCCGGTGGGCGAGGATCGGCGCGTTGCGGTGATTCTCGCCCACAGACGGAAGTCTCGCGGAGTGCCGGGAACGCGCGTAACGAGAGGAGGTACGACGATGACCATCGATCCCCGAGAAGCCGCGGCGGAGTATCGCGCGGCGCACGCCGAGACGACGGAGCAGGGGACGGACTCCGACGGCCGTGGGCCCGCGACGCCGGCGAGCGAGCCGCGTGCCGAGACGGCGCGCACCTGGACGTCGGCCGACCGTGCGGCCTACGTGGAATCCGCGATCCAGCGGGCGATCCGCGAGGGCGCGTTCGACGATCTGCCGGGCGCGGGCAAGCCGATCGAGGATCTGGGAACCACGCACGATCCGGACTGGTGGATCCGCCGCAAGATCCAGGCCGAGGACCTGCGCGGGCTCGGCCCCGCCGCCCTGACCCTGCGGGTGGAGGACCGCGAGTTCGAACAGCGGATGGACGCTTTCACCCGCGAGGCTGACGTCCGTGAGGCGGTCGAGGACTTCAACCGTCGCGTGAAGCACGCCCGGCTTCAGCTTCTCGGCGGGCCGCCGGTGGTGACGCCGCTGCGGGATGCCGACGCCGAGGTCGATTCATGGCGGCAACGGCGCGCGCAGCGCATCGTCGATGCACCGCCACCGGCCGATCCCCCACGGCGCTGGTTCCGCCGCAGCCGCTGAGCGCACGCCGGCGATGCCGAGACCCGCGGGAGCCCTCCCCACAAGGCCACACCGCGGGGACAGCTGCCGGAGTCTACTTGCCGGTGACTTCGAAGGCCTTGAGCATCTCCTCGATGGCCTGCTCGCGCTCGTCGCCACCCGATTCCATCATGTGGCTGACGTGGGTGCGGAGGTGGTTCTCGAGGAGGAGTCGGTTGAGGGATTCGAGGGAGCGCTGGATCGCACGCGACTGCGTGATGATGTCCATGCAGTACTCCTCGTTGTCGATCATCTTCGCGACGCCGCGCAGCTGACCCTCCAGGATGGCGGTGCGGTGCAGTGCGCGCTTCTTGATGTCCTCGATCACGTCTTCAGCGTACCGCCGAGGCGCACCACGCCGACCGCCTCGACCGATGCGAGGATGTGGCCATGGCGCGCACACCCACCGAACTGCTCTCTCCGGCCGATCAGGAGCGTCGTCGCGCCCTCTCCCGGATGAAGACGATCGCCCTCGGCGCGCTGATCGCGATGGCCGTGCTGTTCTGCATCGGCTTCGTGCTGCAGGAGCGCTACCCGGCATGGGGGTACCTGCGCGCAGCGGGTGAGGGCGGCATGGTGGGAGCCCTCGCCGACTGGTTCGCCGTCACGGCGCTCTTTCGCCGCCCGATGGGACTGCCCATCCCGCACACCGCCATCATCCCGAGCCGCAAGGACGAGATCGGGCGCACTCTGGGCGAGTTCGTGGAGACCAACTTCCTCGCCGGCGACGTCGTCCGTCAGAAGCTGGACACCACCCCGATCGCGGCTCGGCTCGGCTCCTGGTTGCGCGAGGAGCCGAATGCGAAGCGAGTGGGAAGCGAGCTCGCCACCGCAGCAGCGGGGGTGCTGCGGGCGCTGAGCGACGATGACGTGCAGGACCTCATCAGCGATCTCGCCCGCCGCCACCTCATCGAACAGGACTGGGCGACTCCGGCGGGGACATGGCTCGGACGGATCGTGGAGACGGACGCCCAGCGTCCGGCCGTGGATCTCGCCGCCGACACCATCGCGACCTGGCTGAGCAGCAACCACGAAGCCTTCCAGGGGCTGATCTCCCGGCGCCTGCCCGGCTGGGTGCCCAAGCTCGCGCACCGCTTCGTCGATGACACCGCCTACAACGAAGCAGTCAAGTTCGTCGACGCTGTCCGCGCGGACCCGGACCACCCTGCCCGTCACGCCATCGACGGCTACCTCACGCGGTTGGCGGACAACCTCCAGCACGATCCGGCAACGCGAGCCAAGCTGGAGGGCGCCAAGAGCGGGGTATTCGACAGCCCGAAGGTGCGCCAGCTGGCAAGCGATGCGTGGCAGACGGTCAAGAGCGGGCTCATCACCGCCCTCGAGGACGAGGACAGTGCCCTGCGCGCACGCATCGACGCCGCCCTCGGCGACATCGGTGCCCGCCTCGCGGACGACGCCTCGCTGCAGCGGCGCGTGGACGGCTGGGTGACCAACGCCGCGGTGTTCCTCGTGGACCGGTACCGTCATGACATCGCGAGCATCATCACGGACACGGTCGAGCGCTGGGACGCCAGTGAGACGACGGAGAAGATCGAGCTGATGGTGGGACGCGATCTGCAGTACATCCGCCTCAACGGCACGGTCGTCGGCGCGCTCGCCGGCGTCACGATCTTCGCGGTTGCGCACGCCGCGATTCAGCTCGTGGGCTGATCAGCCCCGCCGGGTCCAGGTCTCGAAGCGGTAGGCCGGCCCGCGATCCGACGGCGCGAAATCCGGCACGCCGGGCGATGCCGCCGTCAGCACGAACTCCGACGGCAGCTGCGGCGCATGCGTGTCGCCATCACTGATGTCGAGGTCAAGCACCGTCACGAGGATCTGATCGGCCTCGGGCAGGAACTGCTCGTAGATCGAGCCTCCTCCCACCACCCAGATCTCGTCGCCGCCCTCGGCGTCCCCCGCGAGCGCCAGCGCCTCGTGCACGTCCGCCGCCACCAGCCCGCCTGCTTCCCGCACCTCGGCGGCGAACGCGTCATCGTGCGTCAGCACGATGTTTGTCCGCTCGGAGAACGGGCGAAAGCGCGGCGGGATGGACTCCCAGGTGCGTCGTCCCATGATCACCGGGTGGCCGAGGGTGGTGCGCTTGAAGTACGCCATGTCCTCGGGTGCGCGCCACGGCATGTCACCGTCACGGCCGATGACGCCGTCGATGGTCTGCGCCCAGATCAGTCCGATGCGTGCCATCTCACACCGCCACCGGAGCGCTGATTTGCGGGTGGTGCTGGTAGTCGTGCACGGCGAAGTCCTCGAACGCGTAGTCGAAGATGCTGTCCGGCCGCCGCGTGAAGGTGAGCGTAGGCGCCGGGTAGGGCTCCCGCCTCAGCTGCGTGCGGACCTGCTCGAGGTGGTTGTCGTAGATGTGGCAGTCGCCGCCGGTCCAGACGAATTCCCCGGCCTCCAGCGCCGTCTGCTGCGCGATCATCCGCGTGAGCAGTGCGTAGGAGGCGATGTTGAACGGCACGCCGAGGAACATGTCGGCCGAGCGCTGATAGAGCTGGCAGGAGAGCCGGCCGTCCGCCACGTAGAACTGGAAGAAGGCGTGGCACGGGGGCAGCGCCATGTTCTCGATCTCCGCCACGTTCCAGGCCGAGACGATGATGCGACGAGAGTCGGGGTTGTTCTTCAGCTGGTCCATGACCTGGCTGATCTGGTCGATGTGACCGCCACCGGGGGTGGGCCAGGAGCGCCACTGCACCCCGTAGACCGGGCCCAGTTCGCCGTCGTCGTCGGCCCACTCGTTCCAGATGCGAACGCCGTTCTCCTGGAGCCAGCGCACGTTGGAGTCACCACGCAGGAACCACAGCAGCTCCAGGGCGACGGATTTGAAATGGACGCGCTTGGTCGTGATGAGCGGGAATACATCATCTGCGAGATCGAAACGCAGCTGACGCCCGAAAACACTGGTGGTGCCCGTTCCGGTGCGATCCGTCTTGTGCGTGCCGTTGTCCAGCACGTCGCGCAGCAGGTCCTCGTACGGGGTCGGGATGCTCATGCTCCGATCCTAGTTCGGCAGATGCCGCACGGGCTCAGCGCGTACGGATCACGAGTTCCGGCGCGACGAGCTTCTCCGCCGGCTGCGGGCCCGCGGACGCTGGCAGGACATGACGGCCATCGGGTCCCATGAGCAGGCGCAGCACGGCACCGGCCACCTTCTCGGGACGCTGCTCGACGCTGGAAAGACCCAGCGCCTCCGCGGCCGGGGTGTTGTCGAAGCCGATGATCGGCAGCGCGCCCCGCCCGGCCGCAGCCGCCGCGAGCAGCGCGCCGATGGCGAGCGAATCGCTGGCGCACACCACCGCATCGACGTCGCCGATACCCGCAGCGGCGACGTCGCGGGCAGCTGCCACGTCATCGACGCTGCTCCATCGCGGTCCGGTGGCTGAGGCCGCGGCCATCGCTTCGCGCCACCCGCGTTCGCGGTCATCTCCGGTGCCCGAGCCCTCGGGCCAGCCGAGGAACGCCACCCTGCTGCCGTGCGTGAGCGCGTGCTCGGTGGCCTGCCGCGTGCCCGCAGCACCATCGACGTCGACCCACGGGTGCGCGGGTTCGGCACCGTCGTCCCAGGGCCGCCCGAACGCCACGAACGGCAGCCGGCGCGACGCCAGGAAGGACGCGCGCGGATCGCCCCGGAAGGTGCCGGTGAGGACCGCGGCGTCGATCTCGCCACCATCGGTGATCTCCGTGAGCCGGGCGACCTCCTCCTCCGGCGTGCGCGCAGCGTAGACGAGGATGCGCATGCCGCGATCACTCGCGCGCTCGGCGAGCGCGTGCACGAACCGGTCGAGCACCACGCCGGAGACCCCGCCGACGTACGGGTCCAGGTGGATGCCGATGGTGGAGCTGCGCTGCGTGCGCAGCATCCGTGCGGCCGCGTGCGTGCGGTAGCCGAGCTCCTCGATGGCCGCGGCGACGCGTTCCCGGGTGGCGGGACGCACGATATCCGGCGAGTTGAGGACGTTGGAGACGGTCTGTCGCGACACACCCGCACGGCGAGCGACATCCTCCACCGTGGGAGCACGACCCATCGCATCCCTCCTCTCCGATCCGGCGCCTGCCTGCACATCATATGCGTCATCCGGACGGGCTTGACACGGCCGGATCGGTCTGCTTAATGTGTCTCCAACCTGAATTTGATCGTTCAAATTGGCCGTGTCCACATGCGCGGCGATGAGCGGTCCTGCACCTTGAGCTCCCGAAGGAGAGAGTCATGACGAACAACGCACGCACCCGGGTGGGCGCCGGTGCCCTGATCGCGGTGAGCGCCCTCACCCTCACCGCCTGCGGTTCCGGATTCTCGTCCGGCGAATCCACGGCCGACGCCGGCTCCTCGGCCGGCGCCGCGGGAGGTCTGACCAGCTCGGACAGCGCCCTCACCGTGCTCATCGGATCCTCCGGTGACGCCGAGACGAAGGCGGTCACCGATGCCGTCGCAGCCTGGTCGAAGGAGTCGGGCACGGAGGCCACCGTGCAGGTGGCCAGCGACCTGAACCAGCAGCTGTCGCAGGGCTTCGCCGCGGGTAAGCCCGCCGACCTCTTCTACCTGTCCACCGACCAGATCGCCGGTTTCGCGCAGAACGGCTCACTGCAGGCGTACGGCGACGAGCTCTCCAACAAGAGCGACTTCTACCCTTCGCTGGTACAGAACTTCACCGTCGACGGCCAGTTCTACTGCGCCCCGAAGGACTTCTCCACACTGCAGCTCGTCATCAACACCGACATGTGGAAGGCCGCCGGACTCACCGATGCCGATCTCCCGAAGACCTGGGACGACCTGGCGGCGGTGGCGAAGAAGCTGACGACTCCGGAACACGTCGGTCTCGCGTTCGGCGGCGAGTACGCGCGTGTCGGGGCGTTCATGGCCGAGGCGGGCGGTGGGCTGGTGAAGGATGGCAAGGCCATCGCCTCCGACGAGGCGAATGTAACCGCGCTCGACTACGTGAAGACGCATCTCGCCGATGGCACGTTCGCGTTCGCGAAGGATGTCGGGGCGGGCTGGGGCGGCGAGGCGCTCGGCAAGAAGGCCGCCGCGATGGTGATCGAGGGCAACTGGATCACCGGCGCGATGAGCAACGACTTCGCCGACGTGGCGTACCAGGTGGCGGAGCTCCCCGAGGGCCCCGCGGGCAAGGGCACGCTGCAGTTCACCAACTGCTGGGGAATGGCGGCCGACAGCCCCAACCAGAAGGCGGCCCTGGATCTCGTCCAGTACCTCACCAGCGCCGACAGCCAGCTCGCGTTCTCGAAGGCCTTCGGCCCGATGCCGTCCATCATCTCGGCTGCTGACGCCTGGAAGAGCGCGAACCCGGAGCTCGCTCCCTTCCTCGCCGGTGCCGACTACGCGGGCTTCGTGCCCAACGAGGCGGGCGCCGCGGACGTGGTCAGCGACTTCAACTCCCAGCTGGAGTCGCTGAAGACCAGCGAGCCGAAGACGATCCTCGACTCCACCCAGTCCAACCTCGAAGCCATCCTCAAGTAATCACGATGGCGACCCCGACCACAGCGCCTCGTCGCGCGGGAGCCCGTGGGCTCCGGCGCGGCGAGGCCGCCGCCGGGTGGCTGTTCACCGCTCCGGTGATCGTCATCCTCGGCGTGTTCATGCTCATCCCGGTGCTCATGGCCGTCTGGGTGAGCGTCTCCGACTGGGGCGGCCGCGGCAGCCCGCTCTCCAGCAGCGTCCGCTTCGTGGGCGGGGCCAACTACGCGGCCATCACCACCGACGGCGGACTGGCCACCAAGGACTTCGGCACCGCGGTGCGCAACAACGCGTGGTACGTGCTGCTCGTCGTGCCGCTGCAAACGGCGCTCTCGCTCTTTCTTGCGGTGCTCGTCAACCGGGCCGTGCTGCGGGGTCGCGGTTTCTTCCGCACTGCGTTCTATTTTCCGTCTGTGACCAGCTCGGTGGCCATCACGGTGCTCTGGCTGTTCCTGTTCAACGCCTCCGGCGCCGTGAACGCGGTGCTCGGCTGGTTCGGGGTGAACGGACCGAACTGGTTCAACGACCCGTCCGGCATTCTGCAGAACTTCCTGCGGCTGTTCGGTGTGGAGCAGGGCCCGGAGGCTCTCACCGGCGGCGGATTCCTCGGCATCACGTGGTGGGACTGGCTGGCCGGCCCCTCGGTGGCGATGTCCGCCTACATCCTCATGGCGGTGTTCACCACCAGCGGGACGTTCATGCTGCTGTTCCTCGCGGGCCTGCAGAACATCGGCGGCGATGTGGACGAGGCGGCGATGATGGACGGCGCGAACGGCTGGCAGCGCTTCTGGCGGATCACCCTCCCGCAGCTGCGCCCCACCCTGTTCACCGTGCTCACGCTGGGACTCATCGGCTGCTGGCAGGTGTTCGACCAGATCTACACGGGCACGCAGGGGTCGCCGAGCAAGACCACGCTGACGCCCGCATTCCTCTCCTACCAGGCCGCGTTCAAGAACCAGGAGTGGGGCCAGGGCGCGGCCATCGCGTTCATCCTGTTCGGCATCATCGTGATCTTCACGCTGATCCAGCGCTGGGTGCTCCGCGACCGCCCGGTCTCGAAGCGCCGGATTCGGGCCTACCAGGTTCGCCCGGATTCCACGAAGGGAGGATCGAAGTGACCGCCACCTCCGTCATCACCGCGGCCCCGGGCGCACGGCTGCGCCATCTGCCGCCCCGCCGCATCATCGCGCAGGTGCTGCTCTACGTGCTGCTGGTGCTCATGGCGCTGGTCTACATCTTCCCGTTCCTGGTGGAGATCTCGACCTCGTTCAAGACCGACGGCGACGCGGCGCAGAATCCCGTGTCGCTCGTCCCCTCGGTGTTCACGTGGGCGGCCTACGAGCGGCTGTTCGCCAACTCGGACTTTCCGCTGTGGTTCGCCAACAGCGCGATCGTCACCGTGTTCGTCACCCTCGGCCGCGTGTTCTTCGACTCGCTCGCCGGTTACGCGCTCGCCCGCCTCCAGTTCCGGGGCCGCGCCGTGGTGTACGGCGCGCTGGTCGCTGTGATGTCGGTGCCGGCGGTGGTGCTCCTGATCCCGAAGTTCCTCGTGATCAACCAGCTCGGCATGTACGACTCCTACGCGGGAATGATCCTGCCGCTTCTGGTGGACGCCGCAGGAGTGTTCATCATGAAGAACTTCTTCGAGTCGATCCCCGCGTCCGTCGAAGAACAGGCGCGCATCGACGGGGCGGGCTCCTTCCGCCTGTTCTGGTCGGTGGTGCTGCCGATGGCACGTCCCGCGCTGATCACGATCATCATCCTGTCCTTCCAGGGCTCGTGGAACGAGCTGAGCCACTTCATCGTGTCGACGCAGTCCCCCGAGCTGACCACCCTCACCAAGGGTGTCGCCTCCCTCGCCAGCGGACAGCTGAGCCAGGGAACCCAGTACCCGATCAAGCTGGCCGCAGCGCTGATCATGACGATCCCCGTGGCCGTCATGTTCTTCGTGTTCCAGCGTCACATCATGAACTCCAGCGAGGGCGCGGTGAAGGAGTGATCTTTCGCTCCGTTCCGTCTCCCGCACGATCCCCGAGGCACGAATGACTTCCCCTGCAGTTCCCCGTCAGCCCCTGCTCGATGACGCCGTCATCCTTCTGCACGCGCCCACCCAGGCGTGGTCGGGACGCGACGGTGATATCGGCGACGCCGCGATCGACGGCGTCTATCACGGCGATGTGCGCCATCTCCGCTCCGTGCGGGTGAGCGTGGCCGGTTCGGGCATCGAGACCATCTCGCGCTCGATCATCGATGCCGGCACGGCCGAGTTCGGCAGCGTGCTGCGCGGGCTCGACGACGACGCCGCCGATCCGAAGGTGCGCCTCATCCGCCGCCGCGAGGTCAGCGCGGGGGTCGTGAGCGAGAGCCTCCGACTGCACTCGCATCGCGACGTCCCGCTGCGGTTCGCCGTGACCGTGGAGCTCGCCCCGGAGTTCGCGCCGATGCAGGACGTGAAGGCGGGGCTCGCCACTGCCATGCCCTGGCGCGCAGAGGCGGTGGCCGCTTCGGGCACCGCCCCCGGGCGCGTCGAGGTGATCTCCGCCGACGGACACCGGTCATTCCAGCTAGAGGCGGCAGGGGCTGCCGCCACGATTGCAGAAGCCATCGTGCTGCGTTGGGAGGTCGAGCTGGAACCGCATTCCGTGACGGACATCGGCTGGAGTGCGACGCTTGACGACGACACGCTGGTCGTGGGGGCGGCCTCGAATGCGGAGCTCGCCGTTCCATCGGCAGACGACCCGCGGCTGGCGCGATGGATCCGGCAGGCGACGCAGGACCTGGCCGCGCTGCGTCTCGTGCGGCCGGCCGATCCCGAGGATGCGTTCTATGCCGCGGGGGCGCCGTGGTTCTTCACGCTGTTCGGTCGCGACTCGATCTGGGCCGCGCGGCTCGCGCTGGCGGCCGACCCGGGTATCGCCGCCTCCACGCTTCGCGTGCTCGCGCGCCTGCAGGGCACGAAGTCGGATCCCGCTACGGCGGAGCAGCCCGGGAAGATCCCGCACGAGCTGCGCAGTGCACCGCTCAGCCTGCCGAACGAGGGCGTCCATCTCCCCCCGCTGTACTACGGCACGGTCGACGCCACACCGCTGTGGGTGTGTCTGCTGGCCGATGCGCGCGACGCCGGAATGCCAGAGGCGGAGGTTCGGGAGCTGGTACCCGCGCTCCGCGCGGCGCTGACCTGGATCACCGATTTCGGCTCCGGGACCGGATCGGGCTTCCTTGACTACGTCGACGAGACCGGGCACGGTCTGGCAAATCAGGGCTGGAAGGACTCCGGGGACTCCATCCAGTGGCGCGACGGACGGCTGGCCGAAGGCCCGATCGCGCTGTGCGAGGTGCAGGCGTACGCCTATGAGGCGGCGGTGCGCGGTGCACAGCTGCTCGACGATCTCGGCGAAGACGGCGGTGCGAAGCTGCGGGAATGGGCGACTGCGCTGCGCACCCGCTTCCGCGAGGCGTTCTGGGTCACCACGCCGGAGGGGCGCTACCCCGCCATCGCGCTCGACGCCCACGGTGCCGCTGTCGACTCGCTGACCAGCAACATCGGTCATCTCATCGGCACCGGGATCCTCGACGCGGACGAGGAACGTGCCTGTGCAGAGCTTCTCCTCGGTGCGTCGATGTCCAGCGGCTTCGGCATCCGGACCCTGTCCACGGGGGCCGCCGGGTTCTGGCCGCTCAGCTACCACGGCGGAAGCGTGTGGGCTCACGACACCGCCGTGACGGTCCACGGCATGCTCCGCAGCGGGCTCGTCACCGAGGCACGGCTCATCGCCGGCCAGCTGGTGGACGCCGCCGAGGGCTTCGCCTATCGGATGCCGGAACTGCATTCGGGCGACGGCCGCGATATCGTTCCGTTCCCGACGCCCTACCCCGCGTCGTGCCGTCCGCAGGCGTGGTCCGCCGCCGCCGCGATCGTCTGCGCCGAGGCGTACGCGGCGTCCTGAGGCGATCCGCCGCAGGGCGGCGATGCATCGCGGGGTGGTGTCTGAGATGTCAGACACCACCCCGCTCACGTCGTGGCTCGTCGCGACCCACAGGGCTAGCGTGGCGATATGGCTCTCTCGCACGATCCGCTGTGGCCCCGCGCCGGCTCCTGGCCGCTGGAATCACATCACTCGGCTCTCACTCTGCTCGGCGTTCCCGCGCATCTGACGTCGCTGTCGCCGACCGGAGCGGACCAGACCCCCGCGGCGATCCGCGAGGCGCTGCAACGGTACTCCCCCGCGCTGGTCACCGATGCGATCGCGGATCTCGGTACGCTGCTCGTCTCCGACGCCGGTGACATCACCGATCCGGATTCCCGTGAGGGCGAAGACCGCACCCGTGCGCGCGTCGCCGGCCTGATCACCCGCACGGATCTGCTGGTCGCCCTGGGCGGCGACAACTCGGTGACCTACGCCACCGCCCAGGGTGCGGGTGCCGAGGCGCTGATCACCCTCGACGCGCATCACGACCTGCGCGACGGCGTCTCCAATGGCTCCCCCGTGCAGCGGCTGATCGAGGCTGGTCTGGCCGGCACCCAGGTCGTGCAGATCGGGATCGCCGACTTCGCGAACTCGGTCGCCTACGCCCAGCGCGCTCGCGACTACGGGATCACCGTCATCGGCGTCGACGAGGTGCGCCGGCGCGGCATCGACGATGTGATCGCCGAGGCACGCGACATCGTGGGAACCGCCCGCACCCACCTGGATGTCGACGTGGACGTCTGCGACCGCTCCGTTGCCCCGGGCTGCCCGGCGAGCATGCCCGGCGGTCTCGCCGCCTGGGAGCTGCGATCGCTGGTGCGGGGGCTCGCCGTGCACCCGACGGTGGCGTCGGCTGATATCACCGAGGTGGACGCCACCGCGGATGCCCCCGACGGCCGGACCGTGCGCCTGGCCGCGCTGTGCGTCCTCGAGATGCTGGCCGGGGTCGCCCGGCGCTGACCCCGTTCATTGCGCGCAGTTTGCGCCTATTCGGCCGAGAATGGAGCCATTCGCGCTCGATGAAACGGAGGACCGATGGTCACACTCGCGCTGATCCGGCACGCGAAGTCGGACTGGGACGATCCGGCGCTCAGCGATCATGACCGGCCCCTCAACCATCGAGGACGCCGGGATGGGCCGCGCATGGCGGCACTCGTGGCGGCGCGCGACTGGCGGCCGCAGCTGATCCTCGCCAGCACCGCGGTGCGCGCGCGGACGACGGCGGAGGAGTTCGCCACCGCGCTGGAGGCGCCGCTGGAGCTGCGGGACGAACTGTACGGCGCATCGTCGAGCACCCTGTGGGCCGCGGCCTCCGGCTCCGGCGCCACGGACGTCGTCGTGGTGGCGCACGACCCGGGCATCAGCATCCTCGCCCGGCAGCTGTCGGAGAAGGCGCCGCTGATGCCGACCTGCGCGGTGGCGGTGTTCACCTGGCATGATGCGGACTGGTCGGAGGCGGCCATGCGGGTTCCCGACGACGTACAGTACGACATCCCCCGAGGCGAGAGCTGACCCTCGCCCGTCGCGCCATTGCCGTCGTTTGACATGGACCGCGGTCCAGGTCGGAGCATGGCAGCATGACCGGAAACCTCAACGATCACCCCCAGGATGGCGGAGCATTCGCCATCGGCACCATGCACTTCGGTACGCGGACCACGACGCGGGAGGCGCATCGGATCCTCGACTGCGCGCTCGATCTCGGAGCACGGCACTGGGACACCGCCAACAACTACGCCTTCTGGATGCCGGGTGCCACCGGCGACGAGTCCGAGACCTGCGTCGGCGAGTGGCTGGCGCGCCACCCCGGGCAGCGTGACGCTGTCTTTCTCACCACCAAGGTCGGTGCTCGGCCGAGGCCGGGCTACCGGGATCTCGACCACGTCCTCGGACTGAGCGGGCCGATGGTGCGTGCGCAGGTGGACGAGAGCCTGCGCCGACTGCGCACGGACCGCATCGATCTGCTCTATGCGCACATCGACGACCGGGAGGTGCCGCTGGCAGAGACACTCGGTGTACTCGGTGAGCTGCGCGACGAGGGCGTCATCGGGCAATTCGGCGCGAGCAACCTCACCTCCGATCGGCTGCATTCGGCGATCGAGTCCGCCACGGCGCCGGACGGTGGGTATCGGCACCTCCAGCAACGCTTCACGTTCCTGACCCCCGCGCCACGCGCGCACCTGCATCCGCACGTGCTGCTCACGGACGAGATGATCGCCGCCTGCATGGCTGCCGGATGGACGGCGCACGGTTACGCTCCTCTGCTGTCCGGCGCCTACACGCGTGCCGACCGGCCGCTGCCGGCCGCATATGACACCAGGGCCAATCGGACGGCGCTCCCGCTGTTGCACCGGATCGGAGAGGCACACGGGGCCGACGCCGGCCAGGTCGTCCTCGGGTGGATGATGCACAGGCGGCTTCCGGTCCGCCCCGTGGTCGGCGTCTCCTCGCCGGATCACCTGCGTTCCGCGGTCGAGGCGAGCGCTCTCATCCTGAGCGAGGAGGAACTCGGCCTGCTGGAGAGTGCGAGAATCAGCGGGTGAACGGCAACGGCTCCATCGGCGAGGTGGCGGCGGAGCTCGGCCTCGATCCCGACACGATCCGCTACTACGAGCGCGTCGGCGTGCTCCCTCCCGCGCCTCGCGATCCGGCAGGCCGACGCCAGTACCCGGATGATCACGTCCATCTGCTCGAGGTCCTGCTCCGGTTGAAGGAGACCGGCATGCCGCTGGCCGATGTCGCGGCCTTCACCCGGCTGGTGCAGCAGGATCCGCACGGCGTGCCCGAGCGGCTGCAGTTGTTGCGGGCGCACCGGGAGCGCGTGCTGGCGAACCGAGCCGCGCTGGATGCGGCCCTCGCCCTCATCGACCGGAAGATCGGCGACTACGAGGCGCGCGCTCAGCCGTCGCGGCCGAGCTGACCTTTCATCGCGCGCACCTGGCTCCCATTCGCGAGGAATTGCAGCCAGGTGAGCGCAATGAAACGGGATCAGCCGCCACACACCTCGGACACCAGGGGGACGCCGGGGCGGTAGGCCAGGTGAATTCGGCTGGGAGCGTCGAGCACCGCCAGGTCCGCGCGCGCACCCACCCGCAGCACGCCCACATCGTCGCGGCGGAGCGCGCGGGCACCGCCCGCGGTGGCCGCCCATACGGCTTCGTCCGGGCTCATCCCCATCTCCCGCACGGCAAGCGCCACCATCAGCGGCATCGAGGTGGTGAAGCTCGTCCCGGGATTGCAGTCGCTCGCCAGTGCCACGGTCACGCCCGCATCCAGCAGCCGGCGCGCGGACGGGTAGGGGTGCTTCGTCGAGAACTCCACACCGGGCAGCAGCGTAGCCACGGTGTCCGAGCCGGCCAGCGCCGCGACATCGGAATCGCTGAGGTACGTGCAGTGATCCACGCTTGCAGCGCCGACTTCCACCGCGAGCGCGACTCCCGCTCCCTCGCCGAGCTGGTTGCCGTGGACGCGCGGAAGCAGCCCCGCCGCGATCCCCGCCTGCAGCACCGCACGCGACTCATCGGGGTCGAACGCCCCACGCTCGCAGAAAACGTCGATCCATCGCACGAACGGGCGCACTGCCCTCAGCATCTCTCCGGTCACCAGTGCGACGTAGGCGGCTCGATCGTCGACGAACTCGGCGGGTACCACATGGGCACCGAGATACGTGACCTCCGACGTGACTTCGGCGGCGATGCGCGCGAGGCGGGCCTCCGTGTCGACATCCAGCCCGTACCCGGTCTTCACCTCCTGCGTGGTGGTGCCCTGGGCACGACTCTCGGCACGCAGCGCATGCAGGCGAGCGCGCAGATCATCGTCGCTCGCTGCTCGCGTCGCGGCCACGGTCGTGCGTATGCCGCCTGCGGCATACGGGGTCCCGGTCATCCGCGCGGCGAACTCCGCGGAGCGATCACCGGCGAACACGGTGTGAGTGTGACTGTCCACGAATCCGGGGATCACCGCCGCTCCCGCCACGTCTCGAGCGGCGTCTGCCGCCGGAGCGGCACTCGCATCCCCGATCCAGGCCACCCGGCCGTCCTCGACGACGACGGCCGCCCCATGCACCGTGCCGAGCGCATCCTGTCCGGCGTCGGGGTCGTTGGTGGTGAGCTCCCCGATGCCGGTGATGAGCAGCGACGTCATTCGGCGTCCAGCATCGGAATCGTGAGGCCGCGCTCCCGCGCGACGTCGGCGGCGTGCTCGTAGCCGGCATCCACGTGGCGCATCACTCCGGTGCCCGGGTCGTTGGTGAGCACGCGCTCGATCTTCTCGGCCGCGAGCGCCGTGCCGTCGGCGACGGTCACCTGACCGGCGTGGATGGACCGGCCGATGCCCACGCCACCGCCGTGATGCAGCGAGACCCAGGACGCCCCCGACGCCGTGTTGAGCAGGGCGTTCAGCAGCGGCCAGTCGGCGATCGCGTCGGAGCCATCCTTCATGGACTCGGTCTCCCGGTACGGGCTCGCCACCGAGCCGGAATCCAGGTGGTCGCGCCCGATGACGATTGGCCCGGACAGCTCGCCCGAGGCGACCATCTCGTTGAACTTCAGACCGGCGAGGTGGCGCTCCTTGTAGCCCAGCCAGCAGATGCGAGCGGGCAGCCCCTCGAAGTGGACCTTCTCCCCCGCCTGGCGCAGCCAGCGCTGCAGGTGGGCGTCCTCGGGAAACAGCTCGGCGACCGCGCGGTCCGTCTTGGCGATGTCCTCCGGATCGCCCGAGAGCGCCACCCACCGGAACGGGCCCTTGCCCTCTTCGAACAGCGGGCGGATGTATGCCGGCACGAACCCGGGGAAGGCGAAGGCCCGCTCGTAGCCCCCGAGCTCGGCCTCGCGGCGGATCGAGTTCCCGTAGTCGAAGACCGCGGCCCCCGCGTCCTGGAACTCCACCATGGCCTTCACGTGCGCCGCCATGGACTCCCGCGAACGACGCGTGAAGTCCTCCGGGTCCGCCTCCGCCTGCGCCTTCCACTCGGCGGTGCTGACGCCGATGGGCAGATAGGCGAGCGGATCGTGCGCGCTGGTCTGGTCGGTGACGATGTCGATCGGCACCCCGCGACGCAGGAGCTCCGGGAAGATCTCGGCTGCGTTGCCCACCACGCCGACCGACAGCGCCTCCGCTGCGTCCTTGGCCGCCACGACGCGGTCGATCGCGGCATCCAGGTCGGCGGTGTACTCATCGAGGTAGCCGTGCTCCACGCGGCGGACCAGGCGCGTCTCGTCGACGTCGACGATGAGCACGGCACCGCCGTTGAGGGTCACGGCGAGCGGCTGGGCACCGCCCATCCCGCCGGCGCCACCGGTGAGGGTGAGGGTGCCGGCCAGCGAGTCGCGTCCGAGCGATGCGGCGACGGCCGCGAAGGTCTCATAGGTGCCCTGCAGAATGCCCTGCGTGCCGATGTAGATCCAGGAGCCCGCGGTCATCTGCCCGTACATCGTCAGCCCCAGCGACTCGAGGCGCCGGAACTCGGGCCAGGTCGCCCAGTCGCCCACGAGGTTCGAGTTCGCGATGAGAACCCGCGGCGCCCACTCGTGCGTGCGGAACACGCCCACGGGCTTGCCCGACTGCACCAGCAGCGTCTCGTCAGCGTCCATCTCGTCGAGCGTGCGAACGATCGCGTCGAAGGCCTCCCAGCTGCGGGCCGCCCGGCCGGTGCCGCCGTACACGACGAGCTCGTCCGGATGTTCGGCCACCTCGGGATCCAGGTTGTTCATCAGCATGCGCTTGGCGGCCTCGGCACCCCAGGACTTCGCGGTGCGCTCGGCTCCGCGGGCGGCGCGGACGGTGCGGGGTTCGTGCGTCGACATCGACAGCTCCTTCGTATGGATCCGGTGCGGATCAGATCGTGGTGGCGTGTTCGCGCACGATGCGCGCGAACGACCCGTCCTGGACCATCGCGGTGACGGCCTCGATATCGGGCGAGACGAAGTGGTCGGGGCCGGGACCGGCCACGCGAGTGCGCACGAGGTCGCGCGCGGCCCCGGTGGCGGCGCCGGGCTGCAGGGGCGCGCGCAGGTCGAGCGCTCGCGATCCGGTGATCAGCTCCACGGCCAGCACACGGCCGAGCCCGTCGATCGCACGGCGGAGCTTGCGGGCCGCAGCCCAGCCCATCGACACGTGATCCTCCTGCATCGCCGACGACGGGATGGAGTCGACGGACGCCGGGACAGCGAGACGCTTGAGCTCGGAGACGATGCCGGCGGCGGCGTACTGGGCGATCATCAGCCCGGAATCGACACCGACCTCGTGCGCGAGGAAGGGCGGCAGATCGCGATTGCGCGCCACATCGAGCGCTCGGTCCGTGCGCCGCTCGGAGATGGAGGCCAGATCAGCGACCGCGATGGCGAGGAAGTCGAGCACATAGGCGACCGGGGCACCGTGGAAGTTGCCGTTGGATTCCAGACGGCCATCCCCGGTGAGGATCGGGTTGTCGACGACGCTCGCCAGCTCCCGGTCCGCGATGAGGCGGGCGTGGGCCGCGGTGTCGCGACCCGCGCCATGCACCTGCGGGGAGCAGCGCAGCGAGTACGCATCCTGCACACGTCCGTCTTCCGGGCCGGCGTGGCTGGCCACGATCGGCGAGCCCGCGAGGATCGCGCTCATGCGAGCGGCCGAGGCCGCCTGTCCCACCTGGGGACGCAGCGACATCAGGTCCGCGTCGAACACCCGGTCGGTGCCGAGCTGGGACTCCACCGACATCGCAGCGGCGAGATCGGCGGTGTCGAAAAGGTCCGCGAGGTCCGCGAGGGCGAGCGACAGCATGCCCAGCATCCCGTCCGTGCCGTTGACGAGAGCCAGGCCTTCCTTCTCACGAAGCACGATCGGCTCGATCCCCGCCGCCTGCAGCGCGTCCGCGGAGTCCTGCTCCACGCCGTCGACGCGCACACGCCCCTCGCCCATCGCGGCGAGCGCGACATGCGAGAGCGGCGCGAGGTCTCCCGAACAGCCGAGCGAGCCGTATTCCCGCACGATCGGCATGATACGGGCGTTCAGCATCGCCGCGTAGGTGTCGACCACCTCGGGGCGCACTCCCGTGTGCCCCGAGGCGAGGGTGCGCAGCCGCAGCAACTGCAGCGCACGCACCACCTCCTCCTCGACCTCAGCGCCGGTGCCCGCCGCATGCGAACGGATGAGGGATGCCTGCAGCTGAAGACGGCGATCCGGGGTGATGAAGGTCGTGGCCAGAGCGCCGAATCCGGTGGAGACGCCGTAGTGGGGGTGCGGGTCATCGGCGAGCGCATCGATGCGGGCACGCGATGCAGCCACGGCGGCACGCGCCTCAGCCGTCACCTCGACCCGCGCATGATGGCGTGCGACGGCAACCACCTCGTCGATGGTGAGGGGGTGCAGGCCGACGAGAACGGGGGCGGAAGTGCTCATGGTTCCGATTCCACACCGGCGGCCGCCACCGGACCAGGCGGGTGCTCGATATGCTGTCTGGTATGCCAGACAAGCCCCAGGTGCCCGCCGCCGATCAGACGCTGCGCATCCTCGCTCTGCTCGGTCGCTCCCGGGGCCCGGTGGCTGCCAGCTCGATCGCCACGACGCTCGGGCTGCCGCGCTCGAGCGTCTATCACCTGCTCGCCACGATGCAGGAGCACGGCTTTGTCGTGCATCTTCCCGAGCAGCGCCGATGGGGGCTCGGAACGGCAGCCGCCGAGCTCGCCGGCGGCTTCAACCGCCAGCAGCCGCTCGCACGGCTCGGCGGGCCGGTGGCGGCCGCGCTCGCCGACCGCACGGGCGAGAGCACGCACATCGCGATGCTCACTGGGCGGGACGTGATCTACATCGTCGAGGAGCGCGCCCCACGTCGCCCCGCACTCGTGACGGACGTGGGCGTGCGGCTGCCCGCGCACCTGACCGCGACCGGCCGCGCGATGCTGGCAGGCGTCGGCGCAGCCCAGCTGCGCGCGCTCTATCCGGACGCGGCATCCTTCAGTACGCGCACGGAGCGTGGTCCCACGACACCCCGCGAGCTGAGGGACGTTCTGCGTGAAGTGCGCCGCGCCGGGTACGCGTTCGAGGACGGTGAGGTGACCCTCGGCATGCGATCCGTGGCGGTGGCGGTCCACGATCACACCGGCTGGCCCATCGCCGCGGTGGCCGTGACGTGGTCGGAGGATGCCGCGCGCGACATGGACACCCTGATCGCCGCCGTGCACGACGCCGCCGACCGGCTGGCACGCCGCATCGGCTGACGGAATTGCCTAGACTGCCAGTCATCCGCGCCATCGCCGGGAAGGGAACGCCGTGACCGAACCGCAGAACGCTCCGCAGCAACCCGCAGTGCCCGCGCCTCAGCCGCCGGCGCAGCAGTTGTGGCCGGCATCACCGGACCCTCGGTACGAGGGATCCCCACCGGGCCCCGCCAGCGGACAGCAGGGATACTCCGGTGGGCCGCTGGGGCATCCCGGTCAGCCTCCGGCGCAGCCGTGGCCACCGTCAGCGCACAGCGGCACTGCGGCGACGGTCGCGGTGAACACGCCGTGGGCGTGGGTGATCAGCGCGCTCGCCTTCGTGCAGATCTGCGCGTACTTCGTGGTCGACTGGGGCGCGGTCCTCCGCCTCAACCTCGCGATCATCTCCTTCGGCGTGGGAAGGCCGGTGAGATCGGAACTCTCCCCCTACGTTACGGCGGTCGTGCCGAGCATCGCACTCGCCGGCGGGATCTCGCTCGTCTGCTATGCCGCCAGCATCGTGTGCGCATACCTGGATCAGCGCGCCCTCACCCGCCTCGGCGTCGTGAAGCCGTTCCCCTGGGGGTGGAACTTCCTGCTGCAGCCCCTCCTCTACCTCATCGGGCGCACGGTCGTGCTCCGGCGGCAGGGCCGCAGTTCATTCGGCCCGCTCTGGCTGGCGATCGCCGGCGTCATCGCGTCGTGGATCGCGTCGGCCATCGTGAGCTTCCTGAGCATCTACAGCGCCGGCTGAGACATCACGCGGCCGAGGCATCACGCGGCGGAGGCATCACGCGGCCGAGGCGACAGACGTCAGGCGGCGGGCTCGACCGAGCACACCGTCCCCCCGGTCAGGCGCACCAGCTCGGCGAAAGTGAGCGGGAAGACCGCGTGCGGGGTGCCGCCGGCGGCCCAGAGCGGGTCGAAATCGGCAAGCGATTCATCGACGATGGTGCGCAACGGCGCCGGGTGACCTGTCGGCGATACCCCGCCCACCCGTTGCCCCGTCGCAGCGAGCACCTGCTCGGCGCTGGCCCGGCGTATGCGCCGAACTCCGATCCGATCCGCGAGCGCAGCGGTATCGACCCGGTGCGCGCCCGACGTCATCACGAGCAGGGGCTCGTCGTCCGCGAGGAAGACCAGGCTGTTCGCAATCGCCCCCACCGTCACCCCGAGCGCCTCGGCAGCAAGTGCGGCGGTGGCAGCGGAGTCGGGCAGCGTCACGATGCGCGACTCGATTCCGGCCGCCGTGAGCCCGGCCGACACCAGGCCCGTCCGCTCTTCATCGTCGATCGCATCCACGTTCATCCGCGGCTCCTTTCGCTGTACATGTGCCCACGCTGATGCTCAGCGCTGGAGAAAACGCCGGGTCATCGACTCGATCTCGGCAGCGGAGGGCTGCCACCCCTGGGAGAGGATCCGGAAGACGAGCGGGCCGACCAGCTCAGCCGTGAGCGATCGCTCCTCCCCGTCTAGGGCGATACCACCGGCCCGCGCCCGGGCGATCACCTCTGCGGCTGCCTCCGTGAGCACGTCGGTCCCGGCAAGCAGATCGGCGACCCGGCGGTCGTGCTGAGCTTCCCCAAGCAGGGCCCGGTAGGCGAGTCCCGCGTCCGCTTCGGTCAGGAAGGACGCCAGACCCGTCAGAAAGCCGACGATCTCATCCTCCACCGTGGGGGCGGGTGGACGGGTGAGCTCACGGCGCGCGTCGGCCGCGCTCGCTTCCAGCAGGATCTCCGCCTTCGAGGACCACCACCGATAGACGGTCTGGCGCCCGACTCCGGCGCGCTCGGCGATCCCCTTCATCGTCATGGCCGCGTATCCCTGCTCCACGAGCAGATCATCCGCGGCGTGCAGCACTGCAAGACGGGCGTCCTCGCTACGCGGACGGCCGTGGGATCGAGTGCTCGCGGTCATCCCCGCATCCTATCGATTTCGATACGGCGTGCACCGGAACGGTCTTACGAGACATATTGTCTCGATACCTGCTACGCTTTCGAGACACCTTGTATTGAAACTGAAGGCCATATGACCACTCCGACCCCCGCGCGGGTTCGTCGCGCGATCCCCGCCACCGCCCTGGCGTTTCTCGTCACGATGATGGGGACCACGCTCCCGACGCCCCTCTACGCGCTCTATTCCGCCGAGCTGGATTTCACACCGCTCACGATCACGATCCTGTTCGCCGTCTACGCCGTCGGCGTGGTGGGCGCACTTCTCGCCTTCGGTCGGCTCTCCGACGACATCGGACGGCGGCCGGTCATGGTGCTCGCCGTCCTGCTGGCAGCCGCGAGCGCGCTGCTGTTCCTCCTCCCGCCGTCCCTGCCCGCCCTCATCTCGGCCCGGATCGTCTCGGGGCTCGGAGCGGGCCTCATGAGCGGCACCGGAACCGCCGCCATCATGGACCTCTTCCCGGCCCAGCGGAGGGCGCTCGCCGGCACCGTCGCCGTGATCTCCAACACGGGAGGGCTCGCCCTCGGAACCCTGGTCGCCGGCATGCTCGCCGATGCCGCCCCGTCTCCACTGCAGACCCCTTACCTCGTCCACCTCGCACTGTGCGCCGTCGCGCTTGCCGGGCTGTGGATCTGGACACCCCGGCCATCCCGCCTCCGCCGCGCCCGGTTGCGCCTGAACGGCCTGCGGGTCCCGCCGTATCTGCGTGGGGCATTCGTCCGCGCCGTCCTCGCAGCAGGATCGGGTTTCGCCGTCACCGGGGTACTCACCGCCGTGTCCGCGCTGTTCCTGGCCCGCGAACTGCACCTGGACAGTCACGCGCTGGCAGGCTTCGTCGTCTTCCTGGCGTTCGCGGGCATGGCGCTGGGGCAGGTGATCGCCGGCCGACTCGCGCCGCGCGTCGCGCTCCCGTCCGGATGCTCCGGACTCGTCCTGGCAGCCGCCACGCTGGCCTGGGCGCTGGGCGCATCCGCACTGGCACCCCTGCTCGCTGCCGCCGCGATCCTCGGACTCTCCGGCGGGCTCTGTCTGCATGCCGCGCTCGCCACCACCGTGGGGCAGGTTCCGCCGGCGCATCGCGGCGAGGTCTCCTCCTCCTTCTTCGCCGGGCTCTATGCGATGCTCGCGATCCCGGCGATCGGCGTCGGCCTCCTTGCCGGAGCCATCGGCTTGCGCCCCGCCGGGCTGGTCTTCACTGCGGTTGTGGCCGCCCTCGCCGCCACCGTCGGCGTGATCGAGCTCTTGTCCACCCGGGGCGACGGCAGCACCGTCGCAGCGTGACGACGGGCGAGGACGACCATGGCCGCATTCAGCCGTCGTCCGCGTCTTCCATCCGCGTAAGCACGTCTGCGAGCTCGTGGAGAAGCCGCCGGGCACCCTCCGGGGTCAGCTCCACGAGCTCGCTGTCCGTCGTCAGAGCCACCCACGGTTGTCGCTCGCCGATCTGCTGCACCGCGATCACGGACATCTCGGTGGGCACGACCACGCGGCGGACCTCCCCGGAGGGCAGAACCTGCCGGCGCCGGACCAGCTCCGGCCACCAGTGGGCGACGGACTGATGACGGCGGTCATCGAGCAGCTCCTGGCCGTCATGGTCGCCGCTGCACCAGACAGGACACCATTGCGCGAGCCAGGCGGGTCGTTCGGATTGCACGTGAGACTCCCTCCGATCTGGCGGGGCACACGCCGTTCCTGGAAGTACATCACCCGCTTCGGACATTCCCGCCGAGCCTGTCGCATCGCGGCGAAGGGATCTCTTCACCACGGGCCGCGAGAGTAGCACGCAAAGTCTGCCAGATGAAGGAGGCTATATAGGAGAGGTCGAGCACCGAGTGTGGATGGGTGGCAAAACGACGACCCAGCGGCGAGTGGACCCAGTACGCGCGCGAGCTCGGCGCGAGCATCCACCGTCTTCGCATCGCGCGCGGGCTCACACAGGAGCAGGTGGCCTACGCCGCCGGACTGACCCGGTACACCTTCCAGAAGTTCGAGAAGGGCGAGTCCATGCCGGGCACCCCGGCAAACCCCGCCCTTCACAACATCATGGCGATCGCGCAGGTCCTCGACGTCACGCTGGAAGAACTCCTCCCCCAGCCCTGGCCCGACCTGCGCGCCGGCGGCGTTTAGACGCCCGGTCGCCCGCGAGCCACGTGGCTGCGGGCATGCTCGATGGCTCCGGCAAGGTCGGAGAACTGGTGGTCGGCATGCCGCAGTGATGCGAGGACACCGACCCTCTCCGCAAGGCCACGCTGATCCGCGCGAATGCCCTTGAGCAGCACGACGACGCCACGCCTCTCCAGCGCTTCGATCATCTCCGCGACGACGCGCGCACCGGTGGCATCGAGCAGCTGCACCTGAGACATGCGCAGGACGACCACCTCTACGTTCTCCAGACGGGAGATCCGGTCGATCATCCGCTCCGCGGCCGCGAAGATCAACGCCCCCTCCACGCGGAACACGGCGATCCGTTCGTCTCCCGGTTGTGAGGCACCCGGAATCTCCTCACGATGCACACCGCTCGCACGCGCGACCTGTCGCAACGCGAGAACCCCTGCCACCGCGATTCCCGCGACCACGGCGTAGATGAGGTCCACGCTCACGGTGATCGCCGCGGTGAGGCAGAAGAGCAGAGCATCGGGGCGCGACGCCCGCAGGATCATCGTCGCGGTACGCCGCGAGACCATCCGCGTCGCCGTCACCATCAGCACGCCGGCCAGCGCCGCGAGCGGGATACGGGAGACAGCAGCAGCCCCGACCAGCACGATCAGCAGAAGCAGCAGCGCGTGGGTGATGGCAGCGAGGCGACTGCGCGCGCCGGCCCGAACGCCCACGGCGGTGCGTGCGATAGCACCGGTGGCGGGCATCCCTCCGAAGAAACCGGCTGCGATGGAGGCCAGTCCCTGGCCGACGAGTTCCCGATCCGGATCGTACGGGCCTGTGTCCGCGAGCGTGGACGCGACCCGTGCGGACAGGAGCGACTCGATCGCCGCGAGTGCGGCGACCGCCGCAGCGGGCATCAGCAGCTGCACGACCAGCGACGGGTCGAAGGAGGGAGGGGTCGGGCTGGGCAGGCCGGACGGCAAGGCGCCGATGGTCGCGACGGGGAGCTCGAAACGGATCGCGACGGCAGTGGCCAGTGCAATTCCCACAAGCGATGCCGGAAAGCGGGGAGCCATCCGATCCCCGACGGCCATCACCACCGCCACGATCGTCGCAAGCATGAGGGACCACCCCGCACCGGGCCATGCCATCGACCCCACGGACTCCCCTGCCGCGATCACGGCGTTCGCGCTATGCGCACCCTCCGATCCGATCGCGAGCGGAACCTGCTGGAGGAAGATGATCACGGCGATGCCGAGAGTGAACCCCTCGATCACCGGCCAGGGGATGTAGGCGATCGTCCGCCCCAGCCGCATCACACCGCACAGCAGCACAATGCCACCTGCGAGAGCGCATACTGTGGCCAGCGCGGACAGGCCGTGCGAGGCGATGATGGGCCCCAGAACCACGACCATCGCGCCCGTCGGCCCGGAAACCTGCACGTTCGAGCCCCCGAAGACGGCGGCGATGACGCCCGCAATGATCGCGGTGACCAGCCCGCTCGCCGCCCCGGCGCCGGAGCTGACGCCGAAGGCGAGCGCGAGAGGGAGCGCGACGATTCCCACGGTGAGCCCTGCCAGGAGATCTCCGCGCCACGTTCGCGGCACCTCGCGGTAGTCGGCGATCGAGGGCAGGAGCGAGCTGTGACGCCTCATCAGCGGTCGATACTCCGAGATGTGTCCGGGATCGCCGGAAGAGCGCCTTGCTCGGCGAGCTGCTGCTGCGTGGTCTCCAGGATCTCTCCGAGGAGCGCACGCGCCACCCGAAGCAGGTCCGCTACCTGCGGATACGCCAGCCGGTAGAACACCAGGCTCCCCCGCCGCTCGGACACCACCAGACGATTCCCGCGCAGCACCGCCAGGTGCTGGGAGACATGGGACGGCTCCAGTTCGATGTCCCTCAGCAGGTCCGAAACCGAGACCTCATCGGCTCCGGAGAGGATCTCCAGGATGCGGATGCGAATGGGGTGAGCCAGCCCCTTGAACAGTCCGGCCTTCACCTCATACAGCGGTCGGCTGGGGTCGCTGAGCATGGCTCTCCTTCACGCGATATGATGAATTGATCATATCGCGATATCATGACCCCATGGTTGATCCCCTTCCCTCGTGCCCGGATTGCGGCAGTGAGCACACCTACGAGCTGGGCGCACTCGTCGCCTGCGCCCTCTGCGGCCACGAATGGAGTCAGGCCGGTGCGACTGAGGCCGTGGATCCGCATCCACGCAGCGTGCTCGACGCGGTCGGCAACATCCTCGCCGACGGCGATTCGGTGATTGTGACGACGTCGATCAAGGTCGCCGGCGCAGCCCGGCCCATCAAGGCCGGGACCAAGGTGCGCAACATCCGGCTGATCGAGCCGGTGAACGGCCACGACATCGACTGCCGCGTCGACGGATTCGGAGCCATGCTGCTGAAATCGAGTGTCGTCAAACGCGCCTGACCGGCTGGCGGACGCGGGATCCCGCGGAGTCTCAGGCGCGGGACGGGTCACGTCATTCCGCGGGGGCGCTCCGGCGGACCCGCGGCCGCGGCTCTCGCAGCGCCTCGGCCACCTCGTCGGCGTGCGTCACCGCGAAGTAGTGCCCCTGCTGCTCGAACTCGCGCACCAGCGCGTCCGGGAACCGTGTCGCACCCCACTGTGCCACCGCGATCGGGACGTTCCCATCCGCGGTGCCGTGCAGCAGGTCGACGGGCTGGAGCACATCTTCCAGCGGAAACCGCCGGAAGTACTCGCGAAGGTCATCGATGGCGGCGCGCGAGCCCTGACGGGCGCCCGCGCGAGCATCACGCGCCATCATCGGCGCCATCGCAGCATCGACCATGACCTCGCGATCGGCGCTCGGCCATGCGGAAAGGTTGCGCTCCCGCGTCGCCCCGAACGGACCGCGCCCGTCGAGCATGGCAACGGCCAGGCCCGGCAGGAACCGGGCAACCCGGTAGAGCGCCGTCACGATCGGGATTCGCGCGCGCAGTGTCCGCGGCGGAGCCCCGGGAAGCATGCCGCAGACCAGGACGACGCGCTCGATGCGGTCGGGGTGCTCGCGCGCAAGAGCCAGGGAGTACCCCGCGCCGCCGGAGAAGCCGAGCGCCACCGCCGAGTCGATGCCCAGCTCGTCGAGCAGGGCGATCGCATCCCCGGACCCGGTCGCGAATCCGCGACGCCGCTCACGAGTCGTCTCCCCGAAACCCGGGCGATCCGGACTGATGATGCGCACGCGTGCTCGCGTTGCGGCGGCTGCGAGTGGTGCGAGCTGATACCGCGACCCCGGTGAGCCGTGTGCGGCGAGGACCGGCACGCCGGCGGGGTCGCCGTATTCGCAGTACGCGATCGTGCGCGCACCCACCCGCAACCGGTGCGTGACGGGAGGCGGATTCTCCGCCGGATCGGTCACTCCGCACCCCCGCTCAGCCGCTGCGCGATCCCGTCCAGAAGCAGATCCAGCCCGATACGGAACCGGCGCTCGGGATCGTGATACCTGTCGTAGACGGATGCGGCGCGCCGCGCCGCCGGGATCTCCGACAGCTCGGCATCGCCCCGCCCCAGACGAATGGCCGCGTGTCCGGTGACGAAGTCATGCACAGCGGCGTAGGTGTACACCGCCGCCTCCTCATCGAGTCCGGCATCCCGCAGCGTCGCCACGACCCGATGGGCGATGTCGTCGGCGTCGGGAGTGTCCAGCGAGGCACGCCGATGAGCCTCCAGCACGAGGGGGTGACGCATCAGCAGATCGCGCAGCGCGAGGGCGAACATCTCCACGCGCGCTCGCCAGCCGGGCTCAGCCCACTCCAGAGCGGCGATCCCCTCATCCACCACGCGCGCGATCAGCCGGTGCCGCAGCGCCTCGATGCCGCCGCTCGCGCGGTGAACGGCCATGGGCGATACCCCGAGGCGCTCAGCCAGCGCTCGGAAGGTGACGGCCTCCAGGCCTTCCTCGTCGGCGAGCACGGTGGCCGCTTCGAGCAGCGCCGCAGGATCCAGGGATGCCGGCCGCCCCGCTCTTGCGCGCCTGTGCGAATCCGCTGCCATGAGCCCATCATATCGTTACGCGTAACGAAATAGAAGCCGGCCTGCATCAGCGACGATCAGCGCCATGATCCGAGGAGCCCGATGACCCCCTCACCTCCACTCGCCGCAGCGACCTCCCGCCGCTGGCTCGTGATCTGCAGCCTCGCCATCATCGTGCTCTCCGCAGCCTCGCTCGAGGGGTTCATCGTCCCGGTGCTGCCCCGCCTGCAGCAGGATTTCGCCGTCACCGCGGCAGTGGGAGCGCTGGCCACGGTCATCCCCACCGTCGTGACCGTCATCATCACCCCGATCGCGGGGAGTCTGGCCGATGTGCATGGCGCGGAACGAACGCTGGGATGGCTGATCTGCATCACCGCGTGCGGGGGCCTGCTGAGCGCGTTCGCGCCGGCGTTCTGGGCCTTCATCGCGGGCCAGGCTCTTCAGGGCTTCGCCCTGGGGATCATCCCCGTGGGCTTCGTGATGCTGCGCGGTCTCCTTCCGCCGGACGGGGTGCGCACTGCCTCGGGAGTGCTCATCGCGATGAGCGTCGCCGGTGCGGGATTCGGCGTTCTGCTCGCCGGGCCGATCCTTGAGGCGAGTTCGCGCGCAGCACTCTACGGTGTGCCCACCGCGCTGGTGAGTATCGGGGCGATCGGGGTTTTCGCCGCACGTCGCCGCGGGCGTCGGGAAGCGCGCCACGCGGCTCGCCTCGATTGGCGTGGCGCAGCCCTCCTGTCCACCACACTGCTTCTCCTCGTGGCGACGCTGACGAGTTCGTCCGCTGGCGGGTGGTTCTCACCCCTGACGCTGACGCTTCTCGTGCTCACCGCCGCGGCCGGGACCGTCTGGGTGCGCGTGGAGAGCCGGGTCCCCACACCGATGGTCGACGTGACGGCACTGCGGTCGCGAAGCGTGGGCGGGGCGGTCCTGGTCGGGGTCGCGATCGGTGGCGGCTACGCGTCCCTGGTCTTCCTGGTTCCGCAGTTCATCGCCCAGCCCCCGTCTTCCGGATTCGGCTGGGGCGCCTCACCCAGTCAGACCAGCGCGATGCTCGCCGCGGCGTACGGCGCCGGGATCGTGGCCTCTCTCGCCATGGGACCGCTGTCGCGACCACTCGGCGTTCGAGGGCCGGCGACCCTGGCACTGCTGCTGATGGCCTGCGGAGCGCTGACCGGCATCCTCGCACCGACCCCTGCGGGTATCGCCACATCGCTCATCCTCGCGGGCATCGGTGCCGGGGCCGCCTCCACTGTCGTGTTCGCCTCGGCGGCTGCGGGCGCGGCGGCCGATCAGGTGGGCGTCTCCACGGCCCTCATCACGATCTCCCGGGCGATTGGAGGAGCCCTCGCCACCCAGACAGTGGCGGGGATCATCTCGACCACTCCGCCCGCTCTCGCCGACTTCCGGCTCGGGTTCCTCGTGGCGGCATCGGTCAGCCTTGCCGGCGCCGTCACAGCCGCGCTGCTGCTCAGCCGGGGAGCCCCCGGCACCCCGGCTCCGATCGTGGACCCGGCTCAGGTGGTGTGAGGGATCACACCAATCGCAGTGGCGCTGCCGCGATCGCACGTCGCAGCGCATCCACGGGACGACGCCGTGCCGCACTCGCTCCCGCCACCAGGGACAGGATCCACGGCTCCGGCATGTCCACGATCGGCAGGCTCACGCACCCCGGTGCGGGCATCCCGTCCGGGATCGCGGCGATGCCGAGCCCCGCCGCGACATACTCCGGGATGCTCGGCATGGCCTCGATCTCGGCCACGATGCGACGCGAGAGCCCCCGCTGAGCGAGCGCCCGATCGATCTGGACACGGTTTCCGTAGCCGGGCAGCACGTCGACCCAGGGCAGATCCGCCAGAGCGGCCAGATCGACCGTGCCGGCATCCACCAGTTCGTGGCCGTGCGGAACCAGAGCGACGTACGGCACCTGTGCCAGCTCGTGAGCGATGAGTCCCACGGGCGGCGGCACGGTGGTGAAGGCGAGGTCCAGCCGGCCCTGCATGACGTCGTCGACCAGCCCGGTCGAGCCCGACGGCGAGGCCGTCAGGTGTACGTCGACCAGCGGGAAATCACGGCGGAACTGCCCCAGCACACGCGGCAGGTCCATCAACGGCATCGCTGTGAACGTGCCGATCGAAACGCGGCCTCGGACGCCTGCCGTCGACTCCGACGCAGCTTCGCGCATGCTCTCCCATCCGTCGATGATCGACCTCGCCGCTGCGAGCAGATCCTCGCCCGCCGGTGTCAAGCCGACGCTGCGTGTGGTGCGCTCGAGCAGGGAGACGCCGAGTTCCTGCTCCAGACTTCGCAAGCCGGCGGAAACCGTGGACTGCGCGGCATAGAGCCGCTGCGCCGCGCGAGTCACGCTGCGCTCGTCCGCGACGATCACGAAGTACTCGAGCAGCCGGATATCCACGGTTCATGTTATCGAGTAAAGCGATAGATGATATCCATTCTCTGCGTTGGACACGATCAATCGACGGATCGACCATGGAGTCATGTCCACGATCCTGCTCGAGCGGCGCCGCCTGCTCACCCCCGGCGCCGCCTTCTGGGTGGTCGCCGCATCCTTCCTGCTCATGATGGCGTTCGCGACCGTTCCCACTCCCCTGTACGCGATCTACCAGCAGCGCGAGGGGTTCCCCACGTTCACCGTGACGCTCATCTTCGCCGCGTACGCCGTGGGCGTCATCGTCGCACTGAGCTTCGGTGGCCATATCAGCGACTGGGTCGGCCGTCGGCGCATGCTGGTCATGGCCGCGCTCGTGGAGGCCGTCTCCAGCATCATCTTCCTGCTCTCGGGAGGGATTCCCACCCTGCTGGCCGCGCGCTTCGTCTCCGGACTCGCCGTCGGTCTCCTCACGGCAGCGGCGACGGCCGGGCTGAGCGAGCTCCGCATCCATCATTCGGGCGAGGCCGGGATCGCCGCCACCGTGGCGACCGTCGCCAACCTCGGCGGCCTCGCGCTCGGCCCGCTCATCGGCGGGCTCTTCGGCGAGTGGTCGGCGTGGCCACTGTTCGCGCCGTACCTCGTCTTCCTGGGCGGACTGATCGCCGCCGCCATCCTGCTCTCCCGGATCCCGGAGACCGTGGCGACGGTGCCCCTGCGCACGAGCTACCGACGCCAGCGCGTCGCGGTACCGCGGGAGCGCCGCTCCGCATTCCTGCTCGCCGGCGCCGCAGCCTTCGCCGCATTCGCGATCACCGGATTCTTCGGCTCCGTGTCCCCGGCGTTCCTCGCCGAGATCGGCGGCGTCCACGACCCGCTCGCGGTCGGATCCACGGCCTTCGCCGTGTTCGGGGCCGCAGCCGCCGCCCAGCTCATCTCCGGGCGACTGGTCGCGCGCGCACAGATCATGGCGGGCGCGATCGCCGTCCTCGCCGGGATGACGACGTTCGCACTCGCGGCACTGATCGCCTCGACCGCGTTGTTCATCGGGGGCGGCGTGATCGCAGGGTTCGGCGTGGGGTTCCTCTTCCGCAGCGCCCTGATCACCGGTGCCGCGCTGGGCGACGCGGCCCGTCGCGGAGAGGTACTGGCAGGCGTGTTCCTCATGGCCTACGCCGGCATGACCCTCCCCCCGGTCCTCATCGGCTTCGCCCTGCTGTGGTTGCCGATGATCCCGGTGGTCGTCGTGTTCGCCCTCGCGACCATGGCGCTGTCCACGGCCGCAGCGGCAGGCCTGGCGCGCGTGGTGCGGACGGTCTGAGAACGGGCAGCCAGGTTCAGCGCTCTGCCAGAAACGGCACTACACACTGAGTGTATAGTCGCTGGCGTGGACACATCACAGGCATTCCTCGGACTGATCGAGGCTCGGCCGGGGTACGGCTATGAGCTCAAGCAGCGCTACGACGACTACTTCGGCGCGGAACGCGCGCTCAAGTTCGGGCAGGTCTACGCCATGCTCGCGCGGCTCGAGCGTGACGAGCTCATCGTGATGGACGGCGTGGAGGAAGGCGGAGGCCCCACTCGCAAGCGGTACCGCGGCCTCCCGGCCGGGCGCGAGCGCGTGATGCAGTGGCTCACCCAGCCGGACGAGGAGGCGACCGGGCGCAGCAACCTCTTCGCGAAGGTGGTGGTGTCGCTGCTGCTCGATGAGGACGCCGTACGCCTGCTTGCTCTGCACCGCAGCATGCTCCTGGACACGATGCGCGGCCTCACACGGGCCAAGCAGGGTGCCGATCTGCTCGACGTCCTCGCCTATGACCAGTCCCTCTTCCGCGTCGAGGCGGACCTCCGCTGGATCGACACCACCGAAGCCCGCCTGAACGACCTGAAGGAGTCCCTGCGATGAGCATCGTCACCCCCTCGGAGGCCCGGCCGCCCGCCATCGTGGCGCGCGGCCTCCACAAGCACTACGGCACCGCCCACGCCCTCCGCGGCGTCGACGTGGAGATCACGCGCGGCGAGATCGTCGCAATCATGGGACCGTCCGGCTCCGGCAAATCGACCCTGCTGCACAGCCTGGCCGGCGTGATCGCGCCGGATGCCGGCGAGGTGCGGGTGGGAGACACCGTCATCAGCGCTCTGGATGAGGCCGGCCGCGCCCGGTTCCGCCTCACCCGCCTCGGGTTCATGTTCCAGTTCGGCCAGCTCCTGCCCGAACTGACCGCCGAAGACAATGTCGCACTACCCCTGATGCTCGCGGGGATGAAGCGCAAGAGCGCGCTGGTGCAGGCACACGAGTGGCTGGACCGGCTGGAGCTCGCTGGGTTCGCGAAGCGTCTTCCCGCTGAGCTCTCCGGCGGCCAGGCGCAGCGCGTCGCCCTCTCGCGCGCGCTCGTCACGAGCCCCGAGGTGCTCTTCGCGGATGAACCGACGGGAGCCCTCGACTCCCTGACGGCGGAGAAGGTCATGCAGACCCTCACGGAGGTCGTCCGGACCACCGGCACGACCCTGATCCTCGTGACTCACGATGGCCGGGTGGCGTCGTACAGCGACCGCGAGATCTTCATCCGGGACGGTCTCGTGCTCGACCCGGCGGCTGCGGGCGCGCGATGATCGGCGCGATGCGTCTGCTGACGTTCGGCAGTCGCGGGAACTGGGGGCGATTGGCCGCCATCGCCTCCGGGGTGGCCGCCGGTGTGCTCGTCGTGCTCATGCTCATCGCCGGGGCCGGCGCCATGGAGACGCGCGATCTGCGCGGGGCCTGGTTGCACCCCTCCGGCACCGCCGTCTCCGGGCCCGTCACCGATGCCACGGTCGTCGCCACCGGCACCGACACCTTCCAGGGACAGCGCATCAGCCGGATGGATGCGTCCGTTCCCGCGTCGGGGATGCCGCTGCCCGGCATCGCCGAGCCGCCCGCGCCCGGCAGCTACCTCGCTTCCCCGGCCCTGGTCGCCCTGATCGAGGCGAATCCCGCCGACCGGCTGGGTGAACGCTACGGCACCTTCGTCGGGGAGATCCCGGCCGATCTGCTGCCCAGCCCGGACACCCTCGCCGTGATCGTCGGCGCGACGCCGGAGTCGGTCGCAGCCGAGAGGTCGGCGCTGGAGATGATGCCGTTCGACGGCCAGAGCTTCGGCGGCAACGAGAACTATCAGGCGCTGGCGGCTGTGGGCGCGATCGCGCTCCTCATGCCGGCGTTCCTGCTCGTCGCCGTGGCGACGTCGCTGGGGGCAGCCGCACGGTCCGAGCGGAATCAGACGCTGCGCACCATCGGCGCATCGGGACGATTCCTGGTGCGGACCGCAGCGGTGGAGGCCGGTTTCAGCGCTGCGATCGGCGCGCTGGTCGGGATCGGGCTGTTCTCCGCCACCCGCCCGCTGCTGGCGCTGCTGCGGGTCGCGGGCGAGCGACTGGCCCTCGCCGATCTCACTGTCGACCCCGGCACCCTGGCGTTGGTGGTGGTCGTCGTGGTCGTGGGGTCGGTGATCGCGGCGACCTGGTCGGCGATCCGTTCCGACTCGCACGCCACCACCACGCAGGCCGTGTTCGAGCGCGCTCCGAGGCTCTGGCGCGTCATGCCTTTCCTGGCGGGGCTGCTCGCCCTGGGCGTCGTGCGCTTCGCCGGCTCCGCACTCCCCGTCCCCACCACCATCGCCGTGATCGCCTGCTTCGCGGTACTCGCCGTCGGGCTCGTCATCGCGGGCCCCTACATCACCTACCTCACGGGACGGGCGTATGCGACGATGGCGACGAGCGGTGCCGGGGTCCTCGCATCCCGACGGATTCTGCGAACCCCCGCGGCGGTGTTCCGCTCGGTCGCGGGCCTCGTAGCGGCGACGTTCCTGGTGTCCCTGTTCGCCACCGCTGTCACCGCACGAGCGGACGCCGACTCCTTCGGCAGCGATGTGCTGCTGCCCGCGGATGCCGTAGCCGTGGAGTTCGCCGCCGCAGGCGATCATCCGGTGGACGAATCGCTGCTGACGGATGCGCTGCAGGCCGCCCGCGACGAGCCCGGCGTGCGCGACGTCATCGTCGTTCACGGCAACGTCGACGGCGTCTTCCTCACCGCGGACGACGCCGCTCGCCTGGGCGCGACGAGTTTGCCCCCGAGCCCGGTGCTGTCCGTTGTCGGCGGCATCTTCTCCCTCGCGCCAGACACGCCCGCGCTGACGGGTGCCGACGTCACCGAAGTGTCCTCGCTGCCGGTCGCCGCGGTGATCATCCGGACCGACGACACCCCCGCAGCCGTCGAGCGGGCCCGCACCATCCTGCTCGCGCTGCCCCAGGTGGATCCGAGCACCGGCGCGTGGACGCGCGACGAGTTCGTCTCGAACGCCGACACGAACCTGGCCATCCAGTTCGCGGAGATCGGCCGTTTCGCCATCGGGATCGCGACGCTGCTCGCCGCTTCGGTCCTCGTCATGGCAACCATCGCTGCGCTGTACGACCGCCGCCGGACGCTGGCGCTGCTGCGCCTGATCGGCATGCCGAACGGCACCCTGCGGGGCCTCATCACGCGGGAGACTCTCGTGCCGCTGATCGGCGTCACGGTCATCTCTGCCGGCACCGGCTCCCTCACCGCCTGGCTGCTGGTCACGTCGCTGTCGGCCGACCGGACGGTCGGCTGGCCTGATCCCCTGATGCCGATCGCCCTCATCGCCACGGCCGTCATGGCCGTGATCGCGATCGGGATCGCCACGGCGGCCGGCCGTCGCCTGCTGCGCACGGAGCAGGTGCGCTACGAGTGACGCCGGACGCTCGGTGAAAGACGGAAAACGCACCCCTGGCGGCCGCTGGGGGTGCGTTTTCCATCTTTCCCCGGCCGACATCGGAGAAATAGTTCCCTGAGGCAACTATCCGGCGTAGGCTGAGGACATGACCGACTCCCCCACGCCGGAGACCGTGCTGCTGTCCTCGCTCACGCGCCTCATGGCACAGTGGTCGTCCACCGCCGTGCACGCCGAGTTCGCGCGCGTCGCCGAGGTCGACATCGACGCCGGCGACGTGCAGCCGGTGTACCTGCTGGGACTGGACGGCCCGAAGCGCGCGAGCGATCTCGCCGTGATGCTGCGGATCAGCCGCCCCACGATGACCAAACAGATCGCCCGCCTCGAAGCGGCCGGCTTCGTTGCACGCGCCGATGACCCGCGCGACGGTCGCGCCGTGATCGTCTCACTCACCGACCGCGGGTCCCGGGCGTTCGAGGCGCTGGTCCAGCAAGGACTCGTCGCCGTTCACGGAGCGCTGGGCGCGTGGACGCACGTCGAGCGAGCACAGTTCGCCGACATGATGCACCGATTCACCGCCGACCTCACCGGATCGACGGCTCATCCGAAAGAACACCGATCAGAGGAGAAATCATGACTCGCACCTACGTCGTCACCGGCGCTGCGTCGGGAATCGGCGCCACCACGGCGCGACTGCTCACCGAGCGCGGTGAGCGCGTCATCGGCATCGACCTGCGGGGCGCGGAAGTCGAGGCGGACCTGTCCACCCCGACTGGCCGCCAGGAGGCGGCCGCGAAAGCCACGGAGCTCGCTGGCGGAACGATCGACGCGGTCATCGCCTGCGCGGGCATCTCGGCTCCCATCCCAGCCACCGTCGCGGTGAACTTCTTCGGCGTCACCGAGCTGCTGGAGGCCCTGCTGCCCGCGCTCGCCGGCTCCGATGCTCCGCGCGCCGCCGTCGTCTCCTCCATGGCCTCGCTGCAGCCGAACTCCCCCGAGATCGTGGCCGCCGCGCTCGCCGGCGACGAGGCCACGGCTCTGGCCGAAGCGGAGAAGCTCACCTCGCAGGGACCCGAGATCGGCTACCTCGTCTACCCGTCCTCCAAGCGCGCGCTCGCCCGCTGGGTCCGTCGCGAGTCGATCACGCCGGCCTGGGCCGGTGCCGGCATCCCGCTGAATGCCGTCGCACCCGGTACCGTCCTCACTCCGATGACCGCCGGCCTGCTGGCCACGCCCGAAGGTGCGGCGATGGTCGACGCCTCGGTGCCGATGCCCCTGAACAGCCACCAGCCGCCCGAGTCGGTGGCGAACCTGCTCATCTGGCTCACGAGCGTGGAGAACACACACATGGCCGGCCAGGTCATCTACGACGACGGCGGCGCCGATGCGACGCTCCGCGGCGATGACATCTGGAGCTGGGCAGACCAGCGCTGACCTCGGAAACGACAGAACCCCCGCCGCGGCGGGGGTTCTTTTCTGGTGGACCTAAGGGGATTCGAACCCCTGACCTCCTCGATGCGAACGAGGCGCGCTACCAACTGCGCCATAGGCCCGTGAACAGATTCAGCCTAGCACGCTCGCACGGGTGCTCCCGACCGACGAGAATCGAACCATGACGACAACGCCGTTCCCTCCCGTCCGCCTCGTGCGCAACGTCCGCCCCTGGGGCGGCGAGGCATCCGACATCCGGATCGACGAGAACGGCGTGGTCACCGAGATCACGCCGGCCGCCGAGCAGGAGAGCGCGCCGGGTACGGTGGATGGTCGCGGCCTGCTGGCGATTCCGGGCCTCATCAATGCACACGCCCACGTCGACAAGTCGTGGTGGGGACACCCCTGGCAGTCCTACGGCGGCGAGCAGAGCACCGAGGGCCGCATCCGGCACGAACGAGAGCGCCGCGGCGAGCTGGGGATCCCCAGCATCGACATCACCCGCGCCGTGCTCGATGAGTCCGTCCGCACCGGAACCACCGCGTTTCGCACGCACGTGGACGTGGACCTCGGTCTGGGTCTGGACGGCATCAGCATCGTCCGGGACGCGTTCGCTCAGTTCGACGGGGCTCTGGGGCTCCAGATCGTCGCCTTCCCCCAGGACGGCGTGCTGCGCCGCCCGGGCGTCGTGGACCTGCTCGCCCAGGCCGCAGCAGCCGGGGTCGAGTTCATCGGCGGGCTGGATCCCGCGGCGATCGACCGGGACCCGGTGGGACAGTTGGACGCGCTGTTCGACATCGCCGCCGAGCACGGCTGCGGCATCGACATCCATCTCCACGACGGCGGCGAGCTCGGCGCGTTCGAGCTGGAGCTGATCGCGGAGCGCACCGAGAGGTATGGCCTGCAGGGCAGGGTGAACGTCGCGCACGGGTTCGCCATCGCGCAGATCCCGGAGACCCGCCGACGCGACCTGCTGCAGACCTTCGGCCAGCTCGACATCACGTGGAGCACCGTCGCACCGCTGCGGCTACCCCAGCTGCCGCTGCACGAGTTCGCCGAGGCGCGCGTCGACTTCGCCTTCGGAACCGACGGCATCCGCGACCTCTGGAGCCCCTACGGCACCGGCGATCTGCTCGGCATCGCCTGGCAGTACGCTCGCGCGGGCGGCGTGGTCCGGGATGAGGACCTGCTGCGCGTCGTCGAGATCGCCAGCTCTCGCGCAGCGCGCTTCGTCGGTCGCGAGGTCCACGATCTGGTCGTCGGCTCGCGAGCAGACATCGTCCTCATCGACGCGGAGAACCCGATGGACGCCCTCGTGCGCACCCCCGCGCGCGAGATCGTGATCGGCGGAGGACGCCTCCTGCATGCCTGACGCGTCGGTCGGTGTCCACTCCGGCGTGAGCATCCGCCGGCATGGCAGCACTGACGAGCGCAGCAGCGCCCGGCCCACAGCGCGACATCCGGCCACCAGCGCGGCCTGACCCCGCAACGCGGCGCCCAGGCCGCAACACGACATCCAACCCGCAACGCGACGTTCAACGACATTCAACCCGCAACACGACATTCAACCCGCCACGCGCGGAGGCTGAACCCGCAGCGCGATACTCAGCCCGCAGCGCGGCGGGCGAGGAGCGAGCGCACGTGCGCCTCGATCTCCTCGTCGCTGACGACGCCCATCCGGGCGTACGGCGAGGCCGCGGCAGGTCGCTGCGGAGCCTCGGGGCGTACGGGACGAATCGGCACGGGAGCCGCCTCGGCTGCGCGCTGACGTGCCGCCTCTTCCATCGCAGCGCGGCGCAGTGCTTCCCGGGCGTCGCGAGCGTCCTGGGCCGCGGCGGCCGACGTGCCGGTCACGGTGCTGAGCGGGCGAGGAAGCACGCGCGGCTGCCACTCCGGCACCCGCTCGACGACCGGCACGACCACGGCCGGGCGCGGGGTGGCCACCGGCACGGCCTCGACCGTGTCCACTGCCGCCGAGCGGACCACCGCACGGCGTGCGACCCGGTTCATGCGCTGCAGCACCGAGATTCCCGCCACAACGGCCACCACGCCTCCGGCGATCACCAGACCGCCGAATCCCGTGCCCGCCGAGACGACGATCTGCCAGACGCCGGAGACAAGCCCACCGAGCCCGGCGACGGTGAGAAGCGTGGCGACGAGACGCGTGGTGCGCCGGGCCCGGGCACGACGCTCAGCCGAAGCACGACGCTCGGCGATGAGCTTCGCCCGCGCGGCGGCGAGCTCCGACCGCTGACGTTCCTTGTCGATGCGTGCCTGCTCGGCTGCGACCCGGTCACGCTCCTTCTGCACAAGGGCCTCGGCGCGCTGCTGCTCACGAACGGCCGCAGCCGCGGCGCGGACGCGCTCGCGCTCCGACCGCAGACGCTCCGCCTCCACGGCGCGCGCCAGTCGGGCCTGTTCGTGCGCGGTGCGGGCGTTCAGCTCGAGCTGGAGCTCTTCCGGGTTCTCCGCGGTCTCCGCCAGCACCCGAAGCGCTTGGTTCAGTCGCACGGCATTCCGCTCGGTGGCATTGAAGCGGCTGCGCGACTGCCAGACGGGCACGAGGTACACGAACCAGAGGACGAGTGCGATCGCCAGGATCACACCGCCGCCGAGTACCGTTCCGCCCATGCGTCCACGATATGGGAGCCGGACAACGCTCCCGGTGATGCTTTGGGCGTGTCGGACTACGCCGGACCGATCCGATCGGCGGGAGGCACGGCAGCGGCATCGCGCGGAACCGCGCCGAGGAGATAGCGGTTCAGGACTCCGCGGGGCACGTCTTCCGTCGTGAGCGCGTAGGCGTAGTGGTCCCGCCAGTCACCGTCGATGTGGATGTAGCGCCGCCGCAGGCCCTCGTAGCGGAAGCCGAGCTTTTCCACGATGCGCCGGGACGGGTGGTTCTCCGGCCGGATGCAGATCTCCATGCGGTGCAGGCGCAACTGGGTGAAGGCGATGTCGGTGGCGAGTGCGACCCCGATGGTGGTGATCCCCCGCCCCGCGAAACGCTCCGACACCCAGTACCCGATCGTCGCCGACGCCAGGGATCCGCGCGCGATCCCCCAGATGTTCAGCTGGCCGGCGATCTCCCCGTCGTACTCCATGACGAACGGGACGCCGGCTCCCTCCCGGTACTGTTGGAGGAGCCGGCGCACGCCGCTGCGCATGTCGAAGGACACCGGACCGCCCGGAAGCGTCGCCTCCCACGGACTCAGCCAGGAGCGGTTCGAGAGGAGCTCGTGCTGCAGGATCCGTGCGTCGCGCGGCTTCACCAGCCGCAGCGAGACGGACCCGTGCCTGCTCGCGATCTGCGGTTCCACGGGGCGACGGGTCAGACTCAGAGGGTCTCGGCGAAGTCCTTCAGCCAGTCGCGCAGCTCCGGACCGAGGTCGGGCCGGGCGACGGCCAGCTGGACGATGGCCTGGATGTAGTCGATCTTGGCGCCCGTGTCGTAGCGACGACCGCGGAACACAACGCCGAACACGCCATTGCCCTCGGCATCGGCGGCCTGCTCCTGAAGCGCGTCGGTGAGCTGGATCTCGCCGCCCTTGCCCGGCTCGGTGTGCTCGAGGACATCGAAGATGTCCGGACCCAGCACATACCGTCCGATGACGGCGAGGTTGGAGGGAGCGTCCTCTGCGGAGGGCTTCTCCACCATGCCGGTGATGCGGACGACGCCCTCATCCTCGGTCGGCTCGACGGCGGCGACGCCGTACAGGTGGATGTGCTCGCGCGGGACCTCCATGAGCGCGACGACCGCGGCGCCGCGCTTGGCGTGCTGCTCAATCATCTGGGGAAGCAGCGGATCGCGCTCGTCGATGAGGTCATCGCCGAGCATGACCGCGAACGAGGAGTCGCCCACGTGCGCCTTCGCGCGCAGGACGGCGTGGCCGAGCCCCTTGGGCTCACCCTGGCGCACGAAGTGGATGTCCGCGAGGTCGCTGGAGGCCAGCACCTGCTGCAGCTTCTTGTCGTCGCCCTTCTCCACGAGCTTGCTCTCGAGCTCGGGGACAGCGTCGAAGTGGTCCGAGATCGCGTTCTTGTTGCGCCCGATGATGACCAGGACGTCATCGATCCCGGCGTTGACCGCCTCTTCCACCACGTACTGGATGGCGGGCTTGTCGACGACCGGAAGCATTTCCTTCGGCATCGCCTTGGTGGCGGGAAGGAAGCGCGTTCCAAGACCGGCGGCAGGGATGACCGCCTTCATACGAGACTGAGACATTCAACCACTCTAAAGGATGCGCCGTCGTGCGCCGTAGACTCGGGGGTATGGCGAGACACATCGCGGACGAGAAGCAGGCCCTGCGCGCGGACATCCGGACGCGGCGGCAGTCGCTGTCGGAGTCCCAGCGCGATCAGGCCACTGCCGACATCGCCGGGCGGCTGGACGAGCTGGTCGAGCGCGTCGGGGCCCGGACGGTGTCCTGCTACCTCTCCTCCCCCGCTGAGCCCGGCACCCGGACCTTCATCAACGACGCGATGGAGCGCGGCATCCGCGTGCTGCTACCCGTCACGCGAGCGGACGGCCTCCTCGACTGGACGGTGGCCACACCGGACGGCGGCGAGTACGAGGGCCTGTTCGGCCTCTCCGAGCCGGAGGGCGAGCTGCTCGGGCCCATGGCCGTGGACGATGCGGACCTGATGATCGTGCCGGCTGCAGCGGTCGGGTCCGACGGCACACGCCTCGGGTGGGGACGCGGCTACTTCGATAAGACGCTCGGCTCCATGCAGAAGTGCCCGCCGGTGTACGCGGTCGTGTACGACAACGAGGTTCTCGACGCGGTTCCCCGCGAGCCGCACGACCAGCCGGTCGACGGCATCGTCACTCCCACCACCATCATCGCCCTCACCTCCAGCGCCCGCTGACCTCGTCGCGGCGCCATTCACGAAAGAACACTCAGATGCCCACCTACGCCTATGCCTGCACGCAGTGCGGCCACCGCTTCGATGCCGTCCAGTCCTTCAGCGACGACGCCCTCACGGCCTGCCCGGAATGCGGCGGAGCGCTGCGCAAGCAGTACGGATCGATCGGGGTGACCTTCAACGGCGGCGGCTTCTATCGCACGGACTCCCGCGCGTCCTCTGGCGGCGGCGGAAGCGCTGCGTCATCATCGAAGGCTGAGACGGGTTCGTCTTCCGCTACGACCTCCGCGTAGCGGTCTCGCACGGAGATTGGGTAGGGGAAAGAACATGATCAAGGGATTCCGGCAGTTCATCCTGCAGGGAAACGTCATCGATCTCGCGGTGGCGGTCGTCATCGGCGCCGCGTTCGGCGCGATCGTCACGAAGCTGGTCGAGGGGATCATCAATCCTCTGATCGCCTTCTTCTTCTCGGTGAAAAGCCTGGACTCGCTCGTTTGGAATGTCCCGAACCTCCAGGGCGGCGTCACGGCCTTCGGCATCGGATCGGTGATCGGCGCGATCATCAACTTCCTCGCCGTTGCCCTGGTGGTCTACCTCTGCCTGGTGCTGCCGATGAACAAGTGGAAGGAGCGCCAGGCCGCGAAGGCCGGCACCTCCGTCGAAGAGGAGATCGCCCTGCCCAGCGAACAGGAGCTGCTCTCGGAGATCCGCGACCTGCTCGCCAAGGACCGCGCGTAACACGTCTGCGAAAGGGCGCCGACGTCGGTCGGCGCCCTTTCTCGTGCCATCAGTAGTGCGGCGGGACGTCCTGGCGCAGTCGCGCATCGTTGGGCCCCTCACCCGCGGACACGGGCGCCGCGGCCTCGTCCTGCGTGACCGCCGGTTCGGCAAAGGTGCCGGGCGCCGCCGTCAGCTTCGCGCGGCGCGAGCCGACCCGGACCACGCGCTGCCGCGGGTTCGCCGGATCAGTTCCCATCGACCGGCTGCACATCGATCGGCTGCGTCTCGTCACCACGCGAAGGCGCCGGCTCCACGCCGAGGAGCACCGCGATGCGCTGAGCGACACCGGCGGGGTCGCTGTACAGGTCGAAGGCGTGCACGCGCACGTAGTGCCAGCCGAGCTTGCGCAGCGCCTGCGGGCGCAGCCGGACGCTCTCGCGGAGCGACTGGTCGGCCACGTCCGGATCGCTCTCCACCACCACGGCCTTGTCGCCGTGGCGTGCCACGAGCGGGAGGATGCCACGGTAGTTGAGCTCGACATCCGCTCCGAGCTGTCGCAGCTCGCGCGCCAGTCCGCGGGTGAGCACATCGACGTCCTCTTCCGGATACACCTCGGCGGCTCGCTCGTCGACGCCGGCGAGAATGCCCATCAGCGTGGCGGCACCGTGCTCGAGGCGGCCGTCATCGAAGGCGGACGGCTGAATGCAGGACACGATCACCATCGAGCGCCGCGCCCGCGTCATCCCGACCGTCAGGAGGCGTTCTCCGTCGGGCGTGGACAGATCGCCGAAATCACTGAGCACACGGCCGTGCTTGGTGAGACCGAAGCCGAGCGAGAAGATCACGCGGTCGCGGCTCTCCGCCACCGACTCTTCGAGGGTCAGCACCGCGAACGGCTCGCCGGCGTCGCGCGAGACGAAGTCCGCGACATCCGAGCGGCCCGCGAACGCCGCGGCCACGGAGCGACGGACCCGCTCGGCGTGCCGCCTGCTCGCGGTGACCACCATCAGTGACTCGCGCGGACGCTTCACCGCGTGCTGCACCACCAGGGCGACGACACGGGACACCTCCGCATCGGTGCTCTCCACCGCACCGGAGTCGGGATCGGGCGCGCCGAAGCCGCCCTCCACGTAGTCGACGCTGAGGCTGCCACGACCGAGGTACGACCCCGCCCACGGCAGCGACACGATCTCACCGCCGTAGAACGCGTCGTTCACCAGCTCGGCGAGGTCCTCGCCGCCGGCGCGGTAACTGCGCGTGAGCGTCTCCACCGGGACGACCTCCGCGAGCCGTTCGAACACGCTGGTGGCGTCGAAGGGGTCTTCGGGCTCCCACTCGCCGTCGTCGGAGGTGGCGATGCGGAACGGTGTTGGAGCCTGGGTGGCCGGGTCGCCGAGAGCGACAATCTGGTGTGCGCGACGGATGGCCGGGGCCGCTTCGGCCAGGTTGATGGCACCAGCGTCGGCGATGATCGCCACATCGAAGCGGACGTCATCGCCCAGCGAGGGGACCTCGTAGGGCGAGGCGATCCACACCGGGGCGACGATGTCGGCGAGGTGGGGCGCGACCCGCACCAGCTCTCCCGGGCTCGGTGTGCCTCGCGTCAGCGTGTGCTTCAGGCCGATCGCTTCGTCGGGGTGATCCACGATGCCGATGCGCCAGTCGGTCGCGAGGCGCGCAGCCAGCAGCGGACCGGAGGCGGCGTTGTGCGCCTCGTCGACCAGGCGGAAATCGCGCTCCAGCCGATCCACGATGGAGGTGTTCGCACCGAGGAGGCGCCGGTCGTTCTGCAGCAGGTGTTCCAGCACCGACTGCCACCAGGTGAACTCGAGCTCGTCGCTGACCCGCTCCTCGTCGACGTGGCGAACAGAGAGCTCTTCCAGCAGGGGTTCCAGGCCCAGGCGCGCGAGCTCGGTGCGCAGGCTCGCCCGCTCCACGAGGTTGTCGAAGTACTTGGATTCCGCGGCCAGGCCCGCGAGCGTGCGCACGAGCTGTGCGACGGGCATGGCCGACAACCGCGCGGTGCCGGCGCGGCCGAGCACTGTGTCGAGTGAGGCGAGATCGGCGTGCACGCGCTGCCATGCCACCGTGACGTCGTGCAGGCCCACCGGGACCTCGGGCACGGCGCCCTGCTCGACGTAGCGCTGCCACTGCGTGCGCTGCTGCTGGATGCGCAGCAGCCCGGCGTGCATATCGGCGACGTGGACGCCGGGGCGCACGAGATCCCGCGACAGGTTCTTCAGGCGCCGCCGGTTGGCGTTGCTCATCTCCGCCGTACCGCGCCGCGGGCCGTGTGCATCGATCATCTCGCCCAGCGGACGCTCGAACGCGGTGGGCAGGAACTTGTCGAGGGACTCGCCGATGCCCTGCAGCAGCCGGAGGTACTCCCCCAGCTCGTCGACGGTGAGGAACGGACGCATGCGCGTCTGTGCGATCAGCTCGTAGCCGCGCTCCAGGAGGCTCGACACATCGCTCTTGTGAAGACGCGCGGCCAGGGCGTGTGCGTCCGTGGCCGATGCCGTCGTGCTGAAGCTGACGCCGTACCAGGGCGAATCGTCGGGCCCGAAGCGGAACTCGCCCAGGCGTGCGGCGAGGGTGAGCTTCTCCGCGGCCTCCCGACGTCCGCTGGCGAGAGCCTGCAGGGCGCGTGTGTCCAGACGCGCTGCGGTGTTCGGAGCGGTGGGTTTCTGCGCGAGCGCCGACAGCGCACGGGTGGCGTCGAGCGCGGACACGCCGAAGACGGGATGCGGCGCGGACAGCGCGGCACGATAGTCGGTGAGGATCGCACGCAGGCGCACCAGCGCCTCGTCCACATCGGCCACCTGCGGCTGCTCCGCCTTCTCGTTGCGGCCGATGGCGCGGATCAGGTCCTTGCGCACCGCGGCGGGTGCGATGGCGAGCGCGTCCAGACCGACACCCGCGAGGCGATGACGGATGCCGTCGAGCGTCGAGCGACGCGCGCTCACCACAAGCACACGTTTGCCCGAGTCGACCAGCGAGCCGACGGCGTTGATGATCGTCTGGGTGCCGCCGGTTCCCGGAAGCGTGGTGATGGCGAGGGACTGCCCCGCCATGATGCGCGCGAGCACCCGCTCCTGCTCGGAGTCGGCGTCCAGCAGCAGCGTGTCGGCAGCCGGCGCCCGGGTGTCCGGGTTGGTCGGCACCACATCCCCTCGCGCCGCCCGCAGCCGGGCCCGATCGTCCTGGTGGCCGCCGAGCGCGTTCAGCACCGGGTGATCCAGCGAACCGTCCCGGGACATCGCGCTGGCGACGTCGGCGAACACCGACACCACCAGACGAGGGTGCACGGAGAACGTGTCGATGCGGGCGGTGGCACGACGGAGGTGATCGATCACGGGCTGCGGCTTGAACACCCCGCCGTCGTAGGCGAGCGCCGCGAGTCTCGGGCCGTCGATCGTGATGCCGAAGTGCTCCTGCGCTGCGCGTACGAGCTCGGGATTGATCTGAAAGTTGCCGTGGAGTTTGAGTTCGAAGTCGTGCTGATGACGGCGGATGGCGAGCGGGCGCAACAGCACGGGCGCGGTATAGGAGACGCCGCCGATCCGCCACGAGGCCAGCCCCACGGCCAGATGCACCGGATCCAGACCCCGCACTGCGCGCAGTTCCAGGTTCTTGGTGGTGATCCGCTCGGCCGCGATGCGGGCTGTGCGGAGGGCCACCTCGTCGCGGAACAGTCCGGACAGCAGCGTGGAGCGGCCCGTGATGAACTGCGGGAGGCTGCCGGGATGGGCCTTGGTGATCTCGATTCCCGCTTCCGGGATGTCGTGGTACCGCAGCAGCGGAGAGGGACCGCCGAGGTCCGCCGCCTGGCGGACGATGGCGTCCCGTGTCGGCTGCGCGGCGTGGGTGACATGCACTCCGGGCGCGAGCGAGTCGATGTCGCCGGGAACGATCGGCCTCACCGTCGCGCCCGCACGCTCGTCGTCTTCGGTGTTGTCGTGCCGCACACGACCAGACTAGGTCGACAGCCCGCAGATTCGCCGTATTCCGCGCCGCGAGAGGGTGATCCCTCACCTCCTCCTCCCCCGATGGCCCGGCTCGGGAACTTGTCCGCATCGGCGCCCATGTCAGAAGGCAGGCGCACAACGGCGATGATGATGTGGTCATGGAATACACCTGGGACGTCATATCCACACCCTTCGGCGCGGCCGTGGGAGTCACCGGCGAGCACGGACTCGTCTGGTTCCACCTGATCGACGGGGACCCGCAGTGGGAGATCGAGCGCGTCTCGGCTCAGCTCGGGACCGTTCCGGAGAGCAGTCCGGGCTCCCTCGCTGAGCTGTGCGAGCAGATCGAGGAGTATGCCGACGGCCGGCGCCGGGAGTTCGATGTCGAGCTCGACTGGCGTCTGATCGACGGTTTCGCACTGGACGCGCTGCGAGCGGTGACCCAGATCCCCTACGGCACGACCGCGTCGTATGGCGAGATCGCGCTGGTCGCCGGGCGGCCGCGCGCGGCGCGGGCCGTGGGCACGGCCTGCCGGCTCACCCCGTTCTCCCTGATCGTGCCCGTGCACCGGGTCGTCCGCTCCGATGGCTCCGTTGGCGAGTACGGCGCGCATCCCGAGACCAAGCGTGCCCTGCTGGAACTCGAAGGAGCGATCGCTCCGCGCCCGGTGACTCGTCGGGCGGCACGCGCGGATGACGCCGCAGCGGAAGACGCGTTCGAAGGAGCGCTTCGCCCCTGATCCGGCGATATCCTCAAATGCTCGATCCCTCACCAGCACAGGCGCCACGCAGGCACCACGCAGCATCCCGGAGGCACCGTGAACGCTCGCACAGCACCGCCCAGTGAGGCGGAACTGGTGGCGCACGCGGTGAGCGAGCTTTCCCGCCGGACGGGGTTTCCGGTGGCGTTCGGAGGGCTGTTCCGGGACGGCGAGGTGTCCATCACCGCGGTGCACGGCGCGCGCACCCGCAGCCTGGACGGTTTGCGTGTGCACCCGGAGCGCGGTCTCGGCGGCCGCGCGGTGGTCGAGCTTCGCCCTCGGATGACCAGCGACTACGGCGCGAGCCGCTCTATCACCCACGATTATGATCGAGCGATCCTCGGTGAAGGAATATCCACTCTTCTCGCGGTGCCGATCATTGTGGAGGGAATCGCGCGCGGCATCCTGTACGGCGGATCCTGGAGCGGTCAGCCGGTCGGCGAGGTGAACGCCGCTCCCGCATTCCAGGTGGCGGAAGCTCTCGCATCCGAGCTGCGGGTTCGCGATGAAGTGGAGCGCAGAGTTCGCATGCTCGGCACCACCGCCCCCTTACCGGTGGTCACCGACCCTCTTCCCGTCGCTCATCGCGAAGAATTGCGCTCCATCTACGCATCTCTTCGCCCCCTCATTAATCGCGCATCAGAATCGGATGCACAGCAATTGCGCGTGCTGTCCGCACGGTTGGCGTCACTCGCCGGTGATCAGCTTCCCGTGCCCGGAGAGGAAACCCCGCGGCTCGCGCCGCGCGAGGTGGATGTTCTCGCGTGGGCCGCGCTCGGCGGAACGAATGCGGATATCGCGCGGCAGCTCGGGCTCAAGCCGGGAACGGTCAAGGCTTATCTGGCCACCGCCATGTCGAAACTGGGTGTATCCACCCGCCTCGCCGCCGTAACGGAAGCGCGGCGGGCGGGAATCATTCCCTGAACATCCGCGCTGCGATCATTCTCATCGCTCGGATGTGCGCCACGCGGCATTCTGTGAAATTCCTCATGCATGAATGGTCCCGCATCTTCTATTGTTATCCCTATGGCAAAGAAGATCGTTCACCAGATCATTGACGACCTCGATGGCACTGTCCTCGAAGTCGGGGACGGCGAGACCGTTCATTTCTCGCTCGATGGCGTCGCCTATGAGATCGACCTGACGGATGACAATGCCGCGGCACTTCGCGCCGCCGTGGCACCGTTCATTGCCGCCGGTCGCCGCCTTGCGCGCACCGCTTCCGTTTCCGCCGCCGCCCCCAAGCGCGGCTCCGGCCGCACGGACCTCGCCGCCGTTCGCGCGTGGGCGAACGACAATGGCCACTCGGTCTCCGATCGCGGCCGCGTCCCGGCCAGCGTCCTGGAGGCCTACGACGCCGCTCACTGATCTTCACCGCACTCGGGCCGCTGCGCAGTTGTTGCGCAGCGGCCCGAGTGCTCTGATCAGGACGCCACCCGGGTGAGGAATCGCGTCAACGCGAGGCGGCCATGGCCGGTGACGATGCCGTCGTTTCCGCCGCCGACCAGCATCGTCATTGTCGGCTCCAGATCCTGAGCCTCCAGCGATGCGGCACCGGCGATCACGGTCACGGAGGTGACATCCCCGGTGAGGCCGGTCGGTTCGGTGACGGTCACCGTCGACAGCGTGGCGATGGCCTCGCGCTGGTCGAGACTGAGGCAGAGGAGACGGCTGATCCCGCGGGAGGCCCACCGGCGCAGCTCCATCGTGTCGCCCGCGGAACGCAGCACCTCACCGGAGCGCAGCGGCCGATACGAGCCCCGCTCCCCGATCGCGATCTGCGCCCCCGAGAGCCCGACCACCTGATAACTGGCATGGCGCTCGGGGAGCACGAAGGTCCCGGTGCGCGAGCGCAGCTCGATCACGTGCAGACCGGCATCGGACCAGCGCTCGTCGTCTGCGAGTGCGGTGAGGTGGCGAATACGTCCGTCGCCGGCGTCGAGTGGCCGTACAGCGACCGCTTGGTTGATCGGAGTGAACATGTCCCTGCCTCTGCGGTCTTGAAGAGTGTCGGGGCGGGAAGGCGCGTTGTGTGCGCTCCCGCCCCGTCTGGCCCAGCTCAGCGATCAGCGAGCACGTAGCCGGCCTCTCCGTGGATGACCTTGTCGATGCCCGCGATCTCGTCCTCGTCCTTGATGCGGAAGCCCAGCGTCCGATCGATGACGAAGCCGATGCCGTAGGCCAGGACGAAGGAGTAGACGAGCACCGCGAGCGCTGCGATCGCCTGGACCAGCAACTGCGTTCCGTCGCCGCCCAGGAACAGGCCGGTGCCGTTGGCGAAGAAGCCCAGGTAGAGGGTTCCGATGAGCCCGCCGATCAGGTGGATGCCCACCACATCCAGCGAGTCGTCGAAGCCGAGCTTGAACTTCAGCTCGATCGCGATCGCGCACACCGCGCCGGCGATGAGGCCGAGCAGGATCGCCCAGATGGGCTGCAGCGAACCACAGGCCGGCGTGATGGCCACGAGGCCTGCCACGGCACCGGATGCCGCACCCACCGAGGTGGGCTTCTTGTCCTTGATCTTCTCAACGACCAGCCACGCCAGCAGGGCGGCGGCGGGAGCCGCGATCGTGTTCACGAAGGCGAGCGCCGCGGTGCCGTCGGCCGCGAGCTCCGAACCGGCGTTGAAGCCGAACCAGCCGAACCACAGCAGTCCCGCACCCAGCAGCACGAACGGCGGGTTGTGGGGCACGTGGGCGCCCTTCTGGAATCCCTGACGCTTGCCCAGGACGAGAGCGAGGGCGAGAGCTGCGGCACCCGCGTTGATGTGGACCGCCGTGCCGCCGGCGAAGTCGATGGCACCGACGCCGAACGCCTCCTGAAGTCCGTGGGTGATCCATCCGCCGTAAGCGAAGCTGCCGTCATCGGCCAGGCCGAAATTGAACACCCAGCTGGCCACCGGGAAGTACACGACCGTCGCCCAGATAGCGGCGAAGATCATCCACGACCCGAACTTGGCACGGTCGGCGATGGCACCGGACACCAGCGCGACCGTGATGATGGCGAACGTCGCCTGGAAGGCCACGAAGGCGAGCGGCGGATAGGCCGCACCCTCCGGCACCTCGATCAGGCTTTCCAGCCCGACCGCCGACCAGTCGATGGCCCAGGGTGCGAGAGTGCCCTCTGCGCCCGGGAATGCGATGGCGTAGCCGTAGAGCACCCACAGCACGCCGATGAGACCGAGCGCACCGAAACTCAGCATCATCATGCTGATGACGCTCTTCGCCTTCACGAGTCCGCCGTAGAAGAACGCGAGGCCGGGAGTCATCAGAAGCACGAGCGCCGCCGCGATGAGAATGAACGCTGTATTTCCCTGGTCCATCCGAGTCCACCTTTCCGAGAGGTCGCGATCTGCGCGGGCGCGCTGCGACACCGCCCAATCTGGCGCACATGAATTTCCCAGCCGTCACACGATTGTTTCCATCGCGTGACGATTTCCGCGGCTGTGCGCTCCGGTGAACCGTTCGGCGGTCAACTAAGCTGGGTAGTCGCGCCCCTGTAGCTCAGTGGATAGAGCGTCGGTTTCCTAAACCGTGCGTCGCTGGTTCGAGTCCAGTCAGGGGCACCGCAGACGCATCGACCACGGCGGCGCGGCGGACCCTCACGCCGGGCTGAAGATCCTGAACCCGACCGACGCACCGAGCGTGACGAGGCGGTCGTACTCGGTCTCGGGAACCAGGTACAGGTGGTAGCTGTCGCTCTCCGTGTCGATGACGGTGAGAGCGTACCCGCGCGCCCGCACATGCTGTGCGATGCGCTCCAGCGCGGCCTCCGTGTCCTCGTCGGCGGCGAAGGGGATGTCGGCGAAGTCCAGCGGGGCATGAAGCGAAGCCGCCGCCCGCTCCAGCTGCCACACGATGTCCTCGGGGGCCGCCTTCCAGTCGATGTAGGCGCCGTAGTGAAACGGGGTCTCGTAGCCGGCGAGCCAGTAGACGAAGACGTCACGCACCGTCGCGTCTTCATGCTCGGGTGCGACCTCACCGAAGCTCATGGTCTCGCACCAGCCCGGATACGCCGCTTGGAACGTCTCGTATCCCGTGGCGAGGAGGGCGATGTCCGCGGCGACCTGGGCGTCATCGTTGCTGATGATCGCAGCCATCGGCACCAGCGCGGCGTAGTCGACGGGCGGTGCCGGCTCCGGAGCCGCGGCGGGCGAGGCTGCTCGCGGCTTGCGTGAGAAGAAGTCGAAGATCCCCATGGGATGAATCTAGCGACCGGATCAGCGCGCGACGGTGCGGAAGCCGGCATTTCCCATCGACGAGTCCGGTGTGTTCTGCGAACGGGCGGAGTTACGGTAGCGGTTGCAGTACGAGATGTGGCAGAGGTAACTGCCGCCGCGAAGAACGCGCACGTCTCCGCTGCGCGGACCTTGAGGGTCCGTTTCCGGTGACTGCGCGTAGTAGCCGGGGTCGAAGCGGTCCTCGCACCACTCCCAGACATTGCCCACCGTCTGCCACAGCCCGAATCCGTTGGGCGCGAAGCTCCGCACGGGTGCCGTCGTGCTCCATCCGTCCTCGGCCGTGTTGCGCGCGGGGAACTCGCCCTGGAAGATGTTCGCGCGCCAGCCGCCGTCATCCACCTCCTCGTCGCCCCACGGGTACTTCGCTGCGTCGAGGCCGCCACGAGAGGCGTACTCCCACTCCGCCTCCGTCGGAAGCCGACGCCCCGCCCACGCGCAGTACGCCTGAGCGTCGTTCCAGCTCACGTGCACCACGGGATGATCGCCACGGTCCACGATGTCGGAGCCCGCCCCGCCGGGATGGCGCCAGTCCGCACCCCGCACACCGCGCCACCACGGGGTCTGGGGCGGCACTCCCACGATGTCCTGTTCGGGTGCCGTGACGGCGAGGTGGAAGACCGCCGAGTACCCGAAGACCTCGGCCTCGGTGCGATAGCCGGTGGCGTCGACGAACGCCGCGAACGCGTCATTGGTCACCGACGTGGCGTCGATCGAGAACGCCGACAGCCGCACCCGATGGCGCGGGGTCTCCCCGTCCGCGGGGTTCTCATCGCCTGAGGAGTCGCCCATGGTGAACGAGCCTGCCGCGATGGCGACCTGCTCGATGGCATGCGTCCCTCGCGCAGAGGACGGCGGCGGCGGGCTGGCGGTGCCGATCTGCATCAGCGAGGACCGAGACGGAGCACCGCACCCGCAACCACAACCGCTCTCCTGGTCCACGCGTTCATCTCCGTTCGGCTCTGCCGCACGTCGCCGGCTCGACGACGCGCCTGCTTGCGAGCCTATCGGGAGAGCGTGGCGCCTCGGCCGCGGCGGCTGCGTGTGCCGATGACGACCCCCGCGACCACGAGCGCCATGCCGATCGCCTGCGCCGGGCCGAACAGCTCTCCGGCGAACGCGACGCCCAGCAGCACGCCGGAGACCGGGTTGAGCAGGCCGATCGCACCGATCGCCGCAGCAGGCAGCCGCTGCAGGCCGGTGAACCACACCACGTAGGCGAGAGCGGTGGCCACCAGCGACACGTAGAGGAAGCCGAGCCACTGCGTCGCGCCCGCCGGTACGGGCGGTGCACCCTCGACCGCGGCGGCCACCGGAATGAGCATCACGGCGCCGGCGATCAGCTGCCACGACGCCAGGGTCACGGGCGGGATGCCCGCTCCCCACTTGGCGGTGAGGACGAATCCGATGTTCGAGGAGATCATCGCAGCCAGCGATGCCAGCACTCCCCAGCCGCTGACGTCGGACGTGCCCACCCCGAGCATCACCACAACGCCGACGACGCCGATCACCGCTCCCGCGACCGCCATCAGCGTGGGACGCTGCGCAAGGAAGGCCCAGCCGAACAGGAGCATCGCCCCGGCCGATGCGGACATCAGGGTGGCGGCCAGGCTGGATGGCAGCAGGGTTCCGGCGAGGTAGATCAGCGCGAAGAAGCCGCCGACGTTCAGCACGCCGAGGACGATCGACCGCCACCACCACGCGCCGTGCGGCAGCCGCCGGGCGATCAGCAGCAGGACGATCCCGGCCGGCAGCGCACGGTAGACGCCACCCCAGAGCGGGATGCCCGCGGGCAGGAAGTTCCGAGTCACGAAGTACACGCTCCCCCATGCGATCGGTGCGATCGCCGCGATGAGGATCCACTTCAGACGCCCATTATCTTCCATGGAAGATAGATTACACCTTCCATGGAAGATAGATTGTCCTCATGGCTGGAGATCCCCGTGACGAAGACCGCGTCGACCTGATCCTCGCCGAGTGGCACCGGGAACGACCGGATCTCGACACCACGCCGCAGGCCGTCATCGGCCGCCTGCACCGGCTGGCGGCGATTCTGGATCGCGCCCTGGACGAGGAGTTCGCGAAGTTCGGCATCTCACAGGGCGAGTTCGATGTCCTCGCGACGCTCCGCCGGGCCGGCGCCCCGTATCGCCGGAGCGCCGGAGAGCTGGCGGAACGCACCATGATCTCGACGGGCGGGCTCACGAAGCGTGTCGACCGCCTGGCCGCACGCGGCCTCGTCGAGCGCGAAGGCGACGCAGACGACCGACGTCGCCGCCACATCCGCCTCACCCCCGCGGGGTTCGACCTGGTCGAACGCGCCGTCGAAGCCCACACCGCGAACGAGCACCGGCTGATCAGCGCCCTCGGCGCCGACGCCTCGACTCTGGCGGGCCTGCTCAGCCGCTGGCTGCGCGCCCTCGACGTCGACTGACGCGGGTCAGGCGGCCGCGCTGAGATATGGAGCCCAGGCCGGCTCCGCCCGCTCCGTGCCGCGCACGGTCCACTGCGAGCCCCGCGGCGGCTGCGGGATGAACCGCAGCTCCCAGCCCATCTCGTGCGGCGTCCGGTCGCTCTTCACGTTGTTGCAGCGCAGGCAGCAGGCGACAAGGTTCTCCCACGAGTCCGCTCCCCCACGCGAGCGCGGCATCACGTGGTCGATGGTGGCTGCGGGTTTGGCGCAGTAGGCGCACCGGTATCCGTCCCGCCGCAGCACGCCCCGCCGTGTGACGGGGACGTTGTATGTGGCGGGCACGCGCACATAGCGCGAGAGCAGAATCACCGCCGGGCGGTCGTACACGCTACTCGTGCCCCAGACCGGCGAGTCCTCCACCCGCTCGATGATCGTCGCCCGGTCGTTCATGACCAGCAGCAGTGCTCTCTTGAATGAGACCACCGCGAGCGGTTCGTATCCTGCGTTCAACACCAGCGTGCGCATCCGTCATCCTCTCGATTCGCCCCGGCTGGTTGCCGGGTTTCACGATGCGTTGCGACGCGGTCGGATCATCCCGGAACGACACAGGGCGCCACCCGTGCGGATGGCGCCCTGCGAGAGCTCGCGGACATGCTCGATTGCGGCAGGTGATGCTCATGCACGCGCGACTGACCCACACCCGTGGTTCGGATGCTCGTCGTCGTATACATGTGCGCCCTCCGCTTTCGACCGGCGTCAGGACACAGCGTAACCCCGACACGCCCGGGAGGCATACGACGCGCAGGTGAACATCCCACGTCCGAAGCGTACGAGAGAGGGGCATCGCACGCGTGCGATGCCCCTCTCTCGTACTGGTCGCGTCAGCCGGCGTTCGCGACCAGGAAGGCGTAGGAGTCCACGAGGGAGCCGTCCAGGCGAACCTCGAGGTGAAGGTGGTTGGCGGTCGATCGGCCGGTGCTGCCGACGAGACCGATCAGCTGGCCAGCCTCGACGTGGTCGCCCTCGGAGACCACGCGGGATCCGGACGTCATGTGACCGTAGCGGGATTCGACGGAGGTGCCGTTGACGTCACCGGTGATCTCGACGAAGTTGCCGTATCCGCCGTAGCTCTCCGCGGAGATGGTGACCGTGCCCGCGTTCATCGCGTAGATCGGAGTGCCGGCGGCGATCAGCAGGTCGGAGCCCTCGTGTCCACGGCCGGCACCGAGAGTGTCGCCCAGGACGAAGCCCGTCACCGGCCACACGAACGTGCCCGTGGCGCCGGAGAAGGTGGGAACGTTGGAGAAGTCGATCGAGACCTTCTTGTCGGCCGCCGCCTTCTTCGCCGCCTCCGCTGCCGCAGCAGCCTCCTGCGCGCGACGCAGAGCCTCTTCTTCCGCCTTCTTCTGGGCGATCTCCGCGGCGGTCGTTGCCGCATAGGCATCGCGCTGCACGGCGTCGCCGGTGACATCGGATGCGACCACCAGCGCCTGGGCACCGTTGGATGCAGCCTGCTGCAGGGTCAGGCCCTGGTTGTCGGCGGCGGCGCTGTTGGCGCCGTTGTACGCACCGTAGGCCGACAGGCCGACGGTGCCGATCAGACCGGCGACGATCACCAGGCTGCCGAGAACGCGCGCGGGTCGCGCCCGTCCCCCGCTCGCGGGGCGTACCTGGCGGCGCGCACGGCGCACCACCTCTCCGGTCGACTCCGGCGTCCCCTCAGACTCGGGCGGGTTCGACTCGTTCACTGCACTCAAGCTGGTTCCTCCGTCGCCTCCACGCCCATGGCGTCCGGCTCGTCGGCACTCGGTTCAGGGCACTTTGTGCATCGGGACCCACGGAGGTGACGAGCCGTCGAGGCAATTCCGGGGTGTCCTTCGGCCAGCTTGCGCCGACGGACAATTCCAGAGTACGGGAATGTAACGATTCTGTCACTCTGAATCCCAAACTCTCAGGATGAGCCTCACGGATCGGTCACCGATCAGGCCTTTCCTCTGATCACTTCAGCTGGAACTGCGAGGCGACCGCGTGGAGAACCTCCTGCGGCACCTCGGTCCCATCGCAGCGAACCGCGATCTCGTAGGTGCGATCGCCCGCAACGTCCACACGCGCATAGCTGACGGAGGCCTTCTCGTAGTCCCCCGTGCTGACCTCGGAGTATCCGGAGAACTCGTACAGGGTCCCGTCGGGTCCCGGAACCAGCAGCGGGGCAATCGGCGAGGCCGTCGTTCCCGGTGCCGCGTACTTCTGCGCCAGCTCCCCCCAGTACTCACTCCCGTCCCGGTCGTCGTCGCCGAAGGCTCCCTCGTTGGAGTGCAGCGCGAAGTAGCACGGGCTGCGCCACGCGTCATCGCCCGCGGGAGCGGCGGGCCCGAGAAGATGCTCGGGATCCGTCGTGTCGTAGGGGGCCCAGTCGGCCGACTCGGCCATCGCGAGCACCGTCCCCGCCGGCAGATTCGCCGACATGTCCAGCGTCACCGTCCCCTCGGGAGCAGGTGCGCCCGCCGTGGGAGCACCCGGGTTGCTCGCTCCCGCCACCGGCGTCGCTGGCCCGGTTTCGGGTGCCGCCGTGAGGATGCGTGCTGCAGCACCACCGACGACGACGATGATCGCCAGCGCAATCAGGACGAGGACAGCCCAGCCCCAGCTGGGAAGTCCGTTCGCCCGAGGGGCAGCCGCATATCCGGGCGGCACGGCGAGAGGCGGCGCAGGGGCTGGCAGCGACGTGCTGTCCGGTGCCGGTACGGGATACGAGCTAGCGGGGTGCTGCGCCCCGGCGTACGGGGCCCCGGCATGAGGCGCACCCGCATGTGACGCACTGGCGTGCGGTGTCCCGGCGTACGGTGTCCCGGCGTACGGGCTCCCGGTGTACGGTGTCCCGGCATACGGCGTTCCGGTGTACGGTGTCCCGGCATACGGCGTTCCGGTGTACGGGATTCCGGTGTACGGGATTCCGGCGGGAGCCGAGGGCGGCCCCGCGGGCGCTCCCGCGGTCGGTGCCGGCGGATAGACGGGCGGAACGTACGGTGTGCCGTAGGGAGGCAGACCGCCATACTCCGGCCTCCCGTTCGGCCAGGTGCGCGCAGCGGAAGGTCCGAGCCCGAGCTCCTCGGAGCTGCGCTGTCCGAGCGGCATCGGGGCGAAGCCGTCGAACCCGCCGGAGTCGGGCGGCGTACCGCCCGTGTTCTGTTCACCCGCCATGTCGTCCCCCTTGGACTGGCCGTGTGCTGTCGTGCGGCCCGGGATCAGCGCCGGTCGTCGACCAGGAAGATGTGGCCGGCGATCTCCACCGGAAGCTCCAGACCGTCAGCGTGACCGTCCATCTCCACCAGCACGTAGCCCTCGTTGAAGCGGAAGCTGCCGTGCGCGCCCGGGAGAACGCCGGCGTCGCGGAGCTGCTCGAGCAGCTCCGGGTCCACCTGTGCCGGTTCGGCGAGGCGTCGCACCGTACCCTCGATCGGCGTTCCCGCATCGGTGAGCCGGTTCACCAGCCCGATCACGCCCTGTTCAAACTCCGTGGCCACCTCGCTGCCCAGCACGTCGAGTCCAGGGATCGGGTTGCCGTACGGAGACTCGGTCGGGTGCCCGAGCAGCTCGATGAGCCGGCGCTCGACCTGCTCGCTCATCACATGCTCCCAGCGGCATGCCTCATCGTGCACATAGGCCCAGTCGAGGCCGATGACATCGGAGAGCAGCCGCTCGGCGAGGCGATGCTTGCGCATCACGTCCACGGCCTTGGCCCGGCCGCTCTCGGTCAGCTGCAGACGGCGATCGTCCGACACGACCACGAGGCCGTCACGCTCCATGCGCCCGATCGTCTGTGACACCGTCGGCCCGGAGTGCCCCAGCCGCTCGGAGATCCGCGCGCGCAGCGGAGTGATGTTCTCCTCTTCCAGCTCGAGGATGGTGCGCAGGTACATCTCGGTGGTGTCGATGAGATCAGTCATGTGCCCCTCACGATCGCGACGATTGTCCCCTCCAGCCTATCCGTCACCGAGCGTCACGCGGTCAGGGGCGCCCGTTCACCCGCCCTAGAATCTGTTCATGGCGAGCGTTGAGATCCCCCGTGACCTTCTCCCCTCCGACGGACGCTTCGGCTGTGGTCCGTCCAAGATCCGCCCTGAGGCGGTGTCCGCCCTCGCAGGAGTGGGATCGTCGCTGCTCGGCACCAGTCACCGTCAGGCGCCCGTGAAGAACCTCGTGGGTTCGGTGCGTTCTCAGCTCGCTGAGCTGTTCCAGCTCCCCGAGGGCTACGAGATCATCCTCGGCAACGGCGGATCCACGGCCTTCTGGGATGCCGCCGCGTTCGGCCTGATCGAGAACCGTGCTCAGAACCTCGTGTTCGGTGAGTTCGGCGGCAAGTTCGCCGCGGCTGCGAAGGCTCCGTGGCTCCAGGCGCCGGACGTCCGCACGGCGGAGCCGGGCTCGGTGGCATTCGCGGAGGTCGTGGATGGCGTGGACGTGTACGCCTGGCCCCACAACGAGACGTCGACGGGTGCTGCGGCTCCCGTCACCCGTGTGGACGGCGGTGAAGGCACCCTCACCGTCATCGACGCCACCAGCGCCGCCGGTGGGCTGAACGTCGACATCGCCCAGACGGACGTCTACTACTTCGCACCCCAGAAGAACTTCGCCTCCGACGGCGGACTCTGGTTCGCAGCGGTGTCCCCCGCAGCACTGGAGCGGATCGCGCGGATCAATGCCGGTGACCGTTACATCCCCGAGTTCCTGAATCTCCAGACCGCGGTCGACAACTCGCGCCTCAATCAGACCCTCAACACCCCGGCTCTGTCCACACTCCACCTCTTGGACAGCCAGCTTCACTGGATGCTGGACAACGGCGGCCTGAGCTGGGCGGCATCGCGCACGGCGGAGAGCTCCGGAGCGATCTACGCCTGGGCGGAGGCGTCGGATGTCGCCTCGCCCTTCGTCGCTGATCCGGCATACCGCTCCGGAGTCGTCGCCACCATCGACTTCGACGAGAGCGTCGATGCCGCCGCCATCGCCGCGACTCTGCGCGCGAACGGCATCGTCGACACCGAGCCGTACCGCAAGCTCGGCCGTAACCAGCTCCGCATCGCGACCTTCGTCGCCATCGAGCCCGAGGATGTCCGTCAGCTGCTCCGCTCGATCGACTACGTGCTCGCGAACTCCTGACGAATACGACGGGGGCCGGACGATCTCATCGTCCGGCCCCCGTCGTATTCCGCTGAGGGGAGGTCGTCACTCCTCGTCGTCATCCTCATCCGAGTCATCGGACTCGTCGTCATCGTCCGAGTCGTCATCGTCCGAGTCGTCATCGTCGTCGTCCTCGGGATCCTCGTCGTCCGAGTCATCGGACTCGTCGTCGTCCGAGTCGTCGTCGTCACCGTCGCCCGAGTCGTCGTCCGAGTCATCATCGTCCGAGTCATCGTCGACATCCGCGTCACCACGCTGCGGGTCGAGTTCGTCGATGTCGACGCCGTCCACATCGCCGGAGTGCAGGATCGGCGAGCCGTCGGAGTCGAAATCCGTCTCGTCCAGGTCGTCATCGTCATCGTCATCGTCCGTCGACGGGGCGTCGTCGTCGGCGAGGTCGACATCCTCATCGTCACCGGCGGTCTCCGCGGCCTCCGCGAGGGCCACCTGTGCGGCCTGATACTCCGCCAGCCGAACGGCCCACGGGACCCAGTCCGGGGCGAGGAGTGCGTCCTCCCCGGGCAGCAGCTCTGCTTCGAGGACCGTCGGTTCCGCGCCGGCCACCCGTGCGACCGAAACGGTCCAGAACCAGCCGGGATAACCCAGCAGATTGTTCTCGAACAGCAGCGAGACCACCCCGTCCGCTTCCACCCGGTGACCCACGGGAGCACCGATCGAGGCCGCGGGAGTGATCTCGCGCAGTGCCGCCAGGGCGATGTCGTGTGCTGCCAGCAGTACCGGGTCCGCGACCTCAGCGGGCCGCTCTGCCGACTCTGCAGGCGCGTCGACAGCATCCGCAGGCGCGTCGACGGCATCCGCAGACGTGCTGATCGCGTCCGTGGGCACCTCGGCAGCGGAGGACGGCGTCGGCGAGCCGGGCTCGGGCGCGTCGGTTTCAGGCATCCAGCTCATCCGCAACCTTGCGCAGCACGGTGGCCACCTTGCGGGCGTGCGAGGACGAGGGGTAGCGACCGTGGCGCAGATCGCCGCCGATGCCGTCGAGCAGACCCACCAGGTCCTCGATGATGACCGCCATGTCATCGGCGGGCTTCCGGTTCTTCTTCGCGAGGCTGACCGGTGCGTCGATGACACGCACGGAGAGGGCCTGAGGCCCGCGCTTGCCCTCCGCGACGCCGAACTCGACGCGCGTACCCGGCTTGGGCGCAGGGGCGCCTGCCGGAAGAGCTGTGGCGTGCAGGAAGACGTCCTGGCCGTCCTCCGACGTGATGAATCCGAAGCCCCGGTCCTCGTCGTAGAACCTGACCTTGCCGCTGGGCATGCTGACCCCTTCGAACTGGTGCACGGCGCGGCGTGCTGATGGAAATCACGGCCCGACAGTTTGTGCGGGGCCGCACCTTCAGCCTAGCGGTCCACGGGGCGACTACGCTGGGACTGATGAACACCCAGAATCAGACCGACGACCTCCCCGTGAAGCGGATCGATCGCATCCTCGCGTTCAGCTCCGTGGTCCTCATCGGTCTGTCGATCCTGTGCTTCATCGCCATCATCGTGGCCACGGCCGTGCATGCCGACTTCGGTGTTCCGATCTGGGGCGTGATCTTCACGTTCATCAACGTGGCTCTGCCCGTGGGTGTGCTCCTCTTCTTCGTGCTCCTGATCATGAACCTGGTGCGGCGTTCGCGGGCCGCCAAGCAGTCCCGGAAGGGCTGACCCGGGCGATGTCCCTGGACGCACGGGGTCTGGCCGGTGCGCTCGCCGCACTGAGCGACACCGAGCTGCGCGCCGTTCTCCGTGCTCGTGGCGCCTCCCCGACCGCATCCTGGCGCGATCCGTTCGATGCGGCAGAGGCACTGCTGGAGCCGTCATCGGTGCGCGCCGCGCTGGCCACACTCACCGCGGCCGAGGCGTCGGACCTGCACTCGGCGGTCATGGACGGCACCGCAGCGACCGATGTTTCCGGCACCCTGCGCGCGCTCGCTCTCGTGGACGGGGGCGCGCCGTACCCGAGCGTCGCCGAGGTCGTGCGCTCTCTGCCCGACGTGCCTGCTCCGAGCGACGCCGTCGCTGTTGCGCAGGACTCTCCGTCGGCTGCCGAACACGCGTTCACCGCGGCCGGGCAGCTCGCCGACCTCCTCCTCACCTCCTATGTCCGCCCGCTCGCGGTGATCGGAACGGGCTCGATCGCCGCCGGTGACCGCAAGCGGGTGGTCGAGGACGGCCTGGTGCGTGATCCCGACGACATCGACGACCTGGTCTGGATCGCCTCCCGGGCCAGCCTGCTACGACTGGTGGAGCGCGAATGGCTGGTCTCCACCGCAGCCACGGGGTGGTTGCGGGCCGGCACCGCCGAACGGTGGCACCACCTCGCAACCACCTTCCGGGATCGGCTGCCGCTGGGGCTCCGCCGCGGCCAGGGCTGGGCGCCGCCGGAGGACTGGCAGCAGGCATATCCGTGGAACGCCGACTGGCACGCGAGCACGTGGCTTCACCGTGCGAGCATTCTCGGCCTCATCGATGCCCGCACGCTCGCTCCGACGCCGTGGGCACTGAACGACGACGAAGCATCGCGCGAGCTGCTCGCCGCGCATCTGCCGCACGAGGTGGACCGCGTCTATCTGCAGAACGATCTGAGCGTCATCGCGCCGGGCCCGCTCGCGCCGGCGCTGGACATCCGGCTTCGCACGATGTCCGACCGCGAGTCGCACGCACAGGCCTCGACCTACCGCTTCACGCCGGACTCTCTGCAGCGCGCCCTGGCACAGGGCGAGACCGAGGACAGCGTGCGCGATTTCCTCGGGGATCTCTCCCTCACCGGCATCCCGCAGCCGCTGTCCTACCTCATCACCGAGACAGTGCGCCGGCACGGCGCGATCACGGTGGGCGCCGATCCGGTCAGCGGTCGCACGCGGGTGCGGGTCAGCTCCGACGCCCTGCGCGAGATGCTGAGCATCGACCAGACGCTGCGCCCCCTGGGACTGCTGCGCGACGGAGACGACCTGGTCTCGCGGGTGGGACGCGACAGCGTGGCGCGTGCTCTCGCCGACGCGCACTATCCCGTAGCCGCGGTCAACGCGGCAGGAGAGCCCGAGCCCTTGCAGGCCGGGAGACTCGCACCGGACGACGCGACGGACCTGATCACGCCGGATCTGGATCCCCTGGTCGCACGGCTGCGCTCCGCCGATGCCGCAGACCTCGAATCGGCGTGGATGCAGCGCGAGCTCGAGGCAGCGGTGCACGCCCGAGCACTCCTGCACGTCACGGTCTCGCTCCCGGACGGTGCCGAGCGCACCTTCACGCTCGAGGCTTCGGGAATCGGCGGAGGGCGCCTGCGGGGCCTGGACCGCGCGGCCGACGTCGAGCGGGTGCTGCCGATCTCCCACATCACGCACCTCGCGGTCGCGAGCTGATCCGCCGGCTCCCGGCGCCCGCGCGTGCAGGGGCGGCTAGACTGGATCGCTATGGCTGACGGACCCCTCATCGTGCAGAGCGATCGCACCGTGCTCCTGGAGGTGGCGCACCCGAACGCCGAATCCGCGCGCCACGACCTCGCGGTCTTCGCCGAACTGGAGCGTGCTCCCGAGCACATCCACACCTACCGCATCACCCGTCTCGGGCTCTGGAACGCACGCGCCGCCGGCCACTCCGCCGAGGACATGCTGGCGACTCTGGATCGCTACTCGCGCTTCCCCGTGCCGCCGTCGGTGTCCGTCGACATCCGCGAGACCGTGAACCGCTACGGCCGGCTCGTCATCGAGCGCGACGACGAAGGCCAGCTGATCCTGCGTTCCGGCGATGTGCCGGTGCTCGCCGAGGTGACGCGCAACAAGCGCATCCAGCCGCTGCTGATCTCCCACCCCTCCCCCGACACCTACGTGATCGACACCTGGGCGCGCGGGCAGATCAAGCAGGAGCTGCTGAAGATCGGCTGGCCCGCGGAGGATTTCGCCGGCTACACGCCGGGCACTCCGCATCCGATCGGCCTCGTGGAGGACGGCTGGGAGTTGCGCCCGTACCAGCGCCAGGCCGTCGACACGTTCTCCGAGGGCGGCTCCGGAGTGGTGGTCCTCCCCTGTGGCGCGGGAAAGACCCTGGTCGGCGCTGGGGCGATGAGCGCGACCCAGACCAACACGCTGATCCTCGTGACCAACACGGTCAGCGCGCGCCAGTGGCGCGACGAGCTGCTCAAGCGCACCACCCTCACGCCCGAGGAGATCGGCGAGTACTCCGGCCAGACCAAGGAGGTCAAGCCGGTCACCATCGCCACCTATCAGATCCTCACCGCCAAGCGGAAGGGCGACTACGCGCACCTCGCCCTTCTCGACGCCCTCGACTGGGGACTCATCGTCTATGACGAGGTGCATCTGCTGCCGGCGCCGGTGTTCAAGCTGACCGCCGACCTGCAGGCGCGCCGTCGGCTGGGCCTCACCGCCACGCTGGTGCGCGAAGACGGGCGCGAGGGCGACGTGTTCAGCCTCATCGGGCCGAAGCGCTTCGACGCCCCCTGGAAGGAGATCGAAGCGCAGGGGTTCATCGCCCCCGCCGCCTGTTACGAGGTGCGCGTGGACCTTCCGGATGATGATCGGCTGGAGTACGCCGCAGCGGCAGACGACGAGCGGTACCGCATGGCGGCGACCGCCCCGGCGAAGATCCGCACCGTGAAGGACCTCGTCGCCAAGCACGCCGGTGAGCAGATCCTCGTCATCGGGCAGTACCTGGATCAGATCGACACCCTCGCGCAGGCGCTCGATGCTCCGCAGATCACCGGGGCGACGCCCGTCGACGAGCGGGAGAAGCTCTTCAACGCCTTCCGCACCGGAGAGATCTCGGTGCTGGTGGTGTCCAAGGTGGCCAACTTCTCGATCGATCTGCCCGACGCATCCGTCGCCATCCAGGTGTCGGGCTCGTTCGGCTCCCGCCAGGAGGAGGCACAGCGCCTCGGGCGTCTGCTCCGTCCGAAATCGACCGACGCCACGGCGAGTTTCTACACGCTCATCGCCCGCGACACCGTCGATCAGGACTTCGCGCAGAACCGACAGCGCTTCCTGGCGGAACAGGGCTACAGCTACACCATCCTGGATGCGGATTCGCTGACGCCCGCCTGACACTCGGCTGGCCGTGTGCTGTGTGCACACTGTCTTTCACCCTCGGCGTGAGCGATTTCCCGCGCTCCACTGCCGATTCATAGGCGCGGGTGGACATAATGGGGGGCATGACAGCACCGCGCATCCTCATCGTGGACGACGAACCGAACATCCGCGACCTGCTGACCACAGGTCTGCGCTTCGCGGGTTTCCAGACCCGTTCGGTCTCCAACGGCGCGCAGACGATCTCCGCCGTTCTGGAAGAAGAGCCCGACCTGATCGTCCTGGACGTGATGCTTCCGGACATGAACGGATTCAGCGTCACGAAGCGGCTGCGTGAGGCCGGCTACACGGCGCCCATCCTGTTCCTGACCGCCAAGGACGACACCGAGGACAAGATCGCCGGCCTGAACGCGGGCGGCGACGACTACGTCACCAAGCCGTTCGCGCTCGATGAGATCGTCGCGCGCATCCAGGCCATCCTCCGCCGCACCATGCAGGCCGATGAGGAGTCGGTGATCCGGGCCGGCGAGCTGACGATGGACCAGGACACGCACGACGTCTTCGTCGGCGACGCCGCCATCGACCTCAGCCCCACCGAGTTCAAGCTGCTGCGCTACCTGATGCTCAACCCCAACCGTGTGCTCAGCAAGGCGCAGATCCTCGACCACGTGTGGGAGTACGACTTCAACGGCGATGCCGGAATCGTGGAGAGCTACATCTCCTACCTGCGACGCAAGATCGACCCTCACACCGAGGAGTCGCTCATCCAGACCAAGCGCGGCTTCGGCTACATGCTGAAGACCGCCAAGTGACGGACACCTCCTGGAAGAACACGACGACGCCCTGACCCGGTGGTGGCGCGGGATCAGCCTGCGCGCCAAGATCACCGGTGTCACGGTCACCATTCTGGCCATCGGCCTGCTCTCGGCAGGCCTGGGATCGGTGCCGCTGCTGCGATCCGCCTTCGTCACCCAGATCGACGAGCAGCTGCGGCAGTGGTCCAGTAATGAACTGGTCGACCAGCTGTTCGACGTGTCGACGGACGGTTCGCGACTGCAGGTCAGCCCCAAGGCCTCGATGGCGGTCGCCAATCCGCCGTACGTCGTGATCTACGGCCCCGACGGCACCCGCTACGCCAGCGGCGGGCCCGAGGGCGAACTGCAACCGGCCTACTGGGATTCGATCACGCTCGACCAATCGCTCAACCAGACCGGCAGTCCGGTGGACCTCTCCAGCGACGACGGGCAGGCGCACGCGTTCCGTGCCCTGATGAGCAACGTCACCATCACCGTGGGTGATGCTCAGACCATGATCACGCTCGTGGTCGCGCTGCCCACGAACCAGGTCGACGCGTCGATCGGAACCTACCTCTCGATCTTCCTGGTGCTCGCCGCGATCACGGTCGTCGTGGCCGCGCTGGCGACGCGGTGGATCGTCACGCTCGCGTTCCGCAGGCTCGGTCAGGTGGAGACCACGGCGATGGCGATCGCCGCGGGAAACTTCAGCCAGCGCATGCCCGGAGCGGAGCCGCACACCGAGGTGGGCCGGCTGAAGCTGGCTATCAACACGATGCTCGGCCGGCTCGATGCGGCCATCGCGCAGCGGGATACGACGGTCAAGCAGATGCGCCGGTTCGTGGGTGACGCCAGCCATGAATTGCGGACGCCTCTCGTCACGGTACGCGGCTATGCGGAGCTGTACCGCATGGGAGCGATCCGCGGCGAAGAAGACACGGCAGCAGCCATGGATCGCATCGAGAAGGAGGCGATCCGCATGGGCACCCTCGTGGAGGATCTCCTCGCCCTGGCGCGCCTCGACGAGCGGCGCGAACTGGTGTTCTCCGCTGTGGATCTGCGCCCCGTCGGCCGCGACGCCGCGATGGACATCCGTGCGGCGGCACCGGAGCGCACCGGCACGTTCATCGATGCCACCGCGCAGCAGGCGAACGCCACGCCACCGGTCCCCCTCCCCACAGACACGGGCGAGACGTCGAAGCGGCGCACCCCGACGACCACCGCCATCCTGCAAGTCGGCGCGACGATCGGTCGCCGCCTGGGGCGCCGCCGCGCCGCGGACGGCACCGAGCTCGAGCGGACGCCCACCGGCGAGGTGGCGCCGCTTCCCGCCATCACCTACCCCGCCCCGGTGATCCCCGACGCGGAGCCCATCGTGCTCGGCCAGGAGGACAAGATCCGTCAGGTGGTCACGAACCTGGTCGGCAATGCGCGCCGGTACACGCCCGACGACTCCCCCATCGAGATCGCTGTCGGCGTGGACGACGCGCGCGAGTTCGGCTGGATCGCCGTGATCGACCACGGAGACGGCATCCCGGACGAGCTCAAGGGCCAGATCTTCGAACGCTTCTGGCGCGCGGACACGTCACGTACGCGCGAGACCGGGGGCAGCGGACTGGGTCTGTCGATCGTGGCATCCATCGTGGAGGCCCTGCACGGCGCCATCACGGTCGAGGACACCCCCGGTGGCGGCGCGACCTTCCGGGTCAGCATCCCGCTGGTGCGTCAGCGCACCCCCGAGGAGCATCTGCTCATCGAAACGCAGCCGCTGGAGCGTCTTGCCCTGGATGAGAACGGCGATCCCCTGCCGCCGGTCGCTCCGTCGCGCAACTGACGCTCGTCCTCCCCAGCGCCCCGTTCTCCCCGCCTCGTCCCCATCGACGCGTGCGTCCGCCCGCCTCGAGCCGCCGGTTCCTACCGTTGTCGGCAGAGAGAAAGGAACGGGACCATGGCTGTGTTCTCGGTTGACAGTGAAGCAGTGATGAGCGCGACAGGTGCCGCGCGTGCGTCGAGTGATCGGATCCGGGCGGAGGTGGCGGGCCTCACGGCCTCGCTCACAGCGCTGCGCGATTCCTGGACGGGCAGCGCCTCCGCCGCCTTCCAGGCCACGGTGGAGGAATGGCGGGGCACGCAGCAGATCGTCGAGCGTTCGCTGGATTCGATCCATCAGGCCCTCGACACGGCGGCGCGGAACTACGCGGACACCGAGCAGGCTGCCCTCAGCATGTTCCGCTGATCCTGCATGCGAAAAAGCACGGGGCCCCGGCTGTTGCCGAGGCCCCGTGCTTTCAGAAGTGCTGGATCAGAAGTCCATGCCACCGGTCGGGTCGCCCGCGGGAGCGGCGGCCTTCTCCGGCTTGTCGGCGACGACTGCCTCGGTGGTGAGGAACAGCGCAGCGATCGACGCAGCGTTCTGCAGAGCCGAACGGGTGACCTTGGTCGGGTCGATGATTCCCTGTGCGAACAGGTCACCGTACTCACCCGTGGCAGCGTTCAGGCCCGAGCCCGAGGGGAGCTCGGCGACCTTGTGCGCCACGACGCCGGCCTCGAGGCCCGCGTTGACGGCGATCTGCTTCAGCGGAGCCTCGATGGCGACGCGCACGATGTTCGCACCCGTTGCCTCGTCGCCCTCGAGCGACAGCCCCTCGAAAGCGGTCTTGCCGGCCTGGATCAGCGCGACACCACCACCGGGGACGACACCCTCTTCGACAGCGGCCTTCGCGTTGCGGACGGCGTCCTCGATGCGGTGCTTGCGCTCCTTGAGCTCCACCTCGGTGGCAGCGCCGGCCTTGATGACAGCAACACCGCCGGCGAGCTTCGCCAGGCGCTCCTGCAGCTTCTCGCGGTCGTAGTCGGAGTCGGTGTTCTCGATCTCGCGACGGATCTGCGTGACGCGACCCTCGATCTGAGCCGAGTCACCGGCGCCCTCGACGATGGTGGTCTCGTCCTTGGTGACGATGACCTTGCGAGCGCGGCCGAGCAGGTCGAGCGTGGCGTTCTCGAGCTTGAGACCGACCTCCTCGGTGATGACCTGTCCACCGGTGAGGATGGCGATGTCCTGCAGCTGAGCCTTGCGACGGTCGCCGAAGCCCGGAGCCTTAACGGCGACCGACTTGAAGATGCCGCGGATCTTGTTCAGCACGAGCGTCGCGAGAGCCTCGCCCTCGACGTCCTCGGCGATGATGACCAGTTCCTTGCCGTCCTGGATCACCTTGTCGACGATCGGCAGCAGGTCCTTGATGTTGCCGATCTTCTGGTTGGCGATGAGGATGTACGGGTCCTCGAAGACAGCCTCCTGGCGCTCCGGGTCCGTGACGAAGTACGGGTTCAGGTAGCCCTTGTCGAAGCGCATGCCCTCGGTGAGCTCGAGCTCGGTGCCGAAGGTGTTGGACTCCTCGACGGTGACAACGCCCTCCTTGCCGACCTTGTCGATCGCCTCGGCGATCAGCTCGCCGATGGCGGTGTCAGCAGCGGAGATCGACGCGGTCGCAGCGATCTGCTCCTTGGACTCGATCGGCTTCGCGTTGGCGTGCAGCTGCTCGATGATGGCAGCGACAGCCTTCTCGATGCCCTTCTTGAGCGAGATGGGGTCGGCGCCGGCCGCGACGTTGCGCAGACCCTCGCGGACGAGCGCCTGAGCCAGAACCGTGGCGGTGGTGGTGCCGTCACCGGCGACGTCGTCGGTCTTCTTGGCGACCTCCTTGACGAGCTCCGCACCGATCTTCTCGTACGGGTCATCCAGCTCGATCTCCTTGGCGATGGAGACACCATCGTTGGTGATCGTGGGGGCGCCCCACTTCTTCTCGAGCACGACGTTGCGACCGCGCGGGCCGAGCGTCACCTTGACGGCGTCGGCCAGGATGTTCAGGCCGCGCTCGAGGCCACGACGGGCCTCCTCGTCGAAAGCGATCATCTTTGCCATGTGTGTGTCGTCCCTCCCGGACGTAGGCGAATCTTCGTTAGCACTCGATGATGATGAGTGCTAATCCTCATTCTGGCACTCGACCTAGGAGAGTGCAAGCGACGCACACCGCCTTCCCAGAGACCTCCCCCGGGCCGGCTCGACGGGGTCAGCCGGCGTCGGCGCCGAAGTCCACGCCCAGCACCACGGTCAGCTGACGGCCCGCCGAGTCGTCGATCGGCTTGTACGCGTCGCTCTGCGCGACCTGAGCGATACCGAGCGCGGACGCCAGTGCTCGCGCCGGCCCCTCGTCGGCCGCGTCGCTGAAGTAGACGGTGGACGTCGCGAAGTCCTGCTGGTCCGCTTCCGAGGTCGCCACGGCGTCCTCGGCATAGCCGACACCGACCGCGAGCGACTTCGCACGGTCGGTCTGCGCCGGGTCCGGACCGGCGTTGAGGATCCACACCGTGTAACTGGTGTCCACAGCGCCGACGGGAGCCGTGGATTCGACGGCGGCCGGCGTGGAGGGCTCGGGGCCGAAGGAGATGCGATCCGTCCACAGCAGCGACAGGAAGACACCCACGGCGAACAGGATCACCGCGGCGACGGCCGCCCAGAGGACGATCAGCCCGGCACGCATCCGGGGGTTCTCGGCGCGATGCGCGCCCACCCGGTGACGTTCGCGAGGCACGTCGTCGAAGCGGTCGCGCGGCTGAGTGTTGGTGGGCACCCGACGATGCTACCGGGAGTGTCCGAGAGCCACGTGCAGGAAGCGCCGGACCGGCATCAGGCGATCGCCGCGCGTACCGGCGGGCGCTGCGGCGTGCGGCGCGCACGATCCGCATCACGAAGGCGGCGCAATCGCCGCACGAGAAGCGGATCGTGTGCCAGCGCGGCCGGGGAATCCAGAAGCCGGCCCAGGATCTGGTAGTAGCGCACGGCCGACAGGTCGAGAACCGTGACGATCTCCTCCTCCTTGCGCGCCGAGTGCATCGGGAAGCGCGACTCGAGGTCGAGGATGGCGATGTCTCGTGAGGTGAGGATGGTGGCGTTCATGACGGCAACGCTACGGCGGGCCACCGACACTCAGTCCAGCATGCGTACCCAGCGGCCGAGTGGGTCGACGGCCGCGATCACCTCACCGTCGAGGGCCAGAGCAAAGCCTTCGGCGAGATCGGGAACGGGCGCGGTCCATCCGTCGTGCAGCCCCGGGGCGTCCATCGTGATCCACCGGGCACCGCTCGATCGGATCGCGCCGATCAGCTCGGCACGCGCGGCGCGGGGCAGGAAGGGCAGAATCCCGGGCGTGGAGATCACCGGCGTCAGCTCCCCCGGCACCTCAGCGAGGAGGGCCGCGATCACCGCCGCGCCGTCCGTCGCCAGATCACCCGGCCACAGCGCGGGTGGATCGGCGGCGACGACGTCGAGCGCCGCCTCGATCCGTTCCGCTCGCCCGGCCTCTCCCGGCCACACCAGCGCGGTGAGCCAGTCCCGATCATCCGTGTTGCGGGCATCCAGCGGGTCCCGATCGACCCCGGCGCGCCAGCCGATGGCGGGGAGGACGGCGGGAACCGGGCCATCCGAGCGCCAGTGGCTCTCCAGAACGACGGCGCTCGACGCCTCCCCCACCGTGATCGCGCCCTCCGACGCGGCGAATCGGTAGGCGTATCGATCCGGGTAGAGGCAGAGTCCGGCGGCCGCGCCCAGCTCCAGGAGCGCGATCGGCTCTGTGATCCGCGAGAGCGCGGGCAGCAGCGCCGCGCAGCGCAGCGGTTCGTTGGTCTGCACCGATCGGCGCATTGCGAGCTCTCGCAGCCGCGCGCCCTGCGTCCGCAGCACCGCGGTGAGCTCGTGAGTGCTCTCGCCCGCTCCCAGGACGCGCGCGAGGGCGAACACGAGCGGGGGCTGGCGACGTTGCTCCGGCAGCGTGGCGATCACCGCGGCCGAGGCCGAATCCTGCGCCACGGCACGAGCCCACCGTTCGTACACCTCGCTGCGCCCGGGTGCTTCTTCCCGCGCGAACCTGGCATAGCGCTCCTGCACGTCCGAGACGGTCACACGCTCATTCTCTCCCAGCACACAGGTCCACGCGGAACAGGCGGCCGGCCAGCGGTGTTGAATGGAGAGAAACCAGGAGGACACATGTCGCACAGCGAGAACAACGCGTCGTACACCGTGAACAAGTCCCAGCAGGAGTGGCGCGAGCAGCTGGATCCGGCTCGCTTCGCGGTGCTCCGCGAAGCCGCGACGGAGCGCGCCTGGACGGGCGAGCTGCTGGATGAGCACCGCGCGGGTCTCTACACCTGTGGAGCCTGTGGCGCGGAGCTGTTCCAGAGCGGGACCAAGTTCGACTCCGGCTGCGGCTGGCCGAGCTTCTACGAGTCGGTTCGGCCCGAAGCCGTGGAGCTGATCGAGGACACGTCGCTGGGAATGGTACGCACGGAGGTGCGGTGCGCATCCTGCGGCTCGCACCTCGGACACGTCTTCCCGGACGGCTTTGGCACCCCCACGGGCGACCGCTACTGCATGAACTCGCTCGCACTGTCGTTCACGCCGGAAGCCGAGTGAGCGCGTACGAGGCAGCACTGCGCCGCCGCTCCGCCTCCAAGGTGACCGACGCCGCGCCCGATCGCGCGGAACTGGTTCGCCTGATCGAGGCGGCGGGCCGCGTGGCCGATCACTCCAGTCTGCAGCCGTGGCGGCTCATCGAGCTGCGCGGTGAGGACCGGGTACGTCTCGGCCGTGCGATCCACAAGGCGGAGGGGCACGACGGCGTCTCCACCAAGCCGCTGCGGGCTCCCCTGCTGATCGCCGTGGTCTTCTCCGAGAAGCCGAGCGGCAAGGTTCCGGCATGGGAGCAGGAGGCCGTGGCCTCGGGCGTCGCACACATGCTCAGCCTGCTGCTGGACGAAGCCGGCTGGGGAGTCATCTGGCGCACCGGTGGGTACACGCGATCGCGGGCAGTGGCCAAGGCACACGGACTGCACTCGGGCGAGAAGCTGCTCGGCTGGCTCTACGTCGGCGGCAAGCCCGACGAGCGGCTGCGGACACGTCGCCCGATCGACGCCGCCACCTTCTTCTCCTCGATGCCCACCGGGTCCGGCTCGGCCATCGCGAAAGCCGTGAAGCCCGAGAAGAAGTGCACCAAGAAAAAGAAGAAAAAGAAGAAGTCGAGGAAGTGACCTTGTCGCGCGCGTCTCAGCGGCGCGCGCGACGGCCCCACGGCACGGCGGCCACGATGACGGATGACAGTGCCAGGACCACCATCGTGGCCGCCTGCCACACGGAACCCGCCCCGGGCACCGGCCAGAGCAGGTCGATGACGACCGAGGTCAGGATCTGGCCGACGACGCTGCCGAGTCCGAGCAGCAGCACCCCGGTGCGGGCGACGATCGCGGCGCTGAGGAAGATGTAGATCACGCCCATCGTGCCGCCGAGGTACAGCCAGGGATCGGTGGGCCAGGGCTGGGTGGGCCCCATCACCAGGACCGCGATGATGGCCGCCAGCAGCAGCACGGCTGTGCCACCGATGAAGTTCACGAGCGTAGCCGTCAGCGGCGTTCCCACCTGCGCGCGCAGCCGTCCGTTGACGGCCTGCTGCCACGCGATACCGACACCGGCCGCGAACGGCATCACGAGCATCCACCACGGCACCCGCATCAGAGCGTCACCTCCGAGGGAGACCGCCACGGCCGCGAGCGCCAGCGCGGCGCCCCCGATGCGTCCGAGGCTGAGCGCAACCACGCCTGCGGGGCCGAAACCGACGCGATCGATCAGCAGTCCGCACAACGCCTGCCCCGCGATCACTCCGACGGTGAACAGCGAGACGCCGATGATCGCCGCCGTCAGGCCCTGCGTCGTCACCGTCAGGGCACCGGCGAGACCACCCAGCACCATCCACCGCGGAACCGTCCGGTCGCGAAGGCCGCTCCTCAGGGCACGGAAGCCGCGACGCCCCTCCGGCAGGCTCAGCGAGATCACGATCATCAGGACCAGCCCCGAGCCGAACGAGATGGCCGCAGCGACGAAGCCGTCCTCCAGCCGGGCACCGAGCAGTCCGTTCACCCGGGCCTGAACGGCTGTCAGGGCTCCGATGAACACGGCACCGGCGATCGCCAGCCAGAGCGGAAGTCGGGGACGGGCGGAGGATGTCACCACACAACGCTACGCGACCCACGAGCACCCTCTCGCCAGTCGCGACGTCCCGCGGGCGGAGGACCCGATTCGACCGCATTTCGGAGGAAGTTGAGAATCTTTTTATCGGTCCATTGACGGAAAAATTCCGCCTGCCTAGCGTGGCCCTGTGCCACAGCCCAATGGAGTGCATCCGATCACCGCAGCCACGCACGAGGAACGTGCGATGCAGCTGCTGCGCGCGCAGGGAGCCCTGACCCGCGGCGAGCTCGCCGACGCCCTCGGCCTGTCGCGCACCACGATGTCCGGTGTCGCGGCGGCACTGCTGTCGCGGCGGGCCGTGGTGGTCGTCGACACGGACGCCGCGGGTCGGCACGGCAGTGGGCGCCCGGCGGAACGCCTCGCACTGGATCCGCGCGCCGGTCAGTTCATCGGAGTGGAGTTCACCCATCGCCGCGTGCAGGTGGTGATCGCGGACGCCTCGCACGAACTGGTCGGGTCGGGGACCGCCTCGTTCGACAGCACCGCATGGGATGAACGTGTCGAGGTCGCATTCGCCCTGGTGGACCGGGTCCTCGCCGACGCCGATCTGCATCTCGGCAACCTCCAGGCCATCGGTATCGGCGTCCCCGGCCCCGTCGCGCAGCAGGGGCTGGATGCCCCGGCCGGATGGGGACGCTCTCCCGCCGGAGAAGAGGTCCGACGCGCCTTTGCCGACCGGTACGCCGTGCCGCTGCTGATCGACAACAACACCCGCTTCGCTGCCCTGGCCGAGGCCACCTGGGCACCGGGCGAAGGTCAGGACATCATCTACGTTCGTCTCAGTGAGGGCGTCGGCGGCGGCGTGATCGTCGGCGGCCGCCTGGTGACGGGCTCCGCGGGGCTGGCCGGAGAGGTGGGACACGTCCGCGTCGTGGACGGCGGCCCGTCCTGCCGATGTGGCAAGCACGGCTGCATGGAATCCGTGGCGAGCCTGCCCGCGATCCTGGCGGCGTGCCGCGAGCGCGGTCGCGATGTCGCCTCGCTTGGTGAGCTCCTGCCCTACATCGAGCGGCGGGATCCCGTGGTCGACGAGGTGCTGCGAAGCGCCGGTGCCGCGGTGGGCCGCGCCCTCGCCGGACCCGCTATCGCCCTCAACCCCGCGCAGATCATCATCGGCGGCGACATCGTGGCGGCATCTCCCACCCTGCTGCGCGCGGCCGCCGACACGCTGCACTTCGAGCTGTTCCCGGTGATCGAATCGAGCCCCGAGATCCGGGCCGCTCATGGCGGCGACGAGGACGGCGCGCTCGGCGCCGTGCTCGCTCTGTTCCACCAGTCCCCGCTGCTCGCGGCCTATCCGGCGCAGCCGTCCCGCGACGACGACCGTCCCCTGTCACCCCGAGCGCGAAGGAGCGCGATATGACCTGCACCGTCCCTGCCCGTACCGGAGCGCCGCGATGACCGCGCTGGAGTCGACGCGATCCATCGCCACCCGCTCCCGACGCCGCGTGCGTTCGCGCTCGATGTCGGCCCGGTCGCTGATCCTCGGTTCGGTGTCGGTGATCGGCGGCATCGCGATCTGGTGGCTACTCGCCCTCGCCGGGTTCCAGCTGCCCACGCCGCCCGAGGTGGCGGCCAAGGCCGTCGCCCTCGCGGACAACGGCGCCCTGTACAAGGACGTCGGCATGTCGCTCATGCGTGTGCTGAGCGGCTTCCTGCTCGGTTCGATCGTCGCCATCCCGGTCGGCTTCCTCATGGGCTGGTACCCCATCGCGCGCGGGCTGATGGAGCCGTGGATCCAGTTCTTCCGCACCATTCCACCGCTGGCGCTGCTGCCCCTGGTGATCGTGCTCCTCGGCATCGGTGAGGTCCCGAAGATCTTCGTCATCTTCCTCGCCTCATTCCTGGGATGCGTGATCTCCACGTTCCAGGGCGTCGTGAGCGTCGATCGCACGCTCATCAACGCGGCTCGCGTGCTGGGAGCGAAGGACGGGACCATCTTCCTGCGTGTGGTCATCCCGGCATCGGTGCCCTTCATCCTCGTCGGCATGCGGGTGGGCCTCGGCTCCGCCTGGGCCACGCTCGTGGCGGCCGAGCTCCTGGGCGCGTCCGTCGGACTCGGCTACCGCATGCAGCAGGGACAGCTGTTCTACGATCTCCCGTCGATCTTCGTCGGGATCATCATCATCGGCGTGCTCGGCCTGGTCATGGACCGTCTGCTGCTCGCCACCGAGAAGAAGCTCACCTCGTGGCAGGAGCGCCGCTGATATGACCGACAACACCCCCAAGATCAGCGTCCAGGACGTCAGCCGCGTCTATCCGTTGAAGGACAAGGACTTCATCGCTCTGGATCACGTCTCCCTGGACGTCGGCGACAACGAGTTCATCACCGTGGTCGGCCCGTCCGGCTGCGGAAAGTCCACGCTCATGAACATCCTCGCCGGGCTGGAGACGCCCTCCGGTGGTGGCGCGTTCGTCGACGGCATCCCGGTACGCGGTCCCGGACCGGACCGCGGGATGATCTTCCAGCAGTACGCACTGTTTCCCTGGCTGACGGTGCGCAAGAACGTCGAGTTCGGGCTCCGTGTCGCCAAGGTCCCGGCGGCGCAGCGCCGCGAGCGCGCCGAGCACTACATCCGTCTCGTCGGCCTGGAGCAGTTCGCCGACGCACTGCCGAAGATGCTCTCCGGCGGGATGAAGCAGCGCTGCGCCATCGCGCGCGCCTATGCCGTGAACCCGTCGCTGCTGCTGATGGACGAGCCGTTCGGCGCTCTCGACGCCCTCACTCGAGTCCGGCTGCAGGAGCAGCTGCTGGACACCTGGAGCCAGGACAAGCGCACCGTGATGTTCATCACGCACGACGTGGACGAGGCCGTCATCCTCGCCAATCGTGTGGTCGTGATGGCGGCACGTCCCGGGCGCATCCATGAGGTGATCGACGTCGATCTCCCCTACCCCCGAGACGAGTCCGTTCGTCTCAGCCCCGAGTTCGCCGAGCTGCGCAACCGCGTGTGGCGAGCCGTCTACCACCAGAACCCGACCGCCCCCGCGGTCTGATCGGAAGAGAGATCATGCGAATCACGAACAGGCTCCTCGGCGCGCTCGCGCTCGCCGCATCGGTCGCCCTCGTCGCCACCGGATGCACGGGCGGCACCGACGCCCCCGCGCCCGCCGGCGGCAGCGGATCGGCGGATGCCCCGCGCGAGACGATCGACGTCAACTTCGGCTACATCGGCGACTTCAACGGCACCAGCCTCCTCGCCGTCGCCGAGGACCAGGGCATCTGGGCTGAGCACGGACTCGCGGTGAACCCGGTGGTGTTCACCAACGGGCCGCTGCAGATCCAGGCCATGGGCACCGGCGACCTCGACTTCGGTTACATCGGTCCGGGCGCCGTCTGGTTGCCCGCCTCCGGCAAGGCCACCATGGTCATGATCAACTCGCTGGGGCAGGCCGATCGCGTGATCGCCCAGCCCGGTATCACGAAGATCGAGGATCTGAAAGGCAAGAACGTCGCGGTGCCGGAAGGGACCTCCGGCGACATGATCCTCACCCTCGCCCTGAAGGAGGCGGGGATGACCAAGGCAGACATCACCGTCATTCCCATGGACCCGGCCGCCGTGGTCACCGCCTTCGGCTCGGGGCAGGTGGATGCCGCCGGCCTCTGGTACCCGGCGATCGGAACGCTGAAGAAGCAGGTGCCGGACCTCGTCGAGCTGGCCCAGAACTCGGACTTCGAGGACCAGATGGCCTTCCCGTCGTCGTTCGTCGCCGGCCCCGACGTGATCGAGAAGAACCCCGAGATGGCGCAGCGCGTGGTTGCCGCGTTGAAGGAGGCCAACCAATGGCGCCACGAACACACGGATGAAACCATCGAGCTCGTCGCGAAGTTCCTGGCCCTCGACGTCGAGACCGTGAAGGCCGATGCAGCGAACGTGAAGCTCATGTCCACCGAAGAACTCGAGACACTGAGCACGGACGGCACCGTCGACACCTGGCTCACCGCGATGAACGGCTACTTCACCGACTCCGGAAAGCTCGACGCCACGGCGCTGGAGCCGTCGGCGTACTACGACTCCGCACTCTTCACGGGCGCGAGCAAGTGAGCACGACACCTCGCAACATGCTGTTCCTGATGACGGATCAGCACCGGGTGGACACGCTGGGTGCGTACGGCGCCCAGCGTGTCCCCACCCCGGCGCTGGATCGTCTGGCCGCTACGGGGGCCCGGTTCGACAGCTGGTACACCCCCACCGCGATCTGCACGCCCTCACGGGCGAGCCTGCTCACCGGACAGGCACCGTTCCGCCACAAGGTGCTCGCCAACCATGAGCGCAACGTCGGGTACATCGAAGACCTCCCCGATCACACGTTCACCTTCTCCGAGCAACTGCGCGGTGCGGGCTACAACGTGGGGCTGCTCGGCAAGTGGCACGCCGGCACCGAACGCCGGGCAAGCGACTACGGGTTCGAGGGCATTCCGATCGACGGCTGGCACAACGATGTCGAGCATCCCGACTACCTCGCCTATCTCGCTGAGGAGAGCCTGCCGCCCTACCGCATCACCGACCGCATCCGCGGGGTGCTACCCAACGGGGGGCCGGGAAACCTCCTCGCGGCCCGCCTGCAGCAGCCGCTGGAGGCCACGTTCGAGCACTATCTCGCCACGCGTGCCATTCAGATGATCGAGCGGTACGCGGAGGAGTTCCGCACCGGAGAACGGCCCTTCTTCCTCGCCCTGCACTTCTTCGGTCCTCATCTGCCGTACATCGTGCCGGACGAGTACTTCGACCTGGTCGATCCCGAGACCGTCGAGCTGCCGGTGTCGGCCACGGAGAACTTCCACGGCAAGCCGCCCGTGCAGCAGAACTACTCAGCGCACTGGGGCTTCGACACCATGAGCGAGGCGGAGTCGCGCAAGCTGATCGCCGTCTACCACGGCTATGTCGCCATGATCGATCACGAGATCGGCCGCGTGATCGCGGCTCTGGAACGGCTCGGGCTGGCCGAGGAGACCTCCGTGTTCTTCACCTGCGATCACGGTGAGTTCACCGGGGCGCATCGCCTCCACGACAAGGGCCCGGCGATGTATGAGGACATCTATCGCACTCCCGGGATCATCCGTGTTCCCGGCTCTCCCGAGGGGGTGGTCCGCGACGAGTTCGTGAGCCTGACCGACTGCACCGCGACGATTCTGGACCTTGCGGGACTGGACACCTCCGCGGCCGTCGACTCACGGTCGCTGCTGCCGCTCGTGGCGGGTGAGGAGGTTGCGTGGCAGGAGGACATCGTGTGCGAGTTCCACGGACATCACTTCCCGTATCCGCAGCGCATGCTGCGCACCCGTCGTTACAAGCTGGTGGTCAACCCGGATTCGATCAACGAGCTCTACGATCTCGAGCGCGATCCGCACGAGTTGCAGAACGTGTACGAGCTGGCGGAGAACGAGGAGCTGCGCACCCGCCTGCTGACCCGCCTCTACCGGCTGCTGCGCGAGCGCGGCGACAACTTCTACCACTGGATGACCGCGATGTACGAGGTGGGCGGCTTGGACTACGACCCCAGCCAGTCAGTGCTCGACAACGAGACCTATCAGCCGAGCGCGCTGTGATCCGGCGCATCTCCCAGGTCGGAAAGGACGACAACGCATGACCGAGACCACGACACCACCGCGCCGCCCGAACATCGTGATGATCCTCACGGACGACCACGCGGCGCACGCGATCGGCGCCTACGGGTCCGTGGTGAACGCCACCCCCCGCATCGACGAGATCGCCCACGCCGGTGTGGTCTTCACCAACTGCTTCGTGACCAACGCGCTGTGCTCGCCGAGTCGTGCCTCGATCCTCACGGGCACCTACAGTCACGTGAACGGGGTGACCACCCTCGTCACCCCGCTCGACGCGTCGCAGCCCACGTTCGTATCGCAGCTGAAGGCGGCCGGATACCGCACGGCGATCGTCGGGAAGTGGCACATGGGCCACGGCGACGGACACGACCCGCAGGCCTTCGACTACTGGGACGTGCTCGTGGGCTCGGAGGGACAGGGCGAGTACTGGAATCCGCTGTTCCTCTCTGCACACGGCGAGCGGGTCGAGGAGGGCTACGCCACCCGCATCATCACACGCCTCGCCACGCAGTGGGTGGACTCCCTCGGGACGGACCCGGAGGACGCGAATGCGCCCTGGTGCGTACTGATCTATCACAAGGCACCGCACCGGCCGTGGGAGCCCGATGACGTGCATCAGGACGACTACTCGGACCCGATTCCGCTGCCGGTCACCTGGGACGACGACTACGCCACGCGTTCGGCCTCGGCCCGACGGGCCGCGATGCGAGTGGCCGACCACCTCACGCTGACAGACCTCAAGCAGACGCCGCCGGAAGGGCTCAGCTACGAGGAGGAAGCACTGTGGAAGTACCAGCGCTACATGGAGGACTACCTGCGCTGCGTCGCCAGCGTCGACGACGGCGTGGGTGAGGTCATCGACTGGCTGCGCGCGCGGGGCGACTTCGAGGACACACTGCTGATGTACGCCTCCGATCAGGGCTTCTTCCTCGGCGACCACGGCTGGTTCGACAAGCGATTCATGTACGAGGAATCGCTGCGCATGCCGCTGGTGATGAGCTACCCGCGTGCGATCGCCGCCGGCCAGGCGCATGACGGGATCGTCACCAACGTGGACTTCGCCCAGTCGATCCTCGCCTTCGCCGGGGTGGCGCCGCACGAGCGGATGCAGGGACGCAGTTTCGCCGGAGACATCTCCCCCGCCCACCCGGACAGCCCGGAGAGCCCGGGCATGTACTACCGGTACTGGGAGAACGACGATCACAACCACAAGGCTCCCGCGCACTACGGCTACCGGGACGCGCGGTACAAGCTGATCTTCTTCTACAACGACGGATTCGGCCTGCCGGGCACGAGCGGCGCCCAGTACCCGACGGACTGGGAGCTCTACGATCTGGAGACCGATCCGACCGAGCAGCGCAACGTCTACAACGATCCCGCGTACGCAGAGATCCGCGAGCGCCTGAAGGTCGACATGTGGCACGCTCAGGCGGCGGTGGGCGACGCACCGCACCCGTCACAGCCGGTGCCGGACGGTCTCTGAGACAGACGAGAGGAGGGGCCCTGCGCATCGCGCAGGGCCCCTCCTCTCGTCTGGTTGATCAGCCGCGCAGGCCGTCGATGATCGCGTTCAGCGTGGCCGAGGGGCGCATGACGGCGAAGACCTTCGCCTCATCGGGGTGGTAGTAGCCGCCCAGGTCCACCGGCGAGCCCTGCACGCCGTTGAGCTCCGAGACAATGACGTCCTCGTTGGCCACGAGCGCGGACGCGACCGGCGCGAAGGCCGCAGCCAGTTCGGCATCCTCAGACTGTGCCGCGAGGGCCTCGGCCCAGTAGCGCACCAGGTAGTAGTGGCTGCCGCGGTTGTCCAGCTCGCCGGCCGAGCGCGACGGCGACTTGTCCTCGTCGAGGAACCGGCCGGTGGCCTCGTCCAGCGTGACGCCGAGGATCTTCGCCTTCGGGTTGTCGTTCTGCTTCGCGTTCTTCTCGAAGGAGACCGCGAGCGCGAGGAACTCGCCGAGGGAGTCCCAGCGCAGGTGGTTCTCCTCCTGGACCTGCTGGACGTGCTTCGGCGCGGAGCCGCCCGCACCGGTCTCGAACAGGCCACCGCCGGCGAGCAGCGGGACCACGGAGAGCATCTTGGCCGAGGTGCCGAGCTCGAGGATCGGGAACAGGTCGGTGTTGTAGTCGCGCAGCACGTTTCCGGTGACCGAGATGGTGTTCTCGCCGCGGCGGATGCGCTCGATCGAGTACTTCGTGGCCTCGACCGGGGACATGATCTCGATGGTGAGACCGTCGGTGTCGAGGTCGGCGAGGTAGGTCTTCACCTTCGCGATGAGCTGAGCGTCGTGGGCGCGGTTCTCGTCGAGCCAGAACACGGCCGGAGTCTGCGAGTCGCGGGCGCGCTCGACGGCCAGCTCCACCCAGTTGCGCACCGGGATGTCCTTGGTCTGGCAGGCACGCCAGATGTCACCGGCGCCGACGACGTGCTCGATCAGGACGTCGCCCGCGGCGTTGACGACCTGGACACGTCCGGCGGCCGGCAGCTGGAAGGTCTTGTCGTGGGAGCCGTACTCCTCCGCCTTCTGTGCCATGAGACCGACGTTGGGGACGTCACCCATGGTGGCCGGGTCGTACGCGCCGTTGCGGCGGCAGTCGTCGATCACGGCCTGGTAGACACCGGCGTAGGAGGCGTCCGGGATGACCGCGAGGGTGTCCTGACGCTCGCCCGCGCGGTTCCACATCTTGCCCGAGTCGCGGATCATCGCCGGCATCGAGGCGTCGACGATCACGTCGCTGGGCACGTGGAGGTTGGTGATGCCCTTGGCGGAGTCGACCATCGCGAGGGCGGGACCGTCCTGCAGGCCCTTCTCGATGAGAGCGCGCACGCCGTCGGCCACATCGGCCGGCAGGGCGTCGAGGCCACCGATGATGGCGGCGAGGCCGTTGTTCTCGGAGAGACCCGCGGCGGCGAGCTGGTCACCGTACGTGTCGAACAGCTCGGAGAAGTAGGCGCGCACCACGCGACCGAAGATGATCGGGTCCGAGACCTTCATCATCGTGGCCTTGAGGTGGGCGGAGAACAGGACGCCCTCCTCCTTCGCGCGAGCGACCTGGGCGGCCAGGAACGCGTCCAGTGCGGACAGGCTCATGACAGTGCCGTCGACGACCTCGCCAGCGAGCACCGCCAGACCGCTCTTGAGCACGGAGACGGAGCCGTCCTCGGCCACGAAACGAATCTCGAGGGTGTCGTCGGCCGGGAGGGTGACCGACTTCTCGTTGCTGAAGAAGTCGCCCTCGCCCATGGTGGCCACGTTGGTCTTGGAGTCGCTGCTCCACGCGCCCATGCGGTGCGGGTGCTTCTGTGCGTAGCTCTTCACCGACAGCGGTGCGCGGCGATCCGAGTTGCCCTCACGGAGCACGGGGTTCACGGCGGAGCCCTTGATGCGGTCGTAACGCGCCTGGATGTCCTTGTCGGCATCGCTCTCGGCGGCATCGGGGTAGTCGGGGAGGTTGTAGCCCTGGGCCTGCAGCTCGGCGATGGCCGCCTTCAGCTGCGGCACGGAGGCGGAGATGTTGGGGAGCTTGACGATGTTCGCGTCGGCGGTCTTGGCGAGCTCGCCGAGTTCGGCCAGCGCATCGCCGATCTGCTGCTCCTGCGTCAGGAACTCCGGGAACGCTGCGATGATGCGGCCCGAGAGCGAGATGTCGCGCGTCTCCACGTCGATGCCCGCCTGGGAGGCGAACGCCTCGACCATCGGCAGGAACGAGTGGGTCGCCAGCATCGGCGCCTCATCGGTGTGGGTGTAGATGATTTTTGCCATGAACAGGCGTCTCCCTCAGCGGTACGGCAGCGGTCAGGTGGGCAGAACCCACCGTCTCGATTCTATGCCAGCGGGTCGACCCCGCCCCGCGGCGGCGGAATCGGGCGCCTCCCCGTCCTCTGATGCCGCCGTGTCCGTGGCGGCGGGTACTCTCGTCCGGGAGCCCGGCACGCCGCCGCGCGGCGTACGAGCATCAGGAGAACGTGATGGCGGACACGGAGGACGCGGCCTGCTTCGTCACCATCGCCTCGTGCGATCTCGCCGACGCCGAGCCGGTGGGCCCCGCCTTCCTGCACACGTGGACCCTGGCCGCTCCCCCGTCGTCGGGCCTGCGCGTGTTCGTGCAGACTCCGCAGGGACTGATGCCGGGGGTGGTCGTCACTGTCGAGGAAGGTCCTGCGGACCCGTCCCCGACTCCTCCGCCCGTCGCGCGGCTGGCGATGCTGTCCGAGATCGACGACGCCATGCACTGGCGCGAGCACTTCGGCCGGGAGGAGGCGATCCGCCGGGCTGCCGCTGAAGCAGACCGGCTCGCCCGCGCCGAGGCGTTCGATCGCGAGTCCCGCCGGCGGGTCGCGTTCGCCGCAGACCCGGACTACGTCTGGTTGTGCACGCTCGCGCGGACGGCCGGTATCGGCCTGCATCCGACGGATCCGCGCAGCGACGAGACGGTGATCTCGCCTCCCACGTCGGGATCGGCGGGGTACGTCGTCGCTGGACGGCACGCGCGCACCTGGTGGCGCGCCATGAAGCTCGCCGAGGCCTACCACTGGCCCGCGGCGGACATCATCCGGCTCCGGGAGATCGCCGATCACTGGTTCCTCCTGCGGGACCGGCCGCTGTGAGCGGTCACATCGTGACGGCGGTGGATCTCAGCGTCGTTGCACTCGAACGGCTGGAAGACACACCTCGCGCGACCGCCGTGAGGGGAGCGCCGGTGCGCTGAGGGCGATCTCCCCCGGACGGGGATGCTGAGCGAAGGTCAACAGGCAGAGAATCTCGATATGAGCGAGAGCATCTTCAGACCGGGGCCCCCAGTCCTCACTCCGCGCGGACGGGGTCCGTCGTGGACGTGCGAGCAACCCCTTCGGGCAGGTTCGTGTTCGGAGTAGAGGACGCGGACGGCGCGGTGGACTACTTCACGGAGAGAGGCCTCCGTCTCGCGGACGGAGGCTGAGCCCGCAGCGCTCAGATGGCCTCGACCCCGTGCTCCGGTGTGATGATGCTTGGCCCCTCGGTGTGATCGACGACGATCTCGCTGTCCGGTGCATTTGCACCAGCACTTGCAGGATCGTCCTCCCGCCGTCTGGGCTCGTGATCCCATCTGCGACCCGGTCCTGAATCTCACCGGCATACTTTCATTGCAGCGCAGCAGTCGCGCGCATGGACTTACACCCACGTCCGAACATGTCGGCTCTCCGCCGCGTCCATGCTGCGTTCACCCCTGCCGGTAGGATTCGGCACATGAAGCGCTATCCTCTTGGCTTACGCTCGTGGGTATTCTGGGTGCTCGCTGGGTTTGTTGGTGTGGCCATCAGCCAAATCCCGGTGGTCGGGATTCCAATTGCGCTTGTCGGCCTAGCGGCGGTGGGCTTCTGGTATGGGGTGACGGTGAAGCCTGAGCGTGATCGCCGGTTCGCGGACTATGCCCCGGTTCCGGTGACCGGTGAGGAGCGCATGATGTTCGACCGCCTCGAGGTTGTGGGCGAGTCGCACTACATCACAGCGATCTCACGCGCGGTCGCTCTTAGCGGCCGCGAGCTCGACGCGGTTCTGGCATGGGAGCCACGCAACCCGCACTCGAACGGGGGCACGGCGATCCGCGTAGACCTGCTCGTCGGCGGCGACCGGATCACCTGCGGGCATATCCCATCCGGGATCTCGAGTGACGTTCTACCGTTCGTCCGTGATGCCGCTGGAAGAGGCAAGCTGCCAGTCATTGAGGCGACAGTGTTTGGTGGGACCGCAACGAAGCAGAACTACGGTGTATTGCTCGGCACCGGACCGCGGAAGCCAGCCCGGGGCCGCTAACCTCTCGGTCGCGGCCGTAGCCGCGGATCTATGAAGGGCGGTGCGTGCCGCGCCGTAATGGCCGGCCGCACGTTGTTCCACGGCGAGCGTCGGCGAGAGAGTTGGCTAATACGGGCAACAGTACCCGCCAACGGAATGGTCGTCGCCAACCTCCGCGAGCGCATAGTGGAAAACTGAAGCACATTCGGCCGGAGAACGAACCCGCGCCACCGCGACAGCAGCTGACGGCCCACCCGCAGGTAACGCCCTGAACTCACAATCCTGACGCACACCGGGCGTGCCACGACATGCACACAGATTTGTCGCGCTTACATCCAGTTCGTGCACGTTGCGCCAGTGGAAGCGGCGCTTCTCGAATCTCCGTTCGTTCGAAAAGGCGAGTAGATAGCGAGAAACGCCCCATGGCTCGGAAACCATGGGGCGTTCTTCTTGCCCTGATCGGGCTTTTCTTGAGCCGACTACGGGACTTGAACCCGTAACCGCCCGATTACAAGTCGGGTGCGCTACCAATTGCGCCAAGTCGGCGGATGCGACAAGCCTACTGGCTCGTCGGGACCGGTGTCATCCGGCGGGGGTCTGCTCCGCCGCCGGGGTCTCCTCGGTGGCCGGGGTGGCCTCCGGTGCCGGAGTCGGCTCCGATGCCGGTGCCTCGGCGCTCGCCGTGGCGGAGGGTGACGGGCTCGCGGTCTCGAAGTACGCCTTCGACTCCGCCGCCATCACGGCCTGCAGGAGTTCGGCCGGCTGATCCAGCGAACCGACGTAGGGAACGCCGTTGATGAGCACCAGGGGCAGCTCACCGATCGTGGCCTTGGTGCCCGGCAGCGGACCTTCCACCGCGCGCTCGGTCACCGTCTTCACCCACGGCTGGTATGTGGCATTGGTGATGCAGGTGCGCAGGCCGTCCTGGTTCGGGATCCCCAGCGCGATGGCGAGGTCAGCGAGGTCGTCGTCCGTGGGTCCGTCCGCGTCGATGCCCGGCTGCTTGAGCATGAGCTCGTAGCTGTAGGCGAAGAAGAGATCCGGGGCGTAGCTGGCCACGCAGGCTGCGGCTCCTGCGGCGCGCAGCGAGTACTTGGTGCCGTTGGACTTGTGGGCGAGCGTCGCGAGGGGGTGGTAGCTGAGCGTGATCGCACCGTCGCTGACCAGCTGCGCCAGCTGGCGCGCATTGGCCGTCTGGAAGGTAGCGGCCTTCGCGTCGAGGAAGTCCGAGTAGACGACCACGGACACCGGTGCTGCGGTGGGTGCCGATGTGGCGGTTGCCGAGGCGGAGGGGGCCGAGGTGGGAGTCAGCGTTCCGTTGCCTGCGGAGGACGGAAGATTGACCGCGGAAGCACCGATCTGAACACCGTCGTCGACGACGTTCGCGGGAACCGGAGCGGGCTTGGTGGCGGCGCTGCTCACGACGAGGGTGACGGCAACGATGATCGCAGCGACGACAGCGAGGGCGAGAACGGCCAGGACGGACACGCGCACCACGCGCCACCGCTTCTGGGCAGCCTGCACGCGCTGGGCCTTGGCACGCACGGCCTGCCGCTGCTCGGTGCTCTCCAGTTCGCTGTGATCGTCGTTCGTCATCAAGTCTCCGCCTCCTCGCCCGGCCAGGATCCGGGTGGCACAACCAAACGATGGTACCCATCCACACTGAGAAATGCCCAGACGGGGTCGGCCTGCACGCGAGCGAACAGACGGGTAAACAGCTGGTGACCAGGGCGTGAGCGATGGATGACGACGGGGCCGCGACCGATTTCGTGCGATATCACGATGCGCATGCCATACTGAACGCGACCCGACGACGGGTCACGGCGGCTCACCCCCGTCGCTCATTCACAACGGATCGTCCGGCACGTACCTGCCGGTGAAGGAGAAGAAAACGATGGCGTCTGTAACTTTCGACCAGGCCACTCGTCTGTACCCGGGGGGCACTCGTCCCGCCGTCGACAAGCTCAACCTCGAAGTCGGTGACGGCGAGTTCCTCGTCCTCGTCGGCCCGTCGGGTTGTGGTAAGTCCACCTCGCTGCGAATGCTCGCCGGCCTCGAAGAGGTCAACGCCGGCCGCATCCTCATCGGCGACCGCGACGTCACCGACGTCCCGCCGAAGGACCGCGACATCGCGATGGTGTTCCAGAACTACGCCCTGTACCCGCACATGACCGTGGCCGAGAACATGGGCTTCGCCCTGAAGATCGCCGGCGTCAGCAAGGACGAGCGCGCCAAGCGCGTCGAGGAGGCCGCCAAGCTCCTCGACCTCACCGACTACCTGAACCGCAAGCCGAAGGCCCTCTCGGGTGGTCAGCGTCAGCGTGTGGCCATGGGTCGCGCCATCGTGCGTCAGCCCCAGGTGTTCCTCATGGACGAGCCGCTGTCGAACCTCGACGCCAAGCTCCGTGTCCAGACCCGTACGCAGATCGCGTCGCTCCAGCGCCGCCTGGGCGTCACCACCGTCTACGTCACGCACGACCAGACCGAGGCTCTGACCATGGGTGACCGCATCGCGGTCCTCAAGGACGGCCTCCTGCAGCAGGTCGGCACCCCGCGCGACCTGTACGAGCGTCCCTCGAACGAGTTCGTCGCCGGCTTCATCGGCTCGCCGGCCATGAACCTCTTCACCAGCGACATCACCGACGGTGGCATCGTCTGGGGCGACGAGATCGTTCCGGTCGAGCGCGAGGTCCTGGCCAAGGCCAACGGCAAGCAGGTCCGCGTGGGCATCCGCCCCGAGGACCTCGTCCTCGGCTCCGCGACCGACAAGGGCCTCAAGGTCCAGGTCGACCTCGTCGAGGAGCTCGGTGCCGACGGTTACCTCTACGGTCGCGCGAACGCCAACGGCGCCGCTGAGCACGACATCGTCGCTCGCGTCGACGGCCGCAAGCACCCGTTCGCCGGTGACACCGTCACGCTGGCCGCCGTTCCGGGCCACGTGCACGTGTTCGACGCCGAGACCGGCGAGCGCCTCACCGAGAAGGCCATCGCTTCGGCCTGATAATCGAAGAACCGCGACGATGCGGCGCGGTGGAGAGATCCACCGCGCCGCATTGGCGTTTCACCACCGGCGAAAGGGAGCCTGTGTCCGAAGCCCTCACCATCACGGCCAGCACGGTCGATCCCGGCCTGCTGGAACTTCCCTGGTCCACCCCTCTCGCCACCTGGCCGAGCTCCGCGATCGTCTCGCTGCCCAAGGGCCTGTCCCGCCACCTGGTGCGCTTCGCGAACCTGTCCGGCCGCGTGGTCGCAGTCAAGGAGACCACCGAGGCGATGGCTCGCCGCGAGTACGAGATGCTCGGCAACCTGCACCGGCTCGCCGTTCCCTGCGTCGAGCGCGTCGCGGTGATCGCCGGACGTACCGACGACGACGGCAACCCGCTCCCGGCCGCGCTGGTCACCGCGCACCTGCGATTCTCCATGCCGTACCGCGCGCTGTTCACGCAGGTCCTGCGCCCCGATACCGCCGGGCGCCTCGTGGACGCCCTGGCGGTTCTGCTCGTCCGCCTTCACAACATCGGATTCTTCTGGGGCGACGTCTCCCTCTCCAACACACTGTTCCGTCGCGACGCCGGCGCGTTCGCCGCTTATCTCGTGGACGCCGAGACCGGCGAGCTCCATGAGGGTGGCCTGACCGAGGGTCAGCGCAACCACGACCTGGACGTCGCCCGCACCAACATCGCCGGTGAGATCATGGACCTCGCCGCCGGCGGACGACTGGAGCACGGGGTGGACGCCGTCGGCATCGCCGACCGGATCGTGTCGTCCTACCGCTCCTTGTGGGATGCGCTGACGGTCGAGGAGTCCTTCGGCGCCAACGAGACCTGGCGGCTCACCGAACGCGTGCAGCGGCTGAACGCGCTGGGGTTCGACATCGACGAGATGTCCATCCAGACGGCGGCGGACGGCACCCGCGTCGTCATCCAGCCCAAGGTCGTCGACGCCGGCCATCACCAGCGTCGCCTCATCCGCCTCACGGGGCTGGACGTCGAGGAGAACCAGGCGCGCCGGCTGCTGAACGACCTGGACGAGTTCCGCGTCCGCGTCAGTCGTGTCGGCGTTGATGAGGAGATGGCGGCACACGAGTGGCTCACGCGGGTGTTCGAGCCCGTCGTCAAGGCCATCCCCTACGACCTGCGCGCCAAGCTCGAACCCGCCGAGGTCTACCACCAGGTGCTGGAGCACCGGTGGTACATGTCCCAGGCGCGGGGTCAGGCGGTCCCGCTGGCTGAGGTGCTCTCCAGCTACATCAAGGACGTGCTACGCCACCGTCGCGATGAGGCCACGATCATGGGTCCGCCGACGGAGACGCTGGCGATGCCGGTGATCACGTCGTCCGGGTCCGTCGTGGACGACGAGGATGAGGACGAGGGCGTCGACTGGCGGGATCTGGTCTGACCCGGTCGGTCTCACTTTCGGCGCCGTTCGGCCGCCGGTTCTCCCACCGCTGAGACCAGCCCACGCCGTGGTCTCAGCTTCTGCACTCAGAGGCGTGCGAACGTGCAGCAACGCAGACCACCGGATCCGCAAAGCGGGACGTCTCAGGGCCCGACGTAGCGCCCCTGCGGCCGCAGTCGCATCGGCGCGCGACCGTATTCGTCAGCGATGTGCGCGATCCACCCGACCACGCGCCCGATGCCGAACAGCGCCACACCGGCATCGTCGCGCAGCTCCCCGGCCAGCACGAGGGCCGCGAGTGCCAGATCGATGTTGGGGTGCAGACCGGCTCGCTCATGCACTGCGGCGCGCAGGCGCGCGACCGCGGCGAACACGCTCCCGTCGCGATCCAGCACGGCGATGTCCGCGAGCAGCGCGAGAGCGCGCGGGTCGGGTCCCCGGTAAATGCGGTGCCCGAATCCGGGCACGCCGGCGCGGGTGTCCCCGATCCGCAGTGCTCTCGACACCGGCTCCCCCGCATGGATGCGGCGCAGGAGCACCACCGCGTCGCGACTCACCGTGCCGTGCATCGGCGAATCGAAGACCGCGAGGGCGGCGAGGACGCCGGCATAGGCGGATCCACGCGCGCTGGCGGAGACGCGAGCCGCGAGCGTGGAGACCGCGAGATCATGGTCGACGGCGAGCGACAGCGCGCGATCCAGCACCCCGGCGAGCGCGGGATGCTGGCCGGGGCCGGTGCGCAGTGCATCGGCGAGGATCGTCGCGACGGACGCGTCCGGAGCCGCCGTCACTGCCTTCCCGAAGATGCGCGGCAGCAGACCGAGCAGGCGCTGTCCCGCTCGGATTGCGGCCTCCACCGTGGGCGCGGTGTCCGCAGCCGCCGCCTCCGCGCCCAGCGCCAGCACGGCCGCCTGCATCCGGGCGAGCGACGCATCATGAGCAAGTGCTGCGATGCTCGAGCGGAGTGCGCCGAGCATATGGAGGTCCACGGCGAATCCGGCCCCGTCCTCGGGCAGTCCCCAGAGCCATCGCGCGACCTGCTCGAAGGAGCGCTCCTTCGACAGGGCGATCGCGTCGCGACCGCGGAAGTAGAGATTTCCGTCCTCGATCAGCGCGATGTCGGTGTCCAGCACCATCAGCGGCGACCCGGGGACCACACCGACGGGATCCGCCCGCCGGCGTGAGCGTGCGAACCGCTCCACCTCCAGGGCATCGAAGCGGGAGCCGTGCGCCGTGCGCACCCGGCTCAGCAGTCCGCGTGAGACGTACGCGTACAGGCTCGCCGGCTTCACCCCGAGCCGTGCGGCCGCCTCCGCGGTGGTGAGCTGAGGAAGGTCGTCCATGTTGATCGAATCAATAGTGGCCCCAGCACGTCGCGGAGACAAGCTGAAGCGAGAACACCAGCGGAGGAGAGATCATGCGCATCGATCGAATGAACGACACCCTCATCGACGTGCCGCGCGGCCTGGCCAATGTCGCCGTGACCGACACGTCCATCAGCCGTGTGGACGGCAACGCCGGGCGCTACCAGTACCGCCAGCACGATGCCACCGCGCTCGCGCGAACCGTGTCCTTCGAGGACGCGTGGTTCCACCTGGTCCATGGGCAATTGCCCGACGCGGCACAGCGCATCGAGTGGAGCGCCGAGCTCCTGGCCGCGCAGGAGCACCCCTCGCTCGCCAAGGTTCTGGCTGCGCTCCCGCCCGTCGATGCGGCGTCGCGGCTGACGGCAGCGTGGCCGCTGGCCGCATCCGCCCGGGGATTCCGCGCGCTCTACGATCTGCCAGGTGAGGAGCGGGTCCACCAGACCGTCGCACTAGCGGCCATCACTCCCGTGGTGATCGCGGGGGCCGCGAACGATGAACGCGGATTCGTCGCCCGCTATCTGCGTGCCGTTTCCGGTGTCGTGCCCTCGGATGCGCAGGTGTCCGCGCTGTCCGCGTACCTGGTGGCGGCGATGGACCACGGATTCAACGCCTCCACGTTCACGGCGCGCGTCATCGCGTCCACCGGAGCGGGCGCCGCCGCATGCCTCGCCGGTGCCATCGGCTCCCTCACCGGGCCGCTGCACGGCGGTGCACCGGCGCGCGCCCTCGAGGCGCTCGACGAGATCGGGGGCGAGGATGACGCCCGCACCGAGCGCCTGCTGCGGGAGAAGGTCGCCGCCGGTGAGCGGCTGATGGGGTTCGGACATCCCGTGTACCGCACCGTCGACCCGCGCTCCGAGCTGCTCAAGGAGGTCGCTCTCAGCCTCGGCGGATCACGCGTGGAGCAGGCCCGGCGATTCGAGGCCATCGCGGAGCGGGTGCTGGCTGATCTGAAGCCCGGACGTGCACTGCACATCAACCTCGAGTTCTACGCAGCGGTCGTGATGGAGGCCTGCGGGGTGCCGCGGGCGATGTTCACGCCCACCTTCGCGGTGGCACGTGCCGCCGGCTGGAGCGCGCACATCCTCGAGCAGGCCGAGGATTCGAAGATCATCCGGCCGTCGGCGCGCTACATCGGCCCCGAGCTGGCGTGATCACGCCGAAGGGCCGCTCCGACGCGGAGCGGCCCTTCGTTGTCGGCTCAGTAGCCGACGGTGAAACGCTGGGCGATGTGCTTGCGGTTCTCGATCTCGTCGACGAACGCGATGGCGAAGTCCTCGCCGCCGATGTTCGACTCGCCGTTCTCGTCCACGACGATGACGTCTCCGCCGATGCGGTACGAGCCCGTGCGCTCCCCGGGCGCCCAGGAGCCGTAGCCGCCGGCCGGGTGCACATAGAACCACTCGTTGGCGTCGCCACGCTCGCGCAGGTCATCCAGGACGCCGCCGATCTCGGTGGCCTCGGGAAGCACCTCGGGCGGGAAGCCCTCGTCCATCACGCGCGCCCCGCCCGGTGCCACCAGCGAGGATCCGGCACCGCCGACCACGCCGACGCGCACCGATGGCGCAAGCAACTCGATGGTCTCGCGAATGCCCGACCGGGTCTTGCCCTCCATGCCACCGCGGGGAGAGACCGCGAAGACCACGACGTCAACGTCGCCGATGGCGTCAACGAGAGCCTGCGGCTGCTCGATGCTGCCGATCTCGTAGGAGACTCCCTCGAGCGGCTCGGCAGGAAGCGAGCGCGAGAACGAGGTGACCTGGTGACCGCGTGCTGCGGCCTCTGCGGCGATGTGGCTGCCGGAGTAACCGGTGCCACCGATGACGGCGATGCGTGCCATGGGGAATCCTTTCGTCGATCCGAGGACTCCAACGCGGCCTCGCTGCCGAATCATTCCCCGTTCGGCATATCCTCAGAATTCGCACGGGCAGGGGGACGCAGCTGTCGCAGCCAGTGCTCCGTCTGCGCCGCATGGGCGACGGCCGCCGCCGCAGCGGCCGGTGCATCGCGGCGCGCGATGGCATCGAGGATGGCGCGATGCCCTTCGTTGGAGAGTCGCTTGATCTCCGATGCCGATGCGCTCTCGAAGATCCGATAGGAGCGTGACCGCGAGCGCAGCACGCCGAGCATCGCTTCGACGGCCGGAACTCCGGCGATTTCCGCGATGCGCATGTGGAAGCTGTGATCCAGCACGGAATGCACGTCGTCGTCATCGGTTCCCTCGAGCTGGTCGAGATAGCCGGCGAGTTCCTCGATGTCGGCCGGGGCGTGGCGCGCAGCAGCGAGCGAAGCGGCATGAGCGTCCAGCACCTTGCGCAGCTCGTACAGCTCGATGACCGACTCCAGCGGGAGCAGCCCCACGGTCAGCGTCATGCTGCTGATGACGTCCGCAGCCGTCAGTGACCCCACGTAGGTGCCGGAACCGTGGCGGGTCTCCACCACTCCGAAGGCCGCCAGCATCCGCGTCGCCTCCCGAATCGACCCGCGTGCGACGCCGAGCCGGTCGCTCAGCTCCCCCTCGGAGGGAAGCCTGTCTCCCGGCCGCAGCGTGCCATCGGCGATCATCACCCGCAGGCCGCGAAGCGCGGTGTCGACGGCGCCCATCCGCCACCTCCCTCTCCTCTGTGACCCTATCGTCACACGGATTTAACAGAAGTCATCGGACAAATCTTCAGGTTTGGGCTATGTTTTCACGCATACCCGTTGCTCAACGTCGATGTTGTCCGATGACAGAAAGGCCGGCATGCCCCCTCTCCCCGACCGTCCCGTCCCCGTGACGCTACGCTCCGGCATCGCCGCACGCGACGCCTGGCCCCTGGATCCCCAGGTCGTCCACCTCAACCACGGCTCCTTCGGCGCCGTCCCGAGCGAGGTCATGGCCATCCAGGACGCGCTGCGCCGCCGCGGCGACCGAAACCCCGTGGACTGGTTCCCCCGGGTGCCGGAGCTGGTCGGACGGGCGCGGCAGCGGATCGCCGGGTTCGTGGGCGCGGACCCCGGCGACACGGCCTTCGTCACCAACGCCTCCGCCGGGGCGACCGTCGTCTTCAACAGCCTGCGCCTGGAACCGGGAGAAGAGATCCTGGTCACCGACCACGGCTACGGCGCCATCACCATGGGGGCCCGGCGACTGGCCCATCGGTGGGGCGCACGCATCGTCACCGTCGCCCTCCCGCTTGCAGCGTCAGAGGACGAGATCCTCGGCCGTTTCCGGGAGGCGATCACGGCGCGCACCCGTCTGATCGTGGTGGATCAGATCACCTCGCCTACCGCGCGGTTCCTCCCTACCCGGGCGATCACCGACCTCGCGCACCAGCAGGGCGTCCGCGTGCTGGTCGATGGGGCGCACGCACCGGGGCTCGTGCCCGATGCTGCGACCGTCGGCGGTGGAGACTGGTGGTTCGGCAATCTTCACAAGTGGCCCTGCGCGCCGCGCGGATCGGCGCTGCTGGTCACCCGCGCCGCCGACCGCGAGGACCTCTGGCCCCTCATCGACTCGTGGGGCGGCGATGATCCGTGGCCGCTGCGCTTCGACTCGCAGGGCACTGCGGACGCCACCGCGTGGATCGCCGCCCCCGACGCGGTGGACATGATCGAGCGCGAGTACGGCTGGGAGCGCACACGAGCCACCATGTCCGAGCTCGCCGACTACGGGGCCGCCGTGATCGGCGAGGCGATGAGCGAGCATGTCTCCGGTCCCGCCACGCCCGACGTCGGCATGCCCGTCGCATCGATGCGCCTGGTGCGCCTGCCCGACGGGCTCGGACGGCGCCGCGAGGACGCCGACGATCTGCGCATGCGGATGATCGACGAGGTCGGCGTCGAGACCGCGTTCACGAGCTTCGAGGGCATCGGGTACCTGCGCCTGTCCGCACACCTCTACACCCTGGCCGACGACTTCCACGCGTTCATCGAGCGCTGCATCCCGGCCATCCTCGACCTCGCCGCCGAACGGCGCGCCGAAGCGCTCGCGTGAGCGCGCACCGAACTCCCCCTCACAACCACAGCACCACACGAAAGGAAGCACCATGAAGCGCACACGCATGGCAGCCGTCATCTCGGGAGGCATCGTCGCCGCCCTTGCCCTGACGTCATGTTCAGGTGGCTCCGGCGACACGTCGGGCTCCGGAGAGAGCGGAGGCGACGTCACCCTGCAGATGGTCGAGAGCCTGACCAATCCGGCGCGCACCGAGCTGATCCGCGGACTGCTCGACGAGTTCGAAGCCGCCAACCCGGGCGTGAAGGTCGATCTCGTCTCCCCGCCCACCGAGCAGGCCGACCAGAAGATCCAGCAGATGCTGCAGGCGGGCAACGGCATCGACGTCCTCGAGGTCCGGGACATCACGGTGGGTCCGTTCACCAACAACAAGTGGATCTACGACATGACCAGCGATCTCCAGGGCTGGGACGGATGGGACGCGCTGACCGACAACGCCAAGAGCGCCGCGGTCACCGACGGCAAGACCTGGTTCCTGCCCTATGGCTTCTACGGTCTGTCGCTCTTCTACCGCACCGACCTGGTCCAGGACGCCGGCTTCGACGCCGCCCCGCACAGCTGGGAGGACCTGCTGGCCCAGGCCGAGAAGATCCAGGATCCCAGCAAGAACCAGTACGGCTACGCCTTCCGCGGTGGCACGAACGCCAACAGCAACGCGGTCGCGGTCATCGAGGCGTACACCGCGGATCAGCTCGATGACAAGAACGCGTTCCTCCTGAAGAGCGGCAAGACCATCTTCTCCGCCCCCGAGGCACAGGATGCCATGGACCTGTACCTCGAGCTGTTCAAGAAGGGCTCGCCGCCGTCCGCCGTGTCCTGGGGCTACCCCGAGATGGTCGAAGGCTTCACCAACGGCTCCACGGCGTTCCTGCTGCAGGACCCCGAAGTGATCGCCACGGTGCAAGCATCGACCACCCTGAAGGCCGACCAGTGGTCCACCGCTCCGCTGCTCGTGGGTCCGACCGGCAAGGCGGCACAGCCGCTGGCCACCGCCGGCTGGGGCGTGTCCGAGTCGAGCAAGCACAAGGCCGAAGCGGTGAAGCTCGTGGAGTTTCTGGCCTCGGGCGACGCCGCCGTCACCTTCGCTCAGAAGAACAGCCTGGTACCGATCATCGCTGCAGCCTCCGACGACCCCTTCTACAAGGAGGGGCCGTGGGCCAGCTACGTGACGATGACCCAGGACCCCGAGACGTACGTCAACGTCATCCAGCCGCGTGGCGTGTCCTGGTGGACCGACTGGATCCAGCGCGCGGACAAGGACATCCAGAACGTGCTCCTCGGCTCGATGACCACCTCCGACATGCTGGCGGGCTGGGACACCTACTGGACCGAGAAGCTCGCATCGGAGAAGGGCTGATCCGTGACCTCGGACTCGCTCACCCGTGAGGGCCGCACCGCATCCCGCGGTGCGGCCCCCCGGGGCACCTCCCGCCGTCGTACCTTCGGGGCCAAGACGGCGCTGTCGTTGTTCCTGTTCATGGTTCCGGCCATCGTGTTCGTCGTCTGGTTCACCTACCTGCCGATGCTGCAGGGCGCACAGATGGCGTTTCGCGACTGGAACACCTGGGACCTGACCTCGACCCCGTGGGTGGGTCTGCAGAACTTCGTCACGGTGTTCCAGGACCCCGCGTTCCCGATCGTGGCCGGCAACACCGTCATGTGGGTGGTCGGATCGATCATCCCGCAACTGGTGATCGGGTTCATCCTCGCTCTGTGGCTGCGCAAGAAGTTCCGCTTCCGCGGCGTCTACCAGGCACTCGTGTTCTACCCGTGGGCCGTGTCGGGCTTTCTCATCGGCCTGCTGTTTCGCTGGATGTTCAACGCCGAGTTCGGCGTGTTCAACGACCTGCTGATGAAGGCGGGGGTCATCTCCCAGCCCGTCCCCTGGCTGGCCGATCCGAGCCTGGCGATGACCTCGGTGATCGTTGCCAACATCTGGTACGGCGTCACGTTCTTCGCGATCATGATCCTCGCCGCGCTGCAGTCCGTGCCGGATGAGCTGCTCGAGGCCGCCAGCCTCGATGGGGCGGGCAAGGCTCGCCAGCTGTTCTCGGTGATCATCCCCTACATCTCCACCACGCTGCTGCTGACGGTGCTGCTGCGGGTGATCTGGATCTTCAACTTCCCCGACATCATCTACGCGATGACCGGCGGCGGACCGGCCAACCGCACCGACATCATCACCACGTGGATGATCAAGTACACGCAGCTGGGCAACTACGGCCTCTCCAGCGCCATCGGACTGCTGGTGATGGCCTTCCTGCTGGTGTTCTGCGCTTTCTACCTGATGGCGATGGGAAGGGTGAACAAGCGATGACCGACACCACGCGAACCATCGTCACCGGCACGAAGTCGGTCCCGGTCACCCGCCCGGCGGGGCGAGGGAAGATCACCGTGGGCGGCGTCATCAAGGTGGTGGGTCTGGCCCTCTGGCTGATCATCACGCTGTTCCCGCTGTACTGGATCCTGGTGACGTCGTTCAAGTCCCCGGGATCGATCAGCCGCTTCCCCCTGGAGTACTGGCCCACAGAGCCCACCACCGAGAACTACGTCGGGCTGTTCGAGAAGTCGGACTTCGGCGTCTTCCTCGGCAACTCGGCCCTGGTGGCCGTGGTGGCGGGGCTCGGAGCCACGGTGATCGCCCTGCTCAGCGCATATGTGCTGGCGCGGTTCCAGTTCCGTGGCCGCGGCGCCGTGATGCTGGCGTTCCTCGTCACCCAGATGATCCCCGCGTTCATCGCGCTCGGACCGCTGTACTCGATGATGTCCGGCCTCGGCCTCGTGGACAACAAGTTCGGACTGCTCCTGGTGTACGTGGCCATGTGCGTCCCGTTCTCCACGATCATGCTGCGCGGCTTCTTCGAGAACGTCCCGGACGCGCTGGAGGAAGCAGCCATGGTGGACGGGTGCTCCCGCCTCGGCGCGCTGTTCCGGGTGCTGGTTCCGGTGATGATGCCCGGCATCATCGCCGCCTTCATCTTCAACTTCGTCAACTGCTGGAACGAGCTGTTCCTGTCTGTGATCCTCATCAACTCGGACGCGAACAAGACGATTCCCGCAGCGCTGAACGGCTTCATCTCCACGTTCAACATCGACTGGGGCCCGATGGCCGCAGCCGCCGTGCTGACGGTCCTCCCCACCATGGTGCTGTTCGCCCTCGCGAGCCGGTGGATCGTCGCCGGTCTCACCTCCGGCGCCGTCAAGGAGTGAGTCGCCCCGAGAAACGCGTGATGCCCGGTCCGCACGGACCGGGCATCACGCGTTTCTCAGGGGCGGAAGATCATTGCGCGGCCTGACGCATCGTGGCCACCTGGTAGAGCGCCACCGAGGTGGCGATACCGGCGTTGAGCGACTCGGTGGCCGCAGAGATCGGGATGGAGACGATCTGATCGCAGTGCTCGGTGACCAGGCGCGACAGCCCCTTGCCCTCCGAGCCCACCACGATCACCACGGGCCGATCGGCCAGCTCCAGCTGCGGAAGCTCCACGTCGCCGCCGCCGTCCAGGCCCAGGATGAACACACCCTGCTTCTTGAACTCCTTGAGGGTGTTCGTGAGGTTCGGCGCGATGGCGACCGGGATGCGCGCGGCCGCACCGGCGGATGTCTTCCAGGCGGCCGAGTTGACGCTCGCGGAGCGACGCTGCGGCAGGATGACGCCCTGGCCCCCGAACGCCGCAGTGGAGCGGATGATCGCGCCGAGGTTGCGGGGGTCGGTGATGCCGTCGAGCGCGACGAACAGCGGCGTCTCGTTGCGGTTGAGCACATCCTCCAGCACATCCTGCGGGTGCTGGTACTCGTACGGCGGTACCTTCAGGGCGACGCCCTGGTGCACGCCGTCGAAGCCGGCCATGCGATCCAGCTCCTGGCGGGTGACCTCCATCACGGGGATGTCGCGGTGGCGGGCGATGGCCAGCATCTCCTTGACGCGATCGTCCATCTCCACGCGCTGGGCGATGTAGAACGCCGTGGCCGGGATCTTCGTACGCATCGCCTCGAGCACCGAGTTGCGACCGGTGACGGTCTCGGTGTCATCGGTCGACTTCGCGCGCGATCCGCGGTTGATGTTGCTCTGCGGCTTCTGCCCCGGCTTGCCCTTGCCGCCCGCGGCGGCGTAGCGCTCGGCGGCCGCCTTGCGCTTGCCGGCGGGGTGCCAGGCGCGGTCCTCCGCCTTGGGGGTGGGGCCGCGTCCTTCCAGCGCCTTGCGGCCGAGGCCACCGGTGCCCTTGGTGGCACCCTTCTTGCTCCCGGCACGACGTGCGCCGGGGCGTCCTGGCTTAGTCATTGATACTCCAGTGTGTTCCGTCCGCCGTATCCTCCAGCGTGATGCCGGCTGCGGCGAGTGCGTCTCGGATGCGGTCTGCCGCACCCCAGTCCTTGTCAGCGCGCGCCTGCGCACGCTGCGAGATCAGTGAATCCATGAGGGAGCCGAGCGCGACCTGCTCCGCACCCCCGGCTGCGGGCAGATCGATGTCGAGGCCCAGCACCTGCATCATCAGCCGCACGTTCTCCGCGGCGAACGCCGCTGCGGCACCGTCTGCGGCGTCGATCGCCGTGTTGCCCGTGCGCACCGTCTCATGGATGACGGCGAGCGCCTGGGGCACGTTGAGATCGTCGTCCATCGCGGCGGTGAATTCGGCGGGCAGCTCGTCGATCGTCGCGGCGGCCACGGTCTCGGGGAAGGTGCGCTGCGCCCGCCGGAAGAAGCCGGTGATGCGTCCCAGCGCCGCCTCCGCCTCGTCGTACGACGATGCAGTGAGATCGAGGGTCGAGCGGTAGTGCGCGGCGGCGAGGGCGTAACGCACGACCTGCGGATCGTGCTCGGCGAGGACGTCTTCGGCGAGCGTGAAGTTGCCGAGGGACTTCGACATCTTCTGGCCGCCGACCGTCACCAGACCGTTGTGCACCCAGTACCTCGCGAAGGGGTCGCCCGCCGCGGTCGATTGTGCGAGCTCGTTCTCGTGGTGCGGGAAGCGCAGGTCCAGGCCACCGCCGTGGATGTCGAACTCGGCGCCGAGGTAGCGCCGCGACATGGCGGAGCACTCGATGTGCCACCCGGGACGCCCGGCGCCCCACGGGGAATCCCAGATCGCGGAGGCCGGCTCACCCTCCTTGGCGCCCTTCCAGAGCGCGAAGTCGTGCGGGTCGCGCTTGCCGCGGGGGTCGGCATCAGCCGCATCCTCCATGGCGTCGACGGACTGGTGGGTCAGCTCGCCGTAGCTCGGCCACGACCGCACGTCGAAGTAGACGTCTCCGGCGGCGGCGTATGCGTGACCGGCGTCGATGAGTCGCTGGATGAGCTCCTGCATCTGCGGGATCGAAGCGGTGGCCCGGGGCTCGTACGTGGGGGTGAGGATTCCCACGGCCTCGTAGGCCGCGGTGAACTCGCGCTCCATGCGATAGGCCAGCGCCCACCATTCCTCGGTGTCCGTGGCGTTGGTGAGGACCTTGTCGTCGATATCAGTGACGTTGCGCACGAAGGTGACCCGGCCGTAGCGGTACTCCAGCCAGCGGCGCAGCAGATCGAAGCCCAGAGCGGCGCGGACGTGCCCGATGTGGGGGCCGGACTGCACGGTGGGACCACAGACGTACATCGTCACGTTCGTCGGATCGAGCGGGACGAATTCGCGCAGCGTCTGGGTGCGCGTGTCGTGGAGGTGCAGAGTCACCCCTCCAGCCTACCGGCGCGGCCCGCGAACCCGCTGGGCTGTGTCGTCAGACGGCGACCAGCATCGCGACCGCGAACGCCTGCACGCCCTCCGCCGCACCGACGAAGCCCAGCCCGTCCGTGGTGGTCGCCGAGACGGACACCGGAGCACCGAGCACCTCCGACAGCACCAGTTCGGCCTCGGCGCGACGCGGAGCGAACTTCGGACGCGCTGCCTGCACCTGCACAGCCACGTTGCCGATGCGGAACCCGGCGCGCTCGACGATCCGACGCGTCTCCGCGAGGAACGCCGCGCCGTGTGCGCCCGCGAACTCCGGCCGTGCGGTGCCGAAGTGCGCCCCGATGTCGCCGAGTCCCGCCGCCGACAGCAGCGCGTCCACGATCGCGTGCGCCACGGCATCGCCGTCCGAGTGCCCTTCCAGCGCGGTCTCACCGGGCCATTCCAGCCCCGCCAGCCAGAGGATTCCGTGATCCGTGAAAGCGTGCACGTCGGTCCCGATCCCTACGCGCGGGATGGCCCTCAGGTCCGACTCCGGGCCCCCGAGCGTCTCGGAAACCGCAGGCGCCCCCGGCGCATCAGAGGTGACGAGGTGCCGCGCACGTTGGAGATCGGCGGGGGTAGTGATCTTGAACGAGAGCTCATGCCCCGGGACGGTTCCGACCGTGTGCCCCTGGCTCTGCAGCAGAGCCGCGTCGTCGGTGAAGTCCTCGTCCGCCGCCGCATACACTGCTGCGAGCACATCGCGACGGAAGCCCTGCGGTGTCTGTGCGGCGGCGAGTTCGGCACGATCGACGGCGGCCGTGATGCGCGAGCCGTCCACGCGTTTGAGGGTGTCGACCACCGGAATGACGGGAATGATGCCCCATCCTGTCTCATCGACCGCGGCGATCACACGCTCGAACACCTCGGGCGGTGTCAGGGCTCGCGCTGCATCGTGCACCAGAACCACGTCGATGTCGCCCCACAGCGCGGCGAGTCCCGCTGCCACCGACGCCTGCCTCGTCTCGCCGCCGACGACGACGGATGCCAGATTCCGGCGGCCGCCCGCGCGGACATCCAGTTCTGCGATGGCCTCCCCCACCCGATCGGCCGGTGCCACCACGACGATCTGCATCGGAGTCGGCACGGCCAGCACGCCGTCAAGGGCGTGTGCCAGGATCGTGCGGTCATCCAGGCCGACGAACGCCTTCGGCTCCCCCGCCCCGAGCCGTGTCCCCGCGCCGGCGGCAACGACGACCACAGCGACACGGGGCACAGGGATGTAGTCCATACCCCCATTTAAGTCGCAAGGTTCCGGTGCGCGCGCCCGCCACGGCTGTTCCGAATTCATGATCCGGTGCTGAATCCATGACGGCTCCGGTGATTGCGTCATGGATTCAGCGCCGCATCATGCGTTCACGACGCCGCGGCCGCACCCGTCATCCTCGGGCCGCGCACCGGCTCCCGGAAACGACGAACGCCGCCCCGTGGGGCGGCGTTCGGAAGATCTCAGGAGGCGAGGACCTCGTCGAGGAGGGTGGATGCCTTCTCCTCGTCGGTCTTCTCCGCAAGAGCCAGCTCGGAGATGAGGATCTGGCGCGCCTTGGCGAGCATCCGCTTCTCTCCGGCGGACAGCCCGCGGTCCTGGTCGCGGCGCCAGAGGTCGCGCACGACTTCACTGACCTTGATCACGTCACCGGACGCGAGCTTCTCCAGGTTCGCCTTGTAACGGCGCGACCAGTTGGTGGGCTCCTCCGTGAACGGAGCACGCAGCACCTCGAACACGCGCTCGAGGCCCTCCTTGCCGATCACGTCACGTACACCCACGAGGTCGACATTGTCTGCCGGCACCTCGATCATGAGGTCCCCCTGGGTGACACGGAGCTTCAGATACGTTTTCTCGACGCCCTTGATCACGCGGGTCTTCACCTCGGTGATCGTCGCAGCACCGTGGTGCGGATAGACGACCGTCTCGCCAACCTCAAAAAGCATGCAGCTGTGTCCTTTCGGCAACCTCCAGAATACCACAGCGAAAATGCGCTAAGGTTTGCGCCCTCGGTGAGCGTGAACGGCGAGAGGCGGCGGTACCCCTAGACTGGAGGGACACCGTCAGCATCCTGAGGAGGATCAGTGAACACGCGCGCTCTCGCGTCCATCGCCCTCGGTGCCGCCATCATCCTGGGCACCACCGGCTGCAGCATGATCTCGCCGCAGGCCACCACGATCCCCTACTCCGCCGCGGAGGGCGTCAACGTCCCGAACGCGTCCGGCCCGGTGCTGGTGCGCAACGCCTTCTTCATCACCGGTGAGGATGCGGTCAACCTCGTCGCCGTGTTCGTCAACGACACCGCGGAGGACCAGACCGCCACGGTCGCCGTCGACGGCGTGGCCGCTCCGCTCAAGGTGTCGGTGCCCGCCGGCGAGCGCGTCAGCTACGGCATCGACGGCGAGCACCTCGAGGTCCCCGGCCTCAACACGGTCGCGGGCGACACCGTCAAGGTCACGTTCACCTCGGGTGACGGCACCTCGGAGGCCGTGGAGGTCCCCGTGCTCGACGGCACCCTCGAGTACCTCGAAGAGGCTGTGCCGACGCCGTCGGCCACCAGCTGACCTCGCAGATGAGAGCGGGCCGCCTCCCGACGGATGCGGCCCGCTCTCATCTGCGGTTCAGGCCTCGAATCGGTATCCGAGACCGCGGACCGTTACGAGCATCACCGGCTGTCCGGGATTCTCCTCGATACGCGAGCGGATGCGCTTGATGTGCACGTCGAGCGTCTTCGTGTCGCCGAAGTAGTCGCTGCCCCAGACCCGGTCGATGAGCTGTCCCCGGGTGAGCACGCGACCCGCGTTGCGCATCAGCACCTCGAGCAGCTCGAACTCCTTCAGCGGCATATTGATCTCGCTTCCCGCCACCGACACGGTGTGACGGTCCAGATCCACGCTCACCCGTCCGCCCTGCAGCACCCGCTCGTCCAGGTCGGCCTCCGCCGCCGCCGTGCGCCGCAGCACGGCCCGCATGCGCGCCAGCAGCTCGCGAGCGGAGTACGGCTTGGTGACGTAGTCGTCGGCACCGATCTCCAGGCCCACCACGATGTCCACCTCGGTGTCCTTCGCGGTCACCATGATGATCGGCACAGCCGACGTCGTGCGCACCTGGCGGGCCACCTCGGTCCCGGGCATCCCCGGCAGCATCAGATCGAGCAGCAGGATGTCGGCGCCGCGCTCGCGGAATGCGGCGAGGGCCGCCGGCCCGTCCTCGGCGATCTCGACCTCGTATCCCTCACGGCGAAGCAGATACGCCAGCGGATCGGCGAGGTCGGGCTCGTCCTCGATGAGCAGCACTCGGGTCATGACGGGTTCTCTCCGTTCTGCGTCTCGGTCTGAGCCGGGACGGGGACAGGTGTCGATGCGTGCGCGTCCACGCGCACGACGGCGTCGCGGGCCGCGCGGGCGGCGTCGGCGACGGGTTCGCGGCGCTCCGCGACGATCGGGACGGGCGCCGGGATGGGCTTCTCCACGGCGGGTGCCAGCGGCGCGGTCTCGGTCGCGAGCTCTTCGCTGCGCTTCCGGTCCTCACGCTTCTGCTTCTTGCGCAGCTTGTCGGCCTTGCGGGCATCCTCGCTCTTGCGCGCCTTCTCGGGCTTGCGCGGCTTGTCGGTCTTGCGAGCCTTGTCGTGCGCCGGCGCTTCCGATGCAGGCAGCACGATCGTGAATGTCGCGCCCTTGCCCGGACGGGACCACAGCCGGACGTCACCGCCGTGCCGCTGGACGGCGTGCTTGACGATCGAGAGCCCGAGTCCGGTGCCGCCGGTGCTGCGCGAGCGCGCCTGATCTGCGCGGTAGAAGCGCTCGAAGATGCGCTGCTGGTCGTCCTCCGCGATACCGATCCCCTGATCGGCCACGGCGATCTCGATGACATCATCCACGCGCTTCACGCCGATGCCCACGCGCGATCCCGATGCCGAGTACTTCACCGCGTTGGACACGAGGTTTCCCAGCGCGTCGCTGAGGATCTGGGCATCACCGCGCACGAACAGTCCGCGCTCGCCGCCGCGCAGCAGCTCGACGTTCGCTCCCTGGGCGGCCACACTGTTGGCATCGACGGCCGCGGCGACCACTTCGTCGACCGACACGTCGCGCACCTCGGACAGGCCATCCGTGGATTGCAGCTTCGACAGACTCATGATGCGACCGGTGAGCCCACCGAGCCGGCGCGCCTCCGCCTGCAGCCGCGCGGCGAACACGCGCACCTGATCGGGGTCGTCCGCGGCCATGTCGACGGCCTCGGAGAGCAGCGTGATCGCACCCACCGGCGTCTTCAGCTCGTGAGAGGTGTTCGAGACGAAGTCGTGGCGCATCTGCTCCAGGCGTTCGCTCTCGCTGATGTCGCGGACGGTCAGCATGGTGAGCCGCGCGCTGAGCACGGTGGCCCGGGCACTGACCAGCCGGAGTTCGGGAGAGAGTTCACCGAGCCGGATACGCAGCGTCTCGGTCTCGGTGCCGCCCGCGGATCGCGCGCGACGAACGAGGGCACGCAGGTCGGTGTTCTCCAGCGGGCGCCCGGTCTCGAACCCCAGCCAGCCCGCAGCGGTGGAGGTTGCCAGCAGCTGGAAGGAGGTGTCCAGCACCGCCGCAGCATCGTCCATCCCGGCCAGGACCGCCGTGATTCCCTCCGGAACATCGCCCGCGACTTCTCGGAGATGGCGGTCACGGGCGCGCAGTGCCACCACCAGAGCCACAGTGACGGCAGCGCCGATGACCAGGCCCAGAACGAGGGCGAAGATCGCCAGCTGCGTGGAGGACATGAGTACAGCGTATTCTGGCCGCGAAGGCCGACGAGCCCGGATTCCGCGCTATGACTGGCATCGCCGCCGGATATTCACGCGGGCGGCACCAATCGTTAACCTTCGCTCGTTTTGATTGCGCCGAAGCCCGACAGCCAGGACATCCCGGCGCGAGCGCGGGCGGCGCAGACCTGCACCAGTGAAAGGCACACAGCCATGCGGGAAGTTTTCCACCAGTCCCTCGACGACGTCCAGGGACGCCTGGTCGAGATCGCCGAGCTCGTCACCATCGCGATCACGAAGGCGACCACCGCCTTCGCCACCAGCGATGTCACGCTGGCGGAGGAGGTCATCGAGGACGACCGCCTCATCGACGCCCGCGCCGTGGTGCTCGACGAGCTCGCCATCGAGATCCTCGCTCGCCAGCAGCCGGTCGCGCGCGACCTCCGCATGGTGGTCTCTGCGCTCCGCATGAGCGCATCACTGGAGCGCATGGGTGACATGGCCGAGCACATCGCTCAGCTGGCCCGCTACCGTTTCCCGGAGCGCGCCATCCCGAAGGGTCTGAAGAGCACCTTCACCTCCATGGGCGAGCTCGACGTGCAGATCGCCACCCAGCTGGCCGACCTGCTGCGCACCCAGGACCTCACCATCGCGGACGAGATCCGCAACCTCGACGACGACATCGACGAGCTGCACGCACGCGTCTTCGAGAAGGTCCTCAGCGACACCTGGAAGGGCGAGGCCGGCGCCACGGTCGATGCCACCCTGGCCAGCCGCTACCACGAGCGCTTCGCAGACCACGCCGTGTCGGTCGCGAAGAAGGCCGTCTACCTCGCCACGGGCGACTGGACGGCGGAGGGCGAGACGAGCGAGAACGCCGTCTGACGCCCGATGAAGCGGCGCGGGCCACGTCAGGGGTGGCGGACCGCGCCGCTTCGTCGTCTCCGGGCGCGCGCCGGTCTCAGGATCTGTTGTGATTCCGATGCAGCCGAGCATCTTCTGAGACCGACCGCGGCATTGGTCTCAAGATCTGCTCTGCCGGCGCAGACCGACGGCAGGTTCTGAGACCATGGCGGCCGGATCCGGGGCGTCATCGGCCCGTCGGCCCCGGGAACGCGAACGTCCCCGCACCGAGCCGGTGCGGGGACGTCGTGCGTGTCGGACTTACTTGTTGCCCTGGTTCGCCACCGCAGCGGCGCCCGCTGCCGCGGCCTCGGGGTCGAGGTACTCAGCCGGGGCGATGGGCTTGAGGTCCGCGTCCAGCTTGTAGACCAGCGGGATGCCGGTGGGGATGTTGAGCTCCGCGATGTCGTCGTCGCTGATGCCGTCGAGGTGCTTCACGAGGCCCCGCAGCGAGTTGCCGTGTGCCGTCACCAGGACGGTCTTGCCGGCACGCAGGTCCGGGACGATCTCGGCGTCCCAGTACGGGAGCAGACGGTCGATCACGAGACTCAGCGACTCGGTGCGCGGGATCTCCCCGTCGATGCCGGCGTAGCGGGGGTCGTTCACCTGGCTGAACTCGCTGTCGTCCGCGAGCGCGGGCGGCGGCACGTCGAACGAGCGACGCCACAGCTGGAACTGCTCCGGGCCGAACTCGGCGAGCGTCTCCGCCTTGTCCTTGCCCTGCAGCGCTCCGTAGTGGCGCTCGTTGAGGCGCCACGAGCGCTTGACCGGGATCCACAGACGATCCGCGTTGTCGAGCGCGATGTTGGCGGTCTGGATCGCACGGCTGAGCAGCGAGGTGTGCAGCACATCGGGGAGGATGCCGGCCTCGGCCAGCAGCTGTCCGCCGCGGGCCGCCTCGGCCTTGCCCTGGTCGGTGAGACGGACGTCCACCCAACCGGTGAACAGGTTCAGCTCGTTCCACTGGCTCTGGCCGTGGCGGAGAAGGATGAGGGTGTACGGCTCGGTCATGTCCCCAGCCTACCGGCGGCTTCGGGGCGATATCGCTGCACGACGTTCGATGACGCAGACACGAGAGAATGGACTCATGCCGCGCCCCGTCTCCCCCGCAGGTCACGCCACGCGCGGCACCACGAACACCAACCGGCTGCGACGTGTGGACCGCTGGATCGCCGCGCTGCCCGAGCTTCGCCGCGCCGATTCCCCTCTGGTTGTGGACCTCGGATACGGGGCCAGCGGCGTCACTGCTTTCGAGCTGTACGATCGCCTCCGCCGCACGCATCCAGACGTCGAGGTCCTCGGTCTCGAGATCGACGCGGAGCGCGTGACGCGCGCGACCGCACAGCTCGCCGAGATCCGGGCGGGACAGACGCGCTTCCCCGTCGATAGCCGGATCTCGTTCGCACGCGGTGGCTTCGAAGTACCGTCCCCGCATCCGGCCACCGTGATCCGGGCGTTCAACGTGCTCCGGCAGTACGACGAGGCCGACGTCGCCGAGGCCTGGCGCATGATGTGCTCACGCCTCGCTCCGGACGGGATCGTGGTGGAGGGCACGTGCGATGAGATCGGCCGGGTGTCGAGCTGGATCGATCTGGACAGCGGAGCCAAGCCGCGCAGCCTCACGATCTCTCTCCGGCTGGCCGAGCTGGAGAGGCCGGGCATCGTGGCAGAACGGCTGCCGAAGGCGCTGATCCACCGCAACGTCCCCGGCGAGCGCGTGCACCGCCTGATGACCGACCTCGACGCATCGTGGGAGCGAAACGCCGGTCTCGGCACGTTCGGTACCATCCAGCGCTGGCTCGCGGTGGTCTCCGATCTCCGCGCCACGGGATGGCCTGTGCGCACCCCGAAGGCCCGCGCGAAGCTCGGTGAGCTCACCGTGGACTGGGCAAGCGTCGCCCCGCTGGGCGCCGACTAGGCTGGGCGGGTGACGACGGCGACGGTGGTGGGTTCCGGCCCGAACGGACTCGCCGCGGCGATCCGGCTCGCACAGGCCGGCATTCGCGTCACGGTGATCGAGGCGGCCCCGGTGCCGGGTGGCGGCGCTCGCACGAGTGAGCTCACCCTTCCCGGAGTGCTGCACGATGACTGTTCCACTGCGATGCCGGGAGCGGTGGCGTCGCCGTTCTTCCGCTCGCTGCACCTGGAGCGTCATGGCTTGCGGTGGCTGCATCATGATGTGGTCGTTGCCCATCCGACGGACGATGCCACCGGAGTGGTCTACCGCGACCTCGCCAGAACGGCCATGAGCATGGGCGCAGACGGCGCGCTGTGGCGCCGTCTGTTCGCTCCGCTCACCCGCAATGCGGACGCCGTCTTCGACACCGCGTTCGCCCCCGTCGTCTCCTTCCCCCGCCACCCCCGTGCGTTGCTCCAGCTGGGACTGCGCGCGGCCCCGCCGGCATCGTGGTGGGCGCGGGCGTTTCGGCGTCCTGAGAACGCCGCTGCGTTCGCAGGCATCGCCGCGCACATGATCGGTAGTCTGACGGCGCCGTTGTCCTCCTCGGTCGGCGCCATGCTCACCACCGCGCTGCACGCTCATGGCTGGCCGTTCCCACGCGGCGGAGCGGGAGCCCTGACCTCCGCGCTGCTCGCCGAATTCGCTGAGCTCGGCGGGCGCATCGAGCTCGGTCGCCGGGTGACGCGCGTGGATGAACTCGACACGGATGTCGTCGTGCTCACTGTCCCGCCGCGCACCGCGCTCACGATGATGGACGTCCCGGCCGGGGTTCGGCACGCGTGGCGCCGCTTCCGCCCGGGTCCCGGCGCGTTCAAGCTCGACCTGGCCATCGAGGGCGATGTGCCCTGGCGTGATGACGCCCTGCGCCGCGCCGGGGTGGTGCATCTCGGCGGAACGTTCGCGCAGGTCGCGCGGGCAGAGGCCGATGTCGTGCGGGGACGTATGCCGGGGCATCCGTTCGTGCTCGTCACCCAGCCGCACCTCGTCGATCCGTCCCGCTCGCACAATGGCATCAACCCGCTCTGGCTCTACGCGCACGTCCCGAACGGATGGCCCCGCGACGAGACCGAGCGATTGCTGGCTGAGCTGGAGCGCTACGCCCCCGGCGCGCGCGAACGGATCCTCGCGGTGCACACCCGCGGTCCCGGGGCCCTGGAAGCGCACAACACCGCGTACCTCGGCGGCGACATCGGCGGCGGTGCCACCACCCTCCGACAGCTCATCGCCCGTCCACGAATGGGCCCCCGGGGTTTCGCGACCGGTGTTCGCGGTGTGTATCTCGGCGGTGCGTCGACGGCCCCCGCCGGCGGAGTACACGGCATGTGCGGTGTCAACGCCGCCGAGCTCGCGCTGCGCGACCTCACCCGCTGACTCCGTTCATAGCGCGCGAATTGCGCGAATCCGGCCCGAATAGCAGCGATTCGCGCGCAATGAAACCGGAAGGGCTCTGGTCAGTCCTGCTTCAGCGGACGACGAGACAGCCGCGTGAGACGAGGGACGTCGGCCACCGAGCCGGCATCGGCGGGCACCACGACCTCCTGTGCTCCCGTGATGTCCGTCTCGCCGGAGCGGACGTGCAGCACCGCATCGGCGGGCACGCGGCGGGCGACGACCGCCAGCGCGATCGGTCCGAGCTCATGATGCATGGCGCTGGAGGTGATGCGGCCCACCTCATCGCCCTCGGCGTCCGAGCGCACCTCGTCGCCCGGAGACGGGAGCACGCTGTCGCTGCCGTCGAGATGGAGCATCACCAGGCGGCGCGGCGGGTGACCGAGGTTGTGGACCTTCGCCACGGTCTCCTGGCCGCGATAGCACCCCTTGTTCAGGTGCACCGCGGATCGAATCCAGTCGACCTCATGCGGAATGAGACGTTCGTCGCGCTCCCGCGCCCAGCGCGGACGCCACGCGGCGATGCGCAGCGCATCCGCCGCCAGCACCCCCGCAGGACGGAAACCTCCCAGGTGCGTCGCGAGCTCATCCGACTGCGCAGCCGTGACGATCGCCTCGCGCCAGTCGCGCTCCGCCCCCGGGTGCTCCGTGATCTGCGCGTACTGCCAGCCGCCCGCAGCCACAGCGCGCCACGGATCTTGCCATACGACGGCGCCGGGGGCGATCGAGGAGAGGTGCTCGCCCGCCGCGTCGCCCATGAATCCGATCACACGCAGCTCGTCCTGCACGGCGATGTCGACCTGGGCGCGGAAGCGCATGCGCAGCAGCCATCCAGACAGCGGACCGGCGTCGTCACGGTCGACGAGAAGCCAGGCCGTCTCACCGTCGTCGACGATGCCGGCGGCGTGCTCGACCCGCCCCTGCGGATCCAGGACGAGCAACTCGGAGGAGACCCCGGCGGGAAGATGCGCGACGGACTGCGAGGTGATGGAGTCCAGCCATGTGAGACGGTCGGGGCCCGTCAGAGACACGACGGCACGATCGCCGAGCGGCGCGATGGCCCGCCCCTGCTCCAGAGCGCGCTGTTCACGCAGCGGTTCACCGAAGTGGGTGACCGCGTCGCCGTCGACGACGGCACCGGGCAGGGCGCCGAATCCCGCCATGTCAGGACACCTTGGCCAGGCGAGCGGACGCGTGCGAGGCCGGCGGTGCCCCGAGCGCCGCGATGTCCCAGGCCCACAGCAGGTGCCCCTGGACGAGGCCGTACATACGCTCGGCGGAGGCGTAGTCCTTCGCCGTCGAGGGCCGCAGCACCGCGTCGGTGGCGAGGTCGATGCGGGGGCCCTTCACCTGTCCGAGGTACAGCTCCGTCACGCCGTCCGCATGGACGATGGACACTTCGAGGTCGAACGCCTCATCGGTGTTGCGCAGCGCCTCGACGTCTTCGACCGTGCGCGACACGAGCGCCTCCGAGCCCGGAAGCAGACCCGGTCCGACATCCGACGCGGTGCGCGGTCGGGCGATGCGCCAGAATCCGACCTCCGAGTTCAGGCGGACCTGCTCGCCGTCCTCGTCGATCGGGAGGAGTACGGCGGTAGCGGAGTAGTTCAACGCGTCGCCACCGTCGTGACTGAAGCTCACGCGGTGCGTGAACTCGCCCGTGAAGTGATGATCACCGGCGGTGTAGTCGATGACGCCGGTGCCTTCCCAGACCCCCAGGAGCCAGGACAGCGGCACCAGGTCTGCGGGCAGATCGCTGGGCAGCTCGATCATGGCTTGTGCCCGGTCAGCGCTGGCCGCGGAAGAGGTTGTAGACCACGACGCCCGCGACGAACGCGATGGCGAGCGACGCGAGGCCCAGCAGGCCGACGAAGAGCATCTCGAGTGCGAAGAGGTCCATGGCATCCACTCTAGCCCGCTCGCCGCTGATCGCGGGTCAGAGACCGCTCAGCGCGGCGAGTCCGAAGCCCGCAGAGACCAGCCCCATCACAACCAGCGCGCCCAGCATGCTCGCACCCATGCGGCCGATGAATCCCTGCGCCGGTGCGGAGAAGATCTGCACGGCGAACGCGGCGATGAGGGTGATCCCCAGCCCGACGCACAGCCAGCCGACGCGCTGGTCCAGCGGTGCCACGATGCCGACCGCGACCGAGATGAGCGCGCTGAGGATCCAGACCGCCGCGATGCCGATGATGGGCGAGCGCGGAGCGAGCTGCGGCTGTGACATAACGTCATTCTCCCAGACGCGGCGCGGGAACGCTCCCGAGTGCGGCATATCATGGGGACTTAGCCGCAGGAGAGGAGTCGGCGTGGCGCAACTGCTCGTGCTCAGTTCGACACCGGATCCCGCTCTGCCCGCCCTCGAGCTGCTCAGCCACACGGTGCGCACGATTCCGGCGGCCCCCGCACAGCTGGTCGCGGCGCCCGACGCCGATCTGATCCTCGTGGACGCCCGCGCGGATCTCGTCGCGGCGAAGTCGCTGTGTCGTCTGCTTCGCACCACGGGACTCAGCTCCCCGCTGCTGGTGGTGGTCACCGAGGGCGGCCTCACCGCCCTCTCCCCCGACTGGGGCGTGGATGATCTGCTGCTGAGCTCCGCCGGCCCCGCCGAGATCGACGCCCGGCTGCGACTCGCGCTCGGCCGAGCGGCCGCGCTGGATGAGCGTCCCACCCGCGTGCAGACCTCCGGCATCACCATCGACGAGGCCTCGTACTCCGCCAAGATCAACGGCCGTCCGCTGGATCTCACCTACAAGGAGTTCCAGCTCCTGCACTTCCTCGCCACCCACCCCTCACGCGTGTTCACGCGCGAGCAGCTGCTGAGCGAAGTGTGGGGCTATGACTACTACGGCGGCACCCGAACCGTCGATGTGCACGTCCGGCGCCTGCGCGCAAAGCTCGGCGACATGGAGCAGCTCATCGGCACCGTCCGAAACGTGGGCTATCGTTTCGACGCCGCCGAGGACGAGCAGCCCACAGAACGCGTCCGCTGACCGCTTAACCTGTTCGTCACCCGTCACTGTAAGGATGAGCACATGATCGACACGACGATTCCTGACGCCGGACTGGGCGAGGACGACGACGACTTCGATGTGCTCGCCGTGGAATCGGACGACCAGTTCCCCGACGATCGCTACCTGGATCGCGAGCTGAGCTGGCTGAAGTTCAACCAGCGCGTGCTCGAACTGGGCGAGGACCCCACCACGCCGCTGCTCGAGCGAGCGAACTTCCTCGCGATCTTCGCCAGCAATCTCGACGAGTTCTTCATGGTGCGTGTCGCCGGGCTCAAGCGCCGCATCGTCACCGGGCTCGCCGTTCCGACGAACGTCGGACGAGCCCCCGCCGACGTGCTCGCGGACATCTCCGCGGAGGCGCACAGGCTGCAGCTGCGCCATGCCCAGGCGTGGACCGACTCGGTGCGCCCGGCTCTCACCGAAGCGGGCATCTCCGTCGTGTCGTGGGACGCGCTGGACGCGGCCGATCGCGAGCACCTCGCCGAGTACTTCCAGGCGCAGGTCTTCCCGGTGCTCATGCCGCTCGCCGTCGACCCCGCCCACCCCTTCCCGTACATCTCCGGCCTGTCGCTGAACCTCGCCATCCGCATCCGCAATGCGCGCACCGGCCGCACGGAGTTCGCGCGCCTCAAGGTGCCGCCGATGCTGCCACGCTTCATCGAGGTGCCGGGTTCGGGTGGCGTGCGCTACATCCTCATCGAGGACCTCATCGCCAACCACCTCGGCGACCTCTTCCCCGGTATGGAGGTCATCGACCACCACGCCTTCCGCCTCACCCGCAACGAGGACATGGTCATCGAGGAGGATGAGACCGAGAACCTCATCCAGGCCCTCGAGGCCGAGCTGATGCGTCGCCGGTTCGGACCGCCGATCCGGCTCGAGATCACCGACGACATGGACGAGGTGACGCTGGAGCTGCTGCTGAAGGAGCTGTCGATCACCGATCAGGAGGTCTACCGCCTCCCCGGCCCGCTCGACCTGCGCGCGCTGTTCTCCCTCACTCGCATCGACCGTCCCGAGCTGCGGTACGCGCCGCACGTCCCCGTGACGGCCGTGCCGTTCCGTCCGACCGGGAACGAGAGCCGTGCCGACATCTTCGGCGCGATCCGCAGTGGCGACGTCCTCGTGCACCACCCGTACGAGTCCTTCGCCACCAGCGTGCAGGCGTTCCTGGAGCAGGCGGCACGCGACCCGCACGTGCTCGCGATCAAGCAGACCCTGTACCGTACGTCCGGCGACAGCCCGATCGTGCAGGCACTGATCGACGCCGCCGAGGCCGGCAAGCAGGTCCTCGCCCTTGTCGAGGTCAAGGCTCGCTTCGACGAGGCCGCGAACATCGGCTGGGCGCGTCAGCTGGAGAAGGCCGGCGTGCACGTGGTCTACGGCCTCGTCGGCCTGAAGACCCACTGCAAGCTGGCGCTCGTGATCCGTGAGGAGGACGGCGTTCTCCGCCACTACTCGCACGTCGGAACGGGCAACTACAACCCGAAGACCTCGCGGCTGTACGAGGACTTCGGCCTGTTCACCATCGACGATCAGGTGGGCAAGGACCTCACCCGCCTGTTCAACGAGCTCAGCGGGTACGCGATCGAGAAGAAGTTCAAGCGCCTGCTGGTGGCACCTCGCCACCTCCGCAAGGGGCTCCTGCGGCTGATCGACAAGGAGCGGCGCAACGCCCTCGCCGGCAAGGACGCCTCGATCCGCATCAAGGTCAACTCGATGGTGGACGAACAGATCATCGACGCCCTGTACCGCGCCTCGAACGCGGGCGTGAAGGTGGAGGTGTGGGTACGCGGGATCTGCAGCCTGAAGCCCGGCGTCCCCGGCCTCAGCGAGAACATCACCGTGCGCTCGATCCTCGGCCGGTATCTGGAGCACTCGCGCATCTTCGCGTTCCACAACGACGGGGATCCGCAGTTCTACATCGGCTCCGCCGACATGATGCACCGCAACCTGGATCGGCGCGTGGAGGCGCTCATCCGCGTGGTCGCACCGGCGCACCTCACCGAGCTCGGCGATCTGTTCGCACTGGCGATGAACGAGGGCACGAGTTCCTGGCACCTCGGTCCCGAGGGAGAGTGGACCCGCCATTCGGTGGACGCGAAGGGCGCTCCCCTCGTGGACGCCCAGGATGCGACCATGGCCCAGATCGCGCGGCGCCGCCGCGCTCGCGCGGTGCGATGAGGGACACCGCGGTCTACGCGGCCGGTGCGGTCGTCTGGCGCATGGTGGAGGGGAAGCTGCGCATCCTCGTGATCCACCGCACCAAGTACGCCGACGTCACGCTGCCGAAGGGGAAGGTCGATCCCGGCGAGACGCTCGCCGAGACCGCCGTGCGCGAGGTGTTCGAGGAGACGGGCATACGCATCGTCCTCGGAGCACCCGTCGGCGTCTCCCGCTATCGCCTCCCCAGCCGCAAACAGAAGATCGTCCACTACTGGACGGCAGAGGCCACGGAGGCGGCGCTTCGGGCGTCGGCGTTCGTGCCCAACCGGGAGGTGGCCGGGATCGAGTGGGTCTCCCCGAAGAAGGCCCGCACCTACCTCAGCTACCCCGTCGACGTCGAGATCCTCGACAACTTCCTGCGGCTGGTCGATGACGGCGCGCTGGAGACCTTCCCGCTCATCGTGCTGCGTCACGCGCGCGCCGTCGCCCGTGCCGATTGGAAGGGCGAGGACACCGCGCGTCCGCTCACCGCACGCGGCACGAAGCAGGCGGCGCAGATCGCGGGCCCGTTGCGAGCCTTCGGGGTGAAGCGCATCGTCTCCTCCCCCGCCGTGCGCTGTGTCACCACCTCCGTGCCCCTGGCCGCCTCGCTCGGTCGTGAGATCATCCGGGCCGAAGGCATCAGTCAAGATGCGTTCGAGGCCGGTGAGGACGACATCCGCGGCATCGTCGGCAAGCGGGTGCGCTCACGCAAGCCCGCCGTCCTCTGTAGTCACCGCCCCGTGATCCCGAAGATCTTCCACGAGATCGCACTCGCCACCGGCACCGTGGAGGGCCGGTATCTCGTGGATGCCGCGGAACTGGAGCCCGCGGCTTTCAGCGTCGTTCACCTCTCGGCAACCAACCCCGGATCGGGCATCGTCTCCATCGAGACGTACGAGTCACGGGTGTGAGCAGCGCCCGCACGCACGCAGCGAACTGAGACCGGCCGTTCACCTTCCGTTCACGTAGCCAGCGACACCTGTTTAGAGTCCACACTTACGGTCGTCGTGTGCCTGCACCAGGGCAACAACCGACACAGTGAAGGATTCACCTCGTGAAGCTCACCCGCTTTGTTCAGATCGGCGCCATCGGCGCCGTCGCCGCTCTCGCGCTCGCCGGCTGCGCCGCGAACGAGGGCGGCTCGGGCACCACGGACCCGACCACCGGCTCTTCCTCGGCTTCGTCCGAGACCACCACGTCCGCTGCCCTGAAGGGCGACCTCGTCGGCGGTGGCGCCACCTCGCAGCAGGTCGCCATCCAGACGTGGACCAAGGACTTCCAGACTGCGAACCCGGACGCGACCATCAGCTACGACCCGCAGGGCTCGGGTGCTGGCCGTGAATCGTTCGGCACCGGTGCCTTCAACTTCGCGGGCTCCGACCGCGCTTTCAAGATCGACGAGATCTCGGGCGGTACCTTCGAGGCGTGCGCCGACGGCAGCGCGCTGGTGGAGATCCCGGCGTACATCTCGCCGATCGCCATCGTCTTCAACCTGGGCGCCGACATCAAGAGCCTGGACCTGGACCCCAGCACCCTCGCGGGCATCTTCGCGGGCACCATCACCAAGTGGAACGACCCGGCCATCGCCGCGACCAACCCCGGTGTGACGCTGCCCGACAGCACCATCAGCCCGGTGCACCGCTCCGACAAGTCGGGCACCACCGGCAACTTCACCGACTACCTCTCGGCCACCGGTGCCGACGCCTGGACCTACGGTTCGGTCGAGGAGTGGCCCTTCGAGGGCGGCGAGGCTCGCCAGGGCACCTCGGGAGTCATCGAGGCCATCAAGGGCGGCGAGGGCACGATCGGTTACGCCGATTCCTCCCAGGCCGGCGACCTGGCCTCCGTCAAGGTCAAGGTCGGCGACGCGTACGTCGGTCACTCGGCCGAGGGTGCGGCAGCCGCGGCTGACGCCTCGCCGTTCGAGGACGGCCGTGAGGCCACCGACCTGGCGATCAAGATCGACCGCACCACCACGGCGAAGGACGCCTACCCGGTCGTGCTGATCAGCTACCTGATCGGCTGCGGCGAGTACAAGGACGCCGAGATCGGCGCGCTGGCCAAGGGCTTCTTCTCCGCCGCGATCAGCGAGGCGGGCCAGCAGGCCGCTGCCACGTCGGCTGGCTCGGCGCCCATCTCGGACACGCTCCGCGAGAAGGCCCAGGCCGCTGTGGACGCCATCAAGTGATGATCTGAGGGGTGCGGGCCGCTCTGGCCCGCCCCCCCCCCCACAGC
>NZ_JAJNOD010000003.1 GCF_021044885.1 Microbacterium nymphoidis | reverse complement strand
GGGGCCCCCCCCCCCCCCCCCCCCCCCCCCACTGCCACGCTGAGTGTGAAGGACCCCACCTGTCCGTCCTCCTGGGTGGACACCTCGCGCGCCACGATCCGGCCGTGCTCGGCCACGTGCTTGCGCGCGCGCGACCACAGCTGGGCAGCCTCCGCACGAGCATGCCCGTCCCGCAGCGCGCCGATGTACGCCAGCACCAGCGCGAGCACCAACCCCGAGATCATGACGGTGAACAGCGCCGAGAACCAGGCACCCGGGGTGGGCTGCGTCCAGAGAGCGCTGATGAGTCCGGCCGCGACCACCGCGGCGAGCACCAGAAGTGCGCCGAGGATCACCCGCGCCGATCGTCCGAGCGGGCGCGCGACGGGCAGCACTTCCGGGGCCCGCGCGACGTCATCGCGCGGGACGAAACGCACCACGTGGCCGGGAAGGAGGATCGATGCCATGGCCGCACGATATGCCATCGAGCGGTCGCCGTCACCCCTTCCCGGATGACGGATCGGTGACGTCTCAGCGCGGCGGAAGCACCGTGCGCGTGGGCAGCGGAGACGAATAGGCCACACTCGTGGTGACGTTGCCCAGGGTGCCGATGCGCCCGCTGATCTGCTCCAGGTGCTTCATGTTCGTGGCGAGCACCTTCATGATGAAGCAGTCGTCACCGGTGACGTGATGCGCCTCGACCACCTCGGGGATTTCAGCCAGCAGCGAGTGCAGCGGCTCGTAGACGCTGCTCGGATACCGCAACCGCAGAAACGCCAGGATCGAGTAGCCGAGCCGCTCCGGGTCCACCGTGGCGGCATAGCCCATGATGACGCCGCTCTCCTCCAGCCGGCGCAGGCGCTCAGCGGTGGCGCTGTGACTCATCATGATGCGGCGCGAGAGATCGGCCACGCTGAGACGCCCGTTCTCCTGGAGGGCGACGAGGATCGCGGTGTCGACGGTATCGGGCTCAAAAGGGGAAGCAACGGCCATATCAGCAGATTGCCACGAAATTCCCGCCGGCCACGACGATCTACCGTGAAACGGGCCTGGATCGTACGGTTCCATCCGAATACCGTGGCGGCATGACCCCAACTCCTATTCCCCTCGACATCCTCGTCGCGCATTTCGCCGGTCGGCTCGCCTTCGAGACCGACCCCTCGGATGTCCGCGCCGATCAGCAGGACGGTATTCCTTTCGTGCTCGTCGATTCGCGCGGCGACCTGGCCTGGGCACAGGGGCGGATCACGGGAGCCCACCACATGCCCACCGCCGAGATCGCCGGCCGCGCGCGGAGCGAGATCCCGCGGGATGTCCCCGTCGTCACATACTGCTGGGGCCCCGGCTGCAACGGATCGACCCGCGCCGCGCTGGAGTTCGCGCGGCTGGGCTACCAGGTTCGCGAGATGATCGGGGGGTACGAGTACTGGGTGCGGGAGGGGTATCCGGCAGAAGACGATCGCGGCGCGCTCACCTCCGCCGTCGATCCCCTCACCGCACCGCTGGGGTCGATCAGCTGCGACTGCTGAGCGGAAGGGTCAGGGCGTGAGGACGACCTTTATGCAGCCGTCTTCCTTCTTCTGGAAGGTCTCGTACAGCCGCGGCCCCTCCGCGAGCGCAGCGGTGTGCGTCACCAGGTCGGTCACCCCGAGCGGGTCAGCTGGGTCCTCTACGAGCGGCATCAGCGCTGCCGTCCATCGCCGCACGTTGCACTGGCCCATCCGCAGCGTGACCTGTTTGTCGAACATGGTTCGCATAGGAAGCAGGTCGGCCTCTCCCGCATACACCCCGCTGAGGGAGACCGTGCCGCCTCGCCGCACCGCATCGATGGACGCGTAGAGGGAGGCCAGTCGGTCGACGCCCGCGTGCGACATGAGCGGGCGCGCCAGCGCCTTCGGCAGCATCGCGGAGCCGCGCTGGGCGAGTCCTGCCGCGACCGACCCGTGTGATTCCATGCCGACGGCGTCCACGACGCCGTCGGCACCGCGTCCCGCGGTGAGATCACGAACATGCTCCACGACGTCGGGCCCGGGCTCCAGCGTGGTCACCCCGCGACGCTCGGCCATCGCGCGGCGCTCGGGTACCGGCTCGACAGCGACCACGCGGTAGCCCCGATGGAGGCCGACGCGAGCTGTGAGTTGCCCCACCGGCCCGAGTCCCATCACCAGAAGTGTGCCGCCAGCCGGTACCTCGGCGTATGCGACGCCCTGCCACGCAGTCGGCAGGATGTCGCTGAGGAAGAGGTAGCGCGCATCGGGCAGATCCTGCCCGATGCGAATGCAGTTCGCATCGGCGAACCGTACGCGCAGGTACTCCGCCTGGCCGCCCGGGACCTGACCGTAGAGCTTGGTGTATCCATAGAGCGCGGCCCCCGTGCCGTAGCGCGGGTTCTGCGTGGTCTCACACTGGGATTGCAGTCCGCGGTGGCAGAAGAAGCAGTGACCGCACGCGATGGTGAACGGCACGACCACCCGGTCGCCGACGGCAAGGTCGGCCACCTCGTCGCCCACTTCGACCACGGATCCCATGGTCTCGTGGCCGAGCACGTCCCCGGGATCGAGAAATGCGCCCAGCAGTTCATACAGGTGCAGATCCGAGCCGCAGATCGCGGTGGATGTGACGCGGATGATCGCGTCGGTGGAGGTCTGAAGGACGGGATCCGGCACGGTCTCGACGCTGACGTGCCGACGCCCCTGCCACGTGAGCGCCTTCATACCTGCTGCCGATCACGCGGGAGCGGAATCGGACACCTCCGCACGCGGCCGCCGGACGCGGGGCGGGTGGGGAGCCGGCGGAGGTTGACGTCGAGGCCGTCGTCGGAGATCCTCACGCCCGGGTCGCTGAGGGCTGCCACCGCCGCCGTGAGGCCGGCGATCGCGAGCTTCTCACCAGGGCACCGATGTCCCGTCGCCACGTCCGCGCCACCGTGCGGGATGAAGGCCGCGATCGCCTCGTAGTCAGCCACCCCGACGAATCGTTCCGGACGGAACACGCCGGGATCAGCCCAGGATGCTCCATCGGAGTCGGTGCCCCGGATGTCGAGCACGACTCGGCCCCCGGCGGCCACGTTCTGCCCGTCGAGCACTGTGTCCTGCAGAGCCCACCCGGGGAGCATGGGAACAAACGGCGCCGTCCGGCGCACCTCCTGCGCGAACGCTGTCGCCAACGGCCCACCCAGCAAGGTGCCGCGCTCCCGGGTCTCCCGGGCGATGCGCGCACGCCAGGAGGGGTGATCGTGCAGATCACGCGCGGCGAAGGCGACGAAGCGCGCCACCGCCACCATCGGGCGAAGGGTGTTCTGCAGCTCGACTCCCGCCAGCCGTTCCGGTAGTAGTGCGCCGTTCGCGTCACGATGCCACGCCCAGACCTTCAGCGCGCTGTCGTCGCGTGGCTCCAGGCGGCCGGAGCGAACCGCCGCGATCAGCTTCGCGGCGTGACGATCGGACCACCACCGGTTCGCTGCCGCCAGCACGAATCCGGGTGCATACGGCGTGCCGAAGCCGTCGACGATCTGCGCCAGCCGGCGGGCCCACCGGGTGCGCGCCTCCGGCGTCCCCGGCACCCCCGCCCACCGCATCACGGCACGGCCGAAGGCTCCGACGGCGGCGTCGTATGCGGATCGTTCACCGCCCTCCTGCCACGCGGTCAGTTCGGTGCGCCACTCCTCCTCGACGAGCGGCGCGAACCGGTGAACCTGCTGCTCGTCATACGCGACATCCACGAACGCGGCCTTGCGATGCCGGTGCTCGGTGCCATCCAAACTGTGCACGGAGCCGTGACCGAAGAGGATCTCCTGCACCGGCGCGGGCATCGCACCATGACGGGCGATCCGTTGGGCATCGTAGAAGAGCTCCACGCCCTCGGCGCCCCGCACCAGAACGGCGTCCTTGCCCAGCAGCCGCATCGGTGCGGCGCGCGCACCGTCGGCCACCCGCGACCAGACCCGTTCGCTCAGTCGATAGCCGTGTACGAGCAGCCCCCAGGCGTCGTCGATGTGGGGCCGGGGGTTCCTCGTGTGTTCTGATCGGCTCGTCTGATCCATGCGTCCGGTCTACCGGGGTCCCGGGCGACGCGATGCGGGGTTCCCCGCAGGGCGCCCCCGTGCTAAGGGCGCTCCTCGCTGATCGCTGTCGTGCACATCCTGCCGTCGGACGGCTGCCGAGCCCGGCCGGGGAACACGCGGGAGATCGGCCGATCGTGCGCACGCCGCCCCGGAGCGAACGCGGCGAAGGTGCCTCTAGCGCGTGCACCCGGAGCGGTCAAGGCCCTGCGTTGAGCCCCGATACGGAGGTCCACTGTGGCCATGACCGCTAACCCCGTTTCTCCGGACGCCCATCGGCGCTCCAAGACTCCCCGTACGGCACTTGCCGGGCCGTACGGTCACCCGCTCCACGCTGCGTTCGTGGCCGTGCCCATCGGCGCATGGTTCGCGAGCATCATCTTCGATGTGATCGCCTTCTTCGCCCGCGAACCTGCGGCGTTCGCGAGCGGGGCTGCCACGCTGATCATCATCGGACTCGCTGGGGCCGCACTCGCGGCCGTGGTCGGACTTCTGGATCTGTCCCAGCTGGCCCGGGGAACCGCAGCTCGCCGCACCGCCATCACCCACATGTCCCTGAATCTCGTCGTGGTCGTGCTCTTCGTCATCAGCCTGGTGCTCCGGCTGGCCACTGACCTCCCGCATGCCGTGCCCTTCCTCGTGAGCTTGGTAGCGCTCGCAACCGTGGGGATCTCCGGATGGCTCGGCGGGATGCTCGCCTACCGGTTCGGTGTGCGGGTGGCCGACGAGTCGACGCAGCGGGAAGGATTCCGCTGATCTGCCGACAGCGTGAGGCGGGGCCCGGGAGTCCCCCGGGCCCCGCCTCGTCTCGCCTCAGACCAGCACCGGTTCGCGAGGAACACCGATCGTGCGCCGTGCGAGGGCGCGTCGCACGTGCCAGCCCGCACTGTACGTACGATCCGGCAGGCTCCGGATCAGATCGCGATCTCGCTCAGCGAGCATCTCGCGGGCGGCCTCCCGAAGCAGATCGTCCCTCGTGGCCGGGTACTCCATGTCGCGAAGGAACCGGTCAAGCGTGAACGGGATCATGATCATCCCTCCTCGCTGGCGCCGACGGCGACACCGATCTCGGGACGCTGGCGTGGACTCTGCACGGTGATCCGGCGCGCACGCGCGCGTTCGCTGACCGGGATGATGACCGACAGCACGCCGTTGTCGTAAGAGGCGCTGATGCCGTCGAGATCCACACCGTCGCCGAGGGCGAACTGGCGCAGGAACGATCCCGCGTCCCGCTCACGCGAGAACCAGCGGACGCCCTCCGGCGATCCCATCGTGCGCTGAGCGCGGATGGAGAGCTGCCCGCCGTCGACGTCCACGTCGATCGATCCGGGGTCGACGCCCGGCAGGTCGGCGTGGAGGATGTAGCGGTCGCCGTCGCGGTACAGGTCCACGGGCATGCGCCGCGGCCCGCGGGGAGATTCGAGCACGCTTGCGGCGAGCCGATCCAGCTGACTGAGGGTGTCAAAGGTGAGTGCCATGGTGATTCTCCTTTCCTGCGGCCCGACTGGGCTGATGTGGGGATGCAGGTTATCTGCATCTCGTGGTGTAGATTTTTTATAGAACACGTTCGTAGAAATTTCAAGCCGGAGGAACAATGCCCAGTCGCGACAGCAGGACACCGGTCTACGGCATCGCCGTCGCCGCCCAGCTCGTCGATATGAACGAGGCGAGCCTGCGACTCCTCGAGCGACACGGAATCCTCACCCCCGCCCGCAGCGATGGAGGCACACGGCGCTACAGCGACGACGACATCGCGCGACTGCGGCGCGTCGGTCGACTCCGTGACGAAGGCATGAACCTCGCCGGCATCGGCCGCGTGCTCGATCTCGAGGACGCGAACCAGCTCCTGCGCGATGAACTGGACGCGCAGCGCGCGGGACGTGAGGATCCGGCGTGACCACCGCCGCGTAGACCCGCTCGCCGTTCCGGCCGGAGCACCGTCGCACCCCGTGCGTCACGCGCGCTCCAGCACCGCCACGATGGCGCGATGATCGCTCCCGCGACCCCGGGAGTCGACGACCTCGAACGCCACGGCGCGCCAGGCCCTGCCCGCGAGCACATGGTCGATGGGTGCGGCGAACCATGCCGGAGCGGTGGAGGGCCAGCTCCCCCATCCGGCGGTTCCGGTGGAGCGTGCCGCGTCGGGGCATCCGGGCATGGCGGGGAGGTGGTCCAGGGTCGCATTGAGATCCCCTGCGATCACGACATCAGCCCCGTAGGTCCGGCATTGCTGGGCGACCCAGTCCAGACCGTCACGCCACGCCTGCATTCTCGTCGGCAACGGCGGCATGGGATGCGCCACCACGATGGGCGGCGACGACCCGGCAGACGCACCGTCCTGCGGTACCCACACGCCACTCGGCAATCCCGGGGTGCTTCCGGCTCCGAGATCGTGCCGGTAGGTCCCCAGGCGCTCGGAGACCAGCAGCGAGGTCGGGATCCACTCCCCCGTGGTCTGCGCGTTTACGCGGATACCCTGCTGTGCGAGCAGTCGCGCGATCTCCGCAGCGGCGACGGCGTCGGTCTCCGGGAGAGCAACGATGTCCGCGTGCGTGCGGGCCGCCAGTCCGGCGACCTCCGCGGGCGAAGTGGCTCCGCCCTGGGTGTTCCACGACAGCACCGTGATCGCATCGGCCGACCGTGCCGCATCCACGTCGTCCGCCTGCCAGCCGCGGTCGGCGAGCACGGCCACATTGCCGATGGCGGCGACAAGAAGAATGATCACCGTGGCCACACCGCCGGGCGCGATGCGGCGCCGGCGGACAGCCAGCACCCCGATCAGCGTCGCCACCCCCGAGGCCAGCGCGAGCAGCCCGATCGCGACGCCCGCGCGGAAGGAGATCACCTGAGCCACGCCGAGCGCGCGTTCGGTCCCGAACGGCCGCGGGAAGAGGAGGGCGAGGCAGGCGATCGCCACGACGAGCGGCCCGGCGATGGCGAGCCAGCGCCCCGCGCCGCGTGGTCGTGACGAGCGGGCGCCCGGCCCGGGTGTCGATCCGCTCATCCGCACAGCCTGCCTGCCCTGGCCGCGCAGATGCTGTGCGGTGCGCCTTTCGGCCGGGCGCAGCCGCCGGATCAGCGTCGGCGGCTCGTCAGATGGATGGTGACCTCGTCGCCGGTGGACTTGCCGATCTGTGCGCGCAGCGCCGCGGCGATCGGCAGCTTGTGCGTCCCGTCCCCGAGCGCCATGAAGGAGCTCTCGAACGGGACACCATCCACGGTGCCGGTCACCTTCACCAGACCTCGCGTGCCGAAGAACTCCGCGGAGCCCGCCATCTGGACGTACGTCCACCCGCCCGCACTCGGACTCGTCACGAGCGGTGCGTGAAATGTGACGTCCAGCGGACCGATCTGCCCCGACGCATGATTCATGCTGCCTCCCACCAGGTCGCCGCGAGCGCGGCTTCGCACCAGCATGCGCCGCAGGCGTCGCAGAGGCAACGGGTTTAGCCATACTGGGATGCGTGCTCAGCTTTCGCGTGGGACCGATCGCCTATCCCGTCGGCACGGGGGCTTTCCTCGGCTCCTTCTTCGACACCGTGACCGTGCGCCTCGAAGACGGACAGCGGGGGCGGGTGTTCCCGCTACTCGCGCGCCTGTACGAATCCGGAGGACTGGACGCGGGCGATGCACCCCGCGCTCGTGCTGAACTCAACGAGGCAGCCACGCTCCTCCAGCACCTCCCGGCCTCTGAGGTGGTGTGGGATGCCGAACACCCGGACCGGGTGCCGCCGTGGGGTGATCAGATCGCCGAAACCATCCTCACGGCGCGCGACTATCACGTCACCACCGACGGCCGATCCCTGATCGGTGTCTTCGACGAAGCCCTCGCCACGTCTGCGACGACCGCCCAGCCCCTGCGTATCCGCTGATCGCGGCGCACTCACCGCCTGCCGGGCTGGCGTAGGTGAGCGACAACGGCTTCCCGCTCCTGATTAGGGTTGCCTTACCTAAGTTCGCCGGATAGGGTGATTTCCGCCTCGGCATCCCGTCGAGTCGCCGAGCTCGGCATGTCGCGACACGACACGAAGCAGACAGGACACTCGCTGATGCCCCACGGATTCGACGGAGCCGTTCTCCGCGTTCTCGGCGCGAAGGAGCACGCGCTCACCGTGCGCGGCACGACCAGGCTGGCGCCGCACTTCCTTCGCGTGCACTTCGATGCGCCGACCCTGTTCCAGCAGGCCACCGACTCCCCCGGCGCATGGATCCGCCTGTGGATCGTTGACCCGGTGACCGGTGTCGAGTTCCAGCGCGCGTACACCATCGCCGGTGCCGATGTGGCCGCGGGCAGGATCGACGTGGATTTCCTCCTGCACGAGCCCGCGGGACCCGCGTCGGCGTGGGCATCCTCCGCTGACGCCGGCGATCAGGTCATCGCGCAGTCACTCGGGTCAACCTCCTTCGCCTGCGCGCCGGACACCACCGGGCTGGTGCTCATCGGCGACGCCGCATCCGTGCCCGCGATCAACGCGATCCTGCGTTCGATCCCCCCGGAACTGGAGACAGCGGTGCTCCTGGAGCAGGCGCACGATGAGGACGAGCTGATCCCGCTCGCCTCCGCGGCGCGCGCGTCGATTCAGTGGGCAGCGCGCTCGGGCCCCGCATCGCTCGCGCTCGCTGCGGCAGATCTCCTCTCCCCCGGGAAGCAGGTATGGGCCGCCGGGGAGACCGGTTCGCTGAAAGCACTCCGAGCCGCCGTGAAGGACCGCGTCGGAGGCGGCCGGAAGTCCGTTCACGTGCAGGCCTACTGGATCGAGGGGCGCGCGATGGGCCGGGAACGTCGGCTCTGACAACCAACCGGCCACGGCATCCGTGCGCAACGACTCTGCACGCGGGCTATCGCTGCCCGCTCGCGCGATCGTCGAGATCCCACCGCTCGGTTGCCGCCAGATTCGCCGCCGCGCTGGCGCTGGCGGCTTCCGGGTCACCCTGGACAATCGCCTCCAGCACTTCCTCGTGACCCCGGGGATCATCGACCCGGAAGCCGGAGCGACTGATCGCCGCCTGAACCGACTCCTGCAGCCGTGGCAGAAGTGCGGCGTACACCTCAAACAGGATCGGATTGTGCGCAGCGCGGGCGATGGCCTCGTGGAAGAAGGCGTCTGATGAGGCCCAGTCGTCCGCGTGGGAGCGCGCCCGGCGCGCCAGCGCCGTCTCAATCAGGGCGATGTCGTCCGCGCTGGCGCGCAGTGCGGCCAGCCTCGCCAGCTGCGGCTCGATGGCAGCGCGCGCCTCGAGCACATCCGCCAGGGTTCCCCCGGAACGCGCCAGCGCCCCGGGCACCTCGCTGCGGGCGTTGACGAAGGTGCCGTCCCCGCGACGGATGTCCAGCATTCCGCTGTACTGCAGCGCACGCAGCGCCTCCCGCAGCGTCCCTCGTGCCACACCCAGGCTCTCCATCAGTTCCGGCTCCGGAGGGATGCGCTCGCCGACCGGCCAGCGACCCTCCACGATCTCAGCCCGGAGTCGTTCGACGACCTGATCGCTGAGCGAGCTTTGGCGGACCGGGGAAAGCGTCATGCGTGCAATGATAGTACGGCTCAATGATTAGACGTTAGATGTTTGGATGAATATGAATCGCACGCCCGATCCCGCTCGCAGCCGGAGCCGATGGGTCTTCATGATCGTGGCGCTCGTGCTGATTGCACTGAACCTGCGGCTCGCTATCACGAGTACCTCCGCGCTCATCACCGCGCTGACCGCGAGCGGGGCGCTCACCGACGTCACCGTCGTGATCGTGCCCGCCGTCCCCACCGCCGTGTTCGCCGTCGCGGGCCTCAGCACCGCGCGCTTGTCGGCCCGCCTCGGCGTCGAGCGCACGATCGGGCTCGGGATGGTCGTGCTCACCGCCGGGCTCCTGCTGCGAGCGATCCCGTCGCCGTGGGTCGTGGTCGCGGGCACCGTGATCGCGACATCCGGCCTCGCGGTGGTCAACATCCTGCTGCCCGCGGTCGTCCGAGCGCACTTCGGCCGCCACATCGGCCCCATCACCACGGCATACTCCACCGCGATGTCGATCGGGGCCGCTCTGGCCGCCGCCACCGCCGTCCCGATCGCATCCGCCCTCGGGAGCGCCTCGATGGGGCTCGCCGTCTGGGCCGCGCCCGCTGTGATCGCCGTCGCGGTCTGGGCGTTCGCGATGCCGCTCAGCCGCCCCGCCGCCCGGCCCGACGCCGGCGCCCCGCTTGCCCCGGCATCCGGACCCCGCCGCCGAGACCCCCTCCCCGCCGGCACGTGGCTGCTGGCCGGTTTCTTCGCGATGCAGTCTCTGCTCAGCTACATCCTCATGGGCTGGCTGCCGAGCATCGCGACCAGCGCCGGACTGTCCGCGGAGCGCGCCGGGATCCTGCTCGGCGTGATGATGGCGATCGGAGCCCCGGCGACCGTGCTGATCGTTCCGCTGACCCGTACGCCGATCCGGATGCGCGTCGGCTTCACCCTCATCGCCACCGCCACCATCGTCGGCGTCGCCGGTCTCACCTTCGCCCCCACGGCGCTGCCGGAGGTGTGGGCGGCCTGCCTCGGCCTCGGCATGTGCGCGTTCCCGTTCGCTCTCGTGCTCATCGCCGGCATCGGCCGCAACGCCGCGGATTCGGCGCGCGCCTCCAGCGTCATCCAGTCCGTGGGGTACACGCTCGCCACTCTGGGCCCACTCGCCGCCGGGGCCATCCACCAGGCGACGGGTTCCTGGACCCTCGTGCTGGGTCTGCTCGCGTGCGGGGCACTGGCACAACTCGCGCTCGGGCTCCTGCTGACACGGACGACCGCCGCTCGGGTTACCGGGGCCGAGTGATGCCGCGGGGTCAGCTCGTCGGGGAGGCGGAGATCCAGTAGCGGCGCTTCGCCCCTCCGTCGCGCGACGGCGCGATGTCCTCGAGCACGCCACCGCATTTCTCGATCACACCCGCGGACGCCACATTGGTGTCGTCGCAGGTCACCAGAATCCGCTCGACGCCGCGGCGGGCCAGATCGTCGACAGCGAGCCGGAGGATACGGGTGGCGTGCCCCCGGCGCCGATGCGCCAGGCCGACCGCGTAGCCGACGTGCCCACCCTCTTGCAGCAGAAAGTCATTCAGCCGGTGACGGATGGACACCCGCCCCACCACCTCACCGTCGACATCCGCCAGCAGCCAGCTCGCCGGCACCCGGCCGGGCGCGACATCGATGCCGTCGTGCTCCCGACGCACCGCCGCGCAGATCTCATCCCAGCTGCCACGGTGCTGAAGGAACTCGAAGCCGTCGTTCGCAAGTTCCTCGTGCAGACGACGGCAGTCCGCCTCGTCCCCGGGGCCCGGAAGCCGCAGCGTCATGGTCATCCACCGAATCTACGGCACGGCCATCGTGACGCAGCATCGGCTGAACGAACGAAGAACTCCCCGAAGCGCGGGCTTCGGGGAGTTTTGCTGCTCCCCCACTTGGACTCGAACCAAGAACCTATCGGTTAACAGCCGATTGCTCTGCCAATTGAGCTATGGAGGATCATCACCACCGTGGCGGCGACAGATCAACTCTAGCAAACAAATCCGTCGCCCCAGAACACGGCCAGAGACCCGGGAGTGTCGCCGGGTCAGCGCGCCGGGATCGTCGAAATCGCGGACGTCGACGGGGGTCGCGGGATCGTGGTGTGGTCACCGACGGCCACCACGGAACCCGCGCGCAGAGTCATCGTGTCTGCAGCGAGTTCGCGAGCGAGGTCCGGGTCGTTCGTCACGAGCAGCGAGGCCATCCCCCAGGCGCGCTGGCGACGCCGGATCGCGTCGTAGACCACGTGCCGCACCTCCACGTCGAGGTTCGCCATCGGCTCGTCGGCGATGAACACCTTCGGATCGAGCACGACGGCGTGCGCGAACGCGATCCGCTGGAGCATGCCGGCGCTCAGCTCATACGGGTACTTGTCGGCAGCCCCGAGCGGCAGGTGCATCTCATCGAGCAGGGAGGCGATGCGCACGGACAGGGCGGTGTGGTTGACGTTGCGGTCGCGGCTGGTGATGGGAAACGCGATGTGCTCCCCCACCGTGAGACGCGGCGGCATCGCCGTTCCCGCGCCCTGCGGCAGGTAGCCGGTGCGGAAATCCCATTCCCGGCGGCCGCGGCGGCCCGGACGACGAACGTTGACACCGGCGACCTCCCCGGATCCACCGATCACGCTCACCCCGTCCGCCGCTTCCCCGGCGAAGACGCTCGCGAGGGTGGACTTGCCGGAGCCGGTGGGCCCCGAGACCACGAGAGTGCCGGCGGGCGCTACGGAGAAGGAGACCCCATCGACGATGCGCAGACCCCCGGGTCCCCCGATGCTGAGATCATCTGCGCGGATGGCTGCGGACTCGTCCTGACGTCGTGCCATGCGTCCATCCTGACCTACGACGGAGGCGAACGCTACTCGCCGCGCAGTCGACGCGTCTCAATGTCCAGATCGCGCAGCTGGACGCGCAACGCTCGACCCTCATCGGAATCCGCCGGCACGCGCTGGACTGCGCTCAGCAGTTCCGCCTTCTCCGCCCGCAACTGGCGCTCCACCAGAGCGAGTGCGAGATCGTTCGCCGCAGCCAGCGCGGACTGTTCATCGCGCGCCGGGAACTCCGCCGCGAGCATCTCGCCCGCCAGTACGCGATACGGCTCGCGGACCGCTTCGATGGCGGTCATCGCCCATCCGGGACGTGACCGATCGGGCACCGAAAGGATCCCCGCCCGGACGGCCTCGAGCCCGGGATGCACGAGCGGACGACTCAGCGCCCGCGTCAGCAGCGGTGTGTCCATCTGATGCCCGTACTGCAGGAAAGCCATGAGGGCGTCACGCTCGCGCATCACGTCGCCCGTCCGCGGGAGCGTCGCCAGTGTCACCCGCTGCACCGGCTCGGCCGGGGCATCCGCCACAGCCGGAGCGGGGCGCGCAGGTCCGTTCTCCTCCCGCTGCTTCTCCCGGCGAGCGGCCGAGCTCACCGCACGGTGCACATCGGTGAGATCGCTGCCGAGCCGCCGAGCGAGCACGTGCTCGTACCCGCTACGGACAGCGGGGTCGGCGATCTCGCCGAGGATGGGTGCCGCGGCACGCAGACCCGCGACCCGCCCCTCGACGCTCGAAAGGTCAAAGCCCTCCAGCTTGCGGTCGATGACGAACTCGAACATCGGAACCTTGGTGTCCATGAGGGCGCGAACGGCCGCATCGCCGCGCTCCAGGCGCAGATCGCACGGGTCCAGTCCGTCCGGGGCGACGGCCACGTAGGTGCGGGCCTGGAAGCGGCGCGCCTCACCGAACGCGCGCAACGCAGCCTTCTGGCCGGCCGCGTCGGGATCGAAGGTGAAGACGACCTCGCCGGCGGCGGATTCATCACCCATGACGCGACGCAGCACGGTGATGTGATCGGTGCCGAACGCAGTGCCACATGTGGCGACGGCGGTGGTGACTCCCGCAAGGTGCGCGGCCATCACGTCGGTGTACCCCTCCACCACGACAACGCGTTTCGGATCGCCACGCGAGATGTCGCGCTTGGCGAGGTCAAGCCCGTAGAGCACCTGGGCCTTCTTGTAGATCGCGGTCTCCGGGGTGTTCAGGTACTTCGGACCCGGATCGTCGTCGTAGAGCTTGCGTGCGCCAAACCCGATCGTCTGACCGGTGACATCGCGGATCGGCCAGATCACGCGACCACGGAAGCGGTCGTACACTCCCCGTTGCCCGGAGGAGACGAGTCCCGCCGCGGTCAGCTCGTCGCGCGTGAAGCCCTGCGCCAGCATCGCATCGAGCAGGCCGTTCCAGCCACGGGGCGCGTATCCGACCCCGAAATGGGCGGCGGCTCCGGCATCGAACCCGCGAGCTCCGAGGAAGCGACGACCGGTCTCCGCCTCGGCTGTCCCCAGCTGCGCGCGGAAGTACTCGGCGGCGGCCGCGTTCGCCGCGTACAGCCGGGATCGGCCGCTGGTCTCAGGGGCGGGACCGCCGCCTTCCTCATAGTGCAGGGTGATGCCCACACGTGCCGCCAGGCGCTCGACGGCCTCGGTGAAGGTCACATGATCCATCTCGCGCAGGAACGTGTACACATCACCCGATGCACCGCAACCAAAGCAGTGATAGAAGCCGACCTGGGGACGCACATGGAAACTCGGGCTCTTCTCGTCGTGGAACGGGCACAGCCCCTTCAACGACCCGACGCCGGCAGAGCGCAGCGCCACGCGCTCGCCGATGATGTCGCCGATGTTGGTGCGGGACTTCACCTCCTCGACGTCCGCCTGCGAGATGCGCCCCGCCATCAGTGCCGCCGCTCTCCGACGCCGAAGCCCGGCGACCAGATGCCGACGTCCGCGGGATCGATCTCTCCGACGTAACGGCGGTGCCAGGCGAGCGCCGTCTGATCGGTGAGGCTCGCGACCTGGTCCACGATGATCCGCTTGCGCGCACCGTCGTCTGCGGCGTTGCGGAAGTCGGCGGCGAACACCGGATCCAGTGCCTGCGCGCCGTCTTGCCAGAGGGCGGTGGCGAGGCGCTTGAGCACCCGCCGCTGCTCCTTGTAGATGGACTTGCGACCCTCGATCGACACCACGGTGGCGCCGATGATGCCCTTCAGCACCGCGACCTCCGCCTCGACGATGCGCGGCACGACGACGTGGGCGTGGTAGCGGGTCATCACTTCGACGGGGTACGCCTCCCGCGTGGCGGCGGTGGCAGCGCGTGCGAACCGACCGATCAGCTCGGAGGTGAGGTTCTTCAGCCGGGCCAGCGAGGCGCGGGAGTGATCGAAGCTGCGCAGCCACACCGGCAGGCGCGTGAGGCGGTAGAGGGCATCGTCCAGCTCGTCACGGGTGAAGTCATAGCCCACCCACGACTGGATGGCGCTGACCAGAGCCTCGTGCTCGGCAGGATCGGACAGCCGCGCCGGATTGAGGTAGCCGTTGACGATCGCGTCCTCGAAGTCATGGACGGAGTACGCGATGTCGTCGGAGAGATCCATCACCTCGGCCTCGATGCAACGCACGCGCCCCGGTGCTCCCTCCCGCATCCAGCGGAAGACCGGCTCGTCGTCGGGGTAGACGCCGAACTTCAGGCGGCCTCCCGGGTCGGGCACGGGGGCATCGGCGGTCCACGGGTACTTGCACGTGGCGTCCAGGCTCGCGCGAGTCAGATTCAGCCCGTAGGCGTGGCCCGCCTCATCCATCACCTTCGGCTCCAGCCGGATGAGGATGCGCAGCGTCTGCGCATTGCCCTCGAACCCGCCGATCCCCGATGCCCAGTCGTTCAGTGCCCGTTCGCCGTTGTGGCCGAAGGGCGGGTGCCCGAGATCATGGCTGAGGCAGGCGGTGTCGACCACGTCCGGATTCAGCCGCAGATTCGTCGCCAGCTCTCGCCCGACCTGCGCGACCTCGAGCGAGTGGGTGAGACGGTTGCGGGCGAAGTCGGCGGGACTCGCAGGACTCAGCACCTGGGTCTTGGCCGCCAGGCGCCGCCACGCGGCAGAATGCAGCACACGGGCGCGATCCCGCGCGAAGTCGTCCCGTTCGGATCGGTGAGTCTCACCGTGGAACCGCTCGACGTCGGCGGCGACATATCCCTCGGGAATGCGCCGGCCGGCGCTCGACTTCTGCTCAGCCGCCACTGGTGTCCGCTTCTCCTTCGGTCAGGTTGCTCCGGTGATCCGCCGCGATGTCGTGCGATTCCAGCCACCCGTCCGGGAGGACGGTGCGCTTGGGGGTGCCCGCGCGGCCGCGCTGCCCTTCGGCACCCGCACCGGGATAGGGCGCATCCAGGTCGAGCGTACCGAGCAGATCATCGATCTCCTGCAGGCTCGACGCCGTGGCGAGGGCGGCGCGGGTGTCGCCACCCACGGGATACCCCTTGAAGTACCAGGCGACGTGCTTGCGGATGTCGCGGCAGCCGCGGCCCTCATCCTCGAAGAACTCGACCAGCAGTTCGGCATGGCGCTTGAACGCGCGCGCGACGAAGCCGAGCGTGGCGTCGACCTTCGGGCTCGGGACGTGCCCGAGTTCCTCCGCCAGCTCGCCGAACAGCCACGGGCGGCCGAGGCAGCCGCGGCCGACCACGACGCCGTCGCAGCCCGTCTCCGCCATCATGCGCCGGGCGTCTTCGGCCGACCAGATATCGCCGTTGCCGAGCACCGGCACAGACGTGACGGTCTCCTTCAGCTTCGCGATGGCAGACCAGTCCGCGTGCCCGGAGTACATCTGGCTCGCGGTGCGACCATGCAGCGCCATCGCCGCGACGCCGGCGTCCTCCGCCATGCGACCCGCATCCAGGTAGGTGAGGTGGTCGTCGTCGATGCCCTTGCGCATCTTCACCGTGAGCGGAAGGTGCTCGGCGGCGCGAACGGCCTGGGTGACGATCTCGTTGAATAGCGTGTGCTTCCACGGCAGCGCGGATCCGCCGCCCTTGCGGGTGACCTTCGGCACCGGGCAGCCGAAGTTCAGGTCGATGTGGTCTGCGCGGTCTTCGGCGACGATGATGCGAACGGCCTCGGCGACGGTCTTCGGGTCGACGCCGTACAGCTGGATGGACCGGGGTGTCTCGGATTCGTGGTGTGTGATCAGCCGCATGGTCACGGCGTTGCGCTCGACGAGTGCGCGCGAGGTGATCATCTCACTCACGTAGAGCCCCGCCCCGTACTCGCGGCACAGACGCCGGAAGGCGGTGTTGGTGATGCCGGCCATGGGCGCGAGGACCACAGGAGCATCCAGCTCGATCGGTCCGATGCGCAGGGCCGGCGCGGCGGCAGGACCCGCCGTGTTCTGTTCTGCCAGCATCGTGTTCACTCCCCCATTCTTCCAGAGTCGTGGGCGGGGAGCGCCGCCCGGGTCCGAGACGGTCGTAGGCTCGGAGAATGACCGATACCACCGCAGATCTGCGCGCGATCCCGTTCCTCGCCTCCGATGGCAGCGAGCACACTCTGGCCGAGTTCGCCGACGATGTCGTGATGATCGTCAACGTGGCCTCCAAGTGTGGTCTCACCCCCCAGTACGAGCAGCTCGAGCAGCTCCAGCGGGACTACGCCGACCGGGGGTTCACTGTGCTCGGCTTCCCGTGCAATCAGTTCCTGGGGCAGGAGCCGGGCAGCATGGAGGAGATCCTGGAGTACTGCTCCGTCACCTGGGGGATCAGCTTCCCGATCGAGGACAAGATCAAGGTGAACGGCCCCGGCGCAGCACCCTTGTACAAGGCCCTGAAGAAGGCAAAGGATGAGGAGGGCAAGCGCGGTCCGGTGCTGTGGAACTTCGAGAAGTTCGTTCTGACGCCCGCCGGCAATGTGCACCGCTTCCGCCCGCAGACGCGCCCGGACGACCCGGCCATCGTCGAGGTCATCGAAGCCAACCTGCCGCGGTGAGCGGAGCGCCTGCTCCGCTGCTGCTGCCCACCGATCCCCTTCCCGCCCACGATCGCGTTCTCGTCTGCGGGGTCACGGGCATCGGCAAATCGACGCTGTGCCGCGCCGTCAGCACACGCCTCGGTCTGCCGTACACCGAACTCGACCGGCTCCACTGGGGTCCGAACTGGACACCGCGTGCCGAGTTCGAGCGCGACGTGTCCGCGATCGCCGCCAGCGACCGGTGGGTGAGCGAGCTGCAGTACCTGGGTTCCGGGGTCGGCATGCACCTGGCGCAGCGGGGCCAGCTGCTGCTCTGGCTCGACTATCCGCGACGGATCGCGCGTGCTCGCCTCGTGCGCCGCACGATCGCCCGCAGCATCGGACGCCGCGAGGTCTGGCCCGGCACCGGCAACGTCGAGCCCCCGCTCTGGCACGCACTGACGGACGAGGACCACCTGCTGCGCTGGGAGGCGCGCACGCACCGCAAGTGGCGGGAGAACTACATCCCTCGGCTCCGATCCGAGCTCCCGGGGCTGCGCGTCATGCGCTTCGGGCACCCACGGGAGACGACCCGTTTCCTCGCTGCCCTCTGATCCGGAGGGGTTCGGCGGAATTCCGCCGCGCGATGGCTGATTTCCGCCAGCGTCGCGAACCCGCCACGACGAGACTGGAGCGATGACCCCGCGCGGCATCGGCATCCTCGCCCAGTTCATCGCCACGGCGCTGATCTGGGGCTCCAGCTTCCTCTTCATCGCGGAAGCCGTTCAGGGGCTGAGCCCCGTGCAGGTTGTCCTCGGACGGGTCTGCATCGGCGCCGTCGTGCTGCTCGTGGTCTGCGCCGTCGCCCGGTCCCGCTTTCCCCGGGAGCCGCGCACCTGGGTTCACCTGAGCGTGGTGGCCATGCTGCTGTGCGTCATCCCGTTCCTGCTGTACGCCTGGGCCGGGCAGTTCATCGACTCGGGTCTCGCCAGCATCTACAACGCGACGACGCCGCTGATGACGATGCTCGTGGCCCTCGTCGCGCTGCGGGAGGAGCGCCTGACCCCGCCTCGGCTGGTCGGTCTGCTGCTGGGCTTCGCGGGCGTGATCGTCGTCCTCGGCCCGTGGCACGGCTTCTCGGGCGAGAACGCCGTGCCTGCGCAGGCGGCCTGCCTCGGCGCCACCCTGTCCTATGGCGTTGCCTTCGTGTACCTCCGCCGATTCGTGACGCCGCTCGGACTTCCCGCCGTACCCGTGGCGACCATGCAGGTGGGAATCGCCGCCGTCGTGATGATCCTCGTCGCCCCTTTCACCGCGCTCACGCCCGTCACGCTCACCGTGCCGGTGGTCTCGAGCATGCTGGCGCTGGGGGCGCTGGGAACGGGGCTGGCGTACGTGTGGAACACCAACGTCGTCGCGGCGTGGGGAGCCACCAACGCCTCCACGGTGACCTACCTCTCCCCCGTCGTCGGGGTCGCGCTCGGTGCGCTCGTGCGGGGCGAGGCGATCACCTGGAACGAACCCGTCGGCTGCGCGATCATCGTGGCGGGCATCCTCTTCAGCCGCCGCACATCGCGTCGCGCCGTCTCCGCCGTAGGGTAGGAACACGGCCACCCGCACACATCCCCGTCGATGCCCTGTGCAAGGATGCTGACAGTGATATCAGGGGGAGAGCGGAACGTGACGAACGGCCCGTCAGGAAGAGGACGAATTCGTGGAGCGATACGAGCAGGATTCACAGCAGCGGCCGTCGTGGTCGTCCTGGTGCTCGGTGGATGCGCGAGCCCGGCGAGTGCGCCCGTGATCCCGCCTCTCACCCCCGATGCCCCGACGAGCGCTCCGACGCCCGTCGACGTCCCGACCCCCACTGAAGCGGCGCAGCCCGTATCGCCCATTGCCGCCCCCTGTCCCGACGGCGCACCCACGACCCTGTCGATCATGGCGCACTACGACGACGATCTGCTCTTCGCCAACCCGCAGTTGATCACGGCACTGCGCTCAGGCGAATGCGTACACACCGTCTTTCTCACAGCCGGCGACGCGGGCAAGGGTATGGACTACGTCGAGGGCCGCGAGCGCGGTCTGCGCAACGCCTACGATGCGATGCGCGGCGTCTCGGGTGTCGAGTGGACCACCCGGGAGATCACGCTCCTTACCGGCATGCACGCCACCGTGATCGCTCCTGCCGACGATGCGCGCCTGAGCATCACGCTCCTGCGTCTGCCGGATGGAAACCTCAACGGATCGGGGTTCGAGGCCACGGGACGCGCCTCGCTGGAATCGATGAACGCCGGGACCATCTCCGAGATGACCCAGGTCGACACGGGCGCGGTCGTCACACGCGACCAGCTCCTGGCAAGCGTCCAGGAGATCATCGCCGCCTTCCAGCCGCACCAGCTGATCACCCTCGTTCCCACCGAGGCCACCATGCACGTGGGCGACGACCCGCGTCGTCCGGATCACTCCGACCATGGGGCGGTCGGCTCTCTGGTGCGCGCCGCGTGGATCGGGATGGGCTACGACGCCGGAGCCGTGCGGTATGCGGTCGGCTATCCCGGGCGCGACCTCGAGGCCAACGTGGAGGGTCAGGACCTGCGCCTGAAGATCGACGCGTTCCGGATCTACTCCGAGGACGATCCGGTGTCGCGCTGCACCACGGATGAGTCCTGCCTGGCGCTCAAGCCCTTCGGCACCTCGCTGCAGCGTCTGTATCTCTACACCGACGCCGAACTCGCCTTCCCCTGAGCCCAGGCTCACGGCTCCTCGGGGGTCAGGCCGGGGTGTCGGGAGCGTCGACGGCGCCGCCGAAGCGGCGGTCGCGACCGGTGTAGATGTCGATGGCGTGCCAGAGATCGCGGCGGGTGAAGTCCGGCCACAGCGTGTCGAGGAACACCATCTCCGCATAGGCCGACTGCCACAGCAGGAAGTTCGAGGTGCGCTGTTCGCCGGACGAGCGCACGAACAGGTCGACGTCCGGCATGTCTGGCTGGTAGAGCCGCTTGGCGATCAGCTTCTCCGTCACCGCGGACGGCCGCAGCCGTCCCGTCGAGACGTCATCGGCGATCGAGCGCACCGCGTCGGCGATCTCGACGCGACCGCCGTAGTTCACGCACATCGTGAGGGTGAGCGCCGTGTTGCTCTTGGTGAGCTCCTGCGCGTACTCGAGCTCGGAGATCACCGAGCGCCACAGCCGCGGCCGCCGCCCGGCCCACCGCACGCGCACGCCCCATTCGTTGAGCTGGTCGCGCCGGCGATGCAGCACCTCCCGGTTGAAGCCCATCAGGAAGCGAACCTCTTCGGGCGAGCGGGCCCAGTTCTCTGTAGAGAACGCGTAGACCGACAGATGCTTGACACCGGCCTGCAGGGCACCGGCCACGACATCCAGGAGGGCGGCCTCGCCGGCCTTGTGGCCCTCCACGCGCGAGAGTCCACGGCGATTGGCCCAGCGGCCGTTGCCGTCCATCACCACGGCGACGTGCTGGGGAACGCTCCCCCGGGCGTACGCGGGCGGGTACTCGCCGGTCCAGTCGACCGGGCGGAACGGGACGGCGTCCCGATGCGTGTAGGGCTTCGGGGTCACGGAGTCTCCACGTGTGCCAGGGAGCGGATGCCGCGCTCCAGGTGCCATTGGGTGTACGCCGCCACGAGTCCGGCGGCCGCGGCGTGCTCGCGGTGCGATGCCACGTCGATCTGCTCCCAGTCGCCGCGGATGAGCGCACGCAGCAGGTCGATGGTGGCGGGCTCCACGCGTGCGGCCCCTGCCGGAGCGCACGAGCGGCACACCATGCCGCCGGCTTGTGCCATGAACATCTGGTGGGGACCCGGCTCGCCGCAGCGGGCGCAGTCGTCGAGTCCGGGTGCCCACCCCGACAGGGACATTGCGCGCAGCAGATAGGAGTCCAGGATCGATCGCGGGGAGTGCTCGCCGCGTGAGAGGGCACGGAGCCCGCCGACGAGCAGCACGTACTGCTGCGCGGTGGCCTCGGCGTCTCCCAGGCGATCCGCCGCCTCCACCATCGCGTGGGCTGCGGTGTAGCGCTCGTAGTGCACGGCGATCTCGGCGCCGTAGGAGCCGATCGACTCGGCCTGCTGCACCGTATCGAGCGAGCGCCCGGCGTACAGCTGGACGTCGGCCACCATGAACGGCTCCAGGCGAGCGCCGAAGCGCGACGACGTACGCCGCACCCCCTTGGCGACCGCACGGATCTTGCCGTGACGACGGCTCAGCATCGTGACGATCCGGTCGGCCTCACCCAGCTTGTGGGTGCGCAGCACGACGGCTTCATCTCGATAGGTGGGCACAATCCATTATCGGTCGCACTACCGACACTGCGGCCGCGGACACGGTTTGCGGTGGGCTCAGTCGTCCGCCGCGACGAAGGTCGGCTGCCCCTTCTCGGCATCGAAGCTGTCGAGCCTCACCCGGATTCGGGTGCCGGCCGGGGCCGCGACACGCGCGTCGGTCTCCAGCGGGGGCGCCACCAGCTCGATCCGCGCCGGCTTGTCGCCGCGCTGCTCGATGACGATCGCGTCGAAGCGGTGCCCGACCAGCGGCGCGAGGATGGCATCGGTCACCACGTCCAGCGACTCCCGCTCCAGCCGCCCCGCCAGCTGTCCGGTGCGCTGCATGATCCCGGGCAGTTCCGCCAGCCCCGCGCTCGCCCAGGCCGGCACAGGTTCACCGTTCGCCTGAGCCTCGCAGTGCGCGAGCGCGTACCGGTCGACCAGCCGGCGAAGGGGCGCGGTGGCATGCGCGTACGGGGCGCCGATGGCCGCATGAACGGCATCGGCCTCCGCGAGCGGACCGTCGATCACGCGATATCCTGCGCCGCGGAAGAGGCGGCGAGCCGCACTCAGCACCGCGAGCGTAGTGGGCCGGTCCCGGTCCAGTCCGCGCAGGAACTCGCCATAGGTCTGCCCCTCGGCCCAGACCAGGCCGAGAGCGGCGACCTGGGCACGGAAGAGGTCGATGTCGGCCGCCGCGGGACGAGGCATCGTGCGGATGATGCCCGCGCCGGCAGCCAGCTGGATGTTCGCCGCCTCCATCCCGGTCATCAGCGAGATCTGCGCGTTCCACTGTTCCACGGGAAGCAGGTCGCGCCGTTCGATCCGCCAGAACCCGTGCGCATGGACGATCTCCTCCTCCGGCATGTCGAGCGACGCTCCCCCGCGCGCGGTCTCCAGCGCGAGACGCCGCTCCCCGACCGTCCGCAACGGGGAGAGCAGTCCGTCGCTCGCCGCGATGCGCTCCTGCGCCTCCCGGTACGACAGCTGCGATCTGCTGCGCACCCGTGCCCGGCGCACCGTGGTGTGCGTGGTGTTGCCGTCGGCATCCAGCGTCATCTGCCACACATAGGCCGAGCGGACGCGCCCCTCCCGCAGGCTTGCACCGTCCTCGCTGATGATGCGCGGGTGAAGCGGAACCGACCCGTCTGGCGCGTACAGCGTCTGTCCGCGCACATGTGACTCCGTGTCCACGGCTCCCCCCGGCGCAACGACAGCGGGCAGGTCGGCGATCGCATAGTGCACGACGTGACCGTCGCCGTCCGGCGCGATGTGCAGCGCCTGATCCAGATCCCGCGACCCCTCGGGATCGATCGTCACGAACTCGATGTCGGTGAGGTCCGCATCCGGCAGGGCGAGCGCTGCAACCGCCGCCGATGCCTCCTTCTCGACAGCCTCTGGGAACGCATCGGGAAGGGCGAGTTCGGTGCGGATCCGTTCCAGGCCTGCCGTGATCTCGGTGCTGGTGTCGGAGAGTCTCGTGTGGCGCATCGGCATGCGCCCAACCTATCCCCCGCTTGCGGACACGAGACGACGCACAGCCGCGTGGGCGCGCACCGGAGGCGAGAATGGAGGAGTGACACAGGATACGTTCATGATCCCGCTGTGGGCCGACCTCACCGCCGTCGGCCTCGGCGGCCTGCAGGGAGCGATGTTCGCCGCAGGCTTCCAGGGGCAGCGTCGTCTGGACCTCTTGGGCGTGGCGTTGATCGGCGTGCTGGTCGGCATGGGCGGCGGTCTCATCCGCGATCTCATGCTCGGCGTTGCGCCGGCGACGCTGCAAAGCAACTGGTACCTGATCGCTGCGAGCGGTGCATCGCTTGTCGGCATGCTCCTGGCAGGGCTCCTGCATCGCGCCAACGCCATCATCGTCGTGCTCGATGCGGTCGCCATCGGCATGTTCGGGGCGTTCGGCACCACCAAGGCGCTGGGCCTCGGTCTGCCCGTCGTCCCCGCGATCTTCGTCGGCGTCTGTGCCGCCGTCGGCGGATCGGTGCTGCGAGACGTCATCATGGGGCTTCCGGTCGCAGTGATGCACGTCGGTTCGCTCTACGCGGTCGCGGCGGGAGTGGGCTGTCTGGCGATCGTCGTCGCGAACGCGTTCGGGATGGCGTTCGCGCCTGCGGCCTTCCTCGGCATCGCGGTGACCGCCGGGGTACGGCTCCTGGCCGTGATCTTCGACCTCTCCCTGCCCGAGCAGCGGATGCTCCATCGCCGCAAGGTGGCGGCCGAGACGGGGGTCATCCGCATCGTCAAGCCCTGACAGCGCAGAACGGGCCCCGGCGATTGCCGGGGCCCGTTCTGCGCAGGGGGTCAGACCAGCGCGGCCGACAGCTCCCGGGTGCGGATCGAACGGTTGACGGCGGAGACGATGGCCTTCAGCGACGCGGTGGAGATGTCGCCGTCAATGCCGACACCCCAGAGGCGGTCGCCGTTCACGGAGAGCTCGACATAGGCCGCTGCCTGGGCATCGCCGCCTGCGCTCATCGCGTGCTCGACGTAGTCGTACAGCGTGATGTCGAATCCCGCCTCGTTCGCCACGGTCAGGAAGGCCGCCACCGGGCCGTTGCCCACGCCGTGGGCCTCGATGCGCTCGTCTCCGTCGCGCATCGTGACGTCGAGGATGACGTCCCCCGTCATGTCGCTCGCCGTGCGGGTGGCGAGAAGCTCGAAACGCCCCCACTTCTGCTCGGCGTCGTCCGCCGGCAGGTACTCGTCGGAGAATATCTCCCAGATCTGGTTGCTGGTGAGCTCGCCGCCCTCTTCATCCGTCTTCTGCTGCACCACACCGGAGAACTCGATCTGGAGCTTGCGCGGCAGGTCCAGCGCATGGTCGGTCTTCAGCAGGTACGCGACCCCGCCCTTGCCCGACTGGGAGTTGACGCGGATGACCGCCTCATAGGAGCGTCCCAGGTCCTTCGGGTCGATCGGCAGGTAGGGAACGGCCCACTCCAGCTCGTCCACCGATACGCCGCGCTCGGCGGCCGTCGCCGCCATGGCCTCGAAGCCCTTCTTGATGGCGTCCTGGTGAGACCCGCTGAACGCGGTGAAGACCAGGTCACCGCCCCACGGGCTGCGCTCGGGAACGGGCAGCTGGTTGCAGTACTCCACCGTGCGCTTGATGCGATCGATGTCGCTGAAGTCGATCTGCGGGTCGATGCCCTGCGTGAACATGTTGATGCCCAGCGTCACCAGGTCGACGTTGCCGGTGCGCTCTCCGTTGCCGAACAGGCAGCCCTCGATGCGGTCAGCACCGGCCATGTAGCCGAGCTCTGCGGCAGCGACAGCCGTGCCCCGGTCGTTGTGCGGGTGCAGCGAGATGATCACGTTCTCGCGGTGGTTGATGTGACGTCCCATCCACTCGATCGAGTCGGCGTAGACGTTGGGAGTTGCCATCTCGACCGTCGCGGGCAGGTTGATGATCACCTTGCGCTCCGGAGTCGGCTCGAAGACTTCGATCACCTGGTTGCAGATGTCGACCGCGAATTCCAGCTCGGTCCCGGTGTAGCTCTCCGGCGAGTACTCGTAGAACACCTCGGTCTCGGGAATGCGCTTCTCGTACTCACGGCACAGACGCGCGCCCTCGAGGGCGATGTCGATGATGCCCTGCTTGTCCTTGCGGAACACCACGTCGCGCTGCAGGATGCTCGTCGAGTTGTACAGGTGGACGATGGCCTGCTTCGCTCCGGCGATGGCCTCGAAGGTGCGGGAGATCAGGTGCTCGCGTGACTGCGTCAGCACCTGGATGACGACGTCGTCCGGGATCAGGTTCTCCTCGATCAGCTCACGCACGAAGTCGAAGTCGGTCTGGCTGGCCGACGGGAAGCCGACCTCGATCTCCTTGTAGCCCATCTCGACGAGCAGCAGGAACATGACCTTTTTGCGCTCGGGGCTCATCGGATCGATCAGCGCCTGATTGCCGTCGCGGAGATCCACGGCGCACCACCGCGGCGCCTCGGTGATCTGGCGTGACGGCCAGGTGCGATCGGGCAGTTCGACGTTGATGATCTCGCTGTACGGACGGTACTTGTGAATCGGCATGGACGACGGCTGCTGGGTGTTCTTCATGGCTTCGCTTCTCTCTTGCAGATGTGCGGGCCAACGCCAGACTCCGCGACGAGGAAGGCCCTAGATCAAGGTCTCGTCGCGGCGGCTAAGAAGGAGCACACCCATGCGCATGCAGCCATGCTAACACGCCCCGTTTCCCGAGAGACTTCGCTCTGTGGGCGAGAACTCCCGCACCGTGCCGATCAACACCCGCAGGCGGTGGCGAGGTCGTCGTCTGTCCGGAGGGCGAGAGCATGTGCCCAGAAAAAAGTTGAAGCCGGGGCTTTGGAAGAAATCCTCCGCCCCGGCGTGACGAGACACCCCCAGCGTCCCCACGCAATATGCGTCTCGTCGCCCCACAGCGAAGCGGCAGATCTGCCCTCCGTGTGGAGTGATTTCACACTAGCCGACGCGACGTCGACCCACCAACATTTTCGGCGATCCTGTTGTGCGTTGTGATCACAACAGCACCAGGATCGTCAGAATCCGAGCCGACCCAGCTGCTTCGGGTCGCGCTGCCACTCCTTCGCGACGCGGACATGGAGCGACAGGAAGACCCGCGTGCCCAGCAGCGGCTCGATCTGCGCGCGGGCGCGAGCGCCCACATCCTTCAACCGCGAACCCTTGCGGCCGATGATGATGGCCTTCTGACTGTCGCGCTCGACCACGATGTTCGCGAACACGTCGGTGAGGTCCGAGTCCTCGCGTTCCGAGATGTCCTCGATCGTCACCGCGATCGAGTGCGGCAGCTCATCCCGCACACCCTCCAGGGCGGATTCGCGGATGATCTCGGCGATCCGGTCCTCGATGGCCTCGTCGGTGGTCATGCCCTCGGGATACAGGGCGGGTCCCTCGGGCATCAGCTGGAGCAGTTCGTCGGACAGCACGTCCAGCTGGTCGCCGCTGACGGCAGAGAGCGGGATCACGGCGGCCCAGTCCTCGCGCAGCGAGTCCACCTCCATCAGCCGCTCCATGATCTCGTCCTTGGATGCATCATCCGTCTTGGTGACGATGGCGACCTTCTTGGCGCGGCCGTAGCCGTCCAGAGAGGCGGCGATCCGGCGGTCGCCGGGGCCGACCTTCTCCCCCGCCGGCACGCACAGCGCGATCACGTCGACGTCGCCGAGCACCTGCTCCACCAGGTCGTTGAGGCGCTGCCCCAGCAGCGTCCGCGGCTTGTGGATGCCGGGGGTGTCCACGATCACCAGCTGGCCCGCGGGACGATTGACGATCCCCCGGATCGCCCGGCGCGTGGTCTGCGGCTTGGCGCTGGTGATGGCGACCTTCTCGCCGACGAGGGCGTTGGTCAGCGTCGACTTTCCGACATTGGGGCGTCCGACGAACGTGACGAAACCGCTGCGCATCACTCGGCCTTCCTGATCACGGGGGTGTCGCGTGTACGCGGCTCCGCCTCGGTTGCTGGTTCTTCTGCGCGTTCCACGATGAAGGTGGCAAGGTCCCGGGGGCCGCCACGGCCGTGCTCGGCCGTGATGGTCACGCCCTGCACGGTGGCCGACGCCCCGGACTCCGGGATGCGGCCGAGCTCCTTGGCGAGCAGCCCGCCGATGGAATCGACCTCGTCGTCCTCGATCTCAAGGTCGAACAGTTCGCCCACCTCCTCCAGGAGGGAGCGGCCGCTGACGCGGTAGCGACCGTCGCCCAGATCGGTGACCTCGCTCCACTCCTTGTCGTACTCGTCCGAGATGTCGCCGACGAGGTCCTCGATCAGGTCCTCCAGCGTGACGAGGCCCGCCACGCCGCCGTACTCGTCCACCACGATGCACACATGGATGGCATCGCGCTTCATCTGCTGCAGCAGCGTCTCGGCCTTCATGGACTCCGGTACGAACACAGCGCGCCGGGCGAGCGGGCGAGCGGAGGCGTCCCAGACGTCGGCGCCGTCCTGGCCGTAGGCGGCGCGCACGAGGTCCTTGACGTAGAGCACGCCGAGAACCTCGTCGCCGTCCACGACGGGCACACGCGAGACGCCGGTCTCCAGGAACAGATCCATCGCCTCGCGTGCCGTGGCGCCGTCCTCCAGCGTGACCAGGTCGGTGCGCGGGATCATGAGGGCGCGGACAAAGCGATCGGTGAAGTCGAACACGGAGTGGATGAGCTCGCGGTCGTCCTCTTCGATGAGGTCATGGCTCGCCGCCTCATCGACCATGCTGAGCAGCTGATCCTCCGAGGTGAAGGACGCTCCGCGGGTCACCCCGGGGGTGACCCGATCGCCGAAGGCCACGAGTGCGTGAGAGAGCGGACCGATGATGATGCGCGACAGGCGCACCACCCCTGCAGCCGAGCGAAGCAGCCCGGTCGCGTGCTGGCGCCCGACGCTACGCGGAGAGGTGCTGACCAGCACGAACGAGATGAGTGTCATCAGCACGGCCGCGGCGAGCATCGCCCACCAGATGTTGTCGAACAGCAGCATGAATGCGGCGGTCACGAGCACCGCGGCCGCCGTCTCGGTGAGGATGCGCATGAACACCACGGCGTTTGCGTGCGTGGGGAGGTCATCCGCGATGCGCCGCAGAGCCTCGCCGCGGCGCCCCTCGTGGCTCCACTCGATCAGCGCCGAGCGACTCGTGACCGACAGGGCCGCGTCGAGGGCCGCCATCAGGCCGCCCACCGCCACCAGGACGACGGCGAGTGCCAGGAGGATGAACGGGGTCATCGGTGTCGTCGCTCAGACGAGTGGAAGGCGGCGATGAGCTCGCGCTGCAGTCCGAACATCTCGCGCTCCTCGTCCGGGGTGGCGTGATCGAAGCCGAGCAGGTGCAGCGTGCCGTGCGTGGTGAGCAGGATGAGCTCATCCATCAGGGAGTGCTTCGCCTGCGCGGCCTGCGTCTCGGCCACCTGGGGGCACAGCACGATGTCTCCGAGCAGGCCGGGGTCGGTCGGCCGGTCCGGGGTTCCGGGACGCAACTCGTCCATCGGGAAGCTCAGCACGTCGGTGGGCCCGGGCTCGTCCATCCACTGCACGTGCAGGGCCTCCATGGCACCCTCGTCCACGAGCACGATGGCGATGTCGGCGTCCGGGCTGATGTGCAGCTGGGCGAGGTTGTTCTCCGAGAGGCGCAGGAGCACCGTCTCATCGATCTCGACTCCGGACTCGTTGTTGATCTCGATCATGTCAGCCTCGCTTGGGGAGTCGGTCTCGGGGGCCCGCCGGCCGGGCGCCGCTGCGGCGCTCCGCGCGATTGGCGAACTCGGCCGCCTGCTCGCGCTCATGGCGTGCGGCGGTGCGCTTCTCGTCGTAGGCACTGTAGGCGTCGACGATCCGGCCAACCAGGCTGTGACGCACGACGTCGTCGCTGGTGAGACGGGCGAAGTGGATGTCGTCGATGTCGGCGAGGACGCGGTTGACCACGCGGAGTCCGCTGGTGCCGCCCGGCAGGTCGACCTGCGTGATGTCACCGGTGACCACCATCTTGGTGCCGAAGCCGAGACGTGTGAGGAACATCTTCATCTGCTCGGGCGTGGTGTTCTGCGCCTCGTCGAGCACCACGAAGGAGTTGTTGAGCGTGCGGCCGCGCATGTACGCCAGGGGCGCCACCTCGATCGTTCCCGTCGCCATAAGCTTGGGGAGGATCTCCGGGTCGATCATCTCGTTGAGCGCGTCGTAGAGCGGACGCAGGTACGGATCGATCTTGTCGGTGAGGGTGCCGGGCAGGAATCCCAGACGCTCGCCGGCCTCTACGGCGGGGCGGGTCAGGATGATCCGGTCGACCTCCTTGCGCTGCAGCGCCTGCACGGCCTTCGCCATGGCCAGATAGGTCTTTCCCGTTCCGGCGGGTCCGATGCCGAACACGATGGTGTTCTCGTCGATGGCGTCGACGTAGTCGCGCTGACCCAGCGTCTTGGGCCGGATGACGCGCCCGCGCGACGAGAGGATCGGTTCGGAGAGCACCTCGGACGGGCGGGGGCCGCCTTCGGCGTTCATCAGTCGTGCCGAGGTGGCGACGTCCGACGGAGCCAGATCCTGGCCGTCTCGCGTCATGGTGAGCAGTTCGTCGACCAGGCCACGGGCCGCAGCCACCGCCTCCTGCTCACCGCTCAGCGTGATCTCGTTGCCGCGCACGTGGACGTCGACGGAGGGGTGCTCCTGCTCGATCATGCGCAGCAGTCTGTCCTGCGGTCCGAGAAGCCGGACCATGGCGACCCCATCCGCCAGGATGCGTACGGTCGCGGTGTTTTCGTCAGCCAACGAGGCTCTTCTCCTCCAGGTCTCCCCCGAGCACGTGCGCGTGCACGTGGAAGACGGTCTGTCCGGCATTCGCGCCGGTGTTGAAGATGAGGCGGAACTGCCCGCCGCAGCGCTCATCCGCGAGGCCCTTCGCCACGTCGACCAGCTCCGCGAGCAGGGCGGGATCGGCGGCGGCGAGCTCAGTGACGTCGCGGTACTGCGCCGTCTTCGGGATCACAAGCAGGTGCACGGGCGCCTGCGGGGCGATGTCCTGAATGGCGAACACGCGATCGGTCTCCGCGACGATCTCAGCGGGGATCTCGCGGTTCAGGATGCGGGTGAAGACGGAGGGCTCGCTCATGCGGTCAGTCTATCCGCCACGCTCACCAGCGGCCCAGGGAGACCGCGGCGACGGCGAGAGCGGCCGGCCCCGCTGTGGAGGTCCGGAGAACCGTGTCCCCGAGCTTCACGATCCGTGCTCCGGCGGCGCGCAGTGCGTCCAGCTCTTCGGGTGCGATGCCGCCTTCGGGCCCGACCACGAGCACGACCTCCTGCTCGCCGGCCAGGTCGAGGTTGGTCATCGGCTCGTCTGCGCTCGGCTCCAGCACCACGAGGAGGGCTCCATCTGCGCGCTGCGCGAGCTGTCCGGTGGTCACGGGCGCCGTCACCAGCGGAAGCCACGGACGGTGCGCCTGCTTCGCCGCTTCGCGGACGATGCTCGCCCAGCGCTGGACACCCTTGGCGGCTTTGGCCGCGTCCCAGCGAGACACGCTGCGCGCCGCCTGCCAGGGCACGATCTCATCGACGCCCAGCTCGGTGGCCGCCTGCACCGCACGCTCGTCCCGGTCCCCCTTCGCGAGGGCCTGCACGAGCACGAGCCGCGGTGATGCCGCCGGCACGGTGGAGCGCGCGGTGAGGTGCACGACCACCCGCTTGGGGGCGAGGTCGGTCACCTCGCCCGTGTGCCACGCGCCGCGACCGTCGCCGACCGTGACCGTCTCCCCGACGCGCACGCGGCGAACCGTGGCCGCGTGATGTGCCTCCGCACCCGTGAGCACGATGTCATCGCCCGCGAGCTCCGCCGGATCCTCGACGAGGAAGTGCAGCGCCATCAGTGTGACCGGAAGCGATCGCGGAGCTTGGAGAACAGACCCTGCTGGAACTCCGCCAGCTTCGGCGTAGGAGCCTTCGTCCGCGCGGCGAAGTCCTCGATCAGCGCGCGCTGCTTCGCATCCAGGCGCGTCGGGGTGACCACCTGGACGCCGACGCGGAGGTCTCCGCGGCGGCTGCCGCGCAGCGGCGTGATGCCGCGCTCCTTGATGGTGAGGACATCGCCAGACTGCACGCCCGGGCGGATCTCCAGATCGACGGGACCGTCGAGGGACTCGATGCGCGTCTCGGTGCCGAGGATCGCGTCCGTCATGGACACCTCGAGCGTGGCGAGCAGATCATCGCCGTCGCGGGAGAAGGCCGCGTCGGGCGCGACGGTCACCTCGATGTAGAGGTCGCCGTTGGGTCCGCCCGCAGGGCCGACCTCCCCGGAGCCGGGGAGCTGGAGGCGCAGGCCGGTCTCGACGCCCGCCGGGATGTCCAGGCCTACCGTCCGGCGCGAGCGGACCCGTCCCTGTCCGGCGCACGTGGCGCAGGGGCTCGGGATCGTCGTGCCGTAACCCTGGCACACGTTGCACGGCTGGGTGGTCAGAACGTTGCCGAGCAGGCTGCGCACCTGGCGCTGCACGTGTCCGGTGCCGTGACAGATGTCACAAGTCTGCGGGGAGGTGCCGGGCGCGCAGCACGAACCCTCACAGGTCTCACAGAGCACCGCCGTGTCCACCTCGATATCGCGGTGCACGCCGAAGATGACGTCGCCGAGCTCCAGCGTCACCCGCACCAGCGCATCCTGGCCGCGCTCCCGCCGGGAACGCGGGCGTCCGCCGCGTCCGCCGCCGCCGGCCGCCGCGCCGAAGAAGGTCTCGAAGATGTCGCCGAACCCGCCGAATCCGCCGCCGCCGAACGCGTCGTCGCCGCCCATGTCGTAACGCCGACGCTGCTCCGGATCGCTCAGCACGTCGTAGGCGTGGGTGACCTCTTTGAACTTGTCCTCGGCGTCCGCCGACGGATTCACATCGGGGTGGAGTTCGCGCGCCAGACGCCGGTACGCCTTCTTGATCTCCTCCGGGCTCGCCTCTCGTGAGACGCCCAGGACTTCGTAGTGGTCGGCCACAGTCACCTTTCTCGGGGACGGTCCCCTGTGCGCCTCAGCGGCGCGCTTCGTCGTCGTCCAGCAGTCGCGTGAGGTAGCGGGCTACGGCCCGCACCGCCGCGAGGTTGCTGGAATAGTCCATGCGGGTGGGGCCCATGAGCCCCACCCGCGCGCTCGATCCGGAGGCGTCGTAGTCGCTGGCGACCACAGCCGCCTCCGCAAGTCCGAAGGACGCGTTCTCGCGTCCGATGCTGGCCGAGAGGCCGTTCTCCCCTGCGGTCATCTCCCCCATCAGGCGCAGGAGCGTCACCTGTTCCTCGATGGCCTCCAGCAGGGGGTGGATGCTGCCGCGGAAGTCCTGCTCACGCCGAGCCAGGGTCGCTGCTCCCGCCATCACCAGACGATCCTGGCGGAACTCCTCCAGCTCCTCCGCGACGAGTGCGGCGACGTCATGATAGACGGAGCGCTGCTCCGTGACCGACGGCGCCTCGGCGGACAGCCGCTCCGCGGCACGACCGACCGAGTGCCCCGTGATGAGGGTGTTCAGGCGGGCGCGCAGCACGGCGGTGTCGGCTTCGTCGATGTCCTCGCTGATGCCGCCGACACGCTGCGAGACCCGGCCGGTGTCGGTCACGACGATCACGAGCACGCGACGCTCCGCAATGCGCACGATCTCGACGTGCGTGACGGTGGCGCGAGCGAACGAGGGGTACTGCACCAGCGCCACCTGACCGGTGAGCTGTGTGAGCAGGCGCACCGTCCGTCCGAGGAGGTCGTCGAGATCGGCGGGGTCGGTGAGGAACGAGGTGATGGCCGTGCGCTGTGCCGCGGTGAGGGGTCGCAACTCCGCGAGGTGGTCGACGAACATCCGATAGCCCTTGTCCGTGGGCACACGACCCGACGAGGTGTGCGGAGCCGCGATGAGCTCCTCCTCCTCCAGCAGGGCCATGTCATTGCGGATCGTGGCGGCGGAGACGCCGAAATGATGCCGGTCGACGATCGACTTGCTGCCGACGGGCTCATTGGTGTCGACGTAGTCCTCGACGATGGCCCGAAGGACGCGCAGGCCGCGCTCAGTGACCATGTCGCCTCCTCTGCTGCTGGCACTCGAATGCTCTGAGTGCCAATTCTACCGACTTCGCCTGGATGCGCGCTCCGACTCGGCGGATCGCGGCGGACGAGCGCAGCGCGTGTGCAACTAGCATGGCGGAATGAGCGACGACGATGTCACCCGAGTCATCAGCGCCGGAGCAGTTCGCGGTGCCCGTACCGGCGATGTGGAGAGGTATCTGGGCATCAGCTATGCGGAGGCGCCCTTCGGCGCGAACCGGTTCCGCGCTCCCCGGCCCGTATCCGCCTGGGAGGGCGTGCGTGACGCCACGGCGTTCGGCGCCACTGCCCCCCAGGCGCCGTACCAGGGAGCGACCGCGGAACTGCTGGGCTCGATCGCGATCGCCGGGGAGGACATCCTCACCGCCAATGTGTGGCGCCCGGCGGATGCCGACGGGGCACCCGTGATCCTCTGGATCCACGGCGGCGCCCTGGAGCGCGGGACGGCGGCCCTGTCCGTCTACGACGGCACGGCCTTCGCCCGCGACGGGATCGTGTTCGTCTCGATCAACTATCGCCTGGGCTCCGAAGGATTCTCGGTGTTCGACGATGACAGTGCGCTGAACCTCGGCGTCGCCGACGCCGCCGCGGCGCTGCGGTGGGTGCACGAGGAGATCGCCGCCTTCGGAGGAGATCCCGCACGCATCACCCTGATGGGCGAATCGGCTGGGGGCGCAATCGTCGCCGCGCTCCTGTCGATGCCGGACACCCGGCGCCTCGCAGCCGGCGCGATCATTCAGTCCGGACCGCTGTCCGCGCAGAAGCCGAAGAAGGCGGGTCGCGTCACGCGCGCGCTGGCGAAGCGCCTCGGCGTCGCGGCCACCAGCGCCGCCTTCGCGGAGCTCGCACCCGACAAGATCGTTGCGGCGCGAGTGGAGCAGGCGGCGGGGTCATCACCGATCGGGGGTGCACCGGCCTTCGCGCTCGCCCTGTCCGAGGATCTGCCTGACGAGCCGGAGACGGCCATCGTCGATGCCGACATCCCGGTGCTCATCGGCACGAACACCGACGAGTATCGTCTCTGGTTCCCACCCGCGGCGCTGGAGAGCATCACGGCGGGCAAGCTCCTGCTGGCACGACTCGCCCTGCGGATTCCCGGTGCCGCTGTGGCCGCTTGCCGGCGCGTGTGGCCACGCGCCTCGGTTGGCGAGGTGTTCGGTCAGATCGCGACGGAGTACCTGCTGCGCGCGCCCATGCTGCGTGTGGCGGCGGCTCGCACCGCTCCCACATACGTGTACGAGTTCGCCTGGCAGAGTCCGGTGCGAGATCTCCGGGCCGCGCATGCGCTGGAGCTGGGGTTCGTCTTCGACACCCTGGACGACGACGAGGCGAAGCGCATGTCGGGCACGGACGCACCGCAGTCGCTGGCCGACGAGATGCACGCCGCGTGGGTGGCGTTCGCGCGCACCGGCGCCCCCGGGTGGCCTGCGTACGGCGCCGATCGGCTCACGCGGGTGTTCGACACCGCATCACGGACGGAACCGGTGCGCCGCGCGGCCGTCGTGGACGCGATGCGCTGACGCAGTACCCGCGTCAGGAGCGTGCGGCGTGCTCCGCGAGGATCGCGGACATCTCGGCCTGGCCGAACTGCTCGGCGATCTGAGCCGCCGTGCGGAATCCGACGTCCGGGTTCGCTCCGGCATCCAGCAGCACCCGGAGGATCTCGGCATCGCCACGAAAAACCGCGCAGGACACCGCCGTCTGTCCCATGGTGTTCTCGATGTCCAGTGCCGCACCGCGCTTCACGAGTTCGCGCACCACGTCGACCTGTCGCGCGTACGCGGACACGATGAGAAGCGTGTCCGAGCGGGCGTTGCGGGTGTCGATCGGCACACCGGCGTCGATCATCTCGCCGAGGGGACCCACACGGCCCTCCCGGGCGAGGTCGAACGTGCCGTCGATCACTTCAGCGCTGAGGCTCGCTCCGGGGTTCTCATCCATCCGCCCATTCTCTCAGGCGCCGTCGGCTGTGCGCGTCCCGAGTCCATGACTGGGCCGCCAAACCATGACCAATACCGCCGAACCGTCATGAATCCGGCGCCCAGTCATGGACTCGGCGCATCACGGGCGGCGCGCGAGAAGGGCTGGATCTATCGGCTACTCGGTCAGCGCCCGAACCACCGCGTCGGCGAGGAGCCGGCCGGTTCGCGTCAGCACCACCCGCTGCTCGCGCAGCGCGGCCACCGGCTCGATCAGTCCGTCGGCGATGAGACCGGCGACGTTCGCGCGGAACTCGGGCGCGACTTCCGTGATCGGAAGACCGGAGCGGATGCGCGACTGCAACAGCACACGCTCGAGACGTGCGGCTTCGGCGTCGGGCTGCTCGCGGGCGTGGGCGGGAGAGAGTCCGCCGTCGAGCCGCTGCGCATAGGCGGCGGGGTGCTTCACGTTCCAGAACCGCGTGCCGGCGATGTGGCTGTGCGCCCCGGGCCCGTAGCCCCACCAGTCCGTGCCCTGCCAGTAGGCCAGGTTGTGCCGGGAGCGGTGCCCGTCCCCGCGGGCGAAGTTGCTGATCTCGTACCACTCGTAGCCGGCCGCAGCCAGGCGGGCATCCACCAGCTCGTACATGTCGGCCTGGAGATCGTCGTCGGGAGCGGGCACCTCGCCGCGGCGGATCTGGCGGGCGAGCTTCGTGCCGTCCTCGATGATCAGCGCGTAGGCGGAGATGTGATCGGGTTCCAGCGCGAGCGCAGCCTCGACCGACGCGCGCCAGTCATCCAGGGACTCCCCCGGAGCGCCGTAGATCAGATCCACGCTCACATCGAGGCCGCCGCGCCGCGCCGCAGCCACGGCGGTGCTCACGTTGGCGGGGTCATGCGTGCGTTCGAGAGCTGCGAGCACGTGCGGGACGGCGGACTGCATGCCGATCGACATGCGGTTCACGCCCGCGGCGCGCAGTTCGGCGACCATCTCGTCCGTGACCGTGTCGGGATTGGCCTCCACGGTGATCTCCGCGCCCTCGCGGATGCCGAAAGCCTCACGCACCCCGTCGAGCATCCGGGCCAGATCACCGGCGGGAAGGAGGGTCGGCGTCCCGCCGCCGAAGAACACGGTGCTGATCGGGCGCAGTTCCCCGACGCGTGCCAGGACGTCGCGCGAGAGCGCCACCTCCTGCAGAAGCGTGTCGGCATACGCATCCTGGCGGGCACCACGCAACTCCGTGGCGGTGTAGGTGTTGAAGTCGCAGTAGCCGCACCGGACACGGCAGAAGGGGACGTGCAGGTACACACCGAAATCGACATCCGTCGAGGTGCGTGTACCGCGCGGCAAAGAGCCGTCCGACGGTACGGGATCACCGTCGAGAAGGGGTCCGCCCATCAGGACGTTGTGGTCGCATACAGCGGCGAGATGGCGCGGAGGTACTGCGTGAACAGGGCCTTGCGACGGCGCTTGGTGAGACCGGGGATGGTGCGGTAGAGGAACGCGCGCGGGCTGTCGAAGGCACGGACCGTGAACCACACCTCGTCGTTGGAGGCCCACTCGATCATGAAGGACTCCTCGCCGCTGACCACGGAGTCCCCCACGGTGCCCAGGCCGAAGCCCACTCGGCGCTTGTCCTCCACGACGAAGATCACGCGATACTCGCCATCGGCACTGTGCCCCCCGACGCGCCCATGGGCCCGAACGGTCATGCCCGCACCGACGTACGGCGTACCGTCCGCGTCGTAGCGCTGTTCGGTCTCCGTGCGGCTGGGCGTGATGGGGTGGCCCTCGTCATCGAAGCTGACCCCCTGGTACACGGGTCCGGAAGCCGGGCGGATGTCCTCCAGCTGCATTCCGGCCGCCTTCTGCGCCACCCAGCTCAGCAGGTCCTCCGATGCGGACCGGAATCGCGCCTCCCCGCTGCCGAGGCGCCACGACTCCTCGGCGGGGATGCTCTTCTCCGGCGGATACTGCATCAGATCCGGTGCCTGCGTCGCTCCGACGGCGGCATAGTCCACCGTCTCGTCCCTGAACGTTCCGCGCCGCATGAAGTACAGCCTAACGTGCCCTCGACGGTGGGAGCCATCCACCCGGGCCGCGCGCCGCCACACGTGACGCACCGTTTCGGAGACGACGAACGCGCGTCCACCGCAGTGGACGCGCGTTCGCAACACGGTGCGGGCTTACTTGTCCTTGCCCTCGACGTCACCGGAGAGCGCGGCGATGAACGCCTCCTGGGGAACCTCCACGCGGCCGACCATCTTCATGCGCTTCTTGCCCTCCTTCTGCTTCTCGAGCAGCTTGCGCTTACGGCTGATGTCACCGCCGTAGCACTTGGCGAGCACGTCCTTGCGGATCGCCCGGATGTTCTCACGCGCGATGATGCGCGCACCGATGGCGGCCTGAATCGGCACCTCGAACTGCTGGCGCGGAATCAGCTTGCGAAGCCGCTCGGTCATCATCGTGCCGTAGGCGTAAGCCTTGTCACGGTGCACGATCGAGCTGAAGGCGTCCACCTTCTCACCCTGGAGAAGGATGTCGACCTTCACGAGGTCCGCTTCCTGCTGCCCGGCGGGCTCGTAGTCCAGCGACGCGTAGCCCTGCGTGCGGCTCTTCAGCTGGTCGAAGAAATCGAAGACGATCTCACCCAGCGGCACGTTGTAGCGCAGCTCGACGCGGTCTTCCGAGAGGTAGTCCATTCCGAGAAGGGTGCCCCGGCGGGACTGGCACAGCTCCATCACGGTACCGACGTAGTCCTTGGGCGTGAGGATCGCGGCCTTCACCATCGGCTCAGCGACGGAGGCCACCCGGCCGTCCGGGTACTCGCTCGGGTTGGTCACCGTGACGTGCTGGTTGTTGTCGGTGGTCACCTCGTAGATCACGCTGGGCGCGGTGGTGATGAGGTCCAGTCCGAACTCGCGCGCGAGGCGCTCGGTGATGATCTCGAGGTGGAGCAGGCCGAGGAAGCCGCAGCGGAAGCCGAAACCGAGTGCCACGGACGTCTCCGGCTCATAGGCCAGTGACGCATCCGACAGCTTCAGCTTGTCCAGCGCCTCGCGCAGCTCCGGGTAGTCGGATCCGTCGATCGGGTAGAGACCGGAGAAGACCATCGGCTTGGGGTCCGTGTATCCGGCCAGAGCCGTCTCGGCGGGCTTGCGTGCGCTCGTCACGGTGTCGCCGACCTTGGACAGCCGCACGTCCTTCACACCGGTGATGAGATAGCCCACCTCGCCGACACCCAGGCCCTTGGTGGGCACCGGCTCGGGGCTGGAGACGCCGATCTCGAGGGCCTCGTGGTTGGCGCGCGTGGACATCATCTGGATGCGCTCACGCGGCTCCAGCTTGCCGTCCACCATGCGCACGTAGGTCACCACGCCGCGGTATGCGTCGTAGACGGAATCGAAGATCATCGCGCGTGCCGGGGCATCGGGGTCCCCCACCGGCGCCGGGATCTGCGCGACGATCGCGTCGAGGAGTTCCTCCACGCCCATGCCGGTCTTCCCCGATACACGCAGGACGTCCTCGGGCTTCCCCCCGATGAGGTTGGCGAGCTCAGCGGCGAACTTCTCCGGATCGGCTGCGGGCAGGTCGATCTTGTTGAGCACCGGGATGATCGTGAGATCGTTCTCCAGCGCCAGGTAGAGATTCGCCAGCGTCTGGGCTTCGATGCCCTGGGCCGCATCGACCAGGAGAATCGCTCCCTCGCACGCGGCGAGTGAGCGCGACACCTCGTAGGTGAAGTCGACGTGGCCCGGGGTATCGATCATGTTGAGGGCGTACGTCTCGCCGTCCAGCGACCAGGGCATGCGCACGGCCTGGCTCTTGATGGTGATCCCGCGTTCGCGCTCGATGTCCATCCGGTCCAGGTACTGCGCCCGCATGTCGCGGTCGGAGACGGAACCGGTGATCTGGAGCATGCGATCGGCGAGCGTCGACTTGCCATGGTCGATGTGCGCGATGATGCAGAAGTTTCGGATCTGCTCCGGCGGCGTCGCGGCGGGCTGGAGCGGCTTCAGGGCGCGTGGTGACATATCCGGACGAGTCTATCCGGTCCGCGTCCGGCTCAGAGACCCGCGAAGATGTCGCGGGTCTCGTCGGTGAAGTCCACAACGCTCCAGTTGACGCCGTCCAGGCGCATCTCCAGCCGGAGCAGTGTTCCGTCCGCCGTGATCCAGTAGTGAAGGTTCGACTGCGTGGCCCCTTCGCTGAGCGGCCCCGCGAAGACGGTGACAGGGGTGCCGGCCACGCTGTCCTCACGCAGGTACATCGCCCGCCCCTGCATCACCAGCTGGGCGTTGTCGGGGCGGTCCGAGGCCAGGCTGACCAGAAGCTGCTGCCCCGCCGCGAGCGTGGACATCGAGGAGTCCAGCGCTGTACTCTCCCAGCCGTCAGCCGGAATCGGCAACGGTGGCGAAGCCGCCGGATCGGACAGGTCCTGGGCGGCGATCTCGGTCGGGGTCCACACGGTGAGGAAGGCGCCTCCATCGGGCGCACTGATGGCGGCGTATGCGCGATGATCCTCGGGCGCGAGCCACCCGTTGATCGCGAGCGCTCCCCCGCTGTCGACGATGGTCCCCGCGACACCCACCACCGGGCGACGACCCAGCTGGAAGCCCACCGCGGCGAGCAGTTCCGCCTCCGCGGAGGTCACCGTGCGCGGCTGATCGGCGGTGACGCTCGCCGTCGGCTCCGGTGCCGTCGTTCCGGGCGCACAGGCGGCCAGCACGGCGGCAGCGGCAAGCGCGAATGCAACCGCGACGACGCGTCCACGGCGTGGGCGCGGCACGGCCGAGGCCGGCAGGGGCATGGTGCCCCTCCCGGCCTCGGCGATCCGATGACTCGGTCTTGCGCTCACTCGGCACTCACGATCGCGGATCCACGGCACTGGACCGGCGACGACGCGACACGAGCACGGCGCCACCGAGAAGCAGCAGCAGTGCCATCGCACCGCCGACGAGCGACGCCGTGACGTCGGCACCCGTGGTGGGCAGCGGCGGAACCACTCCTCCGGGGGTGACCGCGTTGAACGGGTCGTCGTCAGCGACCGTCCACGGCTTGCCCGTCGCAGGGTTCATCGCGGGAACCGGCTTGCCGTCGGGTCCGAGCTGCGGCTTGCCCGTGGGGTTGCCGTTCTCATCCACCGCCGGCACGACGATCGTGCCCGACACCTCGACGTGATCGGTGTGCGCGTCCTTCTCCCCCATCACCAGGGTGCCCTGGCAGAAGAAGGAGGCACCCGGCGCGAACAGCGCGCCATCCGCTGCGGACCACGTGATCGATCCGTTGACGACCTTTCCGATCGTTCCTCCCGGGAACACGCAAGTGATCGACTCGGGATCGATGGCAGGGCCGAAGTCGGTCACGTCCGTGATGACGAGATCGGTCAGCCAGGTCTTGCCCGTGTTGGTGATCACCCAGCGCACGGTCTGCGCGCCCGTGGACTTCTTGCCGTCCTGCAGCGTGAAGTTCGCGGCGTCGTCCGGGGTGTTGGCGTCCTGACCGGCATCGCCGAGCGGCTTGCTCGGGATCACCCAGGCTCCGTCCTCACCGACCTCCGGGTCCGCTCCGCTGCCGTCGTACTTGATCACCTGGATGTCACCGGAGAACGCGTTGTACGGGTTGTCGTCCGTCACCTTCTCACCGGCGGGTGTGACGGCGGCCACCTGGACCACGTCACGGTGCGGGTCCGATGCACCGTCGAGCGTGAGCTCGGAGGTGCAGGTGATGACATCGCCCGGTTCCCACGTCGTGGTACCCGGAGCGAATGTCGCCTCCCAGCGGACCGTCCACGTCTTCGACCCCTTGTCGTACGTGCCCGCGGCGGACGAGCCGTCGGGGAACTCGCACGCCATGCCGATCGGCGCAGTGCCGGCGGTGGTGACGTCCGTCAGAACGACATCGTGCAGGGCGTTCTGCGACGGGTTCTGGGCGATCGACACGATCTGACGCGTCTCGCCCTCGGGCGCGTACACCGCGCCGTCGAGCATCGTGTCGGCGTCGTTGACGATCTCGCCATCGGCACCATCGCCCTTGACCACGGTGACCTCGGTCGTGGTGGCGTGGAACTGGTCCTTGTCCGTCACGACCTGCTCGCTGCGAACGGGCTGGCCGTCCTCTCCGGTCTCGTAGACCGGCAGGCCGTCCTCGCCGATGACGGGCTTGCCGTCCTCACCGAGCACCGGCGGCACGACGGTACCGGTCACCGAGACCTCGTCACCGTGGCGCTCGTTCGCAGCCAGGGTCAGCGGACCCTCGCAGAAGAACGAGGCACCCGGAGCCAGCGGACCCACCCACGGCCCAGAGGCCGAGAAGGAGTAGTCCGCAGGACCGCCCACCGGCGACAGATCACACGTCCACGTGCCGACCGCCGGACCGTTCAGCGTCGCATCCGCCACGTTGACATCGGTCAGCCAGGTCGCACCCGTGTTCGTCACGACCCACCGAACCGGCTGAGCAGCATCCTTCGGGTAGTCGACGGCGTCACCGGCCGTGTTGGCGTCCTGGGCCGCGTCGGCCAGCGGCTTGACCGGAACAGTCCAGTCACCCGCGCCGCCGACCTCGGGATCGGCCTGGGTGCCGTCGTACTTGATCACCTGGATGTCACCAGAGAACGCGTTGTAGGGGTTCTCCTGCGTGACGATCTCTCCTGCGGGCGTGACGGCGGCCACCTGAACCACGTCACGGTGCGGAGCGGACTGACCGTCGAGCGTGAGCTCGGAGGTGCAGGTGATGGCATCGCCCGGTTCCCACGTCGTGGTACCCGGAGCGAATGTCGCCTCCCAGCGGACCGTCCACGTCTTCGACCCCTTGTCGTACGTACCCGCAGCGGACGAACCGTCGGGGAATTCGCACGCCATGCCGATCGGCGCGTCACCCGTCGTCGTCACATCGGTGAGGACGACGTCGTGAAGCGCGTTCTGCGAGGGGTTGACGGCGACGGAGACGATCTGACGAGTCTCACCATCCGGGGAGTATGCCTGACCGTCGCGCATGGTGTCGGCGTCGTTGACGATCTCGCCGTCCGCGCCGTCACCCTTGACCACCGTGATCTCGGTCGTGGTGGCGTGGAACTGGTCCTCGTCCGTCACGATCTCCTCACTGCGAACGGGCTGACCGTCCTCTCCGGTCTCGTAGACCGGCAGGCCGTCCTCGCCGATGACGGGCTTGCTGTCCTCACCGAGCACCGGCGGCACGACGGTACCGGTCACCGAGACCTCGTCGCCGTGAGTGGTGTTCGCCGCGAGCGTCAGCGGACCCTCGCAGAAGAACGAGGCACCCGGAGCCAGCGGACCCACCCACGCCCCGGAGGACGTGAACGAGTAGTCCGCAGGACCACCCACCGGCGACAGATCACACGTCCACGCACCCACGGCCGGACCGTTCAGCGTCGCATCCGCCACGTTGACATCGGTCAGCCAGGTCGCACCCGTGTTGGTGACCACCCAGCGCACCGGCTGGGCAGCATCCTTCGGGTAGTCCACAGCGGTGAGAGCGGTGTTCGCATCCTGGGCCGCATCAGCCAGCGGCTTGCCCGGAACCGTCCACGATCCGGTGGACCCGACCGACGGGTCTGCCTGGGTGCCGTCGTACTTGATCACCTGGATGTCACCAGAGAACGCGTTGTACGGGTTGTCGTCCGTCAGCGTCGTTCCCGCGGGGGTGACCGCCGAGACGGTGACCTCGTTGCGGTGCGGCGCGGACTGGCCGTTCAGGGTGAGGGTGGACGTGCAGGTGATGACGTCATCGGAGGCCCAGGTGGTGGTACCGGGCGCGAAAGTCGCCTCCCAGCGGACCGTCCAGGTCTTCGACGCCGCGTCGTAGCTGCCATCAGCGGACGATCCGTCGGGGAACTCGCACGCCATGCCGATCGGTGCGTCACCCGTGGTCGTCACATCCGTGAGAACCACGTCGTGCAGTGCACGCGGCGACGGGTTCGTCGCGATCGACACGATCTCGCGCGTCTCGCCGGCCGGGGCGTACCCCTGACCATCGGTCATGCTGTTCGCGTCGTTGACGATCTCACCGTCGGCGCCGTCACCCTTGACCACGGAAACGGTCGGTGCCGTCGCGTAGAAGGGGTCGTCGTCGTTCACCGTGACGTCGGATGCGACGGGCGCACCCTGATCATCGGTGACGTACTCGGGCACGCCGTCGTCGCCGATGACGGGCTGGCCGTCCTCGCCGAACAACGGGGTCACCACGGTGCCGGCCACCTCGACCGAGTCGGAGTGGCGCTCGTTCGCAGCCAGGGTCAGCGGACCCTCACAGAAGAACGAGGCACCCGGAGCCAGCGGGCCCATCCACGGACCGGCGGTCGCGAAGGAGTAGTCCGCAGGACCACCCACCGGCGACAGATCACACGTCCACGCACCCACCGCGGGTGCGGTGGTGGTCGTGTCCGTCAGCGTGACGTCGGTGAGCCAGGTCGTTCCGGTGTTCGTGACGACCCAGCGGACGGGCTGAGCCGTACCGGCGGGGTAGTCCACCGCGGTTGCCCAGTCGTTCGCATCCTGTGCCTCATCGGCGAGCGGCTTGCCCGGGATCTGCCAGGTGCCGGCGGAGCCCACAACAGGGTCAGCCTTGGTGCCGTCGTACTTGATCACCTGGATGTCACCGGTGAACGCGTTGTACGGGTCCTCAGCGCTCGGCCCGTTGGGCGTGGCCGGCGGCGGGTTGTCGGGGTCGCCGGGAACACCGACGGGCGACAGGTTGGTGGACACATGAGCGACGTCCGTGTGCGGCTGCGCCGAGCCCGACAGGGTCAGCGTCGCCGTGCAGTCGAACGTGACGCCCGGAGCCCACGGCTTCGGGGACGCACCCGCGAAGCTGGCTACCCACGGCACTTCCCAGGTGGTACCGGTCAGCACTCCGGCGGTCGGCGAGGCGTCTCCCGGGAACACACACTCAAGAGCCTCGATGGTGGTGTCGCCGGCGGTGCGCTCGTCACTGACGAGGACGTTGTACAGCGGCGCCTGTCCGGTGTTGGACATCGTGATGACGATGTCCCGGGTCTCACCCGGCGCGTAGGCCTCACCGTCATTCATCGTGTCCGCATCGTTCACGATCACGCCGTCCGTCGCATCGCCCTTCTCCAGGGTGATGGTGGGAACCGTGGTGGTCGCATAGAACGGGTCCTCGTCACCGGGGTGCACGTCGGAGAGCACGGGGTTGCCATTGCCGTCGACCGAAGGCTCGTCCGTGAAGGGGTTCGAGGCCGGGTCGTTCGGGTTGTAGTCCGGGTTCGGCTGCGGCACGATCACCGTGCTGGTCACGCTGGCGTTATCGGCGTGGGAGGAGTTCGCCCCCGTGGCGTCGAGCGTCAGCGTACCGGTGCAGAAGAAGGTCGTCCCCGGCTCCCAGGGCCCTGCCCAGGTGGTGCCGCTGGCCGGACCGCCGACAGGCGAGAAGTCACAGGACACGTCGGAGAGATCGGGGCCGTTCAGCGTCTCGTCGGCGATGGTGATGTCACCGAGCCACGTGCTCCCGGTGTTCGTCACCGCCCAGGAGACCGGCTGAGCGCCGGTGTTTCCGGTGACCGGCGAGGCCACGTAGACGACAGCCGTTGCATCGCTGTTCGCATCGCGCTCAGCGCCGTCGACGAGTGGCTTCTCCGGAATGCCGTCCGACTCGGCCGGGGCGAAGCCGTCCCGGGAGTCGTACTTGACGAGCTGAACATCGCCGGTGAAGGCGTGGTAGTCGTCCCGATCGGTCACGGTCTCGCCCGTGGCGATGGACGTGCCCGTCACGGTTGCGGCATTGGCGTGCGGTTCGGCGTCACCGTTCAGCGTGAGCGTCGCGGTGCACGTGAACGCCGCACCCGGCGCCCAGGAGGCGCTCGGCGTTGCACCGGTGGTCTCCGCCCAGGTGACGGTCCAGGTGCCGTTCGCGAGCACGCCCGCGGTCGGCGTGGTCGCTCCCGGGAACGTGCAGGCGAGCGCGGCGATGTCACCGCCGGTGATCGTCCGGTCGGTCACCGCGACATCCCGCAGTGCGTCGGTTCCGCTGTTGGTGACGTCGAACTGGATGGTCCGTGTCTCCCCAGCGGCGTACCCGCGCGCGTCGGCGGCGATGTCGGCATCGCCGGTCGCCGGACCACCCAGGGTGTCGTACTTCTCGATGTCCACCTTCGGCGAGTGTTGGATGAACCCGAAGTCGAAGCTCGGGTCGTTCTCGCCCGGACCGCCCGTCGTGAGGGTCACTTCGGGGAAAGTGCCGCCCGGCGGGACGACTCCGTCCGAGTCGTGCTCGCCATCGCCCTGGTTGGGCGTCGTGGGCACGTAGCCATCCAGCGGACCACCCGCCGCGAAGTCGGCGGGGTTGTCAACCTTCACCGTGTAGTTCGTCCCGGGCTGCAGGCCGCCGGTGACGTTCGAGTTGTCGAAGAGGTAGGTGCCGTTCGCTCCGGTGACGGCGGTGCCCACGAGGGTTCCCGCCTCATCGTAGAGGTGAACGGTCACGCCGGCCGCCGGCGCTTCACCGGCGTCCTGGACGCCGTCGCCGTCGGCGTCGATCCAGATGCGGTTTCCGATCTGGATAGGTGCCTGGTCGCACAGCACTTCAAGGTCGGCGAGACCGGAACCCTTGAGGAACGATGAGGTGGCCGGCTGCAGCGCCAGGCCGCCACCGTTGTTGGTGCCGTCCCGGTTGATGCGACCGACACCGGCGGTCCACACGGCCCCTGCCGGATCGACCGCGTCGGATGCGAGCGTGGTCTCGACGCGAGACAGCGCCTGCCCCGAGTAGAAGGCCTCTTCGTGGTAGCCGGTGCGGTAGTCCCCGGTGTAGTACTCGCGGAACGTCCGCGACTGGCCGCCGTTCGCCCCCGAGACGTTGTTGTCGGTGCAGATGCTGCCTGCCGCGAGCGTCTGGGATGCGGGGTCGAAGTTCGGGTCGAGAACGAAGGTTCCATCCTCGAGCCGGCATCCGCGCAGGATGTCGGATCCCGACGCGGGCTCCGCGTTCGTCTGCCAGCCACCCGTGCGGGTGGGGTTCTCCGAGTTGTACGGCGTCTGGTCGCTGAAGCGGTCACGGAAGCTCACGACGAGATCGCCGTTGGTCTCCTCGATGATGTCGGCGAGGATCGGCTGCGGGTAAGACATCCAGCTGCCGCCATAGCAGCCGTTCACATTGTTCGTGGCCAGGTTCGCGCTGTTGGGGAAGTCCGCGATCCACGGGAACCACGCCCCCTCACCGGTGGCGACGGCGGCACCGGTGCAGACCGTGCCCTTGTATCCTTCGCCGCGTCCGAAGTCCAGCGGCTGGTCCATGACGATGTCGCCGAACGCTCCCGTCGCGGCGTCGAACTCGTAGATGACCGCCCGCATGTCGGCGGGGTCCTGCGTGGACTGAGCCGAGCAGACGCCTCCGACGTACTCGGTGAACAGGCCGACGCCCTCTCCGAACGGCTGCCAGTCACCCGGCACCGCGCAGGGGTTCGGAATGGTGTACGAACCGATCGGGCTGTTGTTCAGGCCCGTGGACATGCCGTCGTAGACGTAGACCTTCTTGTCCTCGAGGTTCGTGACGAAGAGGTACTTGTTGTCGTTCGTGATCTCGAGCTCACCGAGCGACTTCTTGCCGACCTGGTCATAGAAGCCGTAGTCCTGCCGGGTCGCGAAATCGTGGGAGTCCGGCCCCACGTTGGGAACCTGCGCCCACAGTGTCGCGCCACCGGTGGCGGGGTCGGTGATGTAGATGGCACCGGGACCGCCGGGGCCGTACGCCGAGCTGCGGTGCGCGACGGCGCTGGAGAAGACCCGCTTGGTGGCGTTGTTGTAGGCGATGCCGTAGAGCGAGCCGGTCTCCTGAAGCTGAGCGACCTGCGAAGCACCGCCCGTGGCGTTGTACTTCATGGTGAACAGGCTCTGCGCCGTGGGCGATGTCGTGCGCCCGATCGTGCTGTTCGGCAGACACGCGCCGATGAGGTCCGCGTTCTGCTGGCAGTAGTACGGCGGATACCAGAACGCGGCATTGACGAAGGCCCCGGCCCCGCCTCGCACGTCGACGAACTCCGTCGGAGTGGAGAGCTTCTTGTTCGCCGAATTCGCCAGGTCCGCCGGGGTGACCGGCGCCGATGCGCCGGTGCCGTTGGCCGCGAAGCTCGGGAAGAAGGTCCCCGGGTGCGGGTTGGCGACGTCCACCCGGTACTGACCCCCGACGAGCGCGGAGGTCGCGGGAGTGAACACCGCGTTTCCGTTCGCGTCCGTCTGGACGGTGATCGAGGCGCCACTCGCGTCGGTGAGCGTGACGTCCACGCCGATGAGCGGCGGCTCCATGGTGGTCGAGTCGACGAGCCCGTTGGCGTTCACCTCCTGCACGACGTGGACGGTGACGGTGCCGTCGCCGGTGTCTGCGAGGGCGGCGTCGACGGCTGGGGCGAGAACCAGACCGGATGCGACCAGACCAGCCGTGGCGAGCACCGCACCGACGCGGGCGAATGGTGAGCGCAGATCCCACCACGGGCTGCGATCGGGGATATCGGGTGAGTTTCCAGCAACTCGGAGTCGAGACACCGAATCGTCCTTCCAGACGCTGCCGCGACGGGATTCACAGCGTGGGGGCTATCGGTCGAGAGCTGGTTGGGTAACCGCGCTGCGGGGGGTCAGCTGGCGCTCGTCCGACGAGGAACGATTCGACCCTAGCGGAGTGTCTGGGAGTTTGCCACATGTTCGCTCAGTAATTCGTGATCGCGCGGAGGTGCCGCGGGTGGCCGCGTGCGCGGGTACTGGATACGCTGACGGCATGGGGACTCAGGTGGTTCTGGTGCACGGCATCCGGACATCGGCCACGATGTGGCGGGCGCAATTGGAGCACCTGGCGGATCGCGGGGTCTCCGCGGTGGCGCTCGACCTCCCCGGCCACGGTACTCGCATGGCCGAGACCTTCACGCTGGGCGAGGCATGGCGGACGATCGACGAGGCGGTGCAGCGCGCGGCGGAGGACGGTCCCGTGCTCCTGGTGGGACATTCGATGGGCGGCCTGCTGACCACCGCATACGTCGGCGCCGAGACCGCTCCCCCGGTGACGGCCTTCATCGGCGCATCGTGCACGGCTCTGCCGCGCGGAGCGGGCCTTGCCACCTACCGTCTGCTCGCCGGCGGGTTCAATTCGCTGCCGGATCAGGGAGCCTGGCTGACGCGTCAGGTGCTCGCGGCGACGCTGCCCGACGAGACGCGAGCGGACTTCGGTGCCGGTGGCTACGCGCTCGCCGCGCAAGATGCAGCGCTGCGCTCACTGGCCCAGCTGGATCTCATGGCCGCCCTGCCCCGCATCACCATTCCCACCTGGTTCATCAACGGGCAGTTCGATCAGCTCCGCCTGAGCGAGCAGCTCTTCGTACGCCTCGTCCCTCACGCGGAGCTGATCGTCGTGCCCAGGACATCGCATCTGGTCACCGCCATGCGTCCGCGGGTGTTCAACGCGCTGCTCGATCTGGCGCTCGCCACGATCGATCAGGACATGCGCGCCGTCTGAGGCGTCCGCTCTCGCGCCCCCGCTGTCATCAGCCCGCCCAGCACCGACAGCACCGCCCCCGCGAGGAAGAGCAGCCAGAAGCCACCGGCCAGCGCGACCAGTGCCGCCCCGATCAGCGGTCCGAGCAGCTGGCCCAGCGCCGCCGATACCGTGACCATGCCGAGGTCGCGGGCGTGAGCGCGCTCGTCGGGAAGGAGGTCGGTCGCGAAGGCGAGGCCGGTGGTCATGAACGCGCCGTAGCCGACTCCGAGCAGCGCCGCGGCCACCAGGGTCATCTCCCAGCTGGGCACGAACGCGAGCAACAGGGACGCCAGCGCCTGGATCATCGCACTCGCCACGGTCGGCATCCGGCGTCGGCCGGTGCGATCAGACCACCAGCCCGAGCCGAACGAGGCGAGCACGACGAACACGGTGTAGACGACGATCGCCATGAGCAGGTTGTCCTCGGCGGCGGCGCCCTGCCCCAGCCCGTACATCAGGAAGAACAGCAGCAGCGTGGTCCCCAGCGCGTTTCCGATGTTGACCACGAGGCGGCCGGAGATCATCCAGCCGAAGTCGCGGTCGCGCAGTGAGCGCAGGGCGCCGCTGTCGCGGCCGCTCGTCGCTGCCGGATGCCCCGGCGGGTCGGGGAGCACGAGGGCGGCGAGCGTGCCGACCATCGCGATGAAGCCGCCCAGCACCAGATACGACACGTCCACGGTGAGAGCGAGCACCACTACCGTGCCCACGCCGACGATGATCCCCACCGCCTGGGCGGAGCTGGCGAGCGAGGCCGCGGTTCCCCGCTGAGCCTCCGGCAGCTGGTCCGCGATCATCGCCGTGAGGGCCGCGGAGACGATCGCAATCCCGACGGAGACTCCCGTCCACGCCGCCCCTACGGCGACCGGACCCACGGCGAAGCCGGTGACGGCCAGGCACACGGCGGCGATCCATGTTCCGCCGAGCGCCCACGGGCGACGCCGGCCCCAGCGCGAGCGGGTGCGGTCTGACATCGCTCCGGCCAACGGCCCGGCCACGACCCCGGCCAGGCCACCCACACCCAGCACGACGCCGGTGGACACCACTCCGCTGATCCATCCGTCGGCGTCGTCGGGAGTGTCCAGCTGCGTCGGCAGCAGCAGTTGCACCGGAGTGAGCTGCACGGTCCAGATCGCGAGCCATGCGACCGCGAACAAGACCATCCAGCCACGGGTCACCGGCGTGCGGATCGCCGTGGCCGTCATGCCCGGCTCCGCGCGATGAGGTCTCGGTACCAGCGGTACGACGCCTTCGGCGTGCGGGTGCCGCTGGCGACATCGGTGTGGACCAGCCCGAAGCGCTGCGTGAATCCGTCGGCCCATTCGAAGTTGTCCAGCAGGGACCAGACCGTGTACTCATCCACCACGACACCGGCACGAAGAGCGTCGCCGACGGCGGCGATGTGGCCCTGCAGGTACGCGATCCGGTCGTGATCATCAACCGGGGCCGGCTCGTCCGGCTCCGGGAAGGACGCCCCGTTCTCGGAGACGACGACCGGTGGCAGCGCCGCGCCGTAGCGATCTCGCAACTGCACGAGAAGGGCGGTGAGGGCATCGGGGACGATCGGCCATTCCGGTCCGAAACCGGTCACGGGCGCATCGGGAGTCGGCACGATCGCGAAGGGCACCGGACCAGGGTCCGCGGTGACGGTCGTGGGGTTGTAGAAGTTCACCCCGTAGACATCCAGCGGCGCCGAGATCAGCTCGAGATCCCCGTCCTGCACCGGCATCTCCGCGAGACCCCATGCGGTGAGGTCCGGATATCGCCCGGTGAGCACCGGATCGGCGAAGAGCCGGTTGTGCAGCACGTCGTACGCGGCAGCCGCCGCCGCGTCCTCGTCGCTGTCGCGCAGCGGGCGCACGTGCGTGTGGTTGTTCGCGATGGCGACCTCGTGAGCTCCCGCGGCCCGCAGCACGCGCAGCGCCAGTCCGTGGGCGAGAAGCTGGTGATGCGCGGTCGGGAGCGCTCCGAACAGCATCGACCGTCCCGGCGCGAGAGTACCGACGGCGTAGCCCTGCAGGGTTGTCATGGCGGGTTCGTTGATCGTGTACCAGTGGCGCACGCGGTCCGACAGGCGGTCAGCGACGAGTCGGGCATAGTCCCCGAACCGCAGCGCGGTGTCGCGGTTCAGCCAGCCGCCTCGCGCTTCCAGCGCGCTCGGGAGATCCCAGTGGTACAGGGTCGGGAACGGCGTGATCCCGGCCTCGAGCAGATCGTCCACCACGCGGGAGTAGTAGTCCAGGCCCGGGGCGTTGGCGCCTCGCACGCCGTCCGGCTGCACGCGTACCCAGGAGATCGAGAACCGGTACCGATCCACCCCGAGCTCCCGGAGCAGAGCGACGTCCTCGGCCCAGCGGCGATAGCTCTGCGGTCCTTCCTGCGCCGTGGTGCCGTCGATGATCCTCCCGGAATCCACGAAGTCGTCCCAGATGCTGCGACCTCGGCCATCCGCGTCGCGGGCGCCTTCGATCTGGAAGGCGCTGGTGGCGGTGGACCACCGGAAGCCGGGCGGAAATCCGGGAAGCGGATCGATGGTGGTGCGCGGGTCGGACATGCATCTCCTCGGACAGCGTTGTGCGAGTGAACTCGGGTGTCTGTTCGGACGATACTCCGCACCATCGGTGTCACGTCAAGGGCTCCCTCCGCCGCGGTCGGAAGCATACGCAATGTGCTGATAGACTCGGCCTTTGACTTGTGTGTGGGTTCGCCCTCACATCGTCGAGGACAGCCCTCTCTCTGCCGCTCGACAAACCTCATCCCATTCGGAACGAAAGTCAGACCACACGTGGCAAACATCAAGTCGCAGATCAAGCGCAACAAGACCAACGAGAAGGCCCGCGAGCGCAACAAGGCCGTCAAGACCGAGCTGAAGTCCGCCGTGCGCCGCACGCGCGAGGCGATCGCTGCCGGTGACAAGGTTGCTGCCGAGGCCGCGCTGAAGAACGCGTCCAAGAAGCTGGACAAGGCCGTCGGCAAGGGCGTCATCCACGAGAACCAGGCTGCGAACCGCAAGTCCTCGATCGCCAAGCAGGTCGCCGCTCTCTGAGCCTCACACGCAGAATGCCCGCCCCTCCGGGGCGGGCATTCTGCTTTGGGCTGCGTCGCCATGAAGAATGGAGAACGCCCCTCCGGCACAGCTCGGAGGGGCGTTCTCCGTCTTCTCGCGGGTCAGAGCCCTTGCGCGAGACGGTAATACGCCTGGTTCCAGCGCACCTGCTGCTGGAAAGCGGGCAGCGTGGTGTCCTCGTCGATCACGAGCAGCTCCACCCCGGCCATGTCGGCGAAGTCGCGGAACGCCTCCAGACCGACAGCCGTGGACATCACGGTGTGGTGCGCCGCGCCGGCCGTCAGCCAGGCGGCCGCGCTGGTGGTGAAATCCGGTGCCGGTTTCCATACCGCACGTCCCACCGGGAGGTTCGGGAGCGGCTGACGCGGCTCGACGTTCTCCACCACGTTGGCGGTCAAGCGGAAGCGATCGCGCATGTCGCTCATCGCCACGACGATCGCCGGGCCGGGGTCGGCGGTGAACACCAGGCGCACCGGGTCGTCCTTGCCGCCGATACCCAGCGGGTGGATCTCGAGGGTGGGACGGGCGGTGGTCAGCGACGGCGACACCTCCAGCATGTGCGCACCGAGAATGAGCTCGTCCCCCGGCGTCATGTCGTAGGTGTAATCCTCCATGAGGCTCGCGCCTCCGGGCAGGCCCGCTCCCATGACGTTCGCGATCCGCACCAGCACCGCGGTCTTCCAGTCGCCCTCAGCACCGAAGCCGTACCCTTCGGCCATCAGACGCTGCACAGCGAGCCCCGGGAGCTGCCGCAGCTCCCCCAGGTCTTCGAACGAGGTCGTGAAGGCACCGAAGCCGCCCTCCTCCAGGAACGAACGCAGCCCGATCTCGATGGCGGCCCCGTCCCGCAGGGACTGGTGGCGCTCGGCACCACGTCGCAGTTCCGGAGCCACGTCATAGAGGTCCTCGTACTCGGCGACGAGCGCGTCGATGTCGGCCTCCGCCACGGCCGCCACGGCCGCCGCGAGGTCGTTGACGCCCCAGGTGTTCACCTGGACGCCGAATCGCAGTTCGGCCTCGGTCTTGTCGCCCTCGGTGACGGCGACGAAACGCATGTTGTCGCCGAAGCGCGCCAGCTTGAGCGAGCGCGCAGCCGCGAGCCCCGCGGCGGCGCGCTGCCAGGTGGCGATCTCCGACCGCACGCGGGCGTCGCTGGCGTGTCCGACGACCGTCTTGCGCGCCACACCGAGGCGGGTCTGGATGTAGCCGAACTCGCGGTCTCCGTGTGCTGCCTGGTTCAGATTCATGAAGTCGAAGTCGATGTCGGCCCAGGGCAGCTCGACGTTCGCCTGCGTGTGCAGGTGCGCGAGAGGCTTCTGCAGTGCGTCGAGTCCGGCGATCCACATCTTGGCCGGGCTGAAGGTGTGCATCCACGCGATGAGGCCGATGACGTTGTCAGCCGCGTTCGCCTCGAGCACCAGGGCACGGATGGACGCGGAGTCGGTGAGCACGGGCTTCCAGACGATCCGCACCGGGACATCGTCGGCCGAATCCAGGAGGCTGGCGATCTGCTGAGACTGCTCCGCCACCTGGGCGAGCGTCTCGGGGCCGTACAGGTGCTGGCTCCCGGTGAGGAACCACACCTCGTAGGCGTCGAGCGTGGTGGACAGGGGCGTGCGTGTCATGATGTCCTTCCGGAGTTCAGAGAGCGTCCACCGCAGCGGCCTCGATCGCGAGGCCACGACGATAGCCGTCGAGGTAGGCGGCGAAACCGGCGACGTCGTCGGCATCGGGTTCGGTGACGCGGGTGTCGGCATCGGCGAACACCACGTCGTTGACGTAGTCGCGAAGCGAGCACGCCTCGGCGTGGCCCAGGTAGGAGGCCAGAACGGCGATCCCCCACGCGCCGCCCTCCGCCGCCAGCTCACCGACGGCCACCGGAGCTTGGAGGGCCGCGGCGAGGAATCGCTGCGCCACCCCCGCGGTGCGGAACATCCCGCCGTGGGCGAACATACGATCCAGCCGGACGCCCTCGGCGTCCAGGACCTGCATTCCGACAGCGAGGGTGGCGAACACGCCATACAGCTGCGAGCGCATGAAGTTGGCGAGGGTGAAGGCGCTGTCGGGGGTGCGCACGAACAGCGGGCGCCCCGAGGTCAGCCCGACGATCGGCTCCCCGGCCAGGTGGTTGTATGCCAGCAGGCCGCCGGCGTCCGAAGCGCCGTCCAGCGCTTCGCGGAACAGTGTTTCGAAGACGGCATCCTCGTCGACGGGGTCCCCCGACGCCGCCGCGAACCGTGCGAACAGGCTCGCCCAGGCGGCGAGCTCGCTGGCGCCGTTGTTGCAGTGCACCATCGCCACGGCGTCCCCCGCGGGAGTGGTGACGAGATCCAGTTCCTGGTGCGCGGACGCCAGCGGCCGCTCCAGCACCACCATCGCGAAGATGCTGGTGCCGGCCGAGACGTTGCCCGTGCGCGGCGCGACGGAGTTTGTGGCGACCATCCCGGTGCCGGCGTCGCCTTCCGGCGGGCAGAGCAGAGTACCGGCCGCGAGCCCCCCGCGCGGATCCAGCAGCAGGGCGCCCTCCGCGGTCAGCGTCCCGGCCCGTGCACCCGCGGGAAGGACGCGCGGAAGCAGATCACGCGTCGGGCGTGGCAGTCGTCCGTCGGCCAGCCGATCGTAGGCGTCGAGCATCTCGGAGTCGTAGTCGACACGGCTCGAATCGATCGGGAACATCCCTGACGCATCGCCGACACCGAGCACGTGTTCTCCGGTGAGCCGCTCGTGCACGTACCCGGCGAGAGTGGTGATCCGATCCAGCGCGGGCAGGTGCTCCTCCCCCGCAAGCACCGCCTGGTGGAGGTGGGCGATGGACCAGCGGAGAGGAATGTTCACGCCGAAGAGTCCGGTGAGCTCGGCTGCGGCGGCAGACGTGCTGGTGTTACGCCAGGTGCGGAAGGGGACGAGGAGATCGCCGGCCGCGTCGAGGGCGACGTAACCGTGCATCATCGCGGAGATCCCGATCCCGCCGAACTGCCGGGGGCGCACGCCGTGGCGCTCCTCGGCATCCGTGAGCAGCCCTGCGACCGCGCTCTGGATTCCCCGCCAGACCGCCTCGACACTGTAGGTCCACAGCCCATCGACCAGCTCGTTCTCCCAGGCGAAGGAACCCACGGCGATCACCTGGGACGGATCCGAGCCGATCAGGCATGCCTTGATACGGGTCGAGCCCAACTCGATCCCGAGGCTGGTGCGGGCGCTGGTGATGTCGGACGCTGCGGTGCTCATGGCTGCTCTCTCACCGACGCGCGTCGGTGCTCTGTCCGTAGACGTTCTGATAGCGGTTGTACAGGGCGTCGATCGCCTCAGGATCGATGGGGATGAGCGGACCGGCCTCGCGAGCGAGATGGACGGTGCGGGCCACATCCTCGACCATCACGGCCGCTTTCACGGCGTCCCGGGCATCGACGCCGATGGTGAACGGACCGTGATTGCGCATGAGCACGGCACGCGAGCGGTGCCCCCGGAGCGTCTCCACGATCCCGCGTCCGATCGAATCGTCGCCGATGATCGCGAACGGCCCCACGGGGATCGGTCCGCCGAACTCATCCGCCATGGCGGTGATCACGCACGGGATCTCCTCGCCGCGCGCGGCCCACGCCACCGCGTAGGTGGAATGGGTGTGTACCACGCCCCCGACCTCGGGCATGTTGCGATAGACGTAGGCGTGCGCCGCGGTATCGCTCGAGGGTGCACGCTCGCTCCCCGCAGCACCGGGAATGGCATTGCCGTCGAGGTCGCACAGGATCATGTTCTCGGCCGTGAGGTCGTCGTAGCTGATGCCGGACGGCTTGATGACGAAGAGGTCAGCCCCGGGCACGCGACCCGAGACGTTCCCTCCGGTCCACACCACCAGGGAGTACCGCACCAGCTCCGCGTGGAGGCGCGCCACGTCCTCGCGCACGGTGCGGATGGCTGCATCGATATCGGGGCCGAAGGTTGGCTCTGCGCTGCTCACGGTACCTCACTGTCACGTCGTGTGCGGATCACATCATGTGACCGGTCACAGCAGTGTGTCACACCCGCTGCGCACCGTCAAGAACGGGTGGGATCAGGCCGGTGGTGCCACGGAGTCGCGAACCACGAGCACCGGCTTCACCGGCTCGGCGGGCTCGCGCACGTCGGCGGTTCCGACCAGCAGCCCGACCGCGCGCCGCGCGATGGCGGAGAAGTCCTGGTGCACCGTGGTGAGCCTCGGCCAGTAGTAGGCCGCGTCGGGGATGTCATCGAAGCCCACGATGCTGATGTCGCCCGGGACCGTCACTCCGGCCTCATGGAGCCCGCCGAGCAGGCCGAGCGCCATCTGATCGTTGGCGGCGAACACGGCGGTCACCCCGGATGCGACGATCTTCCGGGCTGCGGCATGCCCGGAGCCGGCCGACCAGTCCCCCGTGATGATCGGTCCGACGGGAAGGCCGCGATGGGCGAGCTCGCTGACGTAGCCGTCCGCACGCGACTGCGCCTCCAGCCAGTCCTCCGGACCGCGCAGGTGCCCGATGCGGGTGTGACCGGCATCGGCGAGCGCCGCCACGGCCAGTCGTGCACCGGCGACCTGATCGATGGACAAACCCCGCTCGCCGCGTCCAGCCGAGTGCAGAGTGATGACGGGAACATCGATGTCGAGCGAGGAGACGGCATCGAGCGTTGCGGCGTGGGGCGCGACGACGACGATGCCTTCCACCCCCTGCGCGAGCAGATGCTCGATCGCCGAGGTCACGGATGCGGCGTCGTCCGCTTCGGCGAACGCGGCGCTCACCCAGTAGCCGGCTTCGCGCGCCGATGCCTCGATGGCGGCGATGCTCTGAGCCGGACCGAAGAGCACGGCATCGGAGGCCAGCACGCCGATGGTGTGCGAGCGGTGGGTTCCCAGGGCGCGGGCTGCGTTGTTGACACGGTAGCCGAGTTCCGCCATCGCAGCGAGCACGCGTTCGCGCGTCTCCGGCGCCACCTCCGGATTGTCGTTGAGCACACGTGACACGGTCTGGCGCGACACCTCGGCGCGCGCAGCGACATCACGGACGCCCACTCGTCGCCTGGCACCACCCGTCGCGTCGTTCACGCGGTCGAGTCTAGGGCGCATCCGGTGCTGTGCCTCACGCGCCCCACGGGAGCGTCATACCCGACGGCCACCGTGGCCTCCTCCGATCGGTGATGCAGCGCACGCGAAGCTGCTCACCCCTGAGACGCATAGGGGGCACGCGTGGCGATGACGGTGATCAGCCGCTCCAGCGCGAACACGGGGTCGCGGGATGCACCCTTCACCTCGGCATCCGCACGAGCAGCCGCCTGGATCGCGATGGCGAGCGTGGTCTGGTTCCATCCGGCGAGGTCGCGTCGCGCCCGATCCACCTGCCAGTCCTTCATGCCCAGCCGATTCGCGATGGCCTGATTGGACTCCCGGCCGGCACCGGCCACCCGCGCCATGGTGCGCAGCTTCATGGCGATGGCCGCGACCATCGGCACCGGGTCGGAGCCGGAGCCCAGGGCCTGACGGAGCGAGACAAGGGCTTCGGCGTGCTTTCCCGCGATGGCCGTGTCGGCGACCGTAAAGGCCGTCGTCTCCACTCTGCCGCCGTAGTAGCGCGCCACCACTTCGTCGGTGATCTCGCCGGAGACGTCGGAGATCAGCTGCTGGCACGCCGCGGCGAGCTCCGTGAGGTCGTCCGCGAAGGCGCTCACGAGTGCTCGCAGAGCTCCCGGGGCGATGCGCCGACGTGCAGCTTTGAACTCCCCCGCAGCGAAATCGAACCGGTCGGAGTCGCGTTTGACAGCAGGGCAGGCGATCTCGATCCCGCCTCCTGAACCGGCGCGGATCGCATCGAGGAGCTTCTTGCCCCGAACGCTGGCCCCGGTGTGACGCAGCACGAGCGTCGCGCCCTCCTGCGGGTTGTCGAGATACGCGATGGCCTCGGCGAGGAATGCGTCGGAGCACTTCTCGACCCCCGAGACCCGGATCAGGCGCGGCTCCCCGAACAGCGATGGCGAGGTGAGCGCCAGCAGCGTCCCCGCGGCGTAGTCGTCGGCACGGACGTCCGACACCTCCAGCGACGGATCCTCCGCCTTGAGATAGGTGCGCACCCCCGCGATCGCACGCTCCGCGCAGACCTCCTCCGGGCCCGACACGAGGACGACCGGCGCGGGCTGCGGGTCGCGCCAGGACACCTGCGGGATGACCGATGATGCCTTCTTCGCGGGTGCTCGACGTGCCGTGGGTGCCATGGTTCGAGCCTACCGGCGACCTCCGACGTCACTCCGCCACTGCACCGGTTCCCGCCGGGAGGCTACGGCGGCGCGTGCTCGCGCCACACTCGCAGCTCGCCATTCGTCGTCGCGGCCAGGAGCAGTCCGTCTTCATCCGTTCGTGCGATCACGGTGCCGAGCGCACGGAGCATGTCGAGGGTGTCCTCCCGGGGGTGTCCGTAGTCGTTCGCGCGCCCCACGCCGATCAGCGCCAGGCGCGGACGGAGGGCGCCGTAGAGTCGCGGCTCCTGGTCGGCGCTGCCGTGATGACTGACTTTCACGATGTCATAGGTGGATCGGAGCCCACCGGCGCGCAACAACCCGCGTTGCGCCTCGGCGTCCAGATCCCCGAGCAGCAGCGCCGCGGGAAACCGGTCGCCGGTGACCTCCAGCACCACGCTCGCGGGGTTGCCGACGATCCGATCAGAGCTCGGCCACAGCACGCGCCACCGTGCATCACCCAGCTCGCCGCTCAGCCCCCGGCGAGCGTCGACGACCCGTGCCCCGCCCCGGCGAAAGCCGTCCACCAGCGCCGCATCGGCCTGACCGTCCGTGGGTCCGTGCAACACGACATCCGCCCGGCCCACAACCGTCGCGGCACCGCCGACGTGGTCGAGGTCGAAGTGGGTGAGGACGAGGAGGTCCACGCGCTCGATCGCGAGCCGGTCGAGACAGGCGTCCAGTACAGCGGGATCCGGTCCGGTGTCCACCAGCGCGACCCTTCCCGCAGCTCTCAGCACCGTGGCATCGCCCTGCCCGACATCGCACATGGCCACCGACCACGTCGACGGCGTCAGCAGCGGCGTCACGGTGGTGCGCACCACCCACGCACCCGCGCCGATTCCGACGCTCACGAGCACGACGCCGACGGCAGCGCGCCGCAGCGCCGGCGGCCCCGCGCGGACGAGCAGCACCGCGATCGCCGCACACACCGCACCGAGCGTCAGCGCGCCGAGCAGCCCCTCCTGCCACGGCAGCACGCTCTGCGGCAACGACGCGCTCAGCCGCGCCGTGCTCGCCACCCATTGCGCCGGCACCCACGCGATCGCGATCAGCACGTGGCCCAGCACAGGCACCGCGACGAAAAAGCAGGCGAGCATTCCCGCCAGGGTCGCCACGGGTGCCGCCGGTGCGGCGAGCACGTTCGCGAGCACCCCCGACAACGACACCCGGGGGGTGATCAGCACCAGAATCGGAGCGCAGGCCAGCTGCGCCACGAGGGGTGCGGCCAGCGGGGCGGCCATCCACATCGGCAGGATGCCGGCGACGGTGCGCGCCGCGGGTGGCCCGAGGACCAGGAGCGCCGCCGTCGCCGCCACCGAGAGCGCGAAGCCGATCTCGGTGGCCAGCCAGGGGTCGGTGCACAGCAGGACGATCACCGCGACGCTCAGCACATGCAGCCCGATCTTCGCTCGCCCGAGCAGCAGAGCGAGCATCGAGACGGCGCACATCGCCGCGGCGCGTACGACGCTCGGCTCCGGAGTCACCAGGATGACGAACGATGCCAGAGCGCCCAGTGCCACGAAGACACGCGTGCCTCGCGGCAGCCGCAGAGCAGCCGCGAGCGCGAATCCCGCACCCACCACCAGGAGGCAGTTCGACCCCGAGACGGCGAGCAGATGCGCCAGGCTGCTCCTCTTCATCGCCTCATCGAGCCCGGCGCTCACGCCGCTGGTGTCCCCCACCGCCATTCCGGGGATGAGCTGCGCGCCGTCGCCGGGGAAGAGACGTGTGCCTTCGATCAGTCCGTGACGCAACAGCGCGGCCACCGCGAGCGCGCCGCTCGGCGGTGTGATCACCTCGGGCGGCCGTGAGGCACGCAGCGCGAGCAGTGCGCGGCCGCCGCGCTCGGGGGCCTCGACACGCGCTCTCACCGACACCACGGCACCCAGATCCAGGTCCGGGGGACGATCACCACTGAACAGCAGGTCCGCGGGAGCCGTGAGGTCCGCACCGGCGAACGTCCCGCTCACTCGCCATGCGCCCTGCCACGCAGGGGCTGGCTTCGAGAGCACCGTGAGGGTGCCGCTCACTCGGCTGGGGAGCTCCATCACGGCGGCGCGCGCCGGTGCCTGCAGCGCGACGTGCATGCTCGCGACGGCGACGGCGGCCGCGATGAGCAGGAGCAGGGCGTGTCCGCGGCGTGCGGCGAGAACCACACCGGCACCCGTGAGCAGCCACGCGATGACGGCCACGGGCAGGGCGAGCTCGGGATTCGCCGTCACCACGCCCGCGAAGACCCAGACCCCGCCGAGCACCGGGAGCAGCCGCAGGTCGCGTGGGCGCAGCGAGAGCCCGTCCGCGCGTGCCTCGGCGCCGACGTCCTGCCGGTGATGATCGCGGATGTGCCGGTTCATACCCGAACCAACGGCTCGATGGCGGCGAACATCTTCTCCCCGATGCCGGAGACGTCGAGCAGGTCTTCCACCGCCGAGAAGCGGCCGTTCTCCGCCCGCCAGTCGAGGATGCGCTGCGCGAGCGCGGGGCCGACGCGAGGAAGAGTCTCCAGATCGGCCGCTGATGCCGTGTTGAGGTCGATGAGTGCCGCTGTGCCCGCACCTCCCTCGGCGGATGTCGTCTGCGCCTCACCCTCGGCCGTGACGAGGATCTGCTCCCCATCGGCCAGCGCCCGGGCGAGATTCACCCCGTTCGGCGCCGCGTCCGCACGGAATCCCCCGGCCGCTGCCACCGCGTCCATGACCCGGGAGCCCGGCTCCAGGACGTACACGCCGGGATCCGTAACGGCACCGGAGACATGGACGGTGAGCATCCCGCCCTCCGGCCCTGTTTCTGTTCCCGTGTTCGTCGCTGAAACACTCGGAACCGGGATGTCGCTCGCGGCACCAGCCTGCTGCAGAACGCCCGTGGCCACGGTCGCCGCCAGAGCGAGAACAGCGACGGCGACAGCACTGGCGAAGCCGATCCGCCAGCGACGTCGGCGCGAGTCTTCAGGCAGGAAAACGTCGGTCATGGCGCGAGGCTAGATCGCGGTGGGAGCCGAGAAGCCCGGCATGTCCCGCCGTGGCAGAGGTGCGCATCGCGCGACGCCTGGGGAGGAACGATCAGAGTGTTCCCGGACCGACGACGGATTCTGGCGTGCGGCCCACACCCCCCGGCGCAAGCCGCACGCCCACCCCGAAGGGCAGATCGAGCCCGACGATTTCTCGACGGACCTCACCGGCATCCGACACACCAGTGAGACCGACCAGCACGACTTCCCGACTCGGCTGCTCGGCGACCAGCAGCGAGAGTATCCGTCACGTCGTCTCCGGAGAACCTTTTCCACCAGAGTGACCCCAATGTGGGGGTCATTCCGGTCGCCGACCGGGGATCCCGGGACGGACGCCCCATAGTCTCCTGGTGGTGGAGCGACAGGGTATTCCCGCGCACGTGCTCCACCCAGGGAGGTGGCGACCGTGGGCATCCGACACGCACCACGACCGGCGCAGACGCGACGGTGCGCCGGCGCACACGGCCGCACGCCCGCCGACGCGCAGGGACGCAACGACCGGACGTCTCCTGCGAGCGGATCGACAGACCTGACGAGCCGGCGGACGGCGATGGTAGCTCTCCTTTCCCCCGCACCATCGCCGTTCGTCACCCCCTTCGATTTCGCCTCTCTCATATGACCGTGGAGCGATAAGCTGTTGCTCCCAGATCTCTACTTCCCCCCGAGTCAGAGGCACACCGCCGTGATCACCACAGGTCCCGCGCGCGTCCGGGTCATGGCAACCGACCTGTTGGCGCGCGTGTTCGACACACCGTCGATCGGCGTGCCCGGGTGGGCGTCGGAGTCGTTGCTCACCTCGATCCGCAGCGTGGTGCTTCTCAGCGCGGCCGGCTGGCAGGCGATCATGATCGCCGTCACAGCACTCACCGGTTCCGCGCCCGGATGGCCCCTCATGGCAGGCATGTCGGTGCTCGCCCTCGCGGCTCTGGCTGCACTGCGCGGTCCGCTGCCAGACGCGCTCATCCCCGTCGGGATGGCATCGACGGGCATCTGGTGCTATCTCGTGGCGCCGGGTGTCGAGGCGCCGCTCACGCTGGCCGCATGCTGGCAGATCAACTTCGCCACGTTCTTCGCCGGGCTGCTGGTGCGCGACCGCCGCATCATCCTCGTCGTCATCGGATACGCGGCGGCCGCGATGGTGGTCGTGCTCGCGGTCCGACCCGACTGGAGCCGCCAGTTCGCCGTCTCGATCCTGGTGACGCAGACCGCGATCATCATCGCGTTGCGCCTCGGGCTGCCGGCGCTTCTGCGCATCGGCACGACCGCCGACGAGGCGGCGCGCGCCGCGGAGGAGGCCACACGGCGGGCCGTCCTGACGCGCGAATCCAGTGCCCGCATCGCCGAGGAGGCGCGTGTCCTCCACGACACCGCGATCAACACCCTCGGCGCCATCGCCAACGCCGGTGCGGGCATCACCGACCTCGCCCGCGTGCGCCAGCAGTGTGCGCGCGACGTCGTCTCCCTCACCGCCCTGCGGGCGGAGCAGCCGATGGTGGAGACCACCTCCCTGCTCGACCTGTTCGGCCAGCCCGGCCTTCCCACACGCCGGGGCGGCCTCACCGACGAAGATCTGGAACAGATCGGGGCGCGCCTCTCCAGCGCCACCGTGTCCGCGCTCGTGGGCTGCGTCCGCGAGGCGGTCACCAACGCCACCAAGCACTCGGGCGCTGACTACGTGAGCATCACCACCGCGGTGGACGACGGTGAGTTCGTCCTCACCGTCGCCGATGACGGCGTCGGCTTCGATCCGGTGGCAGCCCACGGGCGTCAGCGCGGCCTCGCGAACTCGATCGCAGCACGAGCGTCCGATGCCGGGATCGCCACCCGGATCCACAGCGGGACCGGCCTCGGCACCCGCATCACATTGCTGGCGCCTCTGGACGCGGCACCCCGCGACGAGCCGCTGTCGCTGAGTGCGGACGTCGCCGGGTTCCTGGGAGCCTCGCGACTGCGTGCTGCGGAGATGTACGGTCTCGGCGTCACGCTCATCGGGGTCCTGCTCACCGCGATCGGCGGCGCCAACGCGTACGGCGCACTCTTCCTGATGCTGGCCGTGATGGCGGGGGCCTGGCTCGCTTTCCGCGCACGTCGACTGCGGGCGCATCGAGGCGGGCTGGCCGTCGCACTCGTTGCAGCCGCCCTTACCGTCTTCGTCCTCTCCGCCGCCGCGACGGATTTCGGCTCGTCCGGGGTCGTCCACTGGCAGGCGCTGGCGCCCACCGGCGCGCTGATCATGACCTTCGCCCTCCTGCCGTCGCTGCGGATCATCGTCGCGTCACTGAGCGCAGTCGCCGCTGTGGTCATCGCTCTCGCTCTCACCGTGGCGGCCGCTGATCTGACGGCAGCGGGGAACATCGCCGTCGCCGGCTGCGTCACGCTCGGGTTCGCCGCGCTCTGGGCACGGTTCCAGATCCTCGTGGAACGCATCGGGGCGCGTTCGCTGCGCTCTCGTCAGGAGACCTTCACCGCCAATCTCGCAACCGAGGTCGCCGCGGCCGCGCAGGCCCACTATCTGCGCTGGATGGCGGCCGGGCTCGATGACGCCATCACGCTGCTCCAGGAACTCGCCGACGGGTCCCGTCACCCCGCGGACGAGGAGACGCGCGCCCTGTGCGCCGATGAAGAGCGGTATCTTCGCCAGCTCGTCCAGATCAGCCCCGAACTGATTCACCTGGGCCGCGAGATGATGCCGACCCTGCAGTTCGCACGCGATCGCGGCATCGATTACTCGCTCCGCCTGGGCAGCACCGACACCGCCGATGAAGCGACCGCGCGGCTGCTCTCGGCGATGGTGCTCCACAATCTCGCGACGACGCCCAGCGGCAGCAGCGTCCTCGCCTCCGTGTTCCCCGCCCAGGACGGTCTGCAGCTCACACTCGTGGGCTCCGGCCTGTCCGTTCCTCCGTCGCCATCGCCATGGCCGACGGACACGACCGTCTCGACCGGTCTCATAGAAATGGTCACCCGCGAATCCGACCGCGTCCTGGCCGATGCACGCACTGGAGGTTGGTAATGGAGAGCAGCAAGACACGACGGGCGCGGATCGCCATCGTGGAGGACCATCTGCTGCAGCGCAAGCGCACGGAGCAACTGCTGAACGACACGGGAGAGTTCGAGATCGTGTTCAGCGCCGTCTCCGCCCCGGAGTTCGTCGCCTGGGTTCAGGCAGCCCCGCGTGCGGAGCGCCCGCACCTCCTCGTGCTGGACCTGATGGTGGATCGCGAACCATCGGTGGATGTCGCGGTGGTCGAGACGCTCCTGCGCGCCGGGCTCAAGATCGTGGTCCTCTCCGCGCTCGCCTCTCCCCCGCTGGTGCGCAGCATCGTGCGCGCAGGGGTCAACGGAATCGTCGGCAAACGTGACGCCGAAGAGGACATCCTCGCCGCGATCCGCGCAGTGCTGCGCGGACAGGAGTGGATCACCACCGAACTCGCAGCCGTGATCGCGGGTGACCCCAACCGCCCCAAGCTCAGCATCCAGGAGGAGCGCGCGCTCATCCTCTATGCGTCGGGGCTGACCATCGCCGAGGTCTCGACCGCCATGAACATCGGATGGGAGACCACCCGTCAGTATCTGGACCGGGTGAAGAGCAAGTACACCGCGGCGGGAGTGCCGGTGCGCACGAAGGTCGACCTCGGCCGGGTCGCGGTGGCCGACGGCTACATCGATCCCGCGGACCAGCAGCGCGCGACAGACGCCCCCGCGTCCTGATCTCCCACGACGAGGCCCCTCCCGGATTCCGGGAGGGGCCTCGTCCATGCGGATCCGCCATCACTTGGTGGCGAAGCTCACCACCTTGGGGGCCCGCACGATCGCGCGCACGATCTCGCGACCGTCCAGGGCGCGCTTCACCTTCTCATCGGCGCGGGCGAGAGCTTCGAGCTCTTCCGGGCTGATCTTCGCCGAGACCGAGAGCGTTCCCCGAACCTTGCCGTCGATCTGCACGACCGCCGTGACCTCGTCCTCGACCAGCAGGGACGGGTCGGCATCGCGCCACGGGACGAGACCGACGAAGGGCTCATGGCCCAGCACGGACCACATCTCCTCGGCCACATACGGTGCCACCAGATCCAGGACCAGCGCGACCGCCTCGGTGGCCTCGCGAACAGCCGGATCCGCCGCGCCGGCACCCGAGTCGACGGTCTTGCGGGTGATGTTGACGAGCTCCATCAGGCGCGCGACCACGACGTTGAACTTCGTCTGGTCGACCAGGCCCGCAACCTCAGCCCACAGCTTGTGCGTCGCGCGGCGCAGCGCGGCGTCTCCGCCCGCGAAGGCGACATCGACCGGGCTCGACACATCGTGCGCGAGGCGGAGAGCACGGGAGAGGAACTTGTACGCGCCGGTCGTGGACACGTCGTTCCAGTCCTTGTCGTCCTCCACCGGACCGGCGAATGCCAGAGCGGTGCGGACGACATCCGGGCCGTGCTCACCGAGCTCCTCGTTGAAGAGCACCAGGTTTCCCTTGGACTTGCTCATCTTGGAGCCGTCCAGCAGCACCATGCCCTGGTTGATCAGGCGCGAGAACGGCTCGGTGAAATCGATCAGGCCCATGTCGTAGAAGACCTTGGTGAGGAAGCGCGCGTACAGCAGGTGCAGGATGGCGTGCTCCACCCCGCCGATGTAGCTGTCCACCGGCGCCCAGGCGCTCGCAGCGAGGCTCGGGAAGGCCTGCACGTCGCTGTTCGGGTCCAGGAAGCGCAGGAAGTACCACGAGCTGTCCACGAAGGTGTCCATCGTGTCCGGGTCACGCAGTGCCGGCTCACCCGTCTCGGGGTCGGTCGTGGTCACCCACTCGGTGGCGGCGCCCAGCGGCGAGGTTCCCTTGGGCTTCAGATCCAGGCCCTCCGCAGACGGCAGGCGCACCGGGAGCTGGTCTGCGGGCACCTTGACGATGCGTCCGTCCTCGGTGTGGATCATCGGGATCGGCGTGCCCCAGAACCGCTGACGGGAGATCAGCCAGTCACGCAGGCGGAAGGTGGTGGTCGCACGACCCGTGCCCGCAGCCTCGAGCTCGGCGGTGACCCGCTCGATCGCGTGCTTCTTGCTGAGCCCGTTGAGCGAGCCGGAGTTGATCATCCGGCCTTCACCGGTGAGGGCGATCCCGGTCTGTGCGGGATCGATGGACGCGAGCTCGACGACCTCGGCCTCGGGATCGACCACCTCGATCACGCCGGTGGCCGATGCGGTGGTGTCGACGACGACGGAGATCGGCAGGCCGAACTTCCGCGCGAAGTCCAGGTCGCGCTGATCGTGCGCCGGTACGGCCATGACCGCGCCGTGACCGTAGTCGGCCAGCACGTAGTCGGCGGCCCAGATCGGCAGGCGCTCGCCGTTCACGGGATTGACGGCGTACCGCTCCAGGAAGACCCCGGTCTTCTCCCGGTCGGTCGCCTGTCGCTCGATCTCGGTGGAGCGACCGACCTCTTCCAGATACGCCTGGAAGCGCATCCGCGCTTCGCTGGAGGCGCCCGCCACCAGTTCGGCAGCCAGGTCGGAGTCGGGGGCGACCACCATGAAGGTCGCTCCGTGCAGGGTGTCGGGGCGGGTCGAGAAGACGGTGACCTTCTCGTCGCGTCCCTCGATCTCGAAGTCGATGTCGGCGCCGGTGGAGCGACCGATCCAGTTGCGCTGCATCTGCAGCACCTTGCTCGGCCATGCCCCCTCGAGCTGGTTCAGGTCATCGAGCAGGCGGTCGGCGTACTCGGTGATCTTGAAGTACCACTGCGTCAGCTTCTTCTTGACCACGATGGCGCCGCAGCGCTCACACCGCCCGTCGACCACCTGCTCATTGGCGAGCACGGTCTGGTCGTTGGGGCACCAGTTGACCGGCGATTCCTTGCGGTACGCGAGGCCCCGGTCGAACAGCTGCTGGAAGATCCACTGATTCCAGTGGTAGTACTCCGGATCGGAGGTGTGCAGCTCACGGCTCCAGTCGAAGGACATCCCGTACTGGCGGAATGCCGCCCTCTGCTGGTCGATGTTGGCGTACGTCCACTCCCGCGGGTCGGCGCCCCGCTTGATGGCGGCGTTCTCCGCCGGCAGGCCGAACGAGTCCCACCCGATCGGGTTCAGGACGTTGTGCCCGCGGTGACGCCAGAAGCGGGCGACGATGTCGGAGTACAGGTAGTTCTCCGCGTGGCCCATGTGCAGATCGCCGGAGGGGTACGGGAACATCGCCAGGATGTACTTCTTGGGACGCGTGTCCTCGTCGCCGCCGGCACGGAACGGGTCGTGCTGGTCCCAGAGCGCCTGCCACTTCGCCTGAAGCGCGTGCGGGTCGAAGCCGCTGGCGTCGGGGGAATCGGACTGCGTGACCTGGGACACGGATGACACCTCACTGAATGGGATGGTTTCGCGCGATGTGCGCATCCATCCAGGTTACCGCGCCGGGCCGGTCCTCCCGCCCTCACCAGCCCTCGGGCAGCGCGGCGCCGACAGCCGCCAGCGGCGTGCGCGCCTTGATGCCCACTTCGGCCACCTCGTCGGGGATGATCGACCCCCAGGTGATGCCGCCGCCGGCGCCCACGCTGGCAGATGCGGGGCCGATCACCACGGTGCGAATGGTCATTGCGAGATCGGACGACCCGTTCGCGCCGATCCAGCCGAAGCAGCCGGCGTACAAGCCACGCGGTTCGCGCTCCAGGCCCGCGAGGATCGTCATCGCCGACAGCTTCGGTGCGCCGGTCATGGAACCCGCGGGGAACACCGCCGCCAGCAGTTCACCGACGGTCAGGTGAGCGCGCAGACGCCCCTCGACCGTGCTCACCAGCTGATGCACCGTCGGATAGCTCTCCACCTCCCAGAGCCCGCGCACGCGGACGGATCCCGTCTCGCAGACGCGTGAGAGGTCATTGCGCATGAGATCGACGATCATGACGTTCTCTGCGCGTTCCTTCTCCGACGCGTGCAGCTGCGCCGCGAGTTCTGCATCACGGTCCGGGTCCGCGCTGCGCGCTCGCGTGCCCTTGATGGGCCGGGTGGTGACGATCCCGTCGTCCACCCCGAGGAACTTCTCCGGAGAGATGCTGACCAGGCTCGTCTGCCCCACCCGCAGGAACCCGCCGTGATGCGAGGCCGCGGCCCGGCGCAGGCGCCGATGGATCGCGACGGCGTCATGGCGTCCGGGGACCTCGAACCGAGTGGTGAGGCAGAGCTGGTAGGCGTCGCCGAGACGGATCGACTCACGGCACTGCGCGACGAGGTCGGCGTACTCGCCGGGGGTCGTGCGCGCTCGCGCCGGTCCGGTCGCGGCCGCCTCCGGCATCGCCGCGACCGGCGCGGCCTCCAGCACGCGCGCGCGGAAGCCGGCATCGCCGTGGATGCGCATGACCCGCGTGTCGTGGTCGAAGACCACGGCCTCGGTCACGCGCAACCACAGCGGCTGGTGCTCCGGGGTGACATCGGGGACACCCGTCCACCGCGCTCCGCTCTCGTAGTCCAGCGCGCCGACCCAGGCCGGGACATCCGGGGCGGGGCCGGGGACGATGCGTGTACGCGCCACCTCGTCCCAGGCGACGGCCGTTCCCCACCCCAGGACGGACCGTCCGGCGACGGCATCGGGACCGGCATCGAGCCAGAAGAGGTCGCCGCCGTCGCGCGCAAGATCGGCGAACACGGCCTCGGGATCGATCCAGTGGTGCGTCACCGCTCCACCCTAGACGCTCGTGATCTTTCGTCTGCGAGTCTTCAGCTTCGGTGTTCTAGGCTTCCTCTGTGAACGACGTCGTCTCCGCGATCCTGGAGTGGGTGCAGTCGGTTGATCCGGTCCTGCGCACGATCATCGCGGGCGTCGCGATCATGCTGGAGACCAGCGTCCTGGTCGGACTGATCGTTCCCGGCGACACCATCGTCATCGTCGCGGCCTCCGCCACCACGGGCCTCCCGGAGCGGCTCGTACTCACCGTCGTGATCATCATCGGGGCCCTGATCGGCGAGAGCGTCGGCTACGCTCTCGGCCACTGGCTCGGCCCGAAGATCCGTCAGTCGTGGGTCGGGCGAAAGCTCGGCGAGAAGAACTGGACGCGCGCGGAACGCTACCTGAATCGTCGCGGCGGCCCTGCGGTACTGCTCAGCCGCTTCCTTCCGGTGCTGCATTCGCTGGTTCCCCTCACCGCGGGGATGAGCGGGTTCGGCTATCGGCGATTCCTCGCCTGGACGCTGCCGGCCTGCACGATCTGGTCGGCGCTCTACGTCACCATCACGGCCGTCGCCACGGAGACGTACAAGGGACTCAGCGATCGCATCCACGGCGCCGGCTACATCTTCGTCGCCATCATCGCGTTCTTCCTCGTCGTCGTGTTCGTGGCCAAGAAGGTGATCGAGCGCAACGAGCGCCGTCACCTCCAGGACGACCCGCCGGGGCCCACCGGCCAGGACTGATCCCCCGCGAACATCGATCCGCGAGCCGACGACGTGACAGACTGGACGTGATGGCCTCCCCCGAATCCGATGTGCCCGCGAAGATCCACCCCTTCGCGCGTGTCGAGTACCGCTACCACGCCTGGCGCGAGCGGCGGGCCCGTGAGCGGGGCCTGCGGGCAACGATCACCCCGTTTCCCGGATACGGCGGTTCCGGATGGGTCCGCGTCCTCGGCCGAGTGCTGATCCTGCCCAAGAAACGTCCGAGCGACTCCGGCGAGTTCGCCAGCGTGCGGGGGTGGCGCAGCTTCGTGGGCATCCCGGTGGGTTTCGCGCAGGTGCGCATCACGATCGGCGGCGTCAGCCACGAGATCGTCACCGACCGCGGCGGTGTGGTGGACGTGGTCATCCCCGCGGATCTCGAGCCGGGGTGGCAGCGGTTCCAGATGTCCGTCGAAGACGGCGCCCCCGTCGATGCCACGGCGTTCACCGTCTCCCCCGACACCCACTTCGGTGTGGTGTCCGACGTCGATGACACGGTCATGGTCACCGCGCTGCCGCGCCCGCTGGTGGCTGCGTGGAACTCCTTCGTCGTGAACGAGCACGCGCGCCTGCCGGTACCCGGGATGGCAGTGATGCTCGAGCGGCTCGTCCGCACGCACCCCGGAGCGCCGATGATCTACCTCTCCACCGGAGCCTGGAACATCGCGCCCATGCTCGCACGGTTCCAGAAGCGTCACCTGTTCCCGCGCGGATCGATGCTCCTCACCGACTGGGGACCGACGCACGACCGGATGTTCCGCAGCGGCCAGCAGCACAAGCGCGACAACCTGGAGCGCCTGGCGCGCGAGTTCCCCCAGATCCGGTGGCTGCTGATCGGCGATGACGGGCAGCACGACGACGCGATCTACACCGCGTTCGCCAAGGAACACCCGGAGAACGTTGCAGCAGTAGCGATCCGGCGGCTCTCCGCGACCGAGGCCGTGCTGGCCGGTGGACGCACCCTCGTGGACGACCACTCCACCATCCCGTGGATCAGCGCGTCCGATGGCGCCGGGCTTCTGCAGCAGTTGCGCGAGCACGGCATCGCTTCCTGAGCCGCGCTGCGACACCGCAACGTCGGTGCCCGGTCCTAGGCTGGGAGCATGTGCGGACGTTTCGTCGTAGCTGAAGTCGGATCCGAGCTCGTCTCGGTCCTCCGAGTCGATCTGGTGGCCGAGAATCTCCCGGCGCCGTCCTGGAACGTCGCTCCCACGGCGCAGGCAGCGATCGTGCTGGATTCGGTGAAGACCGAGCCGCCCACGCGCCGTCTGGAGAGCGCGCGCTGGGGTCTCGTCCCCTCCTGGGCGAAGGACCCTTCGGTCGGAGCCCGCGCGTTCAACGCGCGATCCGAGGAGCTCGAGGACAAGCCGATGTTCCGCAGCGCCTTCGAGAACCGCCGCGCCGTCATCCCCGCGAGCGGGTACTACGAGTGGCACACGGGCCCGGAGGGCAAGCAGCCGTACTACATTCACCCCGCAGACGATGAACCGCTGTTCTTCGCGGGGCTGTACGAGTGGTGGCGCGACCCCGCGAAGGCCGATGACGATCCCACGCGCTGGCTGCTGAGCTTCACCATCCTGACGCGCGCTTCCGCCGGTCCGCTCGCCGACATCCATGACCGCATGCCCGTGGTTCTGGACGTCGACTACGCCGATGCCTGGCTGGATCCCACCGTCGACTACCAGCGGGACGTGCTGCAGGCCGCATATGATGCCGCACCCGAGTTGTCGGACACGTTCGAGATCCGTCCGGTCGGATCAGCCGTCGGCAACGTCCGAAACGACTCGCCCTCCCTCATCCTGCCGCTGCCCGCCTGAACAGCAGCGAACGCACAATGGCCGCCCCGAAGGGCGGCCATTATGCGTTCCAGCTCGTTCGCTCAGCGAGCGAAGTAGCCGCGGTAGTACTCGTAGACCCAGCCGACGATGGCGATGGCGAAGATCGCGATGCCGACCGGCAGAAGGAACTGCCCGACCGCGAGGCCGACCATGAAGACGGCGGCGGAGAAGGCGAGGACCAGCGGCCACCACGACCACGGGCTGAACTCACCGAGCTCGGGGTCCCCGTCATCGATGTCAGCGGTCAGCGAGTCCTCGGGCAGGACGCCGCCCGTGGACTTGTTCACGCGGCCGAGATACCAGGCCACCATCACGGCCATGAAGAACGAGAACAGCAGCGCAACGGTGCCGACCCACTCCACACCACCGTGGTCGACGACGTTCCAGACGGTGTACGTGCCCGCGACGACCAGGAAGAAGACGCCGAGGATGTACCAGAGGTTGACGTTGGATTTCACGTTACTTCGCCTCTCCAGCAGTGACCGCGTCGGCTGCCGTGGGAACGAAGCCCTCAGCTGCCTCGGGGTGGTTCAGATCGAATGCCGGTCGCTCCGAACGGATGCGCGGGATCGACGTGAAGTTGTGACGCGGCGGCGGGCAGGACGTGGCCCACTCGAGCGATCCGCCGTAACCCCACGGGTCGTTGACGGTGACCTTCGGCGCCTTGCGAGCGGTGATCCAGACGTTCAGGAAGAACGGGATCATCGACGCACCGAGGATCACGGCACCAATGGTGGACACCTGGTTCTGCCAGGTCCAGCCGTCGAACTCCGAGTAGTCGGCGTAACGACGCGGCATGCCGTCGACGCCCAGCCAGTGCTGGATGAGGAACGTCATGTGGAAGCCGATGAACAGCATCCAGAAGTGGACGTAGCCGAGACGCTCATTGAGCATGCGTCCGGTCCACTTCGGCCACCAGAAGTAGAAGCCGGCGAACATGGCGAACACGACGGTGCCGAACACGACGTAGTGGAAGTGCGCCACGACGAAGTACGAGTCACTGAGCGCGAAGTCCAGCGGCGGCGAGGCCAGGATCACACCGGTGAGACCACCGAAGACGAAGGAGACCAGGAAGCCGAGGGCGAACACCATGGGTGTCTCGAAGGTGATCGATCCGCGCCACATCGTTCCGATCCAGTTGAAGATCTTCACACCGGTCGGCACCGCGATGAGCATCGTCATCAGCGCGAAGAACGGCAGGAGGACGGCGCCGGTGACGTACATGTGGTGAGCCCACACGGCCACCGAGAGCGCAGCGATCGCGATGGTCGCGTAGATCAGCGTCTTGTACCCGAAGATCGGCTTGCGGCTGAACACCGGGAAGATCTCCGAGACGATGCCGAAGAACGGCAGGGCGATGATGTACACCTCGGGGTGACCGAAGAACCAGAACAGGTGCTGCCAGAGCAGGACGCCGCCGTTGGCCGGGTCGTAGACGTGCGATCCGAGGATGCGGTCTGCGGCAGCGGCGAACATGGCCGCGGCCAGCACGGGGAAGGCCATCAGGATCAGGAGGCTGGTGACCAGCGTGTTCCACGAGAAGATCGACATGCGCCACATGGTCATGCCCGGGGCACGCATCGTGATGATGGTCGTGATGAAGTTCACGGCACCGAGGATCGTGCCGAAACCGCTCATACCCAGACCGACCATCCAGAGGTTTCCTCCGGCGCCGGGCGAGAACGAGGCGTTCGCCAGCGGCTGGTAGGCGAACCATCCGAACGAGGCGGCTCCCTGCGGGGTGAGGAATCCGGCGACCGCGATGATGGAGCCGAACAGGAACAGCCACAGCGCGAAGGCGTTCAGACGCGGGAAGGCCACATCCGGCGCTCCCAGCTGAAGCGGCAGGATCGCGTTCGCGAAGCCCGCGAACAGCGGCGTCGCGAACATCAGCAGCATGATCGTGCCATGCATCGTGAAGAGCTGGTTGTACTGCTCCTTGGTGGGCACGATCTGCATGCCCGGAGCGAACAGCTCGGCGCGGATGATGAGGGCCATCACACCGCCGAGGAGGAAGAAGATCACCGAGGCGATGAGGTACATGTACCCGATCGTCTTGTGGTCAGTGGACGTGATCCACTTGACGAGGATGTTGCCCTTCTGCTCCACCCGGGTGCTGCTCATCAGTGCTGCCTGACGAGGCGGCATCGTGGTGGGACGGACGCTCTCAGCCGGCGTGGGCTCGACGGTCGTCGTCATGTCAGTGTTCCTCCTCGCTGGAGTGCGCCCCGGTGCCGGGGAGGTTGGAGAGGCGGTCGTACTCGTCCTGGATCGAGCCGGTCTGGCCCTTCTCCTTCAGGGATGCGAGGTAGTCCTCGTACTCGGCGTCGCTGACGACCTTGACGTTGAACAGCATCATCGAGTGGTACTCGCCACAGAGCTCGGCGCACTTGCCCTGGTAGGTCCCCTCACGCGTGGGGGTGAACGACCAGAAGTTGTCGCGACCGATGTAGAGGTCCTTCTTGTACAGGAAGTCGATGATCCAGAAGGAGTGGGCCACATCACGCGACTCGAGCTGGATCTTCACCGTCTTGTTGACGGGAAGGTACAGCGTGGGAAGCGCGTCCTGGTTGACGTTGCCGTCCTTGTCGGGCTGGGCCTGAACGCCCATGCTCCAGACGTCGTCCGAACCGTCGGCCGAGTCACCCTGGTACTCGAAGTCCCAGGCCCACTGCTTGCCCGTGGCGATGACGGAAACGTCGGGGTCCTCGTACTGCGTCTCCAGGATCGCCTGGTCGCGTGCGGTGAAGAAGAAGAAGCCGACGACCAGGATCAACGGGACGATCGTGTAGAAGATCTCGATCGGCATGTTGTAGCGCATCTGCACGGGCAGGCCAGTCTGGCCCTTGCGGCGACGGTAGGCCACGGCCGCGAAGAGCATGAGCGCCCACGTGATCGCACCGACCACGAGCAGGACGATCCACGAGGTGGTCCAGAGGCCGGACACCATCTCGGTGTGGTTGGTGGCAGGAGGCAGCGCATTACCGCTGTCGTCCATGAAGCCGGGCAGGAAACCGTTGAGCTCCTGCGGCGTGCAGCCGGCAAGAACGAGGGCGCCTGCGCCCAGCCCGACGGGGAGGGCGGCCCAGCGGAGGTGACGTTTGGACGGCACGATGCACCTTTCGGATCGCTAATCAGTCAACTCTCAGTCTAGAGCAACCTCACACGCTGTTCAGGCCATCCGTCCAGCGGTTCGCCGTTTTGCCGACATCCTGTCGGCGTGTTCGGCTCGGATCCGAGTGCACTCCCCCGGCGCGTCGCGCGAGGAGGCTCGCTTCGCCCGTGGAATCGCCTGTCCCGTCACGATCGGATAACGCGCGTCCGTGCACGAAATGACGATCGGCGCCGGCCCCGTGCGGGGTCGACGCCGATCGTGGGGGGTGCGGATTCAGTGGAAGCTGTCACCGCACGCGCAGCTGCCTGCAGCGTTCGGGTTGTCGATGGTGAAGCCCTGCTCGCTGATCGTGTCCTTGAAGTCGATGGCCGCGCCGTCCAGGTACGGCACCGACATGTTGTCCACGATGACCTCGACGCCGTCGAAGTCGACGGTCTCGTCGCCCTCGAGGTAGCGCTCGTCGAAGTAGAGCTGGTAGATCAGGCCGGAGCATCCGCCGGGCTGGACGGCGACGCGCAGACGAAGATCGTCACGCCCCTCCTGCTCCAGCAGGCTCTTCACCTTGGCGGAGGCCGCCGTGGTGAGGGTGACGCCGTGCGCCGGCGCCTGCGTGTCCAGGGTGGTGTCCGTCATGGTTCCTCCAAAGCGTGTCGCCGCGTTCGGGCTGTGTCGATTCTACCGGCGCGTCCGCAGCTGCGGGCCGATTCAGGCGGTTCGTTCGTTCAGGCGGTTCAGCAGCAGCGCCTCGGTGGCGATCGCGTTGGCGAACGTCTCCAGGTGCAGCGACTCGTTCGGGCTGTGCGCACGGGCGTGCGGGTCCTCCACACCGGTCACCAGGATCTGCGCTTCGGGGAAGTCACGCACGAGGTCGGCGATGAAGGGAATCGAGCCGCCCACACCGAAGTCGACCGGGGCCCGGCCGTATCCGTCGTGCATCGCGCCTCGCGCGATGTCGACGGCGTAGCCGCTGGTGTCGACGAGGAACCCGTCCCCACAGTCGACGTCGCTGAAGGTGAGCTCGGCGCCGAACGGAGCGTGGGCGCGCAGGTGCGCCTCCAGGGCGGCGTAGGCATCCTGGGCCCGCTGCCCCGGTGCCACACGGGAGGAGATCACCACGGTCACCTCTGGTGAGATGGTGTTGGAGGCGTTGGCCACCGAGGTGAAGTCGATGCCTGTGACGGTGACGGACGGCTTGTTCCAGATGCGGCTGAGGATCGTGCCGTCGCCGATGGGTGAGACGCCCGGGAGCAGCCCGGCCTCATCGCGCAACGTCTCCTCGGAGTAGTCCGGCGTCTCTGCGTCGCGCACCGTGAGGCCCTCGACCGCGACCGCGCCGTTCTCGTCCCAGAGCGTGCCGAGCAGCTTGATCGTGGCGAGCATGGCGTCGGGCACCGCTCCCCCGAACATCCCGGAATGCGAGGCGTGCTCCAGGGTGCGCACCGTCAGGGTGAAACGCGCGTTGCCACGCAGCGAAACGGTGAGCGCCGGGGTGTGCGAGTCCCAGTTGCCGGAGTCGGCGACGACGATCACGTCCGCGCGCAGAGCATCGGCGTTGTCCTGCAGGAACTGCGCGAACGATCGTGATCCGTACTCCTCCTCGCCCTCGATGAACATCGCGATACCGAGATCGAAGTCCGCTCCCGCCGATTCCACCAGCGCACGGATGGCGGCGATGTGAGCCATGATGCCGGCCTTGTCGTCGGCTGCGCCGCGACCGTAGAGGCGCCCGTCACGCACGGTGGGCTCGAACGGCGGGGTGTCCCACAGCGCCTCATCTCCCGGAGGCTGCACGTCGTGGTGCGCGTAGAGGAGGATGGTGGGCTTGCCGTTGCGGGCGGCGCGGGTGGCGAGCACCGCGGGCTGCCCGTGCTCGTCGGTTCCGGGAATCGCCGCCGTCGTCACGCGAACCGAATCGAACACTCCCGTGCCTTCGGCGAGTTCGGCGACGGCGGCAGCGCTGCGCTGCAACTGCGTCTGATCGAAGGCGGGCCAGGCGATGGACGGGATCCGAACCAGGCCGCCGAGGTCGGCGAGCGCTGCAGGCACACCGGCGCGTGCCGCGGCGAGGATGGCGGAATCGGAGTCGGACAGCGTTTCGGGGTGCGGATGCTGCTCAGAGGTCATGCGGGTAATCTTAGAAGGGTTCCCGACGACGACGAGAGGTCATCCGTGGCGCAGAAAGCCGAAACCCCCACCCCTGACGAGGCAGCGACGCCCGCCGTCGGCAAGGGGCGTGCGACGCCCTCCCGCGCCGAGCAGGAGGCCGCGCGCCGCCGTCCCCTCGCGCCCGACACCAAGGAGGCCAAGGCCGCAGCACGCGCCCGCCTCAACGAGCAGCGCAACCGCGCCCGTGACGGCATGGCCAACGGCGAGGAGAAGTATCTGCCTGCCCGCGACAAGGGTCCCCAGAAGCGCTGGGCCCGCGATTACGTCGACGCCGGCTTCCACCTCGGCGAGTTCGTGATGCCGATCATGATCCTCGTGCTGCTGACGTCGATGATCCCGGTGACCGAGGTCTACTACATCGCCTTCATGGTCCTCTTCGTCTACGTGCTGCTCATGATCGGCGACATGCTGATCCTCGCTCGCAATGTCAAGAAGAAGCTCGCGGCGAAGTACGGTGCGGACCGTCTCGAGCGCGGTCTCGGCTGGTACTCGGCGATGCGATCCATGCAGATGCGTTTCATCCGTCTGCCGAAGCCTCAGGTGAAGCGCGGCCAGTACCCCGCGTGAGCAAACTGAACGGAGGGCCCCGATCCGCGTGGATCGGGGCCCTCCGTCTTCCCTCAGTGAGCGGCGAGGGCCCGGTTGAGCTTGCGGCCCCAGAACGGGCCCTCGTAGATGAACGCGCTGTAGCCCTGCACGAGGGTGGCGCCGGCCGCCAGCCGCTCGCGGACATCCGCACCGGTCTCGACGCCGCCGACGGAGATCACGCAGAAGTCCTCGGGGACAGCCGAACGCACCGTGCGCAGCACCTCCAGCGAGCGAGCCTTAAGCGGAGCGCCGGACAATCCACCCGCACCGGCTGCCTCGACGACCGCGGCATCGGTGCGCAGGCCCTCACGCGAGATCGTGGTGTTCGTGGCGATGATTCCGGCCAGCCCTTCGCGCACCGCGAGGCGGGCGATCCCCGTGATCTCGTCGTCGGTGAGATCGGGCGCGATCTTGACGAGCACGGGCGTGTCGCCAGCCGCCTCGCGCACCGCCTGCAGCAGCGGCGCGAGTGTCTCGACAGCCTGCAGACCGCGAAGGCCCGGTGTGTTCGGTGACGACACATTGACCGCGAGGTAGTCGGCGTGCGGGGCGACGAGACTCGCGCTGCGGACGTAGTCGGCGGTGGCATCGTCGACGTCCACCACTCGGCTCTTGCCGATGTTGGCGCCGATCACGATGTCGGGGGTGCGCCGGCGGAGCTTCTCGAGCTGGTGCGCCGCGGCCGCAGCTCCGTGGTTGTTGAAGCCCATGCGGTTCACGATGGCCCGGTCCGGGATCAGGCGGAACAGGCGCGGACGCGGGTTGCCCTCCTGGGCGATGGCCGTGACGGTTCCCACCTCGACGTGCCCGAATCCGAGGGCAGCCAGCCCGCGCACCATCCGGACATCCTTGTCGAAGCCGGCGGCGATACCGAACGGCGAGGGGAACCACAGCCCGAGGGCCTTGGTACGTGTCGACGCCGCGGGACGGGTGAGAGCACGGGCGATCCAGGAGAACGGCGGCAGACCGATCAGGCGGATGACCGGATTGACGAGATGGTGCGCCGTCTCGGGATCGAGCTTCGAGAAGAACACGCGGAAGGCGAAGGCATACATCGCCTTCCAGATTACCGGCGACGCGGATGCGCATCCGCCACGGTGATGCGTCAGTCGGCCGCGCGCACCGGCCGCGCGTGGTCCGCGCGCAGATCCGTGATCGCGGCCTCGAAATCCTCGAGGGACTCGAAGGCCTGGTAGACGCTGGCGAAGCGGAGGTACGCCACCTCGTCGAGCTCGCGCAGCGGCTGCAGGATGGCGAGACCGATCTCGTTCGCGTCGATCTGGCTCTGGCCGGTCTGGCGCACGGCCTCCTCCACCCGCTGGGCGAGCAGTGCGAGGTCGGCGTCGGTGACGGGGCGGCCCTGGCAGGCCTTGCGGACACCGGAGACGACCTTGTCACGGCTGAACGGCTCGATCGCGCCGGAGCGCTTGATCACGCCGAGGCTCGCGGTCTCCAGCGTGGAGAATCGTCCTCCGCACTCGGGACACTGACGACGACGACGGATCGAGAGACCGTCATCGCTGGTACGCGAATCGATCACGCGGGAATCGGAATGGCGGCAGAACGGGCAATGCATGGCTTCCACAGAATACGGCACACGCGGGTGCGCGCCGTCCCACCCGGGACGGCGCGCACCGAACTGCCAGGATCCGCGTGTCAGGCGAAGCGTGCGGTGACCGCCTCGCCGTGCGCCGGCAGGTCCTCGGCGTTTGCCATGGCCACGATGTCGGAGTGCACCGCTTCCAGCGCCTCGCGGGAGTACTCGATGATCTGCTGCGGTCGCAGGAACGTGTGCGCGCCGAGGCCCGCGGCGAAGCGGGAGGAGCCGGCGGTCGGCAGGACGTGGTTCGAGCCGGCGAGGTAGTCGCCCAGGCTCACCGGCGACGAGGGTCCGATGAAGAGCGCGCCCGCGTTGGTGTATCCGGCGGCCGCGGCGGCGGCGTCACGGATGTGAAGCTCCAGGTGCTCCGGGCCGTAGGCGTTGCTGACGGCGCACGCGGCCTCGGGCGAGTCGACCAGCACGATCGCGGACTGCGGACCGGCCAGTGCGGCTCGAACGCGCTCCGCGTGCTTGGTGCTTCCCACCCGCGCGTCGACCGCAGCGACGACGGCGTCGGCGAGCGCCGGAGAGTCGGTGACGAGCACCGCGCCTGCCTGCTCGTCGTGCTCGGCCTGGCTGACCAGGTCGGCGGCAACGAGCGCGGCGTCGGCGGTGTCGTCGGCCACGACGAGGATTTCCGTGGCGCCGGCTTCGGCGTCGATGCCCACCGTGCCGGAGACCACGCGCTTGGCGGCGGCCACGAAGTTGTTTCCCGGTCCGGTCACCACGTCCACCGGGTTCAGGCCGAGCGCGGAGACGCCGTGGGCGAGGGCGCCGATGGCACCCGCGCCGCCCACCGCATAGACCTCCTCGATGCCGAGGAGCGCCGCCGCAGCCAGGATGGTCGGGTGGACACGGCCCCCGTGCTCGCGCTGCGGTGGCGATGCCAGCGCGATGGAGGTCACACCTGCCACCTGAGCGGGGACGACGTTCATGACGACGCTCGAGGACAGCGCAGCCTTACCGCCCGGGACGTAGACGCCCACGCGGTTGACCGGCTGCCAGCGCTGCGTGACGCGGGCACCGTCAGCGATCTCGGTCACCTGCGGCGCGGGAACCTGCGCCGCAGAGGCCAGACGCACCCGGCGGATGGACTCCTCCAGTGCTGCCCGCACGGCGGGATCGACGCTCGCGAGCGCCTCATCCAGCTGCTCACGCGGCACGCGGATGGCGTGACCTTCGACTCCGTCGAAGCGCGCCGCCTGCTCGCGGAGGGCTTCCTCACCACGCGCGCGTACGTCTGCGACGATCTCCGCCGCGACAACCTGCGCGTTCGCATGCGCGTCGGCGCCCCGGGGGACCACGGCGAGAAGTTCTGCGGGCGAGAGCTGCTGCCCGCGCAGGTCGATGGTGCGCATCAGTTTCTGATCACTCCGGTCAGGTCGGTGAGGAGTCCCACGCGCCCGTCCGCAGAGCGGACCAGCAGGCGGTCCCCGCGGTCTTCAAGGGCGAGCGTCCATGCGGACGGTCCCACGGGGAACATCGGACGACCCAACGGATCGACCGCGATGCGCTCCTCGGGGACGAGGATCCAGAAGCCCCGGTGCGCCGGAGATTCGGAACCGCTTCCTGCCCGGTCGCCCTCAGACTCCGTCTTCGCGTCGACACCTCCCGCGACTGCGGGCGCGTCCATCGGGGAGCCGGGGGCCGGGGCGGCCTCCCCCATGCTATCCGCCACGGGAGCGGCACCCGTCCGGTGACCGTCATCGGCCGACGCGGAGCCGAAGGCCGCGGCGATGCCGTGGCCATCGTCGATTCGTGGGGACGTGAGAGAGGCCTCGTCCATTCCGCTTCCGATCACACGTGGGACCGGATGCCGAAACGGACCGGCAGCGGGGAACATGGTGACCGCACGAACCGAAGGCACCACGCCACGCGCGGCGTCCCCCGCGCTGACGAGGATCGCGTCGGTGCCGGCGACGGCTCTCTCCCCAGCTCGCGGGCGCAGCGGCCGATCGGACGGATGGGCGAGGGCGGCCGGCCTGGTCGTGAAGTCTTCGCGCAGCCCCGGGATCAGCGAACCGGCCAGCCCGATCGCCACGAACCCGACGGCCAGCAGACATCCGAACCAGGCCACGGGGCCCAGCGTCATCACGTTGAGCCACCCCAGCAGCGCGCTGACGGATGCGGCCGCGATGAATGCGTCGACGCTGAACATGCCGACCCGCACCTGCGGCGCCCAGCAGCGACGCACGACGGTGAGGACGACGGCGCCGGCCGGCAGGGCGATGATCATCACCCAGAGCACGCCGAGAGCGATCACCGGATGATAGGGCCCGGGCGAGACCGAGACGAACCCGGCTGCGAGTTGCGCGAGACCCAGGACGACCACGAGCACCTCACGCAGCGTGAAGGTGCCGACCCGGAGCGGCTGGCGCGGCGGTGCGGCGACGACAGCGCTGAGATCGACCAGACTCTGCCACGGGTCGCCGGACGGGCGCGCATCAGCGGACGAAGGCGCCGTCGGTGCCGCCGTGGCTGAGGTGGGAGCGGCGGAGGCCGCAGAGCCCGGTCCAGCCGTCGAGCGCTCTGAGGGGAGAGATCGCGACCGCTGGGCATCTCGCGCCTGTCCTGCAGCTCGGCGCCGCGCTCTCACCCGCTGCGGCGGAGCCGGGTTCGCCGCGGGACGCGCGCCGTCCATGTCGACCGGCGCGGGCACGCCACCCGGCGGTGACGGCGGCAGGGGTGCATAGGGGTTGCGGAACTCTCCGCCTGAGGAATCAGTCACCGTCTTCTCACCCCAGGCACTGCGGGCCGAGCAGCGATTTGAGCTCGCCGAACAGTTCTGCCGTGAGGCCGACGGAGTACGGCAGATCGAAGACCTTGGCGCTGCGTCCGCGGTGCATCTTCAGGATCACGTCCGTGTCCCCCGCGTTTCGGCGCAGGATGTCGGCGAGTTCCATCATCGCCCGCTCCGTCGCGCGTGCTTCCGAGAGCACCAGGGTGAGCTCTGAGCTGGCATCGAGGGAGCCGACGTCCGGTGTCATGGCGGATTGTGCGTGGATGTTCATACCGTCGTCGCGCCGGGAGACCCGGCCACGGACCGCGAGGATCGAGTCGGCTTGGAGCGCGTGCTGGAACTCCAGGTAGGTCTTCCCCATGAACATGACCGTGATCTCACCGGAGAAGTCCTCGACCGTGATCATGCCGTAGGGGTTGCCGCTGGCCTTGGCCACACGGTGCTGCACGCTGGTGACGAGTCCCGCCACGGTGACCTGATCGCCGTCGTTGATGTCCTCGCTGCTGAGCAGCGTCTCGATCCCGATGGACGCGTGCTTGGCGAGGGCCATCTCCAATCCCGCCAGCGGGTGATCGGAGACGTAGAGGCCGAGCATCTCGCGCTCGAACGCCAGCTTGTCCTTCTTCGTCCACTCCGGTCGCTCCGGGACGTAGGAGGTGGTGGAGGTCTCGTCCTCGCCCAGCAGGCTGTCGAAGTCGAAGCCGATCGCCCCGGTGGCGGCCTTGCGTTTGTCGGCCACCGCAGCATCGACCGCGTCCTCGTGGATCTCCATCAGGGCGCGGCGGGTATAGCCCATCGAGTCGAAAGCGCCTGCCTTGATCAGCGATTCCACGGTGCGCTTGTTGGCTGCATGGGCGGGAACGCGCTTGAGGAAGTCGTGGAATGAGAGGTACGGACCGTCGGCGCGGGCCTCGACGATTCCATCCACCACGTTGGAGCCGACGTTGCGCACCGCTCCGAGGCCGAAGCGGATGTCCTCACCGACGGCGGCGAAGTACTTGATGGACTGCGAGACATCCGGTGGCAGCACCTTGATGCCCATCCGGCGGCACTCGTTGAGATACAGGGCCATCTTGTCCTTGGAGTCGCCGACGCTGGTGAGCAGCGCCGCCATGTACTCGGCGGGATAGTGGGCTTTGAGGTATGCCGTCCAGTACGAGACCAGGCCGTAGGCGGCGGAGTGGGCTTTGTTGAAGGCGTAGTCCGAGAACGGGAGCAGGATGTCCCAGAGCGCCTTGATGGCGCCCTCGCCGAAGCCGCGCTCCACCATGCCGTCGTGGAAGCCCTCGTACTGCTTGTCCAGCTCCGACTTCTTCTTCTTACCCATCGCCCGGCGGAGGATGTCTGCCTGCCCGAGAGAGAAGCCCGCCACGCGCTGGGCGATGGCCATGACCTGCTCCTGGTAGATGATCAGACCGTAGCTGATGTCCAGGATGTCCTTCAGCGGCTCCTCGAGCTCCGGGTGGATCGGGGTGACCGGCTGCAGACCGTTCTTGCGCAGGGCGTAGTTGGTGTGCGAGTTGGCGCCCATCGGCCCCGGACGATACAGCGCGATGACGGCGGAGACGTCTTCGAAGTTGTCCGGCTTCATGAGCCGGAGCAGTGAGCGCATGGGCCCGCCATCGAGCTGGAAGACACCGAGTGTGTCACCGCGGGCCAGCAGGTCGTAGGACGCCTTGTCGTCGAGCGGGAGGTGTTCGAGATCGAGCGTCTCCCCCCGGTTCGCGGTGATGTTGTCCAGCGCATCGGAGATGATCGTGAGGTTTCGCAGCCCCAGGAAGTCCATCTTGATCAAGCCGAGCGATTCGCACGCCGGGTAGTCGAACTGGGTGACGATCTGGCCATCCTGCTCGCGCTTCATGATGGGGATGATGTCGATCAGGGGGTCCGAGGACATGATCACACCGGCAGCGTGCACACCCCACTGTCGCTTGAGGTTCTCGATGCCCAGTGCGGTGTCGAACACCGTCTTGGCCTCGGGGTCGCTGTCCACGACCGCGCGGAACTCGCTCGCCTCCTTGTAGCGCGGGTGCTCCGGGTCGTACATGCCGGTCAGCGGCATGTCCTTTCCCATCACCGCCGGGGGCATCGCCTTGGTGAGCTTCTCCCCCATGCTGAAGGGGAAGCCGAGCACGCGGCCGGCGTCCTTGAGGGCCTGCTTGGCCTTGATCGTGCCGTAGGTGACGATCTGCGCGACGCGCGCATCGCCGTACTTCTCGGTGACGTAGTTGATCACCTCGGTGCGGCGACGGTCGTCGAAGTCGACGTCGAAGTCGGGCATCGACACGCGATCGGGGTTCAGGAAGCGCTCGAAGATGAGGCCGTGCGGCAGCGGGTCGAGGTCTGTGATCCGCATCGCATAGGCAGCCATGGAGCCTGCACCGGAGCCACGACCGGGACCCACCCGGATGCCGTTGTCCTTGGCCCAGTTGATGAAGTCGGCGACCACAAGGAAGTAGCCGGGGAACTTCATCTGGGTGATGATGCCCACCTCGTAGTCGGCCTGCTTGCGCACGTCATCCGGGATGCCGTCCGGGTAGCGGTAGTGCAGTCCCTTCTCGACCTCCTTGATGAACCAGCTCTCCTCCGTCTCCCCTTCGGGAACCGGGAATCGAGGCATGTAGTTCGCCTCGGTGTCGAACTCCACGTTGCAGCGCTCCGCGATCAGCAGCGTGCTTTCGACGGCCTCCGGGTGATCGCGGAACAGATCGCGCATCTCGGCCGCGGACTTCAGGTAGTAGCCGTCTCCGTCGAACTTGAACCGCTTCGGATCGTCCAGAGTGGAGCCGGACTGCACGCACAGCAGAGCGGCGTGAGCATCCGCATCGTGCCGGTGCGTGTAGTGAAGGTCGTTGGTGCCGACGAGCGGGATGTTGAGGTCCTTCGCGATCTTCAGCAGATCGCCCATGATCCGGCGCTCGATGTCCAGGCCGTGATCCATGATCTCGGCGAAGTAGTTCTCCTTGCCGAAGATGTCCTGGAACTCCGCGGCGGCCGCCCGCGCCTCGTTGTACTGCCCCAGTCGCAGACGCGTCTGGATCTCCCCCGACGGACAGCCGGTCGTGGCGATGAGGCCCTCATGGTAGGTGTTCAGCAGCTCACGGTCCATGCGGGGCTTGAAGTAGTAGCCCTCGATGCTGGAGAGCGAGCTCAACCGGAACAGGTTGTGCATACCGGTGTTGTTCTCGGCCCAGATCGTCATGTGCGTATAGGCACCGGATCCGGAGACATCATCGGACTGCTGCTCGGCCGTACCCCACCGGATTCGCGTCTTGTCGCTGCGGTGGGTGCCGGGGGTGACGTACGCCTCGATGCCGATGATCGGCTTCACGCCGCCGGCCTTCGCGGTCTTGTAGAACTCGAAGGCTCCGAAGGTGTTGCCGTGATCGGTCACGGCGATGGCCGGCATGCCCTGTTTCTCGGCCTCCGCGACCATCGCCCCGAGGCGCGCCGCCCCGTCCAGCATGGAGTATTCGCTGTGGACGTGGAGGTGCACGAAGGAGTCGCTTGTCACCCTCCGAGCCTACCGGCCGCCGCGGACATGCGAGCCGGCGGCGGGCGGCTCACCGCGCGTCAGTAGGCGGTATCGGGCGCCGAGTCCACGAACGTCCCGCTCAGCTCACGATGGAGGTCGGGAATGTCGTCAGGCGTGCCGAGCAGCAACGACGCCCGCCCCCACCACCAGTCGGAGGCGACGACTTGCCCTGTCTCGGTGTCGATGGTCAGCCGGAACCGCTTGCCCGGCTCAGGGGTCGGCTCGCGCCACTCGATGACGGCCGTCCCTGCGGAGGATTCCAGCAGTTCGGCATCCGGCAAGAGCCGTGCAGCTTCGAACAACGCCGCCTGGAGATCAGCCGGCGCGTACCCCATGCAGAGCGTGTGCAGGATCACCCACCCCGCATCGTCGCCGCGTTCCTGGGTGATTAGGTCCAGCAGCGCCTGCGGGTCGCGCGGAAGATCCGCGAAGCGCGAGGGCCGCAGCACGTAGTACGCCCAGTTGGGCAGGTAGCTGGACGCCTGCCCGATAGAGTTCGAGAAGTCGGGCACCGGGGTCGCGCGATCTTCACGCCCCCACAGGGCCTCTCGTGTCGGTGTGCCCGCCACCTGCCTGATCCAGGTGCCATCGCCTTCCATCGGCAGATACAGATTCCATCTCATCGTGTCGAGAGTCGCGACATCGACGTACTCCGGATCCGCCAGATCACCGAGACTCGTGCCGTCTTCGGTGTGACCCTCCTGCGTCAGCGCGGTCTCGGTGACCTCGACACGGCGAAATCCCGAAGTCGGCACTGCCGACGACGCAGCGGCCTGCGCGGCCTGCGCCAGCACGCCCGTCACCGTGGGCGGTGCGGGTGCGGGCTGCGTCGTCGGCGCGGGCGTCGCCGTCGGCTGTGCCGGCGGATCGGTCGGCGTCGGAGACGATATCGGCACAGGCGCCGATTCGGTCACAGCCATCGGCGCGGGAGCGGGTGCCGGGTTCAGCGCGAGCACGGTCACCGTTCCGGCGACGGCGGCCGTGGCGGTGGCAACCAGACCCACGCGTAGCGCCAACCGCCCGCGCGGCGCCGGGCGCCGGGTGAGCTCCTGAAGGAGCACCGCTCTGTTGCGCCGAAGACGCTGCTCGTCGGCTTCATCCGACGGCAGGATCCGCCGCAGGTCGTCCAGGATGTCGTTCATTCCGTGCCCTCCGATTCTGTGCTGACCAACGCGGCGCGCGGAACGCCATGTGCGGCGATGTGACGTCTGACCCGGTTCAGCCGGGAGCGGATCGTGCCGAGGGGCACACCGAGTGCCCGAGCGATCTCGTCGTACGTCAGCTCGCCGGTCGCGTACAGCAGAAGTGCTTCGCGATCACGCCTCGACAACGACCCGATCGCGGGCGCCAGCCGAGCGAGTTCCCGGCGAGCGTCCAGCGCCCTATCCGATCCCTCGGTGTCGTCGCCCGGCTCCTCTCGCCAGGCGGGAAGCTGCGCCAGCACACGCCAATGGCGCGCCTCTTGGGCACGATGCCGGCGCACCATGTTGGACGCGATGCCGAACAGCCACGGCAGGGCGCTCTCCTGACGCAGGTCATAGGCGCTCAGCCGGCGAAAGGCGGTGAGGAACGTCTCATTGACGATGTCGTCCGCCGCATGTTCGCCCACCCGCCGGATCGCGAAACCCGTGATCGGCCGTGCATGCCGGTCGTACAGCTCGGCGAAGGCCCGCGCGTCGTCGCGGGATCTCCGGATGATGTCACTGTCTGTGCTCACACCAGTGCTTCACTCGCAGGACCGCGATGGTTCATACACAGATTCCCGGGCGTGTCGCACACCAACTACGTCGAGGCGAGAATGTCCAGCGCGTGCTGCAAATCGGCGGGATAGGGCGACTCGAAGGTGACCCAGTCACCGGTTCCCGGATGCTCGAACGCCAGGCGATGTGCATGCAGCCACTGCCGGCCGAGGCCGAGCCGCGCGGCGAGCTTCGGATCCCCGCCGTAGAGCGGATCGCCGACCAGGGGGTGCTTCATCGCCGCCATGTGAACCCGGATCTGGTGCGTGCGCCCGGTCTCCAGGTGGATCTCCAGCAGCGAAGCGCCGACGAAGGCCTCGAGGGTCTCGTAGTGCGTGACGGAGTCTTTCCCCTCGGGACGCACGGCGAACTTCCACGAGTGTGCGGGATGCCGTCCGATCGGAGCATCGATGGTTCCTGCCAGCGGATCGAGGTAGCCCTGCGCGATGGCGTGGTAGACCTTCTCGACGGTGCGATCCTTGAACGCGCGTTTGAGCAGGGTGTACGCACGTTCGGACTTCGCGACCACCATGAGCCCGCTGGTTCCGGCATCGAGGCGATGCACGACCCCCTGGCGCTCCGGTGCTCCGGAGGTCGCGATGCGGAAGCCGGCGGCGGCGAGCGCGCCCACGACCGTGGGGCCGTCCCACCCCAACGAGGGATGGGCGGCCACGCCCGCGGGCTTGTCCACGACGACGATGTCGTCATCGTCGTGGATGATCCCCAGCTCGGGGACCGCTGTGGGCACGACCTCCAGGTCGCGCTTGGGCTCCCACGCCACATCGAGACGGGCACCCGCCCCCACGCGGTCGGACTTGCCTACGGGGCGGCCGTCCACGAACACGCCACCGGACTCCGCGATCTCCGCAGCGAATGTGCGGGACACGTCGATGAGTCGCGCCAGCACGGCGTCGACGCGCGATCCGTCCGCGTCGCCGTCGATGACGAACGAGCGTGACTCCACGCTCACGCGTCGTGACGCGCCGGAAGGGTGTCCGGGTTCCCGGGGGCGCTCTCGGTAGCGGTGTCCGCGGCGTCGGCGTCCTGGGCGTCGACGTCCGACAGCTCCTCGGCGACGGCGGCCTGCTCTTCGGCGAGGGCTTCGGCCTCAGCCTCTTCGCGACGGTTCTCGGTCATCTTCGTGGTCCCTTCCGACGTCGACTGCGCGGCCAAGCGGTCACGGCGCTCGCGTCGACTCTCATAGCGATCCTCGTCGTCGATCGCCCCGAGCACCAGTCCGCTCCCCGTGGCCTGCACGCTCGCTTCAGCGGCATCGGGCTTCGCTTCGCGCGTGCCGTCCATGCGAACGCCGACGAGCACGATGATCGCGATCGAGATCATGCTGGTCACGATGAACATGTCCGCCACGTTGTAGATGGCGGGCATCATCCATGGCGTGTTGATGAAGTCGACCACGTGTCCGACGAGGAATCCGGGTGCGCGGAACAGGCGGTCGGTGAGATTGCCGAGCACGCCGCCCAGCAGAGCGCCGAGAACCACGGCCCAGAGCCGGGACTTCACGCGCGTGAACATCAGCACGATGATCGCGATGGCGACGCCGGCCAGGGCCAGCGAGAAGATCCAGGTGACGCCCTCGCCCATCGAGAACGCGGCACCGGGGTTGAAGGTCAGCGTGAAGCGGAGGAACTCGCCGATGACGTTGACCCACACCCCTTCCTGCAGGTTCTGCAGGACGAGGTGCTTGGTGAACTGGTCGGCGGCCAGCGCCACCACCGCGATGATCGCGATGATCGCACTGGCCGCCGCCCGAGGAAGTGGCTTCCTGACGGTCATCCGTTCAGGATCAGAGGCCGACGGCGGACACCGGCGTGGTGCCGGATGCGCTGCCGGAGGTGTCGAGGTCCTTCAGCTGGCCTTCGATGTACTTGCGCAGGTTCGAACGGTAGTCGCGCTCGAAGCCGCGGAGCTCCGTGATACGGCCCTCGAGGGTCTTGCTCTCCTCGTTGAGGCGTGCAATCTCCTGACGGCTCTTCTCCTCGGCGTCCGCAATGATCTTCGCAGCCTGAGCCTGAGCGTCGGAGATGAGCTGGTCGCGCTGGGCCTTGCCCTCGGCGACGTGCTCGTCGTGCAGGCGCTGTGCAAGTTCGATGATGCCTGCGCTGGCAGCAGCGGGCTGGCCGGCGGCAGCAGGTGCCTCGACGGGCTCCGGCTCGGGAGCGGGCTCGACGACAGGTGCAGGCTCCTCGGCAGCGGGAGCAGCGGCGACAGGAGCGGCCTCGGCCGGAGCGGCAGCAGCGAGTTCACCGGACTCGTACTTGGCGAGCTTCGCCTTCAGCTCGGTGTTCTCCTCGATGGTCTTGCGCCACTCGACGACGATCTCGTCGAGGAAGTCGTCGACCTCGTCCGGGTCGAAGCCCTCCTTGAACCGGACGTGCTGGAACTGCTTGGTGACGACGTCATCCGGGGTCAATGCCATGATGGCTCCTCTTTCACTTCAGGAAGGTCAAGGTCCAGGTGCGATTCCATGGGACGCTCGCTCCGAGATTTCAGCATAGCTCCCCCACCCGTCAACCGGCCAAGACATCCCCGAGCACGCCGACGAAGGTGATCAGCACCAGGCAGAGGATGAAGGTCACGGTGAAAGACAGGTCGATCGCGACCGGTCCGAGACGCAGGGGTGGGATGAAACGCCGGAAGAACTTCAGCGGCGGATCGGTGATGGTGTAGACGATCTCCGCCAGCACGAGGCCGAAGCCCTGCGGACGCCATTCCCTGTTGAAGGCCGGAATGAGATCCAGCACCATGCGCGCGAGCAACGCCAGCAGGTACAGATTCAGCGCGAAGACGATGATCTTCGCGATGAGAGAGACCGCGAAACCCACTACGAGCTCAGGACTGCGAGAAGGCGTCGGCGTCGGCGTGTGCGATGCCGCCGTCGCCCGAGATCGCGATGTTCTCCGGCGAGAGCAGGAAGACCTTGTTGGTCACCCGCTCGATGCGACCGTACAGACCACTGGCGAGGCCGCTGGCGAAGTCGATGAGGCGACGCGCCTCCGCGTCCGACATCTGCGAGAGGTTCATGATGACCGGCACGCCGTCACGGAAGCTCTCGGCGATGCCCTGGACATCCTTGTAGGCCTTGGGGTGCACGGTCAGGATCTCACTGACCGGACCCGCCGCGGGCTGACGCACCACGGCCGGACGGCGCAGCGGAGTGACGGGTGCGGTGACGCCTGACTCTTCCACGATTTCCTCCCGGGCCACCTCACGCGGACGCTGGCGCACGGGCGCCTCCGCTGCGGGCTCCTCGTAGACTTCTTCCTCGTCGGCAAGACCGAGGTAGACCATCGTCTTCTTGAGCGGGTTCGACATCGCGTCCTCCGTGATTGTGCTCGTCTTGTTGCAGGTTATCCCCGGGCGGGTCGCTCGCCCGTGATTGCGGAACCGATCCGCAGGTGTGTCGCGCCGCAGGCGATCGCCTCGGCGAAGTCGTGACTCATCCCGGCGGAGATCCAACGTGCCTCCGGCGCGAGAGCCCGGACGCGCTCGGCGTATCCAGCGAGGCGACGGAACGCCGACGCGGGCGGCTCATCCAGCGGGGCAACCGCCATGATGCCGCGCAGGCGCAACGAGTCCAGCCCCAGCACATGCTCCGCCAGGGCGTCCAGCTCTTGCGGGGCCACCCCGCCACGGCCCGCGTCGTCGGTGAGGTTCACCTGCACCAGGACGTCCAGGACGTCTCCGTCCGCGGGAGCGGCGGCATGCAGTGCATCAGCGAGGCGGATGCGATCGACCGAGTGGACGACGGACGACGCCGCGCGGACCTGTCGCGCCTTGTTGGTCTGCGCCTGCCCGATGAAATGCCATCGCAGATCACCGAGGTCCGCCAGCTCGGCCCGCTTCGCGGTGAGCTCCTGCTGCCGGTTCTCACCGACGTCGCGGACGCCCAGCTCGGCCAGCTCGCGCACGAGCGAGGCCGGATGGAACTTCGTCACGACGATCCGTGTGACCTCAGAGGGCTGTCGCCCGGCGTCACGGATCGCGGCGTCGATCTGGCGATCGACGTCCGCGAGGCGTGACTGCAGCGTACTCACTTGAGGAAGTCGGGAATGTCGATGTCGTTGTCATCGAACGCGGAGTCGAATCCGCCGAGGTCCGGCAGCACGGGAGTGGCGGGTGCCGGGGTGGCGCCCGCGGGTGCCGCCGACTCGGCCGGAGCCTTCTTCTCCTCCTCGGCGGGGGCCTTCTCCTCCTCTGCGGCGGGACGCTGGGCGACCGTGGGCAGCTCGAGGCGAGGCGTGGGCTCACCGGCATCGAAACCGGCGGCGATCACCGTGACGCGCACCTCGTCGCCGAGGGTGTCGTCGATGACCGTTCCGAAGATGATGTTGGCCTCGGGGTGCGCGGCTTCCTTCACCAGCTGAGCGGCATCGTTGATTTCGAAGATGCCGAGGTTGGAACCACCCTGGATCGACAGCAGCACGCCGTGGGCACCCTCGATCGACGCCTCCAGCAGGGGCGACTCGACGGCGAGCTCCGCAGCCTTGATCGCACGGTCGGCACCGCGCGCGGATCCGATTCCCATGAGGGCGGAACCAGCGCCCTGCATGACGCTCTTGACGTCGGCGAAGTCGACGTTGATGAGACCGGGCGTGGTGATGAGGTCGGTGATGCCCTGCACACCGGCCAGGAGCGCCTGGTCAGCCGTAGCGAAAGCCTCGATCATCGAGATGCCGCGATCGCTGATCTCCAGGAGGCGGTCATTGGGCACCACGATGAGGGTGTCCACCTCCTCCTTCAGCCGCGCGACACCCTGCTCGGCCTGCTGCTGACGACGTCGGCCCTCGAAGGAGAACGGCTTCGTGACGACACCGACGGTCAGGGCGCCGATCGACTTCGCGATCTTCGCGACGACGGGGGCGCCACCGGTACCGGTACCGCCACCCTCACCGGCCGTGACGAACACCATGTCGGCGCCGCGCAGCGCCTCCTCGATCTCGTCCGAGTGGTCTTCGGCGGCACGACGGCCCACCTCGGGGTCCGCTCCCGCGCCGAGGCCGCGGGTGAGCTCGCGCCCCACGTCCAGCTTGACGTCCGCGTCGCTCATCAGCAGCGCCTGGGCGTCCGTGTTGACCGCGATGAACTCCACGCCGCGCAGGCCGAGGTCGATCATGCGGTTGACGGCGTTGACGCCACCACCGCCGACGCCGACGACCTTGATCACGGCGAGGTAGTTCTGGTTCTGGCTCATGCCGGCCTCCGTGTCGTGTGAACCCTCTGGTAAACCTTCACCCTCAGGTAGAAGGTTAAAGTATTGCTGGGTATACATTTACCAGTCCTGACGGTATGCGCCTGGAACCGCTGTTGCCCTCATGCCACGCCGCGTGTCGGCCAGAACGGCCGCGACACGCGGGGTTCGGACGTCAGCGGACGACGACGGCGCTCGGCGACGAGACGTCGTACGTCGACACCTGACCGGGAGGGCTCGCCGTCATCGTGGCCGTCAGCACGCGCGCCTTCTCTGCCGAGCGGTCGCTGCCACCCCAGATCACGGTCACCCCGGAGCCGGCGAGAGTGAGAGTGACATCCTGCGCGGTGGTCGCGGAGACCGCCGTGACCGCCGGGCGGATGGTCTCGGGAAGTGAACGGATGATGAGACCCGCCGCGACGAAGGCCTCCGAGCCAGCCCCGCCGGCTGCGGAGATCACGGGCTGTCCCGGCGGCACCTCCGGGGTGGTCGACAGCGCGACGCCTGCAGCGTCCACCAGGGTGAATCCCGCGTCGGAGGCGATGACGCCCACCGGTGTGCGCTCCACGATGCGCAGCACCATCTCGTGCGGGGGGCGGGCTTCGATGGAATAGGTCTCCACCATCGGGAACCCCACCAGCGCCGCCTTCACCTCGCTGGCGTCGATCGCAGCCAGCGGGCGGCCGAGCTGGGACTGCAGCGACTGCTCGAGCGCCGTGGGATCGAGCGCGCTGGCCCCGACGACGGTCACCTTCTCGATGGCGAACAACGGACTGTATGCAGCGGCATAGGAGCCGCCCGCCACGACCACGAGCGTCGCGATCGAGACGATCCAGGCCAGTCGGCGGCGCCTGCTGCGCACCGTGAAACGACGCATCTCGGTGCGCAGCGCACGGCGACGGGCACGCGTGGCACGCCAGACGTCCCGCCAGCGCCCGATCGCCTGCTCATCGGGCGAGTCGTCCGCGGCTTCCCGCTGTGCGCGACCGCGTCCGAACCGGCTACGAGGCCGATCCGCAGCGTCTGCTCCCTCGTTCTCCACCGGCTCTGGGCGAGCGGCGTCGAGATCGATCACGGGCGCATGGCCGAAGCGCCGCGCAGCACCGGTGCCGAATCCGGCGAACTCGTCGTCGCCCGCAGGGTCGCGCAGGTCGTCGAGCTCCTGCGTCTGATGCTCATCCGCCGCCGTCGACGGCGCGCCCACGGGAATGGGGGCAGCATCGTCCAGACTCACCCACGCGCGCACGTCCTCGTAGTCGACGGCGGTGTCCACCTCGTCCGGGCTCACGGACGCGTCGGCCCGCGACCGCGCAGCCGCCGGGGAAACCTCGTCGATGTCCGGCGTCGCGGGACGCTCCGGCTCGCGACGCGGCGGTCTCGGCGGCTGCTGCGGTCGGCGCACGCTTAGTCCGCGTTCCGTCCGAGCGCGTTCAGCACCTGCGGAATGATCAGATTGACGTTTCCGCAGCCGAGGGTCACGACGATGTCGCCCTCGCGGGCGATCTCGCCGATGTAGTCCGCAGCGCCCTGCCAGTCCGGTTCGTAGTGCACGCGTGCGGGGTCGGCGAAGGCGCCGCTCACAAGCTCACCGGTGACCCCGGGGACCGGGTCCTCACGCGCGCCGTAGACGTCCAGCACCACGGTCAGGTCGGCGCGGTTCTCGAGCACCTCGGCGAACTCCGCGAACATGAGCTGCGTCCGGCTGTACGTGTGCGGCTGGTGCAGCGCGATGACACGTCCTGAGCCGACGACCGTGCGGGCACCCGTCAGCGCTGCATCGACCTCGGTCGGATGGTGGGCGTAGTCGTCGAAGACGCGGACGCCGCGGACGGTGTCGTGAAGCTCGAAGCGTCGCGCCGTGCCCTGGAAGCCCTCCATCGCGCGCGCGGCGGCGGTGAAGTCATGGCCGAGAGCGACGAGCACCGCCACGGCTCCCGTGGCGTTGACGGCGTTGTGCGCGCCGGTGACGGCGAGGCGGATCGACACCGTCTCCTCACAGTGGGTGATCGAGAAGGCCACGCCCCGCGTGGTGTCCACGTCGGTGATGCGGAAGTCCGCGTCGTCGGCGAACCCGAAGCTCAGCACCCGGGGATGACGCACGCGCGCGCGGACGGCGACGGCGCCCGGATCGTCGGAGGAGATCACCACGGCCTCGCGGGCCTCGTCGGCGAATCGCACGAAGGCGTCGTCGAACGCCGCCCGGGAGCCGTAGTGGTCCAGGTGATCGGGGTCGACATTGGTGATGAGCGCAACAGAGGTGTCGTAGAGCAGGAAGGTGCCGTCGGATTCGTCGGCCTCGATCACGAAGAGCTCGTCCGCGCCGCTCCCGCTGGAGACGCCCAGCTGCGCGATCACGCCGCCGTTTACGAACGCGGGATCCTCCCCCAGTGCCTGCAGCGCCGTCACCACCATGCCGGTCGAGGTGGTCTTCCCGTGTGCGCCGGCGATCGACACCAGCCGGCGCCCCCCGATGAGCCAGTGCAGGGCCTGGGAGCGGTGGATCACGTGGAGCCCGCGCTCCTTGCCCAGCAGGAACTCCGGGTTCTCCGGCCAGATCGCCCCGGTGTGCACCACGGTGTCGACATCCTCGGCGAGGTTCGCGGCGTCGTGCCCGACGTAGACCGTGGCTCCCGCGTCCTCCAGGGCACGAAGGCCGGGGCTGTCGGCGCGGTCGGAGCCCGAGACACGGATACCACGGGCGAGGAACATGCGTGCCAATCCACTCATGCCGGATCCGCCGATGCCGATGAAGTGCGCGGCACGGATGTCATCCGGGATGGGAAGGCTCAAGTCGGGTCGAATCATTTCCGCTCCAGTCTAGATTCGGCCCTCCCCACCGGGGCCGAACGGCACACCCACCAACAGTTTGTGTTGACACAGAGCGCCGGATCCGTTTAGCTTTGTATTGACACAAGGAGGTCCGATGGAGCTGACAGGATTCGTCGTCACCTGCGGTGCCGCAGCGCTGGTCGCATTGCTTGTGACGCTGGGCGCAGCTCCGCGCTCGGTACAGCGCTTCGGGGACCGACGTGACCTGCCGCGACTGGCTCCCGCAGCCTTCGCAGCGGTGGTCCGCCAGCTCCGCACAAGCACTCTCTGGGCGATGGCCGCCATCGCCGTCTGCCTCGTCAGCGCGGTGAGCATCGCCTGGCATCTGGGGACAGACGTGTTCGCGGGCTGGGCGCTGTTGCTGCTCATCTATCCTGCGGTCGCCATCGCCACGGCGATCCACTCCGCCCTCCACCGGACTTTTCGCCCGGCCCCGGGCGGAAGTCGGGTGGCGCCCACGCGATCGCTCGGCATCGAAGACGCGGTACCGGCCCCCTACGCCGCTTTCCCCGACCGTCTGCTGTGGGTGGTGGTCGTCGCGGCCGTCGCCGCCACGATCGCGGTGAGCCTGACCTCCGCGTCCGCGCTGATCTGGGCCGTCGGAGTGATCTTGGCAGCGCTGGCAGCCATCTTGTTCGGCTTCCGGCTGCTGGAGCGCGCCGTACTCTCGCGGCCTCAGCCACTTCAGGACCGGAGCGAGCTCGCCTGGGACCGCGCGCTTCGCACCCAGACCCTGTTCATGCTGCGCCAGGTGCAGGCCGGAGTCGTCATCACGGCCATCGGGGCCGTCGTCGCCGTGCCGCTGGCCGGCGCCCTCGGCCCGGAAGCCGTGCCCGTATGCCTGGCCTTCAGCGCGGCCGGCGTGAACTTCGTCATCGCCGCCTATGCCATGCGCATCGATCAGTCCACCCCCGCCCCAGCCGCAAGAGGAGAGTCATCCGCATGATCACCATCGACCCCGCCGCGGGTACACCGCCGTTCGAGCAGCTGCGCGTGCAGATCATCGACGCCATCGCCACCGGTGAGCTTCCCGCGGGAGACAAGCTGCCCACGGTTCGCCGGCTGGCCGCTGACCTGGAGATCGCACCCGGCACCGTCGCGCGCGCATACCGCGAGCTCGAAGCAGCGGGACTGATCGAGACCCGCGGCCGCAACGGCACGTTCGTGCGGGCTCAGGGGGATGTCCGGATGCAGCGGGCCCAGGATGCGGCCGCGGGGTTCGCATCGCAGATTCGGGCGTTGCGTCTGGACCCGGCGGAGGCGCTCGAGCTGGTCAAGCGCGCTCTGCACGTCTGAATCAGGGAGCCAGGGCGGCGTCGATCAACTCGATCACGTTCTCGGTGCCTGTTCGCGTGCCGACCATCTCCGCGGCCGCCACCATGCGAGCGCGCGCAGCATCATCCTGAAGCAGCGGCACGATGCGCGAGCGGACCGCCTCCGCGGTGAACTCGGCGTTCTCGATCAGGATGGCCGCGCCCGCGGAGACGGCCGATGCTGCGTTCAGCCGCTGTTCACCGTTTCCGACGGCGTACGGCACGTACGCAGCAGGAATTCCGAGGGCACTTACTTCACTCACCGTCGCCGCGCCGGAGCGCGAGACGATGAAGTCGGCCAGCGCGAAGGCGAGGTCCATGCGATCGAGGTAGGGAAACACGACGTACCCCGGCGCCTGAGGGTCCGTGACTGCCTTCCCCTCGCCGGTCGCGTGCAGCAACTGCCATCCGGCATCCAGGACCGCCTGCCACGCGCCCTCGATCGCGGTGTTGAGCTGGAGCGCGCCGAGGGACCCGCCGAATACCAGAAGCGTCGGCTTGGCGGCATCGAGACCGAAGTACTCCGCGGCCTGAGCGCGGGCGGCGGCCCGATCCAGCTCCACCACCTCGCGGCGCAGCGGCATGCCGACCAGCGCACCCCTCTTCAACGGCGTTCCCTCGAACGCCACGCCGACGCCGGACGCGCGGCGCGCGCCCAGCACGTTCGCCAGTCCCGGCTTGGCGTTCGCCTCGTGAACGATGAAAGGCACGCCGGCGCGCCGGGCCGCCACATATGCCGGCGCCGCCGCGTATCCGCCGAAACCCACGACGACATCGACACCGTGCTCACGGATGTGGGTGCGAACCTGGGCCACCGCGCGACGGAAACGGGCGGGGAACTTCACGGCGGCACCGTTCGGACGACGTGGGAACGGGACCTTGTCGACGAACAGCAGCTCGTAGCCGCGCTCCGGGACGAGCCGGGATTCCAGCCCCTCTCTGGTCCCGAGAACCAGCACGTGAGCCTCCGGGTCGCGTGCGCGCAGGCCATCGGCAACGGCGAGCAGCGGGTTCACGTGTCCGGCGGTTCCGCCGCCGGCCAGGAGGTACGTCGTCATACTCCGATCCTCCCACGACCGGCTGATCGTCGCGTGCGCCGTCAGTCCAGACGCTGGACAGGGGTGCGGGATGCGCGTGCGCGCTTCGCCGCGCCCGAGGCCGCTCCTCGCACCGGCAGGGTGCGAGCGAAGCTCAGCAGCACACCGCACGCGATCAGCACGGACAGCAGCGAGGTGCCGCCCTGTGAGAGGAACGGCAGCGGTACGCCCAGAGCGGGGGCGAGGCGCAGGACAACGGCGATGTTCACAAGCGCCTGTCCGGTGATCCAGACGATGATCCCGCCCGAGACGATGCGGATGAACATGTCCTCGGTGCGGCGGATCATGCTGATCACCGCGAAGGTCAGGATGCCGAACAACAGGAGCACCACCACACAGCCGAGCAGCCCGAGCTCCTCCCCCACGATCGCGAAGATGAAGTCGTTCGCCTTGGCCGGCAGCCAGCCGTACTTCTCGGTCGAGTTTCCGAGTCCCACGCCGAAGAAACCGCCGTTTGCCAGTGCCCACAGGCCATGCTCTTGCTGGTAGCAGCGGGGATTGTCCACGCCGCAGGTCGGGTCGAGGAAGGCGGTGATGCGGTCGATGCGGTCCGGCTTGATGATGGACAGCGCAACGATGCCTGCCACGGCGAGGAGCACCGGAACGATCAGGATCCGCAGCTTCACGCCGGCGAAGTAGAGCGCGCCGAGCACCACCATCATGATGATCATGGCGGTGCCCAGGTCCTCGCCGCCGAGCACGCTGGCCAGCACGAGTACGACCACCGGGACCAGCGGAATGGCGAAATGGGTCCAGCGGTTCAGCAGCGCCTGCTTGCGTTCCAGGATGAAGCCGAGCCAGAGTGCCGTCGCGAGCTTCAGGAACTCCGAGGGCTGTGCCTGCACGAACTTCAGGTCGACCCAGTTCGTGTTCCCGTCCTGATGGATGCCGAGCGGCGTGAAGATCAGCATCTGGAATGCGACGGCCGCGATGATGATGGGCCAGGCCATGCGCTTCCAGAAGACCACGGGAAAGCGACTGAGCACGAACATCAGCGGGATGCCGACCGCAGCGAACAGCCCCTGCTTGAACGCGGTGTCGAACGGCGACTCACCACTGCCGGCGCTGGTGGCCGACAGCACCATCACCCAGCCGAACACCGCCAGGAACAGCGACACGGCGGCGATGAGCACGAACTCGGTGGCCACCGGCTGGAAGATCCGTCCGAGCCTCACTCGCGCGGCGAGACCGCGCGGCCCGTCCGGGGAGGGCGACTGCGGCAGCCGTGTGGTCGCCATGCGCTCCTCCTGGTCTTTGTCTACTGGCCGTCGGTGATCCCGAAGCGGTTGCGGACCGCCTCGGCGAACTTCGCGCCGCGATCGTCGTAGCCGCGGAACTGATCGAAGCTGGCCGCTGCGGGAGCGAGCAGAACGGTCCCGCCCTCCTCGACCACCCCCGCAGCCAGTTCCACCGCGCGCGGCATGACCATCTCAGTGTCGGTCTCGTCCACTTCGAAAACCGGCACGTCGGGCGCGTGTCGTGCGAACGCCGCCATGATCTCCGACCGATCCGCACCGATCACCACGGCAGCGGCCGCGGCGGGGCCCCGGAGCGCGACCAGCTCGCTGATGTCCACACCCTTGAGCAGCCCGCCCAGCACCCACACCGCGCCCGGGTATGCCGCGAGGGAGGAGGACGCCGCATGGGGGTTGGTGGCCTTGGAATCGTCGACCCAGGTCACTCCGGCGACGCGCGCGACCACCTCGATGCGATGGGGGTCCAGCCGGAATGACAGCAGGGCGTCGTGCACCTGCTCCGGCGTTACCCCCAGCGAGCGTGCCAGTGCCGCTGCAGCGAGCGCATTGGCGACGATGTGCGGGGCTCCGAGGTCGTGGTCCGCCAGCTCGGCCACGGTCGCGAGCTCGAGCGCCGCGTGGCGGCGGTCATCCGTGAAGGCACGATCGACCAGAAGACCGTCGACGACACCGAGGTCGCTGAGACCGGGAACGCCGAGATCGAAGCCGATCGCGCGTGCGCCCTCGACGACGTCCGCATCCTCGACCATCTCGCGGGTGACGACATCGGCCTTGTTGTAGACGCACGCCACGCGCGTGTTGCGATACACGACCGCCTTGGCCTCGCGATACGCCTCGAACGAACCGTGCCACTGCAGGTGGTCATCGGCGAGGTTGAGGCAGACGGAGGCGTGCGGCACCGGGGCACCGACCCCCTCCGTGAGGCCCAGGTACCAGAGCTGGTGACTGGAGAGCTCCACGACCAGGACGTCGAAGCCGGCGGGGTCGCGGACGGCGTCCAGGATGGGGGTGCCGATATTGCCGCAGGGCGCTGCACGCAGACCGCCGGCAACGAGCATCGTCGCCGTCATCCGCGTCGTCGTGGTCTTGCCGTTGGTGCCGGTGATGAACACCCAGTCGGCGGGCACGCCGCCCTCGCGTGTGACCTTGTCGCGTACCCGCCAGGCCAGCTCGATGTCGCCCCACAGCGCGACACCCCTCTCCTGCGTCCAGCGGATCACGGGGTGGTGCGGGGGGAAGCCCGGCGAGGCGATCACGACCTCGGGCGCGAAGTCGAGGAGCTCCGCCGGCGGGGCGTCGAGAGGGCCGACGTGCAGACGGGCGCCGATCACCGGGACCAGGCGCGCGTATTCCTCGGCGGCCGCCTCAGTGACGACCAGGACCTCGGCGCCGAGTTCGGTGAGGGTGTCGGCGACGGAGAAGCCGGTGTCGGACAGGCCCAGCACCGCCACCCGGAGTCCCTTCCAGTCCGCGTACCAGCTGGTGAGGGAATCCAGACGACTCATGTGCGAGACAACCATTCGACGTAGAAGAGACCGATGCCCGAGACCGCGAGCACGCCCGCGATGATCCACATCCGCACCACGATGGTGGCCTCCGGCCACCCGCGGAACTCGAGATGGTGATGGAAGGGGCTGTTGAGGAAGAGGCGCTTACCCCGGGTGAGCTTGAAGTACACGCGCTGCAGGATCACCGAGCCGGACGCGAGCACGTAGACGCCCGCGATCAGGATCGACAGCAGCTCGGTGTGCGTGAGGACGGCCATCGCGGCGACGACGCCGCCGATCGCCATCGAGCCGGTGTCGCCCATGAAAACCTTCGCCTTGGGGGCGTTCCACCACAGGAAGCCGGCCAGCGCGCCGATGAAGGCGGCCGAGACGATCGCCAGTTCCATCGGATCACGGGTGTTGTAGCAGCCACCGTACGACGCGGGATCCAGTTCGGCGATGCAGCTCTGACGGGCCTGCCAGAACGCGATCAGGCTGTACGCGCCCACCACGAAGATCCCCGACCCCGCGGCGAGCCCGTCGAGGCCGTCGGCGAGGTTGGCGGAGTTCGACATCGCGATGCCGATGACGGAGATCCACAGCAGGTAGATGATCCAGCCGAGCGCCACGCCGATCCCGAGCACGGGAAGCCAGGAGCCGAGCGAGAAAGGATCCAGCAGCGGCAGATCACGAAACAGCGAGACCGCACTGGATCCGGGCGTGACACCGCGATCGTTCGGGAAGTTCAAGGCGCCGACGGCGAAGACCACCGCGACGAGCAGCTGCGCCGCGATCTTTCGCCATCCGGACAGTCCGAGACTGTTCTGGCGCTTCACCTTCAGGTAGTCGTCGATGAAGCCGACCGCTCCGAAGCCCACCATCATCCAGAGCACCAGCAGACTCGACGGCGTGGGCGGGAAGTCACCCGCGTAGCTGCCGACGAAGTAACCCACCAAGGTACCGAGGATGAAGATGAGCCCGCCCATCGACATCGTTCCGCGCTTCGCGGCGTGCTGCGGGTTGTTCATGGCCTCCGGCGTGCGGATGACCTGGCCCCAGCCCCAGCGCTCGTACCACTTGAGGAACACCGGTGTCAGCAGCAGCGTGAACGCCATGGAAATGGCGGCGGCAGAGAGCAGTGACCTCACGAGAACGATTCTCCCATGCGGTCGCCCAGGAAACGCAGTCCCGCGGAGTTGGAGGACTTCACCAGGACACGGTCCCCGTCGCGCAACTCGCCCATGAGGTAGTCGTACGCTTCGTCGGCAGTCTCGAAGAACACCGCTTCGCCGTCCCAGGATCCCTCCGCGATCGCGGAGAGGTAGAGGCGACGGGCATCACGGCCCACCACGACGATGCGCTCGAAACGCAACCGGACGGCCAGCAGTGCCACCTCGTCATGGGCGTCGCCGGCGAACTCGCCCAGCTCGCTCATCGCGCCGAGCACCGCGACCTTGCGCTGTCCGGGCTCGGTGATCTGCGCGAGGGTGCGCAGCGCCGCCGCCATCGAATCAGGGCTCGCGTTGTACGCGTCGTTGATGATGCGCACGCGATCACTGCCCAGCGGCTGCATACGCCATCTCTCCGCGATACTGACCGTCTCCAGCCGCGCGATGGCGTCGGGGACCGTGACGCCGAGCTCGCGTGCTGCGGCGATCGCGGCGATCGCGTTCATGACGTGATGAGCGCCGAGTACCTGGAGGTGAGCGCGGTGCGATTCGCCGTCCACAGTGACGGTGAAGCCCGTGCCGTTCGCAGTGACCTCCACGTCGGAGGCGCGAAGGTCTGCTCCGGCCCCGTGTCCGAACCACACGACGCGCTCGTCGTTCTCTGCGGCGATCTCGGCCATCGTGGCGACGCGAGCATCATCGATGTTCAGCACCGCGGTGCCGCCCGCGCGCACGGCAGCGATGAGACGGCCCTTCTCGTAGACGGTGCGCTCGATACCGCCGAAGCCACCGGCGTGCGCCATGCCGACCATCAGCACGACACCGACGTCCGGGTTGACCAGACCTGCCAGGCGGGCGATCTCCCCCGGACCGGACGCGCCGAACTCGCTCACCAGAAATCGGGTGCTCTCTCGGACGCGGAGCATCGTGAGCGGCGCGCCCACCTCGTTGTTGAAGGAGGCGACCGGCGCCACCGTCTCGCCCTCCTCCTCGAGGATGCGCGCCAGGAGGTTCTTCGTGGTGGTCTTCCCGTTGGATCCGGTGATCCCGACAATGCGCAGATCGCCGTGTGCGCGCACACGGGAGACCACCTCGCGCGCCAGGTCGGCGAGCGCGGCGACCACGTCCGCCACGACCAGCTGGGTGATCTCGACATCCACGACGTGGTCGACGATGGCGACGGCGGCCCCGTTGTCGAGTGCGGCACCCACGAAGTGGTGTCCGTCGGTCTGCTCACCGGGCTTCGCGACGAAGATGCCGCCCGCCGTGATGAGCCGGGAGTCGGTGTCTACCGCTCCCGAGACGACGGTGGCTGCGGTGTGCTCACCGTGAAGGTGGAGGACGGCGCCGATGGCGTGGCCGATCTCCGCGAGCGTGAGTGCGATCATGTGAAAGAGGTCTCCGAGTGGCGGAGCGGCTCAGCCGAACTTGGGGAGAAGATCGGTGAACGGCGTCTGAGACGGCATGACCCGGTAGTGCTTGAGAACCTGGGTCATCGCCTTCTGGAATGCGGGCGCAGCGGCCGTAGACGATCTTACCGTCGTGGGCTCCTTGAGCGTGACGATGACCACATACTTCGGGTCATCGGCGGGGGCATAGCCGACCACCGACACGTCGTAGAGGTCGGACTTGTAGGCCTGGGTCGCCTCGTCGTACGTCTGGGCGGTTCCCGTCTTGGCAGCGATGCGGTAGCCGGGGATCTTGATGAGATCGGCCACGCCGCCCTGCTCGGCGACGTTCTCGATCATCGTGCTGAGCTGCGCGGCGTTCTGCTCGCTGAGCAGGCGCTCATCCGCCGGAACCTTCGGCGTGGTGACGGTGCCGTCGGCCGCCGTGCAGCTCTCGACCAGCTGCAGGGGCTTCTTCACGCCGTCGTTGGCGATCATCTGGTAGAAGCTCGCCACCTGGGGCGCGGTCACCTGGAACGCCTGACCGAATGTCGTGGCGTAGTGCGTCTGGTTGTCCCACTGATCGGCCGGGTGGAGCACACCGGCCTGCTCTCCGTCGAAATTGACGGCGGTCTTGGATCCGACGCCGAACTTCGCGAGGAAATCGTGGCGCGCCTCGGGGGTCATGAGATCGCCGAACTTGGACAGCGCCACGTTCGAGGAATCGATGAGTGCGCCCGCGAGCGTGTAGTTGTAGGTGTCGTGGGAGAAGGAGTCACCCACGCGCGCGCCATTCGGGAATTCCTCCCACCCAGACGCGGAAACCGTCGACATCGGGGTGGCGGCGCCGGACTCCAGCAGCATCGCGGCCGTGGCGGCCTTGAAAGTGGAGCCGGGCTCGAACAGGTCCTTGAAGATGTGGCCGTACCAGTCGTTGGGGTCGGAGCCGTCGATGTTGTTCGGATCGACGGTGGGCCACTCCGCTGCGGCACGGATCTTGCCCGTGGCGACTTCCACCACGGTCACCGTGCCGCTCTTCGCGCCCTTGTTCTGCGCCTCTTCGGCGATCATCTGCTGCAAGTACCAGTTCAGATCCCGGTCGATCGTGAGCTGCACGGTGCCGCCGTTGACCGCGGGCGTCTCGGTCATCGATCCCGGGATGATCTCCCCGTTGCCGCCCATCTGGAACGTCTGGGATCCCGCCGTCGGGGTCAGGCAGGCGTTCTCCATGGACTCGACACCGGCCTGCGGGAAGACGGTGCCCTTCTCCGGATCCGTTCCCGTGAAGCCGATGACGCTCCCCGCCACGGCTCCGTCGGGGTATGTGCGGGATTCATGGGACGGCATAGCCAGATAGGGAATCGCGAGCGCCTTGAGCTGCTCCATCTGAGCGGTCGACAAGCCCGTGGTCAGCAGGGCGTACCGGCTGTTCGGATTGTCCGCGAAGTTGTTCGCCACAGTGGTGCGAACCTCGTCACCCGTGCGACCGATGATGGCGGCGATCTTCTCGGAGACCGCCGGCCACTCCTCCTTCAGCGGGATCTTGGTGCCGTCCTTGGCCAGCCGGAACACGGTGTTGAGGTTGAGCGGATCGATCACCGCGTCGTACGTGACGTTACTCACCGCGAGGACGGCGCCGTTCGCATCCACGATCTCACCACGCGTGCCGGCGATCGGCTTCGACTGCTGCGTCTTCAGCTTCGACTCCGCGACGTACTCCGAAGCGTTCACCACCTGGATGTCGACCAGTCGCACGGAGAAGGCCACCATGAGCACGCCCACGGTGCCGAACACCGCCACCGTGCGTCGCCGACGGATTCGGGTGTCCTTGGGAGTCATGCTGCCTCGTCTGTTCGCGTCGATGACGTATGGGTGGCGTCAGTGGGTCTCGGGCGTGGGGAGTCCCTCGCTGATGGCGGGCGGCTGCTGCGGCAGCTCCGTCTCCGCAGCGACGGATTCGGTGGACGTCGTGTCGGCGGCGGCGCCGCCGGCGCCCTCGGTGGATGCTTCCGGTGCCGTCACAGGGGCAGTCTTCCCGGTGAGGGTCGCGGAGGGGTCCATGACCAGCGGCGTGTCCTTGATGAGGTCGTTACCCACCGCTGCCCGCCCCTTCGCATCGATCGTCGATGCCGTCTCGGCGGACGCCGTTCCGAGCACGGCGGCATCGCTCAGGCGCAGAAAGATGGGCGAGCCGGCGCTGATCATGCCGGCCGACGTCGCGTTCGCCGCCAGGTACTGCGGAGAGCTCAGGCCCGCCACCTGGTCGAACAGAGCCTGCGCCTCAACGGTCAGCGAGCGCTGCTGCTCGGTGAGGTCGACGATGTGGTGCGTGGTCTGCGTCGACGCGATGGAGAAGAACAGCTGTGCGGCGACGATCAGGACCACCCCGATGATGGCGGTGAGGCCGTAGACGGTCTGCGGGCGACGGCGACGTGCGGGTGCATCGACCGGACGGAGGTGCCTGCGAGGGGAGCCGGTCCCCCGCCCCGGGCGGGGCTGGATGTGTGGTTCTTCGGGCAGGGCGGACGAGGCGCTCATGCGGACTCCCGAATTCGTTCGACGGCACGCAGGCGCACCGGTGTGGCTCGAGGATTGCGCTCGCGCTCGTCGTCCGAGGCCATCTCGGCGCCCTTCGTGAGAGTGCGAAAACGCGGAGCGTGCTCTTCCAGTTCGACCGGCAGCCCCCGCGGGGCCGTCGACGCCGTGGCGGTGGCGAACGCGCGCTTGATGATGCGGTCCTCCAGCGACTGGTAGGACATGACGACGAGCCGGCCGCCCACCGGCAGCAGCTCCAGCGCAGCCGGGATGGCCGCGCTCAGGACGGACAGCTCGCTGTTGACCTCGACTCGCAGGGCCTGGAAGACGCGCTTGGCGGGGTGCCCGGCTCGCTGCGCGGCCGCCGGGGTCGCGGCAGTGAGGATCTCCACCAGCCGGCCGGACGTCTCGATCGGAGCCTCCTGCCGCGCGGCGATGATGAACCGCGCGTATCGGCCGGCCAGCTTCTCCTCGCCGTAGACCTCGAAGATCCGCCGCAGCTCCCCCTCGCTGTAGGTCGCGATGATGTCGGCGGCCGTGCGCCCCGCGGTCTGATCCATCCGCATGTCCAGCGGAGCGTCCTTGGAGTATGCGAACCCTCGCTCGGCCTCGTCGAGCTGCAGGGAGGAGACGCCGAGGTCGAAGAGGATGCCGTCGGCGTGGTCGAACCCGCTGTCGTGCACGGCGTCCGTGATGCCGTCGTAGACGGTGTGAACGAGGTGGACGCGAGAGGCGTGCGGTGCCAGCCGCTCCCCCGCGATCCGCAGGGCGTCGGTGTCCCGGTCCAGGCCCACCAGCTCCACCTCCGGGAAACGCCCGAGCAGCGCAGACGAGTGGCCCCCCATGCCGGTGGTGGCATCGACGAGGACGGCGCCGGGGTGCGCGAGCGCGGGAGCCAGCAGCTCGACACAGCGTTCGAGGAGGACGGGGATGTGGATGTCTTCGATGCTCATGATCTCTTCGGGTGGGGCCTGGGCTCTGATTCCCCTCCGACCCGACCTGCCACCGGGGAAGTGGCGTCAGGGCGAGTCAGCTGGGAGTCGGAACTCAGGCTCAGAACAATCCCGGAATCACCTCCTGCTCCATGTCGGCGTAGCTCTCTTCGTTGGCCTCGACGAAGTCGTTCCAGGCCTGGGCGTTCCAGATCTCGGCGTGCGCGCCGACTCCGGTGACCACGAGTTCCTTCTCCAGTCCCGCGTAGGTGCGCAGACTCTGCGGAATCGTGATGCGGTTCTGGCTGTCGGGCATCTCCGCGCTGGCCCCGGAGAGGAACATGCGCATGAAGTCGCGAGCCTGCTTGTTACTGAGCGGGGCTTGCCGGATCCGCTCGTGCACCGACTCGAACTCCGCGGTGGAGAACACGTAGAGGCATCGCTCCTGACCGCGGGTGATGACGACGCCGCCCGCCAGATCCTCGCGGAACTTGGCGGGCAGGATGATGCGCCCTTTGTCGTCGAGCTTTGGTGTGTGCGTACCCAGCAACATCGGCCGTCACCCCCTCTGTCGTCCGGCCCGTCAGAAGTTGGCTCCACAATACTCCACTTCCCTCCACTTCCCTAGAAGTTTCGACGGATCACGCCGGATTTCTCCTGAGAGATCCCCGGAATTCCGCGGCCTGACGCGGTGGAGGGATGGGGAGGGGTGCGGTGGCGGAATGGGAGAGAAGTCGTGTCGTCCCGCAACGACGAGCCTGCGCTGCGAGCGCGCGGCAGGGTCAGGGCCGCGAGACTACGCGCTGTTCATCCCGCCAGGAGACGTGGGGAGCGAAGTGGAGGACCACCGGGGAGCGAAGTGGAGGACCACCGGGGAGCGAAGTGGAGCGCCGGCGCGGGGCACGAAAAAGGGCGCCGACCCGAAGGTCGGCGCCCGAAGATGTGCGGCGTGTTTAGTCGTCGGGATCCTGACGACGATCCCAGCGCTCGTTCATACGGTCCATGAACCCGGCGTTGCCCCCGGACGAGCGCGGTCCGGCGGGGCGGGAGGGCTCTCGACGAAGCTCCTCCTCGTCGAACTCCAGCGTCGCCTCGCCGCGTCGTCCTGCCACCATGATCCCCACGAACATCAGGGCGACACCGACGACGCCGATGATGATGCCGATGACGGCGAGGTCGCGAAACAGCGAGACGCCCGCGATCAGCGCACCCAGTCCGGCAACGACGAGCAGTGCGCCGAAGACCAGATTGCGGTACGTGAACGGACGACCAGCGGAGTCGGCGCTGACCACGTCAGCGTCGTTGTGGAGCAGATTGCGCTCCATCTCGTCGAGCAGTCGTTGCTCCTGTTCGGAGAGTGGCATGGTGCCCCCCTTGCGTCGTCCTGAAGGCGGGCCGGATGTTTGCTTCGCCTGACTCCCCAGTCTAAGCCCGTCCGCCGGAACTAGGCTAGGTGGGTGACCTCTTCGCACTCCGTTCCCGAGGCCGTTTCCCAGCGTCTGCTGAGCTTCCTCGAGGAGCGGCGCGAAGACGCGCTGGCGGACAGCCCCGAGGCGGCCCTCGTCATCGACGCCGCCTCCTCTTCCCTGGCCGGTGGAAAGCGGTTGCGAGCACGCTTCTGCGAGACCGGGTGGCGGGCCGTCTCCCCCGCCATCGGCGCCGAGAGCATCATCGACGCGGCAGCATCGCTCGAGATCTTCCAAGCGGCCGCGCTCGTGCACGACGACATCATCGACAACTCCGACACGCGCCGGGGTCGCCCGGCCGCCCACCGGGCCCTGCAGGCGATGCACCTCGGTCGCGGATGGACCGGCGACGCAGCCGCCTTCGGACGCTCGGCCGCTCTGCTGCTCGGTGACCTGCTGGTGGCGTGGAGCAACGACCTGTTCGAGCACGCGCTGGACGTTCATCCCTCACCTCGACCCGCTCGCGAAGAGTACGCGCGGATGCGGCGGGACGTGACCCTCGGCCAGTTCCTGGACATCGCACAGGAATCCGCATGGATCGTCCAGCCGGACGACGAACATGCGCAGCGCGCTCTGGAGGTCGCCTCACTGAAGTCGGCGCGCTACAGCGTCCTACAGCCGCTCGTGATCGGCGCCTGCATCGGCGGCGCACGCGACGATCAGCTCGCGGCGTTGCGGGCTTACGGGATGCCGATCGGGCTGGCCTTCCAGTTGCGCGATGACGTGCTGGGCGTGTTCGGCGACACCGAGCTCACCGGCAAGCCGAGCGGCGACGACCTCCGGGAGGGCAAGCGCACGCTGCTGATCGCCTACGCGCGCGAGCAGATGGACCCGGCCGCTCGCGCCTCGCTCGACGCAGATCTCGGCCGCGTCGATCTCGATGAGGGCGATGTCGCCCGCCTCCAGGGCGCGATCATCGCCACCGGTGCGCTGGATCGTGTCGAGGAGCGCATCACGGCCTTCACCACGCAAGCGGATTCGGCTCTGGATTCCGGCGTGCTGGCGGCGGACGCGGTGGCGGATCTGCGCGCGCTCGCGCTGGCGGCCACCGCTCGCACATCCTGAGACGGCGGCCGCGTCAGCGGGTCAGGCGAGGGCGGCCGCGACCCGGCGCACCTCGCTCTTGCGGCCGGCGAGCAGGGAGTTGATCGGGGCGTCGCCGATGGTGGGCTCCTCGGCGAGGAGCCAATCGATGATCTCGTCGTCGGAGAAGCCCGCGTCGCTCAGCACGATGATCGTCCCGCGCAGCGAGGAGAGGGGACGGCCCTCGACGAGGAAGATCGACGGGACCTGGAACACTCCGTTGCGCTTGCTGCCCACGAGCGAGTGCTCGTCGATGAGGCGGCGGACGCGGCCCAGGGGTTCGTCGAGCGCCTCCACGAGGTCGGGCATCGCGAGCCAGTCGGTGGGAACGGGGAATTCGCGTGTGGCAGTCACCCCTCCAGTCTCTCATCCACGGAGGCGCGGCGCTCCCGTGGTTGAGCGGAATTGCTCCGTAGACTCGACGGGTGACCTCTCACCAGACCGCTGACCCGCTGATCGGGCGGCTTGTCGACGGTCGATACCGGGTGCGTGCGCGCATCGCGAGAGGCGGCATGGCCACCGTCTATGTAGCCACCGATCTGCGGCTGGAGCGCCGTATCGCGCTCAAGGTGATGCACAGTCACCTCAGCGACGACTCGGTGTTCCAGAGCCGGTTCATCCAGGAGGCGCGAGCGGCAGCGCGACTGGCGGACCCCAACGTGGTGAACGTCTTCGACCAGGGCCAGGATGGCGAGCTCGCCTATCTGGTGATGGAGTACCTTCCCGGGATCACGCTGCGAGAGCTGCTCAAGGAGCAGCGTCGGCTGAGCATCTCGCAGGCGGTCACCATCATGGACGGCGTGCTGAGCGGTCTTGCCGCCGCGCACCGCGCCGGGATCGTGCATCGCGACGTGAAGCCCGAGAACGTCCTTCTCGCGGAGGACGGCCGCATCAAGATCGGCGATTTCGGGCTCGCTCGTGCCACCACCGCCAACACGGCCACCGGGCAGCAGCTGATGGGAACCATCGCGTACCTGGCGCCGGAGCTGGTGACCCGGGGCACCGCGGATGCCCGCAGCGACATCTACGCTCTGGGCATCATGCTCTACGAGATGCTCGTGGGCGAACAGCCGTTCCGCGGCGAACAGCCGATGCAGATCGCCTTCCAGCACGCCACGGAGTCCGTGCCGCGACCCAGCGTGCGAAACCCCGGCGTGCCGGAGCAGCTGGACGAGCTGGTGCTCTGGTCGACCGAGCGGGCACCGGATGATCGCCCGCTTGACGCACAGGTCATGCTCGATCGTCTCCGCGAGATCGAGCGCGAGCTGGGCATCACACCGGTGATCACGCGCAGCGAACCGTCGTTCACCGCGGGTCTGGCCATCCCGGAGGACCTGTCCTCCAGCGGTGGGCTCACGGCGGTGCTCCCCCGTGACTCGGCACCGGTGATGCCGCTTCCGGCCACGGACTCCCTCGCCCCGGTCGACAACTCCGCGCGGCTGCGGACGGTCACGCGCCGGGATCGCCGCAAGGGCGGGTGGCTGCTGCTGATCGTGATCCTCGTCGCCGCCCTCGCCGGCGGGATCGGGTGGTACTTCGGCTCGGGGCCGGGATCGCAGGTGGTCATCGCCGACGTGGCCGGCCTCAGCGAACAGGACGCGATGGCCAAGCTGGGTGAGCAGGACATCGTGGTCACCACCGCACAGGCGCCCAGTCTCACCGTGCCGGCAGGCAGCGCGATCGGAACGGATCCTGCCGGTGGCGAGCACGTCGACAAAGGCACGTCCGTCCAGCTCATCATCTCCAGCGGTCCGGCGCCGACGACGATCGAGGACCTGTCCGGAGTGGACGAGGCGACCGCTCGCGAGATCCTCGGCAACAAGAACATCACCGTTTCCACCGCCACCTATCAGTTCACCGACGACCCGCCCGCGGGCCGCCTGATGAACCTGACCGTTGTCCCGGCCTCGGGCGATCCCTACGACTGCCTCACCGGCTGTGATGCCTTCGAGGGCGACACCGCGACCTTGCTGGTCTCGAAAGGACCGGTGCCCCCGGTCGCCGGGATGACAGTGGATGCCGCGACGAAGGCGCTCACCGACGCAGGGCTGAAGGTCAACACCGATCAGGTGAAGATCTTCACCGACGAGCAGCAGTCCGGCATCGTCGTGGGAATCATGGACCGCGACGGAGGCGGCAACTGGCAGCCGGATGAGACGGTGACTCTGATCGTGTCCGCCGGCCTCGTTCCCGACGTCTCCGGCCTGTCCGTGGCGAAGGCAACCGAGATCCTGGGCGGCGCGGGACTCCAGGTGGCGTCGGCCACCGTCGAGGAGTTCTCCAGCGACATCGCGAAGGGAAACGTGATCCGCATCGCGGATCGCGAGGACGGCGGGGCCTGGCGGGTGAACGACACGGTCACCCTGGTGACGTCCAAGGGACCGGAGCTGTTCGAGATCCCCGATGTCTCCGGCCTGACCCGGGACCAGGCCGCGCAGGAACTGCGCGACCACGGCTTCAACCCGGTCTACAACGGCCTGCTCAACCTTCTGCCCGACAGCTCGACCGAAGCCGTGGGAACCACCCCCGGGGCCGGGGAGATGCGTCCGAAGGGCACGGACGTCACCATCACTATCCGCACTGTTCTGTAGCAGCAGCACCGCTCTGTAGCAGCAGCATTGTTCCGTGGCGGCAGCACTGTTCTGTAGCAGCAACACTGTTCTGTAGCAGCAACACTGTTCTGTAGCAGCAACACTGTTCTGTAGCAGCAACACTGTTCTGTAGCAGCAACACTGTTCTGTAGCAGCAACACTGTTCTGTAGCAGCAACACTGTTCCGTGGCAGGAGCACCGTTCTGTAGCAGCAGCACCGTGCTGCAGCGGCCCGGAGCGTTCGCGCCCGCGAAGGCCCTGCGCAGAGGGAAGGCGACCCGCATGTGGGAGAGCCCCCGATCCGTCTGGATCGGGGGCTCTCCCACATGCGCGGGCGTCAGCGCTTTTCGAGCTCCTCAGCCACCAGGAACGCGAGTTCCAGTGACTGCATGTGGTTCAGACGCGGGTCGCACAGCGACTCGTAGCGCGTGGCCAAGGTGGCTTCGTCGATCATCTCCGAACCTCCCAGGCACTCGGTGACGTCGTCGCCCGTGAGCTCGACGTGGATGCCGCCCGGGTGGGTGCCCACGGCTCGATGCGCCTCGAAGAAGCCGCGGACCTCGTCCACGACGTCGTCGAAGCGACGCGTCTTGTACCCGGTGGGCGTGGTGATGCCGTTGCCGTGCATGGGGTCGGTGACCCAGAGCGGTGTCGCGCCGGAGTCCTTCACGGCCTCCAGGAGCGGCGGGAGCGCTTCCCGGATCTTGCCGGCCCCCATGCGGGTGATGAAGGTCAGACGGCCGGGCTCACGCTCGGGATCGAGCTTGTCGATCAGCGCCAGCGCGGTCTCCGGCGTGGTGGTCGGGCCGAGCTTCACGCCGATGGGGTTGCGGATCTTCGAGAAGTAGTCCACGTGAGCGCCGTCGAGCTCGCGCGTGCGCTCGCCGATCCACAGGAAGTGGCCTGAGGTGTTGTACGGCGTGCCGGTGCGCGAGTCGATGCGGGTGAGCGGTGCCTCGTAGTCCATCAGCAGGCCCTCGTGGCCCGTGTAGAAGTCCACGCGACGCAGTTCGTCGAAGTCGGCACCCGCCGCCTCCATGAACTTGATCGCACGATCGATCTCGGTTGCGAGACCTTCGTAGCGCGCGTTGGCCGGGTTCTTCGAGAAGCCCTGGTTCCAGCCGTGCACCTCGCGCAGGTCAGCGAAGCCGCCCTGGGTGAAGGCACGGATCAGGTTCAGCGTGGAGGCCGCCATGTGGTAGCCCTGCAGCAGGCGCTGCGGGTCTGCCGTGCGAGAGCCCTCGGTGAAGTCGTAGCCGTTGACGATGTCGCCGCGGTACGCCGGCAGCGTGACATCTCCCCGCGTCTCCATGTTGCTGGAGCGCGGCTTGGCGAACTGGCCGGCCATGCGTCCCATCTTGATGACCGGCATGGAGGCGCCGTAGGTGAGCACGACGGCCATCTGCAGGATCGTCTTGATGCGGTTCTTGATGTTGTCGGCGTTGGCTCCGGCGAAGGTCTCGGCGCAGTCGCCGCCCTGCAGCAGGAACGCCTCACCGGCAGCGGCGCGACCGAGGCGATACTTCAGGTCGTCGACCTCGCCCGCAAACACGAGCGGGGGGAACGAGGCAAGCTGCGTGGAAGCGGCGGCGACGGCGTCTGCGTCGGGCCACTCCGGCTGCTGCTTGATGGGAAGCGAGCGCCACGAATCCAGATCTGCAAGGGACATTCCATGATCGTATCGTCCCCGCGAGGGGCCTCCGACCAACGTGACACCGGGCGTCGGAGCAGACCTCCCCGAGCGCTCAGGACGCAGGCTTCAGGCGGTCTTTCACCGTGGAAGCGTAAACGTCCTCGTAGGTCTGCTCCCCCAGCTGCTGGATGGCCACCATGATCTCGTCCGTGATGCTGCGCAGAATGTACCGATCCGATTCCATGCCTTCGAATCGGGAGAAGTCCAGGGGCTCGCCGATCACCACGCCCACCCGCATGATCCGCGGCATGCGCCGCCCGATGGGCATCATGGTGTCGGTGTCCACCATCACCACTGGGATGACCGGGACGCGAGCTTCCAGCGCCATACGGGCGATACCCGTTCGCCCCCGGTAGAGACGGCCATCAGGGCTGCGGGTGCCTTCGGGGTAGATGCCGAGGAGGTCACCACGACCGAGCACCTGCAGGCCGGTGTTCAGCGACGCCTCGGACGCCTTCCCGCCCGAGCGATCAATGGGAAGCTGTCCGGTGCCGATGAAGAACAGCTTGGTCAGCCATCCCTTGATGCCCTTTCCGGTGAAGTAGTCGCTCTTCGCGAGGAAGGTGACGGGCCGGTCGAGCATCAGCGGCAGGAAGATCGAGTCGGCGAAGGACAGGTGGTTGCTGGCGAGGATGGCGGCTCCTGAGGCCGGGACGTTACGCCGACCCGTGATCCAGGGCCGGAACACGGCCTTGACCACGGGTCCGATGACCACGTACTTCAGGAACCAGTAGATCACTCGCTGCCCTCCCTGGCGAGATCGGCGACGCCGATCACTCCGGCGTCGTTCACCAGCTGCGCGATGGTGAAGTCACCGCCCGGACGGTTGCCGTGCGCGGGCAGATACTGATGATAGGCCTCGCGCATGGGAGCGAGAAGGACCTCACCGAGCTGCGACACGCCGCCGCCGATGACGAAGACGGCCGGATCGAATGCCGCGGAGAAGGTCCCGCAGGCCTCACCGAGCGCAGCAGAGACGGCCCGCAGCGCTTCGAGCGCCCCGGGGTCGCCCTCAAGCACCAGGCGCGAGATGGTCGCACCTTCCAGGGACCCCTCCGCGGCGCGCGCCGCGGCAAGTCCGCCGCCGATCCCCCCGGCGTCCGCCAGCTCGCCTGCGACGCGCTGGAGAGCGCGCCCGGAGGCGTACTGCTCCACGCATCCTCGCTGGCCGCAGCCGCACATCAGTCCGTCACGCTGGAAACGCATGTGACCGAGCTCGGCGGCGGCACCGAAACCGCCGCGGAACAGCTCGCCGTTCACGATGACGGCACCCCCGATGCCGGTGCCGATGGTGAGCATCATGAGGTCCTTGACGCCGCGGCCCGCCCCGAACCGGTACTCGGCCCATCCGGCGGCATTCGCGTCGTTCTCGACGATCACCGGTAGCTCGAGCCGCTTCTCCAGTCGCTCCTTCAGCGGCTCGTTGCGCCAGGCGAGGTTCGCGGCGTAGGTGACCACGGCACGCCCGCGATCGATGAAGCCCGCCGCGGCGACGCCCACGGCACCCACCTCGTGCTCGGCTCGCAGGTCCGCCACCATCGCCGCCACGGCGTCCTCGATGCCTGCGGAGTTCTCCGGAGTGGGGGTGCGTCGTGGTGAGAGCAGTTCACCGTCTTCGGTGACCACACCGCCCGCGATCTTCGTTCCGCCGATGTCGATGCCGATGGTGAGCACGCGTTCGTGGTCCTTCCCGCGCGCACCCGCGTGCGCACGATCAAGAAGTCTACCGAGCGTGATCGTCGTCATGACGCCGAAGGACTTCCGCGGAACCCGGTTTCTCAATCGTTGGCACTGGGTTCCAGAGTCGGCAAGGGGTGTGCCTTAGAGTGGACATACGACCACCCGGGTCGTATCCACCCGTCCGGTATCGAAGGAGCTGCCGTGGTTGCATTCGAAGTCCCAGCGATCGTTCCCGCCGCCCCGCAGGACAACATCACCGACCTGCTCGAACAGCGCGTGGCGGCGACGCCCGACCGCGCACTGTTCTCCGTTCCCGAACAGGGCCGGTGGCGAGACATCACCGCGACGCAGTTCCGCGAGCAGGTCATCGCCCTCGCAAAGGGCTTCGTCGCCGCGGGCCTGGAGCCCGGCGACAAGGTGGGCTTCATCGCCCGCACCACCTACCAGTGGACGCTCGTCGACTTCGCCCTGTTCTATGCGGGCGCAGTGATGGTGCCGATCTACGAGACCAGCTCCCCCGCGCAGATCCAGTGGTACATGGAAGACTCCGGTGCTGTTGCGCTCATCGCCGAAAGCGGCGATCACTTCGCCCGGTTCGACGAGGTGGCCTCGGAGCTTCCCAACATCCGTACCGTCTGGCAGATGCACCTGGGCGCCCTTGACACGCTGGTCGCCGGCGGCACGGGAGTGACGGATGAGGAGATCGAGCGCCGGCGCACGATCGCGAACGGCGACGACATCGCCACCCTCATCTATACCTCGGGTTCCACCGGCCGCCCCAAGGGATGCGTGCTCACGCACAGCAACTTCGTCGAGCTGGCACGTAATGCGGCCCGCTCGCTCGATGAGGTCGTGAACATGTCCGGCGCTTCGACCGTGCTGTTCATCACGACGGCCCATGTCTTCGCCCGCTTCATCTCGATCCTCGACATCCATGCCGGCGTCCGCACCGGCCATGAGCCCGACACCCGCAACCTGGTGCCCACGCTCGGCTCGTTCAAGCCGACCTTCCTCCTGGCGGTGCCCCGCGTGTTCGAGAAGGTGTACAACTCCGCGGAGCAGAAGGCAGAGACCGGAGGCAAGGGCAAGATCTTCCGCGCTGCGGCCGCCACGGCGATCGAGCACTCGACGCTGCTCGGCGAGGGCAAGAAGATCCCGTTCGGGCTGAAGCTGCGATTCGCGCTGTTCGACAAGCTTGTCTACGCGAAGCTGCGCGAGGCCATGGGCGGCAACGTGAAGTACGCCGTGTCCGGGTCGGCGCCGCTGGGCGCGCGCCTCGGCCACTTCTTCCACAGTCTCGGCATCCACATCCTGGAGGGCTACGGCCTCACCGAGACCACCGCGCCCGCCACGGTCAATCAGGCCAACAAGTCCAAGATCGGAACGGTCGGCCCCGCCCTCCCGGGCGTCGGCATCCGTCTCGGCGAGGACGACGAGATCCAGGTGCGCGGCATCAACGTCTTCAAGGAGTACTGGAACAATCCCGAGGCGACGGCCGCCGCCTTCGACGACGGCTGGTTCAAGACCGGCGACATCGGATCCTTCGACACCGAGGGCTTCCTCACGATCACCGGCCGCAAGAAGGAGATCCTCGTCACCGCGGGAGGAAAGAACGTCTCCCCCGCACCGCTCGAGGACGTCATCCGCGCGAACCCCGTGGTGGGGCAGGTCGTCGTCGTGGGTGATCAGCGTCCGTTCATCGGCGCCCTCGTCACCCTCGACCCGGAGATGCTGCCCACTTGGCTGGCGAACAACGGCCTCCCGAAGGACATGCCTCTCGCCGAGGCGGCTAAGAACGAGCGCGTGATCGCCGAGGTGCAGACGGCCGTGGACCGCGCGAACAAGAACGTGTCCCGTGCCGAGTCCATCCGGAAGTTCACCATCTTGCCGACCGAGTGGACGGAGGCCAGCGGCCACCTCACGCCGAAGCTGTCGATCAAGCGCAACGTGATCATGAAGGACTTCGGCTCCGAAGTCGAGGAGCTCTACGCCGCTCCGGGCGCCCAGACAACGAACGTCTCGGTCGCCGGCTGATCACCGCACCGACGAATGCCCCGGAGGACACCTCCGGGGCATTCGTCGTTCGATCTGCGGGAGATCAGAACCAGTCGCTCTCACGGACCTCGCGCATCGCGACCTTGCGGTCCTCGGGAGCGAGGCGGGAGAGGTAGAGCATCCCGTCCAGGTGGTCGGTCTCGTGCTGCAGCGCCTGCGCCATCAGCCCGGTGCCCTCGAGCACGATGCGCTCGCCGTCCAGATCGATTCCCTCCACCCGCGCGTAGGGGTGACGCAGGGCCGGATGCCAGAGCCCCGGCACCGACAGGCAACCCTCGCCGGTGGGAACCGGCTCGCCGCGCACCTCGACGACGACGGGGTTTAGCACGTAGCCCACCTCCCCGTCGACGTTGTACGAGAAGGCGCGCAGGTTGACCCCGATCTGCGGCGCCGCGACTCCAGCACGGCCGGGCTCGCGCACCGAGTCGAGCAGATCTTCCACGAGCGCGCGAACGCCGTCGTCGATATCGGTGATCGGCTCGCTCGGCTGCCGGAGCACGGGGTCGCCGAAGAGACGGATCGGGCGAACCGCCACGTCAGGCGCCCGTTCCGCGCAGGCCGTTGACGACCAGGGCCGCCAGCTCGCGTGCAGCGACGCGCGTCTCCGGCTGCAGGTCGCGGAACGTGATGGCGCTGCCCGAGGCGATCATCGGGTCGTACGGGATGCGGACGACCTCACTCACCCGGGTGCGGAAGTGCTCCTCGACCTCGTCCATGCGCACGACGGGAGCACCGGCGGAGGTCTGGTTGAGCACGACGATGGCACGGCGCGCGATGTCGGAGAACCCGTTCGTCTCCAGCCAGGTCAGGGTCTCGGACGCGGCCCGCGCCTCATCGACGCTGCGTCCCGCCACGATCACGAGCTGGTCTGCCAGGTCGAGGGTTGCCCCCATGACGGAGTGCACGATGCCCGTTCCGGTGTCGGTGAGGACGATGGAGTAGTACCGGCTGGCCACGTCGGCGACGTGGCGGTAGTCGATGTCGCTGAAGGCCTCCGCGACCCGCGGATCGCTGTCGCTCGCCAGCACGTCTAGGCGTGTCTCATCACGCGAGACGATGCCGGAGAGGTCGTTGTAGCCACGAATCTCGTCGCGCACGCGCACGAGATCACGAACGGTCTTGGTGCTGGAGCGCGAGATGCGCTCGGCCAGCGTGCCACGGTCGGGGTTGGCGTCCACGGCCACGACGCGGTCGTCACGGGCGTCGGCCAGGGCCATGCCGATCAGCGTGGTGACGGTGGTCTTTCCCACGCCGCCCTTGCGCGACAGCACCGGCACGAAGCGCGAACCACCGGTGATCGGGGCCGCGATGCGCTCGGTGAGTGCCTTGCGCTCGCGCGCACGCTTGCCGTCGCCCAGGTTGATGCGCTTGCCCGAGATCGAGTACACGAAATGCTGCCAGGCGCCCTCCGGCTCCGGCTTGGGCTTGCGGTTCGGGTCCAGGAGGCGATCCGCCGTGAGAAGGTCGGGCGTCTCGCGGGAGGCGTCGCCGCCGACGTCGCCCAGGCGGCGCGGCGCTGGAGTCGTCTCGACGGCGCCGGTGCGCACGGTCACGCGCTCCAGATCGTGGATATCACGGGTCTCGGACACAGGGGGTTCCTCCACGGAGTTCCGCTGAGCGGATGCTGAATCAGTCACGGTGGCCCGGCCCCCGGTTGCGCCGGCGAGCAACTCACCGGCGGACAGGTCCGCAGTCACCGTGTCTTCGGCCTCCCCGGCATCGACAGGCGACACCTGGACGACCGGCGTGGCCGGGCGAATATCGTCGTGGGCGAGCGCGGAGGTCACAGCCCCGCCCTCGTCCTCGGTCTGAGCGGACTCGTCGGTGGGAGTGGGCTCCTCATCGGACACCGGGGCATCCGCGGCGATCTCGGCGGACTCGGCGATCTGGGTGTCGGCCGGGCCCTCGTCCCGGACTGCCGCGGACTCGTCCTCATCCTCGCCTGCCTCATCCGAGGCGTCCTCCGCCGAATCCGCAACGGAACCAGCGTGGACTGCGTCACGCGTGAGGAACTCGTGCTCAGAGGACTCAGCTCGGGGCGCATTCTCGGCAGACGTATCGTCGGCGGAGTCACCCCTATCAGGCTCGCCTCGCTCGTCCTCGGCGGCGGAGTCATCCTCGGCGGAGACGTCTTCGATAGCGTCGTCCTCGACCGAGTCATCCTCGACGGAAACGTCCGCAAGCGAGTCATCCTCGACGGAATCGTCCGCAAGCGAGTCATCCTCGACAGAAACGTCCGCAAGCGAGTCATCCTCGACGGAGACGTCTTCGGTGGAGATGTCCTCGAAGGGTTCGTCCTTGATCGCGTCGGCCTCGACGGAGTCATCCTGGATCGACGCGCTCTCGGAGGTGGCTCCCTCCGCCGCATCGGAGTCGTCTTCTGCGGAGACGTCCGCGGACGCGTCGACCTCGACGGAGTCGTCATCCAGGGAGACATCGTCCACGGACACATCCTGCGCAGAGACTTCGTCCGCGGCGTCGTCATCCGCAGAGACTTCGTCCGCAGCGTCGTCGTCATCCGCAGAGACTTCGTCCGCAGCGGCGTCGTCATCCGCAGAGACTTCGTCCGCAGCGTCGTCGTCGTCCACGGAGTCCTCGTCCACGAAGTCCTCGTCCGCCGCGGCGACGTCGTCGTCCTCGGACGCGTCGGCATCGGGGTCGTCGTCGGAGTCGTCCTCACTCCCAGCAGCGTCGTCGACCTCATCCGAGATCTCCTCCGGCGCCCCGTCCTCAGCATCGTCAGCCTCGACAGAGTCATCCTCAGCGAGGTCATCTGCGTCGTCGACGACGAGGCCATCAGCCGCAGCGACGCTCGGAAGGTCGTCTTCTACGAGCTCCGCCTCGACGAGGTCGATCTCGTCGACCGGGTCGGTCGTCTCCTCCGCAGCGACATGCGGGATGCCGACGACCACGGCCGCCACGTCCTCCTGCTGAGCGGTGACCGCGTCACCGCTCAGCAGCGAGTCGAAGAGGATCGAGATGTCGTCGTCGTCCACCACATCGTCGTCATCGTCTTCCTCGGCGGTCGGCAGGATCACGTTCACGTGGGCCGTGTTCGTGGTGAGCAGACCGAGGTCCGAGGTGTCGATGGCACCGGTCTCGGCGAGAACGCCGTTCTCCGGCTCGTCGGAGGGCGCGTTGATACTGGGATCAGACGTCACTGAAACATCACTTCCGTACTGCTGGCGAGGCTGTCCCGCCCACCCAGGTTACTGGGCGGGCCGGACGACGACCAAAAGATCGCCTGCCTCGACCTGCTGAGTGCCCGCGATCGCGATGCGCTCGATGACTCCGGAGACCGGCGACGTGATCGCGGCCTCCATCTTCATCGCCTCGATCGAGGCCACAGGTGCACCGGCTTCGACGGCGTCACCGACGGCGGCCTTGATGGTCACGACACCGGAGAACGGCGCAGCCACCTGACCCGGCTTGGACGTATCGGCCTTCTCCGCCGAACGCGACGCGACCTCGATGCTGCGGTCACGCACGAAGACCGGACGCAGCTGACCGTTAAGGGTGGTCATCACGGTCCGCATACCCTTGGCGTCGGCTTCACCGATGGCCTCGAGACCGAAGTACAGGCGCACGCCCCGATCGATCTCGACCATGTGCTCGGCACCCGGAACCAGGCCGTAGAGGTAATCGGCCGTGTCCAGCACCGACAGGTCGCCGTACGCCTCCCGGGTCTCCTCGAAGATGCGCGTGGGCGCCGGGAACAGCAGGGTGTTCAGCATCGCGCGACGCGAGGCGGAGTCACCGTTCAGCGCGGCCTCCTGCTCGGCGGTGATCGGGGTCACACCGATCTTCACATTGCGACCGGCCAGCACCTTGCTGCGGAACGGCTCGGGCCATCCGCCGGGAAGGTCGCCCAGCTCGCCCGCCATGAAGCCCACCACCGAGTCCGGAACGTCGTACTTCTCCGGGTTGGCGGCGAAGTCTGCGGGATCCGCCTTCACTGCCGCCAGGTGCAGGGCGAGATCGCCCACCACCTTCGAGGAGGGCGTGACCTTCGGCACCCGGCCGAGGATCTCGTTCGCGGCCGCGTACATGTTCTCGATGAGCTCGAAGTCGTCGGCCAGTCCCAGCGCAATCGCCTGCTGACGCAGGTTGGAGAGCTGGCCACCGGGGATCTCGTGGTGGTACACGCGTCCTGTAGGGCCGGGCAGTCCCGACTCGAACGGCGCGTACATGTGGCGCACCGCCTCCCAGTAGGGCTCCAGATCCGAGACGGCCTGCAGGTCGATCCCGGTGTCACGCTCGGTGTGAGCGAGAGCCGCGACCAGCGCCGACATCGACGGCTGGCTGGTGGTTCCCGACATCGGTGCCGAGGCCACATCGACGGCGTCTGCTCCCGCCTGGGCCGCCGCCATGAGGGTTGCGAGCTGTCCGCCGGCCGTGTCGTGCGTGTGCACGTGCACCGGCACGTCGAAGCGCTCGCGCAGCGCGGAGACCAGCTTCGCGGCGGCGGCAGGTCGCAGGAGTCCCGCCATGTCCTTGATGCCGATGATGTGCGCACCGGCGGCGATCATCTGGTCGGCAAGGTTCAGGTAGTAGTCGAGGGTGTACAGATCCTCGTTCGGGTTCAGCAGATCACCGGTGTAGCACAGGGCGGCCTCGGCCACCGCGGTGCCGGTGGCGACCACCGACTCGATGGCCGGGCGCATCTGCTCGACGTCGTTGAGCGCGTCGAAGATGCGGAAGATGTCCACTCCGGTAGCCGCGGCCTCACGGATGAACGCGTCCGTCACCTCGGTGGGGTACGGCGTGTACCCCACGGTGTTGCGTCCGCGCAGCAACATCTGGATCGCGACGTTCGGCAGCGCCTCACGCAGCTTCGCCAGGCGCTCCCACGGATCTTCGCCCAGGAAGCGCAGGGCCACATCGTAGGTGGCACCGCCCCACGCCTCGACGGACAGCAGCTGCGGCAGCATGCGCGCCTCGTAGGGGGCGACAGCCAGCAGATCCTTGGTCCGCACGCGCGTGGCCAGCAGAGACTGGTGGGCGTCACGGAACGTGGTGTCGGTCACGGCGAGCGCGGTCTGCGCACGCAGCTCCTTCGCGAACCCCGCAGGTCCCAGCTCCTGCAGACGCTGGCGCGATCCGGCGGGGGCCGGGGCGGTCAGGTCGATGACGGGAAGCTTGACGGCGGGGTTCACCGAGAGCGGGTTCTCGCCGTTGGGCTTGTTGACCGTGGTGTCCACCAGCCAGTTCAGCACCTTGGTGCCGCGGTCCTTGGACTCGCGGCCGCGCAGCAGCTGCGGACGCTCGTCGATGAACGAGGTGGACACGTCGCCGTGCACGAAGTCAGCGTCATCGAGCACCGCCTGCAGGAACGGGATGTTCGTGGAGACGCCGCGGATGCGGAACTCGGCCAGTGCACGACGGGCGCGCGAGACGGCGGCCGCGAAGTCACGGCCGCGGCACGTGAGCTTGGCCAGCATCGAGTCGAAGTGGGGGCTGATCTGCGAACCCGCGGCCGTGGTACCGCCGTCCAGTCGGATGCCGGCGCCACCCGGCGAACGGTAGGTGGTGATCTTGCCGGTGTCGGGACGGAAGCCCTGCGTCGGGTCCTCGGTGGTGATGCGGCACTGCAGCGCAGCACCGCGCAGGTGGATGTTCTCCTGCTCCAGCCCGAGCTCCGCGAGGGAGGCGCCGGCGGCGATCTTCATCTGCGTCTGGACGAGGTCGACGTCGGTGACCTCCTCCGTGACCGTGTGCTCCACCTGGATACGGGGGTTCATCTCGATGAAGACGACCTCGCCCGTGCGCGGGCCCGCGGTCTCGAGGAGGAACTCGACCGTTCCGGCGTTCTGGTAGCCGATGGACTCGGCGAAGGCGACCGCATAGCGGTGCAGGTCGTCCTTGATCTCCTGTGCGAGGTTCGGGGCCGGAGCGATCTCGATGACCTTCTGGTGACGACGCTGCACCGAGCAGTCGCGCTCGAACAGGTGGACCGTCGCGCCGTGCGAGTCCGCGAGGACCTGGACCTCGACGTGGCGCGGACGCAGCACGGCTTGCTCCAGGAACATGCGGGGGTCACCGAACGCGGAGTCTGCCTCGCGCATGGCTTCGGCCAGAGCAGGAGCGAGCTCTTCCTTGGTCTCCACGCGGCGCATACCCCGGCCGCCACCGCCGGCGACGGCCTTGGCGAACAACGGGAAGCCGATCTCGTCTGACTGAGCCACGAGCGCGTCGACGTCGTCGGATGCCTCGGTGGAGCGCAGCACCGGTACCCCGGCCGCGATCGCGTGCTCCTTGGCGGTGACCTTGTTGCCGGCCATCTCCAGGACGGAGGAGGGAGGTCCGATGAAGGTGATGCCGTTGGCTGCGGCCTTCGCCGCAAGGTCGGGGTTCTCCGAGAGGAAGCCGTAGCCCGGGTAGATGGCGTCGGCGCCGGATTCGACGGCGACGCGGATGATCTCATCGACATCGAGGTACGCGCGCACGGGGTGGCCGACATCACCGATCTGGTACGCCTCATCCGCCTTCAGACGGTGCAGGGAGAAGCGGTCCTCATACGGGAACACGGCGACGGTGCGGGCACCGACTTCATAGGCGGCGCGGAATGCGCGGATGGCGATCTCACCACGGTTGGCTACGAGGATCTTCGAGAACATGACACCTCTGTCTTCTGTGAGACGTGTGGGGGAATAGCCCTTCCACCCTACGGGACGGTAACGTGGTTGATTGTGCACGTACTCAGCGTCAGCTCTTTGAAAGGCGGAGTCGGCAAGACGACAGTGACTCTCGGACTTGCCTCCGCGGCATTCGCGCGCGGCATCCGCACACTCGTCGTGGATCTCGACCCGCAGTCCGACGTCTCTACGGGGATGGATATCCAGGTGGCCGGGCGGTTGAACATCGCCGATGTCCTCGCCAACCCGAAGGAGAAGACGGTCCGTCAGGCCATCACGTCCTCGGGTTGGGCGAAGGTTCACCCCGGAACGATCGATGTCCTGATCGGCAGCCCGTCAGCGATCAACTTCGACGGCCCGCACCCGAGCGTGCGCGACGTCTGGAAGCTCGAGGAGGCCTTGGCGACGATCGAGGCGGACTACGACCTGGTCCTCATCGACTGCGCGCCCTCGCTGAACGCCCTCACCCGTACCGCGTGGGCGGCATCCGACCGCGTGATCGTCGTGACCGAGCCCGGCCTCTTCTCTGTCGCGGCCGCAGACCGTGCACTGCGCGCCATCGAGGAGATCCGCCGCGGACTGTCGCCACGTCTGCAGCCGCTCGGAATCGTGGTCAACCGCGTGCGCCCCCAGTCGATCGAACACCAGTTCCGCATCAAGGAACTGCGCGACATGTTCGGCCCGCTGGTGCTGTCCCCCCAGCTCCCGGAGCGCACGTCGCTGCAGCAGGCGCAGGGTGCCGCCAAGCCCCTGCACATCTGGCCCGGCGACTCGGCCCAGGAACTCGCCGCGGATTTCGACGCCCTGCTGGATCGCATCATGCGATCGGGGCGGATCGCTGCCCCCGGCGAAGAGGCGGCTTCGTCCGCGTGAGCGGCGCGGTCATTCGACTCATCGAGGTCGGCGATGCGGAAACGCTCGCCGACCTCGTCTTTTCCAACGCCGATTTTCTTGCACCGTTCGAGCCGTCGCGTTCAGCGGACTGGGCAACACCTCGCCGCCAGCGCATCGCGATCGCGGCGCTGCTTGATCAGACCGATGCCGTCCCGTTCGTGATCCTGGACGACGACGGCGAGGTGTCGGGCCGGATCACGCTGAGTTCGATCCAGCGTGGCGTCGCCCAATCGGCCTCGCTGGGTTACTGGGTGGACCAGCGGCACAACGGGCAGGGACTCGCCACGGCGGCCGTCGCGGCATCGGTCGCGTACGCGTTCGACGTGCTCGATCTGCACCGCGTTGATGCGGCCACCCTGGTCGGCAACCTTCGCTCGCAGCGCGTGCTCGAGAAGAACGGTTTCCAGCGCATCGGGCTGTCCCCCGCGTACCTGGAGATCGCCGGTCGGCGCCAGGACCACATCCTGTTCACGCGGGTGCGCGGGCGTGAATCGGCGCAATCGTAACCGAACCGTCACCGTCACAATTCGTCACGAAGCCACGCCGGCGCCGTTCTGCGACGGCGGCTGCCACCCGCCCTCGTCATCGAGAACCCAATCCTGGGGCGGCAGATCCGCGAGCACCAGTGTGTTGGTGAGCCAGAACGTCGTGTCGGGATCCCATCCCGCGATGACCGACGCGCGGCTCTCGTCCACCACCAGCGCGCGACCCGCCCCGGCCAGATAGGCGGCGACCGTGAGGTGGACGCCATCCCACTGCTCGGCCACGGCGTCCCAGTCGGGCAGCACCCACTCCCCGGCGCGTCCGGTCGTTCGGAACCAGTCATGACGGCGTGAAGCCGACACATCAACCGACGCATTCCGGCACAGCTTCACCCAGTCTTCCGGGGTGCGGATCTCCAGGACGCGCGATCCGCCGTGCACCGGGAAAGTGCGTGCGACCTTCGGCCCGTAGCTGTCCTCCATGAGAGCGAGGGCGTCAGGCAGGCGGCTGACGGTGTGCCGATACCACCCCGCCAGCGACCACCACGATCCGGTTCTGGGGTACTCGGGGTCTTCGGGATAGTCGCGCTTCGCGACCGCTTCCTCCGTGACGGTGGCACGCCGCCACTCGCGTATCCGCTCTCGCACGCGGCTGACATCGGTCACCGGATCCAGCGCTGTCTGCTCCGCCAGCCCCTGCGGCGGGTCATACTCCACGAGCCAGTGGTGTGCGGGAGCGGATGTCCACCACTCGATCCCCGCACAGGCGGCGACAGCCTCGGCCATCGGCCGCAGCGCAGCGATCATGCGCCCCTGCGCGGCGAGCACATCGCGACCGTCCGGCTCCTGCCAGTACCGGGCGGAGCAGACGCTGTACTCCAGTGCACGGCCGACGGTCTCCGCCGTCACCATCGTCGATGCGGACTCGACCAGTTCCGCGACGGTCTCCGGTGAGAACTCGCGGTCGGGCTCGCGCCTCCCCCATCCGAAGCTCGCAGACGCTCCGGAGCTTGCATCGTGGGCGTGGGACGTCCAGAACACCGCGTTCGTCACGTCGGGGTCTTGCGCTGCGAGTTCGAGACAGAGCCGACGTCCACGGGGTCCGCTGAGCAGTTCTTCGGGGGTCAGTCCCATGCGTCACTCCTGCCTCTGCGCGACGACCTCCGCCTTGAAGCCGTCGGAGTTCTCCAGCCATCCGGCGTAGTGGTCGAGTCCACCGGCGTGCGGGTAGCGCTCGTGGTACAGCGCCGTCCAGCCGTGGCCGACGGCGTCGGTCATGAGCCGATCGACAGCACTCCGGTCACCGCCATGGAACGCGAGGTGGTTGAGCCCGGGGCGGCGACGATCGTGGGGCACGTCACGCAGATTCGGCGATCCGGTGAACGTCAGATACAGGTCGCCGGCAGCCCAGGTCTCCCCCTCCGGCCACGCAGCCGTTCGCGACCAGCCCAGCTCTTTCAGCAACCACCGCCAGTCGTCCAGGCCGTCACCGGTGTCGGCCACCCAGATCTCGACGTGATGCAGACCGGGCATCGTCTCAGAGACGGAGCGCTCAGGCCGTACGACGTGCGCGGCGGGCGGCGAGCTCGTCGACCGGATCCGGAGCGGTGGGATCGAACTGCACCAGCGTGGACTCGACCTCACGCAGCACCTTGCCCACGGCGATGCCGAAGACGCCCTGACCGCGACTGACCAGGTCGATGACCTCGTCGTTCGAGGTGCAGAGGTAGACCGAGGCGCCATCGCTCATGAGCGTGATGCCTGCGAGATCGCGGATGCCCTGGGCGCGAAGCTGCTCGACCGCGGTGCGGATCTGCTGCAGGGAGATGCCGGTGTCCAGGAGGCGCTTGACCAGCTTGAGCACGAGGATGTCACGGAAGCCGTAGAGACGCTGCGAACCGGAGCCGGATGCACCGCGCACCGTGGGTTCGACCAGCTCGGTGCGGGCCCAGTAGTCCAGCTGACGGTAGGTGATGCCTGCGGCGCGGGCGGCCTGCGCACCGCGGTAGCCCACCTCGTTGCCGAGCTCGGGCATGCCGTCGGTGAAGAGAAGCTCAGCGGAGAACTGCGCCTCGTCGCCCTCGTCGAGCATATGCCCGCACCTCCTGATAGAAACTTTCAACTTCTACTCCAAAGTTAGAGCAGGAGTCGTCCTCTCGCCGAGACATTCGCGTGAGCGATTCGGCGTGTCGCTCTCAGGACGAGAGCATCCGCTCCAGGGCGGACTTGACGAAGATCTGTCGCACCTCATCCAAGCGCGCAGCGAGCTCCGGGGCAACCTCATCGGCGCGCGCACGCGAGGGCGCATCGGTCCGGCGAAGGAGAGGAGTGAGAGCGGATTCGATCAGGGCGACCTCGCGCTCCGCGGACTGACGAAGACCGCGCACGTGCCGCGGCTCGATGCCGTGCTGGTCCAGCGCCACGAGGGCACGCAGCATCGTGAGCGCCTGCTCACCGTAGGAATCCCCCGCGGCGATGAGACCGGTGCTGATCGCATCGTTGAGGAGCTGGGCTCCAGATCCGCTCGCGGCGAGCAGCTCCGCGCGGTTGTACCGGCGAGCCGTGGAGTGGATGGTGAGCGGCACCGGGATGGCCGGTTCCCGTCCGGCGTCGATGTCGTCCAGGTAATCGCGAATCACCTGAAGAGGAAGGTAGTGATCCCGCTGCAGGGTCAGTGCGAGTGTAAGCCGCTGCACATCGGCGGGCGAGAACTTCCGGTACCCCTTCGGAGTGCGCGCCGGCGTGACGATTCCCTGCACCTCCAGGAATCGAAGCTTGGAGCTGGTGAGTGCCGGGAACTCCGGCGACAGCCTCCGCAGCACCTGCCCGATGCCGAGGAGAGAACCGGAAGCCGCCCGTGCGTCGGCGGCGGCGGCCATCAGGCGTCGGTTCCGAGATCAGCGGGCGAGGCGAAGAAGTTCAGGCGGAACTTGCCGATGCGAACCTCTGCGCCGTTGGTCAGCACGCCGCGGTCAGCGCGTTCGCCGTTGAGGTAGGTGCCGTTGAGCGAGCGCTGGTCGATCATCTCGAACGTGCGACCGCTGCGCACGATCTCGGCGTGACGGCGCGAGACCGTGACGTCGTCGAAGAAGATGTCCGCCTCCGGGTGACGACCGATCGTGGTGACGTCACCGTCCACCAGATAGCGTGCACCCGCCGTGGGGCCGGAACGCACCAGCAGGATCGCGGATCCGGACGGCAGCGCGCCGATGGCGTCGACCTCCGCCTCGGTGAGCTCGGCTCCGAAGGGCACGAACGACAGGTCGGAATCGTGGCCACCGAAAGTCTGGGTGTTGTCCGATCCCCGGTCGTACCGGTCACCTTCGCGGTGGACCTGGCTCAGGCCGTTCTCATCTGCAGACACGCTCGTCCTCCTTCGTCTGACCAGCCTATCCGAATCATGTTGGGGACAGGCAATTCGAGAGAGGGGTATCCCATACATCTCTGTGCTGATGTTGGTGTTCCGTACGAATGTTCCTGGTCTGATATCGCAGCGACCGGCGCGTGACGATCGTCGTCTGTCGTCAGCGGCGAACCGTCGCCTCGATCATGGCCCGCAGCGGAGCGTGCAGCGCCTCCAGCGGCATCCCCTCGGCGACGCCCACGACCGCTCGTTGCACGGCACCGGCGAGCAGTAGCGACACGGCGGGGCGCTGCATCGGGTCCACGTCAGCGAGCTCCAGGGCGTCAGCCAGCAACGACGCCGCGTACTCGCGCTCCAGGGCGGCCCAGCGCGCACGATCGATCACGGCGGGGCCGTCGACCAGCAGGATGCGCCGATGGCGATCATCGGCGCACGCCGCCACATAGGCCAGTGCACCAGCAACCAGTACGTCGATCGGGTCGTCTCCGTCCGCCGCGGCGGCGGCCCGCTCAGCGGCATCGGCGTGAGCGTGCTCGACCACCTCCGCGAACAACGCCGTCTTGTCGGCCCAGTTGTGGTAGACCGCTCCCCTGCTGACGCCGACCGCGCCGGCCACGTCCCCGACTGAAACGGCGTGGAACCCGCGTTCAGCGAAAAGCGATGCGGCTGTCCTCAGGAGCGAGATGCGGGTCCGCTCAGCAGCGGCCCGTGTGGCACGAGGCATGCGGAAGTCCCCCTCTGTCGGCGATACGTACACAGTGTACGTAAAGCCGACAGACCTCCACGACAGGAGTGACTGCCCGCCGCGGAGCGCTAGGCTGGAGGCATGCCTCACTATGACGTCGTCATCCTCGGCGCGGGCCCCGGCGGATACGTCGCGGCCGTGCGAAGCGCTCAGCTCGGACTGTCCACCGCGATCATCGAAGAGAAGTACTGGGGAGGCGTCTGCCTCAACGTCGGGTGCATCCCGTCGAAGTCGCTTCTGAAGAACGCCGAGATCGCCCACACGCTGACTCACAAGCTGGACTTCTTCGGCATCTCCGGTCAGAACATCTCCATGGACTACGGCGTGGCCTGGGATCGCTCACGCGAGGTGGCCGACGGCCGCGTCAAGGGCATCCACTACCTGATGAAGAAGAACAAGGTCACCGAGTACGACGGCCGTGGCACCTTCACCGATGCCAACACCATCTCGGTCGCGCTCAGCAAGGGCGGCGAGGAGACGGTCACGTTCGACAACGTCATCATCGCCACCGGCTCGACCGTGCGCCTGCTGCCCGGCGTGCAGCTGAGCGAGAACGTCGTCACGTACGAGAAGCAGATCCTCACGCGCGATGTCCCTGAGTCCATCGTCATCGTGGGTGCGGGTGCCATCGGCATGGAGTTCGCCTACGTGCTCTCCAACTTCGGCGCCAAGGTCACCATCATCGAGTTCCTCGATCGCGCCCTCCCCAACGAGGACGCCGACGTCTCGAAGGAGATCCAGAAGCAGTACCGCAACTACGGGATCGACATCCTCACCTCCACCAAGGTCGAGACGATCACCGACAACGGTGGCAACGTCACGGTCACCTACACCGGCAAGGACGGCCAGGCCGGCTCCATCGACGCATCGAAGGTCCTGATGTCGGTCGGATTCGCCCCGAACGTCACCGGCTACGGCCTGGAGAACACCGGTGTCGCCCTCACCGACCGCGGCGCCATCGACATCGACGACCACATGCGCACCAATGTGCCGCACATCTACGCGATCGGTGACGTGACCGCCAAGCTGCAGCTGGCCCACGTCGCCGAGGCCCAGGGTGTCGTCGCCGCCGAGACCATCGGCAACGCCGAGACCATGACGCTCGGTGACTACCGCATGATGCCGCGCGCCACGTTCTGCCAGCCGCAGGTGGCCTCGTTCGGCCTCACCGAGCAGCAGGCGAAGGACGCCGGCCACGAGATCAAGGTGGCGACCTTCCCCTTCATGGCCAACGGCAAGGCTCACGGCCTGGGCGAGCCCGTCGGTTTCGTCAAGGTCATCGCCGACGCGGAGCACCTGGAGCTCCTCGGCGCTCACATGATCGGCCCGGACGTTTCCGAGCTTCTGCCTGAGCTCACCCTCGCACAGAAGTGGGATCTCACGGCCTGGGAGCTGGCGCGCAACGTGCACACGCACCCGACGCTGTCGGAGGCGCTGCAGGAGACGTTCCACGGCCTCACCGGCCACATGATCAACTTCTGATCGATCACACTGAGGGCGCTGTCCGGGAATCCGGGCGGCGCCCTCAGCGCATCACGCGCGTTGCGCAGTGGTCGTGCGACGGTGACGGGCGGTGCCGGCTGCTTCGGTAGCGTGGTGGGCGATCTCGCCCTCAGCCCGCCGAGCGGTGCGCGAATCTCGCCGGATCGACCGGCCGGTCGCGCCGAGGGATGCCCTCGAGGACGAGCACGTAGGACTCGGTGACGAGCTCGCGCAGCAGCTCCTCGTCGAGGCTTCCTCCGGCGTACACCGTGATCCAGTGCTTCTTGTTCATGTGATAGCCCGCGGTGATGTCCTCGTATGACTCCCGCAGAGCACGTGCGTCCTCCGGCGCCGACTTGAGCGTCACATGAACCTCGCCGCCGCGTGCCCCCTGCAGCATGAAGACCTTCCCGCGGACTTTGTAGACGTCCCAGTCCGGCCCGAAGGGATGAGTGAGTTCGGCACCGGGAAGCTCGTCCGCACGCCGGGCCGCCACCTCGTGCAGGTCTTCCGCGCGCATGCCGGCTCCTCTGCCTTCTCCGTGACCGTGTTCAGTGGCCGAGTGCGCGGGCCAGCTTCGATGCGGACGACGCCGGTCGTGCGCCCGCTCCATGAGCGAGCAGGGTGGCCGCGGCGAAGAACTCGTCCCGCTCGCCCCGATCCGCCGGAGCGGCAGGGCCGAGCTCGACCTCCCATTCCCGCCAGGCGCGCGCCTGCCCTGACCGGAGATCCTCCGCCTCGACGTGGTCGTCCACCATCTCGGCGATGACCCCGCCTTCGCCGTCACGCAGCTCGAACGCGTGGCGTTCGTTACGGATCCGCGCCAGCGGAACCAGCGGCTCCTCGGTCCACTCGGCGGCAGCCTGCCGCACGGTGTCCGGAATGTCGATGCCAGGGGTGATCGGCCAGTGCAGCTCCACCCGCCCGCCGTCGACGATCGGCCCCTTCAGGTGCCAGCCTTCGTCGGGTCCACCCGTGCGGCGCCGGATGGCCACGCCGGATCGTGCCAGCGTTCCCGACGCTGTGTCCAGATACAGCGCATCCAGCGGGCGGATCTCGGGCCCCACGACCTGATGGACGCCCGGGAGGACGCTCCAATCCGGAAGCGGAGTCGTCGTGTCCGCGTCGAAGGTGACCTCGATCTCGAAACTGCGCTGCGGACCGGCCACGTCAGTCGTCGGAAGGATTGATGGGCTCGGTGTCCTCGACGAAGTGGAACTCCGCCGTCGTGGCGCCGTCCGATGCGCCGGTGTTCTCCAGGGCGCCGGCGCGACGGTACACCACCTGTCCCTCGGTGTAGGGCAGGATCAGCTCATCCTGGTCGGCATCGTCAAGGGGCAGGAGCTGGCCGTCGAGCGGGCCACCGGAAAGTCGTGCAATCGCCATGGCCACATGCTACTCCCGGGCATCGACATCGCCCGGTCATCGCTCCGAGGATCCGGCGAGCCGGAACAGCATCGCGGCGGCCGCGTATCGGGCGCGTCCGAGCGGAGTGCGCGGGTCGTAGCCCAGCGCCTGGGTCAGCGCCTCATGTCGCGCCTGCACGCTGGAGTGGTGCATGCCCAGTGCCGCCGAGGCCGAGCGCATGCTCTCGGCCTCGGCGAGCGCTCGCAGCACGAGCTGTGAACGCTCGTCCAAGGCGGCCAGCGCGACGACATCGGCGGGAAGGTGATCGGGATCGAACGCACGCGCCAGCAGCAGCAGTGAGCCGAACTCCGCGGCGTCGACGATGCGGTCCCGCTCGTCGGCAAGACGTAGAGCGATCAGGGCCGCATCCAGGGACTCCGGGGCATGATCGGCGCGCACCACCGTTCCCAGACCCCATAGGCCCGGCGCCGCGGGCGTGACGAACTCTCGATCCAGGCGCACGCGTACCAGCGCCCGCCGCGTCGGCACGATGATCGTGTCGGCGAGCGCCTCGGAGGCATCGGCGGACGTGGCCACCACACGGATCGGGGTCCCGGGCTCGATGCGCAACCGCGCCAGCGCGGCGACCCGTTCCACCTCACCGGTTGCGGCATCGATGACCGCGTCGATGCCGCCGGGCGCGCGACGACGGGACTCGCTGAGGGCGATGCCGAGCGCCAGCCGCTCCAGGATGACATCGTCGAGTGGGGCGGGCCCGCCGTCCCGTTCGATCCAGGCGCTCCACTCGCCGCCGTCGATCCGCGGCGACCCGTCCGGCGTCTCTTCCTGCGGCGAGCGCCCCTCAGGGTCACGGCGGATGACACGTCCGCGTACGGCGGCTCCCGCCACCGCGTTCGCCATCACCGCGGCCCCGCGCAGGAGCGCGTCGACCGAGACGCCACGGGAGATGAGCACATCGAAGTACGAGACGATCCGCAGGCTCTCACTCGCCTCGGGATCGATCGTTCGGAGGTTTCCGGCCAGTCGCTGCATCTGCGCTCCCTCGCGCTCGCACGCCAGTCTATCGATCCGTCCGCCGCGCTCCCGGCGGATCAGGCTCCGATGAGCCGGGCCACCCAGGCGTTCCGGGCAGCCGTCGCCGCCTGCGCCAGAGCGGTGTGCCCGGCGAGCATGTCGAAGCCATGGAATCCGCCGGCCCACACGTGCAGTTCGGCCTGCACACCGTCGCGCCACAGCGATGTGGCGTAGGCGGCGTCCTCGTCGCGGAACACTTCGGCCGAGCCGCAGTCGATGTACGCGGAGGGAAGGCCAGTGAGATCGGTGGCACGTGCGGGAGCGGCGTAGATGGAGACGTCGTCGCCACCCCGTCGCTCCCCCAGCAGCGCCGACCAGCCGGTCAGATTCGCAGAACGGACCCAGGTGCCGCGGTCGGGGTACTGGTGGGTGGAGGCGGTGGCATCGCGATCGTCGAGCATCGGGCAGATGAGGAGCTGGCCGATCAGCGCCGGCCCCTTCCTGTCACGGGCCATCAAGGCCATCGCCGCCGCGAGACCCCCGCCCGCGCTTGCACCGGCGACCAGGATCCGGGCCGGGTCGATGCCCAGTTCGGCGGCGTTCTCCGCGGTCCAGATGAGCCCGGCGTACGCGTCCTCCGTGGGATACGGGTCGGGGAATTCCGGCGCGAGGCGGTACTCCACCGTGACCACGACGGCGTCGTGCTCCACGATCCACGGGATCAGCTGCTCGATGCCCACCAGGCGATCGCCCACGATCATGCCGCCGCCGTGGGTGTGGAAGATGCCGGGCCCGAGGCCGGTGTGATCCGCCCGTGAGAGAACGGAGACCTCGATCTCCTCACCCCGATATCCGGGGATCGTCACATCGCGCCTGCTGATCCCGGCCGCCGCGAGGGCATCGGCGACCCGGCTGTCGCCCTCCTGCAGGGCGCCCTGTCGCATGAGGGTGATGGTCTCCGGAGTGACCGGCGGGAGTTGCTCCTGCACGAGGGTGAGCACCGCTTCGGATTCGGCATCGAACGGAGGACGGACGAGGGTGTCGGACATGGGGAACTCCTGTGTTCTCACGCTGGGTCTCGCGCCCGGGAGGGCGTTTTCCCATCATGAGCCGCATTCGGACGGGCGAGAACCGCCGAATGCGGCGAAGTGAGCGCCGTACGTCCGCCAGGTGCGCGGTCATCGCAGCAGCAGGCCGCACCACCCACCCAGAATGAGAAACGGACCGAAGGGAACGGCCTGATGCGCGCGCAGTCGTCCGAGCGCGAGGCCCCCGAGCGCGAAGGCTCCCGCGCTGACGAAGGCCGCCGCGAAACAGAGGGCGAGCGACTCCCAGGACGCCCAGGACGCGAGCGCTCCCACAAGGCCGGCGAGTTTCACATCACCGCCGCCCACCCCGCCGGGGCGCAGCAACGACAGCAGAAAGAACGCGAGGAACGGACCGAGCGCCCCTCCCGCCGCTCGCAGCACAGCGGAGCCGTCGCCGTCCTGACCCCAGCCGATCAGCACGCATGCCACCAGCGCGGCAAAGCTCGAGAGCATGATCGTGTTGGGCAGACGGTGCTCGGTGATGTCGATCACGGTGAAGGCGGCGCCCGCCACCGCGAGGACGAGGACCGCGACGACACCGACCAGCGGGGATCCCGGAAGCGGCAGCCGGCCGCGGATCATGGCGTCCAGAGCCAGGACGAGCGCGCCGAGGCTGAGCGGAGCCGTGGCGATGGCGACGAGGACTCTCCGGCGGGTCTGCGTGCGGGGTGCGCTCATCCCGGGAGGATAGGCCGCTGCACGCAGCGGCGAGACCGCCTGTGGACAACGAAAATCGCCCGTCCGGAACCGAGGGGGTCGGCGTCGGACGGGCGAAGCCGGGAGGAACGATCTCGGCCTGACCGTCACTCCTGCTATCGCCTTCGGGTGGCGACTCTCGCAGCGCAGGAGAACGAGTACTCCTCCGAGTATGAGACTTTTCTCATGAACTTGCAAACGCTCCCAGGAACCTCAGCCCGGCCCAGATCACGGGAGGACGAGGTCGATGACCACGCGCACGTCCGCTTCCGGCTCCAGCCCCTCGGCCACGCGCACCTCCTTCTTCACGGGAAGGACATACTCCTGACCCACGCCGGGGATCTCCCGCTGCGGGAAGATCGAGGTGCGCCACCGGGTGACACCGATGGTCGCTTCGACCTTGACCGCGCCGAATCCACGTCTCATCCGGGGCAGCTCGGCGATGTCACCGCCGAGCTCGGCGGGAACCGTGACGAAGTACCAGTCCGCCGTACGCGCCTCCCAGCGCCAGAGCGGAGCGTCGAATTCGAATCGCATGCTCTGATCCTGACGCACACCGCCGACACCGCGACATAGGCTCTGCTCATGCGTGCAGAGGCTGTGGACAGGGCCGTCCAGGATGCGGTGGACGAGGGCATTCCGGGGATCATCGCGGGCGTGACGGGCATCGACGGCGTCCGGCACCTGACTGCGCGGGGACGGCCCCGGGCCGACGAGCCCGATCCGCTCCGCGCCGATGGGATCATCGCCCTGTACTCGGCGACCAAACAGGTGACGGCCACTGCCGCCCTGCAGTGCATCGAAGACGGCCTGTTCGCATTGGACACCCCGGTGGCTCGACTGCTCCCGGAGATCGAGCGCGTGGGGGTGCTGGAGAGCGTCGACGCGGACGGGACACCGCACACGCGTCCACCTCGCACCCCGATCACCGTGCGCGATCTGCTGCTGCACACATCGGGTTTCGGGTACGACATGTTCGACGAGCGCCTCGCGCTGCTGGCCCGCTCCCGGGCCGGCACCACGACCCCGCTGCGCGATTCCCTGTTTCAGCCCCTGCTGCACGACCCCGGCGAGCGGTGGACCTACGGCATCTCGATGGACTGGCTGGGACTGGTGATCGCCGCCGTGCGCGAGCAGCGCCTGGAGGACGTCCTGCGCACCCGGATCTTCGAGCCGTGCGCGATGACCGACACCTCCTTCGACATGCCGCCGGAACGTGCCGCACGCCTCGTGCCCGCACACCGGCGGCGCAGCGACGGCACGCTGCGCCCCTCCCCGGCGATTCCGCCCGTGCGCCCCGAGGTGGACATGGGCGGACAGGGGCTGTTCGGCACGGTCGCCGACTACCTGGCCTTCCTGCGGGCCTGGCTCGGGGACGGCGCCGCGCCGGCAGGACGCGTTCTGCGACCGGAGACGATCTCCTGGGCGGTACAGGCGATGCCGGGCGTGACGGTGCACCCGTTCACGTCCGCGATCCCCGCGCTCACCCGGCCCGTGGACCTCTTCCCCGGCAGGGCGAAGTCCTGGGCGGTGTCGCTGCTGCGCCTGGAGGAGGACCTTCCCGGTGGCCGCCGGGCGGGCTCCCTGTCGTGGGCGGGACTGGCCAACGTGCACTTCTGGATCGATCGCGGCAGCGGCATCGCCGCCGTCTGGAGCGCGCAGCTGCTGCCCTGGTTCGATGATGCGGCGGAGCGGGGCCTGGACGCCTTCGAGCGCGCCGTGTACTCCTGACGCCCGCTCATCGATCGAATCCGAACGCCGGGCAACAATGTCCGACGTTCGAATTAGTGTGCTCGTATCGCGTTGCGATATTCGAACATACTTTCTAGGATCGATCCATGGCACTGGCACGAAAAACCGATCTCGGCGACCTCGCCGCCGAGATCGAGCGCCTGCAGGGCCGCATCGACACCATGCAGCGACGCCGTGCCGACACAGCCCTGGTGCCCGTCTCCGAGGAGCTCTCCTCGTTGTTTCCCGGAGGCGGCCTTGCCCCCGGTTCCGTCTACGCTGTCGATTCCTCCACCAGTCTGCTGCTGGCGCTACTGAGCGAAGCGTCGCGCGCAGGATCCTGGTGCGCGGTCCTCGGCATCCCCGCACTCGGCACGGAGGCGGCTTCCGCCTATGGCATCGCCCTGGACCGTCTCGCCCTCATCCCCCGGCCCGGCGAGCGCTGGATGTCGGTCGCGGCCGCTGTCTCCGAAGTCATGCCGCTGATCGTCGTCCGCCCGCCGACACGCCCCCGCGACGCCGAGGTCGCACGATTGAGCGCACGCCTGCGAGACCGCGGCAGCGTCCTGGTGATCGACGGCGATTGGTCGGGCGCGGATGTGACACTCCGTCTGGACGATCCGCACTGGGACGGACTCGGCGCAGGGTACGGCCTGCTGCGATCGCGCACCGTCACGGTCACCGCACGAGGACGCCGCTCGTCCGGAACACGACGCTCGCGTGTCCAGCTTCCCGGACCGACAGGGGCCCTGCACACCCCGCAGCCTCCCGTTCCCGTTCCGTTCACCTCCTCCGTCATCGGAGAGGACGAGCTCGCCACCCGCCGCGATGAACGCGTGCTCGCATCTGCGGGGGCACGATGAACACTCCCGAACGCACTCTCGTGCTGTGGTTTCCGGACTGGCCGGTCACGGCGTATTCGCTGAGCCTGCCACAGCCCTGGGATCCCGCCGCCCCCGTGGCGATCATCCGCGCCAACACGGTCATCGCATGCTCCGCATCCGCCCGCGCGGAAGGAGTACGACGAGGAAGCCGCCGCCGCGACGCACAGGCCGCCTGCCCGTCGGTCCATCTCGTCGCCGACGATCCGGATCGCGATGCACGATTCTTCCAGCCGTTCATCGCCGCCGTCGAAGAGCTCTCCCCCGGCGTCCAGCTGCTGCGCCCCGGCCTGTGCGCCTTGCGCGCCCGTGGCCCCGCCCGCTACTACGGCGGTGAGGACGAGGCGGCTCGCGTTCTTCTGCGCGTGCTTTCCCAGCATGGTGCACCGGGAGTGCGGGCGGGAGTCGCGGACGGCCCCTTCACGGCCGAGCATGCGGCGCGGGCAGCCGCGGCGGACGATGTCCACATCGTCGCCCCGGGAGACTCCGCCGAGTTCCTGTCCCCCCTCCCGGTAACGGTGCTCGACGAGCCCGCACTGGCCGACTTCCTGGCTCGGCTCGGAGTGCGCACTCTGGGCGAGTTCGCCGCACTCGATCCCACCCGCGTCCATGATCGTCTCTCCGAAACCGGCGCACGCCTGCAGACGCTGGCCGCCGGAGCGGACTCGCGTCCGGTGACCAGTCGCACCCCGCCGCCGAAACTGTCCCGCGAGGTCTCCTTCGAGCCGCCCCTGGAACAGGCGGATCAGGTCGCGTTCGCGGTGCGCACCACAGCGGACGCGGTCATTCGGGCGCTGGCCGATGTGTCCCTGGTGTGCACCGAGCTGCGCATCGAACTGCACGATGATCGTGGTCACATCGCAGAGCGCATCTGGCTGCATCCCTCGTGCTTCGACGCCAGCGGGATCGTGGATCGCGTCCGATGGCAGTTGCAGAGCTCGTGGGAGGCGTCCGAACCGCTGCTGGCAGGAGGCGTCTGCCGGGTCAAGCTCATCCCCGAGGCTGTCGACGATGCCGCGCACCATCAGCCGGGCCTGTTCGGCCAGGGCACCGATGCCCGCTTGCACCATGCCCTCTCCCGTGTGCAGGGAATCCTCGGCCATGAGGGGGTGCTGGTCGCCGCCGCTTCGGGCGGTCGTCTGCTCGCCGATCGGCAGTCCCTCATCCCCTGGGGCGATCGTGCGGTCCTCACGCGGGATCCGCACCGCCCGTGGCCTGGACGGATGCCGGACCCGCTGCCGACGACGGTCTTTCGTGAGCGCCGCTCCGTCCGCGTGCTCGGGCATGACGGGGAGCAGATCGAAGTGGACGAACGCGGTGTGCTGAGCGCAGAACCGGTGATGCTCCTCCATGACGACTCATCGCGTCATGTGGAGGGGTGGGCCGGCCCCTGGGCGCTGCGCGAACGGGAGTGGGACGCGGAGAACGCCGTCCGCGCTCACCGCCTGCAACTGCTGTGTGCCGACGAATCCGCCTGGCTCGTACTGCGAGACGAGTCCGGATGGCGCGTGGAAGGGAGGTATGACTGATGGGATTCTCCAACCCGCCGATCTCCTGGTCGAAGCTGGAGAAGGTGCTGAGCGGCACTCGGGAGACTCCCGTACCGGCCGGAGCCGATGGCGGGGACAGCCCCGCATGGAGCCGGCACCGCGGAGCCTATTCGCCCCCGCCCGTGGTGCGTCCTGAGGACGCGCTGCCCTACGCCGAGCTGCACGCCCACTCCTCGTTCTCCTTTCTGGACGGAGCCTCCTCCCCCGAAGAGCTCGTCGAAGAAGCGGAACGGCTCGGACTTCATGCCCTTGCCCTCACCGACCACGACGGCTTCTACGGCATCGTCCGCTTCGCCGAGGCTGCAGAGGCGACGGGCGTCAGTACGGTGTTCGGTGCGGAGCTCTCCCTCGGGCTGCCGGGCCCGCAGAACGGGCAGGCCGATCCGGCGGGAGCGCATCTGCTCGTGCTGGCTCGCGGCGAAGAGGGGTATCACCGGCTCGCAGGAGCCATTACGCGAGCCCAGCTGCGCGGTGGCGAGAAGGGCCGCCCGGTGTACGACCTCGACGAGCTCGGTGCACAATCCGGCGGCGAGTGGGCGGTGCTCACCGGATGCCGCAAGGGCCTCGTCCGGCAGGCACTGGAGGGACCGGATTCCCCGTTGCTCGGCCGGCTGCTCGGAAAGTCCGCTACCGGCGCCCCCGGTGTCGACGGAGCATCCGCGGCGCTGGAGCGACTGTCCGCGCTGTTCGGGCGTGACAACGTGCACGTGGAGCTCACCGATCACGGCGAACCGGAAGACACCGTGCGCAACGACACCCTCGCCGCGCTGGCCGCCCGGCATCGTCTCCCCACTCTCGCCAGCAACAACGTCCACTACGCCCGCCCCCGGCAGTCGCACCTCGCCTCCGCCGTCGCCGCAGTGCGTGCGAACCGGAGCATGGACGAACTCGACGGCTGGCTTCCGGCACACGGCGGAGCGCATCTGCGTTCCGGAGCGGAGATGCACCTGCGCTTCACGCGGTATCCGGGAGCGGTGGCACGCACGGTGACCCTCGCCGACGAGCTCGCCTTCCCCCTGCGTCGCGCCCGCCCGGCGCTTCCGAAGCAGGACGTTCCGGAGGGGCACACCCCCATGAGCTATCTCCGCGAGCTGGTGCACGGTGCAGTGCCTCGGAAGTACCCGCATGCCGATGCCGCGGTCATCCGGCGCATCGACGACGAGCTGGCCGTCATCGAGCAGAAGGATTTCCCGGGCTACTTCCTCATCGTGTACGGCATCGTGCAGGAAGCGCGCCGACGAGGAATCCTCTGCCAGGGACGCGGATCGGCTGCGAACAGCGCCGTCTGCTATCTGCTGGACATCACCGCGGTCGACGCGATCAAGTACGACCTGCCCTTCGCCCGCTTCCTCTCCTCCCTCCGCGATGAGGAGCCCGACATCGACGTGGACTTCGACTCCGATCGTCGCGAGGAGATCATCCAGTGGGTGTACGGCGAGTACGGTCGCGAGCGCGCCGCGCAGGTGGCCAACGTGATCCAGTACCGCCCGAAGAACGCGGTGCGCGACATGGCTCGGGCACTGGGGTACTCCCCCGGCCAGCAGGATGCCTGGTCCCGTCAGATCGAGCGCTGGGGCGCTGATCTGTCCAGTGAGCAGAACCACGACATCCCCGGCCAGGTGGTCGAGTACGCCACCGAGCTGCTCAAGGCTCCGCGCCATCTGGGCATCCATTCGGGCGGGATGGTGCTGACGGACCGGCCCGTCGGGGAGGTCGTTCCCGTCGAGCATGCGCGCATGGCGAATCGCACCGTCATACAGTGGGACAAGGATGACGCCGCATGGATGGGGCTGGTGAAGTTCGACCTGCTGGGGCTCGGGATGCTGGCGGCGCTACAGCACTGCTTCGACCTCATCGAGCAGTCCACGGGCGAGGTCTGGAAACTGGAGACCATCCCCAAGGAGGAGCCCGCGGTCTTCGACATGCTGTGCCGCGCTGACTCCATCGGCGTGTTCCAGGTGGAGTCGCGAGCCCAGATGGGACTGCTGCCGCGCCTGCAGCCGCGGCGGTTCTACGATCTCGTCATCCAGATCGCCCTGATCCGTCCCGGTCCGATCCAGGGTGGTGCCGTGCACCCGTTCGTGCGGCGCAAGATGAAGCAGGAGAAGATCACCTACCCGCACCCCAAGCTCGAATCCGTGCTGGAGCGGACCCTGGGGATCCCGGTCTTCCAGGAGCAGCTCATGCAGATGGCGATGGCCATCGGCAACTGCACCGGTGAGGACGCCGATCTGCTGCGGCGCGCGATGGGATCCAAACGCGGGCTGGAGCGCATCGATTCGCTGAAGGAGAAGCTCTACGCCGGTATGCGCGAGAACAACCTCAGCGATGAGGCGGCGGATGCCATCTACGCACAGATCCAGGCATTCTCGAACTTCGGTTTCGCGGAGTCCCATTCGATTTCGTTCGCCCTGCTGGTCTACGCCAGTTCCTGGATCAAACTGCACTATCCGGCGGCGTTCCTGGCCGGGCTCCTGCGTTCTCAGCCGATGGGCTTCTACTCGCCCGCGTCTCTCGTCACCGACGCCCGCCATCACGGGGTCCAGGTGCTCCGTCCTCACCTGGAGCTGTCCGGTGCGACCGATGGGGTCGAGCTGATCGGCGATGACCCCACGGCCACCGGGCTCGATTCCTGCCTGGACGCCACCCAGCCCCCGGTGGGGCTGTTCGATCGCGAAGCACCGGATCGCTCCGTCGCCCATCGCCGGGATGGAGCGTGGGCGGTGCGGCTGGGCCTTGCCGGGGTGAAGGGCATTGGAGCCCCCACCGCCCGCCGCATCGTGGCAGAGCGTCAGGCCCGCGGGAGGTTCGCCGACCTGCACGATCTGGTGCGTCGCACCGGCATCACCGCGGTTCAGGTGGAGTCGCTCGCCACCGCCGGCGCCTTCGAGCATCTCGGCATGAGCAGACGCGAGGCGCTGTGGCAGGCGGGTGCTGCCGCGGAGGATCGTTCCGAGTACCTCCCCGGGACGGCGATCGCTGTGCAGCCGCCCCTGTTCGCCGATCCCTCCGCCTACGAGACTCTGGCCGCAGATCTCTGGGCCACCGGCGTCTCCACGGACGATCATCCGATGACGCACTTCCGCTCGGTCCTGAACGATCGCGGTGTGCTGCGTTCCTCTCAGCTGCGCACGCACGAGACCGGTCGTCGGGTGCTCGTAGCGGGCCTGGTGACGCACCGGCAACGCCCGGCGACTGCCTCCGGCATCACGTTCCTGAATCTGGAGGACGAGGACGGACTGGTCAACGTGATCTGTTCACAGGGCGTGTGGAACCGCCATCGTCGCGTGGTGCGCGACTCCCCCGCTCTCATCATCCGCGGCATGCTGGAGCGTTCGCCCGAAGGTGTCACGAACATCCTCGCCGACGATTTCGAAGATCTGAGAGTGGGCGTCTCGCATGCCTCCCGCGACTTCCGCTGATCAGCCGCCGTCGCCGATGTCCCGGGTGTCCCCGCCGCCCGCGCCACGACCGCTCGCACGGGACGACGATTATCCCCAGCCGGCCGCGCCTCGACCGGAATCACCCCAGCCGGCCGCGCCACGCCGTGACCACCCCAGCCGCCCGCGCCACGACCGGAATCACCCCAACCGCCCGCGCCACGACCGCGCTCGCCGCCACCGTACGCACCGCCATCGCACACCCCGCAGCAGCACGGCATCGGGCCCGGTTGAGTCTCACGGGAGACTCGCCCGGGCCCGGTGCAGGACGGCCGCAGAGCCTGCTCGACATCACCGCCGAGCGCAGCCCTGAAGGGTGGTCACTTGCCGTAGGAGTAGAAGCCCTCGCCGGTGGCGATGCCCAGCTTCCCCTTGTCGATGTAGTTCTCCTTCAGCCAGGCGGCGATCTGCTGACCCTTCTCATCTCCGTGGCTGGAGATGTTGTACGGCGTGGTCAGGCCGATCACGTCAAGGATCTGGAACGGGCCCATCGGCGCTCCGGTCGCGATCCGCCACACCTTGTCCACGTCGGCGGGCTCCGCGTACCCGAACGCGGCCAGTTCCATGCCGGCATCCAGGAACGGCACCAGCAGCGAGTTCAGCACGTAGCCGGCCTTCTCCTTGCGGATCGGGATCGGCACCATGCCGACCTCGGCAGCGAACTCGACCACGCGGTCGAAGACGGCCGGATCGGTGTCGGGCGTCGACATGACCTCACCGGTGTTGAACTTCCACACCTGGTTGGCGAAGTGCAGCGCGAGGAACCGGTCGGGACGACCGGTGAAGTCCTTGATGTCGCTGGGAAGCAGCGTGGACGAGTTGGTGGCGAAGATGGTCTTCTCCGGCGCCAGCTCACCGAGCTTGCGGTAGGTGTCCTGCTTGAGGGAGAGCACCTCCGGAACCGCTTCGATCACGAGGTCGGCATCTGCCACCGCCGCGGCGAGGTCTGCGCTCAGCACGATGCCGTCGCGGGTGGCATCGGCCTTGTCGGCGCCACCGTCGACATCGGTGCGATAGATCTCGGCAAGCTTGGCGAAACGGTCCCGTGCAGCCGTCAATGCGGCCTCGTCGATGTCGTACGCCGTCACCTCGAACCCGTGGAACGCCGTCTGGAAGGCGATCTGCGAGCCGAGCACGCCGGTGCCGAGAACGGTCACCTTGCGGATGTCACTGGTCATGTCTATGTCCTTTCCTCTGACGCGGTTGCGCCGCGCACGATCTGCTGGATCTGAAGCCGGACCGAGCGGGTTCGCTCGACCGGAGTGAGAGACGCGCTCACGAGCGCGAGGTGAAGTACGGCGAACACCGAACGAGCCGCGATGTACGCTGCCGCGTGGTCGACGGGCAGGAGCGCGGCGACCGCTTCCTCGAGGCGGACGATCACGGCGATCCCCTCCTGGCGATGCGGTTCGTCCGCACCGCCGAAGAGCAGTTCACGCTGGTAGGCCATCGTGTTCTCGGCGTTGCGCTCGGCGAGCGCGAGCACCGGCTCGACAAGGGTGAACACCGCCTCTGCGGGGTCGGCGATCGCACGCGCCCGAGCGATGCCGTCGTCCACCGACGCCGCGAAGGCGTCGTTCTCCACCATCAGGATGAGCTCCCCCTTCGTGGCGGCGTACCGGAACAGCGTGCCGGCAGCCACGTCAGCGCGCTCGGAGATCTGCTGCGTCGTCACGCCGGAGAACCCGCGTTCGGCGAACAGGTCACGAGCGGCCGCGAGAATGCGGTCCCGCTTGTCCTGCTTGTTGCGATCTCGTCGCCCGCTCATCATCACTCCTGAGTTTGCTCATTTATGAGTGTACTCACTTTTCTGGATGATGGGGGGTCATGCGCGAGGATGACCGGAATCAGCCCGCGGGCCGACGCGTCCGCACCGGCGATTGCGGAGGCTGGAGGCATGAACTCGATCATCCGCGCAGACAACCTCGTGAAGACGTACGGCGCCACCACCGCCCTGGCCGGGGTGAGCCTGGCCGTGAGCCCCGGCGAATCAGTGGCGATCATGGGCGCGTCCGGGTCCGGGAAGACCACCCTCCTGCACACCCTCGCCGGCGTGATCACCCCGGATTCGGGCTCCGTGATGCTGAGCACCGGCGCAGGAACACAGGATGTCGCCCGTATGAGTGACAACGAACGTTCGCGGCTGCGCCGGGAGTCCTTCGGCTTCGTGTTCCAGCAGGGCCTGCTCCTGCCGGAGCTCACGGCACTGGAGAACGTCGCCCTCTCCGCGATGCTGACCGGCGCCTCGCGCACGGATGCCGAGGCGCGGGCGCGGACATGGCTCGCACAGCTCGGCCTGGGCGGCATGGAGGATCGGCGCCTCGGCCAGCTCTCCGGCGGTCAGGCTCAGCGAGTGGCCATCGCGCGCGCCCAGGTCACCGGGGCGCCCGTGGTGTTCGCCGACGAGCCGACGGGAGCACTGGACTCTCGCACCTCATCCGAGGTGATGACCGCGCTCATCGCGGCGACGGCGGGCCAGGGCCGCACCCTCATCGTCGTGACGCACGATCGCACGGTGGCGACGCGCTGCAGCCGCATCATCGAGATGCGCGACGGCCGCATCGCGGGAACCTGGGCCGCCCCGCAGGCGGAGGGCACACCCGGGGCATCCTCCGCGCAGCCGAACGCGCCCCGGCAGGACTCTCCCGTCCCGGCTGTCACCGCCTCCCACCCGGATGCACTCCTTGCCGCTGTGGCGATGCCCACCTCCGCACAGGCAGGAGACGCACGATGACCTCACGCATGATCAGGCAGGTCCTCTCCCTGTCCCTGCGCAATGAGAAGGGCAGCCGCTCCACCGTGATCCTGCCGCTCGTCGCGTTCGCGATCGTCACGGCACTGATCCTGGTGCTCTTCGGTGGAGCACAGACGTTCTGGGCGTACCAGGACGAAGTGTCGATGATGTATCAGGCGCTGGCTGTGATCGCGCTCGCTCTGCTCCTGCCACCGATGCTCTCACTCGGCGGTGCCGCCGCACGTCTGTCGGCGGGGCGTCGCGATGAGAGACTCTCGACCCTCCGCCTGCTCGGCGTGCCCTCCTCGGTGATCCGGGTGGCGACGGTCGTCGAATCGGCCGCCATCGCATTCCTCGGCGCCGTTCTCGGATCGCTCGGCTCCTTCGCTCTCCTCCCATTGATCGCGCTCGTGCCGTTCCGGGGCGCCCCGCTCGGATTCGCAGCCGTCGTCCCGCCGCTCTGGGGCTTCGCAGCCGTGGCCGCGACGGTCGTCCTGCTGGCGGCGGTCAGCTCCATGCTCAGCCTGCAGCGCGTGATCCTCTCCCCACTCGGTGTGCGAACGCGTCAGGACGCGCCGCGCCTGTCGTGGCTGCGGCCGGTGATCGCCGTGGTGTTCGTCGCCATCGCCTCGACCGTCGCCGGCGCGATCGGCGGCGTGGCCGCGGCACCGTTCATCATCCTCGGCATCCTCGCGCTCTGCTTCGGCGGCACCCTCGCCCTCCTCAACCTCGTGGGCCCGTGGGTGCTCGCCACCGTCGCTCGCGGTCAGGCACGCCGAGCGGCAACGCCCGCGAAGCTCCTCGCCGCCCGCCGTGTGACCGAGGACCCGAAGGCTGCGTGGCGGCAGATCTCCGGCATCGCCATGACCAGCTTCATGTCGGTGTTCGCGGGTGCGGGCGTCTCCCTGCTCGGCATGATCGGGAACGATGCCGGCAACGCCACCGACCAGTTCCTGATCGCAGACATCCGGACCGGGCTGATCATCACCGTGGTGGGCTCGTTCATCATGGTGGCGTGTGCGGTGGGGGTCTCGCAGTCCGCCGACGTCATCGACCGCCGCGAACTGTCGCGCTCGTTGACGATGCTGGGCACGGAGCTCTCCACCATGGACGCCGCCCGCCGCCGTTCGGTGATGTCACCGCTGCTGATCACCAGCCTCGGATCGGCCGCGATCGCTGCCATCGTCCTGTTCCCGCTGGTGGGCGCGAGTCTCATCATCGCCCCGCTCACCTTCGTCGTCATCGGCGGTGTGCTCCTCGTCGGTGCGGGGATCGTGCGGATCGCCCTCATGACCTCCCGCCCGCTCCTGGCAGGAACCGCACGCATCAGCTGACGCTCGTCTGACGTCACACGTACGGAACCGTGACCCTCCCCGGGAAGAGAGGAGGTGTCACGGTTCCGTACGCCCTCTGCGCCTCGGCGTCGTGCTCTCGTCGGCACAGGCGCTCGGCATGCGCCACGCGTCGTGTTCCTGATCACAGCGCTGTGTGACGTGTCGCCGCGCGCCGCAGCAGATGACCGGGTTCTCCCACGCTCACCGCACCGATGAACGAAACCGCTTTACCCGCAGCGATGGCGTAGTCGATCTCGCGCCGCACGGACTCCCCGATGTACCCGCCCGGGCTGACCACGATGACACGATCCGCGAGATCGATCTTGCGCAGGTGCACGGCATCCAGGACGGCCTTCTGTGACGGCGTGACAGGCTCGCCCGTCTCCGCGGGTGCGAGCACGATGACGCCCGCGAACGTCAGCTGCCGGTTCACCGCGCGCATCTCGGCGGCGAACCGTGCCGAGCCGCAGATGCACACGATCTCCGGACTATCGGAGGCGATCCCCGCCCCGCCGGAGCGTGTCATCGTCAGCCTGCGAAGGCCTGTCGCGCCTCCCACGCGGAGCGGACCATCTCGTCCACGTCATGACGCATCGCCCAGTCGAGGTCGCGCGCGGCGAGCTCGCCCGTGGCGACGATGCGATCCGGGTCACCCGGACGACGCGGCGCGATCTCCGGAGTGAAGTCGATACCCGTGACACGGGCCATCGCGTCCATGATCTGCTTGACCGAGAGCCCGTTCTGCGAACCGAGGTTGTAGGCCGGCTCCACCGGCTCGCCGGCATCGAGGCGACGAGCCGCCGCGACGTGCGAGATCGCGAGATCCGACACGTGCACGTAGTCGCGCACGTTGGTGCCGTCGGGGGTGTTGTAGTCGTCACCGAAGATCGCGGGGGTGCGCCCGTCGATCAGGCGATCGAACACCATCGGGAAGAGGTTGTGCGGGCTGGTGTCGGGCAGACCCTTCTCCCCCGATCCGACCACGTTGAAGTAGCGCAGCGAGGTGTGACGAAGCGGCCTGTCACCATCGGCGGTGGCGACGGCCTGATCGCGGATGAGCCATTCGCCGATGAGCTTGGACTCCCCATAGGGCGATGCGGGCGCCTTCGGCAGATCCTCGGTCACGAGGTCCACGTCCGGGGTGCCGTAGACGGCGGCCGAGGAAGAGAAGACGAGCTTGTCCGCGCCCGTCTCCGCCATCGCCTCGAGCACGACGCGGGTGGCCTCGACGTTCTGCTGGTACGTGTGCAGCGGGCGTCGCACCGAGACGCCGGCGTACTTGTAGCCCGCGACGTGGATCACACCGCTCACTCCGTGATCGCGCATCACGCTGACCAGCAGATCACGATCCAGGATGTCTCCCTGGACGAAGGCGACCCCCTCCGGCACGAACGAGGCGTGCCCGCTGGAGAGGTCGTCGATGACGACCGGGGTCATCCCGGCACTCTGCAGAGCGCGAACGACGTGGGATCCGATGTAGCCGGCGCCGCCGGTGACAAGCCAGGTGGTCATGGTTCCATCCTGCCAGGTGCGGCGCATCGCTCCCGTCGGGCGCTCCGGCCGCGGACCCGGCCCGTCAGGATCCGGCAGCGTGACGTGCTCGCTCTGCGCGTGCCGACCATCGGCCGCCCTCGTGTCCCACCGTGATCGGGTGCTCGAAAGCCCGGGAGATCACGTCTGTGGTGACGGTGTCGCGCGCCGCGCCGGAGGCGACCGTGGCGCCGTGCGAGATGACGAGCGCGTGCGTGGTGGACTCCGGAAGCTCCTCGAGATGGTGAGTCACCAGCACCGAGGCCACCTCCGGCACGTCTCGCGCGAGATCGTCGATGGTCTCCAGCAGTTGCTCGCGCGCGGCGACGTCCAGGCCCGTCGTCGGCTCGTCCAGGAGCAGGAGGCGGGGTTCGGCGATCAGCGCGCGCGCGATGAGGGATCGGCCGCGCTCCCCCTGCGACAGGTGCTGCCACAGCCCGTCGCGCTGCGCAGTGAGCCCGACGAGGGCGATGAGCTCGTCCGCCCGGGCGATCTCCGCGGCGCTCGGCTCCCACCGCATGGGCCGCTCGACGGTGCCGGTTATCCCGGTCAGCACGATGTCCTGGACCGAGTGGGCGGTGCGGATGGGGTGCCGGGGATTCACGTGTCCGATGTCGCGCCGCAGCAGGGCGAGCTCGACACGGCCGAGCCGGCGGCCCAGCACATCGACGGTGCCGGACGTCGGGAACGTCTGCGCGCCGCAGAAGCCGAGGATCGTGCTCTTGCCCGCGCCGTTGGGTCCGAGGAGAGCCCAGTGCTCCCCCGCGCGGACGGTGAGGTCGATGCCGTGCAGGATGGTTCGCCCATCGCGCCGGAACACGATGTCGCGCAGCTCGAGGACGGGTGCGGCGGAATCGGGGACGGTCATGGCAGAACTCCTTCACGGCGGGTGTGGGGTGGACGCTGCGACACCGCGACCCGCGCAGAGGTGTCGCTCACGAGAGGAAGTCCTTCAGCGCGGTGAGGTGGGTGCGGCTGGTGGCGGCTGAGCGCGGCGCGTCACGATCGATGATGGCCTCCGCCAGCGCGATGTGATCATCGTGATCGGCGTCGGGTCCCCCCGTCGGACGCCGACGGACCATGTCCTGCATCGATTCGCGCAGGCGCGGGGTGAAGCCGTCGAAGAGCTCCAGCAGGATCGGGTTGTGCGCCGCAGCCACCACGGCGCGGTGGAAGGCGAGATCCGCTGCGACGTACTCGTCACGACCGAGACTCTCGTCCGCGCGTGCGGCCAGCGCTTCACGGAGCACACGGATATCCGTGCGGGTGCGGCGTCCTGCGGCGAGTGACGCGGCTTCCGTCTCGATGGCGATGCGGGCCTCGATCACGGCGGCGAGGTCGGAACGCCGCACGACGTCGTCCCATTCCTCGACCACATCCAGGGCGGTGACGAACACCCCCGCTCCCTGACGGGCGGCAAGCACTCCCCGGCCGGCGAGGAGACGGATCGCCTCGCGGACGGTCGAGCGCCCGACGCCCAGCTGCGGAGCGAGCGTGGTCTCCCCCGGCAGCCTCTCGCCGAGCTCCCACTCCCCTGAGCGCACGCGCTCCAGGAGCAGGCGCGCGGCCTGATCGGCCAGCGGCTCTCGTCGCACCTGGGTCATGTCGCGCCTCCGCTCTCGTGTCCTCCAGTATCCGGAACCAGGGCGTCCGCGATGCACAGCATGTCTACTTGTCTGAGGAGTGGTGTACAGTCTACGACATGACGCGGCTTCTCCTCCTTCTCCGCCACGACGGGCTCTGACCGACCGGTACCCGTCGTGGCTTGTGTGCACCGGTCGATCACACTCAGAAGCAGAGGAAAGTCATGACCACCACCGCCAGCGCCGCCACCGCTCCGTTCTGGAATCGCCAGCAGCCGTCCCCGATGCCGTCGCACCGGTACACCGACGTGTTCTCCCGCGTCGAGGTGCCGCTCACCGAACGCACCTGGCCGAACGCTCGCATCACCGAGGCGCCGCTCTGGGTCCCCGTCGACCTCCGCGACGGGAATCAAGCGCTCGCCGAGCCGATGGACCCCGCCCGAAAGCGCCGCTTCTTCGAGATGATGGTGCGGATCGGCTACACCGAGATCGAGGTCGGCTATCCGTCCGCATCGCAGACCGACTACGACTTCGTGCGACTGATCGCCACTTCGGACATCGCGCCGGAGAACGTGACGATCGTGGTGTTCACACCGGCCCGGCGCGACCTGATCGAACGCACGGTGCAATCCATTCGCGGTATCCGCAACCCCGTCGTCATCCACATGTACACCGCGACGGCGCCGATGTGGCGGGACGTGGTCCTGGGCCGGGACCGCTCGGAGCTGCTCGATCTGATCCTGCAGGGCGGGCGGGACGTTCTGGAGTTCGCCGGAGACCTGCCCAACGTACGATTCGAGTTCTCCCCCGAGGTGTTCAATCTCACCGAACCGGAGTTCGCCCTGGAGGTCTGCGACGGTATGACCGATCTGTGGGAGGCGTCGGAGGATCGGCCGGTGATCCTGAACCTGCCGGCCACCGTGGAGATCGCGACGCCCAACGTGTACGCGGACCAGATCGAGTTCATGCACCGCAATCTGGCACGTCGCGACGCGGTGATCCTGTCCGTGCACCCGCACAACGACCGTGGCACGGGCATCGCATGCGCGGAGCTGGCCGTGCTCGCCGGCGCGCAGCGCGTCGAGGGCTGCATCTTCGGCAACGGCGAACGCACCGGCAACGTCGATCTGGCCACGCTCGCCCTGAACCTGCACGCACAGGGCGTCAATCCCATGATCGACTTCTCCGACATCGACGACGTGCGTCGCGTCGTCGAGCACAGCAATCGCATCGAGGTGCACCCGCGGCACCCCTACGTCGGCGATCTCGTGCACACCGCGTTCAGCGGCACTCATCAGGACGCCATCCGCAAGGGCTTCGCCGAGCACCGCGAGCGCGCCGCGGCCGAGGGGGTCGACGAACGCGAGGCAGCGTGGCGCGTGCCCTACCTGCCGGTGGACCCCGCGGATCTGGGGCGTTCGTATGACGCCGTGATCCGGGTCAACTCGCAGTCCGGGAAGGGCGGCATCGCCTACCTGCTGGAGACCGAGTACGGCGTCGAGCTGCCCCGTCGCGCACAGGTGGACTTCTCCCGTCATGTGCAGCGCCACACCGACGCGACCGGCGACGAGGTGTCAGCTGCCGAACTGTGGGCGGTGTTCACGCGGGTGTACCTGCGTCCGGCCCGCTACGCGGTGCGCGAGATCGACACCGACGAGCACGGCACGACGGCGCGGATCGTCGGCGGCGATGGAACCGAGGTCCGCGCGAGCGTCGAAGGCGGCCCGGTGGAGGCCGTGCTGGCGGCACTGGGATCCGCGGCTGCCGGGATCGAGGTGCTGAGCCTGCATCAGACCTCCATCGGCCGTGGTGCCGACGCGGACGCCCTGACGCTGCTCGAGTACCGCTCGCCAGCGGGGATGGGCTGGGCCGCCGGGCGTCATCGTTCCACGGTCACCGCCACCGCCCTGGCCGTCCTCACCGCCGCTTCCTGAGCCGGCGCGGCGCCCGCAACGCTGCCGAGCAGGCTGCTCCTGCGCTGCGGGCACCCCCGGTGCGTGACCGAGCCTCCCGAGTTGCCGCCACGGCGCGGGAGCTTCAGAGTGGACCCATGAACAACGCGCTCGATCGCGCCCAGGCTGCGCTCACCGGCCTTGCCCTCGGCGACGCGCTGGGCATGCCGACGCAAGACCTGTCACGGGACGTGATCCTCGCGGACTACGGCGAGATCCGCGAGCTGCGCGACGCCGGGCCGCATCAGCTCATCGCGGCCGGTCTGCCTGCCGGAACGATCACCGATGACACCGAACAGGCGATCCTGCTGGCCGACCTCCTGATCGACGCGGCCGGCACGATCGACCCGCACCGCTTCGCTGAGGAGCTTCTCGCCTGGGAGCAGCGGATGATCGCGGCCGGGTCGCTCGATCTGCTCGGCCCGTCCACGAAGCGCGCACTGTCACGGCTGCAGGCGGGCGAAGATCCCGCTGTCACGGGTACGCGCGGTGCGACCAACGGCGCTGCGATGCGCGTCGCGCCCGTCGGCATCGCCTTCTCCGCCGGCCGGCGTGGACGCCTGATCGACGCCGTGCGGGATTCTGCGCTCGTCACGCATAACACCTCGATCGGTCTGGCTTCCGCCGCCGCGGTCGCCGCAGCAGTGAGCGCCGGAATCGACGGCACCGGGGTGCGCGATGCCGTGCTCATCGGCGCCGAGGCCGCCGAGGAGGCGGAACGGCTCGCGCCATGGATCGACGGGGCCCGGGTGGCACCGCGCATCCGCTGGGCCGTCGATCTGCTGCAGGGAGCCTCCCCCGGCGAGGCCGCGCGGCTGTGCATCGATCTCATCGGCACCTCGGTCGCCGCCCAGGAGTCGGTGGTGGCCGCTCTCGCCCTCGCCGCCAGCGGACTGGAGCCGTGGGCCGCTCTCGGAGTCGCGGCCAGCGTCGGCGGCGATACGGATACGATCGGGGCGATCGCGGGAGCGGTCCTCGGTGCCGGCGGGGGCATGCACGCCTGGCCGGCGGAGGCGGCTTCCCAGGTCACTCGGGTGAACGATCTGGATCTCGCGTCGCGCGCAACCGGATTGCTCGCTCTGCGCCATGTCGAGCCCGAGCGGTGAGCCTCTTCCGCACACGCGGTACCCCCGCTCTCGCACCCGATCACATCCGACGGAGGAACCCATGACCGAGACGGCGCAACAGGGTCGGCTGGTGTATGCCGGCAGCGTCATCGTCGACATCGGCGTGGCGGTGCCCGCGCTTCCCCGCGCCGGCACCGAGGTCCTCGCCACGCACTCCGAGATCACCGCCGGCGGCGGCGCGAACACGCTGATCGCAGCCTCCCGCGACGGTGCCGCGATCGCGTATGCGGGACGATACGGCAGCGGTCCGTTCGGGACGATCATCGCCGGCATGCTGCACGACATCGGATGTGAGACGCCGGTCACGCCCGCGGCGGAGCAGGACAGCGGCTACTGCATCGTGATGGTGGACGACACTGCGGAGCGCACCTTCATCACCGTCGATGGCGCGGAGGCGGACGTGTCCGCGAGCGACCTCGCCACCGTCATCGTGGGCGACCGGGATCTGATCGCGGTGACCGGCTATGTGCTGACATCCGGAACCGGTGCCGACACCGTGCCCGACTGGCTCGACTCCATCGCGTCCGCCCGTGTGCTGCTGGATCCTTCTCCGGTGTTCGGTGCGGTGTCGGCTGAGGTGCGCAGGCGCGTGCTCGCCCGCGCCGACGTCCTCACCGCGAACGCCGGTGAGGCCCGCGCACTCGCCGGCGCTGCACCCGATGCCCCGCTCATCGACGTCGCGACGCGCCTGCGCTCCCTGCTCCGACCGGATGCCATCGTGCTCGTCCGCGACGGTGGGGCGGGGTGCTGGATCGCCGACGGCGCCGGCACCCGCAGTGTGGCGGGCTTTCCCCAGCACGCCATCGACACCACAGGGGCCGGCGACACGCACCTCGGCGTTTTGTGCGCGGCGCTCCTGCGCGGCGACGCGATCGATGCCGCGGTACGTCGTGCCAACGCCGCCGCATCGATCTCGGTGACCCGGCGCGGACCGGCGACGTCGCCCGTGGCGCGCGAGACGGACGCGCTTCTGGCGGCGACAACGCGCTCTCGCCCCGGGACACGGCCGGATCCGAACGCACGAAACGACGAACGCCCCGGCGCGGACGGAGCATGATGACGAGGTACCCCGACAGCATCGCGGCGGCCGTGGAGCATGAGATCGTCATCAAGAAGTCGCGATTCATCGCGCATGCGATCCCGGCGCGTTCCGTGCCGGATGCCGACGCTGCAATCGCCGGCATCCGCACGCAGTACTGGGATGCACGCCACAACTGCACCGCGATGATCACGGGAGTACGGGGCGACCAGGCTCGCTCGGCGGACGACGGCGAACCCAGTGGCACCGCGGGTATGCCCATGCTGGAGGTGCTCCGGCGGCGCGGGCTCACCGATCTCGTGGTGGTCGTAACGCGCTACTTCGGCGGCGTCAAGCTCGGGGCGGGCGGGCTCGTCCGTGCGTATTCGTCCGCGGTCTCGGAGGCTCTCGATCGCGCTGCGATCATCCATCGCCGTGAGCTGGTCGCGGTGTCGGTGGAGGTGCCGCATACGGACGCCGGGCGGTACGAGAACCTGATGCGGGACTGGGCCGCCCGTCACGACGCGGTGATGGATCAGACAGGCTACGGCGCGAGGGGCGCCCTGCTCGGGGTGCGGGTGAGCCCTGAGCTGCTTGACAGGTTCGATGCCGACCTCGCCGCGGCCTCGGCCGGGCTCGTCGCCGCCCGCCGCGGCGAAGTGTCCGTGATCGATGTCCCGGCCGGCTGAGCGAGCCAATGCGCGCCGACGCCGTCCGTAGACTGGAGGCAGCCGCGAGCGCGGCACGAGACGCAGACGGGGAGGCGCGATGTCGGACGACGTGGCGAGCGTGATGGCGGAACTCGCCGCACTCGAGGATCCCCGCATGCGGGCGGTGAACGAGCGCCACGGCGACGATCACGGAGTCAACCTGACGAAGCTGCGCGGGTTGGCTAAGCGCATCGGCGCCCAGCAGCCGCTGGCCGACGACCTGTGGGCGACGGGCGACACCGCCGCACGCCTGCTTGCGCTGCTGCTCACGAAGCCGAAGGATCACACCGCGGACGAGCTGGACACCATGCTCCGGCAGGCGCGGGCGCCGAAGGTGCTGGACTGGCTGGTCAACTACATCGTGAAGAAGTCCCCGCACGCAGAAGTCCTGCGCGAGCGCTGGTTCGTCGACCCGGATCCCCTCGTGCAGGCAGCAGGGTGGGCGCTCACCTCGGAGCGCATCGTGAAGAAGCCGGCGGGACTGGACCTGTCACAGCTGCTGGATCTCATCGATCCGGCGATGCGCGACGCGCCCGATCGCCTGCAGTGGGCGATGAACGACGCGCTCGCACAGATCGGCATCCACCATCCGGAGTACCGCTCACGCGCGCTGGAGATCGGCGAACGGCTCGAGGTGCTGAAGGACTATCCCACCCCGCCGAACTGCACGTCTCCGTTCGCCCCGCTGTGGATCGCGGAGATCGTGCGCCGACGGGAAGGCGCGTGAGCGCGCGTTTCACCGACGTCTGGTTCGACTTCTTCGGCACGCTCGTCGAGTACGAGCCCAGCGTGCGTACCGGAGACGGCACGTCCCTCACCGCCGCACAGGCCTTCGCCCTGCGGCACGGATCGGCCGCCGATGCCACCGGCGCCTGGGATCGGGCGTGGGCGGAGCACGAATCGAAGGCGAGGACGACCGGGCGCGAGTACTCCATGTCCCAGGTGGCGGCGCGGTTCGCGGCCCTCATCGGGGTCGACGCCTCCGCTGACGCTCGCCAGGAGCTCGTCGACGAGTATCTGGAGGCGTGGACGGCGCCGATCCGGCCCCGCGACGGCGCCGCGCAGACTCTCGCCGCGCTCGCGGAGGACCACCGCGTGATCGTCGTGAGCAACACCCACGACGAACGTCTCGTGCCTGATCTGCTCGCACGGTTCGCTCTCGGCGGGCATGTGACCGCGACCGTGCTGTCGGTGTCGGAGGGATGGCGCAAGCCTCATCCGAACCTCTTCGCATCGGCCCTGGCGCGCTACCCCGCCGATCCGGCGCGCGTCGCATTCGTCGGTGACACCTGGGACGCCGACATCGAAGGACCGCGCCGCGCCGGAATGTCGGCGTTCTACGTGGGGCCACCGGCACCGGCCCGATCGCCACTCACCCTGCATGATCTGCCCGCGCACCTGCGCGACTGAACCCGAGAAGGACCTATGAACACCTCGTCAGCCCCGGCACAGCACAGCGTCATCCTCGACGTGGACACCGGCATCGATGACGCGATGGCGGTGCTGTACGCGCTGCACCACCCCGGCATCGACGTTCGTGCGATCACGTGCGTAGCCGGCAACGTCGACCTGCCGCAGGTACTGGACAACACGCTGGCGCTGCTGGAGCTGGCAGGGGCGCCGCAGATCCCCGTGGCGGGCGGCGCCGAACAGCCGCTGATCGGCGAAGCGCGCTCCGCTGCCTGGATCCACGGGTCCGACGGTGTCGGCGGCATCGACCTGCCGCGCGGCGTTCGTTCCCCGGAGCCGGTGCGCGCGGTCGAGCTGCTGCGACGCACGCTGATGGAAGCGGAGCAGCCGCTCACCATCATCACCCTCGCCCCGATGACCAACATCGCGCTGCTGCTGCGCGCACACCCCGAGGTGGTGCCGCAGATCGCTCGCATCGTGACGATGGGCGGTTCGGCTTCGGTCGGCAATGCCAGTGCCACGGCGGAGTTCAACGTGTGGCACGACCCTGAGGCCGCGCACATCGTGTTCACCAGCGGCATCCCTCTCACGATGTACGGACTGGACGTCTTCGATCGCATCCGCGCCGACGACGAGCAGGTGGCCGCTCTCCGTGAGGACGACGCCGTCCAGCGGGCCCTCGCCGGTCTCCTCTCCTTCACGGTGACCGTCCCCGGTGGCGACACCATCGTGGACAACCGTCGCATCGGCGATGCCGGTGCCGTGATCGCCCTCACCAACCCGGAGCTGTTCACGTTCGAGTCCTACCCCGTGCACGTCGAGCTCGCGCCGGGAGCCAGTCGCGGGGCCACCATCGTAGACCGCCGCCCGCATGCCGCCGAGGACGCCGTCCACGGTGGACAGGGGGCGTGGCCGGTGCTGGACATCGCGCTCCGGGCAGACATCGATGCCGTCCTCGCCACGTTCTTCGGCGTCTTCCCCCGCTGACGCGTCCCGCCGGCACGTGGTGGGCGCCTCACGCCGCGCGCCCGCGGCGTGAGGCTTGTCACGAAACGAGGAGATTTCGCCCGAAGAAGTGCCATAACGCCGATATGGTCCTCATTTCGCGACAATGTCCTCGTTTCGCGACAATGTCCTCGTTTCGCGACAACGTCCCCATTTCGCGACAATCTCCTCATTTCGCGACAGCGGCGAACCCGGATCGGCCTCGCGGCACGCGAGCTCCTGTGCCCGATTCGGGTCAGGATTCGTCGAGGGCGGCGGCGTGGCGGTCGAGGAACTCGTAGACCGCCACGGTGTCGATGCCGGTGGTGCTGCCGTCCGGCATCGCCGCGAGCAGCGACGAGTTCAGCCGGGCACTCGGAAACGCCTGACCGCGCCAGTGCTCGGCCGCCTCCGGGCGAGGTTCCCGGCAGCAGGCCGGGTCGGGACACGTTGACGTCATCCGCCGGCGGGTGTCGCGCCCGCGGAACCAGCGGGAGTCGGCGAAGCGTGTACCCACGCTGAGGGAGAACTCCCCGTTGCTGGCGCTCACGATGGCCGACGTGCACCAGTATGTTCCCACCGGCTTGTCGGTGAGCTGGTGGTACGGCGTGAGCCGGTCCTCCACCTCGAACACCTGGCGGGCACTCCACCACCGGCACACCCGTTGCCCCTCGACGGATCCCAGCGCGTCCGTCGGGAACTGCACGTCATCGTTCTCGTAGGCCTTCGAGATCACCCCGCTGGAGTGCACCTTGGTGAAGTGCACCGGGATGCCGAGGTGCCGGGTGGCGAGGTTGGTGAACCGGTGGGCCGCGGTCTCGTAGCTGACGGCGAAGTGGTCACGCAGATCCTCCACCGACAGTTCGCGCGCCGCCTTCGCCTCGGTGAGATACGGCACCGCACTGGACTGCGGCACCATCAGGGCGCCGGCGAGGTAGTTGGTCTCCACACGCTGACGCAGGAGATCGCCGTAATCCTGCGGCTCCGGCTGACCCAGCACATGTGCGGCGAGCGCCTGGAGCAGCGCAGAGCGCAGGTCGGTGCCGCGCTGGTGGAGCGGGAGGTAGATCCGGCCGTGCCGTCGATCCGTGATGCTGCGGGTGCTGCCGGGGAGATCGCCGACGTAGTGGAGGGAGAAGCCGAGATGGGCGGCCAGTTCCCCGGTCTCGCGCTGCGACAGCGGGCCACCGCGATGACCGATGGCGCCGAGCAGTTCGGCCGCCGATGTCTCCAGCTCTTCGTAATAGTTGTCGCGCCGACGCTGCTGTGCCCGCAGTTCGGTGTTCGCGCGTCGCGCCTGTTCCGGCGTGGCCGCGCGCTGCTCGTGGAGACGCCCCAGTTCATCGTGCAGGCGCAGAATCGTCTCGATCGCCTCGTCGCTGAGCGAGCGGCGGATCGGCAGGGGTTCCAGTCCGAGGGAGCGGTACAACGGTCCGCGCTGGGCTCGCTCCAGCGCGATCTCCAACTCGTCACGACGGGAGAGCGGCGCGGGTTCGAGCAGCGCATCCAGCGTGGTGCCGAGGGCCTTGGCCAGCCGCTGCAACTCGGCCAGGCGCAGTTCCCGCTTCCCGTTCTCGATCACCGACACCTGGGAGGCGGCACGATCGATCGCGCGTCCCAGGTCTTCCACCGTCATCGCACGTTCCAGCCGGAGAGCGCGGATGCGCCGGCCGATGGTCAGGGAGTCGAGCATGTCTTCATCGTCGCCGCGGGTGCGTCGTTGCATCGCCATGACGACAGCATGACACGAGCAATCGTTTCGAACCTCAGAAATCCGGCCGTATTTCTCCTCGAAAACCATCGCAGAAGACCGAAAGTGCGGCGCATGCTCGTCTCAGAACCACTCGCCGCACTCAGCGAAGGAGCCGACATGACCGAGTACGCAGCCCTCCCCGGCCAGCAGAACCAGACCGCCACCGACCTCGAGGCGGAGTGGATCACCGATGCCCGCTGGGCAGACGTTCGTCGCGACTACACCGCGGAGGACGTCGTCCGCCTTCGCGGCCCGGTCCGTGAGGAGGCGACCCTCGCCCGGCGCGGTGCGCAGAAGCTGTGGGAGCTGATCCAGCGCAACAACGACGATCCCGGATCCTGGGTCTACGCGCTGGGTGCGCTCACCGGCAATCAGGCCGTACAGCAGGTACGAGCCGGGCTCGAGGCGATCTACCTCTCCGGCTGGCAGGTGGCCGCCGATGCCAACCTCTCCGGCCAGACCTACCCCGATCAGAGCCTCTACCCGGCCAACTCGGTGCCCGCCGTCGTGCGGCGGATCAACAACGCACTGCTGCGTGCCGGCCAGATCGAATTCGCCGAGACCGGGACCACCACCCGCGACTGGCAGGCGCCCATCGTCGCCGACGCGGAGGCCGGCTTCGGCGGACCGCTGAACGCCTACGAGCTCATGCAGGGCATGATCGCCGCCGGGGCTGCGGGCGTGCACTGGGAGGACCAGCTGGCCAGCGAGAAGAAGTGCGGTCACATGGGCGGCAAGGTGCTCGTGCCCACCTCCCAGCACATCCGTACTCTCAATGCGGCACGCCTCGCGGCCGACGTCGCCGCAGTGCCCAGCGTGATCATCGCTCGTACCGACGCACTCGCGGCGACACTGCTCACCAGCGACATCGACGAGCGCGACCGCCCGTTCCTCACCGGGACTCGCACCGCGGAGGGCTTCTACGAGGTCACCGGCGGCATCGAACCGGTCATCGCCCGGGGACTGGCCTACGCTCCCTACGCGGACCTGCTCTGGGTGGAATCCAGCGAGCCCGATCTGGAGCTCGCGCGCCGGTTCGCGGAGGCGATCCACGCCGAGTTCCCGGATCAGAAGCTCGCGTACAACTGCTCCCCCTCCTTCAACTGGCGCCGACACCTGGACGACGACACCATCGCGCGGTTCCAGCGCGAGCTGTCGGCGATGGGCTACGCGTTCCAGTTCATCACGCTCGCCGGGTTCCACTCCCTGAACCACGGCATGTTCGAACTCGCCCTCGACTACAAGCAGCGCCAGATGTCCGCGTACGTCCAGCTGCAGGAGGCGGAGTTCGCCGCAGAGGCTCGCGGCTACACCGCGACCAAGCACCAGGCGGAGGTGGGCACCGGCTACTTCGACCGGATCGCCACCGCGCTGAACCCCGAGAGCGCGACACTCGCCCTCGTCGGCTCCACCGAATCCGCCCAGTTCCACTGATCCGCACGGATGCAGAAAGGCCACGATCATGACCACCAACCCCCGTTTCGAAGTGCTGGGCGAACTGGAGCCCCGCTTCGATGAGATCCTCACCCCCGAGGCCCTCGCGTTCCTCACGGCGTTGCACGACCAGTTCGCCGCGCGCCGGCAGGACCGGTTGCGCGAGCGCTACGAGCGCCAGAAGGCGATCAACGCCGGGTACACACCGACCTTCCGCGACTCCACGGCGCCCGTACGGGAGGAGCCGAGCTGGCGCGTGGCCGGCCCGGGCCCCGGCCTGCACGATCGGCGGGTCGAGATCACCGGACCCACCGATCGCAAGATGACCGTCAACGCGCTGAACTCAGGTGCGCAGGTCTGGCTCGCCGATCACGAGGATGCGACGAGCCCCACCTGGCACAACATCATCGGCGGTCAGGTCAACCTCTACGACGCCATCCGCCGCCAGATCGATTTCACGAGTGACGAGGGCAAGGAGTATCGCCTCGGCGAGGAGACTCCCACCATCGTCTTCCGCCCGCGCGGGTGGTTCCTCGGCGAGAAGCACTTCCGGTACACCACCACGGCAGGCCAGCAGGGCTCGGTCTCCGGTGCGCTGGTGGATTTCGGCCTCTACTACTTCCACAACGCGAAGGAGCTGATCGCCCGCGGCCGCGGCCCGTACTTCTACCTGCCGAAGCTGGAGAGCCTGGAGGGAGCGCGTCTCTGGGACGACGTCTTCACCTTCAGCGAGAACTGGCTCAACCTGGCACACGGCACCATCCGTGCCACGGTGCTCATCGAGACCATCACGGCGGCGTTCGAGATGGAGGAGATCCTGTATGAACTGCGCGACCACTGCGCGGGTCTCAACGCGGGCCGCTGGGACTACCTCTTCAGCATCATCAAGAACTTCCACTCCCGTGGCCGTTCGTTCCTGCTGCCGGATCGGTCACAGATCACGATGACCGTGCCCTTCATGCGCGCCTACACGGAGCTCCTCGTCCGCACCTGCCACAAGCGCGGCGCATATGCCATCGGCGGAATGAGCGCCTTCATCCCGAACCGGCGCGATCCACTGGTCACCGCGGAGGCCTTCGAGAAGGTCGCCGCCGACAAGCGGCGCGAGGCGGTGGACGGCTTCGATGGCACATGGGTGGCGCACCCGGACCTCATCCCCGTGGCGCGCGCCGAGTTCGACGCCGCGATGGCCGGACGCACCGATCAGACCCACCGCCTCCGTGAGGACGTCTCGGTGCGACCCGAGCAGCTGCTCGATCTGCGCATCGAGGGCGGGCGGGTGACGCGCGAGGGCATCCGCCAGAACGTCTCGGTGGCACTGCGCTACCTGGACTCCTGGCTGCGCGGCACCGGTGCCGCCGCGATCGACAACCTGATGGAGGACGCCGCCACCGCGGAGATCAGCCGCGGCCAGCTGTGGCAGTGGATCCATCAGGGGGCACTCACCGAGGACGGCCTTCCGGTGGTCCGTGAGCGCGTGGAGTACACCATCGATCGCGTTCTCGCCGAGCTCGATCGCTATCCGGACGACCGGCTCGACGACGCCGCCGAGATCCTCCGGGAGCTGGTGCTCGGTGACGAGTTCCCGCTGTTCCTCACGGTCCACGCTTACGACCGTTTCCTCACCGACGCCCCCGAGCGCGAACCCGCCCTCGTCGTCTGACCCCCAGAGGCCCTTCATCCCGCTCCCGGAACATGGAGCGAGACGAAGGGCCTCGTCGCGCACGCACCGCCTAGGCTGGAGGGGATGTCGAACACGACCCCGGGCGGACTGCTGCACCTCGCGGCCGCCGCCGGTGCGCACCTGGAGAGCCGCCGGACGGGTCGGTTCCGGCCGAAGCCCACGGCCCGTCCCGCCGCCGTGCTCATCCTGTTCGGTCCGGCTCGCGATGAGGACACGCGGGGGCTGGAAGAGCTGACCGCCGATGACCTCGACGTCGTGCTGGAGGTGCGATCGGGCGCACTGCGCGCACACGCGGGCGAGGTCGCCTTCCCCGGCGGAGGCGCGGAGCCGGAGGACGCCGACATCGTCGCCACGGCGCTGCGCGAGGCGAACGAGGAGATCGGGGTCGACGCCGCCGACGTCGACATCCTGGCACAGCTGCCTGAGGTGGGCACGGTAAGCGACTTCCGCGTCACCCCGGTGATCGGCTGGCGAAAGGCCCCGCAGCACTACGTGAGCGTGGACGAAGGCGAGACCGCCGACGTGCTGCGCGTGAGCGTCGCCTGGCTGCTGGATCCCGCGAACCGATTCACCTCGGTCTATCGCCATCCGCTCGGCGCCTTCCACGGCCCGGCGTGGGATCTGAACGGAGTCGTCCTCTGGGGCTTCACGGCCTTCCTGCTGAACGACCTGTTCGACGCGGCCGGGTGGAGCATCCCGTGGGACGAGTCGCGCACGCGCGACCTGTAGGCGTCAGAAGATCAGCAGCTGGAGTGCTCCGACGACGGTGAGCACCAGCACGATCGTGTCGAACGCCTGCTGCTTGATCCGGCCGGCGATCCACCGCCCGAGGAGCGCGCCGACGATCACCGCAGGGGCGAGCACGAGATCGGTGAGGGCGACCTGGGGCGTCAACAGGCCGAGACCGAGCATGAACGGCACCTTCACCAGGTTCACGATCGCAAAGAACCACGCCGCGGTGCCGAGGAAGGCCTGCACGGAGAAGCGCGCCGCCAGGAAGTACAGCGACATCACCGGCCCGCCCGCGTTCGCCACCATCGTGGTGAACCCGCCCAGCAGACCGTAGGCCGAGGCGACCGTGCGTCCGGTTCCCGCCTCCGCCGAGGTTGCGCGCCGCCGGAGCAGCGTGATGAGCACGAGCAGGAGCAGAATGGCGCCGATCGCCTTGCGCACCCATCCGTCCGAGGCCCACCACAGAAACAGCGCGCCGACCAGGATCCCGGCGACGACTGCGGGGGCGAGCTTCAGGATGGTGCGCCAGTCCGCGTGTCTGCGGTACATCGCGAGCGCCATCATGTCCCCGACGATGAGCAGGAGCAGAAGCGCCGCGGTGGACGTGCGGGCCGGGAGGACCGTGGCGAACACGGCCACCATGAGGGTGCTGAGCCCCGGGATGCCGGTCTTGGAGACACCGACGATGAGCGCGCCCAGCACGAGCAGTGCCCATGATCCGGCTTCGAGTTCCAGCACTCCCCCATCCTTCCCGATCCGCGGACCCGCCCGCGCACGGAGCCGTCATGAAACAAGAAGATGACGTCCGTTCGGGCCGAACCACCGGGATTCGTCCTCATCCCGACGAAATCTCCTCGTTTCGAGACACCGCACGACGACGACCACGACGACGACCACGACGACGACCACGACGACGACCACGACGACGACCACGACGACGACCACGACGACCACGACGACGACCCAACTGTCCGCCGCCACCGCCGCCGCCGTCGTGCCGGCTCAGCCTCGTCCCGCGACGCCCCGACCCGCCACCCCGGTGAAGGCGAAGCGGAACCGGAGCGGAGAATCGGTGGGGATCATGAATTCCGGATGCGTGCGGGCGCCCCAGGAGTCGTCGCCGGCGACGCCACGCCGCATCAGCGCCGGGCGCAGCACGGTGTGGCGGGTGGGTGGCAGCTCGTGGTGGTGATCGGCGTTCTCGATCTCGAACGGCGTCCAGGGCAGCGCCGAGAATTCCATGCCGTCTTCACTGTCCACGCGAACACCCCAGCCTCGCCGATCCGTCACCTCAGCCCATCGGACACCGGTGTGGCTTCCCGCTTCCTGCGGACGCAGGTAGGGCGTGAGCTGGGTGGCGACATCCGCGTCGAACACGTCGCGGCGCGCACCGAGCCGACGATCCACGGCGCTCTCCTCCGGGCCATCGCCGTACCACCGGAGGTGGTCGTGCTCCGGTGAGATGAGCAGCATCATCCCGAATTCGGGCAGGTCCGGCAGCTCCTCCGCCACCGTCATCGACAGCGTCACCTCGATGCGGCCGTCGCCCGTGACGCGATAGTCGACATCGCAGGATGAGGCCGGTCGCGTCGGCAGATCGTAGGTGTACGACACGGTGACCGACTCGTCGTCGGTCGTCACGCGCGCCGTGTGCAGCGGGCGGCCCGCGGCGCGGGCGTACCGGCTGGCCAGGAGCCACTGACCGTCCTCGAAAGGCGCGCCCCAGCCACGTTCGTTCGAGGTGGGCGCGTGCCAGAAGCTGGGTTTCGGCATCGCGGCGAGCAACTCCCGCCCGCCGTCCCGGGTGCTGCCATAGCGATACGAGACGAGACCGCCGTACAGCTGGGAGAACAGCGCCTCGAAGTGCTCACCGCGCACGCCGATGTTGTGGATGCCGTGGATGAGCTCGGGACGGACACCGGAAGTCGGTGCCGGCGGCGCGCCGTCGACGATCACCACCCCCTGCCCGCGCGCCACCCGGGCACCCGCCTCCGCCCACGCCGTGGCGCTGCGGTGGAAGAACTCGACGTCGATGGTGTACTCGCCCGGCAGGCGCGGCACTTCGAAGTCGAACGGCACGAATCCGCGCTCACCGGCCGCGATGTCCGACTCGATCGTCGCCGTCAGCAGCGTCCGCCCCTCCGTGCGCAGCGTGGCCACTGCCGAGTACGCCGCCGTCGAGGTGAACAGGTTGCGGTTCTCGATGCTGACACCGTCGCGCTCGACAGTCAGTTTCAGCGGCTGATAGAGATACGACACCTCCTGCACGAAGGGCTTCGGTGTGTGATCGGCGAACAGGATGCCGTTTCCGCTGAAGTCCGAGTCGTGCGGCGCCTCCCCGTTGTCGCCGCCGTAACCGAAGTAGGTGTTGCCGTAGCGGTCGGTGAGCTCGATCGCCTGGTCGGAGAAGTCCCAGATGAAGCCGCCCTGGAACAGCTCGTCGCGGTACGCCAGATCGAGGTAGCGATCCACGGCGCCGAAGGAATTGCCCATCGCATGCGCGTACTCGCAGAGGATGAAGGGCTTTTCCCGGTTCGTCGCCAGGAACTCCTCGATCTGGGCGGCCGGCGTGTACATCCGGCTCACGATGTCGGTGGTCTCGGGGTAGCGCGGATCCCAGTCGACGCCCTCGTAGTGCACCGGCCGGTCGTCCGCGCTGCGGAAGTAGTCGGCGACGTCGCGGATGAGCGTGCCACCGAAGGACTCGTTGCCGCACGACCAGATCACCACGCAGGGGTGGTTGCGGTCACGGCGCAGCAGGCTGGTCGCACGATCGAGCAGCGCGTCCCGCCACTCGGCCCGGTCACCCGGCAGCGCGTCCGACACGGGAAGATCACCCGCCCGCACCGCGTCCCAGATGCCGTGCGTCTCCAGGTTCATCTCATCGATCACGAGGAATCCGAACTCGTCGGCGAGGTCGTAGAAGAACGAGTTGTTGGGGTAGTGACTGGTCCGGATCGCGTTGACGCCGATGCTCTTCAGCAGTCGCAGATCCGCGGCGGTCTGCTCTCGCGTCATCACCCTTCCCTGCAGCCCGAACTCATGACGGTTCACGCCGAAGAAGACCACGCGTTCGCCGTTGAGACGAAGCACGCCCCCCTCGATCTCGAAGCGGCGCACGCCCACGCGCTGACGGATCACCTCGGCCACCTCGCCGGTGCCCGTGTGCAGATGCAGAACCAGGTCGTAGAGGTACGGGTCCTCCGGGCTCCACAGCCGCGCGTTCTCGATCCGCACCCGCAGCGTGCCGTCCTCCCCGCGTACGAGGGTGCCGACGCCGTCCAGTTGCGCGGAGAGTTCGCCCTCGCCCTCGATCTCGGCTGCGACGACGACCTCCGCGGAGGCCCCGTCGATGACGGTGCGCACGTGGAGATCGGCGACGTGCGCGACCGGGCGGTGGGTGAGCACCACATCACGGAAGATGCCGGAGAAACGGTAGAAGTCCTGGTCCTCCAGCCACGATCCCCCGCTCCAGGTGAACACCTGCGCGGCGAGCCGGTTGGGTCCGTCGACAAGGGCGTCCGTGATGTCGAACGAGGAGGGCGTGAAGCTGTCCTCCGCGTAACCGACATAGGTGCCGTTCAGCCACAGCGCGATGGCGCTCTCGGCACCGTGGAACGTGATCACCACGCGCTCGCCGGGTCGCGAGGGGCGCTCGAGCACGAAGTCGGTCACGTACGATCCGACCGGATTGAAGCGTGTCGGGATCTCCCCGGGCACGATCTGCTCGTGACCGTCCCACGGGTACTGCACGTTCGCGTACTGGGGCCGGCCGTACCCGTGCAACTGGATGTGCGCGGGGACGGGGATATCGTCCCAGTCCGCCACATCGAACTCCGGCTGCTGGAATCCGGCGATGGCCTGCTCCGGGTTTCGGGCGTAGTGGAATTTCCAGAGCCCGTTGAGATTCTGCTCGTAGGAGCTCGTGCCGGCACGCAGTTCGTCCTCGCTGGCGAACCAGCGGTGATCGGACCAGGCAGGCAGGCGCCCGTCCGCGAAGAAGGAAGGATCGGCGATGCGGGAGAGGTCGAAGGTCACTGGTCACCCGTGGCTTTCTGCGCGAGTCGCGCGGCAGGAATCAGGAGGTACGACGCCGGCGTCATTTGATGGCCCCGGTGATGCCCTGTGCAAAGGCACGCTGCAGGATCAGGAAGATGACCATGGTCGGCAGCGAGGCTAGCAGCACGGCCAGCATGAGCACGCCATAGTCGGTGACGTAGCCCGCACTGAGATTGGAGATGAGCATCGGCATGGTCTGGAACGCGTTGTTGACGAGGATCACCTTGGGCCAGAGGAAGTTGTTCCACGCGGTCATGAAGGTGATGACCGCCGCAGCGGCGTAGGTGGAGCGCATCGTGGGCACGTAGATGCGCGCGAAGATACTGAGCTCGCTCAGTCCGTCGATCCGGGCAGCCTCGATGATCTCGTGCGGAAAACCGCGCGACGCCTGCCGGAACAGCAAGATGAGGAACGGAGTGGAGATCGCCGGGATGATCACGGCCACCAGCGAGTTGACCAGTCCCACGCGGGAGAACAGCTGGAACAAGGGCACCATCGTCGCCGCGAACGGGATCATCATGGCCAGCAGCAGCACCGCCATCAGCCGGTCCTTGCCCGTCGAGTGGAAGACCTCGAAGCCGTATCCGGCGATGGAGCAGATGATCAGCGCCAGCACCGTGATGCCGACGGCCACGATGAAGGACGCCCACATCGCGCCCCACAGATTCTGGGCTCCGGTGAGCTTGGCGAAGTTCGCGAACAGCTCGCCGCCCGGGAGCAGGCGCGAATCCAGCACGTCCTTGCTGGAGTTGGTGGCGGAGACGAGCATGAAATAGAGCGGGAAGATCGAGAAGATCGCGAAGATGCCGAGGAACAGGTACTTCGGTCCCTGGCGCAGCAGCTTAATCACGCTTGTCCCCCACTTTCAGCTGGATGAAGGCGAGCACGGCGACGAGAATCAGGATCACGTACGAGATCGCCGCCGCGTAGCCGAAGTTCGGGTTCTTCAGGAACGACACCTCGTAGAGGTAGTGGGACATCGACATCGTCATGTAGCCCGGCCCGCCACGGGTGAGAGCCCAGGATTCGTCGAACATCTGGAGGGTGCCGTTGGTCGACATGATCGCCGTGAGCAGGATCATGGGCTTCAGCTGCGGCACGGTCACGCGCCAGAACGTCTGCCAGGCATTGGCGCCGTCGACCTTCGCAGCCTCGATGCTGGAGTAGTCGATGTTCTGGAGCGCCGCGAGGAAGAACACCATGTTGTATCCGGTCCAGCGCCAGAGCAGACCGAGGATGATCACGAATCGCGCGGTGCCCGGATCGCCCAGCCAGTTGACCGGCGCATCGATGATCCCGAGACCGCTCAGCATGTCGTTGACGAACCCGTCGGCTGCGAACAGCGTGCGGAACACCAGGGAGTACGCCACCAGTGACACGGCACAGGGAAGGAAGATGGCCGTTCGCCAGATTCCCTTGAACCGCAGGTTCCGGTCGTTCAGCAGATTCGCCAGCACCAGGGCGAGGATCAGCATCACCGGCACCTGGATGATCAGGTAGATGAACGTGTTCTGCAGGGTGAGCTTGAAAGTCTCGTCCTGCATGAGACGCGCGTAGTTGGTCCAGAGCGGGTCGGCGAACTTCAGCCCGGCCCCGCGTCCGGTCTGCAGCGACAGGAAGAGGGCCTGGATCATCGGGATGAAGCTGAACACGAGGATCAGCAGGGCGGCGGGCAGGAGGAACCCCCACCCGGTGAGGCTGCGGCGGCGCTCACCGGTGAGCCACGGCCGGGGGCCGGTGACGGAGGCGCTGAGCGGTTGCTCCTTCCGGCTCCGGCCGGAGCGGGTGACGGAAAGGGTCACGTCGTTCTCGCTTTCAGTGCGTGGATGCGGAGTGCGCTGCTCACCGGCGGAGGTTCCGGCATCGGCCAGGCCACGGTGCTGCGCACGCTGTTCGGGATCGGCTCTGCCGATCGGGCCGGTCGGCGCCCGCTCGCGCGGAGTGAGCGCCGACCGGCCGGTGATCACTGCATCGCGAACTCGACGTTGGCCTGCGCCTCGGCCAGTGCCGAAGCCGTGTCGGCACCACCGATGACCTGCGTCAGCGCAGCGCTCACCGCGTCGCGGCCCTCGTAGTAGTACGCGCCCGTGTTGTTGGACGGGACGTCGGCGCCGAACGTGACGACGTCGGCGAAGATGGTCTGCCCGCCGAAGAACTCCGACGGCTCGTTGTAGACCTTCGAGTCGCCCGCGGGGATCCAGTTCGCCACCGCGCCCGCCTTCGGGAGGATGGTGTCGTACAGTTCGGTCGACCCCGCGAACGTCGCCGCGAGGAAGTCGGTGGCGAGATCCACGTTGGCGTTCGAGCTGATCGCCCAGGACGAGCCGCCATTCGCGGAGTAGTTGGTCGCACCGGACACGCCGTCCAGCTTCGGCAGGTTGGTGATTCCCCACTTGCCCGACTGGTCTTCCGCCGTCTGGATCGACCCGACGATCCAGACGCCGTTGACGGAGGCGGCGACCGTGCCGTTCACCAGCGTTCCGATGTACTCGTCCCACGAGTTGACCTCGACGAGGATGCCGTCCTTCACGAGCTGGGTGTACACCGTGATCGCGGCCTCGAGGGTGGCGTTGTCCGTGATGGTGGGCTTGCCCTTGTCATCGAACAGGCTGGCTCCGGCGCTCTGGAGCATCATCATGATCAGGTCGGAGGAGCCGGCCTGACCGGACAGCAGCGGCTTGCCGGTCTTCGCCAGCACGTCCTTGCCCTTGGTGATGAAGTCATCCCAGGTGATGTCGGTGAAGTCGGAGAGCTTGTATCCCGCCTCCTCCAGCACGTCCGTGCGGAGGGCGGTGACGGCCGTTCCGGCGTCGAAGGGAACGCCGTAGTTGGTGCCGTCGATCGTGGAGTACGCGGTCACGGCGGACGGGAACTCCGAGAAGTCGACCGCGTCGGTGGAGATCGGGCTGAACAGCTCCGGGTAGTTGATGCCGTTCTTCTGGAAGGCGTTGTTCTGCATCAGGAAGATGTCGGGCAGCTCCCCCGTCTGGCCCGACTGGGCGAGCGTGGTGAGTTTGGTCTGCAGGTCGTCCCAGGGGGTCTCGACGATGTCGAGGGTGAAGTCCGGGTGATCCTTCTGGTAGATCTTCTCGGCCTCCTCCATCGCGTAGATGTTGAAGTTGGGGTCCCAGGTCCAGACGGTCAGCGTGTTGTCGTCGCCACCGCCGGAGCCGGCATCTCCCGTGTTGTCGCCGCCGCCGGAGCAGGCACCGAGGGCGAGGGACAGGGGCAGGAGGACCGCGAGCGTGGCGATCGTCCGCTTCGAAATGGAGCGCATGAGTTTCCTTCCGGTGCTGTGATGCGAACGGTGCCTGAAGCACGATCCGCGGTGTCGTACCTCCCGCGCGGTGGTGGGCCGACGCGGGATCACCGGAGCTCGTTCTCCGGTGAGGACTGCGAGTGTTGCGAGGGATGTGCCTGACGGGTGATCGTGTCCGTCGTCGGTGTTTCCGTGGGGGAAGTGCCTACCGTCGTCGTGCGTTCCGGGCGCGACGTATCGGTGCGTTTCTGGCCAGTCTCTCCTTCATTGCAGTCTCTGGTACAGCGCTGTACCAGGAACGATAGCGCACGATTCGCAGGTTCGCACCAGCAAATTTCTGTCGGGCTATGAATCCCCGATCACACGCGAGTCTGGAGCGTGAAATCCGTGACAGGGAGTCCTATCGGGTCGTCGAGCGGACCACGATGTCGGACAGCGCAAGATGCAGTGCGGGGTCCGCTCTGTTGCCATCGATACGCGCGCGCAGCAGGTCGATCGCGGTGGGTGCGATCCACTCGAGCTGGGAGCTCATCGTGGTCAAGGGCGGCACCAGGTAGGCGGACTCGGCGATGTTGTCGAACCCCATCACCTGGACGTCCTCCGGAATGCGAATGCCGCGCTCACGGAGGGCGAACACCGCTCCGATGGCGATGGTGTCGCTCAGGCAGATGAGCCCGTCGAAGGGGATTCCCGAGTCGATGACGTCCGTCGCCGCACGAAACCCGGCGCTGATCGACCAGACGTAGCCGCTCACGCCGACCAGTCGGCCATCGAGCCGGCGACCCACCGAGGCGAGCGCCTCGGAGATGCCCCGGAGGCGCTGCTCGGCGTTGCCCTCCGTGGCGGTGCTGATCGCGACCGGGTCATACGCGTGGTGCGCGCCGACGACGGCGATCGATGTGCACCCGCGCGACAGCAGGTACTCGGTGGCCGTGCGTGCATCGGCGATGTCGTCGGTCGTGACGTGGTCGGCGAAGCCGAAGGTGTCCCGCGATCCCAGGCACACGAGCGGGTAATCGACGTCGAGGTCGGCCGGTGTCAGTTGCTCATGCTCGGCCATGGAAAGCAGCAGACCGTCGGCGAAGTGCACGTTGAACTGCTCCAGATAAGCGCGCGACGTCATCGGGCCGAAGCCCTCACCGAACGTCGTGACGTACGCGGTCAGCCCGCGTGCGCGTGCCGCCTCGACCACGTTCTCAGCGAGTTCTGCGAGGTAGGGCGCCTTCAGGGTGGGGACGGCGAGAGCGATGGCGTCGGTGCGACCGCGGGTCAGGTTGCGTGCGGCGACGTTGACCTTGTAGCCGAGCTCCTCGACGGCGGCCAGCACCTTCGTGCGGGTGTCGTCCCCCATGCGCCCCGTGCCGTTGACGGCGTTGGACGCGGTCTTCAGGGAGACGCCCGCATGTTCGGCGACGGACTGCAGCGTCACCACACGGTTCGGACGTGGCATGGGGCCTCTCTCACATTCGGGTCGAAGATGCCAGGCGCGCCAAGCACGGGGCATCACCGCTCCCGGACGAGCGGGTCTTCGCGTGGAGCTCGGTCTGCACCGGAACAGCAGGCCACGTCAGTGTGACGGCCGAGCGCTTGCGTCCACCATACGCCACGAGTCACGGCACTGCGGGTGGTCTGGTCAGGGCACGCCAGGATGCGAGAAGGACATCGCCCTCGTCGTCGCTCACATCCGCTGCGCCGAGCGCGAGCGCCGCGCAGCGCAGGGCCGTGCTCGCGTGCCGCCACGGTGCGTCGAGCTCCAGCCACGTATCGTCGTCGTCCGGATCTTCATCGTCCCAGACGTATCGTGCCGCTGCATGTCCTGCCGCAGCATGATTGACGACATCGTTGATCACGAGCAGACCCCGATTGATCGGGGACCCGCCGCGAATGTTCGGGTCGAGCAACACGGCACTGCCGACACGGCGCTCGGCGCCAGACCAGCGTCGCCATACCCGCGCACATGCGTCCTCGACCGCCGGCGGCAGGTGATCGGCGAGCACCGACGCCTCTGCCGGCGTCAGAGTCGCGGCTCGTTCGATGACATCGATCACCCGGTCGCCGCGCGCACCGAAGAGCGCCCTGGGCGATGCCTCGCGCAGCACACGCACCCGTGTCACGCGCCGGTATCGCCCGCGATGCTGGGCGTTCGTCTCAGCCTCACGCTCTCGGTCCCTCGGCGCGAGGGCGGGCAGAGCCTCCACGTCGAGCAGCCGCCCCGGCCAGGACACGGACACACCCGCAAGCTCGTCGTCGACCACGATCCAGGGTGGCGCGTCGACCGCGGCGACGACATCGCCCGGTGCCGCCGCGAGGAGACGCGTCTCCAGTTCGCTGAGCGGCGCGATGGGCTCTGAACGAACAGGATCCCCGATGCCATCCGACACAAGCCTGCGCTCAGGAGCAGTTCGCACCCAGACCCAACCCGTCATCGCGGCATCCTTTCCATGGTGCCGACGCGGGTCCGGGCACGGTGCGAATCTTCACACCATGCCCGAACCACGGCAGATCAGACCTCAGCGCGACGCGGCAGCACCCAGCCCGGACGGGCGAAGTGGCAGGTGTAGCCGTTCGGGATGCGCTCCAGATAGTCCTGGTGCTCCGGCTCGGCCTCCCAGAACGGACCCGCAGGCTCGATCGTGGTGACGGCCTTGCCCGGCCAGAGGCCGGACGCATCGACATCGGCGATGGTCTCGCGGGCGATCCGCTCCTGATCCGAGTTCAGCGGGAAGATCGCCGAGCGATAGCTGGATCCGACGTCATTGCCCTGACGGTCCAGCGTCGACGGGTCGTGGATCTGGAAGAAGAACGCCAGCAGGTCCCGATACGTCGTCTTCGTGGGGTCGTAGACGATCTCGACCGCCTCGGCGTGCCCGGGGTGGTTGCGGTATGTCGCGTGGTCGTTGCTGCCGCCGGTGTAGCCCACACGCGTATCCAGCACGCCGGGCTGCTTGCGGATGAGATCCTCCATCCCCCAGAAGCACCCGCCCGCAAGCACTGCTGTGTCCGCGCCTTCGCGCATGGTGATGCGGCCGTCGTCAGCGATTCCTTGGACCATGATTCTCTCCTCGCTCCTGCGCTTTCGCAGGTTCCATCATCTCAACGCATCGGATCCTCATTTTGGTCCCGGTGACGCGGATTGTCTGAGCGGGCGTGGAGAGTCGGCCACACGAGTGCGGCGCTACGACGAGACGAGCGCGGCGTCCGCGGCCGCGACAGCGACGGGCGGACGCACCGAGATCAAGGTGTGCGAGGCTCCGGACACGCACTCCACCGCGGGCCCGTTGGCCGAGATGACTCCTTCCAGCACCGGTGCGAGTCCCTCCGGTCCCAGGATCAGGCACACCGGACTGTCGGCCTCGGTGAACAGGCTGACGATCACACGATCCGACGCGTCGCAGAAATCCAGTACGGTCAGCAGCACCTCCCCCGCCATCCGGGCCGTCGCAGGATCGGAACTGTCGACCGTACCGCCACGCACCTCCAGCGGCACCGCGCGTGAACGGGCCTTGACAAGGGCGATCGCGAGCCACGGACTGAGGTGCAGCACATCCGCGTCGATGAGCAGCAGTTGTCGCAGATACCGCTCCTCGTCGGCGCATCGCTGCTGCACGGCGGGCTCTCGCGGATCCGCCTCACCCACCGCGATCTCCTCCAGCAGGGCGACGGAAGTCCGCGTTCCCACGCGGATCCACCTCTCCCTCGCGACGGTCAGAGCGTTCTGCGCGAGGGCTCCGGTCTCGGCTTCGGAGGCCGCTCGCAGTTGCGCCCGATACGCGCCGACGGCACGATCCAGCACGGGAACGAATACGCCCCACCCGGCGAACAGCCCCACCTGGGGAGCGGCTGCGACGATAGCGATCAGAAGCGAAGACGCCGTTCCCGTGACGGTGCCCAGACAGGCCGCCGCGACGCTCGCCGCCAGGCTCACCAGGGCGACGATGAGCGGCACCCGGGAGCGATACGTCATCATCAGCAGCACCAGCGGAACGGTCCCCACCAGGGCGGGGAAGAACAGCAGCGGCTCCCCCGCGTCGGTGATGACGACGAAAGGCACCAGGTACCCGACCGGCACGGAGGCGACCAGCAGCACCGTCATCCACAGCGGAGCCGCTCGGCGACGGCGCGCGAAACGCCGGGCGAAGACGGTCAGGACGGCCAGGGACAGCGAGACCGCGATACTGCTGGCGGCAACGGCGGGCGGCCGGAAGGCCGAGAGCAGGAGATCAGCACCCAGGATGATGCCGGCCCAGATCCAGCACCCGGCTGCCGCGATCACACGTGCATCCAGGTCGGCGTCCGCGCCCGGCTGCGCGGGAAGATCCCGTGCCACGGCATCGATCGCATAGGTGAGGGTGGCCGTCGTGCCCTGGCCGGGGGCGCTTTCGAGCGATACCGACACGTTGACGTCAGCGCACCGTCGGAACACGGACTCCGCCAGGCCGCGGCCCGGCACGGGCTGGACACGAAACCCCACTCCGTCGTCGCTCACCGAGACCACCACGCCCGCCGTCTGCAGTTCCAGCCGCAGCCGGACAGCGCGTGCCCCCGAGTGCTTCGCCGCATTGGTGATGAGCTCGAAGACCGCCCGGACGATGGCGCGCGATGCGTCGACCGGAAGCAGTGACTCGAACCGCTCGAGATCGTGCTCGGATGGACCCGCGTACTCGACCGGGATCCCGGGCTGGTGCGCGACGGCGGTGACCAGGTGCGAGAGACCGCCTTCCTCTTCGGCGAGCCAGCTCCCGCCCCTTCCCGGCGCGCCCTCAGCCCGCTCGGGCGATGTGCCCTCCTGTGTGAGACGGCGGATCACCGCGGCATCGTGCGCGGCGCGACGGCGCGCTGCCGCGACGTCCAGGTCTGACCGGGAGCCACGGCAGATCAGACTCAGCGTGTTGATGATCGTGTCGTGGAGAACTCGCGCGTCCTCCGCCATCTCACGACCGGTGTCGCGTGCGATCCGCTCGTTGCGTGCGCTGCGGCGCGCCAGTTCCGCCTGCTCGTCGGCGTGGTGGGCCGCCTCGTCGATGGTGCTCCTCATGGCACGCGCGCCGACGAAGAGGATCGCGCCGAGCACGACCACCATCAGGCGCGAATGCACCGGCCAGTCCGGGTGCAGCATGATCTGGAGGGCGAGATGACCGATGAGCGCACCGCCGCCGACGAGCAGCGCCCGACGCGGCCGGAGGATCAGGGTGGGGGTCGCACAGGTGATGCCCGCCGTCCAGACCGCAGCGAACGCCAGCGGCAACCGCCAGTCCGGCACGGTGGCCAGATCGATCGCGATGCCGGCGAAGGTCGCGATCAGACACGGCAGCGCGGGCAGGCGAAGAAGAGCGCACACGAGACAGGCGACCAGCAGGGCCACGTGCACGGCGACCGCGCGCGAAAGAGCTGCGCCATCGGCGGTCACCGTTGCGAGGGCGGCGAGGATGACGAACCCGTGCCAGACCCCCACGCCCCCCAGAACGGCACGCTGCATCGTCGCGTCGACGAGACGAGTCGTCGCGCGCGCGAGCGCCGTGTCAGCCGGGGGGTCCGTCACGCTCGTGAGTCTATGGCGAATACGGCCCCAGGTCCTCCGGACGCCCGTCGATCCGCGCTCGCTCGCCGGAACCGGCGCGGTCCGGCGGATCGCATCGGTGCCCGCGGAGGTCACGGCTCCCGTGCACACGAATCCGCGGAGTCATCTCCCGCCCGAGTGACAGCGGAGGGCATCGTGCAGTAAGAACGGACTCATGAGCGTTGTGATCCGGATGCTGCGCGTGCTCTTCACCCGTCTGCATGTAGAGCGCTCCGAGGCCATCGACACCGACCCGGACATCTGGGCGGCAGGAGCGTTCATGCGCGCGCTGTCCCGTGTCACGCTCATCGGCTGTGCCGCGCTGGCCTTCGCGGTCGCCCCGCTGGTGATTGTGCGTCTGGGCACCGACGGATATGCGTTCGCGGCCGCCGAGGTCGTCCTCGGCGCCGTGATGGTCCTCGCCCTCCTGATGCAGCTGCCCCCGGCCCCGATCGCCCTCGCCGCATTCGGCCTCGGGGCGGTGATCCTCACGCATTCGCCCGAGCTCGCCGTGCTGGCGTCTGCGGCTACGTGGCAGATGAACTTCGCGAGCTTCATGATGGGTGCCCTCGTCCTCGGCGGCGGAGCCGTTCCCCTCATGTTCGCCGCGACCCTCGTGTGCGCCGTGGTGACCTCATCCTCCCCGCACGGTGCCGACCCGCGCTTCACCACCTCCCTCGTTCTCATCCAGGTGCTCATCGTCACGGTCACCCGTCTCGCTCTCGCCTCCCTCCTGCGATACGTCAACAGCACCGACCGCGCCATCGCCCGCAGCGAGATGGCGCGGGAGGAGGCTGCACTGCAGCGCCAGGCCATCACGCAAATGAGCGAACAGATCCGCGTCCTCCACGACACCGCGATCAACACTCTCGGCGCGATCGCGAACGGCAACTCCGGGGTCAGCGACATGGCCCAGGTGCGAACGCAATGCTCCCGGGACGTCGCGCTGCTGCGCCGGCTGCGCGGTGAGCAGCACACCCTGCCGGACGATGACATCCTCGACGTGTTCTGCCAGCCCGGTCTGCGTGTCACGCGTCACGGCGTGGAGGACGACGAGCTTCGCGCTGCCGCACAGCACCTGAGCTCAGACGTGATCCGCGCGGTCATCGGATGTGTTCGGGAGGCACAGACGAACGCGATGAAGCACTCCGGCGCGGATGAGGTCGACATCACCGCGTCCGTCGCCGGCTCCCGCCTCCGCATCGAGCTGCAGGACGCGGGACGGGGCTTCGACGTGGCCGACGTGCTTCGCGGTACGTCCGCTCACGGTGCGACTCCGGCGACGCACGCATGCAAGACGACCGGCTTCCTCTCCTCCATTCACGAGCGCGCGCGTGCGTACGGGTTCGCCGCGAGCGTCACGAGCACCGTGGGCGCGGGAACGACCGTGCGTCTCACGATCCCTCTCCGTGACCGGGCGAGCAGCACGGGTCTCGCCGGGGGCTCCGCCAGCCTCGGCTCGACGCAGCGCAGCGTCGCAACGCAGGGTGCCGCCACCACGCTGATCCGTCGCGCCGGCGCATTCTGGGCGACCGGTGCCACCATCGGCAGCACAGTGCTGCTGGGCGCGGGCGGCACGAACCTCCATCTCGCCTTGTTCCCGATGATCGGCTTCATGGTGCTCGCGCTGATGATCTTCTGGCGCACTCCGCCGGGATCGTCCCCCCGCACGATCACCTTCTGGCTCACCCTCTGCACGTGCGCGGTGTATCTGCTCGCCGGTGCCGCCAACGATTTCGGCATGCAGGGCTGGACCCAGTGGAACGCGATCGCGGCGACGGCCCCGTACGTCCTGCTTCTCTCCCATGGCGTCGCCGCACGATACGTGGCGGTGGCGGGCGGGATCTGGACGCTCTGCGTGGCCCTCACCGTGACGACGGTGGCGACCGTGTCCGCCGATGCGGCACTGGTCGCGCTCACCGCCGGCGTCATCGCCCTCGCCGTGAGCGCGATGTGGAGCGCCATCCAGGCGCAGATCCTCCGGCTCAACCGCCAGGCCGCCTCGGCACGTGATGCTCTCTTCCAGGCCCGCATGGCCACCGAACTCGCGGCCGGTGCTCAGCGCATCCACCGGCGCTGGGTGGATGCCGGCCTCGACAACGCGGTCCACCTGCTGTCGGCCATCGCGAACGGCGATGTCGCCGCCGATGAGCCGTCCTCCCGCCAGGCGTGCATCGTGGAGGAACGTTACCTTCGCCAGCTGTCCCAGATCGGCCCAGACCTCGTCCATCTCGGCCCGGAGCTCGTGCCCACTCTCCAGTATGCGCGGGCGCGCGGAATCGACTACACCCTGCGCGTCACGAGTGCAGACGCCGAGGATGACGCCGAAGCCCGACGCATCTCCACCGAGATCATCGCCGGCCTGCAGGCCACGTCACCCCGTCAGCGCTTCACCGCCTCGGTCTTCCCCGCCCACGACGGCCTGCAGCTCACGATGGTGCATGCGACCGAGCAGAAGCACCGTCCGCTGGATGTGATGGAACTGGTCTATGCCGGATCCGAGAGTGGGCCCCTCGTCCGCTGACTCCGCACCCGTGCGTGCGCCCGCGAGCGCGTCAGGCGGCGAAGGAGCGGCGCAGCAGCCAGACGTTTCCGGTCCCGGCCGACTCGTGGCGCAGTTCGTCCAGCACCGCAAGGGCGATCGCGAGGCCACGGCCCGACTCGGCTTGCTCCGACGGTAGCGCCACACGGTCCCAGTCGATGAGGGCGGGAGGGGCCGTGTCATCGATACGTGCACGCACTTCCCGCGGCAGGATCTCGACGGCCGCTGTCACCCGGACACCCGGCCCGCCGTGGGCGATGACGTTGCTGACCACCTCGCTCACCGCAAGCAGGAACAGGGCGCGGTCCTCGTCTGCGACGGCGGCGGAGTCCATCAGGAAGGCGTCCAGGTCATCGAGCAGACGATCGAGGAACGCGGCAGCGGCCTCACCGGAACGGTGCAGCGTGTGAGGTGACGCCCCCTCACGATCCAACGAAGGCGGCTTCCACTGACGGGTGATTCAGCAGCACCCGGTCGAGGTTGGTGAGGCGCAGCACGGTCAGCACGGCGTCGGGGGCACCGGCGATACGCAGATCGCCTCCGGCCACGCGTGCGCTCTTCAGACCGCCGATGAGGGCCCCGAGCCCCGAGGAGTCGATGAAGGTGGCGTCGGACAGATCCACCACGATCCGCGGGGATTCCGCCTGGATCGCATCCGTGACGGCGTTTCGCAGCAGCGGCGCCCCGGACGCCGTGAAGCGGCCCTCGATGCGGATCACCGCGATGCCGCCCTCAGTCGTGCTCGTGAGATTCATGGGCGTCCTTCCGGATCGGGGATGTGGGTGGCATCGGAGACCGCCGCCACAGTGGCTTGCGGTCCGCGATACCGCGCCGCCTGGATAATCACGCTGAGCACGACGAGGTCGTACAGCACCCAGGCGGTGTTCACGAGGGTACCGGTGCCATCGGCACTTCCCACGGCAAGTCGAGCGAGACCGATGACCGCAGCGATCACCAGCACGACGATCGCGGTCAGCTGCGGCCAGATCCGCCCCCACGGGACGCCCCGCTCGTCGCGTCCGTCCTTCTTCGTGACGGCGAACGTGAGCGGACGGGAGAACCACACGTTCATCGCGGCGCTCCAGCAGGCCTGGATCCAGACCGGGAACAGCGCCAGTGAGTACTGCTGGCCGCGCCAGGTGCGCATGCCGCGGCCCACCACGAGGAACAGGAGCTGATTGACCACGAAGTACGGCAGGAAGCGCGCGAAGAAGTCGACGCTCCACGCGGACACGGGCATCACTCCCATGAGCAGATAGAGCACCGGCGCGATCAGGTAGATGACCGCGGCGAAGCCGGAGAGGTAGCTCCACATGGTCGCGAAGTACATGATGCGCTGGCCGAACGAGAGCCCGCGCTTGATCAGCGGATTGTCTCGCAGCATCACCTGCAGGGTGCCCTGCGCCCACCGCAGACGTTGCGTGAGCATCGTACGCAGGTCTTCGGGGGCGAGGCCGCGGGCGAGGAGCTCATGGTGATACACGCTGCTCCATCCGAGCGAATGCAGCTGCATGGCGGTTGCCATGTCCTCCGTCACGGAGATCGTGGCGATGGGCTGAACGGGTTGCGCTTCGTCGGCACGGTCGATACTGAGCGCGGACAGCAGTGCCGACACCGCCTCGATCGCCCCGAGGGGCGACAAATCGGCTGCGGCGAGCCGGTCCAGACCCTCGTCGTCCACGACCAGGACGCCCAGTTCCGAGTCGCGCTGCAGTGGAAGGTCGGCGATGGCATCGAGATCCGCCTGGATCGCCGCGAGATCGCGCGCCACGACGGATCGGGACGCGCTGTCCACGGCCTCGCGGACCCGGTAGGTGGCATCCGCGATGGGGTGGCCCGCGGCGATCTCCCGGCGCGCGTCGCGTATGTGCCCCAGAAGTTCGGTGAGCTCGCCCCGCAGTGTGGCGTCCTGAGTGGCGGTGCTCTCGCGCGCGATCAGCTGCTCGGCGGTGCGCAGCGCCCGCCGGGTCGAGTCGGTGATCTCCCGCACGTAGCCGATGATGCCGAGCTGCATCAGGGCCTCGCGGCGCAGCACCGCGTTCGACCCGCAGAAGAACGCCGCATTCCAGCCGTCTTTGCCCTGCTGGATCGGCCCGTAGAACAGCGGCGCCTGGGCGCCGAGCGGATCGGCCTCGTCCACGTTGGTGAAGAACTGCGGCGTCTGCACGAGCGCCACCGTCGGATCGTCGGCGAAGTAGCCGAGCGTGCGGTGCAGGATCAGCGGATCGGGAACCTGATCGGCGTCCAGGATCAGCAGGAACTCGCCGTCCGTCTCGAAGAGGGCGCTGTTGAGGTTGCCGGCCTTCGCATGGCGGGGCTTTCCCACCCAGTCATCGGAGCGCGTGATGTAGCCGATGCCGGTGGCGGCAGCCGCCTCCTGCAGCCCCGGGCGCGCGCCGTCGTCCAGGATCCAGGTCTGATGGGGGTAGGCGATGCGCTGCGCTGCGCGCGCCGTGGTCATGACGAGGTCGATGGGCTCGTCGTAGGTGGTGATGAAGACATCCGCGGTCCCTTGCGGAGCGGATACCGGCAGGGGGCGCTCGCGCGCCCGCCACATCGTGAGGCAGAAGAAGAACGTGTCGATGAGGCTGTAGGTCTCGGCCAGCACGAGCGGGACGGCTATCCACCAGGCGTCCCAGTTGATCGATGCCAGCCATCGCCACGCGATGTAGTTGGTGCCCAGGATAACGGACAGGACAGCCAGCACGCGGATGATGGCGAACCGGATGCTCGGACGTGGCCGAGGCGGTGTGGGCGACGGCTCGGTCATGGGTTCCTCCGCACCACGAGCGCGGTGATGTCGTCAGTCGCGCGCGGATCTCGCGCGCGACGCACCGCTTCACGAACCGCACCGTCGGGTCCGAGTTCGCGAAGAATGCGCGTCACCTCGGCCACCGGATCTTCCGCGTCGATGACATCCAGCAGTCCATCGCTGCAGCAGATGAGGCAGTCGCCCGGTTCCAGGATCGTCCTCTCCGGTTCCCGCTCTGCCGCATCGCCGCTGCCCATACCCAGCGGCAGTCCCAGCGAGCGCAGACGCTGCCAGGTTCCGTCTGCACGCACCACGAACGCCAGGCCGTGTCCGGCGTCCACCAGCTGGAGGCACCCGTCTGGCGAGAGCTCGGCGTGCACCGCGGTCACGAACATGCCCGTGTCGCCGTGGTCCGCCTCGATGAGCCGGTCAGCCTCCGCCATCGCCTCAGCGAGCGAGCGCCCGGGTGCCGTTCGCAGCGAGGCACGCAGGCCCGCAGCCACGAGCGCCGGTCCGGTTCCCTTTCCCATGGCATCGGCCAGGGTGAGGCGCAGGCGAGAGTCGTGCAGCGAGAGGTCGAAGAAGTCGCCGGAGAGCTGCCCGCGGGCTGTTCCCGCCGCGGCGATGGTGAAACCGGGAAACTCGGGCAGCACGCGGGGGCGCATCGCCCGCTGCACCACTTCGGCGTGATCGAGTTCCTGGTCCTTGGCGAGTTCGGTCTGCACCCAGAACGCCAGATCCTTCAGCAGGGCCGCCTGACCGTCGGAGAACGGATGGGGCTGGGTATCCACGATGCAGAGTGTTCCCACCGGCTCCCCTCCCGGGGCGTACAGCGGGTGGGCGGCGTAGAACCGCAGATGGGGGTCGCCCACGACGAACGGATTACCGGCGAACTCCGGCATCACCGCTGCGTCCTCGATCACCACTGCACGGTTCTCCCGCACGGTGTAGTCGCAGAAGGAGTCCGCGCGTGGGGCCTCCGGGCCGTCCAGCCCGATCTGGGACTTGCGCCACTGCCGGTCGCGGTCCAGGAGCGAGACGCTCACCATCGGCACCCCGAACATCTCCTGGGCGAGCCTGGTCACCCGATCGACGCGCTCGTCCGGTGCGGTGTCGAGGATCCCCATCGCGTCGAGCGCGGCCTGCCGTCGAGCCTCATCGATCACGGCGTCGTCCTCGACCCACGGGTGCGCGGGGCTCGGTGAAGCCTGTCATCGGTCACGGAGTCCTCCTCGGTGGATCGCTTCGGAGCAGTCACCAGGATCCTATGCGTATATGTGCATGAGACATACCCCGGACGGCGCCCGTCATCGACGAATGCTCACCGCTGCAGCAGCTCCAGCATGGCGTAGCTCGCGAGGCGGGCGCCCAGGGGAACCGCGTCGAGGTCCACGACGAAGTCCGGGCTGTGCGCCGAATACGGGAACAGCTCGCCGCGGGCGCGCGCCGCGGCGCACGCCGCGGGGTCGGCGACACCCACGATGAGGTAGGCGAAGTCGATGTCCTCATGCGGCCCCGCGAGCAGGTGCACGTCCTCGGAACCGGTGACCGGCGGGAAGTCGCGGATCACGGCGTGCTCCCCCAGCACGGAGGCGAACGTATCGGCGAGACGTCCGGCGAGCCCGGCGTCGTTCACCAGAGGTGTCGATCCGCCCTTCAGCGTGTACTGCGGCCGGAGCGCGTCGGGGACCTCATACGCGGCGGCGATGGCGTCGGTGATGGCACGGATCCCGTGCAGCAGCTTCTCGCGGACGGACTCGTCGAACCAGCGGATGTTGGCCTTGATGAGCGCGGATGCCGGGATGACGTTGTTGTCTGCCCCCGCCTGCACCGACCCCACCGTGAGCACCGCCGTCTCCTGCGGCGTGATCGTGCGCGAGACGATCGACTGGTACTGCGTGATCGCCAGCGCCGCCATCAGCACGGGGTCCTTGGTCAGTTGCGGCATAGATCCGTGCCCGCCCACACCGTGGATGGTGACGTCGATCTGATCGGTGCCAGCCATCAGCACCCCGGGTGCCGAAACCACCGTCCCCACGGGAAGCGGTGCGGTGTGGATGCCGATGAAGTGATCAGGCTTCGGGATCACGTCGTAGAGCCCGTCGGCCACCATGGCCTTCGCACCGGTGATGGGCTCCTCAGCGGGCTGGCCGATGAGCACGGCGGTACCGGCCCACAGCTCGCGATGCCCGGCCAGGAACCGCGCCATACCCAGCATCCACACCACGTGCGCGTCGTGACCACACATATGCGCCACCGAAGACTCCGTGCCGTCCTCACGCACGATGCGCACGGTGCTGGCGTAGTCGAAGCCGGAGGCCTCTGCCACCGCGTTCGCGTCCATGTCGGCGCGATACATCACCGTGGGGCCATCGCCGTTGCGCATCACCGCCGCCACACCGGTCCGGCCGATGCCGGTGGTCACCTCGAATCCGAGCTCGCGCAGCGCATCCGCGACGATGGCGGCCGTTCGCACCTCCATGAAGCCCAGCTCGGGGTGCTGGTGGATGTCCTTGTACAGCGCCACGAGCTGATCGGCCTGCGCGGAGATCGAGACGTCCACGGCTTGGACGGATGCAGCGGGTACGGTCATCGTGCTCCCTTTCGTCGGCCCTCCGGGGCTGGTCCAGCTTGCCAGACGGCGACCCGGGATCGCAGCCGGGGCCGCTGTCCGGCGCGACGGGAGCACGGGCCGCGCCGAACAGCGGTGATCATGGTCCTCAGAGGTCCTGGACCCTTCCCCGCCACGCGCCGGTGGCCTGGCCGCGCTGCTCGATGAACGCCTTGAAACGTTCGAGGTCTTTCTCCGCGGCGCGGTCGTCCAGATTCAGCAGGGCGCCGGCGGACTCCACGAATCCTTCCGGCTCCCACTCCATCGACAACGACACCTTCGTGCCCTCGCCGGTGGCCATGAACGAGACCTCGCCGCTGTGCATCTTGTCACCTTCGCTCTCCCACCGGACGAGCCTGTCGGGTTCCTGCTGCGTGATGGTCGCGTAGAAGGAGCGCTCCACGCCGCCGACTTCCACGTCCCAGTGCGTGCGGACGTCGTCGATCTGCTCCACCCGCTTCACCGAGGACATGAACCGGGGAAAGTCCTCGAACTGGGTCCACTGGTCGTACACCTCGTCGATGGGCACGTCCACCACGGTCGACGCCGACACCTGAGTTGTCATGATGATTCCTCTCGTCGTTCTTCGGACTTCGACGATAGGCACCGCTCACGGATCCTCGTCTGGGGGTTTCCGCGACCCCGCGCAGAAGCTATGCTCGGCTGTCGCCCTCACGGTCGCGGTGATGCGGCAGCGCGCCACGGTCGAACACACGGCTGTAGAGGGCATCCGCCTCCGCCACGAGTGATTGCGTGATGCGGGCCAACGGCACCACGTCCACCACCAGGGGCTCGCAGTCCGGGCCCCGGCCGACCTCGCGTCCCGTCAGCACCCAGCCGAACGCGCCCTCCCGTTCGCCGAGATGCTGGTACTGCATGAGCTGGCGGGCGAGCCAATGAGCCAGCGGGCGTGACCACCAGGCTTCCGGGGTGAGCGGGTTCACCGAGAGCCCGGGCAGCTCCAGGCCGCTCTCGCCGTCGATGCTCAGTTCGTCGGCGTCATGACGCGGTCCGGCACTGTAACGGACGTACACGCCCGGGTACTCGCTGACGAGCTTTCCGAGCTCGTCCAGCGTGCGACAACGAGTCAACTGCTCCATGACGACACGATGGAGCACCACGGGTGCGACGAGAACCCACTTGACAGGCAGCGAACGCATCGGATCATGACAGGATCGACAGGTGACTGAGGCCCTTCCGGTATCCGAATACGCGTTCCCCGGCCCGTTGCGCGACGCGCTCGTCGCATCGATCCTCCGCGGCGAGAAGACGACCACGACCTCGCTGCGGCTCGAATACGAACTCGAGGACGAGCCCCTTCCGCGGGTGGGCGACCGGGCGCGAGTGATCGACTCACACGGACGCACCGTGTGCATCGAGGAGATCACGGATGTCCGTGAGGTGCGGCTGGGCGATGTCGAGCTCCGTCACGCCATGGACGAGGGAGAGGGCTACCGGAGCGTGGCCGAGTGGCGCCGCCGGCACGAGGCCTTCTGGCACGGCGACGAGTACCGCGATTCGATCGGCGACCCGGACTTCACGGTCGACGATGACACCGTGGTGGTGCTGGTCCGGTTCCGCGTTCAGCCCCGGAGCTGATCTCGCTCAGTCCGCGTGCGCACCCTCCTGCGCCCACTCTTCGTCGCGCAGGGTGATCTCGTCGGTCATGTCGCGCAGGAAGCGGATCACCACTTCCCGTTCGGCAGGCGTCAGCCGCGCGGCCGCATAGAAGCGCTTCGACTGCTGCCGTCCCACGGTCTCCATCGCCGCGCGATGCGTCTCCGGGGTGATCGAGACGGTGAGTGCGCGCCGGTCCGTGGGGTGGGGCGCCCGGACGATGTGGCCGCCGCGCTCCAGTCGGTCCAGCAGCTTCGTGGTGGAGGCGGAGGAGATCCGCAGGTGCTGGGCGATGGCGCCCGGCGTCGCCGGTGTATTCGTGTGGGAGCACACGACCAGATAGTGCAACGCCCGCATGTCCGTCTCGTTGAGCTTCATGTACCGCCGGGACACCGCGGAGAGGTGCTGCTCTGCCTCACGCAGGGCACCCAGAGCCTTCATCAACTCGGTGATCTGGCGGGTGTCCTCCGCCGACACGCCCGTCCGGTCGACCAGCGTCTGACGCGGATCGCTGGACTCGATGTCGTAGATCCCGCCGTCGTCGGGCCCATTCGTCGCGCCTGAGGGGAGCTGTTCCGATGCGGGACGCCCGATTTCATGCAGGCTCCCGCCCGGCTCAGTGACCATCCCCACATGCTACACCCCAGATGTTTCACGCCGTCTTTATTTCTTCCATGGCTAGCAATATGCTTTGTTGAATGACAGCCAGGATGGAGATTCGATGGAACTCGTGACCCTGCTCGACGAGGACGGCGCCGAGCTCGGCTCGGCCCCCAAGGACGACGTGCACACCACCGACACTCCGTTGCACCTCGCCTTCTCCTGCTATCTGGTCGACGACCACGGTCGCCTGCTCGTGACGCGCCGGGCCCTGTCCAAGCGCACGTGGCCGGGGGTCTGGACGAACAGCTTCTGCGGCCACCCCGCACCCGGCGAGGCTGCGGAGGACGCCATCCAGCGGCGAGCAGCGCAAGAGCTCGGCACGCGCGTCGCTTCCCTGCGGGTGGTACTCCCCGGCTACCGCTACCGTGCCGTGGACGCGAGCGGGATCGTCGAGAACGAGATCTGTCCCGTCTACGTCGGACGTATCGACGCGGCGCTTCGCCCCGAGCCCGCCGAGGTGGCGGAGCACGCCTGGATCAGCGTCGAGGACGCCGCACACGCCGTCCGTTCGGCCCCGTTCGCCTTCAGCCCGTGGCTGCGCGAGCAACTCCCCCTCCTGGTGCAAGCGAACGGGTTCCTGCCATGACCCTCCTGAGCGTCGACGAGGACCTGCGGGCACGCATCGAGTCCCGTCTGAGCGAGCAGTTCGCCGCGCGCACCGCCGCCGCGCAGCGGTACGGCGCCGAGTTCAGCGCGCTCTGGCGAACGGCCGCACGCCACGTCCTCGGCGGCAAGCTGCTGCGCCCGCGACTCCTGCTCGCCTTGCATGAGGCCCTCACCGATGACACGGCCGAGGTCGCGGACGCCACGACGGTGCTCGACCTCGCCGCGGCGGTGGAGACGCTGCACTATTCGTTCCTCCTGCACGATGACGTGATCGACGCTGACGTGCAGCGCCGCAGCCGCCCCAATCTCATCGCCTCGCTGCGTGACGGGCATCCGCGCCCGCAACTGTCACCCCGCGAGGCGCTGCACTGGGGTCAGAGCGGCGCGATCCTGCTCGGCGACCTGCTTCTGTCGGGGGTTCACCAGAGCTTCGCCCGCGCGGAGCTCCCCCACCGGCAGCGACTGCGCGCGCTGAGCCTGCTCGATCACACCGTGACGGAGACCGTCGCCGGGGAGCTGACGGACGTCGCCCTCAGCGATCAGGTCGTGCCGGCGGATCTCACCACGATTCTCGCGATGTCGGCGGACAAGACCGCGACCTACACGTTCGAGCTGCCTCTCCGGCTGGCCGCGATTCTCGCCGGACGCCCCCCTGCCACAGAGACGCATCTGGCCCTCATCGCGCGACACCTGGGCCTCGCCTTCCAGCTGCAGGACGACCTGCTGTCCGTGTTCGGCGACGCCGCCCGCCACGGCAAAGACCCCTACTCGGACCTGCGCGAGGGCAAGCGGACGGCTCTCATCGCCTATGCGCGGATGACCAGCGCCTGGCGCGGGATCGAGCCGCGACTGGGGCGCCCCGATCTCGGCGAGAAGGATGCCGTCCAGATCCGGGCGCTGCTGGAGGACTGCGGTGCTCGCACGTTCGTGGTCAACCTCATCAATGAGCACGCCTTCGCGGCCCGGAGCCTCATCAGCGGGGTCGACAGCGCCGGTCTGCTCCCGCCCGCGGCGCAGCAGGTGCTCCTGGCGGTCCTGGACCTCCTGGAAGGGCGGGAATCATGAGCCAGACGCGCACGCCTCCGGCTGAAAACTCAGCGCTGGAGCGGTTCACGATGACCGCCGAGAGCGCCGCATCCGGCGTGATCCGCAGCTACTCCACCTCCTTCGGGCTGGCTTCGCGTCTGCTCGGCCGTCGGCATCGCCAGCACGTGCGGAACGTGTACGCCATGGTGCGCATCGCCGATGAGATCGTCGATGGAGTCGCGGCGCAGGCAGGACTCACGCCGGCCGACCAGCATGCCGCCCTCGCTGAATACGCCGAGCAGACCCATCGTGCGATGCGCAGCGGCTACAGCAGCAACATCGTGCTGCACGCGTTCGCGCGAACCGCGCGTGCGAGCGGAATCGGCACCGAACTCACCGAGCCGTTCTTCGCATCGATGCAGGACGACCTCGGCACGGCCGGTACGCATCCGGCCCAGGTGCGCACGCACGACGCCGACTCCCATGCCCGCTACGTCTACGGCTCGGCCGAGGTGGTGGGGCTCATGTGCCTGCGCATCTTCCTGCAAGACACCCCTGTCTCATCCGCTGACGAGGCCGCGCTGCTGCACGGAGCCAAGCAACTCGGCGCCGCGTTCCAGAACGTCAACTTTCTGCGGGATCTCGCCGACGACACCGATCGCCTACGCCGCGGCTACCTCTCCGGTGACGGACGCCTCACACGAGCGCAGCGCGACGCGTGGGTACGCACCATCCGCGGGCAGCTCGACGACGCCGCCCAGAGCATCCCGCTCCTGCCCCGCGACGCCCGGGCGGCGGTCCGCAGCGCGCACGGCCTGTTCGCTGCGCTCACTGATCGCGTCGCCCGCACCCCGGTCGAGGTGCTCTACCGGGAGCGTGTCCGCGTTCCCGACGCGCAGAAGGTGGCCATCGCCGTCCGCGCACTGATCACCACCACTCTGGAGCGAGCATGAACGGCGCCGAACACGCCACACTTCCCCTGAGCGCACACGAAGGAGTCGCGCGATGAGCCGGATCACGATCATCGGAGCGGGAGTCGCCGGGCTCGCCGCCGCCGGCCTGCTCGCCCGCGACGGCCACGACGTCACCGTGTTGGAGAAGAACGATGTGGTCGGCGGACGCGCGGGCTCTCGCGAACGAGACGGATTCCGTTTCGACACCGGGCCCTCGTGGTATCTGATGCCGGGCGTCTTCGACCACTTCTTCGAGCTGATGGGAACCTCCACCGCACACGAGCTCGACCTGGAGCGTCTCCGCCCGGCCTATCGGGTGTTCCGTGAGCCGTCATCTCCCGGTGCCCGGGCAGAGGAGATCACCGTCCCCGCCGACAGCGCAGGCATCGCCGCGCTGTTCGACGGTCTCGAGCCCGGCTCCGCCGCACGCCTGGAGGAGTACCTCGCCTCGGCCCGGCACGCGAACGACATGGCGGTGAAGCACTTCCTCTACAACCCGTTCACCTCGGTGCGCTCGCTGCTGCGCCCGGAGATCCTTCGGGCGCTCCCCCGGCTCGCGAGTCTTCTGCTGAACCGGCTCGACCGGTTCGCGGCGCGCCGCTTCCGCGACCCCGCACTGCGGCAGATCCTCGGCTACCCCGCCGTGTTCCTCGGCACCGACCCGCGACGGGCCCCGGCGATGTATCACCTGATGAGCGCTCTCGATCTGGATGAGGGCGTGCGCTACCCGCAAGGAGGATTCGCGAACCTGGTGACCAGGATCGCGGCGCTCGCCGAGTCGGCGGGCGCGCGGATCGTCACCGGTGCGTCCGTGGAGCAGATCCTCACCACCGCGAGCGCGAGCCCCACCGCCCGCCGGGCGCAGGTCACCGGCGTGCGATGGGTGGACGATGCCGGCATCCGCCATGAGCTGGATTCCGACATCGTCGTATCCGCGGCCGACCTGCACCACACGGAGACGCGTCTGCTGCCCGAGGCCCTTCGCACGTACCCGGAGCGCTGGTGGCGCCGGCGTACGAGCGGACCGGGCGCGGTGCTGGTGATGCTCGGCGTTCGGGGTGAGCTCCCACAGCTTCCGCACCACTCGTTGTTCTTCACGGAGGACTGGGACGCCAACTTCGACGCCGTGTTCGGCCAGCACGGTGCGATGCCGGATCCGGCATCGCTCTATGTGTGCCGTCCGTCCGCCACCGATCCGGAGGTCGCGCCGCCAGAACATGAGAACCTCTTCGTGCTCGTGCCGGTTCCGGCCGATGTGCGGCTGGGGCGCGGCGGCCCCGACGGCACCGGTGACCCGCAGATCGAGGCGGCAGCCGACAGGGCTATCGATCTGATCGCCCGGTGGGCTGATGTCCCCGACCTGCGCGAGCGCATCGTCGTGCGGGAGACGACGGGGCCCGCTGACTTCGCCGACGACTTCCACTCGTGGCGCGGCGGCATGCTCGGCCCCGCGCACATCCTCTCCCAGAGCGCGATGTTCCGCGCGCAGAACGCGTCGCGACGCGTCGAGGGCCTGTACTACGCCGGTGGCACGGTAGCCCCGGGGGTGGGCGTGCCGATGTGCCTCATCAGTGCGGAGATCGTGCTCAAGCGCATCCGTGGCGACCACTCCGGCGGCCCGCTTCCGACGCCTGCTCCCGCGAGCGTCGCGGAGGCGGTGCGGTGATGGGCCTGCTCTATCTCATCGCACTGTTGGTCTCCCTGGGCTGCATGCTGCTCATCGACCGTCGGTTCCGGCTCTTCTTCTGGCACGACGCGTTCGCCGCGACGATCGTCACGGTCACCGGAACCCTGTTCTTCCTGCTCTGGGACATCGCCGGCATCGCGTCGGGGATCTTTCTGCGCGGGGACAGCGGCTTCGCATCCGGAATCGTGCTGGCTCCGCAGCTGCCGCTCGAGGAGCCCGTCTTCCTGATCTTCCTCGTGGTGTGCACCATGATCGTCTACACCGGCGCCGTGCGGCTGATCCGTGCGCGCAGGAGCGGACGACCGGCTCCGGGGCCGAGGGAGCGGACTCGATGAGCTACGCCACGCTGGCCGGGCTGTTCCTGCTGGCGGCCGTCGTCGTAGCCGTCGTGCTGCGCGTGGCAGCCCGCCGCAGCCTCACGCCACTCGCCCTGATCACGACGATCGTCGTGCTGGCCGCGCTCACCGCCGTGTTCGACTCCGTCATGATCGCGGCGAGCTTCTTCCACTACGACCCGTCCCAGCTCCTCGGGATCACCATCGGGCTCGCCCCGATCGAGGACTTCGCCTATCCCCTCGCGGGGGCGATTCTGCTTCCCGCGCTGTGGGGGCTGCTGACCTCGCGCGGACACCGCACCGAGCTCACCGGTCCGGACGGCTCAGGAGAGAGCCGATGACCCGCACACCCGGCATACTGAGCCAGACTCTCCTGGCATCGCGCCCCGTCAGCTGGATCAACACCGCGTTCCCGTTCGCTGCGGCGTACCTGCTCACCACACGCGAGATCGACGTGATCTTCGTGGTCGGAACGCTCTACTTCCTGATCCCCTACAACGTGGCGATGTACGGCATCAACGACGTCTTCGACTACGCGTCCGACCTCGCCAATCCCCGCAAGGGCGGCATCGAGGGCGCCCTACTCCCGCCACGTCTGCACCGCGGCGTCCTGTGGACCGCGGCCGTGTCCAATGCGCCGTTCCTGGTCTTCCTGGTCATCGTGGGCACGCCGATGTCCTGGCTGTGGCTCGCCGTGAGCGTCTTCGCGGTGATCGCATACTCCGCGCCCGGGTTGCGGTTCAAGGAACGCCCCTTCCTGGACTCGATCACCTCGAGCACGCATTTCGTGAGCCCGGCCATTGTGGGGTTCTCCCTCGCCCACGCCGACGTCACGGCCGGGATCGCCATCACGCTGTGCGCGTTCTTCCTCTGGGGGATGGCGGCGCATGCGTTCGGCGCGGTGCAGGACGTGGTTCCCGATCGGGCCGCCGGTATCGGGTCCGTCGCAACGGTGATCGGAGCTCGGGCGACGGTGCGTTTCGCCATCCTGCTGTGGCTGCTGGCGGGGCTCCTCATGATCTTCACTCCCTGGCCCGGCCCGCTCGCCGCGATCCTGGCCGCGCCCTACATCGTCAACGCCCTCCCCTGGTGGAACGTCACGGATGAGACCTCCCCCGCGACGAACCGCTCCTGGCGCCGGTTCATCGCCCTCAACTTCCTGGCGGGCTTCCTCGCCACTCTGCTCCTCATCGGCGTCTGGCTGCGCTGAATCCGGCGCCACCCATCGCCTCACCGACCGCCCGAGAAAGGTCACCATGTCCGCACCCGCACCCGCCGCTCATCGCGCACCGGACAGGCGCCGCCGCTCCTGGCTGCGCGTCCTCCTCCCCGCAGCGATCATCCTCGCGTGGCTCGTCGCTGCAGGCCTCGGGGGGCCGCTGTTCGGAAAGGTGAGCGAGGTCTCCTCCAACGATCAGACCACGTATCTTCCGGCCTCGGCCGAGGCCACCGAGGTACAGGCGCTGCTCGGCGACTTCAACGACAGCGAGGCAATTCCGGCCATCGCGGTCTTCGTCGGCGATGCCGAGCTCTCGGCTGACCAGAGGGCCGCCATCACGGACGCCGTCGCCTCCGCCCCTGATACCGATGGTGTCTCCACCGACGTATCACCGGCCCTGCCCTCCGAGGATGGCCGTGCGATGCAGGCGTTCATCCCGATCTCCAGCGGCGCCGACCTCGGGGACACCGTGGACGCGCTGGGTGCACAGCTACGCGAGGCCACGCCCGACGGCGTGACCGTCTACATCACGGGTCCCGCCGGATTCAGCGCTGACCTCGTTGCCGGCTTCGCCGGGATCGACGGCCTGCTGCTGGGCGTGGCGCTGCTGGCGGTGCTCGTCATCCTGGTGCTCGTGTACCGCTCTCTCCTCCTGCCGGTCGTCGTGCTCTCCACCAGCCTGTTCGCCCTATGCGTCGCTCTGCTGACCGTCTGGTGGCTGGCGAAGGCAGGCGTGCTGCTGCTCAGCGGGCAGACGCAGGGCATCCTGTTCATCCTCGTCATCGGCGCCGCAACCGACTACTCGCTGCTGTTCGTCTCGCGTTTCCGTGAGGAACTGCGTGTCACCCATGACAAGGGCGCAGCGGTGATGACCGCATGGAAGGGATCGTTCGAGCCGATCGTCGCATCCGGCGGTACCGTCATCGCCGGCCTTCTCTGCCTCCTGCTCAGCGACCTGAAGTCCAACAGCACACTGGGACCGGTGGCCTCGATCGGCATCGTGTTCGCGATGCTCGCGGCGCTCACGCTGCTACCCGCCCTCCTGCTGCTCTTCGGCCGCGCTGCCTTCTGGCCGCGCCGCCCGAAGTTCGAGCCCGAGATCGTGGCCGCCGAAGACGGCATGCCCTCGCGTGGAGTGTGGGCGAAGCTGGCTCAGCTCATCCGCCGCCGGCCCCGTGTGATCTGGGTACTGACGACCGTGGTGCTCCTGGCGGGAACCGTCGGTGTCACACAGCTGAACGCCTCGGGCGTTCCCCAGTCCGACCTCGTCATCGGAACGTCGCAGGCGCGTGACGGTCAGGTTGCCCTGGGCGAGCACTTCCCCGGTGGCTCCGGAAGTCCGGCCTACGTCGTGGCGGCGGAGGGCTCGCTGCAGGAGGTCGCCGATGTGCTGCTCGCCAGCGATGGCGTGGAGTCGGTGAGCGTGACGGCGAAGAACTCCCCCAGCGGTTCGGCCCCGGTCACCACGGACGGCATTCAGCCGGTCGGAGCACCCGGTACTCCGGCCCCATCCCCCACCGTCGTGGACGGCGACGTCCTGCTGCAGGCCACGCTCACCGATGCCGCGGACTCCGATGCGGCAGCCGCCACGGTGCGGGACCTGCGCGCCCAGCTCGATGGGCGAGGCGCGCTCGTGGGTGGCGTCACCGCCACCGCCATCGATACGAACGACGCCTCGATCCACGATCGCAACCTGATCATCCCGCTGATCCTGGTCGTGATCATGCTCATCCTCATGCTGCTGTTGCGGTCGGTGCTAGCTCCCGTGCTGCTCATCGTGACGACGGTGCTCTCCTTCGGCACGGCGCTCGGCGTGTCCGCGCTGGTGTTCAATGGGATCTTCCAGTTCCCCGGAGCCGATCCCGCGGTGCCGCTGTACGGCTTCGTGTTCCTCGTGGCCCTCGGTATCGACTACAACATCTTCCTGATGACCCGCGTACGCGAGGAGTCGCTGAAGCACGGAACGCGCGACGGAGCGATGCGCGGGCTGGCCATCACGGGAGGCGTGATCACCTCGGCGGGACTCGTTCTGGCCGCCACGTTCGCAGCTCTGTCCGTCATTCCGATCCTGTTCCTCGTGCAACTCGCCTTCATCGTCGCCTTCGGCGTGCTCCTGGACACCTTCGTGGTTCGCTCCCTTCTGGTTCCCGCCCTCACGTACGATCTCGGTCGCGTGATCTGGTGGCCGTCCCGGCTGGCGCGACAGCACGAGGACGCCTCCCGCTGACGACATCGGCGAGAACGTCGAGAGGGCACCGTGCAATCACGGTGCCCTCTCGACGGCGCGCGGGTGTCAGCCGCCGGCGCAGGTGGTCTTGTCCGCGGTCTGACCGCGCACGTCCGGCCCGAGGGTGACGGCGGTGTCCTCGGGGGGTGCGCTGCCTTCGTCCGGTGCCGCGGACGTGTCGCCGCCCTCGGGCGCATCCTGCTGCTCGTCGCTCGCCGGGGCGGCATCCGAGCCACCGAGACGCACGGGCTGGTCCGCGCGCAGGGCGGCCCACAGGGTCTCCGCCTCGAACGACGGCTGCACGCGGTTGGTGTCATACGGGTAGTCCTCGGCGGGCATCTGCAGAAGCGTCATATTGCCGAGGTCCACGGTGGCCAGCGTGCTGGCGAGCCCGACCAGCGTGCCCGTGTCGCTCAGCGCGGAATCGACCTGCACGGAGCGCGTCGCGGCGTCGGCGAGGCTGAACAGGGCAACCGGGTTCGCCAGCGTCCCCGCACTCTTCACCTTGCGTGCGAGCGCCGACAGGTAGGTCTGCTGCGTGTGGATGCGGCCGAGATCGGACCCGTCGCCGATGCCGTAGCGAGTGCGGACGAACGCGAGTGCCTCCGTGCCCTGCACCGTGTGCGGGCCGGCGTCGAGGAACAGTCCCGAATCGGGATCCGACACCGGTTCGGCCAGACACACATCCACACCGCCCACCGCGTTGGTGATGTCGATGAAACCGTCGAAGTTGACCACGACGAAGTGGTCGACGTCGATGCCGGTCATCTCACGCACCGTGTCCAGGGTGCAGAACGGACTCACATCGAACGCGCCGTTGATCTGCGCCACGTCCTCGGCCGGGGACGTCGACCCGTCCGGATACGTGCAGTCCGGACGCGCGGTCATCGTGTCCCGGGGGATGCTCACCAGGGTGGCATCGGTGTGCGCGGCGTTCACGTGCAGCAGCATGAGCGTGTCCGATCGCGACCCCTCGACGTCATCGTCGCCGTACGTGCCACTGGTGAGACCGGCACGGGTGTCGGAGCCCATGATGAGCAGGTTGACTGGCCCCTTCCAGTCCGGTAGCTCGACGGTCCCACCCTCCGGGCGCTCCACGCTGTTCGCTGCGATATTGTCCGAGACCCGCGCGAACAGGGTCGCGACATAGATCCCTCCCGCCGCGATCACGAGCACGGCGACCACTGCGAACGCCACGGCCATGCGCCGGCGACGATACATCCGCCTCCTCGCCGCTTCCGACCGCGCCGCGGCGCGTGACCCTTCGGCCGGATCCACCGGCTCATCGGAGTGTGGGCTGCGTGTCGGGTGCTGGGGACGCCGCATGTTTCCTGCTTCCATCGGGTCGTCGTCACGGGCATCTCACGCATCCGGACCGACGTTCGGCTCCGGCGAGGCACGCGCGGTGCCCGCCGGTCGGGGGAACCGTCAGTGTCCGCCACCGGCGCGCAGCGAAGCGAACCCGCCACACCACTCGGACGAAACGCTCAGGTGATCCCCACCGGACCCAGACCGGTGACCGGCGCCGGAAGGCCCGCGACCGAGCTTGTACTCAGCGCACGCGCAGGGCGCCCGGCTGGACGCTGATCTCCACCCGAGTCGCCTCTCCGACCGTGTCACCGTCGACTTCGAACATCCGCGGCTCGCCGAGGTCGACCGCGAGGGACGCGATCCGCTTGCGCACAGTGCTGGCGCTGCTCGCGTCGTCCTCCGGCACCGCGTCCCGGCTGAAGAAGCGCTTGATGCCGTGGTCCCACATCATGTTGCGCATCGTGTCCATCCAGCCCGCGACGCCGTCCGCTTGCAGGACGAGGAGATCCAGCGCCCCGTCCGAGGGGTCGGCGTCGGGCAGCAGCGCGATGCCGCCCTGCAGCATGCCGCAGTTGCCGACCAGAAGCGTGTGCGCCTTGTCCTGCGCGGCGTCCTCGCCGTCCACGCTCAGGCGGATGTCGATGACGCCGCTCGCGGAGAGGGCGCGGCCGAGCGATTCGACGTATGCGAGCCAGCCGGCGCGATCCTTCAGGTCGTCGTTCGTCTCGGTGATCATGTGAGCGTCGATGCCGAACCCGGCCATGACGGCGAACGCCCGCCGCTGCACGTCGTCGGCCACGTGAACGTCCGCCCAGCCGATGTCGATCGTGGTCGCCTCGTTCTCGAAGGCGCGCGACACCGCCGCGGACACGTCGTTCAGCGGCACGCCGAGGTTGCGGGCCAGGAGGTTGCCCGTACCCAGCGGCACGATCCCGAGATCGGCCGCGGCCCCGGTCTCGGCCAGGTGCTCGGCCACAGCGCGGATGGTTCCGTCTCCCCCGGCCGCGAGGATGAGCGAGGCACCGGCTGCCAGAGCGCTCTGCGTCGCGCCGCGGCCCGGATCATCCTCCGTGGTCTCGAACCAGGAGACGTCGACGCCGTCGGGCAGCGCTGCTTCGAGCTCCTCACGCGTGGTCTTGGACGGGTTCCAGACGATCGCCGTGTTGTCAGTCATGGGCATTCCGATCTCCTGCAGGCGTAGACGGCTTCGGTGCAGCGGGCGCGGCGTCGTCGATGTGCACGACCGTCACCCGCACGTTCGCGCGCCCGTCTCCATCGTGCCGGAACTGCGTCGCGATGGCATCATGCACGCGGCGAACGGTCTCGCGTGCACCGAACCCGGCAGACACCCCGATGGAGACGTCGATGCTCACTGCGTCGTCATCGCGGGCGAGAACGACCAGGCTCTCGTTCCCCTCGCGCAGGCCGAGAGCGCGAGCGGCGGTGTCGGCAACGCGTCCGAACGCGGAGCCGGAGCGGAAGACCCCGCTCACGCCGGGTGTCGCCGAGACGATCGACTCGATGCGGACGACGAGCTCATCATCACGAACCGCGCTCATCGGGTCTCCTCGGTCGGGCTGCTCGGGCGGCGAAGGTCCTGCACGAGGACGTCGATGCCGACGACGTTCAACTCAGTATGCGCTCGCAAGCGGGTACTGATGGCACCGCGCAACCGCGACACGAGATCGGGAATCGGTGCACCGTAAGCCACGCTGACCTCCACCTTCACGGTGATCGGCGCACCCGGCGACGCCACGTCGCCCTCCAGCACGCACCGCCCCACCAGTGCACCCGGGACATCCCGCTCGGCAGCGCGCACGACCCCCCGCACTGCGCCCTCGGTCACGCCGAGATCACCGCTCGCATCGCCGGTGATCGGGATACGCCGTCCCGCGCGGGCATCGAGGGCGATCCCGGAGAGCACGCGGTGCACCCAGCTCTCCTCCACGGGCGCTGCCGCGGCGGCATCAGCCTCTAGCAGCTGCGCGCTGATGCCGCGAAGCCGCTCCAGCGCATCGAGCGCGATCCGGCAACCGGGAGACTCCTCGATGGCGGCATCGCGCGGGGTGCGATTCGCGTCGAGGTAGTCGGAGAGCTCCTCGATGGAATGCCCGTCCAGGTCCTGCGGCTCCAGCCCCAGTGCCGGGAGCGGAGGAATATCGTGTTCGTTCATCGCCACTGCTCCATCTCAACGAGGATGTGTTTGCGCGCCCGGGCCAATAGTCCGCGCACGGTGGAGACGGACAGCTCCAGCTCGTGCGCGATGTCGTCGTACGAGTAGCCGCCGAGCTCGCGCAGCACCCAGCATTCCCGTTGCTGCGCGGGAAGGCGCCCGAGCGCCTCACCCAGCGCCACGACGCCGGCACGCGCTTCCGCGCGACGCGACGGCGACTCGTACGCCGGAGCGGGTGCCTCGATCTCCGTCACGTCCGCGTGCGGACGTGACGCGCGCAGGCGATCGATGGCCTTTCGGCTGGTGATCCGCAGCAGCCAGCCACGCACCCGGCCCGGATCGTCCAGTTCCGGCAGCTGAGCCCAGGCGGTGATGAACGCATCCTGCACGACGTCATCGACCTCCAGCGTCCCCGGCAGGATCCTCGCCGCGTACGCGCGCATCGTCGGTGCGAACCGCCGCACCAGCGTGCCAAAAGCCGCCGTGTCCCCATCTGCTGCGCGTCCGGCGACGATCCTGTCGTCCGCGCCCGCAAGCGGATCCGATGATCGCTCCGTCCGATTCATCTCTCCCCCTCCGATCCGTTACTCCCCCACGGCACGAGGTGTGCTCCCGCGGCGGCGTGCACCGCGGGAGCAGACGTCACGCTTTGCGGCCCCGACCGACGATCAGTCCGTAGATCAACAGCACGAGGATCGAGCCGCCGATCGCGAGCAGCCACGTGGTCAGCGAGAAGAAGCCCTGCAGGTCGACGTTGAACAGCACGCCGCCCAGCCATCCGCCGAGCATCGCCCCGACGACGCCGAGAAGCAGTGTGACGAACCAGCCGCCGCCCTGCTTGCCCGGCAGGATCAGTTTGGCGATAGCCCCGGCGATGAGCCCGAGGATGAGGAAGCTGAAGAATCCCATGGTCGTGTGTCCTTTCGATGTTCTCGGCGAGCAGTGGCTGCGCGGCACCGGGCCGCGCAGCCACTGTCTCGTCACTTCTTGAACGTGTCCTTAACGTCCTCGACGGCGTCCTTGAGGTGGCCCTTGGCCTGGTCGGCCTTGCCCTCGGCGACCATCTCGTCGTTACCGGTGACCTTGCCGACGGCCTCCTTCACCTCACCGGTGACCTTGTCGGCTGCGGCCTTGATCTTGTCTCCAGCACTCATGACTTTCCCCTTCTCTCCGTTCCGGGATATCCGGACTTGGCAACCGCTGACGGTCGCGCCTACGCGCGGCCGAGCTTGCGGCCGGTCTTCTTCATCGCCTTGCGCGCCTTCTTCGCGGCGCGCTGACGTGACTTCCGTGCTTCCGGACTCGTCCACAGCCGCTCCAGCTGATGGCGCAGGTCCTCATAGTTCTTGCCGCGCGACTTCGCCGATTCCACGCCTACGAAGTAGGCCGCCACAGCGATCACCGCCACGAGCAGGATGTTCTTTCCCATTGCGTTCTCCCTTCTGACCCGTCACCTGACCCGCGGCTGGTCCGCCGCCAGTCGTGCCCGCACGCTGGTGCGGATCGAGATGTAGACGGGAAGGTCCCGTCCGGTCATCACCGCCAGCGCATCCGTTGCCCGGGTGACCAGGTCGGCTACCGCCGCCGGTGATGTCCTCTTCCGCGGTATCACGTCCACGTGCAGGATGTCCTGACCCTTGACACGAGCGGTGCTGATGCGGCTATGGACGATCTCCTCCCGTCCGGACAGGGCGTGACCGATGACGTCCGAGGCGAACGCGGGACGCACCACGACCCCGCCGAGATCATCTTCCGCGGCTGTCACGCGCAGCACCGGCGTGCTGGTGGTCCGTCCGAGATGGGCGATGATCACCACCGAGACGACCACGGCGGCCACCGCCACAGCGACGGCTGCGATCGCGAGCCAGCTCACCGCGCTGTCGCCCGGCAGCCGTGTGGCCGCGTCCGCGTCGGACAGCCAGTCCCGGGCTGCGCCGAGCAGGTCCCCCCAGACCCGCCCGGCGTCGCCCCAGGTGCTGGCCGCGACGGCAGCGCCCCCGGCACCCAGGAGGATCATCCCGACAACGAACAGCAACACACGATTGACCGCACGATTCGTCTCGTTCATGACTCACTCCTGTCCTCTCTGATCCGCCACCACGCGTGCGTGCACGCGCAGCGGCGGAATGCGACAAGCAGCCAGCGCCGCTTGCGCAGCCGATCCCACGTCGGCGGCGGTGACGCGCCGCCCGGCGCTGGTGCGCGCGGTGACGTCGAGGGCGCGGTGTCCCACTCCCACCACCACGTCGCCGGCGCTCATGTCCAGGCTCCGCCGCACCTCTTCGGCCACAGCCGACGCGATGACGCTGTTGTCGGCGACCGCCACACCCGTGACGTCGAGACGGTGTCGCGCCCGGCGCCCCGGAGCGACCGAGAGCACGACCAGCACCGCCCCGATGACGGCGACTGCCGCCGCTCCCGCGACCACGGCCGCTCGGGGAACGAGGTCGGGAACGCTGACGAGCCACTGCATGATCGCCCCCGGCGTTGCGAGCAGCGCCCGGCCTCCGGCCATGTGCAGGATGAGCTCGGTCGCAACCCACAGTGCGACGACCGAGACGATGATCAGTACCAGGACCACCGCCGCGGACCGAGGCGAGTGCGTCTCGCGACGCACGACGCGCTCCATGATCGTTGCCACCTCTACCTCACCCTTCGCCGTTGCTGCACGCGTGCGCCGGTGATCACCACGGTGATGCGCCGGATGTCGCGTCCGGTGAGCACTCCGAGTCGCTCCGCCAGCTCGCGCTGGATCGATCGCACTCGCTCCCCCACCGGCACCAGCGAGCGCAGCGCTTCCTCGTCCAGTGGGTCGGCAACCGGCAGTTTCGTCGCGAGCCGGACCGTGATCCCGTCCGCGGCGTCGGAGACCTCCACCTGCACCTGCGTGCGCTGCACACCGACCACCGCCGCCGAAGCCTCGCGAACCACCTTCTCGATGGCACGCTCGTGCACCCGTACGACGCCGCGTACCGGTGTGACCGGTGTGGTCGTCGCGGATTCAGCGGTGGCGATGCTCATGACGAGGATCGCCGCCCGGTGAACACCCGCAGGAGTTCACGCACGTCCAGCTCGCCACTGGCGATACGGGCGACGATCGCACCGGCCGCCATGAGCACGAGCACCAGGATGAATCCCCAGAACCCGAAGGCGAGCCCCGCGAAAGCCAGCACCGCGCCCAGCAGGGCACCCGTCATCGTGGCGCTCATGACACGCGCGGCTCGGACTCCTCGGCGGAGTCATCTGCGGGAAGGTGGACGTCGTTCACGTCGATGTTGACCTCGACGACCTCGAGTCCGACGAGCTGTGTGATCGCGGCGGTCACGGCGGAGCGCACGTTCTCGGCGACCTGCTGGATGGGCGACGGGTATTCCACCACGATCGTGATGTCGGCCGCGACCTGCGTCTCCCCGACCTCGACCTTGATGCCCTGCGTGAGGTCGGTCGCGTTGACAGCGTCACGGATCGCGCCGAGAGCGCGGGCACCACCACCGCCGAGGGCGTGCACACCGCTCACCTCACGCGCCGCGATGCCGACGATCTTGGCGACCACCGCATCGGCGATCGTGGTCTGACCAGCGGTCGTCTCGGCGACGGAGGTCGAAGCCCCTCCGGTGCCCCGGTCCACTCGCGGCGACCCTGCTGCCGCGCGTGCCGCGGTCGAGGCCTCCGTACCAGCGTTCGTCTTCGACTGTTCTGCAACCATCGTCCTTCTCCTTCGTGCTGGGCGCATCGTTCCTGCGCCGAACCGACGAGCGAATCGATCGCTCTACTGGTATGACGAGGGTCGCCGCCCGGATGTCACAAAAAAGTTCTCCGGAGATCTCGATGAGCGGGCGACGGGCCACCGGCTTGACATCTGTACCGTGCACATGAGTGCATACGAACATGACCGAGCGCGTGGGATGGCGACGGATTCGCCGGGGACGCGGCTTCGAGTACCGGGACGAGAGCGGGCACCGGATCACGGACGAGGTGGACCTCAGCCGGATCCGGGCCCTGGCCATCCCGCCGATGTGGCGCGATGTCTGGATCAGCCCCGATCCTGACGCCGATCTGCAAGTGACGGGAGTGGATGCGGCGGGACGGACCCAGTACCGCTATCACGAGTCATGGACGCAGCAGGCTGCCGAGGAGAAGTTCAACCGGGCGCTCGAGCTCGCCGACGCGCTCCCCGCGCTGCGCCGTTCGGTGACGCGCGACCTCCGTGCTCCCGGCCTGGAGCGCGCCACGGTTCTCGCAGCGGGAATCCGGATGCTCGACACCGGATATCTGCGGATCGGATCGGAGGCGTATGCGCGCGAGCACGGCAGCATCGGGCTCGCCACGCTGCGCTGCCGCCACGTCCGTGTGGAGCAGGGCATCGTGACCCTGGCTTTTCGCGGCAAGAGCGGGGTCCCCTGGGAGTCGCGCATCTCGGACGCCGACCTGGCGCCGGTCCTGGAGCGGCTGCTGTCACGCGGGCCCCGAGCGCGGCTCCTCGCCTGGAGTGCCGGCCGGGGTTATCGGCTCGTGCGTGCTGCGGACATCAACGACGACCTGCGAGCGCGCACCGGCGGTGATTTCACCGCCAAGGACTTCCGCACCATTCACGGCACCGCCATCGCGGCGGCTGCGCTGGCACGGGCGGGAGTGCAGAAGGAGGAGCGCGCACGAAAGCAGGCCGTGGTGGAGGCGGTGCGCGAGACGGCCGCCGCTCTCGGCAACACCCCGGCCGTGGCGCGATCCAGCTACATCGATCCGCGTGTGCTGGAACTGTTCGACCAGGGGCGCGTCGTCGAGCTGAACGGGCGCGGCGTGGAGTCGCAGCTGCGGGAGATCTTGCGCGACGCCGAGTGGCCCGAGCACACCTGATCCCGGTTCGCGGCGGACCACCGCTGGCCGCACGGTGCGAGCCCCCTCCCGCCGGACCTGTGAGACATGCTTACGGGTGTCATGCCACGCACCGGTGTCGAGACACCGATGCCAGATCACCTGAGCGCACGCGCTCCTAGCGTTCCGATCCGCCGCCGTCAATGGCGTGCGCGGTTTCGCCGCCCCCGCTTACGGTCACCTGAAAGCTGCATCGCAGCCGACAGGAGGAGACGACATGGAAGATCAGACCAACCCCGTGTTCCCGGTCGATGGAGAGCCCGGCGAGACGGATCCCCTCATGGCCGACGCGCTCGACGGAGCGACGACGGACGGGAGTGACAACGGCGAGACAGCGGCCGACGGCGGCTCGACCGACACCTCTGCCGAGGACGACACGCTGAGCACCGGGCTCGACAGCGGCTCGGGAGATCCCGGCGATGACCGCGCGTTCTTGATGGATCAGGCGCCGGCCGACCTGTCGGGTGCGGCGTCGGACAATGCCGATACACCGGAGTCGGACGTGATCGCCGGGGCGACCGGCGGGAACACTGCCGAGGTGGCTGACGGCAGCGGACCGGATGAGGACGACGCCGAATCGTGGGGTGCCGAAGACGGTGGGAGCGAACGCGAGGAGGCCAGCCGGGACGACGCTGCCGAAGCTCTCGGGCTGGGCGTCGAGGACGAAGACGACCCGCTCGACGACGGCGCAACGCGCTGAACGAGCAGGGCGGGGGTGTGCGAGACTCCTCGCACACCCCCGCCCTGTGTCGGCGTTTCCCCGGCCACGATGACGCCCGAACCGGCGTCGTAGCTCAGAAGTGCGTACCCCCGTCGATGCGCACCTCGGTGCCGGTGATGAACTTGCCGTCGTCGCTCGCGAGCATGGCGACCACGCCGGCCACCGTCTCCGGGCCCGCGAATCCGGCACCCAGTGCGGGCTGCAGCTTCATGAAGAGCATCATGTCCGCATCTTCCGGCAGGCCCGGGCCCTGGCTCTGCTTGCTGGCACCCGAGCCGTCCGTCATGCCGGACGAGATCGAGCCCGGCTGGACCGCGGTGAAGCGGATGCCCTGCTTGGCGTACTCGGCGGCGAGGGCGTGGGTCATCGACTGCACGCCGCCCTTGCTCGCGGCGTACGCGGACATGTACGGGTGGGCGAACATCGCCGAGGTGGAGCTGAAGTTCACCACGGCGGCGCCGTCACCCTCGAGCAGCGCGGGGATGCACTCGCGAATCATCAGGAACGTGCCGACCAGGTTGATGCGCAGCACCTGCTCGAACGATTCGAGGGTGGTCTCGTGCGTGTGCGACGAGCGGAGGATGCCGGCGGCATTCACGAGCGCGTCCAGGCCGCCCAGCCACGCGACCGCATCCGCCACTCCGGCGCGCACCGAAGCCTCGTCGGCGATGTTCACCACCACCGTATGCAGGCGCACGGCGGCGTCGCCGGCCTTGGCCACGGTGTCGGCGAGCCCGGCCTCCGAGACATCGGCCGCGACGACGCGACCTCCCTCAGACAGCATGCGCAGCACGGTGGCCTGTCCGATGCCGGACCCTCCGCCGGTGACCAGCGCGCGACGACCTTCATAGCGGTTCATGATTCAACCCTTCGATGATGAGAAGACTGCACGACATGTCAGGTTGGCAGATCGTGCCACATAGTCCAACCCTGACACTACTCCCCCTATTCCTCGTAGGCTGAACGTCATGGATGCCGCGCCCACGTTGACCGAGAGGCGTCGACTCGCCACCCAGTTGGAGATCGCGGAGGCGGCCGCGCGTCTGTTCGGGCAGCGCGATGCCAGGACGGTCACCGTCGAGGAGATCGCCGCCGCCGCAGGGGTGTCTCCCCGCACCTTCTACCGCTACTTCCCCACGAAGGAGGATGCGGTTGCCCCGCTGCTCAGCGTGGGCGCCGCCACGTGGCGGGCCGCCATCGAAGAGGCCGACGACCTCGACGTCCGCGACTCGATCGCACGAGCCATTGAACGCGTGCTCACCCCGCTGGATGAACCGGATGAGGCTGCGCTTGCGCTCACCCGGGGCCTCCTGCGCTCCACGCTGCAGGATCCTGCGCTCTGGGCGGTGTGGCAGCGTGTCAACGCCGATTCCGAAAGGCTGCTCGCCGCCGTCATCGCAGCCCGGCTGGGCGCTGCCGGTCACACCTCTCCGCCCGAGACGATGCCGGCGCGCCTCCTCGCGGCGGCCGCGACGGCTGCGATCCGCATCAGCCTCGAAGGATGGTCGGCCGACGATGCGCCGGCCACGCCGCCGGCACAACTGGCCGTGCACGCGTTCGCCCAGCTCAGCTCTGGCGTGACCGGAGTGATCCGCGCGGGGTGAGCGGTGCGCTCGACGAGCGCCTAGAGACTCATCCAGCAATACATGCTCTCGCCGCGCTCCCGCGTTGTTTGGGCCAGTCCGCGCCACTCACGGAGCATGTCGAGAAGCTCGGCGGGATCTTCACCGCCCCAGAACTCCTCCGTCTGCGACCACGGCCCCACGACCTCGGCCAGCTTCTCATCGGAAGCGCACGCCACGGCCTTGGTGAACTCGGCCGGCAGCGACACCACCCACGCGGACTCGTGATCAGGCGCCGTGATGAGCCGCGCCCACGACGGACCGGCCGTCACCTCCTCGTAGGTCTGCCCGGTCAGCAGCGCCATGAGAGTGCCGGCCTGAACCGTGGCCTCGACGGCATCCAGGACGGGGGCGAACGAGACTGGTCCGTCGTCGACGGCCGTGGCTGCCGTCGCATCATCCGTTGCTCCGAAGGAGGTATTGATCGTGCCCACGTTCTTCCTCCTTCCGAGAGGTCTGCTGTCGCGGAGCCGGCGCGGTGCGCCGGCGAAGGCGAAGGCGAAGGCGAAGGCGAAGGCATCCGACATCGAGGAGATATCCGCCGACCCCGGCCGGCGGCACTGTTCGGCGCTCGCCACCCGGCGCTGCTCGACCTGGTCCATGATGGGATCGCGACCGTCCGGGCGGACGGAGCGCGCGTCTCGTGACGCCCGCGAGGAAGGCGGAAACATGAACGGGCAGATGAGGGCGGCGATCGTGGACCGCTACGGGCCGCCGGAGTCCATCCGCATCGAGACGCTCCCGCGGCCGGATCCTCGGCACGGCGAGGTGCTGGTGCGGGTCGAGTCTGCAGCGGTGACCTCCGGTGACGCCCGGTTGCGAGCCGGCCGGTTCCCCCGCGGGTTCGCGCTCCCCGCGCGACTGGCGATCGGCGTCCGCGGCCCACGGCACACAATTCCCGGCGTTGTGTTCGCCGGGCGTGTAGTCTCACGCGGCGCCGGTGTCGACGACTTCGCGATCGGCGACCGGGTGGCGGGGCTGACCGGCGCGCGCCTCGGGGCCCACGCCGAGTACGTCGCGGTGCGAGCGAGCGCCGCGACCCTCATTCCCGAGAGCGTGAGCTCACCCGATGCGGCGGCCGCGCTCTTCGGCGGAAGCACCGCGCTGAGCTTCCTCCTCCACCGCGCTCAGATCGGGGAAGGCCAGTCGGTGCTGGTGAACGGCGGCTCGGGATCGGTGGGCACCGCCGCCATCCAGCTGGCCGCCCGGGCCGGAGCCATCGTCACCGCGCTGAGTTCGGCCCCCAACCACGAGCTTCTGCGACGCCTGGGAGCAGCCGAGACCATCGACTACCGGACGACACCCGCGGCGAGCGTTCCGCAGCGCTTCGATGCCGTCCTCGACGCGGTGGGAAACCTGCGCCGCGCGGACGGCCTCCGCCTCACCGCGCCGAGCGGCAGCGTGATCCTGGCGGTGGCAGGGCTGTGGGACACCGCCACGGCACGGGGCCGCGTCATCGCGGGCCCCGTCCCGGAGCGCCGTGAGGACTTCGCGACGATTCTCGCGCTGGTCGCGAGCGGCGACTTCGATCCGCTCACCGAGGTCATCGGCGGACTGGACGCGTTGCCCGAGGCGCACCGACGCATCGACGCGGGGCGGAAGGTCGGCAACTTCGTCGTCACTCTCTAGGCCGCACCGCCCGTCGGCGCCCGGTACCCATGCGGCGGGCGTCCTCTCACCCGGCTGAGATCCAGGGCCGGGTGAAGCCGAGCACGCGGCTTCCGTCGGTATCGGCGAGCGAGACGCCCACGAACGAGGTCGCCCCCGCCGAGCTCTGCCACCGAAATCGGTACTCGTCCGCCAGCGCCGCATCGGCGATCGCCGCACCGGCGGATTCGGGTGTCTGAGCGTTCGCAAAAGCCCCCGACGTCCGCGCAATGTACGCCTCGAGCAGCGCCGCATACGGCCCTTCCCGCTCCGGACGAACGGCATTGGCGACGAACGCGCTGGCCACCGCTGCGGGCTCGATCACGCTGACACGCACGCCGAAACGTTCGGCGACGACCGCCAGCGATTGCATGAACCCTTCGACGGCGAACTTCGCGCCGCAGTATGCATCGGCGAACGGCTGCCCCACCGCACCCCCGACGCTCGTCACCGTCACGATCCGTCCGCTGCCACGCTCACGCATTCCCGGCAGGACGAGCTTGGTCAGATTCACCGGAGCGAGGTAGTTGATGTCGAGCTGCTCCTGGATCTGCCGGATGCTCAGCTGCTCAGCCGTTCCGACGGCGCCCTGCCCCGCGTTGTTCACGAGCACCTGGATGCCGCCGAGCTCTGCTTCGACCTCGTCCACGAGCCGGGCCGCAGCAGCGTGATCAACCACGTCGAGAGCACGGACGTCGATCTCCACCCCCGCCGCTGCCGCAGCGTCCCGCAGCGGTGCTGCACGCTCCACGTCGCGCATCGTGGCGACGACGTGCAGCCCGCGACGGGCGAGCTCCACCGCCGCGTGCAGGCCCATACCGGATGAGGTTCCGGTGATCAGTGCGACTTCCGTCACGCGTGAACAGTAGTCCCTCACACCTCGGATGAGGACGGACGAATCGCGAGGCCCAGCACCTCCAGGTAGGCCCACGCCTGCTCGAGGACGGCCTCCGGTGTTGCCGCGTAGATCGCCTGGATCTGGGCGCCGTCCGCGATCGCGACGAGGTGCTGCGCTGCCATGCGCGCGCTCAGCGGAAAGCGCCGATCGGGATGGAGCGCGAACTCCTCCGTGAACGATTCCGTGAGCAGATCGACGACGTACGCGTAGCGTCGCACGAAGTGCTGATGCGCCGGATGATCGACGCCGGTCGCCTCGGCCGAGATCTTGAGGAACAGCGGAGCCGCCCCGTACTCGTCGGCGTTGCGCTGCAACCGGCGCAGGAACCAGCGCAGGCCGGGAGAGCGCGGCTCTCCGGGCCTGACATCGGTCTCGTGATCGCCGGCGAGGAATGCCTGCGTCGCCTCCCGCTCGATCTGATCGCGCTGCACCATCAGCTCCACCAGCAGGTCGTCCTTGGACGCGAAGTAGTGCAGCACCGTGACGTGGGTGATGCCGACCTCGGCGGCGATGTCGCGGAGGGAGACCGCGGCGAAACCGCGAGCGCCGAACTGAGCGAGCGCGGCATCGAAGATCCGCTGCCGGGTGCGCTGCCCCTTCGTCTGCTTCGGCGACGTCACCGGAACCGTCACGTCGACCTCACCGCTCTGCACCATCCTCCGATCGTAGTCACGGCAGTTGCCGGGACCGCGCGATGTCGCCGAGCCACGCCAGAGACGGTTTGGGGGTCCGCGTGAAGTCCTCGTGGTCGCGGTCGACCGCGATCAGACCGAAGGTGGGCTCCCACCGTCCCCACTCGAAGTTGTCGAGGAGGCTCCAGTGCAGGTACCCGCGCACGTCGAGGCCGTCCGCCAGGCAGGAGCCGACCGCACGCAGCGCGCCGGTGGTGTACGCGATGCGCTGCGCGTCATCCCTCGTGGAGATGCCGTTCTCGGTGACGTAGACCGGGACTCCGGGCGCCTGCGCCACCGTGTTCCGGATCGCGTGTCCGACGGCCTCGGGGTAGTACTCCCACCCGATCGAGGTGCGCGGCGCCTCCGGTGCGGCTTCGACGCGCCCTTCCGGGCCCACCAGCATGCGGCTGTACGCCTGAACTCCCACGAAGTCGTCGTCCGCCGCGGCGCGCAGCCACACATCGTCGAGGGCTTCGGACAGCTCGGCTGCCCGCTCCTCTCCCCCGTCGACCGCCTGAACGGTCTGGTTCGCGACCGTCCAGCCCACGGCCAGTCCCCGATGCTGCGCTCGCAGCTGATCGCGGGCGGCGTGGTGCACGGCGATGAGCGCATCGCGCACCCCCTCATGGGGCAGCGGCACGGCACCGCCGAGACCCGTCTCCAGATTCGCCTCGCCGCTGATGACCCGGTGCATGATCGCGACCATGTTGGGTTCGTTCAGCGTGATGGCCGTGTCCACGCCCTCGTCGAGAATCGGCGCAATGCGCTCCAGGTACCGGGTGAAGCGGTCAACGGCATCCCCGCGCAACCAGCCGCCGCCGAGCGTGAACCACGCCGGATTGGTGAAGTGATGCACGGTGACGATCGGCTCGATGCCGCGTTCGCGGGCCCCGGCGACCATCCGGCGGTAGTGGTCGACCGCGTCGGCGGAGAACTCCCCCTCCACCGGTTCGATCCGCGCCCACTCGATGCTGAAGCGATACGCCTGCAGTCCCGCCCCGGCGAGAAGGTCCATGTCCTGCCCCCACCGGTGGAAGCTGTCGCAGGCACGACCGGAGGGTTGCAGGCGCTCCGGTTTGCTCTGCTCGAACATCCACCAGTCGCTGGCGGTGTTCTCCCCCTCGATCTGGTGCGCCGCCGTGGCCGCGCCGATGAGGAATCCGTCGGGAAGTCGCATGTGTTCGCTTTCGGTCATGAGTCGTAGATCTCGGAAGATCGGAAGTGCGCGCGGAACCCGAGGCGGGTCCATACATCGCCGTGGTCACGGACTGCGGTGAGGACCGCATCCCGGTGCGCTGGCCCCCAGGCCTGCTGGGCGATCAGCGCGAGGCGCGGCAGCAGCAAGAAGGCGGCGTCGTCGAAGCTCTCGACGCTCTCACACCACAGCGCCGCTTCGATGCCGGCGACGCGGATGCCCGCTTCCGCGATGTCGGGCTGGGTCTCCGGCTGCCAGTCCAGTACCGAGGTGGTCGGCGTGGGTGGATAGCCGGGGTTTCCCAGGCGCCGGCGGGCATCCTCCTGGCCCGGGTCCACGCTCGCCTCGAGCGGCCGCCGATCCAAGTAGAGCGGATCGCTCGAGGACACGATGGTTCCCACACCGGCGGCGCCGATGAGAGCCGGGTCCTGGATGGAGAGCGCGAAGAGCGAGCCCGCTCGCTCGATCATCGGGTGGTATTCGACGGGCGCCAGAGCCTTCATCTTCTCCGCGTCGAACCGATCACGATCCGCGATCCACAGCTGAGCCAGACCGGTATCGGCTCCGAATGCGCCACTGCGGATCGCCTCCTGCCATCCGATCGGTGCGCGGCCGAGGTCGCGGATGATGTGCGCCGCGGCGGCCACCGTCCGCACGTAGACGTCTTCGGGCGCGCCGAACGCCTCGTCACCGCCGAGGTGCAGCCAGGGTGAGGCGAAGCGCAACGCGAGCTCGCCGAAAGCGGCGGACAGGAACGGTTCCACACCGGGTGCGCCGGCGTCGAGGTAGGAGAGGATCGGGTGTGCACCTGTTTCGACGGTGACGTCGCCGAGGCCGGTCACGCTCTCGGGCACGTGACCGGGCACGTCGACTTCCGGGACGATCACCACGAACCGGTCGCGGGCATAGTCCTCCAGTGCGGAAAGCTCCGCGGCGTCGTAATGCTCCGTCGCAGCGAGAGACGGATATCCGGGTACCGCGAAGCGCCAGGCCTGCGTGTCGGTGAGATGAAGGTGCAGCACGTTCATCCGGTGCAGTGCGAGCAGGTCGATGATGCGACGCACCTCGCCGGCGGAGAACCAGCGGCGCACCACGTCGAGGCTGAGACCGCGCCAGCTGCGCTCAGGCCGGTCCTCCACCCGCAGGGCGGGAAGGCCGTCGGTCGCAGAGGCAGCGATCACCAGCAGCGCGCGGAACAGACCCTCGGCGCTCGACACGATGACCCGGAGCCGGCCCTCGTGCGGGGCGATCCGGTACGCCTCGCTGGCCCCGGCACGGTCAGCCGGCCGGGGATCGACACCGTCAGCGGGCGATCCGCCATCGTCCTCGGCGATCACCAGGACGTCGGCCGCGGACGCGTCGAGCACGATCGAGAGGCCGAACGCCTTCGCGCTGAGATCGGAGGCCGCCGCCACGCAGTCGGCGGCGAACGCTCCCCCGACACGCAGCATGCGGTCATCGAGAGGGCGCAGCACCGCGTCAGACGAGAGCCGCTGCGGAACGGGCAGAGCGGTCATCGCGCCTCCTCCCGTCCGAACTCGCGAGCGAAGGCGAGGCGTCGCTCCCGTTGCCGCACCGGATCGACGACGGGGGCTGCGAGCAGGAGCTTGCGGGTGTACGGGTGCTGGGGCCGCTCAGTCACCTCGGCTGTGTCTCCCTGCTCCACGATCTCGCCGCGGTGGATGACCGCGACCCGGTGGCTCAGGTGGCGAACGACGGTGAGGTCATGCGAGATGAAGAGGTAGGCCACGCCGGTGTCGTCCTGGATCTCCGTCAGCAGTTCGAGCACCGCCTCCTGCGTGGTGAGATCGAGAGCCGAGACCGGTTCGTCGCACACCACGAGCCGCGGCGAGAGCGCCAGCGCGCGGGCGATGGCGATGCGCTGCCGTTGTCCGCCGGAGAACTCGCGCGGCAGCCGGTCGACACTCGTGCGCGGCAGCCGGACCCGGTCCAGCAGCTCCGCGATCGTGCGCTGCGCCTGGGCTCCGGCCACCCCCTGGGCGATGAGCGGCTCAGCCAGTGTCGCTCCCACCGGCATCGCGGGGTTGAGCGATGTGTAGGGGTCCTGGAACACCACCTGGAGCTCGCGCGCCAGCTGCCGGCGCCGGGAACGGGACGCCCCGTCGATGCGCTGCCCGTCGAACGTGATGGTTCCCGACGCCACCGGAACCAGCCCCAGCACGGCTCGGCCGATGGTGGTCTTACCCGATCCGGACTCGCCCACCAGCCCGAGGGTCTCGCCGCGACGGATGTCGAGGGAGACACCGGTGAGCACGTCCGTGCGGCGAGCGCGCAGCCCCGTGCCGGGGAAGGAGACCCGCAGGTCCCGGATGCTGAGCAGGTTCATGCTCTCTCCTCCTGTACTCCTGCGCCGGCCTTCACGGGCTCGCGCCAGGCACCGCGCGTGACGGTCTCATCGGGTACCGCGGCGATCAGACGCCGGGTGTACTCGTCCTGTGGATCGGTGAGCACGTCGACGGCGTCCCCCACCTCGACGATGCGCCCCTGGTTCATCACCGCGACGCGGTCACACAGATCCGCGACCACGCCGAGGTTGTGGGTGACGATGAGCACTCCCACCCCGCGCTCGTCCCGCAGCCGACGGAGGATGGCGAGGACCTCGGCCTGAACGGTGACGTCCAGGGCCGTGGTGGGCTCGTCGGCGACGATCACGTCGGGATCGGTGGAGAGGGCGCCGGCGATGAGGATGCGCTGCGCCATGCCACCGGAGATCTCGTGGGGGTATGCCCCGAAGACGCGCTGCGGATCGGCGATCTCCACCGCGGCCAGCAGGTCGAGCACGCGACGCTTCGCCATGGCTCGCGAGAGCCCGGCGACACGGAGCGGTTCGGCGAGCTGGGATCCGACGGTGAAGGACGGATCGAGGTTGCTCATCGGCTCCTGCGGCACGTATCCGAGGGTGCGGCGGAGGCGGCCAGCAACCGCCGGTGGTGCGTCGATCACCTCCTCCCCGCCGATCAGGATCGATCCCGAGCTCACGTAGCCGTCGGCGGGGACGATCCCCAATGCCGCGAAGGCGGTCTGGCTCTTGCCCGAGCCGGACTCCCCGACGAGGCCGACGATCTGCCCGCGGGAGACGTCGAGGTCGACGCCGTGCACCACCTCGACGTCAGCTCCCTGCGGCTGCCGATACGCCACACGCAGGCCACGGATCGACAGCAGGTCGCCGCGACCGGCTGCGGGAACAGTGCTCCGCTCGGCCGCGCGCACGGCGGCAGCCTTCGTCCGCTCCTGCCGACGCGGGCGCCGGGGCTCACTGCCGCGGTCATCGAGCGCGTCGCGGATCCCGGCCGCGAGAAGGACGAGGGCCGCGCTCGTGAGGCCCAGGGCGAGCCCCGGCCAGAGCAGCAGCAGCGGCGCACGATGGAAGCTGGTGAACGCCTCGTTGAGCATCGCACCCCACGTGGGGATGTTGCCGCTGCCGACGCCGATGAACTCCAGCCCTGCCTGCAGACCGATCGCGATGCCGGCCACGAGCGCCACCTGGATGATGACGGGTGCGCGCACGACGGTCAGCACGTGGCGGGCGATGATGCGTGCGTCGGAGAGTCCGGAGACACGAGCCGCGTCGACGTACAGCTCACCGCGCACCGCGGCCACGGCACCGCGCACCAGACGGAAGAAGGACGGCGCCACGAGGAAGCCGAGCACCACCATCAGCACCCACACCGTGGGGCCGAGGACGGCGCGCGAAGCGAGCAGGATGATCATCGCCGGCAGGGACATCACCAGATTCGTCACCCAGTTCGCCGCGGCATCGAACCAGCGTCCGTAGTATCCGGCCACCAGCCCACTCGGCACTCCCACTACGAGGGCGACCAGCAGGGCGATGGCCGCTCCCCCGATGGTGTTCTGCGCGCCGTAGAGGAGGCGGGACAGTACGTCGCGCCCCGCCGAATCGAAACCGAGGAGGTGTCCCGCCTGCGGTCCCTCGAACGCGTGCTTCAAGATCGCTTCGTTGGGACCGTATGGCGCAAGGACACCGGCGAGCACGGCCGCCAGCACGATGAGCAGAAGCACCAGCGCGCTCGTGAGGGCCAGGGGACGCGAGAGGATCGCGCGCCACACGCTCGAACCACCGCCCGGACGCAGCACCGCGGTCTGTGCCGCAACGGGTTGTTCGGTCATGAGACCCTCGCCTTCGGCAGGAGCCAGCCGATGCCGAGATCGACCAGCAGGTTGATGAGGACGACGCCGATGGCCGAGAGCATGACGAGCCCCATGATCACCGGGATGTCACCCTGCGTCGTGTACTTGATGGTCATGCTTCCGATGCCGGGCAGCCCGAAGATCTGCTCGACGATCACCGCTCCGCCCAGGAGACCCACGAACTGCATGCCCAGCACCACCAGCGCGGGTGCGGAGGCGTTTCGCAGGACATGCCGGAACAGGATCCGGCGCGGCGGAAGACCACGGGTGATCAGCGTCCGCACATAGTCGGCGCGCATCACCTCGATCACCGAAGACCGCACCTGCTGCGCGATCCCCGCGACTGCGGAGAGGGAGAGGGCGATGGTGGGGAGCGTGATCGTGGCGAGCCATCCGGTGAACGACGTCGTGATGGGTGTGTACCCGATCGCGGGGAACCAGCGCAGCTGCACCGCGAAGACGATGACGAGCACGATGGTCACCAGGAATCCCGGCAGGGCATAGCCCGCGACGCTGAAGATCTGCACGAACCGGTCCACCGCTCCGCGCCGGACGCCCGCCCACACACCGAGCGAGTAGCCGACGACGGCGGTCACGATCGTGACCGAGATCATGAGGCTGAGCGTGACAGGCAGCCGGTTGCCGATCGCCACCGCCACGTTCTCGCTGGAGAACCAGGACCGCCCGAGGTCACCCTGCAGCGCGGGAAGCAACCAGGAGACGAACTGCACGAGGATCGGACGATCCAGCCCCAGCTGCGCGTTCTTGGCGTCGATCGCCGCCTGCGTGGCCTGCATGCCCAGCAACTGGCGACCGACATCCTGGTTCGGAATCGACAGCAGCACGAAGGTCAGCAGCGCGGTGACGAACAGCAGCACCACGCTGGCCCCGAGGCGTCGGAGAAGGAATCCGATCATCGTGAGATCTCCCTTTCGTGCGGTGGGGCAGGTGCTGCCCCACCGCGGCGGCTCACTCGGCCAGCGAGTAGTTGTAGATCGACGGGACCGCCATACCGGCCTGCGGCGCGACGTCGATGCCGTTGACGCTCACCAGCTGGTAGTTGAGGCGGTAGAAGGGAAGGAACCACGCCTGTTCCACGATGTGCTCGTTGAGCTCGTGGTAGATCGAGGCCGCATCGCCGTCGCCGGCCGCGCGCGCGTCACCGGCCAGACGCTGGACGGTGTCGTCGGTGGTCCCGAAGAAGTTGAACGTGCCGGGAGCGATGAGGGTCGCGTACACCAGCCAGTCGTTGGAGGACTGGCCCATGTTCATCACCATGCCGGAGAACTTCTTCTCCACGAAGATCTGCTTGAGCGCGGTCGCCGGCTCCACATCTGCCCACGTGAGCGTGACTCCGACGGCGGCGAGGTCCGTCTGCAGAGCGCTCGCGATGTTGTCGGTGACGATGGTCGTCAGCCGCGGCAGCACGAGCTCGAACCCATCCGCATAGCCCGCCTCGGCGAGCAGTGCCTTCGCCTTGGCGGGGTCGTAGTCGTAGTAGCCGTCGAGGGACTCGTCGAAACCGGCGCTGTCACGGCCCCAGACCTGGCTCGTGACCTCACCGCGACCATCGCGAACCACGTCGAGCATGGTCTTGCGATCGAGGGCGTAGTTGAGCGCCTGGCGCACCTTCGGGTCGGCGAGCGCGGGCGTCACGACGCCGCCACGGTCAAAGAGCAGCACTCCCTGGAAGTCGAAGGTGACGGTCTGTCCGGTGAGCGCCGCATCCTGCTCCACCGCGAGCTGCTGGTCGGCGTCCTGGAGCACCGCCGAGTCCAGCTGACCGGTCTTCAGACCGTTCACCATGGCGTTCTCGTTGTCGAAGACGGAGATGGTGAGCTCGCGGAAGTCCGACTCCTCGCCCCAGTAGTCGTCGCGGCGGTCGTAGACCCAGCTCGTGCCGATGGCGGTCTTCTCGGTGTTCAGCGTGAACGGGCCGGTGCCGTCCGGCGTGGTGACGAGCGCGTCGTCGGTGGCGAACCGGGCGGGGTTGGCCATCAGCCCGATGGAGTCCGTGAGGTAGAACAGCAGGCCCGGGTTCGGCTGCGGGAGCGTGATGCTCAGATGAGTCGCGTCCTGGACGTCGACGGTGACCCCGGCGATCTGCACGGCATCCGGTCCCCCGGCATCGCGGAACCGGTCCAGGTTCGCCTTGGCCGCAGTCGCATCGAACGGTGTGCCGTCATCGAAGGTGACGTCGTCGCGCAGGGTCAGCGACAGCACGGTGCCGGAGTCGTCGTAGGTCCACTCGGTGGCCAGCATCGGCTCGAGCGTGCCATCGGGTGCGCGGTGGATCAGGGTGTCGTACACGGCCTGGAAGAAGGGCATCGCACTCCCGCTCGCATCCTTCGGATCCAGGCTCCCCGGCACCGTCATGGTGCCGATCGCCAGGGTGTCGGCATGGGTGCCGGCAGGGCCTGCGCCGCCGGCACAACCGGACAGCATCACGGCGGAGACCACCGCAGCTGCGAGGGCCGCAAGAACTCTCTTCTTCATCGAAGACTCCGTTGTTCGTCAATGGTGATTCGGATGGCTCCGAGCGGAGCGTGGAGTCAGTATTGCACATTTTCTACCAACTGGTAGGTTTTAATCTACCGATTGGTAAGTTTGCGACGAAGGGGTGCAGATGCCGTCCAAAGGGGAACGCACGCAGCAGCGGATCATCCTCGCCGCACTCGAGCTCTTCTCCGAGCGCGGGTTCATCGCGACCTCCGTGCGCGACATCGCCGCACGTGCCGAGATGACGCACGCGGGCCTCCTGCACCACTTCGACAGCAAGGACGACCTGCTGGTGCGCATCCTCGCCTTCCGCGAGGACCAGGACGTCATCAACGCGCGCCGGTTCTCGGACTACGGCATCGATCGCCTCTTCGCCTGGATCATCGACGTGGTGCAGGCCAACGAGGCCGATTCGTCCCGCGTGATGGCCTTCGTGCGGCTGTCCGCCGAGGCGACGGATCCCGCCCACCCCGCGTACGCGTACTTCTCGCGGCGGTACGACCGCATCCTCACCGCGCTGGACGTCGCCTTCGCGGCGCGCTTCGCCGCCGTGCCCCCGCCGCATCCGATCGCCTCTCGCGACGCGGCGATCGGCATCGTCGCGCTCATGGACGGCCTCCAACTGCAGTGGCTGATCCGTCCCAGCAGCGTGGACATGACCGGGATGGTCCGCCGGCACCTCTGCGCACTCGGCGTGAGCGTGCCCGACCTCGACGATGCTGTTCTGCACCCCACCTCTTCCCCGGACCGAAGGAGCTCCCCGTGACGACCTCACCCCTGTCCCCCGTGCCGCTCGAAAGCCGTGCCGCCCTTGTCAGCGGCGCGACCACCTGGACCACCGGTGAGGCTCCCGGTCTGCGCGCGCTGCACCTCGCCGATGGGCCGCACGGTATTCGAAGCCAGGGAGCCGAAGGCGATTCCCTCGGCATCGGCAACAGCCGGCCTGCGGTCTGCTTTCCGCCGGCCGTCGGCCTGGGGGCCACCTGGAATCCCGCCCTCGCGCGCCGTGTCGGCGAAGCCCTCGGTGATGAGGCGGCCGGTCTCGGAGTGGACGTGATCCTGGGCCCCGGGCTGAACATCAAGCGCTCGCCGCTGGGCGGGCGCAACTTCGAGTACCTCTCCGAAGATCCGCACGTATCCGGAGTGCTGGCCGCCGAGCTGGTGCGCGGAATCCAGTCGCGGGGTGTGGCCGCCACGCCCAAGCACTTCGCGGTGAACAACCAGGAGACGGACCGCATGCGCGTCAGTGCGACGGTATCCGAGCGGGCGCTGCGGGAGATCTACCTGCCGGCGTTCGAGTACGTTGTGCGTCAGGCGCACCCGTGGGCGCTGATGTCGGCGTACAACCGGATCAACGGCGTTTTCGCGAGCGAGCACCCGTGGCTCCTCACCGATCTCCTCCGCGGCGAGTGGGGCTTCGACGGGCTGGTGATGAGCGACTGGGGAGCCGTGGACGATCCTGGCGCCGCACTCGCGGCGGGTCTGGACCTCGAGATGCCGCCCTCGGGGCGCACGGATCGCGTGCTGGCCGCCCTGGGCGCGGGCACGCTGCCGGAGGCCGCACTCGATGCGGCGGTGGGCCGGCTGCACACACTCGCCGACAGAACCGCGGCACCCCGCGGCCGGCGAGATGTCGCCGAAGCGGAGGCCGTGGCGCTGCTGGCCGCGCGCGAGGCCATCACGCTGCTCCACAACGACGGCACCCTCCCTCTCGCACCGACATCCCGGCTTCTGGTGGTCGGTGAGTTCGCACGGACTCCGCGCTTCCAGGGCGGCGGGTCGTCGCGCGTGAACCCCACTCGTGTGATGTCGGCGCTGGACGCCCTGCGCGACCTGCACGACGGCGCCGTGGAGTTCGAAGCCGGATTCACGTTGCGCGGCGACGCGGACGATTCGCTCGCGGACGCAGCGGTCTCCCGAGCCGGCGAGAGCGATGTCGTCGTACTCTTCCTCGGCCTCGCCGACAACGCGGAATCGGAGGGCTTCGATCGCACCACGCTCGCGCTGCCCAGCGAACAGATCGATCTCCTGCACCGCCTGTCCGGCACGGGTCGCCCGCTCGTCGTCGTGCTGTCCAACGGTGGCGTGGTCGAGGTCCCGTGGCGCGACACCGCCAACGCGCTGGTGGAAGGCTGGCTGCTCGGACAGGCGGGAGGCCGCGCCCTGGCGGAGGTCCTCACCGGCGCCACTAACCCGTCCGGCCGGCTCGCCGAGACCATTCCGGTGCGGCTCGAGGACACGCCGAGCTTCGCGACGTTCCCCGGTCGCGACGGCGAGGTGATCTACGGCGAGGACATCTATGTGGGCTACCGCTCGTACGACACGTTCGCGCGTGAAGTGGCGTACCCCTTCGGCCACGGCCTGTCCTACACCACGTTCGCCTACGAGGAAGCAGCGGTGTCATCCAGTGGCGAGAATGCATGGCGCGTCCGGGTGACGGTCCGGAACACGGGCGATCGCGCAGGGTCGGAGGTCGTCCAGCTGTATGTCGCTCCGCCGGCCACCGCGCCGGGCCCCGTGACGCGTCCGGCGCACGAGCTCCGGGGTTTCGCCAAGATCCTGCTGGCGCCCGGCGAGACCGGTGCGGTCACGATCGACATCGGGCCGCGCGATCTGGCGTTCTGGAACGCGCGGGCGAGCCGCTGGCAGATCGATCCGGGCACCTATGTGCTGGAGGTCGGCGCTTCCTCCCGCGACATCCGACTCCGCATGGACGTCCGCTCCCCCGGTGACGGCCAGGTGGACCCCCTTCGGCTGGACTCGACACTCGGCGAATGGGCGCAGCACCCCGTCACGGCGCCGATGGTGCGCGCGATGCGGGACGGTCTTCCCGCCGAGCTGCAGGATACCGCTCCAGAGCTGGCCGCCATGGCACAGGCCACACCGGTCATGAAGCTCACCACCTGGGGGCTCGGGGTGACGGAGGAGATGGTGCGCGATGTGGTGGCGCGGACGATTCCAGGATCATCAGAGTGACGTGCACCGCTGCTCCGCCTGTCCGGTGGGCGCATGCCGCGACGCGTTCCAGCGTCAGAGCGATCGTCCCTAGATGCGTCGGCCGCTGGCGGTCCAGTACGACTCGCGCACCGCACGCTTCAGCACCTTGCCCGTCCCGCTGCGCGGAAGCTGCTCGACGATATCGACCCGTTTCGGCGCCCGCACGCTGCCGAGACCAGCCTTCGCCCACGCGATCAGCTCCTCCGGCGTCACGCTGCGTCCCGGTGACAGCTCCACGACAGCGACGACCATCTCCCCCCAGTCGTCGTGCGGCGCGCCGATCACCGCGCAGTCGTTCACCGCGGGGTGGCTCCAGATCACCTGCTCCACCTCGCTCGGGTAGACGTTGAAGCCGCCGGAAATGATGAGGTCCTTCTTGCGATCCGTGACCGACAGGTAGCCATCGGCGTCGATGTGGCCGATGTCGCCGGTGTGCAGCCAGCCGTCGACGATCGTCTCGGCGGTCTTCTCCGGGTCGTTGTAGTAGCCGCGCATGACCAGGTCTCCGCGTACGCAGATCTCCCCGCTCACACCGACGCCGACGGGATGCGCGTCGTCGTCGCGGATCTCGACCGACAACAGCGGCCCCGGCCTCCCGCAGCTGTTCAGTCTGTCGTCGGGGGCCAGCTGGCCGTCCACGAAGCGGTCCTCGGGCGTCGCGAAGGAGATCGCCGCGAAGGCCTCGGTCTGGCCGTATCCGCCCATCAGGACCGGGCCGAAGACCTCGATCGCACGCTTCAGTTTCTCGACCGACATGGGCGCTGCGCCATGGGCCAGATAACGCAGCGATGAGAAATCACGGGTCTGTCCGTCGAGCCAGTCCAGCAGACGGTAGATCGCGGTCGGCGGAAGGAACAGGTCGGTGACCCCGAAGCGCTCGATCGCCTCCACCACGGAGGCGGGGTCCGCCCGCTCGATCAGCACGACGGTGCCGCCGCGGGCGGTGGTCTGCAGGCTCAGCACTCCCGCGGTGTGCGTCAACGGCGCGGCCGCGAGGTTCACCTTCGGATCCGGCTCCGCGTACCGGAAGGCGAGGAGATGGTGGGCACACGCATTCGTCAGCGAACGATGGCTGTTCATCACACCCTTGGGCAGTCCGGTCGTGCCGCCCGTGGGTGAGATCATCACGATGTCGTCGGGGTCGTAGCCGACCACCGGTCTCGTCGGGGGCTGGTGCCGCGTCCACACATCGAGCGACGGGAACGTGTCGCCCTCGTCCGCATCGATGCACACGGTGAGGCGGATGCCGGGAACCAGCTCGATGATCTGGCGCACCTCGTCGCGCATCGTGCTGTGGAAGAACAGCACGGTGCAGTCGAAGCGCCGCATCAGCTGCGCGGTGGTCGCCGATGGCTCGCCGGGGTGAAGCGGCACCCAGGTCTTCCCCGCCCGCCAGATGCCGAGCACGCAGATCCACGCCACAGGGTCGTTGGGGGCGAGCACGGCCGCGTGCACGTGTGCCGGCAGTCCAGCGTCCAGCAGTGCGTGGGCGATGCGGCAACTGAGCTCGCCCGCCTCGTCGTAGGTCCAGTGGCGTTCGCCCATGACGTAGGCGGTACCGGCAGGGTTCTGGCGCCAGCCCCGGTCGAACAGGTCGATGACCGACATCCGTGTCCTCTCATGATCGTGACGGCATCATCGCCGCCGGTTCTGCAGAATCGTGACGACCGCGACGGCCTCTTCCCCGGCCACGAATCCGCCGCCGTTCTCCGCCAGCGCGATACGCGCACCGTCCACCTGGCGGGCTCCGGCCTCGCCGCGCAGCTGTGTGACGAGTTCGAACACCTGACCGAGTCCGGTCGCGGCGAGCGGGTGGCCCTTGGATTCCAGGCCGCCGGAGGTGTTGATCGGGATCCGCCCGCCGAGCGAGGTTACTCCGGCTTCCGCAGCCGGCCCGCCCTCCCCCATCGCGACCAGTCCCAGCAGCTCGCTCACCAGCACCTCGCCGAAGGCGGTCGCGTCGTGCACTTCTGCCACGTCGACCTCTGCGGGGCCCACGCCGGCGCTCTCGAACGCGCGCTGCCCCGCGAGGCGCGTGACGTGACGGGAGAAATCGTCCGGTGCGCGAGTGGTGCCCGTTCCCACCGCACAGGCGAGCACTTCGATGCTGCGATCGCCGGCCAGCCGACGCGCCACGGGCTCACTGCACACGATCACCGCCGCGGCGCCGTCGGTGAGAGGCGAGCACATGGGCACGGTGAGCGGAAACCCGAGCGGACGCCCGGCGAGCACGTCTTCGATGCTCATGTCGCGGCGGAAGTGCGCCAGCGGGTTCGCCACCGAATGTCGGTGGTTCTTCGCCGCCACGGCCGCGAGCTGACGCTGCGTGGAGCCGTAGGCGGCCATGTGGGAGCGTGCCATGGCCGCGTAGATGTCCATGAATCTGCTGCGCGGGCCCACGGCGCTCAGATCGACCTCGCCACCGAGGTCGCGAAGGATGCGATCGAGGGCGGCGGGATCCGAGACGTCGTACGCGCCGTCGAAAACGGTCATGCTGCGCATCCGGTCGCCGACGTTCATCTTCTCGACGCCCACCGCGAGCGCGATCTCCGATTCCCCGGCCCGCACGCTGGTGATGGCGAGGCTGAGCGCGGACGATCCGCTCGCACACGCGTTCTCGACGTTGAAGACCGGAACGCGCTCGAAGCCCATTCGCCGCAGTGCGACCTGGCCGGGCACCATCAGCTGACCCTCCAGAGCGCCCTGCGTAGCGTTGGCGAAGAAGACGCTGTCGATCTCGGCGACGGCGATCCCCGCATCGTGCAGTGCGTCATTCACGGCGCGAGCCGTGAGACCGCCGACCGTGTCGTTCTCGTGCACCCCGAACGGCGTCATGCCGACGCCGGCGATGTGGGCATTGTGACTCATGCGCACTCTTCCTGTGTGAGCGGGCATGCTGCGAGAGCGAGCCCGCAGCATGCCCGGCGGATCAGACGATCTCTCGCAGCACGGGCCCCAGAGCAGCGCCCGGCGCGTCGGTGGGGTGCGCACGAAGAGCCTCGTACATCCGATCGACGCTCCACTCCTGCAGCTCCCGTCCGGCCGCCTCGCGCAGTCGCGGCGGCATGTCCTCGCGACCGACGAAGGGCACGTGCAGCAGCTCGGCAACCGAGAGCACACCGCCGCGTTCGGCGACCTGCTGGGGCGTGACCCCCTCGGCGTGATCGACACGGGCCTGATCGAGCGCGGCGAGCAGCTTCGTGCGCCAGTAGTGCAGGTCCTCGCGCTTGAGCGGGTCGGAGTGCCCCTGGACGTACCAGTCGACGTCGAGTGTCTCCAGGAGCGCGATCGTCGTGAGCCAGGAGATCGGATTGCCCGACTGGATGGCGGGGGTGGTGCCGGTGTCGGCGATGAAGGCGACCCGGTCGTCGACGGCATGCACGATGGTCGATCCCATGGTGTGTCCCGGCGCCTCGAACAGCGTGAATCGCTTACCGCCGAGCGCGAAGTTCATCCGTCCGCGATACGTCATCGTGGGCCGGGCCATCTCGAAGGCATCGATGAACGCCGGATCGGAGTCCGGATAGTAGCCCCAGGTGCGCATGGCCTCACGAGCGGCCTCGTCGCTGTCGAGGCCCGCCGCGGTGGTCTCGGAGGTGATGAGAACCTCGGGCTGCAGGATGGGTGCGGACACGGCGTGATCGGAGTGGTGCTCACAGTAGATCTGGAAGCGCAGCGCCCCCTTGGTCTCGATGAACTCCTTCCAGATGGCCGCCCGTCCCGGCGACATGGGACCGTCGATGGCGACACAGCCCTCGTCGGTGACCACGAGGCCCGAGTACGGATAGGTGCCGAAGACGTAGACGTCATCGCTCAGGCGGATGAGGCGAGGGTCGCCTTCCAGGGCGGGTGCTGCTGCGTTCATTTCTCTCTCCTGTTCGCGGTTGTTACGGCTTCGGTACGACGTACTGGGTCAGAACGCCGATCTTCTCGATGTCGAGCTCGACGAGGGCCGGGCGCGGCAGGCGTCGACCGATCTCGAAGGACGACCCGTTGCGCACGGTTCCGGTCCCCCACACCTCGCCGGCGACGATCTCTTCGCGTGCGCTTAGCTGGACCACCGCTTCGGGGAAGGAGTGCAGCATCTGCGAGGAAGAGCCCTCGCCCCACACCTCACCGTTCACGCGCACGCTCATGCGCAGCGCACCGGGATCGCCGATCTCGTCCCGCGTGACCACGCAGGGTCCGAACGGGTTGGAGTGCGCGAAGTCCTTCGCGTTCCCGTGCGCTCCGGCTCCGGCCAGGGCGTTGCGCGCCTGGACGTCGCGCAGCGACCAGTCGTTGTAGACGGTGTAGCCGAAGATGTGCGACTCGGCATTCTCAGGCGCGATGTTCGAGCCCGTGGTCCCGATGACGGCCGCGAGTTCGAGCTCGTAGTCCAGGTACTCGCTGTCGGCGGGCCACTCCAGGACGGCGTTCGGTGCGGATACCGTGGCGGGGTCGCGTTCCGCGAACTGCACCGGGGTGGAGGGGTCGTAGAGCGTGTTGAACGCGTCGTCCATCTGCCGATAGAACTCGCCGTACGAGTGCGGAGTCCGGGTGTTCTCCGTGAGCCAGTGAGCGGTCCGGGAGATGCTCTGTCGCAAATGGCTGACCATCAGTCCGCAGTCGCGCATACGCCGCGGAGTGAAGGGAGCGAGCAGAGTGACGACATCGCGCATCACCAGAGCGGACTCGTCGATCTGCTGGTACGCCTCCGCCGCGCGGTCGAGCGCGCGCTCTCCCCCGTCGATCAGAGCGAGCATGGACGCGAATGCCGGGTCGTCGGGATAGCGAGCGGTGAGGTCTGTGTAGGTCTCACCATCGTTGTTGTCGACGCCGAGGCGCGGGCTCAGGTCCCCGGGGCGGTGGAAGGTGACGAACTTCATCTCTTGCTCCTTCAGATTCACGACGCGAGTCGTGGAAACATCGTGACATGTCACGTAAGCATGTTTCAGATGTTACGACTGCGAATCAGGGATCGCAAGAGGGGTAATCTGTGTTCGAAGGCGCGGCGGCCGGAGCCGCGCGAGCGATCTGACGGGAGGGTGGCTGGATGTCCGCATCGGCGCAGCGCGCGGCGACAGGAAGCGAGCTTCCACTGTCTGAGGTGGCTTACAACCGGATCCGAGACGACATCCTGTCGTGCCGGCTCGCACCAGGCGAGAAGGTGACGGAGCGCGGGCTGGTCGCCGACCTCGGCATGAGCATGGCAGCTGTGCGCAATGCGATGACGCGCCTCGACCAGGAGGGACTGCTGATCACGCAACCGCGCCAGGGGTCGGTCGTCGCACCGCTGTCGCTGCACTCCGTGGGCAAGCTCTTCGACTTCTGGGCGCTGCTCGCTCCCGAGATCGCCCGCACCGGGATTCCCGCCCTGCCCGACGACCAGCTCGCACGGGTGGTCGAGAACGGATCACGTCTGAGCGCCCACGTGGTTCCCGACGACGACGCCGCGACGCGCGACAACCTGCTGGCCGCGATCGATGCTGCCCTGCACATCTTCACGCTGCTCGCCGACGCCACGGAGAACCCCTACCTCATCGCCGCGCACCGTCGTCTCATCGGCGAGCTCAGCCGCGTCTGGCGGCTGGTCATCCAGTCCGAGTTCGACGAACTCGGCGGCCGCGTGAGCGCACTTCGGGACGTCGTGCGCTTCGTCGAGGCCCGCGATGCGGAGCGCAGCGCAGAATTCCTGCGCACCCACATCGAGGCATCACGACGGCGGGTACTGAGCGCCCTCGCGCGCTGGCCCTCCGTGAGCAGGTCGGAGATCACCGTCGTGCGGTGACGCGTCCGTGCGCTTCACCGCGTGCCCCGGCGACGACGCTGCGACGCATCCGCGTGAGCGTGCGATCGGAGCACGGAGCCCGGCCGCGTGTTCCAGCGCCGCGAACCGGGAGACCTCCCGTGCTCCGCTGATTTCCCCTCTGCAACGTCCCCACGTGGAGGCTGGAGGCCACACCCTCTGCCGGCTCGGACTGCTCGTGAATCCGCTCGCGCGAGCGGGCTCCAGCACCCCGGGGACACGGACTGCCCTCACACGGTGCTTCCCGGGTGATGTCAGGATCGGAGCGACACCGCCTCGGTCGTTCCGACGACGGGAGCCCAGCGAAAGTGCGCGATCAGACGCGCCAGCGCGGGCACGCGCATGAGCAGCACCAGCAGGCCGTAACCCAGCATGCCGCCGGTGACGTTGCTGACGAGGTCGCTGGCGTCCGCGATGTGACCGCCGCCGAACAGCTCCTGCACGGCGAGCTGCGTGACCTCGATCCCGAGGCTCGTCGCGGTCACCGCGATGAGGACCTTCCACCAGGTCGGTCGTGCGAGCACCATGGTCAGCAGCATGCTGAGCGGCACGAAGATGAGGGCGTTGAGCACCGCATCCCCGATCTCGTAGTCGGCGAACGGGACGAATACCACGCCGGAGTACCAGGGCTCGGAGCGGGGGCTGACGTTCGCGTAGATCGGAAAGACGGTGTTCGCGACGATTCCTGCTGCATACACGGCGAGCGCGGCCGCGACAGCGACCCGGCCGGGGCTGACCAGACGGATGACGGCTAGCCGCCACAGCAGAAGCCCGAAGACGAGGATGCCGAAGGGGATGACGATCGGCAGCATCGGGAGCTGATCGAAGTGGTCGCTCATGATCGTCCACGCTATCGACGCCGCGCTGCGAGATCTCCGAACGGTCGCCTGCCCCGTTTCATTGCGCGCGATTGGCTCCAGAACCTGCGGGATAGGAGCGAGTTGCGCGCGATGAACGGTTCATCAGCCTCCGAAGATCAGTCCAGGCGGATGAGCCCCGCCAGCGTGCTGCGGAATCCGCAGGACGCATAGAAGGATTCGAGCGCGGGTTCGTAGTCCACGTGCAGCCAGGAATATCCCGCGGCGGTGACCTCGGCCCGCAGTGTGTGGATCAGCGCTGACGCGATTCCCCGCCGCTGGTGTCCGGGATCGACGATCGTGTCCAGCACGAACGCGTGGGTTCCGCCGTCGCCGCAGGCATGGACGAATCCGACCAGTTCGTTCCCGTCGAAGGCACCCACCCACGCCACGCTGTGCCGCTCGAGGCGGGCCCGCCAGGGCGTGGTGCCCGCGTCGGGGCTTCCGAAGGCGCGGGCATGGAGACGGCCGAGTTCGTCGTCATCGACGGAGAACCGCACGCGCAGATCCACGGTGGCAGTCATGCCGGCTCCTCCTCACACCCCGCCGCTGATTCGCCGCCGCGAGCCGGGCCATCGGCCCGTCAGAGCTCAACCAGCGTGGGTGTGATGTCCAGCCGCATGCGCTGCAGCATCGACTGGAACTCGGCGAGGGGGTGGCTCGGCGATTCCGTCGCGAGAGATACCAGCCTGCCCTCCCCCGGCGTAGCCAGCGGCGCGAACTCGGCGACGACCTGGTCGGCGGGATCGAACAGGAAGAGGTCCGGCGCCTCCTGCGCGATCGCGGGAGCGAGCCACGGCAGATGAGTGCTCGACAGCGACAGCCCACCCAGGCGCGGGTGCTGATCACGAAGCGCCGCGAGGAAGTCGGCGATGGGCTGCGCGACCTGCGCGCGGTCGAGGAATGCCCCGGACTCGACGAGGGCGATCAGCGCGTCGGCGGGAACGGCGTGCACGCGGTCCGCGTCGTCACCGGCCTCCATGGCGATCAGGCGCTCCAGCGATTCACTATGCACGAGCACGCTTGCGCCGGCGACGACGAGGGTCCGGTCGTCGGGCAGGGCGGCGAGGGCCGCACGCACCGGCGGCACGACGCCCAGGATCGGGCCGCTCAACCGCTCGCGCAGAGGTTCGAGCACCGTTACGCTCGGCGCATTGGAGGCCAGGATGATCGAGCTCGCACCGAGACGCTCCAGAGCACGGGCCGCGCGGCTCACACTGTCCAGGAGCGACGATTCGCTCTGCGCTCCGTACGGGAAGCTCGCGCGATCCGCGAGGTACAGCACGTCCTGCTGCGGATAGGCGGCACGGATCCGGCGCACGAGATCGTAGCTGCCGATCCCCGCGTCGAAGATGCCGACGGGGCGGTGAAGGTCCTCTGGGGTCACGACGACGACTCTAATCCGGGATTCGCGTTGCGTTCCAGAATGTGCGGGCCCCGCACGTCACTCCGTCACCCCACCGAGCTCGACCAGCGCGACTCCGGCCACGATGAGAACCAGCCCCGCGCCCATCGTCCACGTGAGGCGTTCCCCGAAGACCACCCAGGCGAGAACCGCGGTCAGCGCCACCCCTGCCCCCGCCCAGGTCGCATATGCGGTGCCCACGCGCATGCCCAGGCGCAGCACCTGGGACAGCATCACGAAGGCACCGACGTAGCCCCCGACAACGGGGATGAGCCACGGCCACCGCGTGAGTCCGTCCGAGGCTTTCAGAGACAGCGTGGCCACCACCTCCAGCAGGATCGCTCCCCCGAGCATCAGCCATACGAGCATTCGCCTTCTCCTCTCCGATTGCGGCGCGAGGCGTTTACTGTACCGCACGTGCGGTACAGTAAACGCATGCACAAGGAGACACCAGCCGTCCGCGACGGGATCCTCACTGCCGCCGCGACCGCGCTGATCCGCGACGGCGTCGAGGCTTTCACGATCAGTCGCGTCGCCGCGGAAGCCGGCCTCAGCGTGGGCGGACTGCGCTATCACTTCGCGTCCAAGCAGGCCCTCCTGGAAGGCCTGATCGATCACGCGGTGGGCGGCTTCGATCAGGCCCTCGAACGCGCGGGCGATGCCCCCGGGGCCCGGACCCGCGCGTACATCGCCGCAGCGCTTCCGGGGGAAGGATCGGGCCGCATCGCCGCAGCGCTCGTTGCGACGGTGGCCGTGGACACAAGCATGCTGGCGATCCTGCGCCGGCACTTCGAACGCTGGCAGTCGATGATCGAAGACGACGGCATCGATCCCACGACGAGCACGCTGATCCGGCTCACGATGGACGGCTGGTGGCTCGCGGCGTTCGCCGATCTGGCCCAGCCGGATGCACCCACCGCAGCCGAGCTGAAGTCCCGGCTGACCCGCCTCATCGATGAGGCCACCGATGACTGACCGGCCGCGGGAGGACCGCCTGACGCGGCGAGTGAAGGCGACGATGCTGTGGACCGATCTCGGCTTTCTCGCATACTGGGTCGCGACGGCCGCAGGCGTCCTCTCGGTCGGTGGCGGGCAGATCATGAAGGACTGGAACTGGTCGTTCTTCGGCCTCGACCTCATCGCCATCACGACCGGCCTGCTGAGCCTCCCCCTCTCCCGCTGCGGGTATCCGGCCGGCCGGAGCCTGATGCTGGTCTCCCTCTCCCTGACGGCGGCCGCCGGGCTCATGGCCCTGAACTTCTGGGCCATCCGCTGCGAGTTCGACCTCGCCTGGTGGGCGCCGAACCTCTGGCTGTTCCTCTTCCCCGTGGTCGCGCTGTTCCTGTTGCTCCGACCCGCGTCCGCGCGGCTGCGATGCGGTTGAGGCCTCGGGAGTACCCCCTCGACCGACACACGCCCCTCGGCGTGCGTGTCGCCTAGGACTATGCCGCGACCGCGGGACGCTCCGGGGCTGCGGGCATGAGGGACGCGACCCCCGTCACGACCGCTGCCACGCCCGCGACCACGAAGTAGGCGCTGGACGCGGGGTTGGCAGAGGCCTCCGTCAGGAAGCCCACGAGGGTCACGCCCGCCGAGGCGAACAACTGCACCATGATGAACAGCGCCGCCGTGCCCTGCGCAATGGATGCCTTGGGCAGCACGCGATACAGGCTGGCGAACGTCGGTGCGGCGAGCGCGCCGAAGCCGAGTCCGAGCAGCGCCACCAGTGCGAGCACCACCGCGAACGGTCAGTGATCGTGACCGATCGCGATGAGCAGCGCCGTCACCGCCGTCACCGCCGCTCCCCCGCGTACGAGCACGCGTGGCCCGATGCTGTCACTGAGCCGGCCGCCAGGATGGACAGATGCCGGACTGCGCCGCCGCGATCGAGCGTCGACTTCGTCGCGACCGAGCTCTACATGCGCATCCTGGAGGGTGCGTACCCACCCGGGTCCTTCATCCGCCTCAACGAGGTGGCAACCGATCTCGGGGTCTCCATGATGCCGGTGCGGGAAGCGATCCGTGAGCTGGCATCGCTCGGCATCGTGGAGATGCTCCCCAACCGCGGTGCCCAGGTGCGAGAACTCAGCATCGACGATCTCGTGGAGACCTACCGGAGTCGGCTCTACCTGGAGACGCTCGCGCTCCGCCTCGGCGCCCCGAATTTCACCGAAGATGACGCAAAAGCGGCTCTCTCGGCGAACGAGGAACGCATGGAGGCGGTCGCGAAGGAAGACGCGTACGCGATGATCAGCGCGCATGAGCGCTTCCACTTCCTCCTCTACGAGACCTGCCAGAACTCCTGGCTGGTGCGGGCCCTGGTGCCCGGCTGGCGCAACACCGCCCGGTACCGGGACATCTCATTCGCCAGCTCGCCGATCCGCCGCCAGCACGACGAGCAGCACGCGCAGATGGTCGAAGCCATGTCGGATCACGACGGGGAACGAGCGGTTGCCATCCTTCATGCGCATCTCACCAGCGCTGCGGAGGAGGTTGCGCAGGAAATCGCGGGGATCTCGGTGCTCGAGCGTCTGCCGGGGGTGGATGAGCTTTTGGTTAGGTGAGGGGTACGGTCGATAGTGAGCGGCTCACGTCAGCGTGCGGGACTCTGCGCCCGGGAGCATGCAGGTCTAGTCAGTCATCGACGACCTGCGGCTTCGTTGCGCGCGGTGTGTCGAACCTAGAGCGCTCGGTTCTGCCGTGATTCCTGAGCCCAACTCGAGATGACGGCATTCTGTCGGAATTGAACCTGCGAGCCCTCGGCCCCAGGCGTCCGGGCGCTTCCGCCAGAGCCGAAATCTGCATGATTCCGGGGCTCAGGATCACGCAGAAGACGTCACGAGATGTATGGTTTGCATGATTCTGGTCCCTTCTGGTCCCCGAGAGGACTCGTGGATCCTCGTTCAACACGGTTGATGATCTGAACAAGCGCGATGTCTCGACTCTAGGGGCATCGGCCAGCGACTTCAGGGCAGCGGCATGGCCGGTCATCAATCCTTGATCGGACACCCCTACGGTTGGCAGCGTGGACAGCACGCTCGATGGATCACGAACTATTCTGAGCGCGATCACCGATCCCTTCCACCCTGTCAACACCGCTCACGCGGATCTAGCGCGCCGCTGATCGACCCACAACGCGCGACAGTTGAAACTCTTCAAACCGCGACACGGCTATCGGAGTGAGGCGTTTCAGCACGCCAAGCTGTCATCATTCAGACGTGGCGGAGCTTGTATACCTCGATGAGACAGGGTCCGTGGGACGCGGAGCACGGAGGCAGCCGCACCTTACCCTCGTAGCTGTGGTTGTGGATGAAGCGGCGGTGCAGCCTCTGGCGGAGCGTCTGCGGACGCTCGCGATAGAGCATCTCGGCTGGATACCCGCGGGGTTCGAGTTTCATGCCAACGAAATCTGGAATGCCCGGGGACCATGGACGGGAAAGGAGCCTCCCGCGCTTCTCGCAGCATTCGAAGGCCTCGTCGGAGTACTCGACGAACTCAGCATCTCCGTCGTACACGCTTCGATCGACAAGGCGCGACTGCACGCTCGTCATAATGGAGCCTACGACGACAACGCCTACTTGCTTGCCCTGCAGTTCCTGTTGGAAAAGCTCGACCGGTGGCGAACCGCTCAGGCACTGCGAATCATCATCGCTGATGAGGCCAAGGAATATCAGCTGCGAGCGGTCGACATGGTGCGAGACATGCAATCGTGGGCGTCGGGCGCCGTGCCTGGACGCCAGCTGGTCTCGGTGATCGACTCCATGCACTTCGTCAACTCAAAGGACAGTCCTGGAGTGCAACTCGCGGACGCCGTCGCGTTCATCCTGCATCGGAGGACCCTTCCGACACAGGGACATCCGGATGCGGACGCCGCGGTGGCGCGCATGGCCGCGATGATTGGCGAACACACACCAACTTGGCGGGCACCGTGGCCATGACCAAGAGCGGGCTCACGTTTCCGCTAAATTGATACACCGCGCTGGTCATAGGACTCCCCATTCCTATTACTTCGACCGGTAACTCAGACCAGGAGGTCCGCAGAGGGGATTCGACAGGTATCGCAATGGCAGCAGCAGAGGCGAACCTGAAATCAACTTATCGACCGCACTCAATGCCCACGCGCGGGCTTCCGTCTTCCCGAGGACGCCGAATACACCCCATTCCGACTGAGCGATTCGACCTATCAGAGGCAGTCCGCCGACGACATTTTCTCCGGCTCAAGCACTAAGTGTGATGCGCAGTACGTCATCTATTGAGAGCCGGCCTCATTGACTGAGGGCTCCGCGCTAGCCTCCCAGCCGCCCTCGCCCTCTGATGAGACGAATGACTTGAAGTAACGCGCAAGCTCCTCGGCCACAGGTTCGCGATCGGAGATGCCTGCGACCTCGTAGGTGAAGAAGTCTTCTGTCGTTTGGGTGAGTACGTTCACGACCTCACGTAGAATCGGGAGGCCCTTGCCGGTGTAATGAGTCACCGAGCCGATAGTCTCCGCTGCCCATCGCGCGCGACGATACATCGCGAGCCCGACGGCAACCGCCGGCGCATGAAACGAACGCGAGGCGCTCTCCCAGAACGGGTAAGAAACGCTCTCGAGGTCACTAGCAACCATCACCTCCCCAAGCGCCTCACCCATCGCGTAGCGAAGATCTATACTCTCCTGCACGTCCTTAGAGACAACGCCGCGCGAGCAGAACTGAACCCAGACATCCCATGTCAGGATTTCTACGTCGTCGCGCGTTAGCGAATCGAGGAGTTCGTATCGGCCGCTGCCGGAGGCGTATCGCTCCATCCATTCGACAAGATCGTCGCCGAACTCGTCGTCCGGTCGCTTGAGGTACTCGGGGTGATAAGACTCGAACGAACTCATGTCGAGCTGTTCAACTGCGTTGAGGAGGTCGCTCAGCTGATGGGAGTACTTCCTCACTTTGGGGAACTCCCCTGTCGTCGCGTACCCATAACACGCGAGGGCCAGCTTGCAGAGTCGTTCAAGCCCGCTTGTGTACATATGCAGGCCGACGTTCAGCGGGTAGGTCTCATCGTATCCAGCTGGACCACCGGGTCGATCCTCACTCATGGGAAGCGAACAGACACGACCGATCCCAGATCGCACGAGCTCAGTCGCGAACTGCGACTCCGCGACTAGACTAAACCACCAATGGTCATTCATCACAGTTCGACCGTCGTAGATGCGGGCGGCGCCTTCCGAAGAATGTTTTCGAGCTCCGCCATCACGTCCTCCGCGATTTCCGGCTCAGCAATTAGCCCATCGAGATCCACCTTCTCGAGCTCATCGTCCACAGTAAATGCAAGGTACTTCGTGTACTTGCTGAGCAAATCAAGCGAAACACCGCGCGTGAACCCAACCTCTTGCAGGTTGATAACCTTCGGATCACTCGATCCATACTCCACAAGCTTGGCGACGTTCATGCCCGCATTCGCGGGTCCGAGTGCCTCGACTGTGAGATCGAAGTAGTTTTCCAGGTAGCTGATTATCTTGAAGCGCAGACCCGTTTCGAGGTCGCGCATCGTCTCCTCGATGATCCGGTTGATCTGCTTCTGGTCTCCAGCTTTGAACGGCTCCTCGATGAGGTACGGAGAAACCGAGTAATCGTGATACTTCACCACGCCTTGCTTGGCGTGGTACCGGATTGCTCGACTGATCACGAGAACGAGCGGGTCTCCCTCAACCCAGTAAGTCATGAGCGTTGCCCAATACCGAAGCCGAGCGGAGTAGCCGGGCTCTTCCTTTGGCACGAGTGGATCCTTACCGCCGGACTCCTCGATGATCCAGTTATATACGCGGCCGAGGCGCGCAAGCACCGCTTCGAAAAGTTCAAACGTGAGCTCCGGCGTGTCCGACGGAATGAGTGGACCAGCCGCGCCAGTCATCAGCTCGCCCCATGCCGCACTCTGGTACTTCGGCTGGATACCCGGCGACCGACGCAGCACCTCCTCCGATCCTGTGAAGCCTGAGACTGCTTTGTCCAGCAGTTTTGCCCCGTCGGTGACCTTCTCCAGGAAGAGGGCACGGAGGGGAGTCTGCTGCTTGCCGAGGACATGCAGCAGCAGGATCGAGGCGTACTGCTCAACGGTCCGCTTCGCGTCGCTTGATGGTTTGCCGGGGAGCTTTTCACCACGAAGGACGTAACCGATGTCGGTAAAGTCCTTGCGCGTGCGGCCAGGATCAACGAGGAAGCTCTCGGCGATGATTGGTTCACCTCGTGGAATGAGCTCCTGCCGCGACTCACTCCAACCGTTCTGCTCGTACCGGACGCAGATGACGTTGCCGGAAAAGTCGTACGTCAGACGTCCGGCGCGGCCCGCCAAATTCTCGAAGTCGATCTTGCCAAATCCTGCTGGACCATGTGTGTCGTTTAGAACGAATATGTTCTTCGCAGGCAGGTTGACACCTTCAAGAAGCGTCGAAGTGCACACGACGAAGCGCAGCGGCGAGTCGGGGTCGGAGAAGCACTCCTCGACCCGCTCGCGCACTTCTTGGGGCATCTTGCCATGATGGAAGGCGACACCATGAGCGAGCGTATCCGCCAGGAAGTAGTCCTTGTGAATGTGCTCTTTCGCGAACTTGATCACGGCGTCGATTCGCGGGTCGCTCACCTTTGGAAGCACTTCGGCAAGTTCGAGCGCGAAATCCGCGGACTTAGCTGAGCTGTTGATGTACACGATCGACTTGCGCGAGCGGCTGAGCGAGGTGATGAGCTCGATCGCGGTCCTCGCAGTCGGGGAGACCTCGAGCAGTTCCTCACCCCCTCCCGCACCAGACAGGTAGTACTGCTTGCGATCTATGAGATCAACGAAGTAGCGCTGCTGCGCAACGGTACGCTCCCGGACGGCGAGCGCACCGTTTGATGCCTTCCCGAAGAGCTCGAGGAAGAGCTGCGGGTTCTCGATACTTGGCGAAGCGAAGACAAGCTTTGTCGCGAACCGGCGGATCGTCTCGACGATAGCGTGGTAGTAGATCGATGAGCGAGCGTCCTTCTTTGCGATGACCTTTTGAGCCTCATCTACGATCAAGTAGTCGATGTCGCGAACCGGATTCGACAGGTAGCGGAGAAGGCGCTCCGGCGTGAGGACGAAGATCGTTCGAGGATAAGTCTTGCGAAGAAAGAGGGGCAACGACGGGAAGGTTGCAACGTTGACCTCCGGAACGTCGCGTAGCAGCTCGCGAAGGTCCGCCGCTGTCTGCCCTATGAGTGCTTTCGTAGGTACGAGCACGACGACGCAATGCTGGTCAAGAGCCGGACGCCGTACGATGTCGTAGATCGCATCCTTCAGGATGAAAGATTTCCCGAGCGACGTCGGGCCCGAGAAGCTAAAGAAGTCTTCGCCGCGCATCCGCTCCGCAATCTGGAACTGCGTGTCGGTAAGCGTCTGAGTCCCACGCTTTGTCGCCTGCGTCACTTCTTTGGCAGCGCGGAGCACTCCCCTCGAAACGGGGAGTGCGTACGTGCTCTCCGTGACATTCGTTAGAGTCCGCAGGCCCGGGAAGTTTCCGAGTTCAATGAGAACAGCGGTCGCCACAGCCGTCACGCGTGCGCTCCCTCGATCGGACAGCCCAACCAGCTCGTCGATCTCGCGTAAGAGCGCGATGAGGTTGTAGGCGGCCTCTCGATGAGCGGGAATTGTCGAATGGGACATGATGTCCGCGTAGCGGAGAAGACGATCGACGAGTGCGTCATCGACAGTAGCTGAAGTCACGCCTGTCAAGAAGGCTTCGGAGACGGCAGCTTCAAGCGTGGCGAGATCTATCGAATAGCCTGGTCGTGCAACGATGGTGTCGCTCAAGACGTCAGCCGCAATGCGCCCGGCCACTAGTTGGGTGCTCCATGGTTGCCAAGCTGCGCGGCAAGCTCCATGCGGATCTGCATGATCCCGTGTACTTTGCTGCCAATGGTGCGCTTCGCGAACGGGATGGCATAGAGATGAATCGGGTACACCCCGAGGCCCCGATCTATGACTTCCTGCTTGATGAGATCGTGCTGCGCGGCGATTGCATCGGTAGCTCGCTTCCGCAGCTCGGTCTCAATATCATCCAACTCCATGTCCTCGACCTTCATGTCTGACACGTCAACCTCGTATCCTATGAAGATGCCGAACGCGTTGTGCTTCTTGATCTCATCGTCGCCGCCACCGCTGGACGGCAGCAGGATGTCTGAAAGAGCCGCAAGTTTCTCGTCGTCAAGTTCCTCCTTCAGAAGCTCTGACTGAACGAGCCACGTGTCGAAGTCAAACCCTTCGTCGTGCACATGCCCGACGGACTTAAACGCTGCCTTAATGCCCAGCTTGGCGCTTGTACCGACGCCACCAGAGTCGCCATACATCTTCGATTCGCCGAAGATCAGCTGATAGGAGTTGTCGTCAGTGCGAAGGAGGTGAACGCCGTCCGAACCATAGACGTAGTGGTCGCTGCTGGTCTTGAGCTCCATTTTGGAGAGCACCTTGGGAGCCCCAAGATGACCCTCGAGGAGCGAGTACAAGATGACCTCGCCGCCCTCGCCAGCTTTCTCGTCCGGGATGCGGAACTGTGACTGTACCTTCTCAGCCACTTCCATCAGCCGCCCGGGGTCTTCGAGCGCCTTCCTGTAGTTCAGCCGCGAGAGGACGTATGCCACGCTGTTGTTTTTCAGCTCCCGGTAGAGCCCCGGAAGATCGAAGTTCCCGTTCTGTACCCGGAGCACATGAACGTGAAGATTCGTCTTCGTCTGGAGCGCAACAGTAATTGGATCGTAGAAGAGCGCGTTGAACTGAGCTCGATTGGACGCGAGTAGAGAGAGCGGTAGCACCGGCTCGGGTAGTTGTGTCACGCGGGTCTCCCTAGTCCACACCAACAGCTATCAACCCCAGGATGGCCTGAGGTGAGACGAACGCGACGATGACTCGGCGAGAGACCCTCATTTGCACCCCATGATGAACGAGTCATGCACCGCGTCAAGCGCAAGCAGGATTGCCTCGGCGCACGTCTCGACTCCCTCCGCGATCCACGCGGCCGGGAGTTCGTCCGGCTCGACAACACCTAGCCGCGTGCGTGCGTCCGGGTGATAATTCTCAGGAGTCACCTCGAGCACTCGCTTGACGATCTTGGTGAAGAAGCTGTTGGGATCCGAATGCTTGGGCATAGCATCCCATCGGAGCTTCATTGACGGAAGATCATTAAGCGTGGGGGGCGCTTCCCACTTGACGGCGTCGTCGTATTCCATCAGGAGGAGACAGGTGGAGTCATAGGCGTCCTGCTCGCGCTCAAGCTTCGTCAGTCGATCGATGACTGCACGCGCGCCCTTCGGACTAGCCGTGAGCACATCCGAGCGGAGGGCGAAGATGAAGCCAAACGAGGCCAACGGGTAGCGGAGACGAAGGTTCTTCGCGTCGCCGTAGCTCTCCTCAGCACGGTTAGCGAGGTTCTTGCCGTATGCCCCGTCCATACGCTTCGTCGAGACGAGAATCTCAGGGCCAGTCTCCCAACGAGACATCCCGACGTCGATCTGCTTGTCATAGAGCTTCCCGAGCACACGCGCTTCGGCACCAGCCACTCCCTGAACACTGGATCGACCGTCGATGCGCTCAATCAGATCGGCTTTCTGCCTCGCGAGAAGGGTCTTGCTCTCCTCGAACCGGTCCGCCTGATCCTGGAGCGCCTCGCCGAAGGCAAGGAGCCCGAGGAGCGGCTGCTGAACGTCCCGGAAAGCGGCGCGCAGATAACCGCGACCGTGTAGGACGCGACGAACTGGGACCAGATCGTCAAAGGCCTCGGACTGCCCGACCTCACCCGCCACGGCCTCCGGCCCACCGGCGCGACCTGGATGGCCTACGCGGGCATCCAGCTGCATGTCCTCCAGGACATCCTCGGCCACGCCTCGGTCGAGACCACCCGCGGCTATCTGCACCCCGACGACCGCCACCTCGCCTCAGCCGCCGGGCCGGCCAACGCCCTCCTCGCCCGCTCCGCCAAGACCAGCCCCACGCGCAGCCGAGCGCCGCGGTCGCTGTAGACGGGCAGTGGAGCACCGATCCGAGGCTTTGGTGCTTTGGTTCCCTTATCCACAGGCACGGGTCCCGAGGCATCCGAAACAGCTCTCCGGGGCCTCCGGATCCTCACGGCCACCCCGGCGACGGGACCAGAAGGGGGACGGTCAAAACCCGTCGGCAGACACGACAAAGTCCTGACGAAAATGGCTTCTCATCAGGACTTTTCCGTCGGGCTGACAGGATTTGAACCTGCGACCCCTTGACCCCCAGTCAAGTGCGCTACCAAGCTGCGCCACAGCCCGTTGTTCAGTTTTCTTGCCTCCGCGGAGGCAACTCATTCATCCTACCCGGTCCGGACGGCAGTCGCGAACCGGGGCAGTCGCGCGTGTCGGAGGGGCGGCGTAGGGTGCAGATCATGGCGAACATCACGATCGAACCGGCAAGCGCGGAGCGATTCGCAGACGTGCAACATGCCATCACCGGAGGCGGGGATGGACCAAGCTGCCAGTGCCAGTGGTGGACCATGCCGAACGCGGAGTTCCGCGGCACCACCCGTGCCGACAAGGAAGTTCGCTTCGAGGAGGAGCTCGGATCGCCCGTCTCCCCCGGGCTCGTCGCCTACGTCGACAACGTGCCAGCGGGGTGGGTGCGCGTCGGACCGCGCACTCTGCAGGCGCGCATCGCCCGCACCCGGCTCGTCACGTCGGGGAGCGCCGAACCGCTCGACGATCCGACGGTCTGGGCTGTCACCTGCTTCGTCATCCGTCGCGACCACCGCGGGATCGGACTGGCGCACCTCCTGCTGGACGCGGCCGTCGAGTATGCCCGCGATCACGGGGCCCGCGTGATCGAGGGATATCCGGTCGATACGGCGGAGGTGAAGCGCTCCGCCAACGAACTCTTCCACGGCACGCTCGCAATGTTCGAGGAGAGCGGTTTCTCGGTCTCCAGCCGCCCGTCGAACGGACGCGCGGTGATGACCCTGTCGCTCCCGGTCGCCGCTGAATAGCGACCCTACGATGAGGGGACATCCACCACGAGGAGGTCACCGTGGAAAGCCGCTCCCCCGACGCCGAGCAGACTGACGAACAGCGAAGCCAGCGTGCTGCTGCCATGCGTTCCGGCGCGGATGTGAACGCAGAGGCGACGGTCGGCGAGGAAGTCGCAGCGGAACAGAGCGACATTGATCGGCGCGCGGGCGAGGACTCGGTGATCGGAACGAACGACTCCGAAGCAGATGTCCCGTTCGACGGGCAAGCCGATACCCCGGTCAGCGACGAAGCGGGCATCACGGACGCACTCACTCCGGAACCGACCAGGGCGAATGCTCGCATTCTGGAAGCAAACGCCGACGCCAACCAGGAAGCAGACGCTGCCGACCGGGCAGACAACGAGAGCACGGACGCGGACGTCGCGAACAGCACGGCCAGCGCTGAGGCGCCCAGCGCGGGCGCCACGGCGAGCGCGAGCATCACGCGGAGCCGTGGCACAAGGGCTGACGGGACAATTGCGACCCCGCCCACGCCTGCCGGCAACCGGCGCAACAAGACGCCCCGCGGTCCCCGCACGACGCAACCCGCCGCGCCGGCCGCAGAACACCGGCCCCCGTCGCAGCCAAGCGCCAGCACCCGGCGGGTCCCCCGCTGGGCGTTCCTCCCCTTCATCGCGCTCTCCACCGTCCATGTGATCGCCCTCGCCTTCCACAACGACGCACTCGCGGCGCCGACGAAACTCGGGCTCATGCCGCTCCTCGCGTTCGCTGTGCTCGTCGGCGCCAGAGGACTCCGCGCCACCGCACCGATCGCCCTCCTGCTCACCGCGATCCTCTTCTCCTGGCTCGGCGACGGCGCAGGCACCTTCGTCCCGTTCCTGCCGACGCTGCCGATGATGCTGGCGTTCTTCGGCATCGCGCACCTCGCCTACATCGCCCTCTTCTGGCGTCACCTGCGCGTACGGAAGTTCCCGCTCGCAGCCGCACTTCTCGTCGTGTGGTGGGCGGCTATGGTCATCGTGATCGCACCGGCCGCAAAGGAACTTGCGGTCGCGGTCGCCGCCTACGGCATCGTGCTGGGGCTCACCGCCGCGTTCGCCACACGATGCTCGCCGATGGTGCTGGTCGGGGCGCTGTTCTTCCTCGCATCTGACACGATCCTCGCGTTCATGCTGTTTCTGCCCGACCTCACCCCGCCGATCACCGACGCGGCCGTCATGTTCACCTACACCCTCGGGCAGGGCCTCATCGCGGCGGGTGCCCTCGCCACGCTCCGCCGCCGACAGAACGAAACCCCCGCGTGAGCGACAGCGCACGCGTCGACAGCTGGCTCTGGGCTGTCCGCGTCTACAAGACCCGCTCCGCCGCGACGGCGGGGTGCCGCGCGGGACACGTCCGCGTCAACGGAGAACGTGCCAAAGCAGCGCAACCGGTGCGGATCGGTGACGAGATACGCATCCGCATCGAAGGATTCGACCGGATTCTCACAGTCCGCCAGCTCATCACGAAACGAGTCGGCGCACCGCTCGCCGCCCTCGCGGCGGAAGACCGTACGCCTCCGCGCCCCAGCGCGAGCGAACTCGGCGTGTTCGCGAAGCGCGACCGCGGCGCGGGACGGCCCACGAAACGCGAGCGCCGCGACATCGACCGGCTGCGCGGTCGAGACCTCGACGGCTACGACGACGAGTAGGGCTCAGGAGGCGCCCGGCCGGGCACACGGACACATCATCTAGTCCGGCGGGCCATCACGAACGCGGCAGCGCTGATCGCCCCGATACGGACAGGCATCGGCCGGCTCACCCCAAGAACCTCGATCGGCCACGACAACGAGCAGGACTCAGCAAGCGCCGGACCGGGCACACGGATACGTCAATTGGTCCGACGGGACATCGCGAGCGCCGCAGTACCGTTCGTGCCGAGACGGACGTACATCGGCTGGCTCACCAGAAGAACCTTGACGGGCTAAGCCGCTCGGTGATTCGCAGGCTCCGCGGCGGTCGACCACCGGTAACGCCGCACACGGTCGACGCCGCCCAACCGCGACGTGCGCCGCTGGTGACAAGGACTCACAAGCGACGCGGCCGCCCGCCTACTCCCCCAACAGCTCCGTAATCCAGTGCGCGCCCCGCGGGGTCGCGCCCAGCGCCGACACCCGATCCTGCAACTCACGATCACTCGTCACCACGGTCACCCGCGGAGCGAGATCCTCCTCGTGGCCGGCGAGCGCAACGGCGGCGACGATGGCCTCGTCGCCCAGCCCATCGGCGCGCATCACGGTGATACCGTCCACGTCCTCCGCCGCACGGGCCTCGCCTTCGAGCACCGCGACGATCCACGGGAACCACCGCACGTTCGGCTCGCCGAAGCGATCACCAGCGATGCCCTCGGACGCGAGCCGGGCCAGCCGCTCCAGCACGCGAGCGGATGCGCCCGCACGGTCCTTCCACCAGCCGTTCGGCACGGAACCAACGACGTTCGCGACGTCCACCACGATCACCGGACGCAGGTCGAGCAGGCGACGAAGCTCGGGCCATGCAGCACCGAAGCCCGGATGCAGCGGAAGGTCCTCGACCTCATCCAGCGGCACCCAGCGCAGTTCGAGGCTCTCGGGATCCGAGATCTCGGGGACGAAGGGCTCCTCGACCGTCGCAACCAGCGTCGTGTACTGCCAGATCTCCAGATCCAGCACGCGCGTCAGCAGCGGGCGGACGGCCCCGGGCGGCACGGCGGCCTCTTCTTCGGACTCCCTCAACGCACCGGTGACAGCGTCCTCACCCTGGTGCAGGGCACCACCGGGGATTCCCCAGGTGCCACCGAAGTGACTCCACTCGACGCGCTTCTGCAGCAGCACGCCACGCACCTCGTCGACGGCCAGCAGACCGGCCGCGCCGAAGGCGCCCCAGTACTTCGTGCCGTCCTCGGCGATCACCCACGCATCGCCCGGATCACGCGGCCCCTGCGGTCGACGCGGTTCACCGGGAGTAGGGGGCACGATTGTCACCCTTCCAGACTCCCACACCCCGCGATGGGTGGGACCGTGAATAGCCCGCGCGTTGCGTCCGATGACGCATGCGGACGACGCCCCCGGCAGGATCCGAGAAAGACGTCTCAAGGCCGTGGAGCATGGTTGAGCGAGTCCCATAGGCCAGAGACTGTGCCGTATCCGTATCGCCAGCGTCATGCGCCAGTCCCGCGGCGCGACTGCGGGAGACGCGGATCACCCCGAGAGTCCGCGGATCATGCAACTCCGGCATTCCGGATACCCCGATGCTCAACGGCGTACGCCGGCCCTACGGTCTGATCGCATTCGTGCGCATGGGTCTCCTCCGCCCCAGCGGTGCAGTTCCCCGGAAACTTCCTCCCAACACAGAACCGCCCCGGTTCGCCAGGGCGGTTCTGTAATACCTCAGCGCTGGCGGCGTTCGCGCACGCGCATGTTGATGACGATGGGCGAGCCCTCGAAGCCGTAGAGCTCGCGGAGGCGGCGCTGGATGTAGCGGCGGTAACCGGGGTCCAGGAAGCCCGTCGTGAACAGCACGAATGTCGGCGGACGCGTGGCCACCTGCGTACCGAAGAGGATGCGCGGCTGCTTGCCACCACGCAGCGGGTGCGGGTGCTCGGCCACGAGCTCCGACAGGAACGCGTTGAACTTTCCGGTCGGGATGCGGGTGTCCCAGGAGTCCAGTGCCAGCTCCAGCGCGGGAACGAGCTTCTCCAGGTGACGACCGGTACGGGCCGAGATGTTCACGCGCGGAGCCCAGGCGACGTGCGCCAGGTCCTGCTCGATCTCGCGCTCCAGGTAGCGGCGACGCTCGTCGTCCAGGAGGTCCCACTTGTTGTACGCGAGCACCAGGGCGCGACCCGACTCCAGCACCAGGTCGATGATGCGGACGTCCTGCTCGCTGATGGGCTCCGACACGTCGAGCACGACCACCGCGACCTCCGCCTTCTCCAGCGCGGCGGAGGTGCGAAGCGAGGCGTAGAAGTCGGCGCCCTGCGACAGGTGGACGCGACGGCGGATACCGGCCGTGTCGACGAAGCGCCACAGCTTGCCGCCGAGCTCGACGATCTCATCCACCGGGTCACGCGTGGTGCCGGCGAGGTCGTTGACGACCACGCGCTCTTCCCCCGCCGCCTTGTTCAGCAGCGACGACTTGCCCACGTTCGGACGGCCCAGGATCGCGACGCGACGGGGACCGCCGATCTCCTGCTTGGCGACCGCGGACACCTCCGGAAGCTTCTCCATGACCTCGTCGAGCAGGTCGGCGACCCCACGACCGTGGATCGCCGACACCGGGTGCGGCTCTCCCAGGCCCAGGTTCCAGAGCACGGCGGCCTCGGGCTCCTGACGCGCATCGTCGATCTTGTTCGCAACGAGGAAGACCGGCTTGCCGGACTTGCGCAGCAGCTTCACGACGTGCTCGTCGGTGGACGTGGCGCCCACCATCGCGTCGACCACGAACAGCACGAGGTCGGCGAGGTCGATGGCGATCTCCGCCTGCGCGGCGACCGATGCGTCGATGCCACGGGCATCCGGCTCCCACCCGCCGGTGTCCACCAGCGAGAAGCGGCGGCCCAGCCACTCGGCCTTGTACGTGACGCGGTCACGGGTGACACCGGGGGTGTCCTCCACGACGGCCTCGCGACGACCGAGGATGCGGTTCACGAGCGCGGACTTGCCCACGTTCGGACGACCCACGATGGCGACCACCGGCAGCGCCGGCGAGTACTCCATCCCGTGCTCGTCGACGAAGACGGTCTGCAGCAGCGCCGCATCCTCCTCGTCGAGGTCGTACTCCTCGAGGCTGGAGCGCAGCGTGGCTGCGCGCGCCTCGATGAGCTCCTCGTCCATGCTCGCGAGCTTCTCCTCGAGCTGGTCGGGCCCGCCTTCATATTCTTCAGTCGACATATGTCTCTCCGCTCCTGCGGTCCACCACGGAAAGCACCGCGGCGATGGTCTGTTCGAAGTCGAGGTCGCTGGAATCGACCACCTCGACACCGGGAGCCGCCTCGAAGAAGTCCACGACGGCAGCATCCGACGCGTCCCGCTTGTGCAGGGCGGCGGCCACCGAAGCGGCATCCTCGCCCACCAGCTCCTTGCTCCGGCGCGCGGCGCGCACCTCGGGCGACGCCGTGAGGAGAATCCTCACCGGCGCATCGGGCGCGACCACCGTGGTGATGTCGCGCCCCTCGATCGTCACGGCCGTACGCCCGGACGATGCCACGATGTCGTGGAACATCGCGTTCAGATATGTGCGGACCGCGGGGATACGTGCCACGCCGCTCACGGCCGCGGAGACCCGCGGCTCACGGATGGCGGCGGTGACATCGGTGCCCTCCACGATCACTCGGCGCGCGTCCGGGTCGAGGCCGATCACCGGCGCGAAGCCGTCAGCGGCGGCGAGCACGGCCGATGCATCGTCGGTGTCGCCGCCGCGCTCCAGCACGAGCCATGCCAGCGCGCGGTACGCGGCACCGGTGTCGAGGTAGCCGTAGCCGCGACGCCGGGCGATCTCCTTGGAGACGCTCGATTTGCCGGATCCGGCGGGTCCGTCGATCGCGATGATGAACGGTCCGGCCGTGCCTGTCATGTCCTCAGTCATTCATGCTCGCAATCCGCCAGCCCCGCTCTTCGAGCCCGGCCGTGGCCCGCAGGACGATCGAGGGGTCCACGCTGATCTCCGCGAGACCGAACTGCGCGCCGGGCGAATGCTCCAGCCGCAGGTCCTCCACGTTGATGTCCAGTTCACCGAGATCGCCGAACAGGCGTCCCAGCTGACCGGCGGTGTCGTCGACCATGACCACCAGCTTCTCGAACTGACGGAACTGGCCGTGCTTGCCCGGCAGGCGCTCGACGCCTTCGTTTCCGCGGCGGATGGTCTCGGCGATCTCCCGGCGAGCGCCGGGGACGTCGGGAGCGCGCAGCGCATCGGCCACCGCGGTGAGGTCGCCCGCGAGCTGGTCGAGAACGTCGACCACCTCGGCGGCGTTGGCGCTCAGGATCTGCACCCACAGCTCGGGTGCGGAGGCGGCGATGCGCGTGGTGTCGCGGACGCCTTGCCCCGCCAGCTGCAGCAGTCCCTCGTCGACGGTTCGGAAGCGGCCGGCGAGCAGCGATGCCACCAGCTGCGGCACGTGGGAGGTGAGCGCGATGGCGCGGTCATGTTCTTCCGGCGTCATCTCGAGCGGCATCGCGCCGAGCTCCAGAGCCAGGGATTCGACCAGGACGAGGTCGTCGCGGGAGGTCTCGCCATCACGGCACACCACCCAGGGACGCCCCGTGAAGATGTCGGCGCGGGCGGAGATTGCTCCCCCGCGCTCTCGTCCGGCCAGCGGGTGGGAGCCGATGTAGCGAGACAGGTCGACACCGCGCGAACGCAGTTCGAGGTACGGCTGCAGCTTCACGCTCGCGACGTCGGTGACCACGGCCCGCGGGTAGGCCGCAAGCTCCGCCTGGATCACATCGGCCACCACGTCCGGCGGCACGGCGACCACCACGAGCACGGGCTCATCCTGGGCGGCCGCGGCTCGGCCGGCGCCGTAGTCCACCGCGAGGCGCAGCTGCGCCGGCGAAGTGTCCGTCAGCGCGACGTCCACGCCCTTCAGGCGCAGCGCATGACCGATGCTCGCACCGAGCAGGCCCGCGCCGACGATGCGGACGGTGCCCGACAGGCGCGATGCGACGCGGGTCGCGGGATCGGTCACGATAGCTCCAGTTCAGCGGCGGGGACGGCGCGGGGCACACCGACGCACCAGTCTACCGGGCGCGCACGTCACCGCCTGGGAACTTCGGGCTCCGCCTCGGCCCCGAATGCAGGAGCATTCACCCAGTCCATGAGCGAATCGGCGAATGCGTCATGGATTCGCAGCGTTCTCATCCCCCAAGGACACAGCGCATCATCCTCGGTGCCGAACACCGATGATGTCCTCCGTGCTGCCGTTGATGACTCGCAAGCCCCAGTCGGTATGCGTCACGAGATCAACGAACAGGGATGCAAGCGCTGCGTTTTGCGTCGCCGTATCCGCGTGACGCGCCACGAGCGCCAGGACGATGACGCCGGGGTTCTCGACGTCGCCCAGGAGATCGACTCGTCCCGCGAACCACGTTTGGGTAACTGCGTGGGCGGCGGCGTGCGACGGAGCACCCGTCACCTCCACGAAGTCCGCGTTCATGGCGTGGAAGAAAACCTCGTCAGCTCTTCGCCTCGCGAGCGATCGTGAGCAGCGCACCCCGCTCGACGGCGGTGAGCTCACGCGCCTTGCCGATGGGGAGCGGCCCCAGATGCAGCGGCCCGAACTGGCGACGCACGAGCTCGGTGACCGGATGTCCCACCGCGGCCATCATCCGGCGCACGATGCGGTTCTTGCCGGAGTGCAGGGTCAGCTCCACCAGGCTGGAGCCGCGGGACGAGTCCAGCAGCCGCGCCTTGTCGGCCTGGATGAACCCGTCCTCCAGCTCGATGCCCTTGGTCAGCTGCGCGATCGTGCGCGGGAGCACCTCACCGCGCACCTTGGCGATGTAGACCTTGGTGACGCCGAAGGAGGGGTGCGCCAGCACGTGCGCCAGGTCGCCGTCGTTGGTGAGCACGAGGAGACCGCTGGTCTCCGCATCCAGCCGGCCGACGTTGTAGAGGCGCTCCTCCCAGTCGGCGGTGAACGCACGGAGGTCTGTGCGCCCCTGCTCGTCCTTCATCGAGCTGACCACGCCGGTGGGCTTGTTCAGCATGACGTACCGCTTCGTGGTGTCCAGCTGGATGGCGGTGCCGTCCACGTCGATGAGGTCGTTCTCGGGGTCGACCCGCGAACCCAGCTCGGTGACGACCTCCCCGTTCACACGAATGCGTCCGGCGACGATCATGTCCTCCACCACGCGCCGTGACGCCACCCCGGCGTGCGCCAGCGCTTTCTGCAGCCGCACCCGGTTGTCGTCACTCGTGTCGTCGGTCATGTTCATACGTCGGTCTTCTCATTCACATCAGCGAGCCGTCCTCGCGCGAGGACGGCATATCCATTCTCGGCCTAGGCGATCACGCCGTCGAATCCGTCGGCACCGTCATCGAGCAGCGGCGAGATCGGGGGCAGCTCGTCGAGGGAGTTGATACCGAGGTAGGTGAGCAGTGCATCCGTCGTGCCGTAGTTGATCGCTCCGGTCTCGGAATCGGTGAACAGCTCGGTGATCAACCCGCGCGCCACGAGCGTGCGCACCACGCCGTCCACGTTCACGGCGCGGATCGACGCCACCTGGCTGCGGGTGACCGGCTGCTTGTAGGCGATCACGGCGAGGGTTTCCAGCGCGGCCTGCGAGAGCCTCGACGGCGCCTGCGCGTTGACGTAGTCGGAGACCATGTCGTCGTGCTCGGCACGGACGTAGAAGCGCCAGCCGCCTCCCACTTCGCGCAGTTCGAACCCCCGGCGAGGCCCACCGCTCTCCCCGTCGTAGTCGGCGGCCAGCGCCCGGACCACGCGACGGACCGCCGCGGTGGGAGCCTGGACGGCAGCGGCGAGACTCACGATCGACTGCGGCTCCTCCACGATGAGCAGAATCGCCTCGACGCGCTGCGCGATCTCCGCATCGGTCAGCGGCCGGTCCTCTGGCTCGACGGCAGCGGTCACATCGGTGGCGAGGTCATCGGTCATAGTCGGCTCCCAGTGCGGCAAGGGTCTCATCGGACCAGGTCTCGGCCACCCATCGCAGGGTGAGCTCGCCCAGCGGTTCGAGCTGTTCGAAGGTGATGGCCGCGTGGCGATACAGCTCGAGGATGGAGATGAAGCGCGCCACCACCACGCCCGGCCCATCGGCGTCGGCGACCAGTTCCCGGAAGGACATCTGCTCGCGACTGCGCAGTTGCATCACCACGATGGCCGCCTGTTCCCGGATGGAGATGAGCGGGGCATGGAGGTGGTCGAGGCCCACCGTGGGCAGGGTCCGCGGCGCGAAGGCGATGAGCGCAGTGGCCACGAAGTCGTCGAGGGTCGCGGTCCAGATCAGCTCGGGAACACGCGCGCGGTATTTCTCGTCCAGCCGCACGGCGCGGGTGTGGCGGCGCGCTTCACGATCCAGGTGGGCGGCGAACCACTGCGACGCCTCCTTGAACGCGCGGTACTGCAGGAGCCGGGCGAACAGCAGATCCCGTGCCTCCAGCAGGGCGACGGATTCAGCGTCCACCAGCTCACCCTGCGGCAGCAGGCCCGCCACCTTCATGTCCAGCAGCGTCGCCGCCACCACCAGGAACTCGCTCGCCTGGTCCAGCTCGGACGGGTCATCGAGGTGCCGGAGGTACGCGATGAACTCGTCGGTGACGGTGCTGAGCGACACCTCGGTGATATCCACCTCGTGCGCCGAGATCAGGCTCAGCAGCAGGTCGAACGGGCCATCGAAATTCGACAGCGAGACGCGGAATCCGCTTGCCGCGTCGGCAGCGCCTTCGTCGCCGGAAGCGACCTCCGAGGGCTCCGCAGCACTGGCCACCGACGCACCGGCGGCCCCGGCCGACGCGCCAGACGCCTCCGTCACCTCCGCCGTGTGCGCAGCCCGAACGGCCGCAGCCACCTCCTCCGAGGTGGCGAGCTCACCGTGCTCAGGCGACGGCGCCACGATCGACCAGCTCACGCGCCAGTCGGAGGTATGCCTGCGCCGCCGGATGCTCCGGCGCGAACTCGGTGATGGGCATACCCGCCACCGACGCATCCGGGAACTTCACCGTGCGGCCGATGACCGTCTCCAGCACATCGTCTCCGAACGCCTCGACCACACGCTCGAGAACCTCGCGCGAGTGCAGCGTGCGCGGGTCGTACATCGTCGCCAGCACGCCGTCGAGCTTGATGTCGGGGTTCAGGCGGTCGCGCACCTTGTCGATGGTCTCGATGAGCAGCGCGACACCGCGCAGCGCGAAGAACTCGCACTCCAGCGGGATGAGCACGCCGTGGCTCGCGGTCAGCGCGTTCACGGTCAGCAGACCGAGCGACGGCTGGCAGTCCACCAGGATCACGTCGTACTCGCGGGAGACCTGACGCAGCACGCGCGACAGGATCGTCTCACGCGCCACCTCGTTGACGAGGTGCACCTCCGCGGCCGACAGGTCGATGTTCGCCGGCATCAGGTCGAGGTTCTCGACCTGCGTCGCGGTGATCACATCGTGTGCGTCGCGCTTCGGATCCAGCAGCAGGTCGTAGATGGTGGGGATGTCGTGCGTCGGGACGCCGAGACCCGCCGACAGCGCGCCCTGCGGGTCGAAGTCCACGACCAGCACCTTGCGGCCGTATCCAGCGAGAGCGGCCGCCAGGCTGATGGTGGTGGTCGTCTTGCCGACGCCACCCTTCTGGTTGCACAGGGCGATGATGCGGGCGGGACCGTGCTGGTCCAGCTTGGGAGGAGTCGGGAAGCCGTGATAGGGACGCCCCGTGGGCCCCATCGGCACATCGCCGTTCTGCTGGCTCTTGCCCGTCATCGCCTTGTTCGCCACCGAATCTCCCGTACTCACGCCTGAATCGCGCTCAGGAAAGTCTAGCGGCGCTCTCCCCGCCCCTTTCGTACCGCGCCGCGCGGCGAGACATCCGCTTCGCCCGAAGACGAGGGTGTGCGCCGGCCCCGGAGGACCAGCGCACACCGGTCAGGATCCGCGCAGGGCAGCGACGGGTTCGATCCGCGCCGCGCGACCGGCGGGGTACGCCCCGGCGAGCCATCCCACCACGGCGCCCAGCAGTGCGCCGCCGATGGCGACCCAGGGCTGCACCACCGGTGTCCATCCCTGCGTCAGCGAGACGATGACGATGGCGAACACGCCGACGCTCGCACCGATCAATCCGCCCAGCAGGCCGATGATCACCGACTCCACCATGAACTGCGTAGCGATCTGCCGCCTCGTCGCACCCACCGCCCGGCGAAGACCGATCTCCCCCACGCGCTCCATCACGTTCAGCAGCGTGACGTTGGCGATACCGAGCGCACCGGCCAACAGCACGATGCCACCGAGGATCAGGAAGACGAAGTTCACGTCGGCCTGCACGTTGCTGGCCAGCGACGAGCGCGACGGCGGCGCAGCGGCCTCCAGCGTCTCGGGCGCATTCGGGGCCAGCACCAGCGGAGCCTGCTTCGCCACCTGCTGACCCGCGCCCACGGCGATGCGGATCTGCAGTTCGCTCGGCGCACCGAGGCGGAAATCCGCCGATGCGGACTGTGAGGGGATGATCACCGCATCGCGGAGATCGGATCGGCGCTGGAAATCGTCCACGATGCCGATGACGGCGTACGGGATCCCGGAGATGAAGATCGCCGGCTGACGGTCGATGCGAAGCACACCGAGACTCTCCGCCGCGCCCGCTCCGAGCACCGCGACCCGGTCCGCCCGCTGATCATGACCGGCATCGAACATCCGCCCGCTGGTGATGGTCGCATGCAGGGTTGCCAGCACGTCGCCGGACGCGGCGACGAGACTCGGCGGTGCCTTCTGCGGTGCCGACGGGTCCACGATGGGAACCGCCGTGATCGGCTCCGAGCCGAGGTTCACGTCGCTGATGAGCGCGGCACCCTCCACCCCGACCAGTGTCATCACCCGTTCCGGTGCATCCCAGGGGATACGACCCGCCGCGGCAGTGGTCTCCCCTCCGGTGCGCGCCTTGGCGGGCGTCACCTGCACCGTGGTCTGGGCGACCGCGTCGAACTGGCTCGCGATCTGGCCAGCCGTGGTCTCTGCGAATCCGATCGTGGCGACCAGCGCGCCGATGCCCAGCACCGTTCCCAGGGTCGTCATGATGAGCCGGCCGGGCCGCGCACCGATGTCCGCGGTTGCTTCGGCGACCAGGTCCTGCATCGTGAAACGGTCGGCATGCGGCACAGGCCGCAGGAGCGCGGCGACCCCGGTGGGTGCGGACTGCGCATCCACAGCGTCCGTCGCCTCCTCCAGAGCGGTCTTCGAACGACGACGGAAGGGGTTGCGCCACTTCGACCGGGTACCGCCCTCGCGGCGAGGAGCGCGCGCCATCAGGCCACCTCGGTCAGTCGGCCGTCGGCGATGCGCACACGGCGATGGGCACGACGGGCGACGTTGTCGTCGTGCGTGATGAGCACGAGCGTGAGCCCATCGGCGTTCAGCTCCTCGAACAGGCTCATCACCTCCCCCGTCGTCTTCTGGTCCAGGTTTCCGGTCGGCTCATCGGCCAGCAGCATCCGCGGGCTCCCCGCCACCGCGCGGGCCACGGCCACGCGCTGGCGCTCGCCACCGGACAGCGAGGGGGGCAGGAAGTCGAGCCGGTGCCCCAGCCCCACGCGCTCCAGGGCGTCGCGGGCACGCTGCTCGCGCTCGGCGCGCGGAATGCCGTTGTATTGCATCGGCATCAGCACGTTGTCGAGCACCGACCGGCGGGGCATGAGGTGGAACGCCTGGAAGACGAACCCGATGAGGCGTGCGCGCACGGCGGCGCGCTCGTCCTCACCCAGCGTGGAGGTGCTGGTTCCCGCGAGGAGGTACTCCCCCACAGTGGGCCGGTCGAGCAGGCCCAGCAGGTTCAGCATCGTGGACTTCCCGGATCCCGACGGACCGATGATCGAGACGTACTCACCCTCGCCCACCGTGAAGTTCACGCCCTTGAGGGCCTGTACTTCGGGCGGTCCGGGAAAGGAACGGGTGAGGTCGCGCAGCTGTACGAGCGGGACGGTCACGAGGCCCCCGCCGACACGGGCGCGCTGATGACGGTGGTCATTCGCCGATCACCACCAGGTCGCCCTCTTCGAGCTTGCCCTCGGTGGGCGTGACCTCCACGAACCCGCCGGCGGACAGACCCAGCTTCACCTCCACGAGGTGCGTCTTGGCCGATTCCCCCTCACGCGGATCGCCGTCGACAACCTCGATGCGAGATTCACCGCCGGCACCCGCGGTGAGCGCGGCGAGCGGGACGGAGAGCACCTCGCCCTCGGTGGCTCCGACCGGAATGGTCACGCGGACGTTCGTTCCCTGCACGCTGGCCAGCTGCTCCGGGGTCAGCCCCTCGGGGTCCAGCTGGATGCTCCAGCGCTGCGCATCCGCCTTGCCCTGATCGATCGCACTGATCTTGGCGTTGATCTGCGTGCCATCCGGCAGCGCGAACGTACCGGCGGTTCCGACGGCGAGCAGCTTCGCGTCGGCGACCGCGGCGGAGCCGTTGAGACGCACCGTGGCACCCGACACGCTGAGCGCCGCACCCTCGAGCTTGCTGCCGCGCTTCACCTTCACATCGTCCACGCGACGCGGGAGGTCGGTGAGGAACAGCACCTCACTCGACGGAAGCGAAGCCTGCACGCCCTGACGGGCGGTCTCCAGGTCGGCGTAGGCGCGAGTGAGCTGCTCCTGCGCCGCGTCGACGGCACCCTGCTCCGCCTCAGTGCTGACTCCGGCCCACAGCGCATCCCGCTCGGCGATGGCCAGGTCCAGGGCATCCTGCAGCGCCGGGATGTCCGGCTTCGGATCGGACGTCTTGTCGTTGCGAGCGGCCTCTAGGGCGCGCTCAGCCGCGGCTACTGCCTGGTTTCGTTGCAGGACCTCGACGTTCGAGGGCCCCTGGCCGGCCTTGTCCAGCGATGCCTGTGCCTGCGCGACCCCCTGCTCGGCCGCGGTCACGCTCTCCTGAGCGGACTTATACGCCGTGTTGGCCGCCTCGTCCCCCGTCGGGGCGGCGTACCCCGCTGCGGTGTACAGCGCCGCGACAGCGTCAGCGGTCTGCTGCGTGAACGAGGCGTCGGCGGGGTCGCCGCCGTCGATGCCCACTGCCTGCAGCGCCTGCTTCAGCTGAACCACGTCCGGGCCGTTCACGCCGATGCGCAGCGTGCGGTACGAGGGGAGGTCTCCGGGCAGCACGATGACGGGCCGACCGGCCACCTCCATCGCCACCGAGAGCTTGTCGAGCGTGTCGCCCACCGCCGGAACACGGCCGGTGACGATGGCAGCACCGCTGACGTCGGAGGCGTCGATGCTCACGTCGACGGCGTCCGCATAGGCCACATCCGCTCGGATCGTGACGTCGTTGCTCAGCTCCCCGAACTCGACGGGTGCCGTCACGAGCCCCGGGGCATCCGGCTTCTTGTCTGCCGCCGCCTCCGCCGGAGAGATGATGAACCGCTGCACCGCGAGACCGGCTACCAGCGACAGGATGGCGATCACGACCGTGATCCACAGCATCCGATTGCCGCGGAAGACGCGCTTCCAGCCCTTCACGCGCGAGGTGTCGGGCTTCTCCTCGACCTCTTCCTCGGCAAGCGGGGCGCCGAGGATCGTCTCGAAGCCGTCCGAGGCGGGCGCATCGCCGGTGGTGCCGGAATCGGCGTCGAGCGCCGAGGCGCGTGCTGCCACGTCGGGATCTCCGGCGGACCCGGCGATGTAGCCGAACGTCTCCGTCGGGCCCGTCGCCGCGGGGTCAGCCGGCGCCACGACCTCGGAAGCCTCTGTCGAGACACCGTCGTGCTCGGTCGAAACGCTGTCACCCGCGACGCTGCCCTGGTCGGGCGTCTGGTCGGGGTGTTCGCTGCTCCCCTCGGTTCCCTCGTTCTTGCCCCGTCCGCGTCGTCCGATCACTTGGCCTTCTCCGCGGCCTGCTCCATCGCGGTCTTGTACGCCTCGAGCTCAGCCTTGTGCTCATCGACGAACTTCTGCTCCGCGGCGAACACCAGGTCCTGCTGCTTCTTGGCGTAGTCGGTCTTCTGGCGGCATTCCAGGTCGGCGAGCGCGGTCTCGATCTCCTCCTCGGCGGCCTGCTTCCACTCCGGGGACTTCGTCGGGTCCACGTAGTCCGCCGGATCCGCGGTCTCCGTGCCGGATGCGGACATCGACGCGTTCGCGTCCTCCCAGAACTTGTTGCTGCGCTCGTAGAAGCTCTGGATCACCGCGCTCTGGCGGTCAAAGCCGCTGTAGCCGGCCTCGGCGAAGCAATCGGCCCAGGCCTTGTCGGCTTCCGTGGGCTTGGCACCCTCGCCGTAGAACTGGTCGTAGAACTTGCTGACGGCGTCCATCAGCGGCTGGAACTCATCGGTCTGCCCGATGTTCTGCTCGCCCCAGACCTCCTCCTGGGCCTTGCCCTGACAGCTGTTGGAGTTGTCCCACTGGAACTCGGGATCGTTCATCTCCTCCTCGGTCGGCTGCGGACCGTAGAGGACTTCGTAGTACGACGTGCGCTCGCTCTCGGTGAGGGACTCGACATACTCCTGGTTGGGATCCACCCAGGTGTTGCCGTCGGTGGGCTCCTCGGGCTCCGACGGGTAGGGGTTGTTGAACACGCCGTACCCGTACTGCGCGACCCACTCCTTCTTGTCCGGCTCCCACTCGACGTCGCTTCCGCCGACAACGCCGGGCTGCGAGGAGTAGTCCACGGGCTGGTACTCGAAGCCCTCCTTCGCCATGCACTCGGCGACGAGCTCCTCCACCTTCTTCTGCTTCTTGTCCGACTCGGCCTGCTGCTCCTCGGGCGATGCGTCGAAGTCGTAACCGGCGTTCATGTACTGCGACAGCGGGGAGTTCTTCCAGGCGTCTTCCGGGGAGAGCGCCTCGCCGGAGCCTCCGCTGGTGCAACCGGTGATCCCGGCGAGCAGAGCGCCCGCCGCCGTCACAACCAACAGCGTCTTCGCTACGTTCATGTTCTTCTCCCCTTTTCGGGCCCGAGGCCGCCTGGTCCGCACAGGCTATCCAAAGCTGCGCGACGGCGGCATCCATCGCGGGATGGATATGCAGATGCTGTACAGGTATGTCCGTTCGGAGGGATAAAGTCTCAAACTCTTCGCTGGAGACATCCGTCCGGGTGTCTCCAGCCTAGGAAGCGCACCAAGAAGGGCGAGTCAGGGACTCCCCTGACTCGCCCCTGATTCTGGGTGAGACGTGCGGCGGTGTCAGCGCATGCGCGCCCGTGCCGCCGCGACCAGTGCGGCGAAGAGCTCGCGGTCCGCACCCTCCTCCGGATGCCACTGCACGCCCACCACGAACCGGTCGCCCGGACGCTCCATCGCGTGCGGGATGCCGTCCTCACCGCTGGCGGTGACCACGAATCCGGGATGCTCGCCGATCCCCTGGTGGTGATGACATTCCACTTCGGCGCGCTCGCCGAGGATCTGCCCGGTTCGCGTACCGCTGTCGACCGTCACCGCGACGTGGCCGTACACGCCGTCGCTCCCGGAGTGCACGGCGTCCCCGCCCGCATCCGGCAGATGCTGGATCAGCGTCCCTCCCGCGGCAACGGCCATCAGCTGCATGCCACGGCAGATGCCGAGCACGGGCAGGTCCCCGTCATCCGCGGCGGCGAGGTAGGCGAGCTCGGAGGCATCCCGATCGTCGTACCAGACCGTGACGGTGGGATCCGGCTCCTGCCCGTAGCGATGGGGCGAGACATCGGCACCGCCCGCGATGATGATCGCGTCCAGCCGGTCCGCCACCGCGGCCGCCTTCTCGGCGTCCGCCACCGGCGGAAGCAGCACGGGCGCGCCGCCGGCCTCTTCGACCGCGCGGGCATACGTGGCGGGCAGGAGGTCGGCGTTCACACCGGGCCAGGTCCCCCACGTCGCGCTCTGGCGGTAGGTGGTGATGCCGATCACCGGGATGCGTTCACTCAAAGTCGCTCTCCAGCGGGGTCACGTAGGCGTGGGACAGGCCGCCGTCCACGAGGAACTCGGTCGCGGTGATGAAGCTGGACTCGTCGCTTCCCAGGAACGCCACCGCGTTGGCGATCTCCTCCGGCTCCGCGAAACGTCCCATCGGGATGTGGATGAGGCGACGCGCGGCGCGCTCGGGGTCCTTCGCGAAGAGCTCCTGCAGCAGCGGCGTGTTCACCGGCCCGGGGCACAGCGCGTTGACGCGGATGCCCTTCCCCGCGAACTGGACGCCGAGTTCGCGGGTCATCGCGAGCACTCCGCCCTTGGAGGCGGTGTAGGAGATCTGGGAGGTCGCCGCCCCCATCAGCGCGACGAACGACGCCGTGTTGATGATGGAGCCGCCGCCCTGTTCCAGCATGTACGGGATCACGGCCTTGCAGCAGAGGTAGACGCTGGTGAGATTGACGTTCTGCACCAGATCCCATGCCTCGATGCCCGTCTTGAGGATCGAGTCGTCGGAGGCCGGCGAGATTCCGGCGTTGTTGAACGCCACATCGATCCGGCCGTACTTCTCCTTCGCGAGGGCGAACATCGCCTCCACCTGTTCGGCGTTGGTCACATCGACCGGCGCGAACGCGCCACCGAGCTCCTCCGCCACCGCGACGCCGTTGCTGGAGGGCAGGTCCCCGATGACGACGGTCGCCCCTTCCGCGGCGAACTTCCGCGCCGTGGCGAGGCCGATTCCGCTGGCGCCGCCGGTGATGACGGCGACCTTCCCGTCGAGCTTTCCCATGTGATGCCTTTCGTGTTGCGAGGGTGTGAAGTCTGTTTGTCGAGGAGTCAGGAGTCGGTGGAGATGAAGACGTTCTTCACCTCGCTGAACGAGTTCGGCGCATCCGGGCCGAGCTCACGGCCCAGCCCCGACTGCTTGAAACCGCCGAACGGCGTCCAGTACCGCACCGACGAGTGCGAGTTGATGGAGAGGTTTCCGGAGTCGACGGCGCGCGCCATCCGCAGCCCCCGTCCGAGGTCACGGGTGAAGATCGAGCCGCTGAGGCCGTACTCCGTGTCGTTGGCCTTGGCGATCGCATCCGCCTCGTCCCGGAACGGCATGACCGCCACCACGGGGCCGAAGATCTCCTGCGTCCACACCGGATCCGTCAGCGTCCGCGGCAGCACCACGCTCGGTGCCACCCAGAAGCCGTCGCCGTCGGTGCCGCGCTGACCCGAGAACGCGATGTCGGCATCAGCCAGATAGGCCTCCACGCTCGCCTTCTGGTGTGCCGAGATGAGCGGACCCATCTGCGCCGCATCGTCGTTCGGATCCGTCACCCGGAAGTCCGCCACTGCCGGACGCAGCAGCTCGAGGAACCGCTCGTACACGCTCTCCTGCACGAGGATCCGCGAGCGCGCGCAGCAGTCCTGACCGGCGTTGTCGAATGCGCTGCCCGGAGCCGTCGCGGCCGCGAGCTCGAGGTCGGCGTCCTCGAACACGATGTTCGCGCTCTTGCCGCCGAGCTCCAGCGTGACGCGCTTGACCTGGTCGGCGCAGCCGCGCATGATGCCCTTGCCCACGTCGGTGGAACCGGTGAAGCAGACCTTGCGCACCAGCGGATTCGTCACGAACCGCTCGCCCACCACGCGGCCCTTTCCCGGGATCACCGTGAACACGCCGTCGGGGAGGCCCGCATCGCGCGCCAGCTCGCCGATCCGCATGGCCGTCAGTGGGGTGAGTTCCGCGGGCTTGAGCACGACCGTGTTGCCGGCTGCGAGCGCGGGGGCGAATCCCCAGCCGGCGATCGGCATGGGGAAGTTCCACGGGACGATCACGCCCACCACGCCCAGCGGCTCGTGGAACGTGACGTCGACGCCTCCCGGCACCGGGATCTGCAGCCCGAAGTGGCGCTCCGGCGCGGCCGAGTAGTACGTCAGGACGTTGCGGACGTTCTCCGCTTCCCACACCGCGTTGCCGATGGTGTGACCGGAGTTCGCGACCTCCAGAGCGGCCAGCTCGTCCACGTGCGCGTCGATCGCCGCGGCGAACTCGCGAAGCAGCCGCGCCCGCTCGCCGGGGGCGATCGCCCGCCACGCGGGGAAGGCGGCGTGCGCGCGCTCAATGGCGGCGTCCGTCTCGGCGAGATCCGCCAGGCCGACCGAGCCGATCGCCTGCCCGGTCGCGGGATTGATCACGGCGGACTCGCCGCCGCCGTGGAAGGGGGATGCGGGGATGCGCATGAGTCAGAGCCTTTCGAAACCGCGGCGGAGTTCCCAGTCGGTGACCGCCGCATCGAAGGCGGCGATCTCCACGTCAGCGTAATTCGTGTAGTGGCGGACGACGTCCTCGCCGAATGCCGCGGCAGCGAGGGCAGATCCCGCCCACTCCTCCCGCGCCTCCGCCAGCGTCTTCGGCACCACGGGCGCATCCGACGAGTAGGCGTTGCCAACGAGCTCGGGCTCGAGTTCCAGCTCGTTCTCGATGCCGTACAGACCGCCGGCGAGCATCGCGGCCAAGGCGAGGTAGGGGTTCACGTCACCGCCCGGCAGCCGGTTCTCCATCCGCGCGCTCCCTCCTTCGCCCACGAGCCGGACCGCGCACGTGCGGTTGTCCATGCCCCAGGCGATGGCCGTCGGGGCGAAGGAGCCGAGCGCGAATCGCTTGTAGGAGTTGATGTTCGGCGCATAGAGCAGAGTGAACTCGCGCATGGTGGCGAGCACCCCGGCAATGAAGTGGTCGTACAGCTTCGTGCGCGAGTGGGTGGCTTCGTCCCAGAACACGAGCGCTCCGTCCTCCGCGCCCCGCAGCGACATGTGGATGTGGCAGGAGTTGCCCTCGCGCTGGTTGGGCTTTGCCATGAAGGTGATGGATCCGCCCGCCGAGCGCACCACGTCCTTCGCGATGGTCTTGTAGACGGAGTGGTTGTCCGCCGTGGTCATGACTTCGGCGTACTTGAAGGCGATCTCGTGCTGGCCGAGGTTGCACTCCCCCTTCGCCGATTCCACGTTCATCCCCGCCGCATAGGTGACCCGGCGGATCTCGCGCAGCAGGGGCTCCACCAGGAGCGAACCCAGCACGGAGTAGTCCACGTTGTACTGGTTCATCGGCACGAGGTCGCGATACCCGTTGTTCCAGCCCTGTTCGAAGGAGGTCTGGAACATCACGAACTCCAGCTCCGTGCCCGCGAACGCGGTGAACCCGAGCTGTGCGGCGCGCTCGATCTGACGACGGAGGATCTGGCGCGGCGACACCTCGACGGGGCTGCCGTCGGCGAGGGTGAGGTCGCACTGGATCATCGCGGTGCCCGCGCGCTGCGGCAGCAGCCGGATGGTGTCGAGGTCCAGCACGAACATCATGTCGCCGTACCCCTTCTCCCAGCTGGTCAGGTCGTAGCCGTCGACGGTGTTCATCTCCACATCGACGGTGAGCAGATAGTTGCAGCCCTCCGTACCGTGCCCGAGCACGCTCTCCACGAAGAACTCGCCGTGGATGAACTTCCCCTGCAGGCGCCCCTGCATGTCGGTGAAGGCGAGCAGGACGGTGTCGATCGTGCCATCGCTGATGGCGGAGCGGAGCTGCTCGGCGGTGAGCATTCGGTCGTTGCGGGTTGCGCTTGTCATGAAGGAGACCTCGGATCTTGCGTGATGTGAGGGATGTTCTGAGGACGAGGGGTCAGGTGACCAGGCCGCGAAGCAGCGCGGCCGTCGCCTCGCAGTGCTCGCGCATCACGGCGCTGGCCGTGTCGGGGTCGCGGTCCAGGATCGCCTGGATCACGCCGCGATGCTGCTCGTCGGAATGGTGGATGTTGGGCTGCAGGAACGGGATCCGCGCGAGCAGCCGGTGCACGCGGATCAGCGTCTCGCCGCAGGATGCGGCCAGCGTGGGCGAGCCGGAGGCAGTGGCGATGGCGAGGTGCAGCCGGGCATCCGCCTGGCGGTAGTCGGCGGGCTCGTGGGTCTGTTCGACATCGGCGAGACTGCGCAGCAGCAGTTCCCGCTCCGGGGCAGACAGGTCGCGTGAGGCGCCGGCGGCTGCGGCCCCCGGCTCCACCACCGAGCGCAGCACGATCACGTCGGTGAGCTCGGCTTCCAGTTCCGCCCGGCTGAGCGCATCCGGCGCCGCCGGGCTGGGCCGGCTCTCCACCACGGTCCCGCCGCCGCGTCCGCGACGCGTGGACACGAGTCCCGCGGCACGAAGCGCGCTGATCGCCTCGCGCAGCGTGGCGCGGGAGACGTCGAGCCGGGCCGCAAGGTCGCGCTCCGAAGGAAGACGATCACCCGGACGGAGGATCCCGAGCTGGATCGCGGATCCGAGCTGCTCGACGCACGACTCGAAGGTCATCTGCGAGCGCACCGGGCGCAGCACGAGTCCGATGAGGGGCGAGGGATCCTCCGTCATGGTGTTCACGCTCTCACTCCTCCAGAAGGAGGTCGGCGTCCTTGGTCAGGTGCGGCGCCTCGTCGTGCGACATGAAGGTGCGCTTGCCGTACGCGAACCACAGCACCACGGCGAGGATCGCCACGACGGCCACCGCGACCGGTGCGTAGTTGAACGTGTCGATCGTGATCTCGGCCACCGGCGGCAGCACGAACAGGATCACGATGAAGATCACCCACACCACCGCGATCCAGCCGACCAGCGCGCTCCACTTGCCCAGGTTCCACGGGCCGGGCTTCCACGATGCGTCCAGGCGGCGCAGCAGCACCGGCGTGACGTACGCGATGTACAGACCGATCACCGCGACCGAGGTGACGGCGGCGTAGGCCGTGTAGTTGAACAGCGCCGGGACCGTGAGGATCACCGACAGCACGACGCACAGCCAGATGGAGTTGGTCGGCGTTCCGGTGCGCTTGTTCACCTGCGCCCAGATGCGCGATCCGGGGATCGCGTTGTCGCGTGAGAACGCGTAGCTCATGCGGGAGTTCGCCGTCACCGACGCCATTCCGCAGAAGAACTGGGCACCGCACACGATGAACAGCAGGAACTTCGCGACATCGGGGTTGTTCAGCGCGTCGATGAAGATCTGTGCCGGACCGGAGCCCAGTGAGGTTCCCACGATGGCCGACAGGCCCTCCTCGCTGCCATCCTGGATCGCCGCGACGATCGTGTACAGCAGGATCCAGCCGCCGATGATCGAGATGAGCACGCTCATCACGATGCCCCGGGGGGCCGCGCGGGACGCGTTCTTGGTCTCCTCGGCCACGTGAGCGGAGGCGTCGTATCCGGTGTAGGTGTACTGGGCCATCAGCAGACCCATGAGGAAGACGTAGGGCCCGAAGGTCCACCCGGTCTCGTTGTGCCAGGTGGTGAAGGTCCATGCCACATCCTGGTGCTGCGACGGCATGATCCACAGCACCGCGACGATGATCACGACGCCGACGATGTGCCACCAGGCCGACACGGTCGACAGCAGGCTGACGAGGTTCACGCCGAAGGTGTTCAGCAGACCGTGGATCACGATGAGGACGACGAACAGGCCGAAGGTGTTGAGAGCGGTCACCTCCACGCCCCACATGAGGTTGGCGAACGCCATCATGGTGGCCGCCGCACCGTAGTCGATGGCCGCCGTCACGGCCACTTCGCCGAGGAAGTTGAACCAGCCGACGAACCAGGCCCACTGCCGCTTGTTCTTCTTCGCGAGACGGCCGGCCCAGAAGTAGAGCCCGCCGGCGGTCGGGTACCGCGAACACACCTCGGCCATCGCGAGAGCGACGCACAGCACGAAGATGCCGACCAGCGGCCAGCCGATCGTGATGGCGGAGGGGCCGCCGGACTTCAGAGCGATGTTGAACGAGGTGATGCACCCCGCCAGGATCGAGATGATCGAGAACGACACCGCGAAGTTGGAGAAGCCGGACATCCCCCGGTGGAGCTCTTGTTTGTAGCCGAGTTCGGCGAGGGCCGCCGCATCATCGTCCACGTGATTCACCGGCGTCTTTGACGATTCTTCACTCATTGCACTTCCCATCGGAATCACAGAAAGAAACAGTTGAGCGATTCTCGTGCCGCCGGGAGCTGAATGTCAATGGCCTGACTTCAGACCGATAGAACTTCCCGGCCGCGGTGAGAGAGGGAAATCGCACCCCCGAAGGGCTTCGGAGGTGCGATTTCCCCCTTCCACGGCGTCAGCGGGCTCGAGGATGGGCGAGGGTGTAGACGTCTCGGAGGGCATCGACGGAGACGTGCGTGTAGATCTGCGTCGTCGTGACCGATGCGTGCCCGAGGAGTTCCTGCACCACACGCACATCGGCCCCGCCCTGCAGCAGGTGCGTGGCGAAGGAATGGCGCAGCGTGTGTGGGGAGACGTGAGCGCTCAGCTGCGCACGCTCGGCAGCTGACTGGATCACCAGCCAGGCGCTCTGCCGCGACAGCGGCGCGCCGCGTGCACCGAGGAACAACTTCGGCGTGGCGCTCCCCCGCGCCGCGAGAGCCGGACGAACCCGGGTGAGGTACGCGTCCACGGCCGCGCGTGCGAACGAGCCGACCGGCACGATGCGCTCCTTCGATCCCTTGCCGCGGAGCCGGATCACGTCCCCGTGCGTGAGGTCGTCGACGTCCAGGCCGATTGCCTCGGACACGCGCGCGCCGGTGGCGTACATCAGCTCCAGCAGCGCGCGATCGCGCAACCCGATCGGATCATCCGACGGGGGCGCGTCCAGAAGCGACTCGACCTGCGCGATCGTCAGCGCCTTCGGCAGCCGTCGGGGCGGCTTCGGGGGGCGGAGCCTTCCCGTGGGGTCGTCTGTGTCGATCCCCTCACGAACCAGGAAGCGATGCAGTCCCCGCACCGAGGACTGCATGCGCGCGAGGCTCGTGGCCGCGGGAGGCGGATCGAGGCTGGCTCGCTGCGCGGCGAACTCCGCCACGATCGCCGGGGTGATCGCCGCGGTGTCCTCGGTGCCGGCATCGGCGAGCCACTCCGCGTACGCGGCCAGATCGCGCCGGTACGCGGCCACCGTGTGTTCGGAGAGCCCGCGTTCGATGGTGACGTGACGCAGATACCGATCCACGGCGCGCTCGATGTGCATGGGGTCAGGCGCCGCGACGCAGGACCTCGGCGGCCGCGAGCGCGCCGAACGCGAGGATCCCGTTCTGGAACCGTCCCGCCAGCACGCCGTCGATCACGTCGCTCAGAGCCACCCACTCACGACGCATGTCCGCCTCTTCGCCCTCGCGAACGAAGTCCGTCGTGACGCTGGAGAGGCCGCGGGCCAGATAGATGTGGATGATCTCGTCGTTGCCGCCGGGTGTGGTGTGGATCGATCCGAGCAGCTGCCAGCGCTCGGCCTGCAGGTCGGCTTCCTCGGCGAGCTCGCGTGCTGCGGCCGCCTGCGTGTCCTCCCCCGGCACATCCAGCAAGCCCGCCGGGATCTCCCAGTCGCGGGAGCGGATCGGGTGACGGTACTGCTGAATCAGGATCATCCGGTCCGCGTCGTCCAGGGCGACGACGGCGGCCGCCCCCGGGTGATGCACGAAGTCCCGGGTCAGGGTCTCATCGCCGTACGCGAAGGTCTCCGTGACCACGTCCCAGACGTATCCGTGGAAGGCGGTGCGCCGCTCGATTCCATCGCCGAGCGCGACGGGTTCGTCGCGCAGCGCTTCCGTACCGGCACCCGGCACCTCGGTCGGAGAGACGATGTCTGTCATGTGATCCCTTTCCAGCGGTGACGAGAGGCGGCCGGGCCGATCGGCCCGGCCGCCCTCTCACGCGGTGGTCGCCGTCACTCGCCATTCTCGACGGCGAACAGCTCCGAGCTGCGGTGGCGCTCCAGCGCCGCACCGATCAGGCCCCGGAACAGCGGGTGGGCATCGGTGGGACGCGAGCGCAGCTCCGGGTGCGCCTGGGTGGCGATGTAGTACGGGTGCACCTCGCGGGGCAGCTCGACGAACTCGACCAGGTCGAGCTCCGGGTTGAGGCCGGAGAACACGAGCCCGGCCTCCGACAGCTGGTCGCGGTAGGAGTTGTTGACCTCGTAACGGTGACGGTGACGCTCCTGCGCCGTGGTGCTGCCGTAGACCTCCGCCGCGATGGAGCCCTCGGCGAGAGCCGCCGGATACAGGCCGAGACGCATCGTTCCGCCCAGATCACCGGCGGCGAGGATGTCCACCTGCTCCTCCATCGTGGCAATCACCGGTGCCGTGGTGTCAGGGTCGAACTCGGTGGAGGAGGCCCCCTCGATCCCCGCCTCGTTCCGGGCGTACTCGATCACCATGCACTGCAGGCCGAGGCAGATGCCGAGCGTGGGAATGCCCTGCTCACGCGTGAACCGCAGCGCGCCGAGCTTGCCCTCGATGCCGCGGATACCGAAACCCCCCGGCACCACCACTCCGTCGAGGTGCGCCAGGGCCTTGGCTGCGCCTTCCGGCGTGGTGCAGGTGTCCGAGGCGATCCACTCGATCGTGACGTGCGTCTCCTGGGCGAATCCGCCGGCGCGCAGCGCCTCGGTCACCGAGAGGTAGGCGTCGGGCAGGTCGATGTACTTGCCCACCAGCCCGATGGTGACCTCGTGCTTGGGGTTGTGCACCGCGCCGAGGACCTTGTTCCAGCGTGTCCAGTCCACATCGGTGGCGCGGTCCTGCAGACCGAAGGCGTCCACGATGTACTGATCCAGCCCCTGCTCGTTGAGCATGGTGGGGATGTCGTAGATGCTCGGCACGTCGGTGGCGTTCACCACCGCGTCCTCGTCCACGTCGCACATGAGGGCGATCTTGCGCTTGTTCGACTCCGTGACAGGCCGGTCCGAGCGCAGCACCAGGGCATCGGGCTGGATGCCGATCGAGCGGAGCGCTGCGACGGAGTGCTGCGTGGGCTTGGTCTTCTGCTCGCCCGATGCCCCCATGAACGGAACCAGCGACACGTGCACGAAGAAGACGTTCTTGCGGCCCAGTTCGTGACGGATCTGACGGGCCGACTCGATGAACGGCTGCGACTCGATGTCGCCCACCGTGCCACCGATCTCGGTGATGATCACATCGGGCTGCGGGTCGTTCGAAGCCTGCAGGCGCATGCGCCGCTTGATCTCGTCGGTGATGTGCGGGATCACCTGGACGGTGTCGCCGAGGTACTCGCCCCGGCGTTCCTTCGCGATCACCTGAGAGTAGATCTGACCGGTGGTGACGTTGGCGGCCTGGCTCAGCTCGATGTCGAGGAAGCGCTCGTAGTGGCCGATGTCGAGGTCCGTCTCGGCGCCGTCATCCGTCACGAAGACCTCGCCGTGCTGGAACGGGTTCATCGTTCCGGGGTCGACGTTCAGGTAGGGATCGAGCTTCTGCATCACGACGTGCAGTCCGCGCGCCGTGAGGAGGTTTCCGAGACTGGCGGCCGTGAGCCCCTTGCCGAGGCTGGAGACGACACCCCCGGTCACGAAGATGTGCTTGGTGACCTTCTCAGAAGAGGTCGCCGGGGAGGAAGAGTTCGCCGCGTTGTTATCCGTCACGGACTTCCACCCTATCAGCGGTTGCGGCCTTTCGGCTGAGAATCCGATTCGTGCCTCAGCCGCCGACCGCGAGCGCCGCGGCGAGCTCTGCCGCGGTGGGCGGGTTGGCACCGGTGCGCGACACTGTGATCGCCGCGGAGGCGAGGGCGCAATCCAGTGCCGTCACGACCGCGTCCAGGGTGAGCGGGACATCGGTCACGAGTGCACGATCGGTGTCCTCGCGGAGCAACCCGAAGAGCAGCCCGGACATGAACGCGTCACCCGCGCCGATGGTGTCGGAGACGGTGGTGGTGCGTGCCGCCCGGCGGTGCACCTCGTCGTCCACGCGCGCGATGCAGCCCTGTGCTCCCCGCGTGATGACACCGAATCGAACGCCTGCCCCGGCCAGCTCTGACAGCACATCCTCCAGCGGGACGCCCGGGCGAAGCCAGTGCGCGTCCTCGTCGCTCAGCTTCACCACATGGCACGAGGCCGCGAGGGCGAACGTACGCTCACGCGCTTGCTCGCCCATGACGGCGGCGCGGATGTTCGGATCGAAGCTCAGCATCGTGCCGAGACTCGCCGCAGCGAAGGCCTCTCGCACATCGGCTGCTTCGGCGTCACGCAGCGCGCCGATCGATCCCGTGTGCACGAGCCTCAGGCCCTCGAGCGGGGGAACCGGGATGCGACCGTCGAGATCGAACTCGTAGGCCGCACTGCCGTTGGCGTCCAGCGTCGCACGCGCCGACCAGGTGCGCGTGGCACCCACGGATCCCGCCCCGAGCGTCACGCCGGCGGCTGCGAGGTGCGCGCGGATGAGGTCGCCGTGCGAGTCAGCGCCCACGAGCGTGTGCAGAATCGCCGGCTCCCCCAACCTCGCGAGCCCCACCGCCACGTTCATCGGGGAACCGCCCGGGTGGGCGACGCCCGCGACGATGTCGACGAGGGCCTCGCCGATGACAGCGACCGCGGGTGCGGCAGGGGTGTGCGGGGTCATGGCTGATCCTCGTCTCTCCGGAGAACGTCTGCGGCCGTCAGCACCAGGGCCGACGTCGTCGGCATCATGCGCCGCTCATCGACGTTACCGCCACAGCCTGCTGCCGCGTCTCCCGAGCATCGGCGGAGATCGTCTCCACGCTGAGACGCCGGAGCACGGCATCGCCACCCTCCGCGGAGACGATGAGCAACGATCCGCGCGGAGCGATCAGATCTGTAATCACGCGCGTGCCGTCATCCGCGAACAGCTCGATGGAATCGTGGTCGAGCCACAGCTCCAGTCGCACGAGTCCGGACGCCGAGAGATCGACCGACTCCGCGCTCGCGAATCCTGCGGGCATCTGCGCAGACCCCGGGCGTCGGTCCAGTCGCACCTCACCACGGGCGCCGTCCACCTCGACCAGTGCCGAACCGCCGAGATCCAGGCGCAGACAGGCACCGGGTGCGACCTCGACCGCCACCTCGATCCGGCAGCGTGCCGGAAGCCCGGAACGTAGCTGCGCTCCCGGGCCCACCGGCGCATCGATGGAGGTCGCGACGGGCTCCGTCGGCGGAGCGATGGGCTGCTGCCGAAGGACGATACGGCCCTGACGACGCACAAGGGAAAGGCGACGGGCGAGCGTCATCGCACCGCGGCTGGGGGCTTCCTCGTCGACGGCCAGCTCACCGGCGTAGTCCCAGTTGCTCATCCAGGCGATGAGAGTGCGCTCGTCGTCCGGCATCCCCGAGAACGTCACGCCCGCGTAGCAGTCGCGGCCGTGGTCCAGCCAGTCGAGCCCCGCCAGCTCCGCTCGGGATGCGATCGCGCCCGGTGCGCGCTGCGCGGGTGCATCATCGGGGATGAACCGCTCACCGTCGAAGCGGCCGACGACGTACTGGGTTCCCGAACCACCGGCGATACCACCCGGGTTGAGACTGATCAGCAGGACCCAGCGCACGTCGTCGGGGTTTCCGTCGACGACGAGCGGGAACAGATCCGGGCACTCCCAGACTCCCTCTGTGGCGCCACGAGGACCGTAGTCCGAGAGGAACTCCCAGCTGATCAGATCGTCCGACCGGTACAGCACCACCCGGCGCTCCGCGGCCTCGACGGCCACCATCACCCAGTACTCGCCGCCTTCCCCGCGGTAGCGGAAGACCTTCGGATCCCGGAAGTGGTCCGATCCCCGATCGAGCACCGGGTTGGCTTCGAAGGGGATCCAGGTCATTCCGCCGTCGGTGCTGGACGCGATCCCCTGCGCCTGGCGTCCGCCGGCACGGTCCGCGAGGGTGAAGATCGCGACCAGCGGTGACCCCTCCGACGTGCCGAGCCCACTCGTGTTCGCGTCGTCGAAGACGACGGAGCCGGAGAAGATCTCGTCATCCTCGGTGTACCCGATCGCCACGGGATGCTCCTCCCAGTCGATCAGGTCCGGGCTGGAGGCGTGCCCCCAGCTCATGAAGCCGTGCGACGCCCCGTGCGGGTTGTACTGGAAGAACAGGTGGTAGCGACCGTCGTGCCGGATGAGGCCGTTCGGGTCGTTCATCCAGTTGCGATGCGGGCGGAAGTGCAGGGAGCAGGTACGGGGGGTCATCGTCTCTCGTCGGGAGGGGGTGGGTGGTTTCGGGTCGAGCGCCATGGCGACGCTCCGGTCAGGGAACCGGGGAGGCCGGCGCACCGGTCATTTGCCGGCTCCCGCAGTCAGGCCCTCACGCAGCGGCTTCTGACCGAAGACGAACACGATCAGCGCGGGGATCATCGAGATGACCACACCGGCGAGCACCGTGGACACGCTTCCCGTGCCGAGGTTGCCCTGCAGGGTCACCAGGCCCAGCGGCAGGGTGAAGTTCTGCTCGCTGATGGTCATGATGAGCGGCCGGAAGAACTCGTTCCAGTGGTAGTTGAACGCGAGGATCCCCACGATCGCGAGACCGGGCGTGGACAGCGGGAGATAGATCCGGAAGAACGTCCGCCAGGGGCCGGCACCGTCCAGCTCCGCCGCCTCCCCCAGCTCGTCCGGCAGTCCCAGGAAGTACTGGCGCATGAGGAACGTTCCGAATGCGGTGGGCAGGGCGGGGATGATCAGGGCGAGCAGGGTGTCTGCGAGGCCCATTCCGCGCACCAGCATGAAGACCGGGACGATGATCACCTGCAGCGGCACCATCATCGTCGCGAGGATCATGCCGAACAGCACCTTCTTGCCGCGGAACTCATACCGGGCGAAGACGTACCCGGCCATCGCCGCGCTGAGCATCTGACCGGCGGCGATGAGCCCCGTGACCAGAGCGCTGTTCCAGACGTAGAGCCAGACCGGGATCTTCGTGAAGACGTCGCCGAACGCGGCGAGCCCGAAGGACGTGGTGTGCGTGACGGCATCGGTGGGGGTGAGCGCCGTGATCAGCGTCCACACGACGGGGGCGAGGGTGAGCGCTGCGGCCACGGTCAGCACGACGAAGGTGCCGGCGCGGCCGAGGGCGGGAATGCCCGCCCGGGATCGGAGTGCAGGAGTGGACATGGTCGACCTCATCCGTAGAAGACGAAACGCTTGCTGAGCTGGAACTGGATGCCCGTGACGAGCATGATCAGCAGCGTCAGAGCGATGCCGATCGCGGAGGCGCCGCCGAAATCGAGCTGACGGAATGCCGATTCGTAGATGACCATGACAGCCGTCCGGGTCTCATCCCCGGGGCCCCCGCGCACCAGCACGTAGGGCTGGTCGAAGATCTGCAGGGCGTTGATGATCGCCATGACGGTCGCCACGAGCATCGTCGGGCTGATCAGCGGGAGCGTGATGTGACGGAACTGCGACCAGCCCCGCGCCCCGTCGATCGACGACGCCTCGTAGACCTCCCGCGGTACGGCGGCGAGGCCACCGAGGAAGAGCAGGAAGGTGAACCCGAAGTTCTGCCACACGTACACCAGGAGCACCACCGTCTTCGCTCCGAGGCCCGTGGTCAGCCACCCGACCTTGCCTACACCGAGCAGGCCGAGCAGCTGATTCACGAGGCCGAACTCCTGGTTGAACAGGTACGACATCACCAGCGAGACGGACGCGGCCGACAGGATCAGCGGGAAGAACAGCGTGGACCGGAAGAAGGTGCTGAGCCACCGCGGCATCCGGGCCTGCACGAGCACGGCCAGCAGGAGTGCGACGGCCAGCTGCAGGATCACCGCCACGATCACGAACCCGATGGTGTTGAGGAACGACACGCGGATGGTGGGGTTGGTCGCGGCGTTGACGAAGTTGTCGATACCGACGAACTCGGGCGCCGTGATGATGTCCCAGCGGAAGAACGCGAGGACCACGGAGGCGAGGATCGGCAGGAAGCTGAACAGGCCGAGCCCGATCACGGTGGGCGCGAGGAACAGGGTGATCAGCGAGCGGGTGCCCCGGCGTTGCGTGCCGGCGGGACGCACGGAACCGGCGGCGATGGCCGAGGTGGCGGTGGAGACGGTCGCGGACATCAGCGTCCCTTCAGTGCGAGCTCGAGGTCCCGCTGCATGGTGGACAGCCCGCGACGCACACCGGCGGAGCCGTTCGTGATGGTCGCCACGACGTTCTTGATGAGGGCCTGCTCAACGGCGGCCTGCTGCGGCGGCGCGGGGATGGGTCCGGTACTGGGGAAACGGTCGAGGGTGTCGTAGAAGACCTTCCAGTGCGCGGGACCGGTGCCCGCACCGTAGAGCGCGTCGTTCAGCGATCGGCGGGTGAGCGAGGAGTCGGGCTGCGGATGGGCGATGGTCATCCCCTCCACCGAGACGCAGTACTTGAGCCATTCCCAGGCCTCGTCCTTGCGGCGCGAGGTCTCCATGATGGCGTAGCCGGCTGCGCCGAACTGGTGGCGCTGACCCCGCATGCGGGGGAAGAACGACACGTCGTAGTCGTCGTTCGCGAACCCGGCGTCCGCGAGTCCCTTCACCCAGAACCCGCCTGCCGGAGTCATGCCGACCGCACCCGTGGAGAACAGCGAGACCAGCTCGTTACCGCCTCCCTGAGCGGGGTTGGCCGCGATGCCCTCGGACACCATGCGCTCCAGGACTTCGAAGCTCTCGATGGTGCGCTCGTTCAACGCGTCCGCGTTCTCCCACAGGTACCCGCCACCGCGCGGTGCCTCGTCCGGGTAGAACTGCTTCCAGAACCACTCGCCGCCCGGAGCCTTCTCCTCCGTCACGATGCTCGTCTCGTTGATGTAGAGCCACGGGACGACTCCACCCCACAGCCGGTTGTTCCAGAAGTAGGGCAGGAAGGATCCCTGTCCCGACTCGCGCATCGCACGCGCCACGGTGAAGAAGTCATCGACGTTCCAGTTGTCCGCGGGACGCTCGAGACCCGCACGATGGAGCGCCTTCGTGCTGTAGTAGACGTTCGCGGCGTTGAAGTTGTCGGGCAGCTGGAAGAGGCTTCCCCGATACAGGAACGCTTCGATGAGCGATGGATGGACGTCGTCGAAGTACTCCTGCATCTCGCTCGCATCCCGGCGCACGTAGTCGTCGAGCGGGCGCGCCATGCGGGATGCGAACAGCTGCGCGCCCTCCGTGGCGACGGTGACGACGTCCGGGGACGTGCCGGCCGCCACCATCGTGAGGATCTTGGCGAAGTAGTCGCCCCAGTCGGTCCCCTGGATCGCGACGATGCGCACCGGGATGTCCGGATGCTTGCGCTGGAAGCCCTCGACCAGGCTCTGGCGCGCAGCCGCGTCCTGGGCGGTTCCCAGCAGTGCCACCGTGAGCGCTTCGTCGCCGCGGCCCGGAATGTCCAGGCCCGTCAGGCGCGGCCAGGAGATCGCCGTCCCCACCAGCCCCAGCCCTAGAACGCCGAGCATCGCTCTGCGTGAGATGTCAACCACGTCGTCGTGTCTCCTCGTGCCGAAGTACAGATATGCCGCCGGGATTCAGCGGTGCTGAATTGATTCAGCACGCGATGCTAACAACTTCCGAACTGCTGCCGCAACCGTTCTGCTGAATTAATTCAGCAGAACGGTTCCCGGTTCCCGCGATTCGGGTCGCTATCGTGGGGAGGAGTCCGTGCCGCACGATCGAGGGGAGCGCCATGTCCGTGCCACCGCCCGCGCGCCGCCCCACCCTCGCCGACGTGGCAGCGCGCTCCGGGATGTCCAAGGCCGCCGTGAGCATGATCCTCAACGATCGGCCGGGGACGAGGCTCTCGGCCGAGGCTGCGGAGAAGGTCCGCACGGCCGCAGCCGAGCTCGGTTACCGTCCCAACCCCGCGGCTCAGAGTCTGCGGCTGGGCAAGACCCGCACGCTGGGATTCATCTCGGATCAGGTGACCATCACCCGATACGCGTCCGGGATGATCCGGGGTGTGCTGGCAGCGGCCAAGGAACGCGACCAGACGGTCCTCATCGCGGAGACCGGAGGCACGGAGGACCTCGCCCGCGTCATTCAGCAGATGACCGATCGCCGGGTGGACGGCCTCCTCATCGGATTGATGGCGGCGCGCCAGATCGACATCCCGAAGGTGCCGCACGATGTGCCGGTGGTCGTGGTCAACGGCATGTCCTCCACCGATCACCCGAACATCCTGCCGGACGAGCGCGCGGCCGGAGTTCAGGTGGCCGAGCACCTCATCGAGCGCGGCCATCGCAGGATCGGCGTGATCGGCCCTCTCCCCCGCATCGCGGGCGACCTCCGGCTGTCCGCCACCATCGGCGAGCGCTTCGCGGGCCTGGACCACGTACTGGACGCCTCGTCCGCGGACGTCGTCCGCATCGACGTCGACGGGTGGCGACCGGACGTCGGCTACGACCAGACGCATCTGCTCCTGGAAGCGCATCCGGAGATCACGGCGATCATCGCGGGAAACGACAATGTGGCGTTCGGCGTGTACCAGGCGATGAGCGAGCGTGGACTGCGCGTCGGCGCGGACATCTCGGTGATCTCCTTCGATGACGAGGAGCTGGCCGAGTTCCAGCGCCCGGGGCTCACCACGGCACGCCTGCCGTACGAGGAGATGGCGCGGCGAGGAGTCGAGATGCTGCTGGGTGAGCGTGAACTCTCGCACGAGCGCATCGCCATGCCGCTCATCGTGCGCGACTCCGTGCGTGCCCCGCGAGGGTGATCTCGCGAGGCACGCACGTCTCAGCGTCGGACGATGCGTCCTGCCAGCCAGTTGCCGAACAGCTGGCCCACCTGCACGATCACCACGATGATCGCCACCGTGACCCAGGTCGCCGCGGGGTCGAACTGCTGGTAGCCGTAGATGATGGCGAAGTTACCGAGACCGCCACCACCGATGTAGCCGGCCATCGCCGACATGTCGACCACGGCCACGAACATGAATACGTAACCCAGCACCAGTTGCGCCAGCGACTCCGGGATGACGACGCCGAAGAGCACCGCCAGGCGCCGTGCCCCGGATGCTCGCGCCGCTTCGACGATGCCCGGGTCGACGCTCACGAGGTTCTGCTCCACCACGCGGGCGATCACGACGGTGGCCATGATCGTCATCGGCACGATCGCGGCTGTGGTGCCGAGTGTGGTGCCGGCGACCACCTTGGTGAGCGGTCCGACGGCGGTGAGGAAGATGATGAACGGGATCGGCCGGATGATGTTCACGAGCACGTTCAGCACGCCGAACACGACCGCGTTCTCGAACAGGTTTCCCCGGCGCGTGGCGTACAGCGCCGCGCCGAGCACCAGGCCGGCCACGCCTCCGATCAGCAGTGTGACCGCCGTCATCCAGACGGTCTCGACCACCGATTGACCCAGCACGGGCCCGATGACATCCCAGTCCGCTGCGGGAACGATCATGATGCGACCCCCTCTCCGGCGTCGGCATCCGGCCACGCGTCGCGTTGCTGATCGGGCCGCACCACGCGCGTGCGCGCCGCAAGATCCGCGACTACGGCGGTCACCGCGTCCTCGGTCGCGTTCACACGGTAGGTGAGGGTTCCCAGCTGACGTCCCCGGATGTCGGTGACGCCGCCGAACACCACGACACCGCGCACACCGTGCCGTGCGAACACGGTCTCCACGTCCTCGCTGGTGAACTCGTTCACGTCCACGCTGAGCAGCGCCCCGCCACCACGGCGCAGGGCCTCGAGCACATCGCCGCGCGGGACACCCTGAGTGGCGTCGGAGACGAAGCGGGAGGTCAATGAGGCCGTCGGGTGGGCGAACACACGGTACGTGTCCCCCTCATCCACGATGCGGCCCTGCTCCATCACGATGACCTCGTCGCAGAGCTCGTGCACCACGCTGATCTGGTGGGTGATGACGACGATGGTGATGCCCAGTTCGCGGTTGGCACGAGCGAGGAGATCGAGGATGTCGCGGGTGGTCTGCGGATCCAGCGCGCTGGTGGCCTCGTCGGCCAGCAGGATGTCGGGGTTCGTGGCCAGCGCACGCGCGATGCCCACGCGCTGCTTCTGACCGCCGGAGAGCCGTCGTGGAAACTGATCCGCCTTGTCGGCGAGCCCCACGAAGTCCAGGAGCTCGGCGACCCGTGCCGCGATCCGCTCCTTCGGCCAGCCCGCGACCTTCAACGGATAGGCGATGTTGCCGCGCACGGTCCGCGATGAGAACAGATTGAACTGCTGGAACACCATGCCGATCCGGCCCCGCAGCGCGCGCAGCGCCGCCTCGTCCGCGGCGCCCACGTCGACCCCGAGGGTCGACACGATTCCGGAGGTGGGCTTCTCCAGTCCGTTGATCATCCGCACCAGGGTGGACTTCCCCGCGCCGGAGTAGCCGATCACACCCACGATGCGGCCGGCGGGCACCCGGAGCGACACATCGTCCACGGCTCGGATGGCGCCGCGGCTGCGCCGCGCCGGGAACTCCTTGCCGACACTGTCGAAAACGACCGCGAAGTCCGCGGTGGAGGATTCCTCCACCGCGGACGCGGTCTTACTGCGAACCACCGGCCGCCTTACTTCGCCGCGGAGATGTCCGACTCGAGTCCGGTCAGCACCTCCGTGAGCTTGGCCTGGGTCCAGTCGGCCTTGAAGACGAGGTTGCCGTCGTTGAGCTTCGAGACCGCCTCTTCCACCTCGGGGCTGTGGTAGGCCTCGATCAGCTTGGCCCAGCGGGGGTCGTCGGCCAGCTCTGCGCGGGTGACGAACGCGTTGATGTACGGCGCGAGCTGCGGGTCGTTGATGTCTTCCTTGAAGATGATGTCCGCGTCGGTCAGCCCGCCGCGCTGCGCCTGCACGTTGTTGACCACTGCGGCATCGGCGCTGCCGTCCTTGAGCGCGGTCACCGTCTGGTTCGCATCGACCGGCGTCACCTTGACCTTGGAGTCGACCACGTCTGCCGGCGTCGACAGTGCGTTGCCGCCGTCCTTCAGCGTGAGCAGACCGGCCGTCTGCAGGTTGAGGAGGGCGCGGGCGAGGTTGGTCGGGTTGTTCGGCACAGCCACGACGGCATCCGCGGGGAGCTTCTCGACCGCGTCGTACTCGGTGGAGTAGAGCCCCAGCGGGTACACGGCGGTGGCACCGACAGGGACTAGGTCTGCATTGTTGTCCACGTTGAACTGGGCGAGGAAGATGAGGTGCTGGAACAGGTTGATGTCGAGGGAGCCGTCCTTGACACCCTGGTTCAGCTGCACGCCATCGGTGATCGTCTTCACCTCGAGGTCGATGCCTTCATCGGCCAGCTTGTCCTTCAGGATCTGCCAGTGGGGCTCGTTGCCGTCGTCGGCGCCCAGCACGATGGTGTCCTGCTTGGCGGCGGTGCTGGCGCCGTCCGTCGTGGCACCGGCATCACCGGAGCAGCCGACGAGTCCGCTCACCATGAGCGCGACCGTGGCGAGTCCGAGGATGGAGGTGGCTCGTTTGGCGAGGGAAATCTTGGTCATGGCTCCATGAAACAACCCCCGATCGGTGCCGTCATCCGCGCCCGCAACACCTCGCCACGGAAGTTCTCATGACGTCACGGAACTACATGAAACGTCATGAGATTTTGACACGGGCGTATCGCGCCGTTCGACCGCGTGCCTCTCGCCTCCGCCGGCTCGAAGCCATCCCCTCGCCGGCTGTGCCCGCGCAGTCGGCTCCGGACGATGCGGAGGACTCTGCGGACAGTCCAGCGCATGAGAGGGCCGACATGCCCGCGCGCACGGCGGACGTCAGCCGCGCGGCTCGGCCAACGAGAGCAGTTCTCGCGCATGCGTCAGCGCGGCGTCCGAGTCCGCGAGGCCCGACAGCAGTCGTGCCATCTCGGCTTCGCGTTCCTCCCCGGTGAGCTGGCGCACGCTCGACGCGGTCACGGAGCCGTCATTGCTCTTCACCACGCTGAGGTGATTGTTCGCGAACGCCGCGACCTGCGCCAGGTGCGTGACGGCGATGACCTGACTGGTGCGCGCGAGGGTGGCCAGGCGGCGGCCGACCTCGATGGCCGCGGCACCGCCGATTCCCGCGTCTACCTCGTCGAAGACGAAGGTCGGTACCGGATCGGTTCCGGCGATCACCACCTCGATCGCGAGCATCACCCGGCTGAGCTCGCCGCCGGATGCGCCCTTCGCCACCGACCGCGGTGAGGCACCGGGGTGAGGCGCGAGCAGAAGTGCCACGTCATCCCGGCCGGAATGAGACGCGGTTCCGGCGCTGACCTCGACCGTGAGCGTGGCGTCGGGCATCGCCAGGGCGTGGAGTTCCTCGGTGACCGCGGCGCCCAGCCGCACCGCTGCCTCCGTACGCCGTGCGGTGAGAAGCTCGGCCGCGCTGTCCAGTTCGGCACGCAAGGACTCGATACGCGCGGTGAGCCGCTCGACGCGATCACCGTCGTCGTCCAGCTCCATGAGGCGGGCGGACCCGGTCTGCAGCAGCGCGAGCGCGTTCTCCAGCGATCCGTGCTGACGGATGAGACCGGCCAGCAACGCACGGCGCTCCTCGACCGCTTCGAGTTCGTGAGGGCCGGATTCGTCGAGATCGGCGAGATACCCCGACAGCTGCGCCGCGATGTCGACGGCGCGGTAGCCGATCTCCGCCAGCTGCTCGGTGAGCGCGGTCAGCACCGGATCCGTCGCGCGCTCCAGCGCTCTGCGGGCGTCGGCGATGAGCCCCGAGACGTCCGCGGCGTCCTCCTCGCTGGACAGCGCCTCCCGCGCCGTGCTCGCCGCAACCCGCAGCTCTTCGGCATTGCTCAGACGCTCCGACTTCGCCGCGAGTTCGGCGTCCTCCCCCGGTTCCGGAGCGATGCCCTCGATCACGGCGATCGCCTCGCGCAACTGCGCCGCCTCGGCCTGGCGCTCGTCGCGTCGCGTGGTCAGCTCGGCGAGCTCGGCCTCTGCCGCGAGGAATGCGTCGTACACCCGTCGATACTCGGCCAGCGCGTATGCCACCGGCTCTCCCGCGAAACGGTCCAGCGCATCGCGCTGTGCGGCAGCGGAGCGCAACCGCAGCTGATCCGACTGGCCGTGCACGACCACCAGTTCGTCCGCGAGGTCCGCGAGAACGCCCGCCGGCGCGCTTCGCCCGCCGACGCTGGCACGGCTGCGGCCCTCGGCGGTCAGGGTGCGTGACACGTAGAGCTCAGCGCGGCCATCGCCGATCGCTTCGACTTCTCCCCCGGCTTCGGCGACGCGATCCGCCACGCTGCCCACCTCAGGCACCACCCACACGCCCGCAACCACCGCGGAATCGGCTCCCGCGCGCACCGCGCCGGAATCCGCACGGGCGCCGAGCAGAAGGCCGAGCCCCGTCACCACCATCGTCTTGCCGGCGCCCGTCTCACCCGTGATCGCCGTGAAGCCGGGGCCGATCGGCAGCGTCGCCTCGGAGATGACTCCGAGGTCTCGCATGCGCATCTCCTCGATCATGCGGATCCTCCCTGAATGGGCAGCACGTCTGTCGCCGGGTCCGGTCCCCGCCAGCCGTCCACCGGCAGCCGGAACTTCCGCACCAGCCGGTCGGTGAACTTGGCCTCGTGGAGACGGGCGAGCCGCACGGGAACTGCGGACCGTCGCACCACCACGCGCGCGCCCGGGGGCAGCTCGTGGGAGCGGCGCCCGTCCGCCCACAGCACGCCGCTGCCGTTCGTGCGGCTCATCACCTCGATGGCGACCGACGATGACGGATCCACCACGATGGGCCGGGCGAACAGCGCATGCGCCGATAGCGGCACCACGCTGATCGCCTGGACCGTGGGCCAGATCACCGGGCCCCCGGCCGAGAAGTTGTAGGCGGTCGAGCCCGTCGGGGTGGAGACCACCATGCCGTCGCAGCCGAAGCTTGTGAGCGGTCGGCCGTCCACCTCCAGGACCACCTCGAGCATGCGCTCTCGGCTGCCCTTCTCGATCGAGGCGTCGTTCAGCGCGAAGGTGGAGTACACCACGTCGCCCTGCGCGTTCTTCACGCGGATGTCGACCGCCATGCGCTCTTCGACCGTGTAGTCCCGGGCGATCACGCGGCGAACGGCCTCGTCCATGTCATCGCGCTCGCTCTCCGCGAGGAAGCCGACGTGACCCATGTTGATGCCGAGAACCGGCGCGGCGCTGCCGCGGACCAGCTCCGCAGCCCGCAGGATCGTACCGTCGCCGCCGAGGACGATGGCGAGTTCCAGATCGGCCGTGCTCAGCTCCTCGCCGAGCATGCGGACGCGATCCAGCACGCTGGGGTCGGGCATCGCATCGGCGAGGTCGTTGCGATCGTCCGGAGACATCACCGGGATCGCGCCGGCGGCGGTGAGGGAATCGATCACCCGCATCGCCGCGGCGACCGTGTCATCGCGTCGTGCGTGCGCGACGACGAGGATGAAGCGTTCGTCGGTCATGCTCCGGTCACCTCCAGAACTCGCTCACGGAAATCGGTGGGGTTGGCGCCCTCCCGCCGCAGATGTATCAGGAACTCCGCGTTGCCGTGGGTGCCGAGAAGAGGGCTGGGGAGAATTCCGAGGGTGCCCAGACCGGCATCCCACGCGCTCCACAGCACCGAGGAGACGGCATCGGCGCGCAGCCCCGGGTTCGTGACGAGGCCACCCTTCACCGCGGTGCGCCCCACTTCGAACTGCGGCTTGACGAGCAGCACCACGTCGGCCTCCGCTGCCGCAACTGCGACGACAGCGGGGATCACATGCTCGAGCGAGATGAACGAGAGGTCACCGGTGACCACCTGGGGAGGAACGGACACACCGGTCGCCGCAGCGAGACTCTCCGGGCTCATGTGACGTACGTTGAACCTTTCGACGCTTCGTACCCCGGGATCGGCGGCGATCTCGGCCGCCAGCTGATCGTGGCCCACATCCACGGCGAGCACCGGCTCCGCTCCCCGTTCCCGGAGAACCTGCGTGAAGCCTCCCGTAGAGGCACCCATATCGAGCGCGACGCGACCGCCCGGGTCGATGCTGAACCCGTCGAGCGCAGCGATCAGCTTGTGCGCGGCGCGGCTGACATAGTGATCTGCACCCGCCACCTCGATGATTGCATCGTCGGAGACGGCGGCCGAGGACTTCACGACGGGGGTGCCGTCGACGCTCACCAGGCCGTCGGCGATCAGGCGCGCCGCCTGGGACCGGGAACGAGCGAGCCCGCGACTCGTGAGCGCAGCATCCAGGCGCGTCATCAGGCGGACTCTGCCCGCGGAACGCCGGAATCGAGGCGCCGTGTCAGTTCGTCGTGCAGACCCGCATACGCCTCCGCCCGTGCGGCCAGCGGCTGCGCTTCGATGACGCGCAGGCGGCTCACGAGTCCCGGATCAGAGGAGAAGTCGGTCACGACTCCACAATACGCGCCACCCCCGACACGGTCACGGAGATCCCGCGGCCTGCCGCGGAGCCCGGCGATCGTTCCCGCGCGCGGAGACGGCGAACGGGCGATCGCGAGTCGCGCCTCAGCGCTCCCCGCGCGACACCGGCTTGCTCAGGAACGCCGGCTGACGAAAGGGTCCGCGTACAGCTGCTCCGGCACACGGAAGCCGAAGATCGCGCGTCCGCTGCGCCAGATCGCCTGGGCACCGGCACGAAGCAGGTTCAGCTGGTCGCCGGCGCGCTCGATGACGATATCCGGACCATCGACGCGAACGGTCGCGTCCGCGACACTCACCCGCTCCCCATCGATCACGGTCTCCGGGTAGGGCTCGAAGAGGCCACGCAGGTCGGCCACGATGAAGTCCGGCCGTGAGTCCGGCGGCGCCGCGAGCACATGCTTCGGGCGATCGATCCCGGTCAGCACGTGCAGGGATGCGATGCCGGCCCGGTTCGCGCCGAGGATGTCGGTGTCGAGCCGGTCGCCGAGGAACAGGGCCTTCTTCGCGGAGAATCGCGACACGGCTTCCTCGAAGATCGGCGTCTCCGGCTTTCCCGCGACGGTGGCCAGTCGCCCCACGGCCGTGTGCACGGCCGAGACGAGTGTGCCGTTCCCGGGCGCGATTCCACGCTCCTTCGGGATGGTCCAGTCCGTGTTCGTAGCGATCCACGGAATCCCGCCTTCGTCCTCCGGAGTCTGCAGCGCGTAGGCCGCTTCCGCGAGCTGGTTCCAGTCCACCTCGGGCGCGAAGCCCTGCACCACGGCAGCGGGGGCATCCTCGGCGCTGCGAGTCACCGTGAATCCGGCCTTGTGCAGCTCATCGACGAGGCCGTCCCCGCCCACGACGAGGATCGTCGACCCGGGCGCGACGCGTGCGGCCAGCAGCCGCATCGCGGCCTGTGGGCTCGTCACGACCTCATCCGGCCGCGTGGGCAGCCCGAGTTCGCTCAGGTGCTCGGCGACAGCCCGGTCCGTGCGAGACGCGTTGTTGGTGATGTAGCCGACTCGCGCCGATTCACGCGCACGATTGATGCTCTCGACCGCGTGCGGGATCGCTCCGGCACCGGCGTACACGACACCGTCAAGATCGGCCAGAACGGTGTCGACGCCCTCCAGCGGGGTCGCCGCCGATCCGGCCGCGGAGGCGGAGCGACGCGAGAACAAGCCCACGATCACTCCCCCGCGTCGGTGGCGTCGTCCGTCGTCTTCGCCGCACGCTTTCGCGCTGGCTTGTCCTCGACGACCTTCACACGAACACGCGGCGACGCTTCGTCCGCGCTCGGACGCGACTTCGTCGCCTTCTCGGCCTCTACAGCCTTCTTCGCCTTCTTCTCCGTCTCGGCGTCCTCGGAGGTGTCGGACGAACGAGCCTTGCTCTTTTTCTCCGACTTGTCCTTCGCCGACTTGTCGCTCTTCGACTTGTCCTTCGCCGACTTGTCGCTCTTCGACTTGTCCTTCGCCGACTTGTCCTTCTTCGGCTTGTCCTTCGCCGGCTTGTCCTTCGCCGGGGAGGGCTCGGCAGCTTCGCCGTCAAGCTCCGTGCTCGGCTCCTCGTCATCGGCGTTGTTCTCACCGAGAAGATCCGCGACCTCGTCCTCGACGGAGTAGTCGTGCGCATTCGGCATCTCGTCAGTGCCGTCGGCGGCATCTGCTACCGGCGTCTCGCCGACGGGAGACGCATTCGGTGCGCCGTCGACGGCCGCCCCCGCTGCAGACTCATCGTCGTCAGACACATCGCCTTCAGACACATCACCTTCAGACACATCGGCGGATTCATCACCGCCGGAGCCCTCTCTCGGCTCGGCATGCTTCGCGACGGTCTCCGCAGAAGCGGTCGACAGCGCGCCCGCGCCGCCCTCGTCGCCGTGGTCGGCGTCGTCCTCGTCGGCATCGTCGTCGAAGGCATCCTCATCGAACGTGTCCTCGACCACGAGGAACTCATCGCTCATGCCGCCCGAGAGGGCTTCCTCGGCCACTGCGGCACGATGGTGCCACTGTGCCGCCTCATCCTCCAGGCCCAGTTCCTCCAGAACGACGGCGCGCGCCTCGAACAGAGCCGGACTCCACTCGAACGCCCGGTCGGGATCCAGCTCAGGAATATCCAGCTCACCGAGTGCCGCGGCAGTCTGACCAAGGTCCAGACGAGCGCCGGACATGGCGATTGCGAGCTGGACGCGGACATCCGTGGGCAGCGACGCGCGATCGACGGCGCGCCCCTCCTCCAGGCCCTTCTCCGGACGGCCCAGCCCGCGCTCACTGTCGACGATGAGGGCGATCTGGTCCTCCTTGCCGGAGATGCGGCGATAGGTGCGCAGCTCGCGCAGAGCCAGACCGAAATCGCCGATGGCGTAGGCGGTGATTGCCAGGGTCTCGCGCACGAGGGCAATGCGGCCGGCCCGGCGCGAGGCCGCGAGAGCGTGCTCGTGGGCGAGCGCGGAGTCATCCTCGATCAGGCGGGCCGCCATCACCAGGTGACGGGCCACACCCTCCGCGTTCTCCTTGCTCAGGGTCTTGAGCTCGTTGCGCGCGGCCGCGGGCAGGTCGCGTGCGTCGATCGCATCGGGGATCTCGGGATCCCGCGGCCGGTCTGCACGCTCATCCTGCGTCGGGCGGCTCGAGCGACGCTCGTCCTCGTTCCGGTGGTACGAACGTCGCTCCCCGTCACGCGGACGGTCGTATCCATCACGGCGAGGACGGTCGAACGAGCGACGCTCACCATCCCGGTTCGGGCGGTCAAAGGAACGACGCTCACCATCCCGGTTCGTGCGGTCAAAGGAACGGCGCTCACCATCGCGCTGCGGGCGATCAAACGAGCGACGCTCACCATCCCGGTTCGGGCGGTCAAAGGAACGACGCTCACCATCCCGATTTGGGCGGTCAAAGGAGCGACGCTCACCATCGCGCTGCGGACGGTCAAACGAGCGACGCTCACCATCCCGGTTCGGGCGGTCAAAGGAACGGCGCTCACCATCCCGGTTCGGACGGTCGAACGAACGGCGCTCACCATCGCGCTGCGGGCGGTCAAACGAGCGACGCTCACCATCGCGGTTCGGGCGGTCAAACGAGCGACGGTCACCATCCCGGTTCGGGCGGTCAAAGGAACGACGCTCACCATCCCGGTTCGGACGATCAAACGAACGGCGCTCACCATCGCGCTGCGGGCGATCAAAGGAACGACGCTCACCATCGCGCTGCGGGCGGTCAAACGAGCGACGCTCACCATCACGGTTCGGGCGGTCAAAGGAGCGACGCTCACCATCCCGCTGCGGGCGATCAAAGGAACGACGCTCACCATCCCGGTTCGGGCGGTCAAAGGAGCGACGCTCACCATCACGCTGCGGACGATCAAAGGAACGACGCTCACCATCACGCTGCGGACGATCAAACGAACGACGCTCACCATCACGCTGCGGACGATCAAACGAACGACGCTCACCATCCCGCTGCGGGCGATCAAACGAACGACGCTCACCATCCCGCTGCGGGCGGTCAAAGGAACGACGCTCACCATCACGCTGCGGACGATCAAACGAACGGCGCTCACCATCACGGCTCGGACGGTCGAACGAACGGCCATCACCATCGCGGCGCGGGGGTCGGGAGTCGGAGCGGCGACGCTCGTCGCGCCTGTCGTCGTTTCGGCCGTTGTTGTCTGCCATCGTCGCTCCTCTGTTGACCTTCCTCGGGTACATTCTCCCCCGAAACCACGAAAGGCCCACCCAGCGTTGGGTGGGCCTTTCGATCGAAAGAAGTCCGGCGGTGTCCTACTCTCCCACAGGGTCCCCCCTGCAGTACCATCGGCGCTGAGAGGCTTAGCTTCTGGGTTCGGAATGTGACCAGGCGTTTCCCTCTCGCTATGGCCGCCGAAACACTATTG
>NZ_JAJNOD010000002.1 GCF_021044885.1 Microbacterium nymphoidis | reverse complement strand
TGGGGGGGGGTGGGGGCCCCGGGGCCCCCCACCCCTCACCTCTGCTCCCCTTCACGGAAAGGCGACATGTCAGCCACCACTGCCGCGACCGATGAACCCATCGTCGCCAAACGACGCGCCGGAGACATCTGGTTCTCTTCAGCCGCGCTGTTCGCGGGTTCCATGATCCTGGTCACGCTGGCCGCTGTCGCGATCTTCCTCATCGTGCAGTCCCTGCCCGCCTTCACGGCGACCAGCGAGGACGCATCGGTTCTGAAGACGAACTTCTGGGACTACGTCTGGCCCCTGCTCTTCGGAACCATCTGGGCGGCATTCCTCGCCCTGCTGATGGCGGTGCCCCTTTCACTGGGCGTTGCGCTGTTCATCACCCACTACGCACCGCGCCGCCTGGCGCAGACGCTCGGCTACATCGTGGACCTCCTCGCGGCGGTCCCGTCCGTGGTCTTCGGCCTCTGGGGCATCATCGTGCTCCCCGGGGCCGTTCAGCCCGTCTACTCGTGGCTCAACACCAACCTCAACTGGATTCCGCTCTTCAGCGGCGACGTCTCCAAGACGGGCAACACGATCCTCACCGCCGCCATGGTGCTCGCGGTCATGGTGGTCCCGATCATCACCGCGATCTGCCGCGAAATCTTCCTGCAGACCCCCAAGCTGCACGAGGAGGCCGCGCTGGCGTTGGGCGCCACGCGCTGGGAGATGGTCCGCATGGCCGTGCTCCCCTTCGGCCGCTCCGGAATCGTGTCCGCGTCCATGCTCGGCCTCGGCCGCGCACTGGGCGAGACCATGGCGGTCGCCATGGTGCTCTCCGCAACCGGAACGGTCTCCTTCCAGCTGCTGACCTCGCTCAACCCCTCGACGATCGCCGCGAACATCGCGCTGACGTTCCCGGAGGCGTACAAGGTGAACATCAACGTTCTCATCGCCACCGGCCTCATCCTCTTCGTCGTGACGTTCGCCGTCAACGCCGCTGCGCGCTGGCTCGTGAATCGTCGCAAGGAATTCTCGGGAGCGAACTGAGATGACCTCCACCATCGTCCCCCCGAGTGTTCCCACCGTGGCCGCTCCCGCCTCCGCGCCTCTCACCCGCGGTCAGCTTCCTCGCTGGGCCCCCTGGGCGCTCCTCGGCGGCCTGATCCTCGCTCTGGGCGCCGTCTTCGCCCTGGTTTCCGCTGCCAGCGGTGACTCCTTCAACGTGGCCGGCTGGCTCGTGCTCTCCGGTATCGCCTACGTCGTGCTGGTCACGGTGCTCTCGGGCATCGTCGAGGGCCGCCGCAAGGCCACCGACCGGCTCGTCCTCGCCCTCGTCACCGGCGCCTTCGTCATCGCGATGGTCCCGCTGGTCTCCGTGGCGTGGACCGTGATCGCCTACGGCGTCGCACGCTTCGACGTCATGTTCTTCTCGAACTCGATGAGAAACGTCGTCGGCGAGGGCGGTGGAGCGCTGCACGCCATCATCGGCACGCTGCTCATCACGCTCGGTGCCGCCGTGATCTCGATCCCGATCGGCCTGCTCACCTCGATCTACCTCGTGGAGTACGGTCAGGGCCGCAAGCTTGCCCGCGGCATCACGTTCCTGGTGGACGTCATGACGGGTATCCCCTCGATCGTCGCCGGTCTGTTCGCCTACGCGGTATTCGCCCTGATCTTCGGACCGGGCGTGCGCATGGGCATCATGGGCTCGGTCGCTCTCGCTGTGCTGATGATCCCGGTGGTCGTCCGCTCCAGCGAGGAGATGCTGCGCCTGGTTCCGAACGAGCTGCGCGAGGCCGCATACGCGCTGGGCGTCCCGAAGTGGCTGACGATCCTCAAGGTCGTGCTGCCTACGTCCATCGCCGGGATCACCACGGGCATCATGCTCGCCATCTCCCGCGTGATCGGTGAGACGGCGCCGCTGCTCATCACCGCCGGGTTCGCCGCGTCGATGAACTACAACCTGTTCGACGGGCGCATGCAGACCCTGCCGGTTTTCGTCTACACCGAGTGGGCCAACAAGGGAATCCCGCCCGAGGCCTACGTCGACCGTGCCTGGGCCGGCGCCCTCACACTGATCATCATCGTCATGGTGCTGAACCTCGTCGCGCGACTCGTCGCGAAGTTCTTCGCCCCCAAGACCGGCCGCTGAGCCGAAAGGAACATCGTGTCCAAGAGCATCGAGGTCAACGACCTGAACGTCTACTACGGCGACTTCCTCGCCGTGGAGGGCGTCTCCATCAACATCGAGCCGCGCACCGTGACCGCCTTCATCGGCCCGTCGGGCTGCGGCAAGTCCACCTTCCTGCGCACCCTGAACCGTATGCACGAGGTCATCCCCGGTGCACACGTGAAGGGCGAGGTCCTCCTCGACGGCAACAACCTGTACGGCCCCGGAGTGGACCCGGTGATGGTCCGTCGCCAGGTGGGCATGGTGTTCCAGCGCCCCAACCCGTTCCCCACGATGTCCATCAAGGAGAACGTGCTGGCGGGGGTCAAGCTGAACAACTCCCGGATGGCGAAGTCCGACCAGGACGCGCTCGTGGAGAAGTCGCTGCGCGGCGCCAACCTCTGGAATGAGGTCAAGGATCGCCTCGACAAGCCGGGCTCTGGCCTCTCCGGTGGTCAGCAGCAGCGTCTGTGCATCGCACGCGCGATCGCCGTCTCCCCGGATGTGATCCTGATGGACGAGCCCTGCTCCGCCCTCGACCCGATCTCCACGTTCGCGATCGAGGAGCTCATCAACGAGCTGAAGAACGACTACACCGTGGTCATCGTGACCCACAACATGCAGCAGGCCTCGCGGGTGAGCGACAAGACGGCGTTCTTCAACATCGCCGGCACCGGCAAGCCCGGCAAGCTCATCGAGTACGCCGACACCACGACGATCTTCACGACGCCGTCGGTTCAGGCCACCGAGGACTACGTCTCCGGCCGCTTCGGTTGATCAGCGCTCTCCGGACGGGGTCGGCTCTGCGGAGCCGGCCCCGTCCTCGTTTTCAGGTGCCGCTCCTTGCGGGGCGGCGTCCAGCGCGGGTGTCGCGACATGAGGACTGTTGCGTGGTTTCCGCACCCGGCAGGACGACATCTCCTCGTTTCGAGACAAGCCCAGCTCGTCGCCGAGTCGAGTCCCTCGTCCGCCCCACTGACAGCGCGTCAGACGCGGCGCAGGTGTCGCGAAACGAGGATCGTGTCGCGACACGAGGACCATTCCGCGGTTTCAGCCCAGGCCAGGACGACATCTCCTCGTTCGAAGACGGGCCGCGGCGGCCGGCGATCGCGCCGTGGGGCCAACAGGTCGGACGACCCGATTGAGGTTCGGGCGACCCGCCGATAGCCTGCGAGCATGTCGGTCCTGGAGAACATGCACCCGTCAACGAAGTCCTCGGCTCGCTCGCGGAGTACGGGCGCCAATGCTCTGATCGGAGTCGCGCTCGGCGTCGGGCTCTACCTCGGAGGCGGAGCCGTCGCGGCCCTGAGCTGGGTTCTCCCGGGTACCGTGTGGACTCTGGCGGGCGCAGCGGTGCTGTCACTGCTCTGGTTGCTGTGCCTCAGGGTGCTGCCTCACGCGCTGGTGTTCGCGGGTGTGGCCGCGGTCCTGCTGATGGCGATCTTCGCGATCATCGGACCCGGGCTGCCGGGCAGCGCGTGGAGTCCCGGAGGGTTCCTCCCGGCGACCTTGCTGATGGGTGCGACCAGTGCGTTCACCCTGACCTTCACGATCCTGTCGATCGGCGTCCCCCTGGTGACGGCCGCGCGCGGTCGGTCAACGACGGCAGGTTCCTGAAGGCGCGCGGGCCATCGCGCAGGCTCAGTGCGCCGGGGACCACCGCAGGGTCATCGATAGCGCCTCGGTTCCTCCGGCATCGGTGATCCGCTCCCCCGCCGCGAACTCACCGGGCGTACAGGTCCACGGCTCCACGCAGATCCCGCGCGGATCCTGTTCGTAAATCACCCACACCCGGGACTCGCTCTCGATGCCGAGCGTTCGTCCGTCGCGCCAGCGCAATTGCGGCATCCTGACCGCGCCGCGGTGAACGGCATCCCGGGGTGACTGCGGAGCATCGACCGACACCGTCTCGGTACCCTGCGCATCCGCGAGGATCAGCTCATCGAACTCCGAGACGAGCGTGGGCAGGCCGCCGTCGGGTTCGCGAGCGAACCACGGGTGAAATCCGAGTCCGACGGGAGCCGCCTGCGCCACGGTGACCTCGAGGCGGGCCTCCAGGCGGTCAGGGAACAGCCGGTACGTCTGCCGTGCGTCCCCGCGCCAGGGGCCCTCGGGGATACCGTGCCCGAACACGACCCGGTCGGCTGTCTGCTCGATCACGTCCCAGGTGCGCTCCAGCAGGAATCCGTGTGAGATCTTTCCCCGGCTGCGGCTCGGAAGGTCGATGCGATCGGCGCCGTTTCGGGCCACCCTCGACGGCACCGTGCCCGGCCATGGCGCGAGCGGGTAGTTCCCGCCGACCCATTCCCCGGTACCGGCGGCGCTGGGGTCGGCCGCGAGGAACTCCGCCCCGGCCACCGTCAGCGACAGCAGCGCTGCGCCATCGGTGGGAGTCAGGATTGCCCGGGCATCGCCGGCAGCGAGTTCGATCAGCTGCGTCATCAGTCGCGCGGTGAGAGCAGGTACGCGTTCATCTCGGCCGTCAGCTGGTCATCCACCGTCAGCGCGCTCTCGTCGACCGAGGTGATGGGTGCCGCCAGCCGGACGCTGGAGACGAGCCACGCCGCATCGGCCTCGGCCAGAGCCTCGGTGCGCAGGGTCTCGTAGCCGACCTCGAAGCCGCGTCCGGAGAGGTACTGGAACAGGCTGATCTGGGTGGTGCCATGCAAGATTCCGGCGCCCGGGGCCGGGGTCACGAAGCGCTCGCCGGTGCGGATCACGACGGATGCGGTGGGCGCCTCCAGCAGGACGCCGTCCGACGAGTGGAACACGGCATCATCGGCGCCGCGCTTGTGTGCCTCGCGGATGGCGGCCATGTTCACGGCATACGACAGGGTCTTCGCCCCGAGCAGAAGCCATGGCGCGCGCGCCGGTGCTTCGCTGTCGATGCCACGATCGAGCGTGACAACCGCGATCCCCTCGGTGCGGGCCTGGGTGTTGTCCGCGGCGGGCGCGAGGGTCACCCACGCCGTCGGCGTCGGGCCGTGCTCGACGCCCCGGCTGAGGATGAGTTTGATGACGTACTCACCGGCTCCGCTGTGCGACGCGGCGATGGCGATGGCTTCCCGCCACTGCGTGAGGTTCGGCGCCGGCAAGTCGCACAGCCGGGCCGAATGCTCCAGGCGCTCCAGATGCGGGCCGACCTCCTGCGCATGGCCGTCCACCACACCGATCGACTCGAAGATCCCGTCGCCGCGCTGGGTGCTGAGCTCCCCCACGGAAAGGGCCGGGGCGGACGGATCGGTCTCGGCGAATGTGTCGGAGAACCCGGAGCGGTGGTCATCGGCCGCGACCGGCCGGATGAGCAGTGCGAAACGCGTCATGTCCTGAGCCTAGTCCGGCGGGATTCGTCGACACGCGCATCGCCCGGACATGATAAAACCGGGCCGCAGAAACGCCTCTCGGCGCGAGGCCGCTCGGAGCGGCAAGTTTTGGAGCCCGGGGTTACTGCGGCCCGGCACTCGATCATAACGCGATCGCGGGCGAGGGTATTCCGGCCCGGGAAATCTCCGCCTTTGGCAGCAGCGGTCCGGGCGTGTCCTCACACGTACCCGACGTACCGAGCACGAATCTTGGCTGCGCGGACTCGCCCGCCGGTCGGGTGGGACGCTCGGCCGGTGACGCGTGCATCCGATGCAGTTTCAGACACTCACCTGACGCCGTGTGCATCGGGTGGGGGACGTGCTGCTCTGCGCTGGACGGGCGAAGCCAGATTTCGATGCGGAGCGTTCTGTTGCGTACCCTCGGCCGGCGAAGCCAGCGTCCGATGCGGAGCGTCCTGTTGCGTACCCTCGGCCGGCGAAGCCAGCGTCCGATGCGGGCCGTGCTGTTCCCGGCGCGCAACCGGCGTATCCGGGGTGGTCGGGGCCGCGCCGTCCCCCAGCTGTCAACCGGCGACGCGGGCGCCGCGCGGGCGACTGCTGACTCAGGTCAGGGTGCCGGCACGCCAGTGGGCCGCCGCAGCATCGAGGTCCGCGGCGAATGTGGACAGCCGCAGGGCCTTCGTCGTGAGAGCGGTGGACCGATCCGGTTCGGTGAGTTCATAGTCGTCCGCAAGGTGTGTCGCCCCGGATGCTTCGACACGGCTGAAGGACGCGGCGCGATTGAGGGCGACAGCGAAGTCGCCGTCGAACACTCCGCGGAGAATCGCATCGGCAAGCGCCACCATCTCATCGGGACCGGCCGGTGTCGGCGCTCCCGCGACGATCGGATCGGCAGATGCAAGCTCGTGGCGTCCGCGCTCGTAGATGATGCTCGATGTGTGAGCGTCCTCGTGCACCATCAGCTGCAACAGGTAGATCCTCCAGAGCGCGCCGGGAAGGCTGCGGGCCGGTGCCTGGGACCACAGCGACGCGATCGTGTCGATACCGTGCTCGGCGGTGAACGCCACCAGGCGCTCGACCACCTCCGCTTCCGGATCTTCGCGGACGCGGGCCAACAGCGCGTGCGCCGTCGAATGCGCCACACGAGAGGTGTCAGCCGGGTCATGTCCGCCGAAGATCGTGTCGAACATCGACGACGGCCGGCGCACCGGCTTATGGAACGACTCAGGCATCACTCCAGGGTACGCGCGGCTTCGGGGACGAGGGTGCACGTGCGCCGAATCCAGGACCAGGCGCCGAAAACATGAGACTTCTGCCGATATGGTCATGGACCCGGCGGATGATCCTGCACTCGCGCCCGGCCTGCTGCGGAGCGCGACGCCCCGACGAACCTCTAGAGTGGAAGGACGGGCCTCTAGCTCAGTTGGCAGAGCATCGGACTTTTAATCCGCGGGTCGTGGGTTCGAGCCCCACGGGGCCCACCGTGAGACATCGGCCGCCTCTGCGGCCACCGGCTTTCAGAGGATCAGTCCGCTGTTCCGGCTCCGTCACTCCACCGCTTCGTCGCTTCGTCCCTCCGGATGTGCGGTGCGGCTCATGGCACCGCTACGGTGTGATCATGACCGATGACCCGGCCGATGGGGTCCGCAGCGGCACTGCCCGCCGCATCGCGCTCCTCGTGCGTTTCATCGTCGAGCTCGCCCTCCTGGCGGGGGCCTTCGCGGGCGCATGGCGACTCACCACCGGCGGCTGGCAGTGGCCCACCGCAATCGCCGCGGTCATCGTCGTCGCGGTGACGTGGGCGTTGTTCCTCTCACCGAAGGCCGAGTACCGGCTTCCCGAACCCGCGCGCCTCGCGATCGAGGCAGCGCTCGTCACAGCGGTGGCCGTTCTGCTGGCGGCCGGCGGACTGACGGGTCTGTCCGTGGCCGGATTTCTGGTGTGGCTCGCCGATCGGATCGCGGTGTCCGTTCTGGATCCGCGCCGAACGCGCCCTGACGCTCGTCGGCGCTGAGAGCTACAGCCGGCGCGACATCTCCATCTCGTCGCCGATCGACGCGGTGAAACGAACGCCCGTGGCAGTGAATCCGGCCCTGCGGTACGCAGCCTGTGCGCGGTGGTTGTCGACGTGGACGTCCAGGAAGATCTCCGAGAGTCCTTCGGCGCGCGCCCACGCACCACAGATCGTCAGCAGATCGTCGATCACGCCCTCGCCACGAGCCACCGGGTCCACATAGACGCCGACGATGATCGCGCGGTCGGCCGGACGCAGCACACCGAACTCGTTCACCGACCCGGCTTGCTGGATCAGGACGGTGGCCGTGCCGATCCACTCACCCGCGCGTTCCGCAATGAACTGAGCCGCCGCGGAACTGCCCTCGGCAGCGTTTTCGGTGCGATCCTGCCAGAAGGAATCCGGCTCGGCACTGGATGCCTCCACCGTGCTGAGGAAGGCGACGGCGGCATCCGGGTCGGCAAGAGCGCGCAGTCGGAGCTCCTTCACACGCATCCATTCGTCGGCGCGCACCTGACGAACGGTGGTGATGATCTCCGACGGCTCCAGATCTGCGCCCGCGGCGGCCAGCTCGCTCAACGCCCGCGCGCTCGTCTCCGGTGAGACACCGGCGATCAAGTCGGTGAGCACCCGGACCTCGAATCCGGCGTGCACAGCATCGAGCGCGGAGGCACGCACGCAGTGGTCGGTGGCGATGCCGACCACATCGACCTCCGTCACGCCGTAAGAGGCGAGCAGTGCCGCGGTTCCGGTGCCATCCGCCGTCCTCCCCTGGAACATCGAATAGGCGGGAACTCCCTGACCTTTCAGGACGTGGTCCGTGATGGCGCTCGTGTCCAGCAACGGGTCGTAGTCAGCACCCGGAGTTCCCGCGACGCAGTGCACGGGCCAGGTGTCCACGAAGTCGGGCGTGCCGCTCGCGAAGTGTCCCCCGTTGTCGCCGTCGGGGTCATGCCAGTCCCGCGAGGCCACGATGCGGTCGTACTCGTCCGCATGCTCAGCGAGGAACGCCGTCACGCCTGCGGCCACGGCATCGCCTCCAGACACCGGCAGGGCGCCGCCCTCCGTGAAGTCGTTCTGGACGTCGACGATCAGAAGTGCTCGAGCCATAGAGTGAGCCTACGTGCTTCCAGCGGGCCGCATGTTCGCCGCAAGCACCAGTGGGATACCGCTCCACCCGGCTGTGGAAACTCGAAAACCCCCGGCAAACCGGGGGTTTTCTGTGGAGCCGCTTGTCGGAATCGAACCGACGACCTAGTCATTACGAGTGACTCGCTCTGCCGACTGAGCTAAAGCGGCGGGCCATGGATCAGCTTACAGCATGCGCGAGCGTGCTCTGAAACCGGCCAGACTCCGGGCGAGCCGGATCACTCGCAGCGCAGTCCGTCCTCCGGGGTGGTGCCGTCGATCAGATAGGACTCGACGGCGTCATCCACGCAGTTGTTCCCCTTGCCGTAGCCGGTGTGTCCCTCACCCACACGAGTGATGAGCACGCCTTCAGCGAGCTGATCCGCCAGGTTCACGGACCACTGGTACGGCGTCGCGGGGTCGTTGGTGGTTCCGATGACGACGATGGGTCCCGTTCCCTCGGCCGCGATGGGGGCGCGCACGCCGGTCGGGGCCACGGGCCAGGAACCGCAGGTGTTCGGCCCGTCCCAGAAGTCGGCGATGGTCGGCGCTTCCGCACGCAGACGCTCCTCGGCCGCGGCGCTGTCCGCGTCGCCCTCATCCGGGTAGTCCATGCAGTTGTATGCGGTGAACGCCTCGGTGGAGTTGTCCTCGTAGTCGCCCGGACCCACACGGCCGTTGTAGAAGTCGGCCAGCGACATCGCGACGCTGCCGTCGCCCTCCAGCGCACCGGACAGTGCCTGCGTCAGATAGCTCCAGTTGTCCTGGTTGTACATGGCGGCCGAAATCGCGGTCATCAGCGAGCTGCCGTCGAGAGTGCGGGTGTCGCTGGTCGGCAGCGGGGATGCGTCGACCGTGTGCATCAGCGTCGACAGGTCCGTGAGCGCCTGGTCCACGTCGCCGGTGAACGGGCACTCGCGTGTGGTGATGCAGTCGGACATGTATGCCCGCAGCGCGGACTCGAATCCGGCGGCCTGGGTCAGGCCGACGTCCGTCCCCGAGACGCTCGGGTCGATGGCGCCGTCGAGCACGAGACGGCCGGCCCGCTGCGGGAACTGCTGTGCATAGCTGGCACCGAGGAATGTGCCGTACGAGTAGCCGAGGTAGTTCAGCTTCTCGTCGCCGAGCACGCCGCGGAGGATGTCGAGATCGTTCGCCGCGTTCACCGTGGTGATGTAGGGAAGAAGGCCGTCGGAGTTCTCGGCGCAGGCGTCGGCGAAGGCCTGACCGCGCGCGTCCATCTCCGTGCGTCGTTCGTCACTGCCGAGGGCACCGGTGTACGGGTCATACAGGAAGGCGTCCTTCTCGGTGCCGCTGAGGCACGACACGGCTGTGGACTCCCCGACGCCTCGGGGATCGAAACCGATGATGTCGTAGTTCTCACGCAGCGGCTTGCCCACGGCGAAGCTCAGCGAGTCGCGGATGAGGGCGACACCGCTCGCGCCCGGTCCTCCGGGGTTGGTCAACAGGGAGCCCTGGCGCTTGCCCATGGCGACGCTGCGGATCACCGACAGCTCGATGGTGCGCTCCTCGGGGTGCGCGTAATCGAGCGGGACCTCCACGGTCGTGCACTGGAAGGTCGTGTTGCAGATCTTCCAGTCCAGTTCCTGCGTGTAGAACGGCACCAGGTTCTCGGGCACACCCTCCGTCGAAGCGGGAACGTTCTGATAGATCTCCCCCGCCCCCTTCGGGATCTGGGAGTACAGACAGGCGCTGAGGGTGAGTGAGGTCGTGACCAGCAGCGCGATCGCTGCCACTCCCCGTCGCAGCAGCGAGGTCTTCATGGTGTCCTTCCGGTTCCTACCGTGATGAGCAGGCTTTCGATGGCGAGTACGGGTGCCGCGTTCTGCTGGAGCGCCTCACGGGTGGCGGTGATGGCATCCAGCACGGCGAGCGTGCGCTGTGGCGTCCACTGTTCGGTCCGGGCGCGCGCGTCCGCGGCGAGTTCGACGTTGATCAGCCCGTCCGTGCGCCCGAACTGCATCATGGCCACGTCACGGAACAGGGACTGCATGTCGGTGAGCACGCGGTCCAGGCCGTCTCGCAGGCTACGAGTGGCCCGGCGTTTCTGCTCGTCTTCGAGTGCGTTCAGCTGTGATCGGACGGCCGGAGGAATCGCCGCGCCCTCGACGATGCCGACCGTGCGCAGCAGCGTGGCACGCTCCGCCTCATCGCGTGCCGCGGTGAGCGCCTTCGCGTCCTCGGTGGCGGCCTGGACGATCTGCGCCGCGACCTCGATCACATCGCCGATGGATCGCACCGCCAGCACCCCGCGCAGCGTGGATTCACGACGACGCCGTGACGCCTCATCCGTGGCGAGACGCTGGGCCATGCCGATGTGACGTTGGGCGTGCCGGGCCGACTGCTCGGCGATCTCGGCGGAAACTCCGGTGCGGGCCTGGATGAGGCGGGCCACGTCTTCGACCTCGGGCTCCCGCAGGCGCAGCGTCCGCACACGCGAGCGGATCGTGGGAAGCAGGTCCGCCTCCGAGGGGGCGCACAGCACCCACACCGTCACGGCGGGCGGCTCTTCGAGGGCCTTGAGGAGCACATTCGAGGTGCGCTCGGTCATGCGGTCGGCGTCCTCCACCACGATCACGCGATGACGGCCGGCCGACGGCGCGAGATAACTGCGCTCCACCAGGGCGCGCGCGTCCTTGATGGAGATGATCACACCCTCGGTGCGCAGCGCCGACAGGTCCGGGTGGGTGCGCGCCATGACCTGACGCATCGCATGGTGATCCCCCGGGGCGGCGATCAGCGACGCCGCGAAGGCGTACGCGAGCGTCGAACGACCAGAGCCCGGAGGGCCCGTGATGAGCCAGGCATGCGTCATGCTGGCCGGATCGGCCGCAGCGGCACGAAGCGTCTCGACGGCATCGTCCTGCCCCCAGACGTCGCCCCAGGGAACTTCCCGGGTGTCGGGGGTGTTCACCGTCTGCATGGTTTCAGCCTAGCGGGGGCCTCCCCCACTGCCTGAGTGGTCAGTGCAGGCGCGCTTCGACGGCGAGGCGGATCCGCTCGGCGATCTCCGCCACCGAACCCGCGGCGTCCACGACGAGGAATCGATCGGGCTCCGCGTCAGCAAGTGCCAGATAGGCGTCGCGCACGCGCGCGTGGAAGGAGTCCCCCTCCGCTTCCAGACGGTCGAACGGCTTGTCCGCGGCGTCCAGACGAGCACGGGCGGTGGCCTCATCGATATCGAGCAGGATCGTGAGATCGGGCAGCGCGCCGTCGGTGGCCCACAGCGAGAGATTGCGCACCTCGTCCGCGTCGAGCACCCGTCCCGCCCCCTGATAGGCGACGGACGAGTCCAGGTAGCGATCCTGCAGCACAACGTCACCGCGTTCCCGGGCAGGACGCACGACCGTGGCGACATGGTGGGCACGATCGGCCGCATACAGCAGCGCCTCGGCACGAGGGACGATATCGCCGCGATGGTGCAGCACGATGTCGCGGATCAGCTGCCCGACCTCGGTGCCCCCCGGTTCGCGGGTGCGCACGACGGTACGCCCCCGCTCCTCGAGCCAGGTGGTCAACAGCTCGGACTGCGTGGTCTTTCCGGACCCGTCTCCGCCCTCGACCGTGATCCAGAGGCCGTGAGGAGTGCTCACTCCGCCGCGTCCGTCGTCTTCTTCGCGGCCGGCTTGCGCGTCGTCGCCGGCTTCTTCGCGGCCGCCGACTTCGTCGCCGTCGCCGTGGTTGCGGCCGTCTTCTTCGCCGTGGCGGACTTCGTCGCCGTCGTCTTCGTCGCGGTCGTCTTCGTCGCGGTCGTCTTCGTCGCGGTCGACTTCGTCGCGGTCGACTTCGTCGCGGCCGTCTTCTTCGCTGCGGTGGTGGTCTTCTTCGCCGCCGTCTTGCGCTTGGGGGCCGGGCCCTTCGCGCGTTTGTCGGCAAGCATCTGCACCGCGATCTCGAAGGTGATGTCGTCCGGCGTCTGGCCGCGCGGGATCGTCACGTTGGTCTCGCCGTCGGTGACATACGCTCCGAAGCGACCGTCGCGAATGCGGATCGGCTTCCCGCTGACGGGGTCGGCTTCGAACTCCTTCAACGCGCTGCTCGCGCGTCGGGCGCCGTACTTCGGCTGGGCGTAAAGCTCCAGCGCCTCCGGCAGCGTGATCTCGAAGATCTGCGACTCGGTCTGCAGGGATCGGGAGTCTGCCCCCTTCTTCAGGTACGGCCCGAACCGGCCGTTCTGAGCGGTGATCTCCTCCTCCGTCGCCGGGTCGACGCCCACAACGCGCGGAAGATCGAGAAGCTGCAGCGCCGTGGCGAGGTCGATCGTGTCGACCGACATCGACTTGAACAGCGACGCCGTGCGCGGCTTCGGTTCCTCCGCCTTCTTGGTGCGGCGCTTGGGCTTTTCCTCCACCTCGCCGGTCGCCTCGTTCACGTCCTCGTCGGACGGCGGGTCGATCTCCTGCACGTAGGGCCCGAACCGGCCGTCCTTGACGACGATCAGCTTGCCGTTGGCGGGGTTCTCGCCGAGAACGCGGTCGCCCGCGACCGGTGCCTCGATGAGCTCCTGCGCCTTGGCGGCTGTCAGCTCATCCGGGGCGAGGTCCTCGGGGATGTTGACGATCCGCGGCTTCGCGTCAGGCGCTGCAGGGTCCGTGACCTCCAGGTACGGTCCGTAGCGCCCGAAGCGCAGCGTGGCGTTGTCGGTGATCCGCGTGGCGTTCAGGGCGCGCGCATCGATCTCACCGACATTGTCGACGATATTGCGAAGACCGGTGTGCTCGTCCGAGCCGAAGTAGAACTCCTTCAGCCAATCGGCACGGTGCTGCTCCCCGCGAGCGATCGCGTCGAGGTCGTCCTCGAGGGCTGCCGTGAAGTCGTAGTCCACCAGCTCCGAGAAGTTCTCCTCCAGGAGGCGCACGACGCTGAAGGCCATCCAGCTCGGAACCAGGGCCTGGCCGCGCTTGCTGACGTAGCCTCGGTCGATGATCGTGTCGATGATGCTGGCGAACGTGGAGGGCCGGCCGATGCCTCGCTCTTCGAGCGCCTTGACCAGCGATGCCTCGGTGTAACGCGGCTTCGGGTTGGTGCGGTGGTCCTTGGCCTCGACCTCGGAGACGTCGACGGACGACCCCACCGCGAGCGCGGGAAGGGACTGGTCGGCGGCGGCGTCGGAGTCGCGGCGACGCTCGTCCTTACCCTCTTCATACGCCTCGAGGAATCCCTTGAAGGTGTACACGGTGCCCGACGCGGTGAACTCTGCCGTCTGGCCGGACGCCGCGACGGCGATCGTGACCGTGGTGGTCTCGAACTTCGCGTCGGACATCTGGCTGGCGACCGTGCGCTTCCAGATGAGGTCGTACAGTCGCAGCTCGTCGCGGTCGAGAGCAGATGAGACGGACGCCGGCGTGCGGAAGTGCTCGCCCGAGGGACGGATGGCCTCGTGCGCCTCCTGCGCGTTCTTCGACTTCGACTTGTAGAGGCGCGGCTTGAGCGGCACGGCCTTCTCACCGTAGAGCGACACGGCCTGCTCGCGCGCGGCGGTGATCGCCTGCGAGCTCAGCGCGACCGAGTCGGTACGCATATAGGTGATGTATCCCTTCTCGTAGAGGCGCTGCGCGGTGGACATCGCGATTTTCGCCGTCATCGAGAGTTTGCGTCCCGCCTCCTGCTGGAGCGTGGACGTCGTGAAGGGCGCGTAGGGGCTCCGGGTGCCGGGCTTCGCCTCGACCTTGGTGACCTCGCCGGTGCCTGCGGCCGTGATCGCGGCTGCGAGAGTGGTGGCAGCTGCCTCGTCGAGAACGACGACCGCCTTCTTCAGCTCACCCTTGTCGTCGAAGTCGGCACCTCGCGCGAGGGGGGCGCCGTCGAGGCGGACGAGGCGGATGCCGAATGCGGCACCAGCTGCCGAGGCTTCCGCCTCCACGTCCCAGTACGCCGCGGAGACGAACGCCATGCGCTCGCGCTCGCGGTCGACCACCATACGTGTGGCCGCTGACTGGACACGACCGGCCGACAGACCCGGCTGAACCTTGTACCAGAGGACGGGGCTGACGTCCCACCCATAGAGGCGGTCAAGAATCCTGCGGGTCTCCTGGGCGTCGACCAGCGCGGTGTCCAGCTCGCGGGTGTTGCCCACCGCTGCCTGGATCGCGTCCTTCGTGATCTCGTGGAAGACCATCCGCTTGACGGGGACCTTGGGCTTCAGGGTCTCCAGCAGATGCCACGCGATGGCCTCGCCTTCGCGGTCTTCATCGGTGGCGAGCAGGAGCTCGTCGGCATTCTTCAGCGCTCGCTTGAGCTCACTGACGGTCTTGGTCTTGCGCTCCGAGACGACGTACAGCGGGTCGAAGTCGTTGTCGACGTCGATGGAGTACTTTCCGTACGCCGCCTTCTTGTCGGCGGGAATGCTCTTCTTGTCGGCGAGGTCGCGGATGTGCCCCACCGAGGACAGCACCTCGTAGTCGTCGCCCAGGTACCCCTGGATCGACTTCATCTTCGTCGGGGACTCGACGATGACGAGCTTCTTGCCGTTTGCCACGGAGCGTCCTTTCTTCGACAGCACACCATACACGCCGTTTTCGCGGCGGTGGCTGTGACGCACATGATCGGGTCCCGCGGCGGAGGGAGCTCCGTGTGCGGGTCGGGAGCCGGATCGGGGCGCTGTCCGCGCGATGATCGGGGCTGATCCACCAGCCTACGGCCTGTTCATGAGGGTTCGGTGCACGCACCGGCCCTGGTGCGTGTCAGGGCGGGGGTTCGGTGCACGCACCGGCCGGGCGCGTGTCAGGGTGGGGGTCCCGCTCGCGCGACAGCGCGCGCCGCAAACGCTCCGCTGCGCGCACTGACTGCGACCGTCGCGGTGGTGCCGGCGATGACACAGCTCTCCAGCGCCGCACCGTTGGACGCCGCCGCCTCACCGGCCCGCACGCAGGCGTCTCCCGAGAGAACGCCCGTCAGCGTGTCGGCGGCCGCGAGCGCCGCAGCGTCGGCGGCGCTCGCGGTGCGCTGGGACAGCACCGCTCCTTCGCCGAGCACCACGGCCCCCGTCACCAGGGTTGCCGCAACGACGAGCACGCCGACCGCGGTGGCAACGCCGGACATGGGCATCTCCTCTCCGGGCGGTGAAACGCCCCGTTCGTTCCTCAGAGCCCGCCGGACAGCGCACAGGCGCGAGCGGCGATCGTGATCGTGGTCGCGCCGAACAACCGCACGGGCGCGGAGGCGCTCATGCACACCCGTTCCCCCTCCGACGCCGACTCGGTGTGCGCCTGCGGCACCGCGTCCGTGACGGCGCGCGCCACCCGCCCGGCGTCTTCGCCCCTGGCCAGCAGACGTGCCGCGTCGGCGACGGCATCCTGAAGGAGGACGCGCTGGGCTTGTGCCGCTACCGCGCCGATCGCGAGGGCGAGCACAAGCAGGACGGCGGGCAGCGTCACGGCGAACTCCGCCGCGACGCCGCCGCGTTCGTCACACCGCAGACCGCCGCGCGGCGAGGCCACGGTGCGCCGGATCACGGTACGGAGAGCGCGCGATGCACGAGATCGGTGAGGATGCCGCGCACCTCGTCGGACCTCATGATCGCCACCAGCATTCCGGCGAAGGCCACGGCCGCCATCGTCGCGATCGCATACTCCGCTGTCGCTGCCCCCTCCTCGTCGTTCAGAAAGGTGCGCAGCAGCCCGGATCTGCTCCCCCCTCCTGCCTCCGGGAGGGCGCCGCGTTGCACCGCCGCAGCGAGCTGGCGGCCGGAGCGCCGCATGGCCGCCGCTCTCATCAAGGTGTTCATCTCTTCTCCTGTTTCTGGGCACGAAATTTGGTCGGGGCACGTCGTAGGCAAACCGGTGGCACGGTTCGACGTCGAGTGAGGAGCGGTGGTTGCGGAGCGAGAGGCCGGTCATCACCACACCACCGGCGTCGTGGCGAGCACGCTGAGGATCATGGGGGCGACCCCAAGAAGGAAGAAGGCAGGAAGGGTGCACACCCCGAGGGGCAACAGAAGCCTGCTGCCCAGCTGGGCGGCCGCGATTCGCCCGTGGGTGCGAGCACCCTGGCGCTCATCCGCAGCCGCAGCGCGGAGGAGCTCGGCGGCCGGCACCCCGGCGACGCGCGACAGTTCCAGCACCCGTGCGGTGGTGCCCGGATCTCCCCCCGGATCGGCGTCTTCGACCAGCGCGGAGGCGCGCGATGCGGATGCTCCGCCGGACAGCGCGATCGCTGTGAACTCGGCCCGCAGCCCGGGCGTCTCGGCGCGACGTGACGCGGACCGGATCAGACGAGCGGACCACCAGCGCCCGAGAAGCATCATCCCAGCACCCGCGATGACGCTGGCGGCTCCGACGGGTGTTCCGAGGACCACCCCGACCACGTCGAATCCGAGCGCTGCCCCCAGCAGCAGGCCGGCGGCGGGAAGCCACGTCATGATGCGCGCCGTCATCGCCGGTTCCGCGAGCGCGATGGCAACATCATCGGCGGCCTCAGCGGCATCACGGGCGGCACCCGCGATCGATCGCAGACTGTCGGCAAGCGGCGCACCCACCTCCGCGGCGATCCGCCACGCACCCGCGATGGACCGCCACGGCCCACCCTCCTGTTCGACAGCGTCGGCGATACGCTGCCCGCTCCCCATGCGGGCGACGATGGACGCGGCGGGGCCGCCGTCGACCTCTGCGATGAAGTGCCAGGCGCGTTCGGGTGCTATCCCGGCGCGGAGCAACACCGCCAGTCGCTGCGCCGTCTCCGCGACCGCCCGACGCTCCTCGGCCCGATACCGCTCAGCTCGACGCATCGGTGGCGCTCCTCGTACCGGCAGGTACCGCGGGCTCGGGGACGAAGCTCCATGCGCCGCCGCCTCGACGATCAGGCTGCGATGCGCGAGGTGCCGGCGTAGGCCCGCTGGGGCTCACGCCCTCGGCGGCATGTGCCGGAGCCGGACTCGCCTCCCACCCCTCGACGAGCCGTGTCCACTGCGCGTCCAGCTCGGCGGGAGTGAGCGCGGTAACTGTGCGCGATGCGCGTTGGGCCCGCATGCTCTGCTCGCTCCACGTTCGGCCATCGTCCCGGGAGCCGTCCTCACCCTGGGCGCCGAGAGCGTCCGGCGCCCGGTCACCACCGCGGCGATGGCGCTCCTCTCGCAAACGGCGATCGTCCCGCCAGCCGGGATCGCGTCGCGGGTTGTGACCGTCACGCCGGAGCGCTTCCCCTCGCGCCCGGCCGCCATCCTGTGGACGGTGACCGGTCTGCGCACTGTGATCGCCCGGCCGAGCGTGATCCTCAGACGCGACCGCTCCCGAGGGGCTGCCCGCTGACGAATTCGCCTGCCGCGGCACGCCGAGGCGTTCTCGCCACTGGTCGAACGTCGGCAGAACCGTGGGAAGCCCACCGCGGACGGGCCTCTCCGCGGTGGGTGGCGGAGAGCTCGGACGTACGGGGTCATCGGCGGACCCGCGCTGCGTTCGCCGACGAAGCGTCGCCGGGAACGCCTCGTTCACCTCGGCGATCGGGCGGGGAGCACCAGGCGGATTCTCTGCCGCCGTGTGTTCCGGCAGCAGACCTGCATCGACGACCGCGATCGGCTGCTCCTCGCCGTCCGGGGTGAACGGCGATCGGGCGACGGCCGCGAGCGCGTGTCCGCCATCGGAGAGTGCGCGAGGAATCCACAACGGACGGCCGCGCTGCGTGTCCGGACTGTCAACTGCCGCGGACTCCCGGTGCGGCACAAATCCGCTCGTCATGACACCTTCCCCGTCTCCGGGGGCCGCAGAGTCGGAGACGAGGCCATCGTCCGGCACCGCGACCGGCGCCGCCGCCGATGCGGCTCCTGCCGAGCCGCCGCGTGCCTGCCGCCGTGACCGGCGCGTCGGCGGCACCTCCGCGGTCTGAGGGACATCCTTCGGCACCACGAACAGGCGACCGTCGACGATACGGAACTCCCCCACCGCGGCAACGTGGCGCCGGCCGGCATCGTCCCGCTCCAGATGGATGACGAACTCAATGGCGCTCGTCACCTGCCGGGCGAGCGTGGTCTCATCGAGCCCGGCCAGCGCGCCCAGCGCCTCCAATCGCGTGGCCACGTCGGCCAGGCTGTTGGCGTGCACCGTGCCGGCGCCCCCGTCGTGGCCGGTGTTGAGTGCACTGAGCAGTTCGCGTACCTCGGCGCCGCGGCATTCGCCGATGACCAGACGATCGGGCTTCATCCGTAGCGCCTCACGCACCAGGCGGGCAAGGCCGACCTCCCCGGCGCCCTCCAGGTTCGCCTGGCGCGACTCGAGTGCGACGTGATGCGGATGATCCAGCGCAATCTCCGCGACGTCTTCGATCGTCACGATGCGCTCGGTGGGCGCAGCCTCGCCGAGGAGCGCGGACAGCAAGGTGGTCTTGCCTGCGCCGGCCGCCCCGCTGACCAGCAGGTTCGCGCGCCGCGACACGGCTTCGCGCAACATGGCCTCCAGAGGGCGATCGATCATGCCCTGCGCGACGAGCGTGGCGAGGGTCGTCGCGGCGAAGCGGGGAATGCGTATGGAGAGCGTCGTACCCGCGGTGGCGATCGGCGCCAGCACGGCGTGAACACGAATCCCGCCACGCAGCCGGACGTCGACGCACGGGTGCGCGTCATCCACGTGGCGACCGCCTTGCGCGATCAGTTCGCATGCCAGCTCGCGCACCTCGCGCTCGGAAGCCGTCCACCCCGCAACAGGTTCCGTACCGGACCCGCGGTCGATGAACATCCCCCGTGATCCGTTCACGAACACGTCGGTGACGAGCGGGTCTTCCAGCTGGGCGCGAAACGGCGCGAGCGCATCTTCGATGGCGGGCGCGTGCGTTCTCGACGCCGGTGCGATGACGAATCCAGATCCCATGCCGAGAGCGTAGGCAGGGCGTTCCGAGGGCGACGGGAATAGTCCCTCGACCGGGAGAACTCCCTCGCGGGACACTCCTGGGGAGAGACAGAAGAAAGGTGGCATCCCGTGGGGGAACAGGATGCCACCTGATGCGATGACCGCCCTTGGGGGGTGCGGCGGTCTCGCCGATGCCAGAATCGATTGATCGGCCAGCACCGATCTTACGCATCGGGCGGCGTAGAGCACAAGCCATGTTCGGACCCCTCACAAACCCCCGTGCACTACCCCTTTCCGGCAGTAGTCTGGGCTCTCGGGGCGAAGTAGATTCGCCACAGCCGCGATGGAGCGGCCTTCGTCATTTCATCGCAAAGGAGCATGCGCATGAGCAGTCAGATCGATCACCTGCTGAACGAGTCACGACGATTCCCGCCGACACCCGAGTTCACCGCACAGGCCAACGCCACGGCGGACCTCTATGACGAGGCTGCCGACCGCGAGGCCTTCTGGGCGCAGCAGGCACGCGATCTGATCACCTGGCACACTCCTTTCACCGAGGTGCTGGACTGGTCCAACCCGCCGTTCGCGAAATGGTTCGGCGATGGAAAGCTGAACGTGGCGTACAACTGCCTCGACCGCCACATCGAAGCCGGCAACGGCGACCGTGTCGCGCTGCTCTGGGAGGGCGAGCCGGGCGACTCCCGGGCCGTCACGTACGCGGAGCTCACCGACACGGTCAAGCGCATGGCCAATGTTCTCGAGGGCCTGGGCGTCACCCAGGGTGACCGTGTGGCCATCTACATGCCGATGATCCCCGAAGCGACCGCGGCGATGCTCGCGTGTGCTCGCATCGGCGCGATCCACTCGGTCGTGTTCGGCGGCTTCTCGGTGGACAGCCTGCGTTCTCGCATCGATGACGCCGGCGCGAAGGTGGTCATCACCGCAGACGGCGGCTACCGCAAGGGTCGGGTGTCGTCTCTGAAGCCAGCCGTGGACCAGGCCCTCGCCGACCGCAACGGCGAAGGCGCACAGGCCACCGTGGAGCACGTGATCGTCGTTCGCCGTGGTGAGAACGAGATCGATTGGGACGCCGAGCGCGACATCTGGTGGCACGAGGCGGTCGAAGCAGCCAGCCCGGAGCACGAGGCCCAGGGCTTCGACGCCGAATCGCCGCTGTTCATCCTCTACACCTCGGGTACCACCGGCAAGCCCAAGGGCATCGTCCACACCTCCGGCGGCTACATCACCCAGGCCGCCTACACCAACCGCATCGTCCACGATCTTCACCCGGAGACGGATGTCTACTGGTGCACCGCAGACATCGGGTGGGTCACCGGCCACACCTATGTCACGTACGGACCACTTGCGAACGGCGCGACCCAGGTGATGTACGAAGGCACCCCCGACGCACCCCACCCCGGACGCTGGTGGGAGATTATCCAGAAGTACGGCGTGACGATCCTGTACGCGGCACCGACCGCCGTGCGCTCGTTCATGAAGACCGGCCGCCAGATCCCGGAACAGTACGATCTCTCCTCCATCCGCCTGCTGGGGTCGGTGGGTGAGCCCATCAACCCTGAGGCGTGGATGTGGTACCGCGACGTCATCGGCGGCGGGTCCGCGCCGATCGTCGACACGTGGTGGCAGACCGAGACCGGCGCCATCATGATCAGCCCGCTTCCCGGCGTGACCGAGCTCACCCCCGGTTCGGCGCAGATCCCGGTCCCCGGTATCGACGTGGCGATCGTCGACGAGAGCGGCAACCCGGTGGAGGACGGCAACGGCGGCCTGCTTGTGATCACGCGCCCCTGGCCGAGCATGCTCCGCGGCATCTGGGGCGACCCGGATCGCTACGTGGAGACCTACTGGCGGATGTTCGCCGACAAGGGCTACTACTTCGCCGGTGACGGCGCGCGCAAGGACGAGGACGGTGACATCTGGCTGCTGGGGCGCGTGGACGACGTGATGAACGTGTCCGGCCACCGCCTGTCCACCGCCGAGATCGAGTCCGCTCTGGTCGCTCACGAGGCGACGGCGGAAGCCGCGGTGGTGGGGGCGAACGACGAGACCACCGGCCAGGCCGTCGTCGCGTTCGTGATCATCAAGGAGAACTACCTCAAGACGCACCAGGTCGACGGGCTCGCCGACACCCTGCGGCTGTGGGTGGGACAGCAGATCGGCCCGATCGCGCGGCCCCGCGACGTCTACATCGTGGGTGAGCTGCCCAAGACGCGTTCCGGCAAGATCATGCGTCGTCTGCTGCGTGATGTGGCCGAAGGGCGCGAGGTCGGCGACACCACGACGCTCGCCGACACCGCCGTGATGAGCGTGATCTCAAAGCAGGTCAAGTAGTCACGACGCAGACCCGAGGGCCCGATCGTTCCCGCTCCGGAACGGTCGGGCCCTCGTCCGTGCCACGGCGCACCGGAAGCTGACACCGTACGCGGGGCGGAAGAACGGGTTGTGAGCGGATTTGGCGGTCATCCATACTGGGCTTCAACCCGACTGATGCTTCACCTCCCCTCCCCCGAAAGGTGCATCATGCTTCCTCGCCGTCCCCGCGGCCTGTCCTCCCCCACCCCTTCACCGCGATTCGTCCGCGCCGCGCGCGTCAGCGGTACCGCTCTGGCCACGGCGGGTCTGCTGCTGGCGGGTCTGCCTGCCGCAGCTGTCGCCACCGCCACGACCGCCACGACCACCACCGTGGCCACCACCACCGTGGCCGTCCGCGTCACCATCGCGGACGGATCCGCCGATGCACCCCTGGCCGGGGTGCGTGTGAGTGTGCAGCGTGCCGAGGGCGATGGCACCGTCCTCGTCACCGGCGTCACCGGTCCCACCGGCGAGGTGGGGCTGGCCGTGACGGGCGAACCCACGAGCTACATCGCCGAAGCGGTCTGGCCCGGTGCGCGCGGCGATCTCGAGCAGTCGTCGGCGCGCGCGGAGTTCTTTCTGAGCGACGACGCCTCCACCGACATCTCCCTGAACGGTCCGTTCAACCGGGTGACGGGATCGCTCACCGCCTCGATCGACGGTGGCTACCTCGCCGATTTCTCCGGCGCATCGGTCGCGGTCCGAGCCGGTGAGGTCGTCGTGCAGCGGGTGCCGGTGCAGGCCGATGGCTCGTTCCAGACCGGGGCTCTGCCGACCAGCAGCGACGCGGACTACGCCGTGGCGTTCGAGCCGCCCACCGGATACCTGCTGGCGGACGAGCAGCCGTCCGTGAACAGCGCCTTCGCGCTGCCGCGCGAGCTCACCGATCCGCTTCGTCTCGAGCGCTCGTTCGCTCTCGTGTCGATGTCCACGCCCGAGCCCACACCCACGAGCACCCCCACGCCCACGAGCACGCCGGAACCCACGCGGACGCCGGAACCCACGCGGACGCCGGAACCCACGAGCACGCCGGAACCCACGCCGACGCCGGAACCCACGAGCACGCCGGAACCCACGCCGACGCCGGAACCCACGAGCACGCCGGAACCCACGCCGACGCCGGAACCGACGGCCACGCCCACCGGCACGCCGGAACCCACCCCCACGCCGGAACCCACGGCCTCCCCCGAGCCCACGGCGACCCCCACAGCGACCCCCACTCCGGAGCCCACGGTGACGCCGACATCCACCCCCACCCCGGAACCGACGTCCTCGCCCCGGCCGACGGCGACGCCCCGGCCCACTCCTCTGCCTACGGCGCCCGTCGTGAGCGTCCCCGGTGCGACAGACCTCACGAGCCTGCTGGCGAACGCGAACGGTGCGCAGTTCGAGGAGATCATTCGGATGATCCAGAACGAACGTCCCACCGTGGTCTTCGGTGATCCGGGAGAGGTGCTCGGCGTCGCCTGGCAGCCGAACCTCGGCCCGGCCACTCTGGCGCCGATCCTGAACCCCCTCATCACCCAGACCCCGGGCATGAGTCTCGGCGGCCAGCCCCTGGCCGCGATGGACCTGGAAACCATGCTGCAGGCGGTCCAGAACAGCCGTGCTTCCCTTCTCGATCAGCAGCTGGCGGATCAGATCACGGCGATCCGTGATGCGAACGCACGGATCACCGCGTACAACGCGCTGCTGACCGCGGCCAACCGGTTCGCCGCTTCCAGTACGGATGAGGCGTTCGCGGCCGTCGTGGAGGCTGCTCGTGCCGCAGCGGTCGATGACCGATTCCTCCACGTGCCGGCTGCCGAGCGCGCCGCAGCGCTGAACGGTCTCATCAGCACCGTGAAGGGGAAGATGGACTCCACCGCGAGCAGCCAGCAGATGGAGGCGCTGCGCCTGCAGACGCTGACCAACAAGCGCAACGAGTCCTTCGACCTGATGACGGACTTCATGAAGAAGATGCAGGACGAGCGCTCCCGCATCCTCGCGAGCATGCGCTCCGAGCCGGTGGACGTGGGGACGCTGCAGTGGGACCGCGGAGCGATCACGGGCACGCTCGACCTCAGCGATGTGCCCGCGGGTGAGCACCACCTCGTCCTCGGCTTCGCGGACGCGGGTGTCACCGTGATCTCCGAGGCGACGATCGGTCGCGCGCCCCTGCCCGCCACGGGGGTGGCACCGACCGCGGCGCCTGCCATCGGGGCCGGTCTCCTGCTACTGGGCGTGCTGAGCATGTGCGCACCGACGCTACGCAGCGCGCGCCGCCGCGCGCACTGACGCCACCGCCGTCGAAGCCCGTCGCACCGTTTTGGTGCGACGGGCTTCGACGTCTCACACGAGCCCGAGCTCCGCGCCTGGAATCGCCGCCAGTAGCTCGCGGGTGTACTCGTGCTGGGGTGCGTCGAAGATCTGCTCGGGTGTACCGCTCTCCACGATCCGCCCCCGCTGCATCACGTGCACCTCGTCGGAGATCATGCGCACCACCGCGAGGTCGTGGCTGATGAAGAGATAGCTCAGGCCCAGCCGCTGCTGGAGGTCGGCGAGCAGGTCGAGGATCTGCGCCTGCACCAGCACGTCCAGCGCCGACACGGCCTCATCGAGCACCACGAGCTCCGGTTCGAGTGCGAGAGCGCGTGCGATCGCCACGCGCTGGCGCTGACCGCCCGACAGCTCGTGCGGCAGCCGTGACGCCATCGCGGCGGGAAGCGCCACGCTGTCCAGCAGCTCGGCGACCCGCGCGCGCCGGGACGCGCTCGTTCCCACCCGGTGCACGGCCATCGGCTCCTCGATGCTCTGCTGCACGGTGTAGCGCGGATCGAGGGAGGCGAAAGGATTCTGGAACACCGGCTGGATCCGCCGCCGCAACGCGAACATCTGGCGGCGTCGCGCGCTGGCGATATCGACACCATCGATCGTGATCGTGCCGCTGGTGACGTCTTCGAGACCCAGCACCATGTTGGCCGTCGTGGACTTGCCCGAACCGGACTCCCCCACGATCGACACCGTGCGACCGCGCGGGATCTCGAAGCTCACCCCATCCACAGCGGTGAAGGTGGTGGGGCCGCCCGCCACCGGGTTGCGCAGCGAGAACACCTTCGTGAGATCCGAGACCACCACGAGCGGCTCGGCGGAGGTCGCTGTCCGTGCCGGCAGTGGTTCGCGGCGGCTGGAGAGGCTCGGAGCCGCCGCGATCAGCTGCTTCGTGTACTCGTGCTGGGGGTTTCGCAGCACCTCCTCGCTCGTGCCAGTCTCCACCACATCACCCCGGAACATCACCACGATGCGATCCGCGCGCTCGGCTGCGAGCGCGAGATCGTGAGTGATGAGGAACACGGCGGTTCCGAGCTCGTCCGTAAGCGTGTCCAGCTGGTCGAGGATGCGCCGCTGCACGGTGACATCGAGCGCGGATGTCGGTTCGTCGGCGATGAGCAGTCGCGGGCGGCAGGCCAGACCCATGGCGATGAGGACGCGCTGGCGCATGCCCCCGGAGAACTCGTGCGGGTACTGGCGCGCACGGTTAGGGGCATCGGGGATGCCGACCATGTCGAGCAGCTCGATGACGCGCTCCGTGGTCTTGTCCCCCTTCGTGAGGCCGTGCACCTCGAGCGCTTCGCCGATCTGATCGCCCACGCGCATCAGCGGGTTGAGGTTGGACATCGGGTCCTGGGGAACGAGGCCGATCCCGGCCCCGCGCAGGCTCACCATCTGGTGCTCGCTGAGCTCGGTGATCTCCCTCCCGTCGAAGCGGACGCTCCCCCCGGTGATCCGGCCGTTCTCCGGCAGCAGACGGTTGATGGCGGCCGCGGTGGTGGACTTTCCCGACCCCGACTCGCCCACGACCGCGACCGTCTCTCCGGCTGCGACGTCGATCGACACGCCCTTCACCGCGGTGACGGTCTCCGACCCGGAGCGGAAGGCGATCGAGAGGTTCTCGATGCGCAGAACGGGTTCTGTGCTCATGATGTGATCTCCCAGGTGAGGTCCGGGACCGCGCGAAGCGCGTCGGTCCAGATGGAGTCGGTGGTACGCGGCTCGGGTGCGAGCAGGCGATTGCTCAGCACCGCCACCGCGGTGTCTGCGCCGGGCAGCACGCCGAACGCGCATCCGGTGAAGCCGGGGTGCCAGATGAGGCGACGGGGCTCACCGCCCAGGCGCACGTCGGCTGCACGCCATCCGAGCGCCTGCCCGTCATCGGGTCCCGCCGTGAAGAACTCGCGGACGACGGGCTCAGCGATGAATTCCCCGCCCATCACGGCGCGCCCGAGTGTGAGCAGATCCTCCACGGTGGTGAAGAGTCCCGCATGCCCGGAGACGCCGCCGAAGGCGTGAGCGGCGTTCCCGTCGTTCACCACACCGCGGATGTCTTCCTCGCGCCAGGTGAATCCGGGGTCGGTGAGCAGCACGGGGTAGGGCTCGCCGGTGCGCACCATGCGCTGCTCGGTGGCATCGCCGTGACCGCTCACGACCGCGCCCGTCACGGGCCCGTATCCGGTGGAGGACAGCCCCAGCGGCTCGGTGACGAGCGTTCGCACGGCTTCGTCCAGAGGCGCAGCGGCGATCGCCGACACGATACGGCCGAGGATCATGAAACCGAGATCCGAGTAGTGACGACCGGTGCCGGGCTCATAGCGCAGGGGCAGGTCGCACACGGTGGCCCAGGGATCGGGAGTGAAGTAGAGGGGCTGCCACTCCCACAGCCCGGCGCGGTGGGTGAGCAGGTCGCGGATGCTCGCCCCGGCTGCGCTGCGGAGTTCAGGAAGGATGCGTCCCGCCGCGACGTCCAGATCGAGCGCACCCTGAGAGACCAGGCACATGAGCGCGGCCGTGGTGGCCGCGACCTTCGTCACCGACGCCACGTCGAACGTCGACGCCGGCGTGACAGTGCCGCCCGTTCCGTCCGTACCACCCGCGGCGATGTCGACGGCACCGGATATGGACGTGCCCACGACCACACCGGTGGGCGGGTTCGTCCCGCCGAGGATCTGCTCGACGGCTGCCATGGCGCTCATTCCGCTCCCTCCGCGATGGCTGCAATGCCCAGACCCGGGCGCGGGCTCAGGATGATGCGGTCTTCGTCGTAGTGCGCGCCGCCCACCACCGGCGATCCGATCAGCCACAGCCCACCGTCCAGGTCGTGGACGCCCTCGGGTGCGCAGGCGGCCGCGACGGCCGCGGACGCGGCGACGCCCACCGCACTCTCCAGCATGCAGCCGACAAGCACCCCCAGACCGGCGTCTCGCGCACGGGACGCGAGACGCAGCGCCGCGGTGGGGCCCCCGCTCTTGGCGAGCTTGAGGTTGACCGCGTCGGCGGCGCCGAGCGTGAGGACGCGGTCCAGATCTTCCTCGGTGCGCACCGCCTCGTCGGCGAGGACGGGGATGCCCACCCCCGCCCGCACCGCGGCCAGGCCCGCGAGGTCCGCGGCCGGCACCGGTTGTTCCACGAGCTCGATCGGCATGCCCGCCGACTCGGCGGCGCGGAGGCGATCGATCGCGTCGTCGACGCTCCAGGCCTGGTTCGCGTCGATGCGGATGCGGACGTCGTCGCCGACGGCGGAACGGACCGCCCGCAGCAGCGGCACCAGATCCGTGGACCGATCCGCCTTCAGCTTGATCGTGCCGAATCCCCGCTCCACGGCGGTGACGGCGGCCGCTTCGGTCTCCTCGATGGAGGCGGCGGACAAGGTCATGTCGGTGCGGACCGCGAGGGTCCCGGCTCCGAGAGCCGCGGGCAACGAGCGGTCGGCGCGCTGCGCGGCGAGGTCGAGCGCGGCGCACTCGACGGCGCTGCGCGCCGCGGCGTTTCCCCATACGGCGCCGGTGATGATCCCCGGCAGGTCCGGGTCTGCGGGATCCCGCATCAGCACCGCTTCGGCGAGCGCCCCGTCGACGACAGCGGTCACGGACTCGGGGCTCTCCCCCGTCACCCGCCAGCTGACGGCCGCCTCACCCCAACCCGACCGCCCGGTGTCGTCGCGTGCTTCGACGAGGGTCACATCGAGGTGATCGGCGCGGCGGACGGCCGTGACGAACGGGCGGGCCAGCCGTAGACGGCGTCGGTGGACGAGGAGTCGGGTGATCATCGGATCACCTTCTCCATCTGCTGTTCCTGGCTGGCGAACTCGGCCTCCACGCGCGTGCGACCGGTGGGGACCCATCCGCGCGAGCGGTAGAAGGCGACCGACGGGGCATTGTCGGCGAACACCCACAGACGCGCACGGTCGAAGCCCTCACCGATGCGCGCCACTGCCGCATCCAGCAGCATCGAGCCGATGCCCGCACCGTGCGCGTCGGGATCGACGTACAGCGAGTGGACGTCAGCGGCCGACCAGCGCGTCACACCGACCACCGATCCATCGCGCACCGCCACCAGGGACGCACCCTCCGCCGCGTCGAGCACACGCCGCCACAGGGCGTCAGCTCGTTCGTCGGTCATCGCCGCGATCGTCTCGTCGGCGATGATCCCGCGATAGCTCTCGCGGAAGCACCGGAGAAACAGCGCGGTGATCTCCGCGTGATCGTCGGCGTCCGCGAGGCGGAGGGAAATGGCGGTCATGCCGATTCCAGGCGCAGGTCGCGCAGCGCGGCGACGGGTGCGGGCAGCTGCAGCGGCCCCGCACCCGGTGTGATCGTTCCCAGCACGCGCGGTTCCCGCGCGCCGGTGCCCCCGGGAACGATCGCGGGGACGGCGTGCATCGTGCACCAGCCGATGAGGGCGAGGAGGATCGCCTCCTTCGCGTCTGCAGGGGCGCCCAGCTCATCCGCCAGCACCACCTCCGTGTCCGGGAGTCCGGCGCGCAGCCCATCGAGGATCACCGGGTTGCGCACTCCCCCGCCGGAGGCGGCGAGATAGCCGACGTTCGCGCGGCGCACGTCATCCACGATCGTGCGTACCGTGAGCTCGGTCAGCGTGGCGATGAGATCGGCGGGGGCCACCTCGCGTCCGAGTGCCGCGACGTGCTGGTGGACGTACGGCAGGTGGAACAGCTCCTTGCCCGTGCTCTTCGGGGCGGGCTGCGCGTAGTACGGCTCGGCGAGGAATGATGCCAGAAGTTCCTCGTCCACGGTGCCCGAGCGCGCGATCGCGCCGTCGGCGTCGAACCCGAGCGGATTCAGGCCGAGATCGGTGACCACGGCGTCGATCAGAGCACCTGCCGGACCGATGTCGTACGCCACGACCGACCCGTCGCGGATGACGGTGACGTTGGAGATGCCGCCCATGTTGAGGGCGGCGGCCGTGCCCCGGCCACGCAGCAGCAGCTCGTCCAGGAAGGAGACGAGCGGAGCGCCATGACCGCCGGCAGTGATGTCGCGAATCCGCACATCCGAGATCACGGCAGCGCCGGTCCGCTCCGCGATCCACGCGGGCTGGCCGATCTGCAGGGTTCCGCGGGCGTGCCCGTCCTCCACCCAGTGGAACACCGTCTGCCCGTGGGAGCAGATCGCGTCGACCTCGCCCGCTGCGGCGATCGAGGCAACAGCGGCGTCCGCGAACGCCTGCCCCACCAGAGTGTCCAGCTCGCACATCTCGGCGAAGGTGGTGGGTCGCGGCGGCAGGGCGTCGATGATGCGCTGGCGCAGCGCCGGCTCGTAGGGGGTCTCGGCGGTGTGCACGACGCGGCCGACGAGATGACCGTCGCTCTCATGGAAATCGACGATCGCGGCGTCGATCCCATCGTGGGAGGTGCCCGAGATCAGTCCGAGAATGCGCATGGTTGCTCCTGTTCCGACGCGGTGTGCCGGGTCTGCGAGAGGGAAGCCGCGGGACGCGCGGCGTGAGGGGATCGATTCATCGCTTGCCGCGGTTGCGCGGATCGAGGCTGTCACGGAGTCCGTCGCCGAGCAGGTTCAACCCCACAACGAGCAGGACAACTACCACGCCCGGGGCGATCATCGTCCACGGTGCCACCATGATCAGCGTGCGCGCCTCGAAGATCATCGATCCGAGCGAGGGGGCGGGCGGCGGCGCGCCGAGTCCGAGGAAGCTCAGCGCCGCTTCGGTGAGCACCGCCCAGGACAGCGACAGCGTCACCTGCACGATGATGATCGACGTGAGGTTGGGGATCACGTGGCGAAACACCGTGGCGATGCTGGACTGACCGGTGCTCTTGGCCGCCTTGACGTATTCCACCTCGCGCAGCGTGAGCACGGGTCCACGCGTCACGCGGATGAAAATCGGCACGTACACGATGGCGATCGCCACCGCGATGGTGAACCAGTTGCGCTCGAACACCGACGCGAGGGCGAGGGCGAGCAGCAGCGGCGGGAAGGCGAAGAGGATGTTGGTGATGGCCGTCACGACACCGTCGGAGATGCCGCGATAGAAGCCGGCGAACACCCCGGCGAGCGTGCCGACCACGGTGGCGAACGCCACAGCCACCACGGCGATGAGACCGGAGTTTGCGACACCGGCGGCGACGCGCACGAAGACGTCGCGCCCGAACTGGTCGGTACCGAACCAGTGCGCGCCGCTGGGCGGCTGCAGGCGCGAGGGCGGATCCTGCGCAAGCGGGTCGTACGGCAGCCAGCCGAACGCGGAGGCGAGGCTGAGCAGGGTGAGAAGGATGACGAGGATCATGCCGATGAGACCCGAGCGGCTGCGCAGCAGGAGCCGGACGCGTTCGCCGAGCTGGCCGCCTCCGGGGGCGATCGCGGTGGTGGAGATGTCGCTCATGATGCACGCACCCGGGGGTCGATGATCCGGTAGAGGAGGTCGGTCAGCAGATTCACGATGACGAAGGACAGCGCGATGATCAGCACCGTCGACTGCACCAGCGCATACTCCTTCTGCTGGATGCCCAGCAGCACCTGGCGGCCGATGCCGGGAAGCGAGAAGATCTGCTCCACGACGACCGCACCGCCGAGCAGGTAGCCGAACTGGAGGCCGGTCATCGTCACGATCGGCACCAGCGCGTTGCCGAGGACGTGGGTGAACTGGAGGCGGCGCGCGGGAACGCCCTTGGCACGCGCTGTGCGGATGAAGTCGTTGGAGCGGACTTCGAGCACCGCCGTGCGTGTGGTGCGCATGATCGGTGCGGCGATACCGAAGGCCAGCACGAACGCGGGCATCAGCATCTGCTGCAGGTTCAGCCCCGGGTTCACCCACAGCGGGGCGTATCCCTGGCCGTTCGGGTTGTAGCCGAACGAGGCCGCGAAGACCGCGAGCAGTGCGGTGCCGAGGAGGAAGGCGGGAATGGAGAGGCCGGCCAGACCCACGACCTGTCCCACCGCATCGCGCGGGGAATCGGGCTTGGAGGCCGACAGCATGCCGAGCGGGATGCCGATCACCAGCGCGAGCACGATCGACAGGATCGCCAGCTCGATCGTGACGGGGAGCGAAGCCGCGGTGAGTTCGGCCACGCTCGTCTGTGCCCGCGAAGAGAAGCCGAGGTTTCCGACGAAGATGTTCCCGAGCCAGGAGAAGAACTGCACGATCAGCGGCTTGTCGATGCCGTAGTAGGCCTCCAGCGCCTGCCTTTGCTCCGGCGTCAGCGAGGCTCCCTCTGTGCCCAGGCTCGCGGTGATCTGGTCACCGGGAATGGCGCGCAGCATCACGAACACGAAGACGGCCACGCCGAACAGCGTGCCGATCGCGGCGAGGATTTTCCGCAGCCAGACGTTGCGGAGGATCGATCTCAGCATGGATCAGCTCCCGTGGGGTTCATGCGAACGTGGGGGGCGGGCGCGATGCCCGCCCCGCACGACGTCGGATCAGTTCAGGCCGGTGGTGCGCAGCGACTGCAGCGAGCCGTTGGCCATCGGGGTGAAGCCGGTCACGTTCGACGTGGTCGCGGTGTAGGTGTAGCTCGTGAACATCCAGATCCACGCCGCGTTGTTCTCGAGCTCGTCGGAGACCTGCGCGTAGATCTTCTTGCGCTCGGCGGGGTCGCTCGTGGCCTTGCCGTCGGCGAACAGCTTGTCCAGCTCGGGCGAGCTGTAGCCGGCCACCTGGTTCAGGTTGCCCGTGCTGGTGAAGTAGCGCGAGTACATGCCGTCCGGGTCCGGGCGACCGCCGTTGAGGGCGACCGCCGCGTCGAAGTCGCCGGCCTTCCAGCGCTCGACATACGCACCGGACTCCAGGACATCGAGCTTCAGCGTGATGCCGGCGTCGGCCAGCTGCGACTTCAGGTTCTGCGCCTCGTTGACCGACGTAGCGTACTCGCCCTGCGACACGATGGTGGTCAGCTCGACGCCGCCGGACTTGCCAGCCTTCGCCAAGTATTCCTTGGCCTTGTTCAGGTCGCGCGTGGGGCAGGGCCGCGCCTCCGGGTCGGAGCGGTACGCCGGCGACGTGATGGGGCCGGTCACTTCGCCCTCACCGAGTGCCGCGGTGTCCAGCACCTGCTGGCGGTCGACGGCGCACTGGATCGCGAGGCGGACGTTGACGTCGGAGACGGCGTCCTTGTGCGCGTTGAGCTGGAGTGCGTGGTAGCTCAGCTGCGGGGTCTTCTCCACCGTGATGCTGCCGGTCTCGGCGGTCTGTGCCACCAGCGGGTCGTTGAACACGGCGAACTGGACGTTGCCGGACTGCATCGCAGAGACGATCGAGGACTCGTCGGGGATCACGCGGAACTCCACCGAGTCGAGCACAGCCTTGTCGCCCCAGTACGCCTCGTTTCGCTTGAGCGTGATGGACTGGCTCGGCGTACGGCTGTCGAAGCTGAACGCGCCGGTGCCGTTGGGCTTGGTCTCCAGGGAGGACTCGGCGTCATCGCTGGAGAGCATCGCCATGTTGACCACGGCGAGGTTCGCGAAGAGGGCGGCATCCGGCGACTTCATCGTGAGCACGACCGTGCTCGCGTCCGGCGCCTCGACGGCGGCGACCGATGCCAGCGAGGCTGCGGAGACGGCGGCGGTGTCGGGGTTCATGATGGCCTCGAGCGAGTGCTTCACGTCAGCGGAATCGAACGCGCTGCCGTCGGCGAAGGTGACACCGCTGCGCAGCGTGAACGTGACGGTGAGGCCGTCCTCGGAGACGTCCCACTTCTCCGCGAGGCCCGGCACCACGTTGAGGTCGGCGTCGAACTCGGTGAGGGTGCCGTAGAGGTTCTGCAGGACGTTGACGGCCTGGAACTGGGTGGCCTTCCACGGGTCCAGCGTGTCGGGGTCACTGGTGACACCGATCACGAGCGCTCCCCCCGCTGCGGCGCTGCCGCTGTCCTCGGGCGCCGAGCTCGGCGAGGTGCCACCGCCACCGGAGGTGCAACCGGTGACGATCAGTGCCAGCGCGGCCGCCAGGCCGGTCGTGGCGAGGGTGACGCGCATCCGGCGCGATCCTGCGTTCATGAGGACTCCTCTTCAGATGCCTCGTCTGGCGATGAGTGCTGTGCCGCCGGGAGAGCATCGGTGATCTCGATTGGCACAAAAGTACACCAGAACGTTCCCAGATGAAACTTTTTTCCATTCACGGTAGTGTCATGCCGGAAAGAGGAGTTCCGATGAGCCCAACGACCGCCCGCGACGATGCGAGCGCGACCACCGTCCTCGTCCGCATCCGGGCGATGATGCCCGAACTTCGCCCCACGGAGAAACGGATCGCCGACTTCTTCCTGAGCGATCCGCTCACGGCGGCAGAGACCTCGGTCGGCCTGATCGCCACCGCCTGTGACACCTCCACGACCTCGGTGATGCGCTTCGTGCAGCGCCTCGGCTACGCGCACATGAAGCAGCTGCGGGCAGATGTGCTCGCCGCCAGCGTGAGCGAGCGGCTGGTAGCGGAGAGGCTGACCGAGGCGCGTGGCGACATCGAACGCGACGACAGCATGGACGACATCGTCGCGAAGGTCTCGCTGGCCGAGACCCTCTCGATCGCGGACACGGCGCGCACTCTCGACACCACGGAGCTGGCGCGCGCCGTGGAGATCGTCGCGCGCGCCGCGCGTGTGGACATCTTCGGAATCGGTGCGAGCGCCTTCATCGGCCTCGACCTGCAGCAGAAGCTCAATCGCATCGGCCGCACGGCGCTGTCGTGGAACGACGCACACGCCGCGTGGACGTCAGCGGCGACCTATGGCCCGTCCAGCGTTGCGATCGCGGTGTCCCACTCCGGCAACACCAGCGACACGGTCGAGTATCTGGCGCTCGCCCGCGCCCGTGGCGCCGTCACCATCGCGATCACCAATCATGCCGGCTCCCTCCTCGCCCAGCAGGCGGACATCGTCCTCACCACGGCGGCGCGTGAGACGGGGTTCCGCTCCGGTGCTCTGGGCAGTCGCATCGCTCAGCTGATGGTCGTCGACTGTCTCTTCATCGGTGTCGCGAGCTCCGACTACGACGCCTCGATGAGTGCGCTGCACTCCACCTACGACGCCATTCAGCGCATGCGCAGCCGCTGACGTGAACGCCCGTACCGCGGTCTATCTCTCCTTCGCCGGGCTCGGCATCACGACGGCCACCTTTCCCGCCCTCATTCCGGCCCGGGCCGCCTCTGACGGCGACCTGGTGCTGCTCGCGGCACCGATGCTCTTCCTGGGTCTGCTGATCGGCGTGCTCGTCACCACCGCGGTCGGCGCGCGCATGCGCCCGACGGCGATGGCGGCCATCGGCTCCGTCGTGCAGGCGACGGCGCTCATCGCGGTGCCGATCACACCCGGCCCCATCGGGTTCGTCGCCGCGGCCGCGATCGGCGGTCTCGGCTTCGGCATCTCCGAGGCCGCGGGCAACCTCGTGGCGCGCGCCGCGGCGCAGACCACGGGAACGGCCGGGCTCCTTGCCCGCCTCACCGGCGTGGTGGCGATCGTGGCGGCCACGGTTCCGCTGCTCTTCGCCGTGGCGCACGCGGAGCCGTGGCGGATCTCGCTGATCGGCGTCCTGGCGGCGGCCCACACTCTCACCGCGGTGCTGCTGTGGCGCTCGGTGCTGCCCGATGCGCGTCCCATCCTCGCCGCCGGGCGCCTCTCCCACCGCGGCACCCTCGTGATCGTCGCCATCGCTCTCGCCCTGTTCGTGGGCGTGGAGAGCGTTTTCGCAGGCTGGTCGGCGGTGTTCGGCGAGCGGCTGGGCGGCCTGGCGCCCACCACCGCGTCGATCGCGACGACCGCGTACTGGGGTGTGGTCGCCGCAGGTCGCTTCGGTTTCGCCGCACTGGTGCACCGCGGGCATCCGCCGCGGCGCACCTTCATCATCGGCATGGCCGCCGCGACGGTGCTGCTCGGCGTCGCGGCCCTGCTTCGCGACGTAGCCCCGCTCGCGGCTCTCGTGTGCATCGCCGTCGTCGTCGCGACTGTCGCCACCGGGTACGCGGCACTCGTCGGGATCGGACTGGACACGGTCACCGATGCCCAGGCCCCTCGCGTGGTGGGAGTCCTGGTGGCGTGCGGGGCCATCGGCGGAACCCTCATCCCGGCCGTACTGCTCGTGGGCACGGGGGATCCCACGGCCGTGGCGACGCTGCTGATCTGTTCCGCACTCAGCGCGACCGTCGCCATCGCGGCCGCGGTGGCGTCCCACCGGCTGCATCGCGGTTCCTGAACACCGTACGCCGCAGCCGCACAGAGCACACCGGCTCCCCTCAAAGAGCGGGAGCCGGCGCAGTGGACGAGTCGTCAGGCGACGGTGAAGACCACCTCGACCTCGACGGGTGCGTCGAGCGGCAGCACAGGAACACCCACGGCGGAGCGGGCGTGCACGCCAGCATCGCCGAAGATCTCGCCGAACACGACCGAGGCTCCGTTGATGACCCCCGGCTGCCCGGTGAACTCCGGCACGGAGGCGACGAAGCCGGTGAGCTTGAGGACGCCCGTGATGTTGTCGACACCATCCACGATCGCGGCGGCCGCAGCGAGGGCGTTCAACGCGGACTGACGCGCGTACGACTGGGCGTCGGACGCCGGAACCAGCCCGTGCCCCTCCCCTACCTTGCCGGTGGCGGGAAGCGCGCCCGAGACCATGGGAAGCTGGCCCGACGTGTAGACGAGATCGCCGTGACGAACCGCCGGGACATAGGCGGCGACGGGGGCTGCGACCGGGGGCAGCTCGATGCCGAGCTCGGCGAGGCGTGCGGAAACGGTCATGCTCACTCCTGGAACTGCTGGGCGGCCTGCGCGGCGGAGGCGAGGCCGGTGTTGGCGGGTGCCGCGTCGGTGACGGGGCGCTTGAAGTAGCCGACGAGACCACCCTCGGGCCCGGTCACCACCTGCACCAGCTCCCAGCCCTGCTTGCCCCAGTTGTTGAGGATGGCTGCGGTGTTGTGGATGAGCAGCGGCGTCGTCAGGTATTCCCACGTGGTCATTGAAAGCTCCGAATGCGGCGAACGAGAGGCCGTCCTCACAGGGAGCGGCATTAGCATCTAGCCTATGCCTCGAACCAAACGCACGGCCAGCGGCGTCGTCGGCGGCCTTCTCGGCCTCGTCGGCCTCAGTGCCATCGCCGGTGTTCTCGTCACCGCGACCGTCACGCCCGCCATCGCCGTCGGCGGCACCGCGGCCAAGGGTGCCATCTCGATGTTCAACGAGCTGCCCCCCATGCTGCAGATCGACACCGCGATGCTGCCGTCCACGTTCTACGCCAAGGATCCCGCCAGCGGGCAGTACGTGGAGATGGCGAAGTTCTACGAACAGAACCGCGACCCCGTGACGCTGGATCAGGTCGCGCCCGTGATGATCGATGCGCTGCTGTCCAGCGAGGACAACCGCTACTTCGCCCATGGCGGCGTCGACCTCACCGGCACCACCCGCGCCGTGATCTCCACGCTGCTCAAGCAGGGAACGTCGGGCGGCTCGTCCATCACGCAGCAGTACGTGAAGAACGTGCTGCTGCAGCAGTGTGAGCGAGAGACCGCCCCCGGCGACACAGAAGCTCTGGGCGCGTGCTGGGACGACTACGCCGGCCAGGAAGGCCTGGACGGCATCGAGCGCAAGCTCCGCGAGATGCGCTACGCGATCACGCTGGAGCAGCAGTACAGCAAGGAGGAGATCCTCCTCGGCTACCTCAACATCGCCTCCTGGGGTGGGCTGACGTACGGCATCGAGGCCGCCGCCCAGCGCTACTTCAGCGTCTCCGCGGCGAACCTCAACCTGAACCAGGCGGCGACCCTCGCCGGCATGGTCCAATCGCCCAACAACTACCGGCTGGATCAGCCCGAGAACGAGGTCAACGGCGCCGCCGATGGCTACTCCGTCACCAAAGAGCGCCGTGACAGCGTCCTCGGCCGCATGATCCACGACGGCAAGATCACCCAGGAAGAATACGATGCGGCCCTGGCCGCGCCGATCGAGCCGGTGATCCAGGAACTGAAGAAGGGTTGTGCCACTGCCGCCGGTGCCGAGTACTTCTGCACCCTGGTGCAGGAGAGCATCCTCTCCGACCCCGCTTTCGGCGCCGAGCAGGAGGACCGGGAACTCCTCCTCAACCGCGGTGGGCTGAAGGTCTACACGACGCTGGACTGGAACCTGCAGACGCGTGCGAACGACGCGATGCACTCCCTGGTCCCGGCCTACATGGACACGATTCAGGTGGGATCGTCCGGCCTGAACATCGAGGCGTCGACCGGCCGTGTGCTGAGCCTCACGCAGAACACGAACTACGATCCCGAGGGCGCCGCGCCCGGAACCTCTCCACAGGTGTGGGCGGGCGATTATCGCTGGGGTGACTCCAGCATCGGTTTCTCCGTCGGTTCAACCTTCAAGGTGTTCACGCTGATCGACTGGCTCGAGAAGGGCAAGTCGCTCAACGAGCAGCTCGACGGCCGCTACCGGAAGAACTTCACCTCCCACTGCGGCGATGACACCATCACCGGCACCTCCGAGAACTTCGCGAGCAACCCCGGATACCGTGGCACACCCCTCAAGTTCACGAGGGACTCCCTCAACTCCGGCTTCTTCGCCATGGCGGAGCAGCTGGACGTGTGCGAAATCATCGACGTCGCCAAGCGCTTCGGCGCCGTTTTCGGTGACCCGGCCCGCGACTTCGACAAGGTGCTGTTCACCCTGCTCGGCTCCGGCAACGTCTCGCCGCTCGGCATGGGCGGGGCCTACGCCGCACTGGCCAACGGAGGCGTCTACCACAAGCCGCGCCTCATCGACAGCGTTCAGAACGCTGACGGTTCGGAGATCGACCTCGGCATCAACCCCGACGGAACGCGGGTCACGACGCCGGAAGTCGCCGCGACCGCGCTCTTCGCGCTGCGAGGTGTCATGGAAGGCGGCACGGGAGACCGAGGCAACCCCTACGACGGCACGATGGTGGGTGGAAAGACGGGAACACACGAGTCCCAGCAGACGTGGCTGATCCAGACCAGCTCCCGTGTGACCAGCGTCGCCTGGGTGGGTCAGTACAACGGGGATGTCCCCGTCGAGCACACCTGGGTCGATCAGGCCGGCATGATGCTCAACGACATCCGCTATTACCTCGGCCGCGACCTGCAGGCCGCCGCGGATCAGTTCTACCCCGCCCCGGACTTCCCGGCACCGGATCAGAACCTCATCCGCGTCGTCCTCAAGGACCTCCCCAACGTCGTCGGCATGACCGTCGATCAGGCAACGAAGGTCCTGGAGGATGCGGGATTCCAGGTCTCGGTCGGTACCCCGGTCGACGCCGATGAGGCGGCCGGCACGATCACCGCGCAGGACCCGGGGGCGGGCAGGGCTGCAGGCGGCACGCTCGTGACCATCACCCCGAGCACCGGCAAGGGCAAGCCCGACAACACGAAGGGCAACGTCACGATCCCGGATGTGACCGGACAGTCGTTCCAGAAGGCGATCCAGGCGCTGCAAGGGGCCGGGTTCACCGACCTCGCGCAGACCTGCACGAGCGATCCCAACGCCCCGGGGGGCGGAACGGTGACCAGCACGAGCCCCGCCGCCAATACGAAGGCGAAGCCGGATACCCAGGTGGTCATCATCTACTCCGCGAAGAACTGCAACGGATGACCATGACAAGGAGCACCGCTCACTGATGCGATCCGCAGCACGCCAGGCCCTCACCGCCCTCGGGGTGGTGGGGGCCGCTGGCACCGCCGCCCTCACGTGGGGCATCGGCATCGAACGCCATCTGTACACCCTCCGTCAGCACACCGTCGCGGTGCTGCCCGACGGATCCGACCCTGTCCGCATCCTGCACATCTCTGATGTCCACATGGCGCCGTGGCAGGTGCGCAAGCAAGCGTGGCTCGCCTCGCTCGCCTCGCTGCGTCCTGACCTGATCATCGACACCGGCGACAACCTCGGCCACGAGGATGCCCTCCGCGGCATCCGGGCAGCGTTCGCCGGTTTCGCGGGCGTGCCCGGAGCCTACGTCTACGGCTCGAACGACGTCTTCAGTCCGGCACCGCGCAATCCGTTCCGGTACTTCACGGGTCCGTCGAAGTTCATCGAGGACGCCCCGCGGCTCGACATCGAGGGGCTGGACTCCTTCCTCGCGGACGGCCTCGGCTGGAACAGCGTCGACAATGGCGCGACCTCCGTGGAGATCCGCGGGCACCGCATCGACATCATCGGCACGGGTGATGCTCATCGGCAGTGGGACCGTCTGGACGAACTGCCCGGGCACGCGGCCGCGCTGCGCGCGCAGGAGTCCAGTCTCCCCCGCCTCACCATCGGCGTGACCCACGCACCGTACCGGCGCGTGCTCGACGCGTTCGCCTCCGAGGGCGCCGACATGATCTTCGCCGGGCACACCCACGGCGGGCAGATCCGGATCCCCAGCGTGGGCGCCCTGGTGGCGAACTGCGACATCCCGCTGTCGCAGTCCCGCGGCCTCAGCTCGTGGCCGTCCGCGACACGCCCGATCCCGCTCAACGTCAGTGCAGGACTCGGACACTCGATCTACGCGCCAATCCGCTTCGCGTGCCGCCCCGAGGCCTCGCTCATCACGCTCGTGCCCCGAAAAGGGTGACTTTGGTCAAGACCACCTCCCCCGATCAGGTAGACTGAATGAGTTGTCATCAACGGGGTGTGGCGCAGCTTGGTAGCGCGCTTCGTTCGGGACGAAGAGGCCGCAGGTTCAAATCCTGTCACCCCGACACAATCGCCGAAGGGCCGGTTCATCAGGACCGGCCCTTCGGCGTTTCTGCTCGTGCCTCTCGCCGTCGCAGCGCCCGGTCCCGCTCGCGGGAGGGTTCGTGTGGATAATGGCAACCGACGTCTCGAACCCTGTGGGGGAATCATGCATGCGTTGATGACCGGTGCTCGGGCACTCGCCCGCACGACGTGCTGCGCTTTGCTCGCTCGAGCCGTCGACGCGGGCGGTCTCCCGTGAACCGGCCTCCCCGGACGGCAGTCGCCGTCGCCCGGGTCTCGGTCGGCCTGGTCGTGCTCGGTGTCCTCACATACACGTTCGGTCTCCTCTCCTCCACGCACCGCATCTCACTGGTCGACTACTTCGGCTTCTTCACCAATCTGACCAGCCTTCTCACCGCGCTCGTGCTGGTGGCGACCGGTGCGACGGCACTTCTGCGACGGAGCACACCGCTCGCGCTCACACTCGCGCGCGCCGTCGCCACCGCGTGCATGATCCTCGTGGCGGTCATCTACAACCTGCTGGTGCCGGGGACGGGGGCCGCGCCGCCGTGGGTGAGCGCCGTGCTGCACGTCGTCCTGCCGGCACTGATGCTCCTGGACTGGATCGTGATCCGCGATCACCCCGGCATTCGGTGGAAGCACTTCTGGCTACTCCTCCCCTACCCCGTGGTGTGGCTCGTCGTGGTCCTGATTCGCGGTGTCACCGACGGGTGGGTGCCGTACGGTTTCCTGCTCCCGGAACGCGGCTGGCCGAGCATCCTGCTGACCTCCCTCGGGCTGCTTCTCGCCCTCCTGGCGGCCGGCGGAGTGGTGTGGGCGATGCGCGGATCCCCATCCGGCCATCGTTCAGACCCCGCTGGATAAACTGGGCACCGCTCACACAAAGGAAGAACTGCCGTGCCTGCACCGAAGCTCGTCGCCTTCGATCTCGACGACACCCTCGCTCCGTCGAAGTCCCCCGTGGACCCGCGCATCGCTCAGTTGCTCGTCGAGCTGGCGGAGCGCGTCGAAGTCGCGATCATCTCCGGCGGACAGTGGGAGCAGTTCCGCAACCAGGTGCTCGCGCACCTGCCCTCGACATCCGCTGCGGTCCTGGACCGTATGCACCTGATGCCCACCTGCGGCACCCAGTACTTCCGTCACGACGGTTCGTCCTTCACGGCCGTGTACGCCGACTACCTCACCGACGACGAGAAGGAGCGCGCGATCGCCGCACTGCGCTCTGAGGCGGAGCGGCTCGGGCTGTGGGAATCCAGTCCGGCCGGTGACGTGATCGAGGACCGCGGCTCCCAGATCACCTTCTCGGCTCTTGGCCAGCAGGCCGCTCTCGCCGACAAGAAGGCCTGGGATCCCACGGGCGCGAAGAAGTCCGCCCTGCGTGAGGCCGTCGCCGCCCTGCTTCCGGATCTCGAGGTCCGTTCGGGCGGCTCCACGTCCATCGACATCACCCGCATCGGCATCGACAAGGCGTACGGGATGACGCGGCTGTCCGAGGCCACCGGTATCGCGTTCGCCGACATGCTCTTCTACGGCGACCGTCTCGACGAGGGCGGCAACGACTATCCGGTGCTGTCACTGGGTGTGCCCGCGCGCGCCGTCGAGGGCTGGGAAGACACCGCCGCACATCTGGATGCACTGCTTCTGGAGCTTCCGGTCCGGGTGTGAAAGCACTCGCTGCGCGGGCGGCAATGCGAAGGGCCGGGCGGGAGGTTCCGTCCGGCCCTTCGCACGCATGATCAGCTCGCGGCGACGTCCTTCGCCTTGCCGGCCTTGGCAGGAGCCTTCGCCGAACGCGCCGGCTTGTTGGCCGGGACGGTCCGCGGCTGGCGCGCGGTCATCGCCTCGGCCACGTCGGCGAACGGCTTCGCGATGGGCTGCAGGCGGGACAGCTGCGTGACGTGCTTCGGGCTCAGCTCCTCGATGGTCGCGGCCTCCAGCAGCTTCATCGTGCGCTCGATCTCGCTGCCGAGGATCGAGATGGTCTTGTCGACACCGCGGCGGCCACCGGCCATCAGCCCGTACAGGTACGCGCGACCGACGAGCGTGAACTTGGCGCCCAGCGCGACGGATGCCACGATGTCGGCACCGTTCATGATCCCGGTGTCCACGTGGATCTCCATGTCGGAGCCGAGCTCCTTCACCACGTGCGGCAGCAGGTGGAACGGGATCGGGGCACGGTCGAGCTGACGACCGCCGTGGTTGGACAGCACGATGCCGTCCACGCCCTTGTCGGCGAGCAGCAGCGCGTCCTCCACGGTCTGCACACCCTTCACCATGATCTTGCCCGGCCACAGCGAGCGGATGATCTCCAGATCGTCGAAGGAGATCGTGGGGTCCATCGCGGCGTTGAGCAGGTCGCCCACGGTGCCGCCGGTGGAGGACAGCGACGCGAACTCGAGCTTCGGGGTGGTGAGGAAGTTGATCCACCAGGCCGGACGCGGGATCGCGTTGATGACCACGCCGGGTGTGAGCTGCGGCGGGATCGAGAAGCCCGCGCGCTTGTCTCGCAGACGAGCGCCGGCGACGGGGGTGTCCACGGTGAAGAAGAGGGTGTCGAAGCCTGCCGCAGCGGCGCGGCGCACCAGATCGTAGGAGACCTCGCGGTCGCGCATCACGTACAGCTGGAACCAGTTCCGGCCCGTGGGATTGTTCGCCTTCACGTCCTCGATGGACGTGGTTCCGAGGGTCGAGAGCGTGAACGGGATGCCCGCGGCGCCCGCGGCTCCAGACCCGGCGATCTCGCCCTCGGTCTGCATCATCCGCGTGAAGCCCGTGGGCGCGATGCCGAACGGCATCGACGACGTCCCACCGAGCACCTGGGTGGTCATGTCGACCTCGGGCACGTTGCGCAGGATCGACGGGTGGAACTCCACGTCCTCGAATGCCTGCCGCGCGCGTGCGAGGGACAGCTCGCCTTCGGCCGCGCCCTCGGTGTAGTCGAAGGGGGCCCGCGGGGTGCGACGCTGTGCGATCGTGCGGAGGTCTGCGATCGTGAGCGCCTTCTCGAGGCGACGATCGGTGGGGTTGAGGGTGGGCTTCTTGAACCGCATGAGCTCGGCGAGCTCGATGGGGTTCGGGAACTGGCGCTTGACCATCAGGCGCTTTCCTCTCGCTGTGCGGTGTCTGTGTGGTGGGGGTCGAGGGAGATCGCGGCGTAGTAGCCGGCGATGTGATCGTGTGTGCGGCTCGATGCCGCGTCGGCGTCGCCGTCGCGGATCGCGGCCACGATGCCGCGGTGCTCCGCACGCAGGCGAGCCGCCATCGCGGGCCAGTCCGCGAGGCGAGCCGCGCCATCGCGCACGTAGGTCTCGATGCTGTGACGCAGCCCCGCCATGGTCGCAATGATGACCTGGTTCCCCGCGGCTGATGCCAGAGCGAGGTGGAATGCAGCATCGAGGGCGAGAAATTCCTCCGCGGTGACATCGGGGGCGTCCATGGCGTCCAGCAGCGCTAGTGCTGCGGACAGGTCTCCCCCGCGGGCAAGGTCGCCGGCGACGGCCGACTCCAGCAGCAGTCGGGTGCGAACGATATCCGCGACCCGGAACCCACTGGCTGCCACCTGCAGGCGCATCAGGGCGCTCATGCCGCCCTCCGGAGTGGCGACGATGATCGCTCCCGCGTTCGGGCCGGACCCCGTGGCGGTGCGGATGAGACCCATGACTTCCAGCACACGCAGCGCCTCCCGCACGCTGGAGCGACCCACGCCGAGTTCTGCCGACAGGATCCGCTCGCCGGGCAGCCGGTCACCCGGGACGAGATCGCCGGACAGCAGGCGCGACTCGACATGCTCGATGACGCTCTGCCACGCCTTCGGCGCAGCCTCGCCGGTGTTCTCGCTCATCCTCGCCCCGTTGCTCGAACGCCGCTCCCGCGGTCGCCACTGTGGTCCGACCACAGCGTATCACCGTGGTCGGACCACACACAACGGCGCCGATACGCGCGCCGCACGCCGAAAGACCCCGGCACACCCGAAACACCCGGCGCCGCGGGGCATCTCGGACGGGCTGGGGTTTGCCGGCGTGCAGAGGGGGGCGAGGATCAGGAGGCGAGGACGCCGCCGGACTCCTCCAGGTAGCAGGAACCGCACAGCGACTCGTAGGTGACGAAGTGCTCGTCTCGAACGTCCGCGGTCGCGGCGTCGATGGCCACCTGATCACCGTCGAACACGAACCGGCCGTCGATCACGCGACCGTTGAAGACGGCCTTGCGCCCGCACCGGCAGATCGTCTTCAGTTCCTCCAGCGAGTGCGCGATCTCCAGCAGCCGTCGGGATCCGGGGAACGCGGCGGTGCGGAAATCGCTGCGAATTCCGTATGCCAGTACCGGAATCCCGTCCAGGACCGCAATGCGGAATAGGTCATCGATCTGAGCGGGAGTGAGGAACTGCGCCTCGTCCACGAGCACGCACGCGATGTCGCCGACTCCGCCCGGGATCAGCGCCTCCGCGGCCTGCGCGCGGTGCCGCTCACGGTACTCGCGCACCACGGCCCGCGCATCGTCATCCGCATGCAAGAGGAAGTCGACGTCACGGGTCATCCCGAGGCGGGACTCGATCTGTCCGGCGCCCTTGGTGTCGATGGCCGGCTTGGTCAGCAGCACGGCCTGACCGCGCTCCTCGTAGTTGTACGCGGCCTGGAGCAGTGCGGTGGACTTGCCGGAGTTCATCGCTCCATAGCGGAAGTAGAGTTTGGCCACCGGAAGAGTCTACGGACTCGAACCGATGCCCGCGGTCCGAGTCCGGCGCGCAGGGCGAGTGTGCCGCCCCGGGATGCTCGGGACGACGGCGAAGGCCTCAGAAACGAACGTCCGGCAGGACACCGTGAGGAGCGCAGCCGTCCGGAACGACGCCGTCAGACGCGCAGCCGTCCCGCGCACAGCCGCCCCGCGCACAGCCGCCCCGCGCACAGCCGCCCCGCGCACAGCCGCCCCGCGCGCAGCCGTCCCGCGCCCGGCCGTCCCGCGCGCGGCCGTCTCGCGCGCGGCCGTCAGGCGCGGAGGGCGAGCGTGAAGGGCAGTACGCGGGTGGCGCCCGCCGCGCGGAGCGCAGAGGAGGCGACCTGCAGCGTCCAGCGACTGTCGGCGATGTCGTCGACGAGCAGCACCGGCCCCGCGGGGACATCGAGGCTCGCGGCGTCCAGCGTCCCCCACACGCGCGACAGGCGGAAGGCGCTGTTGCCGCCCGTCTCGGATGGCGCACCCACCGCCGTGGTGGCAAGCTCCCCGAGATATGGCAATCGTCCCAGCCCTGCGAGACCATGCGCGAGGGACGCCACGAGTTGCGGGCGAGTCCGCGACGGTACGGAGACCACGGCAACGGGTCGCTCCGCCCACGGCCACTCCCCCAGCACTCGCGCGCAGGCCTGGAGCACGGCCGGTTGCAGGGGTGCATCTGCGGCCCCCGCGGCGAAGATCTCACGCAGGGTGTTGCCCCAGCCGAGGTCGGTGAGACGGGCAAGCGCACGACCCTCGTCGTACCGTTCGTCCACCGGGATACGACCGGACAGACTCAGCCCCAGAGAGGCCATGCCGGTGGGCCACTGAGCGCGCGGCTCAATGACGGCGCCGACCCGGTCCATCGCGGTGCGTGCCTCCTCCGCCGCGAAGGAGGCGACCTGCGCGTCGATCCATGTGCCGGCACAGTTGTCGCATCGTCCGCAGGGCGCTGCGGTGGCGTCATCGAGGGCGCGCTGGAGGAACATCATGCGACATTCGTCCGTGCGCTCGTAGGCGAGCATGGCTTCCTGCTCCGCGCGGCGGGCGGCGGCGATTCGCCCATAACGCTCGGCGTCGTAGGCCCACGGCTGGCCGGTGCCGACCCAGCCGCCCTGCACCCGCCGGACGGCACCGTCCACATCCAGCACCTTGAGGAGGAGTTCGAGGCGGGAGCGCCGGATATCCACCCGCGCCTCCAGCGCCGGCGTGGACAGCGGCGCATCGCCGAGAGCGGAGATCACACGTTCCGCACGCTCCTGGTCGGGCATGGACGAGGTGGCGAAATACTCCCAGATCGCCGTGTCCTCCGGCCCGGGCAGCAAGAGGACATCGGCACGATCCGTGGCACGACCCGCGCGTCCGACCTGCTGGTAGTAGGCCACCGGTGAGGACGGCGCGCCGAGGTGCACCACGAAGCCGAGGTCGGGCTTGTCGAATCCCATACCCAGTGCCGACGTGGCGACGAGTGCCTTCACTTCGTTGCGACGCAGCTTCTCTTCAAGCTCCTCCCGCTCTTCCACGGGCGTCTGACCGGAGTAGGCGTAGGCGTCGATGCCGGCGGCGCGCATTGCCCGCGCCGTGTCTTCCGCCGCGGCGACGGTGAGGGTGTAGACGATGCCCGATCCAGACAGCTCACCGATGTGGGTGATGAGCCAGGCGAGGCGCGTGACCGCGTCGGGAAGGCGCAGCACACCGAGTCGCAGCGATGCCCGTGCGAGCGGTCCGCGGATGGTCAGCACATCGGTGTCGGCGGTCTCCATCTGCTCCGCGATGTCTGCGACCACCCGGCTGTTGGCCGTGGCCGTGGTGGCCAGCACCGGGACCGCAGGATCGAGATCCGCGATGAGGTCGCGCAGGCGCCGGTAGTCGGGGCGGAAGTCGTGCCCCCAGTCGCTGATGCAGTGCGCCTCGTCCACCACCAGCAGCCCCATGCGGCGGACGAGAGACGGCAGCTGGTTCTCGCGGAACGCGGGGTTGTTCAGCCGCTCCGGCGAGACCAGCAGCACGTCGATCTCGTCGTTCTCCAGCGCTGCTGACACGGTGGCCCATTCGTGGGCGTTGGTGGAGTTGATGGCCACCGCGCGCACCCCGCTGCGCTGGGCGGCCGCGATCTGGTCTCGCATGAGCGCGAGCAGCGGAGAGACCAGGACAGTCGGTCCGGCACCGCGCTCGCGCAGCAGGGCCGTGGCCACGAAGTAGACGGCGGATTTTCCCCACCCGGTGCGCTGCACCACCAGGGCACGGCGGTGCCCGTCCACGAGAGCCTCGATCGCCTCGAACTGCCCGTCGTGGAAGTCCGCATCCTCCCGCCCCACGAGGGAGCGCAGGATTCGACGGGCCGCCTCACGGGTGTTCTCGCTCATCACTCCACCCTGCCACGAGCCACCGACATCGGCAGGTCCAGGAGAGGCGCCTACGCCGTGGCCGCGCCGAGCGGGACGCCGCGCTCCCACGACTCGATCGGACCGGGGATCGTGACGAATGACGGAGCGGCCGCGGGGTCGGTGAGTCTCGGCAGCCACTCGGGATCCCGCACGATCACCTTGGCGCGCAACCACTCCAGTTCATACGCGAGCTGACCCTCGGTCACCGGAATTCGCGGGTTCTCCGCGTCCGGGACGCCGATGCGGGTCGCATCGAAGCGGTAGCCGCGCGCGGTCGCCTCGACCTGCAGCGCCGTGAGGAAATGAGCGATCGCTGCGGCCGGATCACCCGCCCCACGAAATCGTTCCAGCTGAGGGTGGCGGGTGTACCCGCGCGTCCCTCCCGCGAGAACCTTCTGCGCCAGCAGTCCTTCACGCCAGCACGCGATGAGCGCGGCCCGGTCGAGGATGGACGGATCCAGAGACCAGAGGCGCATGGATCGAGCCTACTAGCCGCCGCCAGACGTACCCGCCGCCAGACGGAGCCGCCGTCAGACGCAGCCGCCGCCACACCTAGCCGCCGGATACCCGTCGCAGCCGCCGGCGCCCGACGTCCGCCGGTCTCAGAAAGTGCGCCGATGCCCGCCGACAGCAGCAGTTCCTGAGACCACACCGTTCGGTGGTCTCAGGAACTGCATGTCAGCGCCGCGATGTCGGAAGATCGTGAGACCACCCGCGACGGGCGCGCGTCAGGCGGAGAGGCGCAGCGTCTCGGCGGTGGCGGCGAACTCGGCGGCGGCCGCCTGCGGGTTGCCGTTGAGCTTCTCGCCGTAGCTGGGGATCAGCTTCTTCAGCTCCGGCTGCCACGCCTCGATGCGGTCGGGGAAGCACGTCTTCAGCAGATCCAGCATGATCGAGACGGCGGTGGAAGCACCGGGCGAGGCACCGAGCAGACCGGCGATCGATCCGTCCTGGTGGGCGACCACCTCGGTACCGAACTGGAGCTTGCCGCCCTTCATCACCTGAGCGCGCTGACCGGCCTGCAGGAGCTTCCAGTCGGAGTCCTTCGCGGTGGGCATGAACTCGCGGAGGCTCTCCACCTTGCGTCGGTGATTCTTCGCCAGCTCCGACACCAGGTACTTGATCAGGCCGAAGTTGGTGAAGGCCACCTTGAGCATGGAGAACAGGTTGCCGAAGCGCACCTGCGTGACGATGTCCGTGAACCGGCCCTTCTTCAGGAACTTCGGCGTGAACGTCGCGAACGGGCCGAACAGCAGGCTGGTCTCGCCGTTGACCACACGGGTGTCCAGGTGCGGCACCGACATGGGGGGCGCACCGACGGCAGCCTGCGAGTAGACCTTGGCCCGGTGCTGGGCGACGATCTCGGGGTTGCTGGTCATCAGCCACTGGCCGCCGATGGGGAAGCAGCCGTATCCCTTGATCTCGGGAATGCCCGAGTTCTGGAGCAGCTTGAGCGCCCATCCGCCCGCGCCCACGAACACGAAGCGCGCCCGGATCTCACCGGGAGTCTTGCCCAGCGAACGGCGGTAGCTGATGCGCCAGGTGCCGTCCTTCATGCGCTTGAGGCTCTTCACCTCGGTGTTGGTCTGGAGGGTGGCGCCCTTCTCGACCAGGTTGGCGAACATCTGGCGCGTGACCTCACCGAAGTCCACGTCGGTGCCGCTGGGCACACGGGTGGCCGCGAAGGGCTCCCCCGCAACGCGCTTCTGCATGAGCAGCGGCGCCCACGTGTTGATCACGCGCGAGTCGGTGGAGAACTCGATGCCCTCGAAGAGCGGCTGCTCCTTGAGGACCTCGTAGCGGCGGCGGAGGTAATCCACGTCCTTCTCACCACGGACGAAGGTCATGTGCGGTGCCGTGTTGATGAACGAGGACGGATCGTGCAGCACCCCGCGCTCCACCAGGCTGGACCACAGCTGGCGGCTCTGCTGGAACTGCTCGTTGATGCTGATGGCCTTGGCCGGGTCGAGGGACCCGTCCTTGCCCTCGGGCATGTAGTTCAGCTCACACAGGGCGGAGTGTCCGGTGCCGGCGTTGTTCCAGGCGTTGGAGCTCTCCTCGGCGACTTCGCTCAGTCGCTCGAAGACGGTGATCTTCCAGTCGGGCTGCAGCTCCGAGAGGAAGGTGCCCAAGGTGGCGCTCATCACGCCACCGCCGATGAGGACGACGTCTACGGTTTCGGTCACCAGACAAGTCTAGGCCGGGATTGACCCTCGCTCTGCCAGTGTGTGCATGACGAAGGCGCCGGTGGGGCGGACGAATGCCGCCCGCCTCACCGGATGACGGCTCAGGAGAGGTTGCCGGCGACCACTTCGGCGATCTGCACCGCGTTCAGTGCCGCCCCCTTGCGCAGATTGTCGTTCGAGACGAAGAGCACGAGGCCCTTGCCTTCCGGCGCGGACTGGTCCTGGCGGATACGACCCACGTAGCTCGGGTCGTTGCCTGCGGCGAGCAACGGGGTCGGGATCTCCTCGAGCGCGACTCCGGGGGCGGAGGCCAGGATGTCGCGAGCGCGGTCCGGGGTGATGTCCTCGGCGAACTCGGCATGGATCGAGAGCGAGTGACCGGTGAAGACGGGCACCCGGACACAGGTGCCCGCAACGAGCAGGTCGGGGATGCCGAGGATCTTGCGGCTCTCGTTGCGGAGCTTCTTCTCCTCGTCGGTCTCGTTGTCGCCGTCGTCGACGAGGTTGCCCGCGAACGGCAGCACGTCGAAGGCGATCGGCGCCACGTACTTGTCCGGCTGCGGGAAGTCGACCGCGCGACCGTCGTGGACGAGGTTCAGCACCTTCTCCGGCCCCTGGGCGAGCACTCCCTCGACCTGGCCGAACAGCTCCTGCGCACCCGCGAGACCCGATCCGGACACGGCCTGGTAGGTGGAGACGATGAGCCGCTGCAGCCCCGCCGCCTCATGCAGCGGCTTGAGCACCGGCATCGCGGCCATGGTGGTGCAGTTGGGGTTGGCGATGATGCCCTTCGGCGGGTTGACCGTGGCCTCGGGGTTGACCTCGCTGACGACCAGCGGAACCTCCGGGTCCATACGCCAGGCGCTGGAGTTGTCGATGACGACGGCACCGGCCGCGGCGAATCGCGGGGCGTGGGCGCGGGATCCGGTGGCGCCGGCGGAGAACAGTGCGATCTCCACACCGGCGGGGTCTGCGGTCTCGACGTCCTCCACGATCACGGTCTGGCCACCGAACTCGATGGCAGTGCCTGCGGAACGAGCGGTGGAGAACAGACGCAGCTCACGAATCGGGAACGCACGCTCGATGAGGATCTCGCGCATCACGGTGCCCACCTGGCCGGTGGCTCCCACGATGGCGACGGAGTACCCGGAATCAGAGATGCGCGTCATGTCGTGTCCTTCGAATGGGGGACGCGCGCAAACGCACGCGCCCAGCGTTCGGCGTACGTTGCCGTTTGGGCGATCTTACCCGCGAGCCGGAGCCGTCACGGCCCGTGTGACCCCGATCGACATCGTCGTTCGATTAGTTATAGTTGAAATAGAACCAAATCGAGGGAGCCGGCCATGAGCGAGACCGTCATCGCCACACGCAAGCTGGAAAAGAAGTACGGCGAGCGCACCGTGGTGCGGGGGCTGGATCTCCACGTTCGACCCGGGCGTGCGTACGGCTTGCTCGGGCCGAACGGGGCCGGGAAGACCACGACCCTCCGACTCATCACCGGCCTGATCGCTCCCACCGCCGGGACCGTCTCCGTGTTCGGCGAGCAGCTCACGCCGACGAATGCAGACCGGCTCCGCGAGCGCATCGGGGTGCAGACGGATACGGAGCTGTACGCCACGCTGACCGCTCGCGAGAACCTGGAGGTGTGGGGCGGCTTCTACGGCCTCCGCCGCTCCGAGCTGCGCCGCCGTGCCGACGAGGTCCTGGAGATGATGTCCCTGAGCGATCGTGCTTCCTCCGCCGTCGGCTCGTTCAGCAAGGGCATGCGCCAGAAACTGGCCGTGGGACGTGCTCTTCTGCCGCGCCCTCACCTGCTGTTCCTCGACGAGCCCACCGCAGGCCTGGACCCGGAGGCGACGGAGGACCTCATCGCCGATCTCACAACCCTCATGCGCGATACCGAACTGACCGTGGTGATCTGCACACATCAGCTGGCGGGGCTGGATGCCCTCTGCTCCGACGTGGGCGTGCTGGTCGGCGGAGCGCTGGTGGCACAGGGCGATATCGACGAGCTCATCGCCCGCCGGTGGCCGACGACCACCGTACGCATCGACGTGGCCGGCGACCCCGCCGTCGCGGCCACCCTCGTTCCCGGTGCGGCCCTGACGCCCACCGGTATCGCGGTGCAGGCCGCTTCGGATTCGGACACCGAGCGGGCAATCGCCGCGCTCGCCGCGGCAGGGGTGCGCATCCACGCGGCCGTTCCCCAGCGGCCCACCGTGCAGGATCTCTACTTCGCCACGGTCGATGATGCGCGTCGCAGCTCGATCGACTCCGGAAAGGCCGTCGCATGAACCGCCAGCGGGTGCTGACTCTCGTCCGCAAGGACCTCCTCGAAGTGATGCGCAACAAGCAGGCCCTCGCGCCGATTCTCGTGGTGCCGCTGATCCTCGTGGTGCTCATCCCCTCGGCGGTCATCCTGCTGGGCGGCAACCCAGCACTGCTGTCCTCCATCAACGGCGTTCGTCCGTTTCTGGAGAACCTTCCCGCCGGTTTCGTGCCAGACGGGCTGAACACGCAGCAGACGGTGATCTACGCGGTCATCGTGTTCTTCATGGCGCCGATGTTCCTGCTCATTCCGATCCTCGTGGCGTCCGTCACTGCGGCCTCGGCGTTCGTCGGCGAGAAGGAACGGCGAACGATCGAGGGCCTGCTGTACACCCCGCTCACGGATCGGGAGCTGGTGCTCGGCAAGGTGATCGCGTCCCTGATCCCCTCCGTCGGCGTCGCCTGGACGTCATTCGTGATGTACACGATCGTGGTCACGGTTCTCGGCGGGCCCGTGATGGGCGGCGCGTTCTTCCCCACCGCCACCTGGTACGTCGTCATCCTGCTCCTCGTGCCCCTGGTGGCCGTGCTGGCGATCACCCTCATCGTCGCGGTGTCGGGGCGATCCACCACGATGCAGGGGGCGCAGGGACTGGCGGTCCTGGTGATCCTGCCCGTCCTCGCGCTGATCGTGGGCCAGGCGACCGGCCTGATGCTCTTCGACCTGTGGGTCGCACTCATCGCGGCTGGCGTGCTGCTGGTCGTGGACGTGATCGTGTTCGCCCTCGTGGTGCGCTCGGTCAGCCGTGAGCGGATCATCACTCGCCTCGGCTAACGGATCGGGAATGAAGCCGAGATCCATTCGGTTGCATCGACCATGAAGAACATCGGATTCCTGTCGTTCGGGCACTGGACCGACCATCCCGACTCCGGCACGCGATCAGCCTCCGACGTGCTGCACCAGTCGATCGACCTCGCGGTCGCGGCTGAGGAGATCGGCGCGGACGGTGCGTACTTCCGGGTGCACCACTACGCTCAGCAGCTGGGATCCCCGTTCCCCCTGCTGGCCGCGATCGGTGCGAAGACCTCGAGCATCGAGATCGGAACCGGCGTGATCGACATGCGGTACGAGAACCCGCTCTACATGGCGGAGGATGCAGCGGCGGCCGATCTCATCTCCGACGGCCGACTGCAGCTGGGCGTGAGCCGTGGCTCACCCGAACAGGTCATCGACGGCTGGAAGCACTTCGGCTACGGCGCCCCGGAGGGCATGACGATGGCCGACGTCGCGCGCCAGAACACCGAGGTGTTCCTGCAGGTGATCGACGGCGCGCGCTTCGCCGAGCCGAACCCCCGACCGATGTTCCCGAACCCGCACGGCGGCCCGCTGGGTATCCAGCCCCAGTCCCCGGGTCTGCGCGATCGCATCTGGTGGGGAGCCGGCTCCAACGCCACGGCGGAGTGGGCCGCGCGCGCCGGTATGAACCTGATGAGCTCCACCCTCAAGGACCACGAATCCGACGAGCCGTTCCACGTGCAGCAGCGCCGTCAGATCGAGCTCTTCCGCGATGCGTGGAAGGAGGCGGGGCACGAGCGCACGCCTCGCGTCTCGGTGAGCCGCTCCATCTTCGCGCTCACCACCCCGGAGGATCACCGCTACTTCGGCCTCAACCGCGAGAAGAACGACCAGATCGGCTACATCGACTCGGGGCAGGCCATCTTCGGTCGCTCCTACGCGGCCGAGCCGGAGACGCTGATCGCCGAGCTCGCAGAGGACGAGGCGATCGCCGCCGCGGACACCCTCCTGCTCACGGTTCCCAACCAGCTCGGCGTCGCATACAACACCCATGTGATCGAGTCGATCATCCGCGACGTCGCGCCCGCCCTCGGCTGGCGCTGACCCACGTGGTCCCTGGGCGACGTCCGCCCGGGGACCACGGACGCGACGCCGGCGAGAGGTGCTCCTCCGCCCTCCCGCGACCCCTCCCGTTGTCCACAACTCCCCCCTCGTCGCACCAACGCCGCATCAGGTCCACTATCGTCGCAGGGCACACGGCGACCAGATATGAGGCATGGATGCGCGACATCTCAGCGGGCGGCGACATCGTGAACTCGACGATCACCGAGATCGTCGGACACAACCCTTCGGTCGAGATCCTGCAACAGCCGGCCCAGGAACTAGCGGAAGCCGAGCGCGGATCGCGTCTCATCGTGCGACACGAGCGGCTCAGGCGTGCGCGCCGCGCCGTGATCTTCGGCGTCATCGCCCTGGCGGCGTTCGGCATGGCCGGCGTGCTGGGCTACTTCTGGCTCTTCCGGGGCGGCGAGCTGTCCTTCAACGACCTCGTTCGTGACGGCTCCAACATCGCCATCGCCGCCCTCGTCTCAACACTCGTCGCAGCACTCGCCGGCGCCGTGAAAGCCGGCCTTTCCCTCCGGCAGAGAATCCCGAGGGGAGCGGAGACGCTGAATGTCGAGCGCCTGCAGACGATCTCGCTTCGATGGGATGAGCTACGAGCGCTGGGGCTCCCGAAAGCTGACATGAAGGCGCTGCGCCGTCGGCGCTAGGACGCTGCGCAACGCCCCAAGATCCGCGGATCACCCGCGGCGGCCACCCGGACGGGGGCGAAACTCCCCCTCAGATCTCGCGCGTGAGGTAGACGCTGTTCGGGTCGTCCCGGTAGCTGCCGAACGGACCGCACTCGCGGAACCCGGCACGCATGTACATCGAACGCGCGGCGACGAAGAAGTCGTCGCTGCCCGTCTCCAGTGACACGGTGCTGACGCCGCGGCTGCGGGCATCGTCCAGCGCGAACTCCAGCAGAGCACGTCCGATGCCCTGCCCCCGGCGAGCAGGGTCCGAGCGCATGCTCTTGAGCTCTTCGTGGCCCTCTTCGAGGGCCGCAAGAGCGACCGTGCCGACAACGGCGTCCTCGTCCACGGCCGTCCAGACACGCACGCCCGGAGCCTGCAGCCCGGTGAGATCCAGCGCGTGTCGGCTCTCCTCCGGAGCGGTCGGCTCCAGGTCGCGCAGGTGCTCCTCCAGGAACGCGATCACTCGGGTGTCGGTCAGATCCGCGGGCACAATGGTCACCATGACCTCCAGTAGATCACCGCGCGCGCTCCGGCGCGAAACCCGGTGATCCGCCGACGAAAGGCAAGCCATGCACGCCGTGCTCCAGTACACGTATGCCGACGACTACCTCACTTCCCGCGAAGCGCATCGGGCCGCTCACCTGGCCTACGCCTGGGAAGCGGCGCAACGGGGAGAGCTGCTCGTCGGTGGCGCCGTCGGCGAAGTCCCCGCAACGGGGCTCATCATCTTCCAGGGCGACAACGCCCTCGACGACGCTCGCCGCTTCGCCAGGGCGGACCCGTACGTGCACGCCGGCGTCGTCGTGGCCTGGACGGCCGAGCCGTGGACCACCGTGGTGGGTGACATCGCGGCGACACCGGTTCACCCGCACCCGTGAGCGGGTGATGCGGCTCAGCCCGTCACGGAGACGACAGCATCGATCTCGATGTCGAAGCCGCGCAGGGCCGCCTCGATAGTGGTGCGCGCGGGAAACGGCTCGATCAGGTACTCCTTCGCCAGCTCATTGAACTCGGCGAAGTCGTCCAGATTGCGCAGGTATACACCGATCCGCACCGCGCGATGCAGGGAGGATCCGGCTGCCTGGGCCACGGTCTCCAGATTCTGGAAGGTGCGGTGCACCTGATCGGCGAACGTCTCGCCGACGCGCTGCCCGTGTTCGTCGAAAGGACCCTGGCCCGCGAGGAACGCCAGGTCCCCGGCCACGACGGCCTGCGAGTACGGCCCCGCGGGCGGGGGTGCCTGCTCGGTCACGATCTTGGTCCTGCTCATCTTCGTTCTCCTCTTCTCTGAATCTGGTGGTCGTCTTCTCGGAATGTGGTCGTCGCCGGGGGTCAGTGCCGGGCGAGGACCGGCCACAGCCCGGTGACGACGTCGTCCTCCATGACGACGATCCGGTGGTGCATGTTCACGGCACCGCACGCATGGTTCGGCCGGATCCTCACGATGTCTCCCACGCGCGGATCGTCTGCGCCCCGCAGGAACCCGTGTTCTTCGTGGCCGGTGGCCACCACGCCGCCGCCGGCCGACACCACCGTGCCGATGCGTCCATCGCCGTGCATGCTGCCATCGCTGCTCATCGCCTTGATGCCGGCATCGATGATGGCCCATTCGGCGGGCCGGGTGCTGACCACCCGGCTGTGCACCGAGACGGCGACGTCTTCCGGCGACATCGTCCCGATGTGCACCTGGTTCTCGTCACCGAGGGCATAGGTGCCCGGGCGCGCCTCGGTGATGCCGGGCACGGTCGGCGCCGAGCGCACTCCGGGGGTGGATCCGACCGATACGCTCGTCACCTCATGCCCATCGGCACGGATCGCGTCGGCCGTCGCCACCAGCGTCTCGCCCGCGTGAACGCCGCGGCGGCGTCGCTCGACGGGGTCGGTGCCCGCCGCCTGGACCTGCCCCTCATGCGTCCAGACCCCGTCCAGTCGCAAGCCGGGAGTCGCCGCGATGGCCCGGGCGGCGGCGACAGCGCCATCGGGGGCCACGCCGGTCCGGCGCAGCCCAGTGTCGATGTCCAGGCGGATGGGGATCACGATGCCCGCGGCTACGGCTGCCTCCGACAGCTCCCGCACGGCGTCGACCGAGTCTGCGCCCACGATGACCTCGGCGGTGCGCGACGCCTGGATCACCGCTGCCACACGAAACCGTCCCACCGGCGGATAGGCCAGGAACACCGACGGTGACACCCCACTGGCCAGCGCGGTCAGCTCGGCCACCGTCGCCGCGGTGTGCCCCACAGCTCCGGCCTCCAGCTGCAGCCGCGCCACTTCCGCTGACTTCGTCGTCTTCCAGTGCGGACGCAGGGCGACGTCGAGAGCGGCCGTGTGCGCGGCCATCTCCGCGAGGTTGCGGCGAAGTACCGCGGCATCGACCACCAGCACCGGCGTGGGCAGGTCGGCGGCGTTCATCCCGATGACGATGTCGGCGCTCATGCCCGCCCCTCGCCCGCCGCGGCCGACGGCCGGCCGGCCAGCACATCCAGCGGATGAAAGCAGGCCACCGTCCGGCCACCGGCACCCATGGGTTCCAGTTCCGGCCTGCGCTGCGCACAGAGATCGTCGGCACGCCAGCACCGGGTGCGGAAGCGGCAGCCCGACGGCGGATCGAGCGGCGACGGGACATCACCCGAGAGCACGATGCGCTCCCGCTTCTCGTCCGGCCTCGAGGGCGGCGTAGCCGACGCGAGCGCTGCCGTGTAGGGGTGCGCCGGGCTCGTGAGCACCTCCTCCGCCGGCCCCTGCTCGACGATCACGCCGAGGTACATCACCACCACACGGTCGGTGACATGACGGATGACGTCGAGGTCGTGGGAGATCATGACGATCCCCAGCGAGCGGGCGGCGCGCAGATCCATCAGTAGGTTGAGGATCTGCGCCTGGATCGACACGTCGAGAGCGGACACCGGCTCATCCAGGACCAGCAAATCCGGGTCCAGGGCCAGGCCACGCGCGATGCCGATCCGCTGGCGCTGACCGCCGGAGAACTCATGCGGATAGCGGTGGAGAGCGGACGGGCTGAGGCCGACCTGGTCCAGCATCGCCACGACGTCGTCCCGGGACTGCCGCCCCCGCCACTCGCCGAAGGCGCGCAACGGCTCGGCGATGATGTCCTGCACGGTCATGCGCGGATTCAGCGACGATTGCGGATCCTGGAAGACGAACTGGATCCGGCGTCGCAGCTGCTTCCGTCGCGCGTGAGAGGCGCCGACGAGGTCCTCGCCGCGGAAGGCGATCGCCCCCGCAGAGGGCCGCTCCAGCTGAGCGACGGTCTTTCCGGTGGTGGTCTTGCCACACCCGGATTCGCCGATGATCCCGAGCGCCTCATCCTCTCTCACGGTGAAGGAGACGCCGTCGACGGCCCGCACCACGCGCCGACGTGCAGCACGAAAGCTCACCTCAAGATCCGACACCTGCAGGACGGGTGCCGTTTCGACGGCGGATTGCGCGGTCATGACATCTCCTGGAGGTCTCGGTAGTGGCAGGCGCTCAGGCGCCCATCGGCGCTCGCGGCCACCGCAGTGGGCTCTTCGACACAGCGCTGCGACTTGAACGTCGATGTGCACCGCGGTGCGAACGGGCATCCGGCGGGCAGCCGGTCCAGGGACGGCGGCTGTCCGGGAATCGCCGGAAGCCTCCCCCCGGGTTCCGCGAGCGCCGGCCTGCTGCGGATCAGCGCCTGCGAATAGGGGTGGCGGCTGTCGTCGAACAGCTCTGCCGTGGTGGCGGATTCCATCACCTGGCCTGCGTACATCACGATCACCCGGTCGGCGTACTGGGCGATCACGCCCAGGTCGTGCGTGATCAGCATGATCGCGACGCCGAGTTCCGAGCGGGCACGGGCCAGCACCTCCAGCACCTGGGCCTGGATGGTGGCATCCAGCGCAGTGGTCGGCTCATCGGCGATCAGCAGGTCCGGGTCGTTGACGAGGGCCATCGCGATGACCGCACGCTGGCGCATGCCCCCGGACCACTGATGCGGATACTGCTGCATCCGCCGCGACACGTCCGGCACCCCCACCAGCTCGAGCACCTCGGCGGCACGCGCGCGCGCCGCCGCCCGTGACGCACCCCGATGGTGAATGCGATAGGCCTCCTCGATCTGCCTGCCCACCTTCACCACCGGATCGAGGGTGGTCATGGGGTCCTGGAAGATCATCCCGATCCGGCGACCACGGACCTCGCGCATCGCGCGCTGGGATACTGCAACCAGGTCATCGCCGTCGAAGCGCACCGATCCCGAGGTGACGGAGACGGCCGCCGGCAGCAGCCCCATCACGGCCAGCGCGGTCATGCTCTTCCCGGATCCGCTCTCTCCGACCACACCGACCATCTCGCCGGGGCGGATGTCGAAGGCGACGTCGCGGAGGATGGTGACCGGGTCGTCCCGGCGATCGATGCCCGCGTACAGAGCCTCGATCTCCAGCAGAGGTGCAGTCGTCTGGGACATCACTTGTTCCTCCGGGGGTCGATCGCATCCCTGATTCCGTCGCCGATCGCCATCGCCGACAGCACGGTGAGGGCGATCATGATGCCTGGCGGCAGCCAGAGCCAGGGCATGGAGGACAGGACCGTCAGTGACTGGGCCTCGGTGAGCATGTTGCCCCAGCTGGCCTGTGGCGGGCGCACACCCGCGCCGAGGAAGGAGAGAGCCGATTCCAGCAGGACCGCTTCGGACACCAGCAGCGTCGCGGCGACGGTCACCGGGGGAAGCACGCCGGGAAGCAGGTGACGGAACATGATGAAGCCGTTGCCGGAACCCGACACGCGGGCGGCCTGGATGAACTCCTGCTCCTTGAGGCTGAGCACCACTCCGCGGGCGATGCGGGCCGACGACGGCCACGACAGTCCCGCGATCACGCCGATCAGCATCGGCACACTCGGGCCGATGATGCCGGCCACGACGATCACGACGAGCACGGGCGGGACGGAGAGCATGATGTCGACGATGCGGCTGATGACGGCGTCCAGTGCCCCGCCGAACCAGCCGGACACGGTGCCGGCCAGCGCGCCGACGCAGACGGCGATCGCAGCCGACAGAAAGCCCACCATCAGCGAGACCTGACCGCCCGAGAGGAGCCGCGCGAACACGTCGCGACCCGTCGAGTCGGTGCCGAGCACATGACCGGGTCCCGGCGGCTTTCGCACCGCCGTGAGGTCGATGGCGGTGGGATCCAGCGCCGGGAGCATCGCCGAGATCACCGTGGCCAGCACGATCACGCTCAGCACGACGGACCCGATCACAGCCACGGGGTTTCGCAGGAAACGGCGCCACGCCAGGGCACCGGGTGAGCGGTCCGGCTTCGGCAGCAGAACGGAGACGGTGTCGGTCATCGCGACGCCCTCACTCTCGGATCGACGACGGAGTACAGCAGATCGGCGACCAGGTTGCACACCAGCACCAGCACGGCGACGTACAGTCCGAAGCCGATGATCACCGGGTAGTCACGGGTGGTGAGCGAGGTCACCGCCAGCTGCCCCATGCCGGGCCAGGAGAACACCTGCTCCAGCACGACGGCACCGGCGAGGAACACGGGAATGTAGAGCGCGAGTACCGTGACGAGCGAGACCAGGCTGTTGCGGAACGCATGCATCAGCGTTCGGACGGGGCTGGCACCCTTCGCCTGGACGGCGCGGATGTAGTCCTTGCCCAGCTCCTCCAGCATGCCGCTTCGCACGTACCGGATGAACGGCGCCGCCACCGCAAGCGCCAGCAGGCCCACCGGGAGGATCATGTGCATCAGCAGGTCCGGAAGATCCGCCCTTCCGGACGCGTGCATTCCGGAGGACGGCAGCACCCGGAGCTTGACGGCGAACACGTAGATGGCCAGCATCGCGAGGAAGAAGCCGGGCACAGCGATGGCGAGCACGCTGACACCGGTGATCCCCTGATCCAGGGCGCTCCCCCGGCGTACGGCGGCGACGATCCCCAGGGGCACCGCGATGATCATGCCGACCACGAGCGCGGTTCCGGTGAGCAGGAGCGTCGGCCCCAGCCGGCCGAGCAGAAGCTGCCCGACCGGCTGGCCGTTCGCGTAGGAGTAGCCCAGGTCGCCCCGCAGAAGCGCCCCGAACCACGCGAAGAACTGCACGATGAGAGGCTGATCCAGACCGAGCCGTTCCCGCATGGCTGCGATGAACTCCTCGCGTCCGGCACCGCCGGCATCCGGCGGGATCATCATGTCGACCGGGTCGCCGGGGGCGAGCCTGACCAGCAGGAACAGCCCGATCGCGATCAGGACGAACACCAGCACGCTGGATGAGAGACGAACCAGCAGGCTCCTCAGCATCGTGCACCCCTCATTCGATCAGCCCGCGATCTTCCAGTCGGCGGCGTTCCAGAACCCGTTCGTGAAGTCACCGTGCGGTTCGAAGCCGGTCAGCCGCTCGCTGGTGGCCCAGATCGTGTTCGGAACGTTGAGCCACACATAGGGCACGAGCTTGTTGTCCAGTCGTGCGGCCTCCTGGTAGATCGCGGCGCGCTCGTCCTGGCCGGCGATCTGCTGGCCGTCGAGCATCGCCTTGTCGAGTGCGGGGTCACAGAAGAGCGCCGTGTTCGCACCCGCCGGGAACTTCTGCTCGCACGCGACGATGGGCATGGTGCTCGCCGGGTCCGGCGTGTATACGCCCCCGCCGAACAGTGCGAGGTCGTAGCTGCCATCGCTGTAGCTCGCCGTGAGAGCACCGGCATCCACCTGATTGGCGACGGCGGCGATGCCGACCTCCTTCAGGTTCTCGATGATGACATTGACCATCTGGTCACGGTCGCGCTGACCGGGGACCCAGGAGATCTTCACTTCCTGAGAGGTGTCGAATCCCGCCGCCGCGAGCAGCTCTTTCGCCTTCGCGGGGTCATGCGGATACTGTTCCAGGTCATCGGGCAGCGCCCACGAGGTCATGATGTCGCTGTTGAGCAGAGAGGCCTCTCCCCCGAGCACGCCGTCGATGATCCCCTGTCGATCGATCGCGTACACCAGCGCCTGCCGCACACGCTCGTCGGCGAAGCGGGGCTTGCTGAAGTTCACGGCCATGCGGGTGAAGCCCGCGGACGGCTTCGAGACCACGGAGACGCCGGGCAGGGAGGTGACCGCGTCCAGGTCCAGCGCGGACACCTGGACCAGGTCGATCTCTCCGGTGCCCAGCTGGGCGGTGGCCACGTCGCTGGTGAGCATCTTCAGGTAGAGGTGGTCGATGCCCACCTCGGAGCGGTAGTCGGGGTTCGCCTCCAGCTCGATGTCCTGGTCGACGTTGAAGGCCTTCATCACGTACGGTCCCATGCCGACGGTCGGCTGGGCGAACCAGGGGTCCTCCAGCAGGGTTGCCGGATCCTTCTCGCCGAGGATGTGCTCGGGGAGGATGAACATCACCGATCCGTATCCGATCAGCGAGAGGAAGCCGGCGTTGGCCGCGGACAGCTGGAACACCACGGTGTTGTCGTCGGGCGCGGTGAGCCCCGACAGCGACGTGGCCGAGCCGTCCTGGAAAGCGGCGTAGCCCTCAACGCCGGACAGACGTGCGCTCCACGCGCCGCCGACCTTCGGATTGGCGGCGAGGTTGTAGGTGAACAGCACGTCCTGTGCGGTGAACGGCTCGCCGTCGCTCCACGTCAGCCCTTCACGCAGATGGAACGTGAACGTCTTGGCGTCGTCGGACACCTCCCATTTCTCCGCGAGGCGAGGCGTGAACGAGAAGTCCGGATCCGTGGTGAACAAGTTGTCGAAGATCAGCGACATCGTCAGCTGCTCCGCGCCCTGGGCCGGCTTCAGCGGGTTGAAGGTGACCGGCTTCTGGTAGAGGTACACGTTGGCTGAGGCGTCTGCGGCCGACGTCTGTCCGCCGCTCTCCTCTGGGGGCGCCGAGGTGCATCCCGCGAGGAGGGCGCTGACCACGCCGAGCGCGGCCAGGCCGATGAGTGACTTGTAACGCATGGGAACTCCTTTGTTCGTGTGGTGCTCGTGTTCAGCTGTCGGCGTGGGGCGCGACGATCCGGGTGGTGAGGGCGCCGAGTCCCTCGACCTCGGTGACGAGGACGTCTCCGGGTTTCAGGAACGTCCCTGTGGTCGCACCGACGCCGGCCGGGGTCCCGGTGAGGATGACGTCGCCGGGTTTCAGCGTCATCAGCCGCGATGAGAACGCGACCAGCTCGGCGACGGAGTGGATCATGTCGGCCGTGCTGCCCGACTGCCGCGTCTCGCCGTTGAGCGTGAGCGTGACGGCCAGGCGCTGCGGATCGGGGACGTCGTCCGCCGTCACCAGGTACGGGCCGATGGGGGCCGACCCGTCCAGCCACTTGCCTTCCAGCCAGTCGAAGAACCCGGTCCAGACCTCTCCGTCACGGGGTGCGTCCAGGGCGAGGCTGCGCGCCGACAGATCGTTGCTGGTCGCGTAGCCGAACACGTGATCCAGGGCCTCGGTCACCGCCACCTCGCGTGCGGTGCGCCCGATGACGACCGCGAGCTCCGCCTCCCAGTCGAACTGCGTCGTGATCGCGGCGAGCTCGACCTCGGCCTCATCGCCGACGACGCTGGTGTCCGGCTTCAGGAACAGCCGCGGCGACGCCGTGACCACATCGCGTGGCTTACTACCGCTCTCGGTGACGTGCTCCTGGTAGTTCGCAGCAACGGCCAGCACCTTGCCGGGCCGTAGGACAGGGGCCAGAGCCCGCACTCCGGCGAGGGGAACGCGGCTTCCGTTCGGTGCCGCGACGGCCCCCGCCACGACCGCGGCCAGATCCCCGGTTCCGATGACGGCGACCTCGTCGCCGTCCACGACTCCGTGCTGCACGACGCCGTCGTGCTCGAAGGTGATCAGTCTCATCTGCTCTGTCCTCTCAACCCTGCTCATTCACGGTGACCGCGACGCCGCGCTCGGCGGATTCGCTCACCGCGTCGAGGAACCTCGACACGGCGAGCCAGGAGGCGGCGCTCTCGCCGGGGCGCGCCCCGTCGCTCACCCGCCGCAGCTCCCGCAGTCGCGCCACGACCGATCCGGTGCCGTATCCCGCGAACCGGCTGGTGGTGGCGGTGCGTACCTGCAGCGCCGGGCGGGCGAGGTCGACGTCGATGTGTCCGTGGGTGCCCACCACCCGCATCCGCGCCAGCAGGGTTCCCTCGCCCGACGCCGTCCGCGAAACGTGGCCGGAGAGCACCACGTCCCGCTCGGTCTGGCCGAGGAAGGTGACGGCATCGGCGGCGAGCGCCGAAGTCGCGAGCGTGGTGACGGCCGGCCCCGTCAGTCGCAGCATGAGATCGACGACGTGGGCGCCGATGTTGCGCAGATCACCCTCGGGACTGGGGCCATCACCCTCAGCCACGACGAGATCGATCATCACGGCGCGCAGCAGGCCGACCTCACCGTCGCGGACAGCAGCGGCCGCGCGAACGAAGGACGGGTGCGCGGCAAGATGATGGCCAGACAGCAGCCGCGAGGTCGAAGCGCTGCCGAGCTGGGCGGCGATCTCGGTGGTGCTATCCAGGGTCGGCTTGTCCACGAGCACGGCGACCTCCGGGCCGGCTGCGGCGAGCAGACGTCGTCGGCTCTCTCCGCGCAGGCACGCCACGATCGCGGTGCCCGCAGCGAGGTCAGGGAGATCCCCCTGCTCGAAGGGCACGTTCAGCATGCTCGCCAGTCTCGCCGCGCGCTCCCTCTCAGCATCATCGTCACCGGGCGACCACACGCCGGCGGGCATGAGCCCGGCAGCGGCGAGCGCCGGAGCCCACATCGACGACTGGTGGTCCTGACGTCCCACCCCGGCGGTGCCCGCCAGCAGTACCGGTACCCCAGCCATCAGCGTGCTCCTTCCCGCCGGACCAGGCGGCCCGTGTGCAACGACTCCTCCGCCGCGGCCGCGACCCGCACGGCATCCACGGCGTCAGCAACCGGCGGAACCACGGCGGATTCCCCGCGGATCGCCGCGGTGAACGATTCCAGTTCCGTGACGAACACGTCGCCGGCTGCGCCATCCGGCGCCCACATCGACAGTCCCTCCTCCTGCCACGCCCGGATGCCGTCGGCATCCCAGCTGCGGGTGACCACGCCCTCGGTGCCGACGACGGTGAACTCGAGGTACGACGCCTTCCGGGGCCGTTCGCCACGGCTCACCTCACACACCGCACTTGCCCCGCTGGGAAAGCCCAGCTCAATCACGAGGTAGTCGGCGATGTCGAGGGCGCGGCTGGTGACCGCCTGCCCCCGGGCGAACACGGTGTCGGGCTGCTCGCCCATCCACCAGGCGGCGAGATCCGTGAGGTGCACGCCGTTGTGCAGGGAGTGACCTCCTGAGACCGCCGGATTCAGCACCCAGGCCTGCCATCCCGGCCAGATCCAGCCGCCGTTCATCACGATGCGCGCGAACCGCGGCGCGCCGATCTCGCCGGAGGCGACCACGTCGTGCACGGCCCTGCTCTGTGCGGAGAATCGGTGGCTGTGCCCGACGGCCAGCACCAGCTCTCGCTCCTCCGCGAGCACGGCGAGCTGGCGGGCGGCGTCGACCGTCATCGCCAGCGGCTTCTCCATGAGCAGGTGCCGGCCGGATTCCAGGACGGCGGTGCCGATGCTCTGATGCGTGAGGTTGGGGGTGCACACGATGACCGCGTCCACGTCTTCGCGGGCGAGCACGTCGGCCAGCTGGTCTTCGACCGCGCAGCCCTGTTCGACGGCCACCGCGCCGGCGCGGGCGCGGTCCATGTCCTGCACGCAGACCAGGCGTGCGGTCGTCATCGCACGCAGAGCCGCCATATGGGAGGCGGCGATACCGCCGACGCCGACGATGGCGACTCCCAGCGCTCGTGAGTCGTTCACAGCGCGTGCTCCTTCCTGCGCAGCCGCCCGGGCCGCGCTCCCGTCGCTGCGCCGTTGCGGCGCACGGCGATGCCGTTCACAAAGACGTCGCGGATGCCGGCCGAGGGTTGTGCCGGAGCCGCGAACGTGGCGCGGGAGTCCAGCTCCTCCTCGGAGAACACGACGATGTCGGCGGGCAGTCCTGCCCGCAGTCCGCTCGGCACGCCGATGCGCTCCGCTGAGGCCACGCTCATCCGCCGCACGGCGGACGGCAGCGTCACGCCGAGGGCGCGCATGCGGCGGAAGGCCGCGGGAAAGGTCCCCCACGAACGCGGGTGCGGTGCCGATGTCCGGTGCCCGGCGGACAGCGCCGTGCCATCCGAGCCGATCGTGACCCACCCAGTCTGCAGCGCCAGGTCCACGTCCGCGGCCGAACCGCTCTCCACGGCGACATCGACGAGTGCGTCGTTCGCGACGAGCGTGTGTGCGAGCCAGCCCCAGGGATCAGGATGCGCGGCGGGGCTCATGCCGACGGCTCCGGGGGTGGCGGCGGCCTTCATCACGATGATCTGATCTGCCTCCCATCCGGCTTCCCGCAGCAGCTGCGCCAGCGTCTCGGGGCCGAGCGTGAGCGCTGCAGCGGGGCCGGCTGCGCGGACCTCGGAGGGCAGGAGCTGGAGCAGCGTGGTGTGACCGGCGGTGTAGGGATAGCAGTCCGCGGCGAGGTCCTGGCCCTCACGCAGCCGCTCGAGACCCGCGAGGGTCTCGGCGAAGCGTCCGTCCGCGTGCGTCGCCCGCAGGTGCGACACCTGCACCCGGGCATCACCGGCGATGGCTGTGAGCTCCGCGATCGAGTCGTCCAGTGCCCGGGCGTCATAGTCGCGCAGATGGGCAGCCAGCAGACTGTCGCGCCGGGCCACGACGTCCGCGACCGCGGAGAGCTCGTCCCGCGCGGCGGATTCACCGGGCGCGTACATGAGTCCGAGGCTCACGCCGACGCAGCCCGCATCCAGTGCTGCGTCGACCTCGGCGACCAGTGCCGTCAGCTCTGCTGGGGTCAGCTGCGTGCCACGCCCGGGGGCTGCGGCGTGGCGGGCGGAGCCGTGTCCGACCAGTGCGGCCACGTTCGCCGCGCTGGGCGAGGAATCCAGCACCGCCAGCCACTCCGCGACGCTCGCCCACGGCCGGGCCTGGTCGGGAGTGACATCGATGGTCGCGATGACTTCCGCCAGCCCCGCGGCATCGCCACCGGTCGGCGCAGCGGACATGCCACAGTTTCCGATGACCTCCGTGGTGATGCCCTGGGTGATCCGGCTCTCGGCATCGGGATAGGTGAGGCGCGTGAGGTCGGAATGACAGTGGATGTCCACGAAGCCCGGTGCGACGACGAACCCGGCCGCGTCGACGGCTTCCGCGTCGTACCCGGTCGCGGGACGCGAGGAGAGCGGGATGACCGCCTCGATCCGGCCGTCGGCGACGATCACGTCACCGACGAAGGGCGCGTCGCCGGAGCCGTCGACCACGGTGCCCGACAACAGTGCGGTTCTGCGCTTCGCGGGCATCTACCGCTCGCTTCCGCGGCCGAACTCGCCGTCGCGCTGCATCGCCGCCAGCACGCTGGCTGCGCTCTCCAGCGTGCGGTCGATATCGGCTTCCGTGTGCGCCAGCGAGATGTGGTTGCGCTTGAGGGCCATCGGGTACATCAGCGATCCCGCACCGGTCATGCGCCGGTGGAACTCCGCGTAGGCGTGGTCGTCATTGCGCATGAGGTCGCGGTAGCCGCGCACCTCCCCCTCCAGGAAGTACGTGACGAACACCGAGCCGAGTCCGGTCACCACGGCGGGGATGCCGAGGTCCGACGTGATCTGACGCATCCCGGCCCGCATCCGATCGCCCAGCGCCCGCACGTGTCCGTAGAAGTCGACGTCCGGGTCGGAGAGCACGCCGATGGTCGCGATCGCCGCCGCCATCGATGCCGCATTGCCGTTGAACGTGCCGGCGAGCATGACCGATCCCCCCGCCGGGGTGAAGTTGCTCATCACCTCGCGCGAGCCCGCCATACCCGCAACCGCGAAGCCGTTGCCCATCGCCTTGCCGAAGGTGGTGAGATCCGGGGTCACGCCGCACAGTTCCTGGTACCCGCCGAGTGCGTGACGAAAGCCGGTGATGACCTCGTCGAAGATGAGGAGCGAGCCGTGCTCGCGGGTGATCTCCCGCAGTCCCTCCAGGAACTTCTGCTCCGGCAGCAGCGCTCCCACATTGTGCGGGACGGGTTCCAGGATCACCGCGGCGATCTCGTCGCCGTGACGGGAGAACAGCTCACGCACCGAGTCGAGATCGTTGAACTCCGCGATCAGCGTGTTCTGCAGCGCATCATCCAGAATTCCTGAGGAGTTCGGGTCCCAGCCGTAGGCGCGCGCCGGCGTCGAGATGACGTTGCGGGCGACCGCGTCGAACGACCCGTGGAAGCAGCCCTGGAACTTGACGATCCGGCTGCGCCCGGTGGCCCCGCGAGCCAGGCGCACCGCCTGCAGCACCGACTCGGAGCCGCTCATGGTGGTGATCGTCATCTCCGCGGACGGAATGGCCGCAACGATCAGCTCCGCGAGCTGGAGCTCCAGTTCTGTGATGCCGAGCCCCACGAGTCCGAGGCGGCGCGAGGCGTCCTCGACAGCGGTGGTGACGCGCTCGTCACCGTGCCCGAGCAGGATCGCGCCGAACGCCGCGTGGTAGTCAATGTAGTCAGTGCCGTTCGCGTCCGTCACGGTCGCGCCGTGCGCCGAGCGGAACACCCAGGGCGCTCCGATGGCTCGCGTGGCGGAGTTCACGCCGCCCGGGATGATCTCCGCGGCCCGCGCCGCCATGCTCCTCGCATCGATGGTCGTCATGATCGCTCCTTCACGGTCAGTCCGAGCAGCGCGAGGGTGTCGCGGTGCACGATCTCGTCGATGGTCTCCTCGTGCACGAACGGCAGATCTCCCGCCCGGAACCCTGCGATGCCCTGCAGCCGGGAGATCGCATCCTCCGGCGTCCACAGCGGATAGTCGGATCCGAAGAGAAGCTTGTCCACGGTCCCCCACTCCTGGGCGTGTACGAGCGCCAGGTACGCGTCCATGGGCCGCGAGGGGACGCCGGACACGTCGGCGAACACACGGGAGTTCTTACGGAGCACCACGTTGGTGTCGCGCTGCCACGGATGCCCCATGTGCGCCATGACCTGCACCAGATCCGGGTGGCGTCGCGCGACCTCGTCGACCACGAGGGGCTGGCTGACGGCGAGGCTGCCGATCGGGCTCGGCGTTGCACCCATGTGCCACAGCACCACCAGACCGTGACGGATCATCGTGCGATAGAAGTCGTCGAACTCGGGGGACAGCGGATCGAACAGTGCGAGGACCGGGTAGAGCTTCACGCCCTGCAGCCCCAGCTCCACCGCCTCGTCCAGCTGATCACGCCAGTCCGGATCCGACGGATCGATGGCGGCGAAGCCGATGGTGGGCGTCGTGACAGACGCGACGAAGTCCGCCACGAAGGAGTTCGGTGTGCGCACACCGGCCTGGCTCGCCGCCATGCCGAAGGTGACCGCCACGTCCACTCCCGCCATCGCCTCGTCGAAGCTCTGCGGGGTGACCACCGGATAGGGCTCGCCGTACGCGCCCTCCCAGTGCTCCTCGTGCTCGGTCCCCCAGTGCTCCGGAAGGTGGCAGTGGGTGTGGATGTCGATGATCATGCGATGGCCAATCTGCGTCGGACGTTCTGCATTGCGGCGCCGAGACGGGGAAGCGCCGCCACCGCCGCGGCCGCTTCGGTGAGCGCGCGGTGGACCAGCTCTTCGTCATCGGCCGAGAGCTCACCGGCAGGTCCCGACACGCTGAGCGAGATCGCCGTCTCGCCCTCCGCCGGAACCAGGATCGCCATGCACCGCACGCCGCGGTTGCGCTCCTGGTCGTCGATGCTCACGCCCCGGACGCGGATGCGCTCCAGCTCGGCATCGAGCTGTTCGCGGGTCGTGATGGTGTGGTCGGTGAAACTCTCGTACGGCGCGCGAGTGGGAACGTGATCGTCCACCTCTCGCGCGTCGAGCACCGACAGCAGCATCTTGCCGAGGCCGGTGCAGTAGGTGTGGTCGAGGAATCCCCCGGCGGCGATGCGCAGCGCGCGGGCAGGCTCCTCGACCGCGAGGTGCAGGACGGCCCGCCCCTGCAGGATGCCGAGGTTGGAGGTGAAGCCGAGGTCATCGGCCAGCGCCTTCATCACCGGCGCGGCGATCTCCGCGATCTCCACGGGAGCCAGCGACTCGGTGAGCTCATACAGGCTCGGTCCGAGGGCGTAGGCGGGCGGCTGTCCGACGCGCATCACGAAGCCCTCGCGCTCCATGACGGCCAGGAGGCGAAGGAGCGTGGGCTTGGGCAGGTCGATCGCGCGAGCGAGCGCGGCCAGCGGCATGGGGTGCTGCTCTGCGCCGAGCGCGCGAAGCGCCGCCAGACCGCGGGAGAGCCCCTGCGAGTGATACGACGTGGAATTCTGTTCCATGTCATGAACCCTGACGTGGAGCAGCGTTTCATGTCAAGCATTTCGTGCAGATCACCCGAGAAACGCCGAAACCCCGGGCATCGCCCGGGGTTTCGGTTCCTGCCGCGACGGTCAGCCCGCGTAGTCCGAGCGCTGGGTGAACACCGCCGAGAGCGTACGCGCCACCACGTCGTAGCTCATCGTGAGGAACGTGCCCGGTGCGAGCTCGACGTTCGACGGATTCGCCTGATCGCCGTTGCCCGCGTCGTACACCAGCGTCGAGCGCACGGCGAGACCGTTCCAGCTCGCCGACGGATTCGCGATGATCACACCTTCGGTGGGGCGCCCGGTTCGCGCCGGGTTGCCGTAGGTCAGCAGCACGCTGCCGTCGGCGAGCACCGTCTGCGAGTGCGACTCCGCCGGGATATCGGTGATCGTGGCCGCCGACCAGGTGACTCCGTCGTCGAACGAACGCGAGAGGTACGCCCGCACCGGGCTCGAGGTCGACCGGATGAGGGCGACGATCTCCCCGGAGGGCAGCACCGAGAGGTTCGGTTCCTGGAACGACACCGAGCCGACCGCGAGGGTCACCTCGTTCGCCGCGTCCCAGGTCAGCCCGCCGTCGGTGCTGCGCACGACGGTGGCTCGCTGGCGCGCATCGCCCGGCAGCGTTCCGTAGAGCGGGATTAGCAGGTCGCCCGAGGAGAGCTCGACGATCGGGCCGTGGTTGGCCGCCCATCCGAGCGGGTATCCGCCCGTCACCGGACCACAGGCGCAGCTCATCTGCGTGGACACCTGCGTGGGTGTGGACCAGGTGGTTCCCCCGTCGGTGCTGCGCATCACGTAGGTGCCGTGGAGGACGTTCGGCGAGCCCCACTGCGTGTAGAAGTACGTGAGCAGGAGCGTGCCATCGGTCAGGACCGCCAGCTTCGGATCACGCGGATCGTACGGCGGATCGATCACCACGGCCGGCGCAGACCAGGTCGTCCCGCTGTCCGTGCTGCGCACCAGCTTGATCACGCCGTTCGTGCCGGCGTGGGCGGGAGCTTCGTAGTACGACGCCAGCACGGTGCCGTCGGCGAGCTTCACGGCTCCGGGGAACCGGATTGCGGAGCCGGCGGGAGCGGTCGCTGCCACCGTCGTGCGGAACGCCGGGATCGTCTCTGCGATACCGAGGTCGTCGACGTACAGCTTGAGCCCGACCGGGGCGGTGCCCTCGGATCCGATCATGAGCGCACCCATCGTCGTGCCGCTGCTCGCGCGAACGGTCGTGGGGAATCGCACCCGATCCACCTCGATGGTCGCCTTCGCGGTGGTCGCGTCCAGTCGCACCTCGATCCAGCGCGACGTCGGATCGACACCGGGAGCGGTACCCAGGGTCACCCAGGCTGAGCCGTTGTAGGCCTTGACGATCACGTCACCACCAGAGCGGGTGAGGAAGAACCGCCAGATGCCGAGGGCATCGGTGGCGGAGGTGCCGAGAGAGACGATGGCCCCCGTGTCCATCTGCGCCGCGAGCAGCCGGAAGGTCACGGACTTCTGCGCCGACGCCGCGTGCGTGCAGGTCATCCGGGTGTGCACGGACGCGCTGACGTCGGTCAGGCGCACCGCGCGATTGCTCGCCGGCGCACCGGCGAGGGCCGCGGGCTGAACGGTCACGTCCCCCACGACCGTGCAGCCGGTCGGCGCTGCGCCGACGGTCTCGCCGTCGAACGAGCGCACGGCGCCGACGAACGGCGCCGCTGTCGCGGGCGCTGCGACGCTGAGCCCCAGCGCCAGGGCGGTCGTCGCGACGAGCGTCGCGATCACCCGCGGAAAACGGTTCGGCATCTTTGCCTCCTCCTCCGAGACCGGCCCGTCGCCGGTCGGTGCTGGGGAAGCTAAAGTGACCCGCCGTTCCATGTCAATTCATGGAACGGTGAACGACGAAGGTCCGAGCCCGCACAGGGCCCGGACCTTCGGGAACGGTGTCGTCAGCGACCGGTGCCGGCGTAGACCGTGGCCTCGCCGTCGGCGTCCAGTCCGTAGGCCGTGTGCACCGCTGCGGCGGCCGAGGCGATGTCGGAGGCGCGCAGCACCACCGAGATGCGGATCTCGCTGGTGGAGATCATCTCGATGTTGACGCCTGCCTTGCTCAACGCCTCGAAGAGCGTCGCAGAGACGCCCGAGTGGACGCGCATGCCCGCCCCCACCACGGAGAGCTTGCCGATCTGGTCGTCGTGCAGCAGGTTCTCGAAGCCCACAGCGTCCTTCTCGCCCTGCAGCGCGCGGATCGCGGTGGCCGCGTCGGCCTTGGGAAGCGTGAACGAGATGTCGGTGCGACCGGTGCTGGCCGCCGACACGTTCTGCACGATCATGTCGACGTTGGCGCCGGACTTGGCGACGATGGTGAAGATATCAGCGGCCTTACCTGGCACGTCGGGAACACCGACCACGGTGACCTTGGCCTGGCTCAGATCGGTGGCGACACCGGCGACGACGGGCTCTTCCATTGCATCTCCCTCAGCAGCGCGCGGGCTCTTCATGCCCTCGCCAAGAACGTAGGTTCCCTCGTTCGAGGAGAACGAGGATCGGGCGTGGATCAGCACGCCGTGACGGCGCGCATACTCGACGGCGCGGATGTACAGCACCTTGGCGCCGTTCGCGGCAAGCTCCAGCATCTCCTCGCTGGAGACGGTGTCGAGCTTGCGGGCGTGCGGGACCACACGCGGGTCGGCGGTGAAGATGCCGTCCACGTCACTGTAGATCTCGCACACATCGGCGTCGAGCGCCGCGGCGAGTGCGACGGCGGTGGTGTCGGATCCGCCGCGACCCAGCGTGGTGATGTCACGGGTGTCGCGATTGAAGCCCTGGAACCCGGCGACGATGACGATGGCGCCCTCGTCCAGAGCCTCGCGCAGGCGCACGGGTGTGACGTCGACGATGCGTGCGGCGCCGTGGTGGGCGTCGGTGATCATTCCAGCCTGGCTACCCGTGAAGGAACGTGCCTCGAAGCCCATCGAGTGGATCGCCATGGCGAGCAGGGCCATCGAAATCCGCTCACCCGAACTCAGCAGCATGTCGAGTTCGCGCGGAGCGGCGATGGGGGCCACAGCGTTCGCGAGGTCGAGGAGCTCATCGGTGGTGTCGCCCATCGCGCTGACGGCGACCACGACATCGTGTCCGGCACGACGCGTGTCCACGATCCGCTTGGCCACCCGCTTGATGCTCTCCGCGTCGGCGACCGAGGATCCGCCGTACTTCTGCACGATCAACGCCATGGGGCAACTCCTGTGAATGTTGAGCGATCTGCTCACCGAATCACCAGTTTACGAGGCGTTGCATGCCGCTTCTGCCATGTGACGCCCTCTCGTCACGCAGAGCGCGCGGTCAGCTCTCCCAGCTGATCACCGGCGTGCGGCCGTCGGGGAAGCGCGCGACCAGCAGCTGATCCGTCTCCGGGTCCTCGATGCCGTAGTCGATGCTGAGCGTCGAATCCGTCGCCCAGGCACCGTCCGGGAAGATGCCGACGCGGATCACGACCAGGGCGTCGAGGAAGTCACCGGGGGTACGGTCCTGCCACCCCTCCACCTCCTCGTGGAAGAAGCGCCAGTAACCGGCGGCCGCGGTGCCCTCGTCACCGAGATCTGCGGCGATGCGCTCGCGCGCCCCGGCGTCGTGCAGGTCCAGCCGATCGAGGACGTCATCCAGACGCTCCACGGCGTCCTCGTCGAAGGCGGCCGGATCTGCCACCACGAGAGTCGCCGGCGCGGGGCGCTCAGCGACGACGACGGCGGCGTCCACGACGGATTCGTCCCCGTCCTCGCAAAACGCGAGCGAGCCCAGATGTCTGCTGTGCTTCATGGCGTGAGCGTAGCGTCTTCCGGTTCGGGGGTCACCGGGCGTGGGCGCAGACGCCCGCCGGTGGCGGCCAGCCAGCAGCCGACGAGGACGATCGGTGCTCCGATGAGAAGGCCGGGGCCCAGGTGCTCCCCCATGATGATGACGCCGAGCACCAGCGCCACGATCGGGTTGATGTAGGTGAACAGCGGCGCGTTCACGGGCCCGACCTGGGCGATGAGCGCGAAGAAGACCAGGAAGGCGACCGCCGTGCACAGTACGCCGAGCAGGACCAAGCTGACGATGCTTGGCGCGGTCGGGACGGTGTGTGTCGTGAGGATCGCAGCGGGCAGGTACCCGATGCCCACGATGAGCAGAGCCAGGCAGATGGAGCCCATCGAGGGGACATCGGCGAGCTTGCGCGCCACGATGAACGGGGCGATCGCGTAGAGCAGCGCCACGAGGAGCACCTCGCCCACCGCGAAGAGCGCCCCGTCCGTCACCCCGACCCCCGGACCGAGCACGATGAGCGCGACGCCGCCGAGACCGAGGAGGAGACCGAGGATGCGCACCGGGCGAAGTGCCGCTCGGTCGCCGCCGCCGAGGGCGATGAGTGTTGCGAACAGCGGCACGGTGGCCACGAGCAGTCCGGTGAGCCCCGAGGGCAGCGACTGTTCCGCATGGCCGAGCAGGAGGAAGGGGCCCGCCATCTCGATCAGACCGAACGCCAGCACCCAGGGCCACTTCTTCGCCGCCTGCTTCAACGCCCCGGAACGGATCGCGAACGGCAACAGCAGGAGCGCACCGATGAGCGTGCGTCCCGCAACGATCGCGGGCGGTGAGAACGAGTCGACGGCGATCTTGATGAGCAGGTACGGGATGCCCCAGAGCAGCCCCATCGCGGCGAACAGCAGCCAACCTCGGCGGGTGAACCCGGTCATGGGCGCGCGCTCCTCGACGGCGCGACGGCGCCGTCAGACGGCACGGCGCCCCTCGAAGGCCCGACCGAGGGTGACCTCGTCCGCGTACTCCAGATCGCCGCCCACGGGAAGACCCGAAGCGAGCCGGGTGACCGAGATCTGCATCGTGGTGAGCAGACGGCTGAGGTAGGCCGCGGTGGCCTCGCCCTCCAAGTTGGGGTTGGTGGCGATGATCACCTCCTGCACGGTGCCGTCAGCAAGGCGGGACAGCAATTGGGAGATGCGCAGATCATCCGGGCCGACACCGGCGATCGGGCTGATCGCGCCGCCGAGCACCTGGTAGAGGCCGCGGTATTCGCGGGTGCGCTCGATGGCAGCGACGTCCTTCGCATCCTCCACGACGCAGATGAGGCTCGGGTCGCGGCGCGGGTCCCGGCAGATAGCGCATCGCTCCTGCTCCGAGACGTTGCCGCACACCTCGCAGAAGCGCACCTTCTCCCGGATGTCGACGAGGAGTGCGGACAACCGGGACACGTCGAAGCTCGGCGTCTGCAGGATGTGGAAGGTGATCCGCTGCGCGGACTTGGGCCCGATTCCGGGCAGGCGGCCGAACTCGTCGATCAGCTCTTGAACGATTCCGTCGTACATCAGGCGAACCTCGTGGGCGGCTCGTAGGGTTCCTCACGGACGAAGGTGGCGCCGAGCACCTGTCGCACGACCGCTTCGCCGTAGCGCTGGCGGCCGTCACCGATGTCAATGGAGCGAGACGAGACGGTGGGTCGTTGCTCGGCCTCGACAGGGTCAGGTTCGGGGTCGGGCTCCGGTTCCGGGCTCGCCGGCGCCGGTTCCGCCGGGGCGGCGACGGAGAGGGGCGTGGAACCACCCGGGATCGCGGCCACGGCCCAGTCCGTGACCGGCGCAGCGGCGGCGGGGGCCGACCGCGGGGCGCGCCCAGCCGACGACGCCGCGGTCGGAGCGCCCGCGTTCGACCCCTGCGGGGAACGAGGTGCGGGGCGTCGTCCGCTGTCTTCCGGTGCTTCGTCCTCCTCGGGCGGCGCCTCATCAGACGGGTACCAGCCGTCATCAGCGGGCATCGAGGGTGCAGGCGCATCGGTCCGCCATCCGGGTCCCGGAGCTTCCGGAGCGCCCGGAAGGGGCGCCGCGGCGCGGTCGTGGCGCGCGAGGTACTTCACCCGCACGCCGAGCACGTCGATGATCGCGGCCCGGAGATCCTCGCTCGGGCCCGCGCCGGCGTTCAGCTTCTTGAAGGCGGCAACATCTGCCTGGCTCTGGAAGCCCAGGGTGAGGACATCACCCTCGAACGCCAGCACGCGGGCATCGCTGGCCACCAGCCACGACGCGCGATTGATCGCCTCCAGGCGCTGGAGCACCTCGGGCCAGACATCCTTCATACGCTGGGCGGTGATCGGCGCGTCCGCTTCGGCCGACGCATCGGCAGCAGCGGTCGGCGCGGACGCATCCGATGGGGCAGCCGTACCCGATGGGGCAGCCGTACCCGACAGGGCAGTCGTATCCAACGGTGCAGCCGTACCCGATGGGGCAGCCGTACCCGACAGGGCAGTCGCATCCGACGGGGCAGTCGCATCCGACGGGGCGGCGCCAGCAGTCCGGGCTCCCGCAGCCGGCGCAGCCGGTGCATCGGCGGTTTCGGACGAGACGGCCGACGCGAGAACGGAGTCCGTCGTGACGGGCGCGGCCGCCGGAGCGGATTCGGGCCGTGCCGCATCGGCGGTGGGCGACACATCAGCCGGAGACGAGACATCCGTCGGGGTCTCGACGTCAGCGGTCACGGAGACGTCCGTCCGGTCCTCGGCCTCAGCGGCCGCCGTGGCGTCAGGGGCCGTGGCGGCACCCGGCCGCTCGGGCGATACCGGCGTCGCCGGATCCTCGGTTGCATCGGGTTCAGCTGCCGGAGCCTCCTCCACCGCGAACATCGGTGTATCGCCCGGGGCGCCCTCGTCGTCGATCGCGTCCGACGGCTCCTCCATCGCGGCATCCGCCGGTCCGGCGCCGGATGTACCGGCAGAGCTGGCGTCCAAGACATCGGCCGAAGCAGCGCGGACGTCGTCGCCTGCTGAGTGGTCACCTTCGGCGGTCTCGACCGGGACGGACTCCCCAGCGGTGGGCGCCGTCACGGCCTCCGGACCTCCCTGCGCGGGCGTCGCGTCGGAGGGGACGGACGTGGACGCGGCCCCTGTGGGGGCGGGAGAGCCGGGCGCTGCACTCGGCGCAGCACCCCCGGGTGCCCCCGCCGCAGCCGCAGCCGCCGCGGGTGCAGCCCCCACGGAACCACCTGACGCCGGTGCGGAGGTCACGGAACCACCTGACGCCGGTGCGGAGGTCACGGGAGCTGAGCCGTTCGCCGCCGCACGTGCGCCTGCGGTCGGTGCATCTGCCGCAGGCGCACCTGCCGCAGCGCCTGCTGCGAGTGCGCCCGGCGCCACGGGAACCGCCCCGTCGATGGCACCTGTGCCGGCGAGCACGCGGGCCACGAGGAGCTCCAGATGCAAGCGTGGCGAGGTGGCGCCGGTCATGTCATCCAGCGCTGCGGAGACGAGGTCTGCCGTTCGCGACAGGCGGGCTCCGCCGGTGGCGGCCGCCTGCCGGGCCATGTGCTCCAGTTCGTCCGCGGGCACCCCGCGAAGCACGGCGGTGGCTCCGGCACCCGCCGCCGCGATGATGATGAGGTCGCGGAGTCGCTCCAGGAGATCATCCACGAAACGGCGCGGGTCCTGGCCGGTCTGGACCACGCGGTCCACCGCGGCGAAGGCTGCTGCGGCGTCGTCTGCGGCGAAGGCGTCAACCACGGCATCTAGCAGCTCGCTGTGCGTGTATCCGAGAAGGGCGACGGCCCGCTCATAGGACACGTTGTCGTTCTCGGATCCTGCGATGAGCTGGTCGAGCAACGACAGGGTGTCCCGTGGTGATCCGCCGCCGGCACGGACCACCAGCGGCAGCACACCGGGCTCCACGGACACGCCCTCTTGCGCGCACAGGGTGCCGACGTAGTCGAGCATCGCCGCCGGGGGCACCAGGCGGAACGGATAGTGGTGCGTGCGGGAGCGGATGGTGCCGAGCACCTTCTCCGGTTCCGTGGTGGCGAAGATGAACTTCACATGGGGCGGAGGCTCCTCCACCAGCTTCAGCATGGCGTTGAAGCCCTGCTGCGTGACCATGTGCGCCTCATCGAGGATGAAGATCTTGAAGCGGTCGCGGGCGGGAGCGAACACGGCACGCTCGCGCAGGTCACGCGCGTCGTCGACGCCGTTGTGGCTGGCCGCGTCGATCTCGACCACGTCGAGGGATCCGCCGCCGCTCCGGGACAGTTCCACGCAGCTGTCGCACGTTCCGCACGGGGTGTCCGTGGGACCGGCCGCACAGTTGAGGCAGCGCGCAAGAATGCGCGCTGACGTGGTCTTTCCGCACCCACGCGGGCCCGAGAACAGGTAGGCGTGCCCGATACGATCGGCGCGCAGTGCAGTCATCAGCGGATCGGTGACCTGCGACTGCCCGATCATCTCGGCGAACGTCTCCGGACGGTAGCGGCGGTAGAGGGCTGTGGTCACCCCTCCAGCCTACGGGAGGGCACCGACATTGAGTTCGGCGGGCCGACCTGCACCGCTCGCCTGCATGACGCACATTATGAGAGGCTTCTCACAAAATGAGCGGCACCCCGGAGCGCCGCCACCCCACCGGCGATCGAAAGCAGCCCGACAACCGTGCGTCGTCCTTCTCACCTCCCCCAGGCCTCCGTGGTCGCCGCCCTCGTGGTGGCTGCCCTCTTGTCCCCCGCTCCCGCCGCGTTGGCCGCCCCAGTGCCGGACTCGGCTCCGTCGTCCGCCCCGGGCCCGCAGCCCACGGACGAACCGCGCTCGCTCGTGAGCGCGACGTCTGCGCCGTCGATTCCGGAAAGCGTGCCGCCGGCACCTCCGCGCGCCGGGTCGCCGATTCCGGTGCCCACCCCCACACCCACACCTGAGACAGCCACAACGACCGCCACATCCACACCATCGCCGACCCTCACAGCCTCGCCGACCCCGACAGCCTCGCCGACCCCCACACCCGGTAGGCTCTCCCCCGCCATCGAGCCGACCGCCGCCGCGGCTCCGGCACCGATACCCACCACCACGACCCCGCGCATCACGGGATCGGCCGTCGCCGGCACGACGCTGACGGCGAGCGCGACCGGGTGGAGCACCGGCACCCGCTTCGCGTTCCAGTGGCTGGCGGATGGCGCCGAGCTGACGGGAGCGACATCCGCCACCCTCCCGCTGACCGCCACCCACAGCGGGAAGGCGATATCCGTGCGGGTGACGGGGTCGCTCGCCGGGCACACCCCGGTCACCCGGGTGTCCGCCTCGACGCTGCGGGTCATGTCTGCGGCCGTTCCCACGATCGGCGGCACGGCCGCCGTCGGATCCGCCGTCACAGCCCGGGTCGGCGGATGGACCGGCGGCACCTCCTTCAGCTATCAGTGGAAGGCGGATGGCAGGCCCATCGCCGGGGCGACATCGGCGAAGTTCACCGCCACCAGCTCCGAAGCGGGCAAGCGACTGACCGTCACGGTGACCGGCACCAAGCCCGGGCACGCGACGGCGTCTCTGTCGTCATCAGCCACCGCGAAGCTGCCCACGACCGCGAGCGCGAAGGTCGCGGGCACGGCCGTGGTCGGTGCGGCCCTGACCGCAAGCACGGGAGCGTGGACGAAGGGGACCTCCCTGCGGTATCAGTGGCAGGCCGATGGCACCGCGATCCCGGGAGCGACGGGGACGACGCTCACACTGGCGGCGGGACATACGGGCAAACGGATCACGGTCGCCATCACCGGCGCACTGACCGGCTACACGACGGTGACCACGGTCTCCGCCGCGACCCTCCGGGTGGCCGCTGCACCGGCGCCGACCATCAGCGGCCGCGCCACCGTCGCACAGACTCTGACGGCGCGTACCGGTGGGTGGGCCGGCGGAACGACGTTCACCTATCAGTGGTACGCCAACGGCTCGAAGATCGCCGGGGCCACCGGCTCCACGTATCGCATTCCCGAGAGCGCCTACGGCAAGAAGATCACCGTCTCCGTGACCGGCTCGCAGGCGGGCTTTCCCACGCTCACCCGGTCTTCCACACCCACCGCCGCGGTGAACTACCCCGGCCGCTTCACGCCGCCGAAGGGCGCGACCTCATGCCCTTCATGGGCCCCGATCAAGGGCAACGCTGACTCCGGGATCTACCACATGCCCGGCGGACGCTACTACAACGCCACCAAGCCAGAGGACTGCTTCCGCACCGAGGCCGATGCCGTACGAGCGGGCTATCGCAAGTCGCGGGCCTGAGCGCGATACGGCCAGGGGCGGACCGGGTCTCCCCGTCCGCCCCTGGCCGTATCTCCGCTTACTCCGCGGCGACGTCGATGGTTCCGGTCGGGGGGATGCTCGCCGTGATGTAGCTGCCGTCCTCGCGGCGCCCGCGCGCGACGTCGCTCACCGTCGGACGGCCCTCCAACACCGGCCCCTGGTCGGCCAGCGCCACGACGGCGTCGGCCCCCGGCGCTGCGGAGTGCGCAGCCCCGCGGACGGTGAAGTCCACCGCGTCGCCGGATTCGACGCTCACTCGCAGTTCGGTCGCCGTGACCGACACGCGAAGCTGTGATCCGTGCCACTCCAGCGGGAAGGCCAGCTCGGGCCACGCCGCCGGCAGGCGCGGATCGAACGACAGCTTCCCGTCGTAGTCGCGCATGCCGCCGAAGCCCGATACCAGGGCGGTCCACACGCCACCGGCCGACGCGATGTGGGCGCCGTCCGCCGTGTTGTGGTGCAGGTCGGCGAGGTCCACGTTGAGGGCGTGCAGGAAATACTCCATCGCCAGGTCGCGATAGCCGACCTCCGCCGCGAGGATCGACTGCACCACGGCGGAGAGAGTGGAGTCCCCCGTCGTCAGCGGGTCGTAGTAGTCGAAGTCCGCGAGCTTCTGCGTCGCCGAGAACTGGTCCCCCTGCAGGAACAGCGCCAGCACGACGTCGGCCTGCTTCAGCACCTGGAAGCGGTAGATCACCAGCGGGTGGAAGTGCAGCAGCAGCGGGCGCTGCGAAGCGGGCGTGTTGTCGAGGTCCCACACCTCGCGATCCAGGAACAGCGCGTCCTGCGGGTGGATGCCCAGGTGCTCGTTGAACGGGATGTGCATGGCGTCCGCGGCGGACTGCCAGGCATCGGCCTCGCCGGATTCGAGTCCGACGCGATCAGCGAGCGCGCGATACGCCTCCGGCGCGTGCTCCGCCATGTCCCGCACGACGCTGGCCGCGTAGGCGAGGTTGAAGCGGGCCATCACGTTCGTGAACAGGTTGTCGTTGACGACCGTGGTGTACTCGTCCGGCCCGGTCACACCGTGGATGTGGAAGGTGTGATCACCGTTCTCGCGCCAGAACCCGAGCGTCGACCACATGCGCGCCGTCTCCACGACGATGTCGGATCCCTCGCGGTGGAGGAAGTCGACGTCGCCGGTCGCGCGCACGTACTTGGCCACGGCGAAGGCGATGTCGGCGTTGATGTGGTACTGCGCGGTGCCGGCGGCGTAGTAGGCCGAGGCCTCCTCGCCGTTGATGGTGCGCCACGGGAACAGGGCGCCGGCCTCGTTCAGTGCCGCGGCGCGACGGCGCGCGGCGGGGAGCATCATCGCGCGCATGCGCAGAGCGTTGCGAGCCCAGTCCGGTGACGTGTAGGTGAGGAACGGAAGGACGTAGACCTCGGTGTCCCAGAAGTAGTGCCCGCTGTATCCGGAGCCGGTGAGCCCCTTCGCGGGAACGCCCTGAGCGTCGGCGCGCGCAGATGCCTGCGCCAGCTGGAAGAGATCCCAGCGCACAGCCTGCTGGACGGCGTCATCGCCCGAGATCAGAACATCGGAGCGCTTCCAGAACGCGTCGAGGAACTCGTGCTGTGCGGCGAAGACGGCGTCCGCCCCGGCAGCGCGCACCCGGTCCAGGGTCCGCCGGCCGCGATCCACCAGCTCGCGAGCCGGGGCCACCTCCGAGGAGTGGTATGCAACGGTCTTCGTCACCGTGATGGGCACACCGGCGCGCGCCTGCACCCGGTACACCGTCTTGGCGATGTCACCCTCGATGAGGCTGCGAGTGTTGTAGTCGTTGGCTGTGGCGATCTCGTGATCGGCAACGACAGCGAGCGTCATCCCGGAGTTGGTGACCCGGTACGACAGCGCGGAGCGGTCGCCGTCTTCCCAGAACTCCTGCGGCTGCAGCACGCGGTTGCTGATGCGCTCGGTCTTGCGCGGGTCGAACTTGGCGGTGCCGTGGCCGCGAGCCGGAGCTGCACCACCGAAGACGTCCTCGCCGTCCTGGCGGTTGACGATCTGACTGCTGATGGCGACAGGCGCGTCGGTGTCGACGCTCACGGACAGCCGCTGCAGCGTGAGGTGGCGGTCGGTGAAGGAGACCAGGCGCTCCAGGTTGACGCGCACCTTCTTTCCCGACGGCGTGCGCCAGAGCAGGTGCCGACGCAGTACGCCGGCCTGCATGTCGAGCTCGCGGCGGTATTCCAGCAGTTCCGAGGTCTCCAGCACCAGCGGTTCGTCGTCGACGTAGACGCGCATGATCTTCGCGTCAGGGGCGTTGACGATGGTCTGGCCGACCTCGGCGAAGCCATACGCCTGCTCGGCGTGACGGATGGGCCAGGTCTCGTGGAAGCCGTTGACGAACGTGCCGTGCTCATGCGCGTCACGTCCTTCCGGGTGGTTTCCGCGCAGGCCGAGGTAGCCGTTGCCGACGGAGAAGAGGGTCTCGGTGAGGCCCTTGTCGTCCGCACTCACACGGCTCTCAACGAGACGCCAGGGGTCGACGGGGAAGCGATCGCGATCGAGCATGTCTGCTTTCAGGAACGAGAGGGATCGGGTGGGCAGGAAAGGATGAGGTTCAGGGGAGGAGGTCGGCCAGGTCGCCGACCACGACGTGCGCACCCGCGGCGCGCAGCGCGTCCGCTCCCACGCCGCGGTCGACGCCGATCACGAGCGCGAAACCGCCCGCTGCAGCGGACTCGACGCCGCTGATGGCGTCCTCCACCGCGACGGCGCGAGAGGGAGCCACTCCGAGGTCGGCGGCACCGCGCAGGAAGACGTCGGGTGCCGGCTTGGAGGGCAGCCCGTCGCGCTCGGCGACCACACCGTCCACCACGGCGGTGAAACGATCGGCGATGCCGGCCGCGTCGAGGACCTCGACGGCGTTCTTGGAGCTGGAGACCACCGCGAGCGGGACTCCACGAGCGACCAGGGCGTCGATGAGGGCGAGCGACCCGGCGTACGGCGTGATGCCCTCCTCGCGCAGAACGCGCGTGAAGACCACGTTCTTGCGGTTCCCGATGCCGCACACGGTGTCGGCGGTCACCGGGTCGGACGGATCGCCCCACGGGACTTCGACGTCACGGGAACGCAGCAGCGAGGCGACGCCGTCGTACCGCTTCTTGCCGTCGACGTACTGGAAGTAGTCCTCGGACGTGTACGGCGGCGTGATGTCCCACTCCTCGAAGAGGGTGTCGAACATGCTCTGCCACGCGTGCATGTGCACCTCGGCCGTGGGTGTGAGCACCCCGTCGAGGTCGAACAGCACAGCGTCATAGGCGGTCAGATCAACAGCTGCACCAGTGGGCAGTTCGGCCACTGCTCCTCCGAATCGGACGGGTTCACGCGCACCCTGCGCGCACTCGGCCCAGAGTATGGTGTGGAACCGTTCCATGGCACACGCGACGAGGCAGTCGTGTGCGCCTCAGACCGCGATGGCCTGCAGCGTCTGGCGCGCGATCTCCAGCTCCTCATTCGTGGGCACCACGAGCACCGTCACGCGGGACGTGTCGGTGGAGATCACGCGGGGTCCGCCCGAGCGGGTGGCGTTGCGTTGCGCATCCAGTTCGATGCCCGCCCACTCCGCTCCGGCGAGGGCCGCGGCGCGCACCGCCGCCGCGTTCTCCCCCACGCCCGCGGTGAAGGAGATCACGTCCACTCCCCCAAGCACCGCGAGATAGGCGCCGAGGTAGTGCTTGAGGCGATGGATGTAGACGTCGAAGGCGAGTGCGGCGCGCTCGTCGCCGCGTTCCCGCCCCTCGAGCACGTCACGCATGTCGGAGACCCCCGCGAGGCCGAGCAGTCCCGATTGCTTGTTCAGCAGGCGATCCAGCTCGTCCGTGCTCATCTCGGCCCGTCGTGCCAGCTGGAAGAGCACGGCCGGGTCGAGGTCGCCCGAGCGCGTTCCCATCACCAGGCCCTCCAGCGGGGTGAAGCCCATCGATGTGTCGACGCTGCGCCCGCCGTCGATCGCCGTGACCGAGGCCCCGTTTCCCAGGTGGAAGACGATCTGCTTGAGCTCGGCGTTGTCACGGCCGAGGAAGGCCGCGGCCGTTTCGCTCACGTACTTGTGGCTGGTGCCGTGGAATCCGTAGCGGCGGATGCGGTGGCGGTGCGCCACATCCGCGTCGATGGCGTACGTGAAGGCCGCCGGCTCCAGCGTCTGGTGGAAGGCGGTGTCGAACACCGCGACGTGCGGCACATCGGCGAAAGCCTTCTTCGCGGCGATGATGCCCTCCACCGCGCCCGGGTTATGCAGGGGTGCGAGCGTGGACAGATCGTCGATGTTGATCTCGACCAGGGGCGTGATGAGCGTGGGCTCGAAGAATCGCGCCCCACCATGGACCACCCTGTGTCCCACGGCGATCGGCGGGGAGTCCGTCAGCTGCGGGCCGTGCTCGTCGAAGGCCTCCAGCATGAGGGCGAACCCGGTGGTGTGGTCGGGTATGCGGACATCGCGGTCGTACGTGGCCTTGTGCATCGCCACCTGGACGCCACCGGCGGGCGCATGCACGGTGTGATGGATCGCACCACTCGACTCGCCGATGCGCTCGACGAGACCGCTCGCCAGAACGCGCTCACCCTCCATCTCCAGCAACTCGTACTTGAACGAGCTGGATCCGCTGTTGATCACCAGCACTGCGCTCACGTCAGACCCCCTGCGCCTGGATGGCCGTGATGGCCACCGTGTTGATGATGTCCTCGACGAGGGCGCCCCGGGACAGGTCGTTGATCGGGCGGTTGAGGCCCTGGAGCACGGGTCCCATCGCCACCGCCCCCGCGGAGCGCTGCACCGCCTTGTAGGTGTTGTTGCCGGTATTGAGGTCTGGGAAGATGAACACCGTGGCGCGTCCGGCCACCTCGGATCCGGGCATCTTCGCGGCCGCGACGGCAGCGTCCGCCGCCGCGTCGTACTGGATCGGACCCTCGACCAGCAGTTCGGGTGCGCGTTCGCGAACCAGGGCGGTCGCCGCGCGCACCTTGTCGACGTCTGCGCCGGATCCGGACTCCCCCGTGGAGTAGGAGAGCATCGCCACACGTGGCGAGATGCCGAACTGGGTGGCGGTGGCGGCCGAGGAGATCGCGATGTCCGCGAGCTGCTCACTCGTGGGATCCGGGATCACGGCGCAGTCGCCGTAGACCAGGACGCGGTCCGCGAGAGCCATGAGGAACACGCTGGAGACCACGGACGTCCCCGGACGGGTCTTGATGATCTCGAAGGCCGGACGGATCGTGTGTGCGGTGGTGTGCGCGGCGCCGGAGACCATGCCGTCCGCGAGCCCCAGGTGCACCATCATCGTGCCGAAGTAGGACACGTCTGTCACGGTGTCGGCGGCTCGTTCGAGCGTCATGCCCTTGTGCGCTCGCAGACGCGTGTACTCAGCGGCGAAGGTCTTCACGAGCTCGGGATCGAAGGGGCTGAGGATGTGGGCGCCGCCGAGGTCCACGCCGAGTTCCACCGCGCGCGCACGCACCGCCTGCTCGTCGCCGAGGATCGTCAGCTCCGCGACGCCTCGTGCCTCAAGGGTGGCTGCAGCGCGCAGGATGCGATCATCGTCGCCCTCCGGGAGGACGATGTGCCGTCGGTCGGCGCGCGCCCGCTCCACGAGCGCGTACTGGAACATCAGCGGGGTGACCACATCGGTGCTCGCCACGCCGAGGGCCTGGGCGAGTACGTCGGTGTTGACGCTCGTGTCGAACAGGGTCAGCGCCGTGTCGATGCGTCGGCGCGAGTCGGAGGCGAGTCGTCCTCGGGTGCGCATGACCCGCAAGGCCGTGTCGTAGGTTCCCAGGTCCGTCGCGATCACGGGAAGCGACGAGGACAGGCCGTCCAGGAGCCGGGTGATCTCCTCCGGGAGCGGGAACGGCCCGTTGAGGAGGATGCCGGACACCGAGGGGAACGTCCCGGAGGCGTTGGCCAGCAGCGTCGCCAGCAGCACGTCGGTGCGATCCGCGGCGATCACCACCATCGCGTCCTGCTGTAGCCGTGGCAGCACGTTGACCATCGACATGCCGGCGACGACCACCGAGAGCACCTCGCGGGTCATCAGCTCGGGATCCCCCTGGATGAGCCGTCCGTCCACCGCCTGCATGATTCCGCGCACGGACGGGGCCACCAGCGAACGGTCCTCAGGGATCGCCCACACGGGCGTTCCGGGTGCGGCACCATCGGCGACGATCGCCGCAGAGACCGCGTCGATGATGGCGTCGGACTGCGTCGGATCGGCGCGGTTCACGATCGCCGCCAGCAGCTGGGCCCGGCTGTGGCGGAGCTCCGTCATCGCGATATCCGCGGTGGCGGCGATCTCCGCGGCGGTGCGCGCCGTCGTGGTGCCCAGCTGCTCCCCCTGCCCCAGCTGGGCGCGTCCGCCGAGCACGAGGAGGACCGGAGCGCCGAGGTTCGCCGCGATGCGCGCGTTGAAGCCGAGCTCGGTGGGGCTCGCGACATCCGTGTAGTCGCTGCCGATGATCACGACCGTCTCGCACTGGGACCTCACCGCGTTGAACCGCTCGACGATCTGCGACAGGGCGGCTTCCGGATCCGCGCGCACCTCGTCGTAGGTCACGCCGGTGGCCGCCGCCGCGTCCAGGTCGACGCCGTCGTGCTCGAGCAGCATCGCCAGGACGCTGTCGATCTCCTCGCGTGAGCGCGTGATCGGCCGGAACACCCCCACGCGAGCCGTCGTGCGGGTGAGAAGGTCCAGCACGCCCAGCGCGATCGCGGACTTGCCGGTGTGCCCCTCGGCTGACGTGATGTAGATGCTCTTCGCCACGCTTCCACCCTAGGCGGGCGGGTGGCGGGGCGGGCTGGAGATATTCCGCCAGCTGCGCATGGTTCGTCTTCGCTCACGCGAATCCGGCTCGCACCGGCTCACCGTAGCGGGAGAATGCGCGGGGCGTACGAAGAATGCCCGGCGACACGAGTGCCCCGGGCATGAAAAGACTCTCCGCGCACCCGGCAGAGCCTGGTTACCCTTGCTACGTTTCCGTCCTGGGGGAGTTGGCCTGGATACCGCCGCGCGGAGAGCTGAGAACAGTCTAACAAGGTCCGCACGCATCCTCTGACCATCTGGCCCGGTTAGAGTGTGCGCGGACGGTGTTGTCACACCCGAGGGCACCGCTCGGACCCGCGCGAGCGGGTATCGCGGACGAGAGGATTCCGATGGATCAGGGCACCACTCCGGCAGCGCCGTCAGCAGCCGACCACACCGGCGCTGTGATCGACCAGGATCGCTTTTCGGCGGTGGTCGGCCGGATCGTGGAGTCGGTGGAACGCGTCATCGACGGCAAGCGCTCCGCGATCGACGCCGCCCTCGTCTGCTTGTTCGCAGAGGGCCATCTGCTCATCGAGGACGTGCCCGGGGTCGGCAAGACGATGCTCGCCCGCGCTCTGGCCGCATCCGTGCACGCGGACGTGCGACGGATCCAGTTCACCCCGGATCTGCTTCCCGGCGACGTCACGGGCGTGTCGGTGTTCAATCCGGTCACCAGGGAGTTCGAGTTCAAGCCGGGCGCGATCTTCGCGAACGTCGTGATCGCCGATGAGATCAACCGTGCATCCCCGAAGACCCAGTCGGCCCTGCTGGAGGCGATGGAGGAGCGCCAGGTTACCGTTGACGGCCTCTCGCGCCCGCTCCCCGCCCCGTTCATCGTGGTAGCGACCCAGAACCCGCTGGAGATGGACGGCACCTACGCCCTTCCGGAGGCGCAGCGCGACCGGTTCCTGGTGCGCCTGTCGATGGGCTACCCGGACGCGCAGGCGGAGCAGGCGATGATCCGCCAGCGCGACGCCGGCAACCCTCTCGCGGATCTCCGTCCCGTCACCGATGCCGCCGAGATCACCGCGATGATCCGCTTCGTGCGGGGAATCCATGTCTCTCCGCTCATCGAGGAGTATGTGGTGCGCCTGGCACAGGCCACCCGCACACACCCCGATCTCCGCCTGGGCGCATCGCCGCGCGCCACCCTGCAGCTCGTGCGTGCCGCGAAGGTGTGGGCGGCGCTGGACGGCCGCGACTTCGTGCTGCCGGACGATGTCACCGACCTCCTCTCCCCCGTGTTCGCCCACCGTCTGCTTCCCACGCGCACCGCGCTCGGCCGCGCCAGCAATGACGAGATCATCGACGAGGTGCTCTCCGGGCTCACCCGCCGGGTCGCGGTGCCCATCGCGAGCCGCCGCTGACATGCGCGGTCCGCTCTGGCCACTGACCGCCCGCGGCACGGTGCTGTTCCTCGCCGGGCTGGTGATCACGGTGGTCGGTCTGCGCATCGGACTCGACGCCGTGGTCTTCGCCGGCGTGGTCCTCGCACTCCTGGTGCTGAGCTGCCTCGTGGTCGTGTGGTTCGGAGGCGCAGCCGGTGCGGTGCAGCACCGGGTCTCCCCCGACGTGTCCGCCGTCGGCGAGAAGATCGAGGTCGCGGCCACGTGGACCCCGGGTGCAGCACCGGCGGGTCTCACGCGCTGGAGCGAGCGTGTGCCCACCGGACTCGCGGGCCGCGCGAACGGCATCGTGACCCGGGCAGACCAGCGCATCGACCGCGTGACGATCCGCTACGAACTCACCGGCACGGCTCGCGGGGACCACAGTGTCGGGCCGCTGCGCGTGGGGCTCGTGGACGCACTCGGGCTCGCCCGGCGTATGCCCACGGTGGGAGAAGCCTTCTCGGTGCTGGTCGGGCCCGAGGTGCACGAGCTGCCGTCCCTGTCCGAGGCGGCGGGTGAGAGCGGCGGCGCGCACTCGGCGTTGTCGCCGCGTGCCGTGGAGGGCGCCGACAATCTGATCGCCCGCCCCTATGTTCCCGGCGACTCGCTCCGCCGCGTCCACTGGCGCGCGACGGCTCATCGTGACGAGCTCATGGTTCGCCAGGAGGAGTTCGAGAGCACGCCCCGGGCCACCGTGATCATCGATCGGGTGCGCCCGCACCAGACGGGCGGACGATCCGCGGCCGCTGACCTCGAGACCGTGCTGGCCGGGGCAATCTCCGTGGTGGTGCGGCTGGTGCGCGACGGATACGTGGTGGCACTGACCGACACGTCCGGTACGACCCTCGTCCCGGACATCGCCGACGAGGACGGCATCCGCTCGGCTCTGGCCGTGCTCGCCCGGTTGCAGAGCGTGCACGCCGCGGCGCGTGTCTCGCCGATGGCCGCCGAGCTCGGGCCGGTGGTGCTCCTCACGGCGGGCCGCGTGGATGCGGCGGTGGATTCCACGGGGAGCGTCGCTGCGCGTTCGTCCCTCCCCGTGCTCCTGGCCGTCGGTCCCGCCGTCTCGGGAATCGAGCGGGCCGCCGCCCGCGGATGGCGCACCGGCGTCGTCGCCGAGTCCGGCGCCCCAGCGCTGCGGGCGGCGTGGGCGCGTGCGATCGGAGCGGAGGTGACCCATGGCGGTTCGTGAGGCCCCTGCGCCGACTGCCGCGGCCCACACGCATGAGATGCCGACCCGCGGACGAGTCCAGTCGTCGTCGGCGCGGCGCCGCTCCCGCCCGGACGCCATCACCAGCCTGCTTCTCGCTGTGCTGCTGTGCTTGCCGTTGATGCCGTTCGGGAGGATCTTCTCCGGGGAGACCTGGCGGCTGCAGTCGGTGCTGACGATCGCCGTGCTCATTGGCGTCGGCGTCCTGATGCGGGCACTTCGCACCGGCGGCCTCGGCGCCCTGATCGGGCAGGTCATCATCGGCCTCGGGTCCGCCACTCTGCTCACCGCGCCGGCCCAGGCGTTCCTCTTCGTGATCCCGACGTTCGACGTGTTCGCCCGCTGGGACGTGCTCGCGGGCGACGCCGCAGAGCAGATCCGACAGGGCGTGGCCCCGATGCCGGAGGATCCCACGCTGTCGTTCCTGCTCGTCTCGGCGATCGCGCTGATCACGGTGCTCGCCGACCTCATCGTCATCACCTTCCGCGTCCCGGTGGCCGCGGTGCTCATCCCGCTGGCGCTGGCACTGGCCCCGTCCGCGATCCTCCCCCACGGCAGCGATGCGGTCGCGATCGCGCTCATCATCGTGGTGGGCGCCGCGCTGCTGTATCGCAGCGTGCAGCTGCGCGGGGGGCTTCGCCCCGGAGGCGTGCTCGGTGCGGGAGTGGTCTCGGTGGTGATCGCCCTCGTTGCCGCCGTCATCGTGGCGCCCCTCCTTCCCCGAGGCGGGAACGGGTCCTTGAACGGATTCGGGCTCGGAAGCGCGAACCGCATCGACGCCACCCTCGATCTCGGCGAAGACCTCCGCCGGCCGAACAACACCCGCATGCTGACCTTCACCACGGACGGGGGCGCGGTCCCGTACCTCCGGCTGACCACCATGTCGCAGTTCACCGGCAGCGTCTGGGAGCCGGATGAGGGCGAGCGGGTCGATGTGGACTGGCTCTCCCAGTTCCCGGAGGTGCGCGATCCCGCGGTGGAGACGACCACTCATCAGATCTCGGTGGAGGTCGACGGCGTGGACTCCACCATGCTGCCGCTCCCCCCGGAGCCCTTCGACCTCACCGGCCTCGGGGCCGGCTGGCGGGCGGACTCCGACAACCGGACCGTCGCGTCCGAGGGAACGGTGATCAACGGGCTGTCCTACGGCGCCTCGTACACCACGGCGGCGCCGTCCCTGGAGCAGATTCGCGCGGCGTCCGCGCAGATCGGCGCCAGCACCGGCCTCTCAGCCGAAGACACGCCTTTGCTGCACCAGTACGCCACCGAGGTGACTGCCGAAGCTGCGACCGATTACGACAAGCTCGTGGCGCTGCAGTCCTGGTTCCGCTCCAGCGAGTTCTCGTACTCGCTGGATGCGCCGGTGGAAGACGGCTATGACGGATCGAGCGCCGTGGCGATCGAGGCGTTCCTCACACAGCGCAGCGGCTACTGCGTTCACTTCGCGGCCGCGTTCACCCTGATGGCCCGCGACCTGGGTATGCAGGCGCGCATCGCGCTGGGCTTCCTGCCCGGCGAGGCCACGGGAACGAGCGTCGACGATCGCGTCCAGTACGCGGTCACGTCGGATCAGCTCCACACCTGGCCGGAGGTCTATTTCGCCGGCATCGGCTGGGTGGCGTTCGAGCCCACCGCGAGCCTGGGCGTGGCCACGCGGTTCCTGGCGGCGACACCCACCGGGAGCGATCCGGTCGAGCCGAGCGCGCCAGCGCCCACGTCCACGGCCACCGCCCAGCCGGAGCGTCCGGACATCACCGAGCCCACCGACACGAGCACGGCGGGGAGCAGTCCGAGCGTCGATCTCGGCCGGTACCTGGCCATCCTGGGCTGGATCGCCCTGGCGGTCGCGGTCGCCCTCACGCCCCTCACCGTGCGCACAGTGCTGCGGTCACGGCGGATGACGGCAGCACGTGCGGGCGACGCGGCGGCTGCCTGGGCGGAGCTGCAAGCAGATGCCGCGGATCACGGTCTCCGGGCCGACGACTCGAACACCCCGCGCGAGTTCGTGGACCGGATCGTGACGGCGACCGGCGCGCCCCGCGAGGAGCTCGATCTGCTGCGTGCCGCCATCGAGCGCGTCAGCTACGGACGTGAGGACGGTGGTGGCGCGGACGGCGAGGCGCTTGCCGGCGCCGTCGCCGATGTGCACCGGATCTGGCAGGAGACGGCCGACCCGCATGTCCGGCGCCGCGCCCGATTCCTTCCCGTCTCGCTGCTTCCCCGGCGGGATGCCCCCACCCCGTGACGCGCCCGGGTGGTCTGCCCGGTCACGAGCACACCGCAACACAGGGTAGGATCGTACGAGGCTCAGTGAGCCGAGGAGAATTCGCCTAGTGGCCTATGGCGCACGCTTGGAAAGCGTGTTGGGTGTGAAAGCCCTCGGGGGTTCGAATCCCCCATTCTCCGCCGAAGACCCCCAGAGAGATCTGGGGGTCTCTTGCGTCCGCCGGAATCCCGTTGGCCCGGCCGTCGCGCCCGCCGGGTTCAGCTCGCCGGAGCCTCGTGGGGCGCGGGCTCCAGATCGTCCGTGAGGCGACGGCGCGACCACGCCCCGGCGGAGTCCGTGGTGAGGGCGAGAAGGCCGAGGCACTGGACGGTCGCGTTCAGCAGCGCGAAGTCGAGGCCCAGCGCGATGGTTCCGTCGAGATAACTGACCGCGGCACCGACGATGGTGATCGTCAGCAACACGATGAGGGTGTTGCGGGCGCGTCTGCCGCCGCGGAGCATGCTGATGGCCAGGACGATCTGGATCACGAGCGCCAGCGCGAAGACGCCCAGCACGATCCACAGCGCGGCGATCTCGATCTCGTCGAGACCGGCTGTGTCCGCGAGGGCGTTGACGATGTCCAGACCGCTGAGCACCGCACCGACAAGCACCACGACCGCGCCGAAGATCGTGGTCATCGGCGGGCGCGCCCGCTTCTCGGCGACATAGCTCGCGGTGAGCGTGGTGTCCGTCAGCGAGGGTTCCACCTCGGACAGATCGAGGATGGGGAGGTCACCGTCGGTGATGAATCGATCTCCGCCACCGTTTCGCGAGTGATAGCCGGTTGTGAAATCGCTCAGCACACGCACCCGGACGGAGTCATCGGCCGTGGTCGCGGAGGAGACGACAAAGTCGCGCTCGACATCGGTGTCCTCATCGATGCGGTGCGTGATCTGGAGGGTGAACAGCGAGAGCCCCACGTCGGTGTCGTAGGTACCGGCTCCCAGCCAGTCCACCCGGGCACCTCCCGGCAGCGGCCAGCCTGGCGGAGTGTGCCAGAAGCGCACGTGGTGGCGCTGCTTCGGATTGCCGGCGACCTCCTGCTGATAAGCGACATCCTGTCGGCGTCCGAACAGATAGAGGTTCGACACCGGCGCCGTGGGGTACGACCTCCGCGTGAGCGTGGAGACGATGATCCCCCAGGTGGACGAGGGGGAAATCTCATCCGCGGTGTGCCAGCCGGCGCGGCGCATCACCGCGTCGAGCTGCTCGAATGACCCGTCCACGGCGAGGTTCACGGGATCGCCGAGAAGTCCGTCGGCGGTGCGGGTCCTGCCGAAGAAGTAGTCGGGCACATACAGATCCGAGAGCATCTTGTGCAGGCGCGGCAGCGCGAGATATGCGAGCAGCGCCCACACGACAAGCGCGAGGCCCAGCCCCCACCATGTCCGAAAGCCCTGCAGCACCAGGAGCGTGGCCAGCCACACAGCAGCAACCGTGCCGATGAGGAACGCGACGCGATCGAACACCGTGAAGCGATCCAGCGGCTGCTGCATGCGCAGCGCGCTGCGCCGCACCGTCGTGGAGCGCTCCTCAGCGGGATCCGATGCGTGGGGCATGGGCTCTCACAGGGTCCGGTCGAAGGATCCGCGCCGGGTGGAGACGATCTCCTTGCCCAGCGGCGCCAGCGACACCGGGATCATCTTGAAGTCTGCGATGCCCATCGGGATGCCGATGATCGTGATGCACAGCGCGATGCCGGAAACGATGTGTGCGATCGCCAGCCACCATCCGGCGAGGATCACCCACACCACGTTGCCGAGGAACGATCCGACTCCTGCCGTGGGCTTGGCCACGACCTCTCGCCCGAACGGCCACAGCGCATACCCTGCGATGCGGACGGAGGCAATCGCCCACGGAATCGTGAAGATCGGGATGCAGAGCAGGATTCCCGCGAGGACGTAGCCGAGGAAGAGCGCCCACCCCGAGAGGATCAGCCAGATGATGTTGAGGATCGTGCGCATGCCGCCATGATCCCATGGGCTGCGGACATCCGGGCTAGAAGCCGGCGTGACGTTCGACGATCTCGGCCGCGCCGGTGATCTGTCCCGCGCCGTACAGGAAGCCACGAGCACCCTCGGTCCTCGTGGCGAGGAAGGCATCGGCTACAGCGGACGGAGCATGGCGGAGCAGAAGTGAACATTGGAGGGCTACAGCGAGTGCTTCGGTGAGCGCACGCGCGGAGGACTGAGCGTGCGCGGAGGCCGGGTCGGCCGCGCACCTGCGCGCGAGTGCCACGGTGTGATCGACGAACGCATCCAGCCGCCGGTCCGCCCCCGAGGCCACACGCACTTCGTCCACATACGCGTCCAGCGACTCGGGCTCGCGTGCGAGAGCCCGCAGCGTGTCCAGTGCGATCACGTTTCCGGAGCCTTCCCACACCGCCATCACCGGCTGCTCGCGGTAGCGGCGGGCGAGCGGGAACGCCTCCGTGTATCCGTTCCCTCCCAGGCACTCCAGCGCCTCGTACGCGTGCCCCGGTCCGCGTTTGCACACCCAGTACTTGAGCACCGCCGTCGCCAGCCGGCGGAACGGCTCGTCCGTTGCCGGTGCCGTCTCGTCATATGCCGCGGCGATGCGAAGGGAGGCGAGCGTGGCGGCCTCCGTCTCGACGGCCAGGTCGGCGAGCACCTGCGTCATCGCCGGCTGGTGGACCAGCAGGGCGCCGAAGGCCGAGCGATGCTGTGCGTGCCAGATGGCTTCCGCGGTGGACTGGCGCATCCCCGCGGTCGAGCCCAGCAGACAGTCCAGCCGGGTCTGGTTGACCATCTCGATGATGGTGCGGACGCCGCGCCCCTCCTCTCCCACCAGCCAGGCGTGGGTGGCGTCGAGCTCGATCTCGCTGGAGGCGTTCGCCCGGTTACCGAGCTTGTCTTTGAGCCGCTGAATGGCGAAGGGGTTGCGGCGTCCGTCGGGCAGTATCCGCGGCAGGAGGAAGCAACTGAGGCCCCCGGGCGCCTGCGCCAGCACCAGGAAGCCGTCGGACATCGGGGCCGAACAGAACCATTTGTGACCGCGCAACAGATACTCGCCGTCTCCGAGCGGAACCGCGATCGTCGTGTTGGCGCGCACATCGGAACCGCCCTGCTTCTCCGTCATCGCCATCCCGAACAGGGCGGATCTTTTGCCGGCGCGCAACACGGGGTCGTACTCGCGTGCCAGCAATCGCGGAAGCCAGGAGTCCCGAAGCTCCGCAGTGGCGAACTGCTGAAGCGCGGGGACCACCGCATGTGTCATCGACACCGGGCAGGCATGACCGGGCTCGATCTGGGCGAAGAGCATGAACTGGGCGGCGCGCGCCACGTGGGCCCCCGGACGGGGATCCGCCCAGGCGGCGGTGTGCGCGCCGGCGGCGACGGCACTCCCGATGATCGAGTGATAGGCCGGGTGGTACTCCACCTCGTCGAGGCGGTTCCCCCATCGGTCGAAGGTGAGCAACCGCGGCTCGACGGTGTTCGCCAGCTCCGCGTCGTGCTGGAATCCGGCGGTTCCGACCAGTTCTCCCGTGGCCGTGAGCTCTGCGGTCGCCCAGCCGGCTCCGAAGGTGGTGACGCCCTCGGCCAGTGGGCGGTTGACGAGGTACTCGTTCAGTCCCTCGCGTGGAGCCGCCTGGTTGTGGACGGTGTGGGTGCTCGCCATCGTGCCGCCTCTCTTTCGGTGTTTCGCACGACCTTACGCCCGGTCCGCGTGTGGGACTCCCCCGCAAGGACGCCGATGCTGCGGTTCACGGCGACGGGGCGTCGCCGAGCGTTCCGCCCACGCCCCCATCAAGCGCGCCCTCCCGCGAGCGCCAGGCTTCCTGCATCGCCATGACCGCGGAGGCCAGTCGGCCAGCGGGAAGGTACGTCGGGCCGTCTGCGATGTTCACGTTGCGCAGGGGGTCGTCGGCCTCATGCTGAGGAATCAGGTGACAGTGCAGGTGGGGCATCCGGTGGCCCATGACGAGGTAGTCGATCTTCTTCGGCTCGAACACGCGATCGATCACGCGGGCGGCCCGTTGCACGTCGACCCAGAACTGCGCGAGCTGCGTGACGGGCAGCTCTGCCATGTCCACGATGTGCTCGCGGAGGATCACGAGGGAGTATCCCGCGTGATGCTGGTTGCGGGCGAACCGCACGAAGCTGGTGCCGGTCGCCGCGACGAGCACGCTGTGCTCATTGCTCTCCATATGTGCGTCAGCGCACATTCCGCAACGTTCGGGCGATGTCAGGGCCTGCCATTCGCGTTCGGACCACCACATGGCTCCCACCGTAGGCGCTGGGCTCCGGATGTGATGAGAGCAGCGGGCTGGATCAACGGGATGGAGCGAGTTCTCCGATCCAGGGGTGATCCGGGTGCGCCGTCTGTAGTGCTCGTCGCAACCACACCGAAGCTTCCTCGCTCAGAACCGGACGAGCGGTTTCGAAGTCCGCCTGGTCCTGCGGGCGAAGTCCCGGAGCCTTGTGGAGCAGCTGGATCTCGGGACGCAGGTAGTTCACGCCGTTCTGAGACCAGAGGATCTCGTTGAACGCGAGCGCGACCCGCGGGTCGCGCTTGTAGGTCCATCGGGTGGGGGTCGTGTCCATGAGGATGATGTCGTACTCCCACGGGCTGGCACCGTCTGCCCTCAGCCACAGGTTGCTGCAGGTATCCGGAACCATCCGGGCCGGGTTCGTCAGAGGGAGCAGATCGCCGCGATGCGCCGCCCAGACATCCAGGCGGTCGCGCAGGTGCGCGCGCAGCAGATGCGCGTCGGAGCGAGGGATGCTCACGTCGATGTCGCCGTGAGGGCGCGAGATCCCCGTGAATGCCTCGATCGCCCATCCACCGGCGATCCACCAGGGGCCGGCATACCCCGCGAAGAGCTCGACGACATCGTCGACCGTGCGCGAGCGCCACGGCCCGTAGAGCCGTACGATCTCGCTGTGGTCCACGGTGCCAGGGTACGGATCTTCCCCCGCTAAGCGGCCGGTTGCCGCGCGCAGGTTGACGAATCGTGACCGACGGGTGTCTCTGAAATGGCCCGGCCCCCTTTCCTTCACCGGGTGCGAGGCTCTCGCCGCGGTCTCACGGTGCGGGCTCTCGCGGCGGTCTCACGGTGCGGGCTCTCGCGGCGGACTCACGATGCGGGGCTCTCGCCGGGGTGCTCTCACGGTGCGCGGCGGAGGAGGCCGAGCTCTCTATGGCGGAGCGGGTTATCCACATCCTCGCCACTTTCGTACTTTTGTTCCCATTCAGTCGCCAGAATGAGGACATGACATTCGAATCTTCTCTGAGCACCGATCCCGGCGTGGTGCGCGCGTATGTCGATGCGCTGGCCGCGGTATCGCGCTCACGGGCCGCCACGGATGCACTCGAAGCAGCGCTGCTGGCAGACCTGGTGGAACTGTCCGGTGCGTCCGGGCGGTCATCGGATGCGGAGCTGGGCCTGCGGTCGATCGCGGCGGAGGTGGGCGCCGCTGTCCGGGTGAGCGACCGCACCGTGCAGCATCAGATGTCGGACGCCTACCAGCTGGTGCACGGGTTCACCGCCGTGCATGCCGCGCTGTCATCCGGGGAGATCACCGGCGCTCATGTGCGGGTCATCCTGGAGCATGGGACACCCGTGGAGAGCGGTCCCGCGCGGGACACGTATGTGGAGCGTGCCCTCCCGCTCGCGCGTGCGGAGTCACCGAACCGGCTGCGCGCGATGCTCGCCCGCGTGGCCGAAGAGGTACGCGAGATCGGGATCACCGAACGCCATGAGGAAGCCCGTCGTGCCCGTGCGGTCTGGGTCACCGATGCTGCCGACGGCATGGCGACGCTGCACGCCCTCCTCCCCTCGGTGCTGGCGTATGGCGTGAAGGATCGACTGGATCAGATGGCACACACGCTCCGTGCGGCGAACAAGGCGAACACCCGCAACGGAGCGGACGCCGATGCGGCGACCAGTTCACCCGCGCCAGCGACAGCCCGCGCATCCGCCCGGACACGAGAGATGGCGCAGACAGTGAGCGCGAGCGCTGGTACGCGTGCGAGCGCTGGTACGCGCGCGGACACTGGTCCTGACACGAGCGCTAGGAGGCGCGGGGACACTGGTGGTGGCACGAACGCCGGCACTGATACCGGGCTCGGCACGGGCACTGGACTTGATACCCGCACTCGACTCGGCGCGGGTACGGACACTGGTCTTCCCACAGGCGCAGGTCTTCGTACACGTGCAGGAACGGACCCGGACGCCAACACGGGCATGGACACGGGCACGGGCACGGGCACGGGCACGGACACGACCTCCGGCACGGGCACGGGCACGGGCACGGGCACAGGCACGGACACGGACACGACCTCCGGCACGGGCACGGGCACGGGCACGGACGCGAGTGAGCGACATGACACGCGGACGGTAGATCAGCTGCGCGCCGATCTGCTCGCCGACCTCCTCCTCACCAGCATCCCGAACAGCGTGAACACCGCGATCGGGTCCATCCGGGCCACCGTCGCCGTCACCATCCCGGTCCTCACGCTCCTCGGGCGGGAGAGCACCGGGGCCGAGCTCGATGGCATCACCCCCATTGACGCCGACACCGCCCGACTCCTCGCTGGCGCACAACCCGGATGGGACCGAATCCTTACCCACCCGATCAGCGGTGGGGTCCTTGCCACGGACCGATACCGGCCGACCGCGGATATGCGACGCTTCCTGACCCACCGAGACCAGCACTGCCGGCACCCCGGGTGCCGCGTCCCCATCCGCTACACCGACATCGATCACAACCACGACTGGGCCCATGGCGGCTCGACCACAATCACCAACCTCGCACCCCTCTGCCGCCGCCACCACACCCTCAAGACCCACGCCGGCTGGAAGATCACACACCACTCCGACGGCACCGTGGAATTCATCACCCCTGCAGGACGCCATTGCCCCCAGCACACTCACCACGCTGTTGCCTTCACCCCGAGCCTCGCTCACGACCGAAGCCCTGGCTGAATCGCCAGTGCCCCCCATCGCCCCAGCTTCTCGCATCCGTCAGCCCCAAGCCCGCCATGTCCGAGCCCTCACCCGACGCCCTGTTTGCACCGTGCATAGGATCGAGTGATGGGTGCGGAACTGAGCGTGAGAGTCGTGTTGTGCGTTGTCCTGGTCGGGTCGGGCCTTCTCATCGCCTGGATGGCGCACGCAGCAGCTTCCGGAAAGCTCAAGCGCAACCCGGTCGCCGGCATCCGTATCCCCAGCACGATGGCGAGCGAAGAAGCCTGGCTCGCAGCCCATGTGCGGGCCAAGCGCGCGACGCAGCTCTCGGCGTTGGTCGCCATCGCCGCGGGGCTGATCGTGCTCCTCCCTCTGCCGACGCCAGCGCTGGCGTCTGTCGCACTCGTGGGCGCGGGTGCAATGGTGGGGTTCGTGCTCTACGGCGCGCGGGTGGGCAGCCGAGCCGCCGAAGCCGTCACTCGCGAGGCTGCACCCGGAAGCACCGGCACCGCCAGTCAGCGGTGATCAGCACCACAGCGCGACCGCCGCAAGATCCGCTCGGCGCCACGGCACGACGCGGGCCCCCGCAACCAACACCCCCCTCACGCCCAGCCGTGATCACCACCGCAACACCACTCACGCCCCACCGTGACCAGCACCACATCCCCGGCTCACACCCCACCGTGACCACCACCACATCCCCGGCTCACACCCCACCGTGACCAGCACCACATCCCCGGCTCACACCCCACCGTGACCACCACCACAGCACCACTCACACCCCACCGTGACCACCACCACATCCCCGGCTCACACCCCACCGTGACCACCACCACATCCCCGGCTCACACCCCACCGTGATCAGCGGCAGAGCGCGTCGCGCCAGACGTCCTCACGCTGACGGATCCACTCCGCCGCCGCGGCCCAGAACGCGCCGTGGCCCTCCTCGTACACGCGAGCCCAGGGCATTCGGTCGTGTCGATACGCATCGGCCAACATGTCGTGCATCGCCTGAGCGCGGACCGCGAGCAGCGCGGGCAGCTCGCGACGGAGCCCGTCATCTGGGTCGTAACCGTCGACGATCGCCGAGAGACGCCGAGCGCCGATGGCCTCGTCCGCGTCCGCATGCAACCCAGCGAACGCCTGCGCCGAATATGCGAGATCCCACGCGCGCGTGCTCGGCCCCGCACCGTCCCAGTCGATGAAGACCATCCGCTCGCCGAGCACCAGGTTCCATGGCGTCAGGTCGTTGTGGCAGATGAGCTCCGGCTCCCCCGGCGGGGGGATGACCGCCTCCCAGACGGCCCCAGGTTCGGGTACGTACGTGAGCGCCGCATCGTGGATCCTGCGGATGAGCCCGCCGATGGCCTCCAGCTGATCGAGGTCGGGTTCGTGGTCCTCGGCCATCGCCCCGGGGACGAATTCCAGCATCAGCCGGCCGGACTCGTCGGTGCCAAGAGGACGCGGGATATCGATCCCGGCCGCGAGCATCGCGGACATGAAGTCCGTGACCGCGGCGCTCGAGTGGGTCACGGGCTTGCGCACCGTGTCGCCGACCCTGACGACCTCAGCGGTGGCGTTTCCTCCCGCGAGCGGAATCTCAAGCTCAGCCATCCCCCGATGCTATGCGCCCCTGCGCAGCATCGATGCGCGCCCGCAGCTGCTCCGCCGGAACCGCAGCCCCGAAGACAGGACCGCGCGGTTCGAGCACCCCGCTCTCCGCCAGCGAGCCCACCGGAACCGGATCGAAGCCCAGGCACCGCACGACAACGGCCACCCTCTCGAGCGCCTCGCCGCTGCCCGCGATGCCGATTCCGATCCGGTAGGGCGAGCCGACCGGCTTCGCACCGGCCTCGAGATCGCGAAACGCCACGTGGTTCAGCGCCTTCACCACCTGAGCCCCGGCGAGCCGCGCGGCGACCAGGGTGCTCGTCGGACGCGTCGGATCGTCGAACTCGGGCCGCATACCGTCCGTCTCGGGCCAGTAGTTCATGGCATCGATCACCACCGACCCCTCCAGCATCCCCGGATCGAGGTCGTCGATCGCGCTCAGCGGCATCGCCAGCACGACCGTGCCGACGTCGACCAGGTCTTCGGCAGCCACGGTCTCCGCGCCGGGTGCGAACATCGCAACCACCTGACGCGTCCGCACCGGAGCGCCGGAGCCTGCAACGCGTACCGTCATGCCGGCCCCGAGCGCGAGTCGCGCCACCGCGAGCCCGAGCCGCCCAGCACCGATCACGCCGAGGGCCATGCCGGAGCATGCGGGTTCGCTCATGGAATCGAGATTATCGGCCTGTTTCTCATCTTCGTCTGTCATGCTGGGGTCATGGCCACACCCCATGGCTACAGCCCGATCTCCAGCGAATCGCGCGTTCGCATCCTGGCGATGCTCCTCGAAGGCGCCGATCGCACCATCGACGATCTCACCAGCGCCACCGGGCTGCATCCCAACACGGTGCGCGAGCATCTGCAGCGCCTCATGGAGAGCGGCTTCGTCCTGGCCGAGGCCGAGCACCGCACCACGCGCGGTCGCCCCCGCACCCTCTACCGCGCGGCGACCGGACAGCGCGGCGCTTCCAGCCCCATCATCCGGGAGAAGGCACGTCAGGCTGCAGAGCACGGCGACCTGATGCGCCGCGTCATGCCCGAGACCATTCCCGAGGGCCTGAGCACGCAGGAACTGCACCAGCTCGATGCCATCACGGAGCACCTGGAGGACAGCGGGTTCGATCCGATCGTCGATGAAGCCCACCTCACCGTCGACCTCACCCCGTGTCTGCACGCGTCCGATGCTCTCTCCGCCGCCCGCTGCGGAGTGCACATGTCACTGATCCAGAGCGTCCTGGCAGAAGCCGGGGGCCCGCTCGCCGTCGAGGGCATGCACCCGGCCTGCAACCCCGGCGACTGTGTGATCCAGCTACTGCGCGCCCCCGCGGACGTCGCAGCACCCACCGATTCCTGAGAATCGAATAGACAACCCGATCAGGGGTTTTCCTGATCCTTGGAATCGTTTATCCCGAAATCCGGCCCGCTTCGGTTATTCACGGCCCCAAGCTGAGAATCCCGTTTGAAAGACTGCCTATCGTGGTCGAAGAGCGTGGGTAAGACACGCCCGCGCACGACACGGAGGTCGTTCCCATGGAACTGCTCGATCCGCTGGCGCTGGCGCGCTGGCAATTCGGTCTCACGACCGTCTACCACTACCTCTTCGTGCCTTTCACGATCGGAATGGTGGTCGTCGTCTCGATCTTCCAGACCATCTGGGTGCGCACGGCGGATGTGAAGTGGCTTCACCTGACGCGTCTGTTCGGCAAGATCTTCCTCATCAACTTCGCGATGGGCGTGGTCACCGGCATCGTGCAGGAGTTCCAGTTCGGTATGAACTGGTCGGATTACTCGCGCTTCGTAGGCGATGTCTTCGGCGCACCGCTCGCATTCGAGGGGCTGCTGGCGTTCTTCTTCGAAGCGACCTTCATCGGCCTCTGGATCTTCGGCTGGAACAAGCTGCCCGCGAAGATCCATCTGCTCACGATCTGGGCGACCGCCGTCGGATCGATCCTCTCGGCGTACTTCATCATCGCGGCCAACGCGTTCATGCAGAACCCGGTGGGATACGAGCTCAATGAGACGACGGGCCGCGCAGAGCTGGTCGACTTTGGCGCGCTGCTCACCAACCCGGTCGCCCTCACCGCGTTCCCGCACACGATCTTTGCCGCCTTCATGTTCGCGGCCGGCATCGTCATCGCGGTATCCGCCTATCACCTGAAGCACGGAAACCACACCGCAGCCTTCCGTTCCAGTCTCAAGTTCGGGCTGTGGGGCATGCTCGTCGCGGTGGCCGGAACGGTCCTCACGGGCGACCAGCTGGGCCTGGTGATGGTGGAGACGCAGCCGATGAAGATGGCCGCGGCTGAGGCGCTGTTCAACAGTGCCTGCGGCGCCAACGCCTCCTTCTCGATCTTCACGCTCGGCACGCCTGATGGCTCCAGCGAACTGTTCTCCGTGCGAGTCCCGTACCTGCTGAGTTTCCTGTCCACGCACACCTTCGACGGCTGCGTGGAGGGTATCCGCGACCTCAACGCCGAGTACGGCGTGCGCTTCGCCGACACCGGCCTCACCGACTTCAGCCCGATCCTCTGGGTCACCTACTGGGCCTTCCGCTGGATGATCGGCCTCGGCCTGGCACACGCACTGGTCGCCGTCGTGGGTCTCTGGATCACCCGCAAGAAGGCAGGACCGGTCAAGAAGTGGATGTGGAACGTCGCGATCTTCGCCGCTCCCCTGTCGCTGCTGGCCTCGTTGGTCGGATGGGTGTTCACGGAGATGGGACGCCAGCCGTGGCTGGTCTTCGGCCTCATGACAACGCAGGACGGCGTGTCCCCGAACGTCACCGGCGTGGAGGTGCTGATCTCGCTGATCGCCTTCACCGCCATCTACGCCGCACTCGCGGTGGTCGAATTCGGACTCATCATCAAGGCCGCAAAGGCGGGCATCGACGACTCGGAGCAACCGGTCGACGACAAGCCCCTCGCGTCGGTCGTCTACTAAGGGGTCATCATGGATCTTCAGACTCTGTGGTTCTGGATCGTCGCCGCGCTGTTCGTGGGCTACTTCGTCCTCGACGGGTTCGACTTCGGCGTGGGCATGTCCCTCCCGTTCCTCGGCAAGGACGACGTCTCGCGCCGCCAGGTGATCAACACGATCGGCCCGGTGTGGGACCTCAATGAGACCTGGGTGATCGTGGCGGGCGCGTGCCTGTTCGCGTCTTTCCCGGAGTGGTACGCGTCCCTGTTCAGCGGGTTCTATCTCGCGCTGCTGCTCATCCTGCTCGCGCTCATCCTGCGCGGCGTCTCGTTCGAGTACCGTCACCAGCGCGACAGCGCGAAGTGGAAGCGCGGCTTCGACACGATGATCGTGGTCGGCTCGGCGGTCCCCGCGCTCCTCTGGGGCGTCGCATTCGCCAACATCGTGCAGGGCGTGCCGCTGGATGCGGATCACAACTTCACCGGCACGCTGTTCACCCTGCTGAACCCGTACGCTCTGCTCGGCGGCCTCACCACGCTGCTGCTGTTCTTCACCCACGGGGTCACCTTCGTGGCGCTGAAGACGGACGGGCAGCTGCGCACCAGCGCCCAGAAGCTGGCCACGCGGGCCGGGCTCATCTCGATCGTCGTCGCGGCAGCATTCCTGGTGTGGACGGTCATCGCCCACTTCTCGATCGCCGGGCTCGTGCTGTCTGCGGCCGCCGCCGTTTCGCTCATCGCCTCCGTGGTGATGAACCTGCGCGGCCGCGAAGGCTGGGCCTTCGCGTTCGGCGCCGCCACCATCGCGCTCGCGGTGATCGCCCTGTTCGCGTCCCTGTTCCCGAACGTGCTCCCCTCCACGGTCGATCCGCTGACGAACAGCCTCACGATCCAGAACGCGTCGTCCTCGCCGTACACGCTGCAGATCATGAGCTGGGCTGCGCTGATCTTCCTGCCTCTCGTGCTGCTGTACCAGGGCTGGACCTACTGGGTGTTCCGCAAGCGCGTGACCCGCGCGTCCATCGAAGCGGCGGCAGCGCACTGATGCCGGTGCGCCGATGACGGACTCACCCCGCCGGGGACCCGTGGACCCGCGACTGCTGCGCTACGCGCGCAGCAGTCGCGGGTTCCTCGCGCTCGCCGGCGTCATCTCCTTCGCCCAGGCCCTGTGCACCCTCGGCTTCGCCTGGTTTCTCACCTCGGCCATCACCGGCGTCGTCGACCATGGGGTGACTCCGGCTCTCTGGCAGAACCTCGCGCTGCTCGGCGCCGTCGTTCTCGTGCGGGCCCTGCTCGTCTGGGCAGCCGAGCGGACGGCGGCCGGGGCCAGCTCCCGCATCGGCTCCGAGCTGCGCACGGCCATGCTGTCGGCCATCCGGCGGCTCGGGCCCGCGTGGCTCGCACGGCAGAACACGGCGCGTCTGACCGTCACCGCCGGCCACGGCCTCGAAGCCCTCGACGTTTACGTGGGCCGCTTCCTCCCCCAGCTCATCGCCACGGCGATCGTCACGCCGATTCTGCTGGCGGTCATCTGGTGGCAGGACTGGGTGAGCGGGCTCACCGCCACCCTCTGCCTGCCCCTCATCCCGATCTTCATGATCCTGATCGGCTGGGCCACCCAGGCGGTGCAACGCAAGCAGTGGGACACCCTGCAGCACCTCGCGGCCCGTTTCGCCGACACGGTCGAGGGTCTGGGAACCCTCCGGCTCTTCGGTCGCGAGCGCAAAGCCGTCGCGTCCATGGGTGCCATCTCCGACGGGTACCGCCGCGAGACGATGAAGGTGCTGCGGATCACGTTCCTCAGCGGCTTCATGCTCGAGTTCATCGCATCGATCTCGGTGGCCATCATCGCGGTCTCGATCGGGTTGCGCCTCCTCGGCGGCGAGATGACCCTCGCGGTCGGACTGTTCGTGCTGCTGCTCGCGCCCGACACGTTCCTCCCGCTGCGCCAGGTGGGCGTGCAGTTCCATGCCGCAACCGAGGGCGTGGCAGCAGCGAACGACGTGTTCGCCGTGCTGGATCAGGCAGCACGATCCGATGCACACGACATGCCCGCCACGTCCGAACCGCAGAGCGCCCCCGCCATGCCCGGCGCCACCGCCGGTTCCGGGGTGAAACCCCACGACGGTCCTGCCAGACGCGACGCAACCGCAGGCGCCCGGCTCGAGCTCCACGACGTCCGTGTCGACCGGGACGGGCTCCTCCCGCCGGTATCGTTCACGGCGGACCCCGGCACGCTCACCCTCCTGCATGGCCCGTCCGGGGCCGGCAAGTCGAGTCTGCTGGCCGCACTGCGCACCGCCGCCCCTTACGAGGGATCCATCACCGTCGACGGCACGGACATCGTGGACCTGCACCCCACCGCGTGGCTCGCCTGGGCGGGCCAGCGTCCGGGGCTCGTCGCCGGCACGATCGCAGAGAACATCACGCTGGGCGACGACCGGGACGACGAGACGATGGCATGGGCTCTGCGGACCGCCTGCGCGGACGAACTCGACCCCGATCTGCCCCTCGGCGTGCAGGGTGCCGGTCTCTCCGGCGGACAGGCGCAACGCGTCGCCGTGGCCCGTGCCCTCTACCGATTCGGCCGCGGCCACGCCCGCGTCGTGGCCCTGGATGAACCCTCCTCGGCGCTGGATGCCGACACCGAGGCCCGCCTGTGGCACGGACTGCGCGCCGTGGCAGATGCCGGTGCGACGATCCTGCTCGTCTCCCACCGCGCCTCCGCGGAGGCCATCGCGGATCAGTCCATCGAGCTCGATGGCTCGCGACGTGCGGAGATGGACGCGGATGCCGAGGTGTCGCGATGAACGGGGACACGAGCGGAGCCCACGTGCACGCGGAGGGACCGCGATGAACGCGAATGTCAGCGGGCACGCCCGTGAATGCGGAGATATCACGATGAACGCGAGCACCAGCCGAGCCCAGCCCGCGAAGGCGGAGGTGCCACGATGACCCGGAGCACCAGCAGAACCACCCGTGAATCCCGAGATATCACGATGAACGCGAACACCAGCCGAGCCCGCGAAGGCGGAAGCGGATGTGGAGGCGGGGGCGGAGGTGCCACGATGACCCGGAGCACCGGCAGACTCACCCGTCAATCCCGAGATATCACGACGAGCGCGAGCACCAGCCGAGCCCGGCCCGCGAAGGCGGAGGTCCCACGATGACCACGACACGTGATGTGCTCCGCGTCGCCCAGCCACCGCTCCGCCGCTTCCTGCCGGGTGTGCTGTGGGGGCTGGCATCGGCTGCGGCAGCGGTGGCGCTGCTCGCATGCAGCGGATGGCTGATCGTCAGCGCCTCTGTGACAGACACCCTGGTCACCCTCAACGTGGCTATCGTGGGTGTGCGGTTCTTCGCCGTGTCCCGTGCCGTGTTCCGCTACCTGGAACGTCTGACCGGGCACGACGGTGCCCTCCGGCAACTGGCGGCCACGCGCTCGGACCTGATGCGCCGGCTCGTCCCGCTCGCACCGGACGGCATCTCGCGTACCGACCGCGGCTCGGTGCTGTCGACGCTGGTCGACGACGTCGAGGAGCTGCAGAACCTGCCGCTGCGCGTCGTCCAGCCCGTGGTGATCGGATCGCTCACTGCGATCGGCTCGGTGGTCGCGATCTCGATCATCCGTCCCGCAGCGGGCCTCACGTTGGCGCTCTGCCTGATCGCGGCCGCCGTCGCCGCCGTGGGCTGGGGATGGCTCGCCGGCTCGCGGGCGGAACGCCAGATCGCGCCTGCCCGTGCCCGCCTCACCAGCGCGCTCACCGACTACATCGGCAGCTTCGACGTGCTGATCGCATTCGGCGCGGAGGAGAGGGCGCGCGCGGAGGTTCTCGCCGCCGACCGATCGCTGCGACGGCTGGTCACGCGCACGACCAGCGCGCAGGGCGCCTCCTCCGCCGTCCTGTCCGCGCTGGCGGGAATCGCCTCGCTGGCTGCCGTCGCCGTGACGGCCCCGACCATCACCGACCCCGCGTCGGGTGCATGGCTAGCGGTGGTGGCGCTGGTTCCGATGGTGGTCTTCGAGACCTTCGCCACGGTGCCCCTGGCGGCGTCGTCCTGGCGCCGCGTGCACTCGGCAGCCGGGCGCATCGCCTCATTGCTGCCCGCCGAGCTGCCGGCAGAACTCGCTCCGGACCTGCCGGAAGATCCCGAGGCACGCGTCACGATCGGCGCCGGCGTACGGCTTCGTGATGTACGGGCCGGGTGGCCCGACGGCACCGGTCGCGACGTGCTGCGCGGTGTCGATCTGGATGTCGCCCCAGGCGAGCGCGTGCTGGTCACCGGGCCGAGCGGCGCGGGAAAGTCGACGCTCGCCCACGTCCTGGTGCGCTTCCTGGAGGCCCGCGGCGACTTCACCCTGAACGGCCAGGACGTGCACCACATCGCCGGTGCGACGATTCGCCGCACCATCGGCATGAGCGAGCAGCAGCCGCACCTCTTCGACGAGGACATCCGTCAGAACCTGCTCTTCGCGCGCCCCGACGCGACCGACGCGGAACTCGAAGCGGTGCTCAAGCGCGTGGGCCTGGACGAGTGGCTGCGCCAGCGCGGTGGGCTGGATGCGCGGGTCGGTGAGCGCGGCGCCCTCGTCTCCGGCGGCCAGGCACAGCGACTCGCCCTGGCCCGCGCGCTGCTTCACGACGTGGACGTGCTGGTCCTGGATGAGCCGACCGCCGGAGTGGACCCCGCCATGTCCGATGCCCTGCTGAGGGACCTCCTCGGCGCGACGAACGTCGAACGTGAGCGAGCCGTCGTGCTCATCTCCCATGTCACGGTCCCCGACGAGCTCATCGACCGCACGCTGCGACTGGAAGACGGCCGGCTGATTCCGGCGTGATCGGATGCCGCCCGGGCGCTGCGCGAGCAGCGCAAACGCACCCGAGCCGGCCCTCCGTATCGGGCCGCGCCGCGGGCTCTCGATCTCAGTCGAATCGGCGGCCGAAGGCCTGGGAGCCCGGCGCAGACGGCAGGCGGGTGAAGCCCAGGCGGTCGTAGAAGCCGAGGGCGTTCTCATTGCGCGAGGACGCGACGAAATGGAGCCCACGGACACCGCGGCGCCGCAGCTCCGCCTCCATCGCCTCGATCAGACCGCGCCCGAGGCCGCCGCCCTGTCCCTCGGGAAGGATGTCGATGTGCAGGTGGGCCGGATACTCCGCGGCGTACTCGATCGGCACCGTTCCCACGCGCTCGGCGCCGGCCAGCATCGCGGCATCGCGCTCCGCCGCCTCATCACCCGCATAGGTGTCGCGCACCGACGGCCACCACTCATCGTGGAACCAGCGGTTGAACGCCTCGGTATCGTCGGTCGCGATCACGTAGCCGATCGCCCGCCCCGCGCCGTCGTCGATGACGAACGCGAGATCCGGGTGACGCTCGACATAGGGAACGGCGTAGATGTCACCGAGCAGGGAATCGTGGCGGAACAGCCCTTCCGCATTGGCCCCCGAGTCGCCCGTCTTCACGCAGATGTCCGACACCGCGGAGCGGTCCGAAGCGCGATACGGGCGAATGGTGCGAGGAGCAGTCATGTTCTCATCCTTCCAGGACAGGCCGGGTCAGCGTGATCTGCCGGTGGCGCGATTCCTGGACGGCGTGATCGCCGGCGGATTCCCGGGCGAGGGCAGGGCGGTCGGCGTCACGGCGTCAGCATGGCCACCGTACGGGGGCGCACGACGAACCACAGCGCGAGGATCCCGATCACGGCACATCCCACCATCACCGCCGCCATCGTGGTCGGCGTGATTCCGGCGTCGGCGGAGATCAGACCGACCAGCGGCGACACCAGCGCAGCGACGACGTTGTTCGACATTCCCAGAACGCTCGCCGCCGTACCGGCCGCCTTGCCGTGACGATCGAGCGCGAGCACCTGCACGCACGGAAACGTGAAGCCGCACGCGGACATGAAGAAGAACAGCGGAACGATCGTCCCCCACATGCCGAGGTTCAGCATGTCGCATACGACGATGCCGAACCCGCCGAGCAGCATCGCGATGGTGGAGCCGGCCAGCACCCACTGCGGACCGATGCGGGCAGCCAGTCGTGCCGCGATCTGGTTTCCGATCACGAGCCCGACCGAGTTGGCGGCGAACAGCATGCCGTACTGGAGAGGCTCGAAGCCGTAGGTCTGCTGGAAGAGGAAGCTGGACGCGGACAGGTAGGAGAACAGTCCGCTGAACGTCATCGCCCCGATGATCAGGACTCCGACGAACACCCGGTCGCTGAACACGCTCGCGTAGCGCTGCCAGAGCGTGCTGGAGCCCTTCCCCTGTCGACGGGCCGGGGGCAGAGTCTCGGGCAGGAAGAAGATGGAGCAGAGGAACATCAGCACGCCATAGGCTGCGAGGAACACGAAGATCCCCCGCCACGGCATCACCGTGAGCAACGCCGACCCGATCAGCGGTGCAATCACGGGAGCGACTCCGGAGACCAGAGCAAGGCGGGACAGCATGATGACGAGGCGACGGCCACCGAAGAGATCACGCACCATCGCCATGGCCACGACACCACCGGCCGCGGCACCCATGCCCATCACCACGCGGGAGATGCCCAGCGCCACCAGCGACGGTGCGAACACCGCAAACACCGACGCCGCCACATGCAGGGCGGTGACCACGAGCAGCGGAACCCGTCGCCCCACCTTGTCGCTCAGCGGCCCCACGATCAGCTGACCGACTCCGAAGCCGAGCATCGTGCCCGTCAGGGTGAGCTGGATCGCCGTGGCCGGGGCGCTGAACTCGCGCTCCAGCTGCACGAACGCGGGAAGGTAGAGGTCCACCGTGAACGGCCCGAGCGCGGTGAGGGCTCCGAGGAGGATCACGTACAGCACACGGCGTCGAGCGGAGATGGCATCGCCCGGGTGCAGCATGATCGGGGCGGTAGCCGGATTCGAACCCAGCGTGCGGATGGCCGCCGTCGGCGAGGACGGCAGGCGGATCGAGCCGGTCAGCGTGCGAATGGAGCCGGTGGGCGTGCGGGTCTCACCCTCGCGCAGCTCGGAGTCGGAGGGGCCGGGGACAGGGGCGGTGTCAGGTGTCACGGGGGCTTTCGTCGGCAGAATACGGAACGCGGATCACGAGGTGATCCGCGGAGGGACGCCGGACGAATCGAGAGAATCGAATCGATTCAGGAGCGGCCCCTCCACTCTACCCCGCGGGGGCGTCCAACACGAGAGCGCCGGCCGACCGCCCGTCTCCCACGGCCCGCCACCTCAGTGCGGAATGAACAGCGACGATCCGGGAATACATTTGAGGGCATGGATCGTTGGTACCTCGCAGACGGACGATGAGGTCCGATGACAGAAACCATCGATCCGAAAGGCCTCATCTTCATGAGCACCCCCGCCCTCGGCCGCACCGCGGTCACCGACGCCCCGATCCTCGACGTCCTCGCCGAGCGCTGGAGCACGCGCATCTTCGACGCCACCTCGACGATCGACGAGGAGGCCCTCGCCAGCGCACTCGAAGCCGCACGCTGGGCACCCACGGCCGCCAACACGCAGCCGTGGCGGGTGATCGTGGCCCGTCGCGGGTCCGAAGCCCACGCGAAGGTGCTCGGTACCCTCGCCGGCTTCAACAGCGCCTGGGCCGGCGATGCCGCCCTGCTCGTCGTGTTCGTCGCGGAGACCACCCGCGACGGCCAGCCCATGACGTGGGCCCTGTACGACACCGGCCAGGCCGCCGCGCACTTCACCGTGCAGGCGCACGCCAACGGCCTGTCCACCCACCAAATGGGCGGATTCGACCGCGCGGCCATCTCCGCCGCGTTCGATCTGAGCGACGATTTCACGCCGATCTCCGTTATGGCCGTCGGCGAGCTCGGCGACATCCGCCAGGCTTCCGAAGAGCTGCAGCAGCGCGAGAACGCCCCGCGCGAGCGGCGCCCGATCGCTGACACCCTGGTCGTCAACGACTGAGTTCCGGTCGTGCACGACTGAGGTCATGCGCCGCAACGACGATGCCCGCCGAGCCGAGGCTCAGCGGGCATCGTCGTACCAGAGGGCGGTCAGCCCTTCGTCGCACCGGCCAGGAGGCCGCGGACGAAGAAGCGCTGCAGCGCGAAGAACACGATCAGCGGAACGATGATCGAGATGAACGTTCCCGCGGACTGCAGGAACCACCGGTTGCCCCAGGTCCCCGACAGCGAGTTCAGCGCCTGGGTGATCGGCAGAGCACCCGGCGATGCGAAGATCGTCGCGACCAGCAGATCGTTCCAGACCCAGAGGAACTGGAAGATGCCGAACGAGGCGATCGCCGGCATGGCCAGCGGCAGGATGATCCGGAAGAACACCTGACCGTGACCGGCGCCGTCGACCCGCGCCGCCTCGACCACTTCACCCGGAATCTCCGAAATGAAGTTGTGGAGCATGAACGTCGCCAGCGGCAGCGCGAAGATCGCGTGCGCGATCCAGACGCGGGCGAAGGAGTAGTTCACGTCGTTGAGGCCGAAGCCGGGGAAGATCTGCACGCCGTTGAGCGTGAGGCCCTCCGAGAACAGGCTCAAGAGCGGAACCAGGGCCATCTGGAGCGGGACGATCTGCAGCGCGAACACGAACACGAACAGCAGGTTGCGGCCCTTGAAATCGATCCACGCGAACGCATACGCCGCCAGTGACGCGATGACGATCGGGAACACGGTCGCGGGGATCGTGATCGCCAGCGAGTTGACGAAGGCGGAGGCGAGGGTGGTGGACGTTCCACCGGCGGTCAGCGCTTCGACGTAGTTCTGCAGCGTGAACTCCGGGTTCGTGAACACGGTCCACCAACCCGTGGACTGCGTGTCCGCACCGGGGCGGAACGAGGTGACGAACAGACCGAAGGTCGGGATCGTCCAGAAGATCGCGATGATGATCGCCGCGATGGTGGCGCCCTTGGACGTCAGCTTCTTCTGGGCGATCGCCTCGTTGCGGCGAGTGTCGCGAGCGACCTGACGCTTGGTCCGGTTGTCTGCCGTGGTGACGGCCTGCGTGGCACTCATCAGCGGATCTCCCTCTGCTTGCGCATGGATCGGGCGTTGTAGATGATCAACGGCAGCACGAACAGGAACAGCACCACGGCCAGCGCCGACGAGTGTCCGTAGCTCTGGAAGCGCTGCTGCTGGTTGACCATCTCGAAGCCCAGCACGGTGGTGTCGTCTCGTCCGCCGGTCATCACGGCCACGATGTCGTACACCTTCAGCGAGGCGATCGTCACTGTGGTGAGCACCACGATCAGCGACGAGCGGATACCGGGGACGGTCACGTTGGTGAAACGCTGCCATGCGTTCGTGCCGTCCAGCTGAGCGGCCTCCAGCTGCTCGGTCGGAACGGCCTTGATGGCGGCGGACAGGATGACCATCGCGAAGCCGGTCTGCGTCCAGATGAAGACGATGAGCAGCATCAGGGTATTGACCAGAGGCTTGACCGCCAGCCAGTTCACCGGGTCCCCGCCGAACATCGTCACGATCGCGTTGAGCAGACCGAGCTGGTCGCCCTGGCGGTAGTCGTACATGAACTTCCAGATGATGCCCGCACCCACGAAGGAGATGGCGACGGGCATGAACACCAGGACCTTCAGCACCTTCTCGCCGCGGGCACGGTCGATGAAGACGGCGTAGGCCAGTCCGATGACCACCGAGATGGTGGGAGCGAGCACGGCCCAGATCAGGGTGTTGACCACCGAGACCCACCCGGCCGAGTTCGTGAAGACCCAGACGTAGTTGTCGAACCCGACGAAGGAGTCGCCCTTCTTGTCGAAGAACGACTTGAAGAACGTCGAGATGGCCGGGTAGATGAGGCCGAGCACCAGCATCAGCGCGGCCGGCGTCATGAAGAGGATCAGCTGGAACAGGTAGCCGGCGCCCTGACGCGAGCGGTAGTCGGCGAAGAACAGCAGCGCCCCGGCGAGCAGGGCGATCGCGACGACGTAGAGCACCGCGTTCGAGTACGGGCGCAGGAGCATGAAGCCGAGCACGGGGATCGCGAGGCAGGCGATCAGACGCATGACCAGGTAGCCCCGCCCGGGACGAGGGGCGAACTCGATCAGCACGAGCACGATCGCGACCACCACGCCGAAGATCACGAGGATGATCGGGATCTGCAGGAGCGGGTGGAGCCCGCCCATCCAGACGAACAGCTGGTTGAGCGAGAAGCCGAGGGAGATCCGCTGGGGATCCTCCACGGGTGCGCTGAAGATCAGCAGCAGGAAGAGCGCAACGATGACGGCGAAACCGATGACGACGAGGGTGCGGGTGAGCGCGCGCCCCTTCGCGTCGGTCCCGTGCGTCGTCGTCGGCGGACTGACGGCGGTCTGCTGGGACATGGAGACCCCTTCTGAGTGCTGCGGTGCACTCGGTCGGTGCCGATAGATGCGGGGCCGGTTCCCGAAGGACCCGACCCCGCATCCGATCAGCGGGTTGCGATCAGATTAGTTCTCGTAACCGGCCTGGATGTCACTCAGCACCGTCTTGGTGTCCTTGCCGTCGATCCAGTCGACCATTCCCTTCCAGAACGAGCCGGAGCCCACGGTGGAGGGCATCAGGTCGGAGGCGTCGAAACGGAAGACCGTGCTGTCGTCCTGCATGATCTTCATCGCGTCCTGCAGGAACTCGCTGGAGGCCAGCGACGGATCGGCGTTCTTGTTCGCGGAGATCACACCACCGAGCTTGACGCGGGCGTCGGCGAACTCGGGCGATGCCATGAACTCGAGCACCTTCTGGGTGGACTCGTCGTCGGAGAAGCCGGCGACGAACTCGCCGCCACCCTCAACCTGGAGCGCACCGTCGGTCATGCCCGGCATGATGAACGCGTAGACGTCACCATCGGGGGCGACGGTCGGGGTCTCGCCCGCGGCGTTCTTCACGTCGAGGAAGTTGGCCGACAGGAACGACGCCTGGTGCGTCAGAGCGCACGAGCCGTCGGCCACCTTCGCGGCAACATCGGCGAATGCGGTGGAGTTGATGCTCTTGACGTCGCCGAAGCCGGCGTTGACGTAGTTCGGGTCCTTGAGGATGGTGCCCACCGCGTCGAACGCCTTCTCGATCTCCGGATCGGTGAACTTCACGTCACCGGCGACCCACTTGTCGTAGACGTCAGGACCGGCCTGGCGAAGCACGAGGTCCTCGATCCAGTCGGTGCCCGGCCATCCCGATGCGTCGCCCGAGGCGAAGCCGGCGCACCACGGTGCGGTGCTGGTCTTCTCCTGGATGGTCTTGGTGAGCGTCATCATCTCGTCCCACGTCTTCGGGACCTCGACACCCCACTCCTTGAACTTCGCCGGCGAGTACCAGACGTAGCCCTTCAGGTTCGCGAGCATCGGCGCCGCGTAGAACGTGTCGTCGAACGTGCCGTAGTTCTTCCAGTCCTTCGACCAGTTCTCATCGACGGCCTTCGAGACGGCCTCGGGAGCCGGCTGGACCTTGCCCGTCTCGACGAGGGTCTTCAGCAGACCGGGCTGCGGGACGATGGCGATGTCGGGTGCATCGCCACCGGTCACCTTCGTGACGATGTTGCCCTCGAAGCTCTTGTCACCGGTGTACTCCACCGTGATGCCGGTGTCCTTGGTGAACTGCTCGAAAGATGCGTTGAGGTCGTCGGCTTCCGTGCCGGTGATGCCGCCTGAGATGCGGACGGTCTTGGTCGAGCCGCCGTCTCCGCTGCCACCGGTGCTGCCACCGGTGCCGCCGTCGCTCTCGGCACAGCCCGCGAGTGCGAGACCGAGGATGCCTGCGAAGGCCAGGGGTGCAAGCACCCGACGTCGCTGAGACATGCCCATTCGTTCCTCCTTTGGATCGCGCGGGGAGCCCTTCCTCGCGCTCGGGTTCAATCAGGAACCGCTTCCAGGCGAACGTAGTCGGTTGCGGCTCGGATCACAACATTTGGGAAGTCACAACTCGATAACCCCACGATCCGCGCCGCGGGAGCGCTCCCAAACCCGAATCGACACACCCGAGACACGAAACCGCACTCACAACCGGTTCCACATCCGTGGGGGTATGAATTACAGTTGACCGACACGGGGCCAGGACGACGGTCGGCAAGCGCAGAACACGGAGGGCGTTCGATGAGTGGAATCGCCGAGGTGGCACGCCGCGCTGGTGTGTCGAAATCGACGGCCAGTCGCGCACTGAGCGGTCGTGGTTACGTGTCCCCCGCCACCCAGGAGCGCGTGCAGGAGGCCGCGAACGCGCTCGGATACGTACCGTCCACGAACGCGGTCAGCCTCGCCACCGGACGCACCCAGACGATCGGCGTGATCGTGCCGCACGCGAATCACTGGTTCTTCGGCGAGGTGCTGGAGGGAATCCAGCGGGCGCTCATGGAGCGCGGGTTCGATCTCGCCCTCTACTCCGCGCAGCCCGGAAGCCTGGAACGCTCCCATGTGTTCGAGACATACCTCGGACGGAGCCGCTTCGACGGATTGATCACCGTGGGCATCGAACCCGATCAGCAGGAGCTGGAGCGCATCGCCGCGCTCGGCAAGCCCTTCGTCTCGATCGGCAGCTACGACATCGGAAACAGCGCGGTCTCCATCGACGATGCCGCCTCCGCCCGTATCGCCACCGAGCATCTGCTGGCCCTCGGCCACACGGACATCGTCTTCCTGGGTGGCGAGGCGAACATGGCCTGGCCGAGTTTCGGTGACGCCCACCGCGTCACCGGGTACGCCTCGGCCATGCGCGAAGCGGGCCTGGAGAGCGCCATCAGGCTGGCGCCATGCGGGGTGTCCATGCCCGCAGGCTACGACGCGGCCGTGGATCTGCTGAGCAATGCGCGCACCCGGCCGACGGCCATCGTCGCCGTGGCCGACGAGGTGGCCATCGGAGCCATCATCGCGGCGCGCCGCATGGGCATCTCGGTGCCGGCTCAGCTCAGCGTGGTGGGCATCGACGACCACGAGAACGCCGAGATGTTCGCCCTCACCACCCTGCGCCAGAACCCCCGCGAGCAGGCGGCACTGGCGGTCGAACTGCTCGAGGAGCACATCGACAGTCCCGACGCTCCCCCGCGGCGCATCTGGGCCCCCACCCGTTTCGTGATCCGCAACTCCACCGCCGCCCCCACCGAGCGCTGACCCACCGACCGAGTCACGCCCGGTCGATACTCCACGCGCCCGAGTCACGCGCGTGAGCACGACGAAGGCCCCCGGGGCGAACCCGGGGGCCTTCGGAGAACGGTATGCCGGCGAGCCGGCGAGCGTTCGGGAAATTACTTGACGGTGACCGTCGCGCCAGCCTCTTCGAGGGCAGCCTTGGCCTTCTCAGCGGCCTCCTTGTTGGCGCCCTCAAGGACAGCCTTCGGAGCGCCGTCGACGACAGCCTTGGCCTCACCCAGGCCGAGCGAGGTGAGCTCGCGGACGACCTTGATGACCTGGATCTTCTTGTCGCCAGCAGCCTCGAGGATGACGTCGAAGGAGTCCTTCTCCTCTTCCTCGGCGGCAGCAGCGCCTGCACCCGCGGCGCCGGCAACGGCGACCGGAGCAGCAGCGGTGACGTCGAACTTCTCCTCGAACGCCTTCACGAACTCGCTGAGCTCGATGAGCGTGAGGCCCTCGAACTGCTCGAGCAGCTCTTCGGTGGTGAGCTTCGCCATGATGTATCTCCTACTGAGTGTTTGTGGTTTGTGAAAGAGAGCGAGGACCGCTTACGCGGCCTGAGCGCCCTCGAGCTTCTCGCGAAGAGCGTCGATGGTGGCGGCAGCCTTGCCCATCGTCGCCTTCATCATTCCCGCTGCCTTCGCCAGCAGAACCTCACGGCTCTCCAGCGACGCGTACTTCTCGACCTCGGCAGCGCTGAGGGTGTTGCCCTCGAAGACGCCGCCCTTGATCACGAGAAGCGGGTTGGCCTTGGCGAAGTCACGCAGAGCCTTCGCGGTGGCGACGAAGTCGCCGTGCACGAATGCCACGGCCGACGGACCCTTGAGGTCGTCGTCCAGAGCGGTGATCCCTGCGTTGTTGGCAGCGATCTTGGTCAGCGTGTTCTTCACCACGGCGTACTGCGCGTCCTGACGGATGCTGTTGCGCAGCTGCTTGAGCTGGGCAACCGTCAGACCGCGGTACTCGGTCAGCAGGACGGCGTTCGAGTTCTCGAAGTTCTTCGTGAGCTCGGCGACCGATGCATCCTTCTGCGCCATGGTCACTCCTTGATGTGCTTGTGACATCACGCGGGTGCGTGGTGTCCGCCTCGACCGCCCGCAGTGCAAACAAAAACGCTCCGGCGCAAGCGCACGGAGCGTGATCCCAGAGGGAGAGTCTCTATGACACCTGCGCGGGCCCCTGCTTTCGCAGTGCTTCGATCCTCGAGAGGACGACCGGCGGTCTTCGGCTCCGACAACTCTAACAGCGCACGAGACAGTCGCCAAATCCGCGAGCGGCGAGGGGCACGGCATCGCTGCCGCGCCCCTCGCCGCTGTCGCCCTCGTTCAGGACGATCTACTGGTTGCTGAACGCGGCGTCGAAGGATGCCGTCGGCTGCGGCCACAGCAGGGAGCGGACGAACCCGACCGCTTCGGCGGCGCCGTGCAGGCGGTCCATTCCGGCGTCCTCCCACTCGATGGAGATCGGTCCGGTGTACCCGATCGCGTCGAGAGCACGGAAGGAGTCCTCCCACGGCACATCGCCGTGACCCGTCGAGACGAAGTCCCACCCGCGGCGCGGGTCGCCCCATGGCAGGTGCGAGCCGAGGACGCCGGCGCGGCCGTTGTGCGGGCGAAGACGCGTGTCCTTGCAGTCGACGTGATAGATGCGGTCCTGGAAGTCCCAGATGAACCCGACGGGGTCGATGTTCTGCCACATCATGTGACTCGGGTCCCAGTTGAAACCGAACGCCGCGCGGCGGTCGATCGCCTCCAGCGCACGCACGCTGCTCCAGTAGTCATACGCGATCTCACTCGGATGGACCTCGTGGGCGAAGCGCACCCCCTCGGAGTCGAACACGTCGAGGATCGGGTTCCATCTCTTCGCGAAGTCCTCGAATCCCGCATCGATCACGTCCTGGCCCACAGGCGGGAACATTGCGACGTACGGCCAGATGGACGACCCGGTGAAGCCCACCACGGTGTCCACGCCGAGCTTGCGCGCGACGCGAGCCGAGCGCTTCATGTCCTCGGCGGCCCGCTGGCGCACGCCTTCGGCATCGCCGTCGCCCCAGACGTAGTCACGCAGGATCGCCTGATGGCGGAAGTCGATGGGCGCATCGCAGACGGCCTGCCCCGCCAGGTGGTTCGAGATCGCGAAGACCTGCAGTCCGTGGCGGTCGAGGATCTCCTTTCGGCTCGCGACGTAGTCGTCGTCCTCATCGGCACGCTTCAGGTCGAGGTGATCGCCGGATGCGGCGATCTCCAGCCCGTCATAGCCCCAGGACGCAGCCAGCCGCGCCACCTCTTCGAAGGGCAGGTCCGCCCACTGGCCGGTGAACAGGGTTACGGGATGCTCAGCCATGCTGTGTCTCCTTCTCGTCGACGTCGGGGATGCTCACCCAGGCGCGGGTGAGCGCGGATTCCAGGACCGCAGCGGTGACACGCGCGGCGCGTAGACCATCGCGGAATGTGGGCAATGCATCAGAGGCCGCACCGCGCACGCCCGCGTAGGCATCGGCCACGAAGGCGGTGAACGCGTCCTGATAGCCCATCGGATGTCCGGCCGGCACGAGGGAGAGCCCGTCATCGCCCGGCCCCTCCGGGTCCCGCAGCACCAGCCGCGAGCCCGTGAGCGCGCCGATCCACAGCTCCTCCGGGCGTTCCTGGGCGAAGCGCACCGACCGCTCGGTCCCGTGCACCTCCAGGGTGAGGCCGTTCTTGCGCCCCGGCGCCATCTGCGACACGAGGAGCGTGGCCAGGGCACCGTTGTCGAGTTCGGCCACCACGGCCACCAGATCCTCGGTGGTCACCGGCTGGCCGCCGCGCTCAGGGAACACCGTGCGGGTCCGGGCGGACACGGCCCGAATGCGCCGGCCGGTCACGAACTCCAGCAGATCGCACAGATGGGAACCGATGTCCGCGAATGCACGCGAGGCGCCGCCGGCCGCGGAGTCCACCCGCCAGTTGGAGTCGGTCTCCCGCAGCAGCCAGTCCTGCAAGTACGCGCCCTCGATGCTCAGTACTGTGCCGACCACCCCGGAGCGCACCAGCTCCCGGGCATGACGCACCTGCGGGTGGTAGCGGTAGACGAACGGAACCGCACCGGCGACTCCTGCGGCATCCGCCGCGTCCACCACCGCGAGCGCGTCGGAGACGGTGGTGGCCAGCGGCTTCTCGCAGATGACATGGCGGCCTGCGGCGAGCAGCGCGATGGTCTGCGCGGCGTGGTCGCGGTTCGGGGTGCACACGTGCACGATGTCGCTCAGTTCGGCGACCTCCGTCACGTCGGCCACCCCTCTCTCGATGCCCAGCTCGGCCGCGGCCGCCACCCCGCGTTCCGGAGTGGAGCTGGCCAGAGCCACCAGCCGCGCGCGAGCGGCTCGAGCGGCACGGGAGTGCACGGCGGCCATGAAGCCACCGCCGAGGAATCCGGCGCGCAGCGCGGCCGGCGCCTGATCGGTTGTCTCGCTCATGAGCACGTCCTACAGGGTCGCCGCGAACGGGTCGCGATCTTCCGGCACGAAGGGGATGTCCCCCACGGTGCTCTCCACCGTGACGAACTCACCCGATGCGACCGACTCCTCGATCGCGGTGAGGGTGTCGAAGACGTGGTAGCCGATCTCCCCGGTGGCGATGTGGGCCGTGCCACCACGGATCGCCCGCGCCATGTCCAGCACCCCCAGTCCGCGCCCGGACTCGATGCCCACCGGCGCGAGCGTCTCGTACTGGGGCCCGTCGCCCATCCGGTCGATCGATGGTGCGCGCGTGATCTGCACGTCGCCACCGAACGTGTTCGGGTCGGGAATGATGAGGGTGCCCTCCGTGCCGGTGATCTCCACCACACCGGTGCGTGCGAGGGGCGAGTCGAAGCTGAACACGCTCTGGGACTGCTGCCCCGACTCGAACCGCGCGATGGCCTGCACGAGGGTGGGAACCTCGACCGGGAACTCCTCACCGGAGCGGGGACCGACCTGGACAGTGCGACTCTCGCGACCTCGCAGCCCCACCGCGGCAACGGCGTCGACCGATCCGAACAGGTGCACCAGCGCCGTGATGTAATACGGCCCCATGTCGATGAGGGGCCCGGCGCCGCGGGCGAACAGGAAGTCCGGGTTCGGGTGGAAGATGTCCGGGCCGATGTACTGCATCGCGGTCTGCGCGGCCAGCGGGACACCGATGTCACCGCGGGCGATGGCGCGGCGAGCGGTCTGCAGGCCGGGGCCGAGCACGGTGTCCGGAGCGATGCCCACACGCACACCAGCGGCTTCGGCCGCGGCGAGCATCGCCTTCGCCTCGTCACGGTTCACGCCGATCGGCTTCTCGCTCCAGACGTGCTTGCCCGCGGCGATGGCCGCCAGCGACACCGGGACATGCGCCTGCGGAATGGTCAGGTTCAGGACGAGGTCGACGTCCGGATGCGCGAGCACCGCATCCGGGTCCCCGCTCTCGGCGACGCCGTACTTCTCCGCCTGCGCGGCGGCCCGCTCCGTGTCCAGATCGCCGATGATGACGACACGCACGTCGGGGAACTGCGTCAGGTTGGTGAGGTACTGATCGCTGATCATGCCGGCCCCGATGAAGCCGATGCCGAAGGGAGCGGTCATCGCACGCCCGCCTCACGCAGGAAGGCGGCGCTGTCGTCGATCGCGCCGAACAGGTCGCCGTCGTAGGTGTCGAATTCCACCACCGCGAACTCCGCGGCCGGCGCAGCGGCGAGCACCTCGCGCAGCGGCACCTCGCCCGTTCCCGCGATGCGCTGCTGGAGCGTGACCGACGACGGGTCAGCGGCGCGGAACGGGTCCTCACCGAGGATGCCGTCCTTCATGTGGAGCAGGCGCACGCGGTCGCCGAGACGACGCAGCAGCGCGGGAACGTCCTGACCGCCGATGGCGGCCCAGTACACGTCGATCTCGAGCACGATGCGCGGGTCCAGCAGCGCGGCGAAGGCCTCCAGCGCGCTCACGCCGTCGAAGGAGGCGATGAACTCCTGCGAGTGGTTGTGATAGCCCAGCCGAATGCCCCGCGCCTCGGCGGCGTCGACGTAGCTGTTGAGCCGGTCGGCTGTGGCACGGATCTCCTCGATTCCCTGCCAGCGGTCCGGAGCAACCATCGGGTCGATCAGAGTGGTCACCCCGAGTGTCTCGGCCTCATCCAGCACCTGGGCGAACGGCGGGTTCACGATCACCGTCTCCCCATAGCGGACCTCGTCCGTGAGGAAGCCGGCGTGGGCGCTGGGAGACACCACGCCGGCGGCGTCGAAGGCTGCTCGCAGTTCGGCGGCACGGCCCACGAAACCGAAGGCCTCCACGTTGCGGAATCCGGACTCGGCCAGCCGCGCCAGCGTTCCGGGGGTGTCTTCAGCGAGCGCGTCGCGCACCGTATAGAGCTGGACCGAGAGTTCCGGTGTGGACATGAGGGCCTTCCTCGTCGTCGAGAAGCGGTCGTCGAATTCGACCTGCGGTTGGATTTGGGATCATCGTAGTCTCAAAACTCGACCAGCGGTAGAGTTTCCGTCATGGCTGGCACCGCACGCGGACCTTACGCGAAGACCGAGCAGTTCCGACTCGACGTCCTCGACGCCGCGCTGCGCATCCTGGCCGAGCGCGGCTTCGATGCCACCACGCTGCAACTGATCGCCGACGAGGTCGGTCGATCGAAGGCGGGGCTGCTGCACCACTTCGGCTCCCGCGAGGCCCTGATGCTGGCGATCGTGCGACACCGAGACGCCGTCAACCGTCGCGCCTTCCCCGCCGGGGCCGGCGACGACTTCACGGCGACGCTCGAACTCGTGACGCACAACACCACCGTGCCGGGGCTGGTGGCTCTGTTCAGCATCACGGCGGCGCTCGCCGCCGGGGATCCCGACGACACCGATCGGCGGGCCTACTTCCGCGAGCGCTACGAACGAAACCGCGGTGGCTTCACCCGGCGCCTCACCGAGGCACAGGCGGCCGGCACGGTGCGCGACGACATCCCCGCCGCCGACATCGCGAGTCTCCTGCTCGCCGCGATGGACGGGCTCCAGATCCAGTGGCTCCTGGACGATCGCATCGACATGGCCGCACACCTGTCCTCCTTCATCCGCCTCCTCCAACCCGCCGGCGCCTGAGTCCCCGTCCGCGCGGTCCTGACGCGCCGAGGCGGCTGGTCGGCAGAGTCCGTGGCGGGGCGTAGCCTCGAAGGGTGACTCCGGAACTTCAGGCGCGCATCATCGCGGACTCCCGCGACCGCGTCGGCTGGCTCCGCGCGCGCTCGCGAGGCATCACGGCCACGGATGTCGCCACGCTCACCAGCGAACGATCGATCGCACGCGCCGCGGATGCGAAGCTCGGCGGATCGCGCTTCGGCGGCAACGCGTACACCGACCACGGCCGGCGTCGCGAGCCGGAGATCGCAGCCTGGGTCGCGGCGACGCACGGCATCTCCCCCTCCAGCGCGCTGTTCTGCGCAGAGGTGGAGAAGCGTCATCTGGCCACGCCCGACGGGATCGGACTGGACGAGTCCGGGGCCGTGGTGCTGGCGGAGATCAAGACGACCAACAAGTCGTGGAACTCCATCCCCCGCAACTACCTCCGGCAGGTGTGGTGGCAGCAACACGTGCTGGGCGCCGAGCGCACGCTCTTCTGCTGGGAAGAGCACGAAGGGTTCGTGCCACTGCACGACGAGCCTCGCGCCGTGTGGATCGATCGCGACGACCGCGAGATCGCCAAACTCGTCCGCCTCGCCACGGGACTGATCGACGAGCTGCATCGCCGGACCCACCCCGACACCACCCTGCTTCCCCCGCGGCCGACCGCCGCCACGCCGCGTCAGACGCCGCGCGAGCGCGACATCTTCCGCGCCCTCGCGCTCACGGACTGACGCGGGAAAACCCCGCGTCCGAGAAGCCCAGCGAACGCGGGGCTTCTCGGACGCGCTCGGGTGTTCCCGGTGCCGCTACGGACGTAGCTGGGCGTTTCATATGAACGGTCCCGAATCGGCGGGAATAGTTGGCGTCCGTCAACCATTTCACTTATCGTTGACTCTTCTCAACTACTTGAGCGAATTACACGAAAGCCGCAATGTCAGCCACCACCGCACCGCCCGCCGCCCCGGCGAAGATGACGCACCGCCAGGTTCTGGAGGCCCTCTCGGGCCTGCTCCTCGGCATGTTCGTCTCCATGCTCGCCAGCACCGTCGTCTCCTCGTCGATGCCCGTCATCGTCTCCGATCTCGACGGTGATCAGACCGACTACACCTGGGTGATCACCTCCACGATGCTCACCACCGCGATCTTCACCCCGATCTGGGGCAAGCTCGCCGACCTCACCAACCGCAAGCTGCTGATCCAGATCGCGCTCGTGATCTTCGTGGTCTCCTCCGCCACCGCAGGCTTCGCCCAGAACCCCGAGATGCTGATCGCGTCCCGCTTCGTGCAGGGCGTCGGCGCCGGTGGCCTTGCCGCGCTGAGCCAGGTGATCATGGCCGACATCATCAGCCCGCGTGAGCGCGGTCGCTACATGGGCCTGTTCGGCGCCGTGATGGCGGTCGCCACCGTGGGCGGCCCGCTGCTGGGCGGCTTCATCACCGACGTCGCCAACTGGCGCTGGAACTTCTTCATCGCGGTTCCGTTCGCCGTTCTGGCCCTCATCCTGCTGCAGACCACGCTGCACCTGCCGAAGCAGCCCCGACGCAAGGTCAGCATCGACTACCTCGGCATCGTCTTCCTCGCGGTGTCCGTATCGCTGCTGCTGATCTGGGTGACCGAGGCCGGCACGCAGTTCGAGTGGGCCAGCGCCGAGACCGCCTGGATGACCTCCATCGCCGGTGCCGCCGCCATCGCCTTCGTCGTGACCGAGCTGCTCGTCAAGGAACCGCTCATCCCGCTGTCGCTGTTCAGGAACCGCACCTTCACCCTCTCGGTGATCGCATCGATCTCCATCGGTGTCGCCATGTTCGGCACGTCCGTGTACCTCAGCCAGTACATGCAGATGTCTCGCGGCGCGACGCCCACCGAGGCGGGCCTGATGAGCATCCCCATGATGGCCGGAGTCCTGGTGAGCTCGATGGTGATCGGTCAGATCATCACCCGCACCGGCAAGTGGAAGCGCTGGGTGGTGCTCGGCTCGATCATGCTGCTGGCGGGCATCACGATGCTCGCCACCATCCGCTACGACACCAACTACTGGCTGCTGTCGGTCTACATGTTCCTCACCGGTGCCGGAGTCGGCATGGCGATGCAGAACCTCGTACTGGTGGTGCAGAACACCGCTCGTCCACAGGAGATGGGCGCGGCGTCCTCGGGAGTGGCCTTCTTCCGCTCGCTCGGCGGCACCGTCGGAGTATCCGTGATGGGTGCCATCGTCGCATCGAGTGTGACCACGCTGTTCACCGACAACAAGCAGCGCCTCACCGATGCCATCACCGAGGTCGCGAAGAGCGCGGGCCCGGAGGCGGCGAAGAAGATCAGCGACATCATGACCAGCGGCAAGCTGCCGGTCGTGCATGAGCTGCCCAACCCCTTCCGGGGCGTACTGGAGGACCTGTACGCACAGGCCATCTCGCACTCCTTCATCATCGGCATCCCGCTCGCAGCGATCGCCGTGCTGGCCATCGTGTTCCTGCCGAACATCTCGCTGACACGTCAGACCACCACCGAACGTCTGGCCGAGGACGAGGCCGGCATGGTGGCAGTCGCCACCGGCATGGCCACCACCGGCCCGATCCCGGTCATCACCGGTGCCACCCCGACCGCGGCAAGCGCCAGCGAGGCCAGCCGCTCGTCGCGGTCGGATTCGCCCCGCGAGTAGGCAGACGCGATGATGGAGGACGTGACCAGCGAGATGGACCAGTCCGCAGCGACCGACGCACGAACGGCGGCGATGCGCGCGCTGGAGTCGGAGTTCAGCGGGCTCATCGCCCGCATGCGACACCTGTACATCGAATACGCGAACCGGGTCTCGCCGGGAATGCTGCCCGGCACCTACAAGGTGTTCTCCATCATCGCGCGGCGGGGCCCGATCACGGCCTCGACGGTCGGCGAGACGCTGATGATGGACAAGGCACAGATCAGCCGCATCACCCGCGAGCTGTCCGAACTGGGGCTGGTCGAGCGCACGCCGGATCCGAAGGACGGCCGGGCGAGCCTCCTGTCGGCGTCCGAGGAGGGCCACCGCCGGATCCGCGCGGCGATGGATTCCGGCGACAACCACCTCGTGCGGGCACTGGAAGATTGGGACGTGGCCGACATCAGTCGCCTGACCGTCCTGCTCCACGCTCTCGGGGAGGGGAAACCTCCCGCACCCTGACCGTTGATCGTGCGCACATGGCTCCAATTCCCTCGGGATTGGAGCCATGTGCGCACGATGGACTACTGACGAAGTCCGGGGAAGTCCGTGTCGCGGAACTCGGGACCGCGCTCTCCGGCGGCGGCGCGCTCTCGCTCCCGGGCGCGGAGCTCAGCGCGACGGATCTTGCCGGAGATGGTCTTGGGCAGCTCGTCGACGAACTCCACCCGGCGCACGCGCGTCCACGGGGCGAGGTGCTCGCGCGCGTACCGCAGCACCTGCTCGGCCGCGGCCGGATCGGGCACCGCTGCGCCAGCGAGCGTCACGTACGCCTTCGGAACGGCCTGACGCTCGGCGTCGGGTGCGGGGACGACGGCCGACTCCGCCACGATCGGGCACTCCAGCAGCACCGACTCCACCTCGAACGGTGAGATCTTGTAGTCCGATGCCTTGAAGACGTCATCCGTGCGCCCCACATAGGTGACGTACCCGTCGGCATCCCGCGCGGCGATGTCACCACTGTGGAAGAAGCCGCCGGCGAACGCCTGGGCGGTGCGCTCCGCATCCCCCACGTACCCGGTCATCAGGGCGAGCGGGTGGCGGGAGAGGTCGAGACAGATCTCCCCCTCGCCGACTCCCTCCACCACGAGCCCGGTCTCGGGGTCCACCAGCACCGACGGAACGCCCGGCAGCGGCATGCCCATCGACCCCGCACGCACCGGAGTCCCGGGCGGGTTGCCGAGCTGCGCGGTGGTCTCCGTCATCCCATAGCCGTCGCGGATCTCCAGACCCCAGGCGTTCTTGACCTGGGCGATGACCTCCGGGTTCAGGGGTTCGCCCGCTCCCACCAGCTCTCGCAGCGAGGAGGGGCGCGCACCGAGATCAGCTTTGATCAGCATCCGCCAGACCGTGGGCGGCGCGCACAGCGTGGTCACGTGCCGCTCCCGGAGCTGGGCCAGGAACGCGGCAGCGTCGAATCGGGCGTAGTTGTACACGAGCACGGTCGCCTCGGCGATCCACGGCGCGAAGAAGCTCGACCACGCGTGCTTTCCCCAGCCGGGCGACGACACATTCAGATGCACATCCCCGGGCTCGAGACCGAGCCAGTACATCGTCGACATCATGCCCACCGGGTAGGAGACCTGGGTGTGCTCCACCAGCTTGGGCCGCGACGTGGTGCCGGAGGTGAAGTAGAGCAGCAGGCGATCATCGGGCGCCGTGCCGGGGTGCTGCGCCGGTTCCGCCGGTGTCTGGAACGCCGTCGCGAACGGGACCCAGCCGTCACGAGCTGTGGTGCAGATGCGGACGTAGTCGCCGGCAATGGTGTCGAACTTGCCGGCGTCCGCGTCGTTGCAGATCACCGCCCGCGCCTCGCCGCGTTCGATCCGATCGGCGAGGTCCGCCGGTCCCGCCGCCGTGGCCGTCGGCATGAGCACGGCGCCGAGCTTGATCACCGCGAGCATCGCCACCCATAGCTCCACCTGGTTGTTGAGCATCAGCAGCACCGAGTCGCCGCGCCCGATGCCCTGGGAACGCAGGAAGGCCGCTACCTGGTCGGAGTGTGCGGCGAGCGCGTCGAAGGTGTAGGACGTTTCACTCCCGTCGGCCTCGACGATCACCAGTCCCGGCCGCTCGTTCCCCCGCGCGAACGCATCGAACCAGTCGATCGCCCAGTTCCACCTCTCCCCCACATCGGGGAAGCGGAACTCGGCGATCGCCCGTGCACGATCGGTGCGAAGAGCCAGGAGCTGATCCCGGGCGGTCCGGTACTCGTCGGTGGGCGATGCGGCCATGCAACTCTCCTTCTGGTTTCTGACGATCGTACGCTCCGTTCATAGCGCGCGATGTGCTCCTATTCGCCAGGAATTCGGGCGATTCGCGCGCTGTGAACGGGGATCAGCACAGCTCGGGCCCGCCGGACCACGGCTTCGCCCACCTCGTCCAGCAGCGCGGAGCGCAGGTGCCACTGCTGCCAGTACAGCGGGACGTCGATCCCCACCGGCGACAGTGGGCGGATGCGCCCGCTGGCATGCGGCTCATCGGACTGGAACGGCAGCAGCTGTCCCCAGCCCATGCCCATCAGGACGGCGTCGGCGAAGTCGGCCGACGCGGGAACCCGCTGGCGCGGCGGCAGCGCCGGATCCACCCCCTGACGAATCAGCCACCGCGTCTGCAGGTCGTCGCGCCGGTCGTAGTCCACCAGCGGGGCGCGCTCCAGCGCTGCGGTGGTGACGCCCTCTGGGAACCAGCGATCGTGGAAAGCGATGGTGGCGAACGGAACGTAGCGCATCGCGCCGAGCGGCGTCACACGACATCCGGCGATGGGCTCGGCGCGCGAGGTCACCGCGGCGATGACGGTTCCCTCTTCGAGCAGTCTCACCGTGAAGTCCTGATCGTCGCGATGCAGGTCGAACACCACCGGGAGCCGGGCGCTGAGCTCGGCGATGGCGGGGAGAAACCACGTGGACAGGGAATCCGAGTTCACCGCGATCGGCAGACTGGTGAGGCTTCCCTCCTCACGGATACCGATGGCCGACATCGCATCGGCCTCCAGATGCGACAGCTGGCGAGCGTATCGGATGACCGCCTCGCCGGCCTGGGTGGGACGTACGGGGCGGGAGCGGACGAGCAGCACCTGCCCGAGCAGAGATTCCAGCGTGCGCAGTCGCTGACTCACCGCGGGCTGCGTGATGCCGAGCGCCGCCGCCGCCGGCTCGAACCCGCCCTCCGACACCACCGCGGCCAGCGTGAGCGCGAGATCGGGCGGGATCCTCATATAAGCAATGCTAATGCGACCCAACATCTCATGCCTGGTGTTTGTGCAGCGACGTTCCTAGCCTGGATCCATGCCCTTCCTCACCGGACTCGGAGTCGGCCTCTCCCTCATCATCGCCATCGGCGCGCAGAACGCCTTCGTGTTGCGGCAGGGAATCCGACGACAGCACGTCTTCATCGTCGCCCTCATCTGCGCTGCCTCCGACGCGGTGCTGATCTCCGCCGGCGTCGTCGGCGTGGGCCTCGCCCTGGAGACCGTGCCGTGGCTGGTGACCGTGGTGCGGTGGGTCGGCGTCGCCTTCCTGGTCACTTACGCGTTCCTGGCGCTGCGTCGCGCGTACAAGCCCTCGGGCGAGGCGCTGCACGCGGCAGCCGACGCCCCGACGGGGGACGCATCGGCACCGGGCACCCCGACGGGCGGAACCGCGCTCGCCACCCGGGCTGCGACGTCCTCACTCCTCGCCGTGGTCGGCGCGACGCTCGCCATCACCTGGCTGAACCCCCACGTCTACCTGGACACCGTGATCTTCCTCGGCTCCGTCGCGCAGGCCCAGGGGCCGGCCCGCTGGATCTTCGCCGCCGGCTGCATCACCGGCAGCTTCCTGTGGTTCTTCGCGCTCGCCTACGGTGCGCGCCTGCTCGGTCGCTGGCTCAGCAGCCCGCGTGCCTGGCGCATCCTCGATGTCATCGTGGCTGTGTTCATGTTGATCATCGCGGGCGTGCTCGCCTTCGGACACTGAGGCAGCGCGCAGGGTGACGTGCTGCAGGATCGGCGCGCACCGACGCCGAGTGCCGCGACGGCGGGCGGTAACGCAGCGCGGCACGGCGGTCACAGTGCGGCAATGCAGTGACAGTGCAGTGACCCGGCGCTGTCACAGTGCAGCAACACAGTGACCCAGCGCAGCAAGGCAGTGACCCAGCGCAGCAAGGCAGTGACCCAGCGCAGCCATGCAGCAATACAGTGACCCAGCGCAGCCACAGTGCGGCAAGGAGTCACAGTGCAGCAACGCAGTGAGCCAGCGCCGCCACGGCGCAGCATGATCGTGACGCAACGCCGCGCAGGAGTATTGCGTGGCAACATCGTGGCGCTGCACAGGAGTACCGCGCAGCTACGCAGCAACGCGGCGCCGTGAAGCAGCACGATGCAGCGAGAGCGAAGGTCGTGCAGCCGCGACACACGCTCCGCACGAACGACGAAGGCCCCCACCTCGCGGTGGGGGCCTTCGTGCGATTCAGCGCATCAGATGGCGTTGACATCCAGCGGGATGCCGGGGCCGAACGTGGTCGACACCGAACCCTTCTGGATGTAACGGCCCTTCGAGCTGGACGGCTTCAGACGAACGATCTCGTCGAGCGCGGCACGCAGGTTCTCGTTCAGGGCGTCAGCCGAGAACGACGCCTTGCCCACAACGAAGTGGATGTTGGCGTGCTTGTCGACGCGGAACTCGATCTTTCCGCCCTTGATCTCCTCGACGGCCTTGGCCGGGTTCGGGGTGACCGTGCCGGTCTTCGGGTTCGGCATGAGACCACGCGGACCGAGGACCTTACCGAGGCGTCCGACCTGACCCATGAGCTCCGGGGTGGAGACGGCGGAGTCGAAGTCGGTCCAGCCTGCGGCGACCTTCTCGATGAGCTCGGTGCCACCGACCTCGTCGGCGCCAGCGGCGATGGCGGCCTCAGCAGCCGGGCCGTTGGCGAAGACGATGACGCGAGCGGTCTTGCCCGTGCCGTGCGGCAGCATGACGGTGCCACGGACCATCTGGTCCGCCTTGCGCGGGTCGACCGAAAGCTTGAGCGCGACCTCGACGGTCGAGTTCATCTTCGACGAACCGGTCTCCTTCGCGAGCTCAACGGCCTCGCTCGGGGTGTAGAACTTGCCAGCCTCGATCTTCTCGGCGGCGGCGATGTAAGCCTTGGACTTAGCCATGTTGGTCTTCCCCTCAGCCCTCAACCGTGATGCCCATGGAACGGGCGGTGCCGGCGATGATCTTCGAGGCGGCCTCGATGTCGTTCGCGTTCAGGTCGGGCTGCTTGGTCTCGGCGATCTGACGAACCTGCTCCTGCGTGAGCTTGCCCACCTTGGTGGTGTGCGGGGTCGACGAGCCCTTGGCGACGCCAGCGGCCTTCTTGATCAGCTCAGCCGCCGGCGGCGTCTTGAGGATGAACGTGAAGGAGCGGTCCTCGTAGACGGTGATCTCCACGGGGATGACGTTGCCGCGCTGCGACTCGGTCGCGGCGTTGTACGCCTTGCAGAACTCCATGATGTTGACGCCATGCTGACCGAGCGCGGGGCCGATCGGCGGCGCCGGGTTGGCTGCACCGGCGTTGATCTGAAGCTTGATCAGGCCGGTCACCTTCTTCTTCGGTGCCATTTCCTCTTCCTTTCTCCGAACGAGCCAGACGGCCCGCTCTCCCGCGGTTCCGGCGGATCCGGAGCGCGGTGCAGGTCTGCACGCGATCGAAGAACGCGCACAAACCATGAAAGTCTACCGCATCCCGCGGCGAGGATTTGACCGCGTTCGGTCTCAGATCGCGTCGTTGGCCTCCATCGATCCGCACTTCTGAGACCGTGGGCCCCGCCGCTCACAGAAAGTGCGGGATCGGGAGCCGGGGACAGCGGTATGTGGGACCAATCCCCGGCCGTCGGGTGCTCCGCGTCACCGGTGGGTACAGACAACGAACCCCCACGGCGGTGCCGTGGGGGTTCGTTGACGACGTGTGTCAGATCATCTTGGTGACCTGATCGAACGACAGCTCCACGGGAGTCTCGCGCTCGAACAGGGAGACCAGCACCGTGAGCTTGCCGCTCTCGGGCTTGATCTCGGAGATCGTGCCGGGAAGGCCGGCGAACGAGCCCTCCTTGATGGTGATGGTCTCGCCGATCTCGAAGTCGACCTCGGCCGTGACGCTGCGCACCGGGGCGGAGCCGCCGGCGGCACCGGTCTTGGCCGATGCGGACTCGCGCACCTCGACGAGCGACTTCAGCATGTTGAAGGCCTCTTCGAACCGCAGCGGGGTCGGGTTGTGGGCGTTGCCCACGAAGCCGGTGACACCCGGGGTGTGACGGACGACCGACCAGGTGTCCTCGTTCAGCTCCATGCGCACCAGCACGTAGCCGGGGATACGGACGCGCGTGACCATCTTGCGCTGACCGTTCTTGATCTCGACGACGTCCTCCATCGGGACCTCGATCTGGTAGATGTCGTCCTCGACCTCGAGCGTCGCCTTGCGCTGCTCGATGTTCTGCTTCACCTTGCGCTCGAAGCCCGCGTAGGAGTGGATGACGTACCACTTGCCGGGGAGCGTGCGAAGCTCCAGCTTGAAGGCCTCGTAGGGGTCCTCGGCCGACGTTTCCGCGTCATCCGCGTCGGACTCGGCCTCGGCGACCGCGGTGCTGTCCTCGGCGATGGCGTCCACCTCTGCCGATGCGTCGCGCACCGACTCCGTGAACTCCGGGTCGAGCACGGGCTCATCCGGCTCGCCGTTGATGTCGGGACCGTCGTACGGGGTCACGTCCTCGTCCTCCTCCATAGCAGGGTGCGCATCCAGGAATGCGTCGGCTTCCGCCTCCAGCGCCTGCTCGTTGTCATTGTCGAAATCATCGTCCGAGGCATCCGCCTCGTCATCGCCGTCCTCATCCTCGATCACGTGGATCGCAGAGGTCTCGGCGGCATCGCTCGCGCGGTCTTCGACCAGATCGATGTCACCGGTCTGGTGCTCGTCGACCTCGCTCGACTGCTCGGCCGTGGGGCCCCAGTCGGCGTCGTCGTGGAATCGTTCGGACACGGACTCTCCTTCGGTCACATCAGCCGGTGATCCGCAGTGGCACCGTGCGGGATTGCTCGGAATCTTACTCCGGCGAGCCGAACACGTACTGGGTGAGCAGCGTGAAGACCGTGTCGAGGCCGTAGACGAGGGCCATCATCACCACAACGAAGCCGAGCACCACGAGGGTGTACTTGACCAGCTCCTGGCGCGTCGGGGTGACGACCTTGCGAAGTTCGCCGAAGACCTGGCGGATGAAGAGCGCGATGCGAGCGAAGACATTCATCTTCTTCTCACGGGTGGCGCCGCTGGTCGTCGCGACATCGTCGCGCGAAGCGTCCTGATCCATCCTGCATGCACCTTTCATTGCCAGCGAGCGCTGAGCGCAGGGCGGACAGGAATCGAACCTGCAACCTGCGGTTTTGGAGACCGCTGCTCTGCCAATTGAGCTACCGCCCTAGAGATCCGGGGATCTCACGGGAGATGTCTGCATCTGCTGTGCTAGGCACAGCGAAACAATGCAGACATCGACTGCGTATCCCAGCATAGGGCATGTGCCCGGCCCTGGCGAACCACGACAGCCTCGCCTGCGTCCCGCGCGTGTCGTCGTCTCCCGCACACCGTTGGGCACGATCTGTCCGCGGAGCGCGAAACAGCCCGTGCGGGCCCGGGCGGACGACTCCCCCGCTGATAGGCTCGCCGTTCCGGCGGGGCGCCGTCCCCGCCGCCTGATCGTGACGAATCCGAGGGTGGCGTGAGCGCAGACGAGCAGCATTTCCAAGTCGACCTGCGCGGTGTGGTCGATCTGCTGAGTCGGCACATCTACTCCGGTCCGCGCGTGTATCTGCGAGAGCTCCTGCAGAACGCCCGTGACGCCATCACGGCGCGCAGCGAGATCGACGGCGCCGGCGGACGCATCCGCATCACACCGCTCAGCGAGCGCTCCGACGAGTTCGTGCTGCGCGACGACGGCGTGGGTCTCACCGCGGACGAGGTGGGCGAGTTGCTCGCCACCGTGGGACGCAGCTCCAAGCGCGACATCTTCGATCTGCCCCGTCACGAGTTCCTGGGACAGTTCGGCATCGGCCTGCTCAGCTGCTTCATGGTGGCCGATGAGATCGTGATCCGCTCACGCAGCGCGCGGGGCGGGGACCCCGTCGAGTGGTCCGGCCGCACCGACGGCACCTTCACCGTCTCGCCGGGTCCGGCGGACACGCCCATCGGCACGAGCGTGCACCTGCGCCCCCGGTTCGGGTCGGAGGACCTGCTGCGTACCGCTTCCGTGATGCAGCTCGCCCAGACGTTCGCAGAGTTCCTCGGCGTGCGCATCGACGTGGACCTCCCCGGGGGCGGCGAGAGCCGCATCGACCGCGCAGCACCCTTCCTCGATGCACGCAGCACCCCCGACGCCGCGGTCGAGTACGGGGCGGAACTGCTGGGCACCGCACCCTTCGCCGTGGTGCCGATCGATGCCGCCGGCACCGGGACGCGCGGTCTCGCCTACGTCCTCCCCTACGCTCCGCCGCCCGGATCGCACCAGGCCGCCCGGGTCTACCTCAACCGCATGCTGCTCAGCGAGCGGGTGGACGATCTCCTGCCGGAATGGGCGTTCTTCGTCCGCGCGGTCGTGGATTCCACCGCGCTCTCCCCCACCGCCAGCCGTGAGTCCCTCGTGGAGGACGACGCGCTGGAGAACACCCGCGCCGACCTCGGTCAGGCGATCCGGCGATGGATCCTCGACCTCGGCCTCTCCGCCCCCGAGCGGCTGGCCCAGTTCGTCTCCATCCACGAGGTGTCGCTGAAGGCACTGGTTCGCCACGACGACGAGCTGGCGCGGTTCATCACCCGCTGGCTGAGCGTGGAGACCACGATCGGCCGGATGACGATCGGGGATCTGGTCACCCGCTACCCCTCCGTCCGCTACGCGGCAACGGTAGACGAGTACCGCCAGGTGGCGGGCCTGGAGAGCGGCGCCGGCCCGCTGGTGAACGGCGGGTACCTGTACGACTCGGAGATCATCGAGCTCCTTCCGGAGCTGTTCCCCGCCGTCACCGTAGAGCGCGTGGACGTGCTCACCGAGTTCGAGCGGCTGGACCCGCCGCCCTTCGATGACCGCCCCTCGGCGATCTCGCTGGAGGATCGCGCCACTGCAGCGCTGTCCGAGGTGGACTGCACCGTGATCGTCCGCTCCCTCGAGCTCGAAGACGTACCGGCCGTCTACGTCGCCGACCCCGCGGTGCTCCGGCGCATCGACCGAGGACGCGCGCGCGGTGCCACCGGCGGCCTCTGGTCATCGGTACTGAACACGATCGACGATCAGACCGCGGCCGTGCATGAGGACTCCGCGACGAGCGCGCGGCTGTGCCTGAACTGGGCGAACCCGGTCGTACAGGGCCTCGTGCGAACCACGGGCGAGCCGTTCGACCGGACCGTCCAGCTGCTCTACGTACAGGCGCTGCTGGCCGGACATCGCCCGCTCGCCCCGCGCGATCGCGCCCTCATGACGCGCGCCCTCGGCGCGATGATCGACCTGTCCGCGCGATCCGCGGACTGAGAACACCGCAGGAGTGACATGACCCAGGCCAGCGCCCGCATCCGCGAACTGTTCGCACAGATCGACATGACCCCGTGGGGTCCCGAGGAGCAATCGCTCGTCGCCGAGGCGGTGAAGCTGGCCGTCGAGCTGGGCGATGAGGAGCTGGAGTACCGCGCCCGCATGCGCCAGACCTCCTCGGCCAACATGGCCGGCGACACCGAGCTCACCCTGAGCTCATTCGCCTGGTGCCTCGGCCGTCATGATGCCGATCCGGTGCGCTTTCCCACCGACGTCGGATCCGGTGCGGATCTGATGTGGCAGTTCAAGTGGATGGCGGGATCCCTGCGCTGCTCCCCCGCTTTCACGGAAGCACAGATCGACGCCGTGCTGGACGACATGGAGGAGCACTATCGCCGTGAGGGTCTGGGCCTCAGCGGCGTGTGGATGGCCCGCTTCGAGAGCGCCTGGTCCCGGGGCCTGATCGAGGAGGCCGAGAAGTACCGCGCCCTCCTCACCAGCACGCCGCGCGACGAGCACAGCCACTGCGATGCCTGCACGCGCAGCCAGCTCGCCGGGTTCTTCGTGGATCAGGGACGGGCGGAGGAAGCGCTCGCCCTCATCGACGAGCTCGTGGAGGGCGGCTTCAGCTGCGCGGAGGAGCCCGAGCACGCCCTCGCCCGCGGTCTGCTCTCCTACCTCCGTGCCGGACGCCTGAACGATGCGGTGCTGGCGCACCGTCGCAGCTACCGGCTGGCGCGCACCGACCCCGACAACCTCGCGATCGTCATGCTGAACCTGCAGTTCGTCGTGGTGACCGGCAACTATCCGCGCGCCCTGGCCATGGTCGAGCGTCACCTCGGATGGCTGGCGCACGACGGGCTCAACGACGACGCCCACGCGGTCGCTCTCGCAACGATCGCGCTCGCCCTGGAGGCCGTCGATCGCGACGGCCACGGAGATGCCGTGGTGCGGGGTGCGGACTCCCCCTCGCTCGTCCGCTTCTTCGGCGAGCACACCGGCGCGTGGACGGCGGCGGAACTGGCCGCGGCAGCGGGCGCCGGGGCGGACCGGATCGCCCGGCTCTTCGACGCACGAAACGGCAACACCAGCTTCAGCGAGCGCATCGACGCGATCCGCGCGCTTCGTGACGAGCGCATCGAGGTGCCGTTGGGCTCGGAGGGATATGCGCCGCAGACGGCGACGGACGCTCCGGCCACGCCGGAGGAGCGACTGCATCGCGCCGTCTGCCTGGCGGACTGGGGAGCAGCGCCCGAGGCCATCGCGGCGGCCACGGCGGCTGTCGCCGACGGACTGGATGCGGCACGACTGCACGGCATCATCGTGGGCGCGCATGCGGCGCGAGACGACTGGGACGCGGCGGCCGCCGCCCTCCCGACCCGCATCGCCGCGCTGCGCGCCGCCGGTCGCGAAGCGCAGGCGGATGTGGAGGATGCCGCCGGGCTGGCCCTGTACGGCCGCACGCAGGAGGGCGATGCCGAGAACATCGCGCACCTGCTCGCTCGTCAGGATCTGCCGGACGAGGCCCGCGGCGACCTGGAGCTGGCCGTGGCGTCGGAGCGTGTGGACAATGCCGACACGGAGGGTGCGATCACGCACACGCTGTCCGCCATCGGCGCGTTCCGCGACGCCGGCCTCGATGACCGCGTCGCCGCCGCCGAGATGGTTCTCCTGTCGCTGCGCGCGGGTAGTGGCACCCCGGTGCTCGAGGAGATCGACGAGCTTCTGGAGCGCCCCGCACTCACTGCCGGCAGCCGCGGACGACTCCTGGAGCTGCGCGCCCGGCTGCGGGGAGCCGCGGGCGAGTACCACTCGGGCGCTCTGGACGCCGACGAGGCCAGCCGCATCGCAGCTGCGCTCGGCATCACGGCCGACGTCTACGCCGTCTACGGGCTCGCCGCGATGCTCTTCCACGATGCCGGAGCACCGGCCGAAGCCGCCGCACGCTATCGTGTGGCGGCGCGGCTGGCGGAGTCGGACGGCAACCCGCAGCAGTATCTGACGCTGCGATACCAGCTGGGTGTCTCGCTCATGAACGCGGGTGATGCGGGAGAGTCGGCGGAGGTCCTCGCCGACACGCTCAACCGTGAGACCGAACTCGGCGTGCCCGACGCGTCCCGCGGACAGACGGCGGGAGCGCTGGCGCAGGCGCTGGAGCTGGACCAGCAGTTCGAGGATGCGATCGGGGCCTGGCAATACGCCGGCGAGCTGTTCGCCTCCGGCGGCGACCAGGTGATGTCGGCACACTGTCACGTGCACGCCGGGCGGCTGTTCGGCAAGTTCGGCATGCACGAGGAATCCGTGGAAGAGCTCACCGATGCCGTCGCGATCGCCCGCGCCCACCCCGATGAGGATGAGCTGCTGATGCGCTCGCTGCACCTGCTCGGCCAGGCCACCGGTGCTGCCGGCGATCCGGTGTCGGACACCCACCTCGACGAGGCGTACGCGATGGCAGAGGCCGAGGGCAACGCCTGGACCATGGCGGACATCACGGACTCCCGCGCCCGCGCCCGCGCGGCACGCGGCGACGTGGACGGTGCGGTCGCTGCTGCTCTGCAGGCCGCGGACGCCTTCGTATCGGCCGGGGACTCGGACGGCGCTGCGGGCAGCGAGCTGTTCGCGGGCCGAGTGCTGGCAGGCAACGGCCGCGCCGCCGACAGCGTTCCCGTCTTCCGCGCGGCCCTCGAGCACGCCGATCCGCAGGGTCCGCTGCGTCAGCTGTCTGCCATCGAGTTCGGCGAGGTGCTCGCCTCCCTCGGCCGCCACGGCGAGGCCGCCGAGATCCGCGGCATCGCGGACGCCTGAGACGGCGCTGAGGAGGACTGAGACCAGCAGCGCCGAGCTCCGGAGACGGCAGCGGAGAACTCCCGAGACGGCAGCGGAGAACTCCCGAGACCAGCAGCGGAGAACTCCCGAGCACGGCAGTGCTCAACTCCCGAGACCAGCAGCGCTGAACTCACGAGACCAGCAGCGCAGCACTCCTGAGACCAGCAGCGGATAACTCCCGAGACTGGCAGCGGAGAACTCCCGCGACCAGCAGCGCTGAACTCACGTGACCAGCAGCGGAGAACTCCCGAGCCCGGCAGTGCTCAACTCCCGAGACCAGCAACGCAAAGGCCCTTCGGCACGCGGCAACACTCCTGCGCGAGTCGAAGGGCCTCTGAGCGTCCTCAGGCGGTGCGAATGAGCTTCTTGTTGACGAACTCGTCCGCTGCCAGCGTGCCCAGCTCGCGGCCCGTTCCGGAGGACTTCACGCCGCCGAACGGGAGTTCAGGAGCGTCGGCCAGCACGAGGTTCACGTACACCATTCCCACGTTGAGGCGGTTGGCCACGCGATCAGCCTGCTCCACGTCCGTCGTGAACACGTAGGAGCCGAGACCGAACGGTGTGTCGTTCGCGAGCTCGACCGCAGCATCCTCATCCGCCACCCGGTAGACCACTGCCGCGGGGCCGAACAGCTCCTCGCGGTAGACAGCCATCTCCGGGGTGACGTCGGTGAGCACCGTCGGGTGGAAGTAGGCGCCGTCGCGCTTGCCGCCGAGAGCGAGGGTCGCTCCCTGGGAGACCGCCTCGTTCACCTGCGCCTCCAAGCGCTCCGCGGCGGCCAGCGAGGACAGCGGTCCGAGGACGGTGTCCTCCACCGTGGGATCGCCCACCACAGCGTCCCGCATGGCCGCCGTGAACTTCTCCAGGAACGCATCGTAGAGACCGTCCACGACGATGAACCGCTTGGCACCGTTGCAGGCCTGACCGGTGTTGTCCAGTCGGGCATCGACGCCGGCCGCGACGACAGCGTCCAGATCATCTGCGGAGAGCACGATGAACGGGTCGGAGCCTCCGAGTTCGAGCGCCACCTTCTTCAGGTTGCGCCCGGCCACCTCGGCCACCGCGGCTCCCGCCCGCTCCGAGCCGGTGAGGGAGACGCCCGCGACGCGACGATCGGCGATGATGTCCGCAGACTGCTCGTTCGTGGCACGGATGTTGACGTACGCGCCCTCAGGGAAGCCCGCGTCCCGGAAGATCTGGGCGATCGCCTCCGCAGACTCCGGGCATTGCGGCGCGTGCTTCAGGATCACGGTGTTCCCGTTCATCAGGTTCGGTGCAGCGAAGCGAGCCACCTGGTAGTACGGGAAGTTCCACGGCATGATCCCGAAGATCACGCCGAGTGGCGCCCGGCGGATCACCGCTGAGCCCTCGCCGCCCGAGATGAGCTCGATGGGCTCGTCGGCGGTGAGCTTCTCAGCCATGTCGGCGTAGTACTCGATGATGTCGGCGGCGAACTCTGCCTCGCCCACGGCGGCGGCCTTCACCTTGCCCATCTCGCGCACGATGATGTCGCCGAGCTCTTCGGCGCGCTCGCGGTGCAGGCGTGCCACGTTGCGCAGCAGACGCGCGCGCTCCGCGGCGGACGTGTTCACGGCCCAGTCGCGGAAAGCAGCGGATGCGGCCGCGACCGCGGCGTCCACCTCTGCGGCCGTGGCGGTGGCGTACTCGGCCACGGTCTGCCCCGTGGCGGGATTGACGACGGCATAGTCGGTCATCGGTTCATCCTTTCGATCAGCTGACGGGGATCAGGGTGTACTTCGTGGACAGGTACTCGTGGATGCCCTCGAGACCGCCCTCGCGGCCCACGCCGGACTGCTTGACGCCGCCGAACGGCGCGGCCGCATTGGAGACGACGCCCACGTTGAGACCCATCATCCCGGTCTCCAGCTTGTCGATCATGCGCTGACCGCGTGCCAGGTCCTGCGTGAAGACATAGGAGACCAGACCGTACTCGGTGTCGTTCGCCAGGCGCACCGCTTCCTCTTCGTCCTCGAACGTGGCGATCGCGAGCACCGGACCGAAGATCTCCTCGCGGAGGATGTCGGAGCCGGCGACCACACCGGTGACCACGGTGGGCTGGAAGAACGAGCCCTCCCCCGCGATGGCCTGACCACCGGTGGTCACGGTGGCGCCGCGCGAGACGGCGTCGTCGACGAGCTCGACAGCCTTCGCGACCGCGTCGTCGTCGATGAGCGGGCCGATCGCGACCCCGTCCTCGGTGCCGCGGCCGATCTTCATGGCCGTGACCCGCTCCGTGATGCGGCGCGAGAACTCCTCCGCCACCGACGAGTGGACGATGAAGCGGTTCGCGGCCGTGCAGGCCTGGCCGATGTTGCGGAACTTCGCGGCGAGAGCGCCCTCGACCGCCTTGTCCAGATCCGCGTCGTCGAAAACGACGAACGGCGCGTTGCCGCCGAGCTCCATCGACACGCGCAGCACACCGTCGGCGGCCTGGGCGATGAGCTTGCGGCCCACCTCCGTGGACCCGGTGAAGGAGAGCTTGCGCAGTCGCGGGTCGGCGAGGATCGGAGCGGACAGCGCCGACGAGCGCGAGGTCTGGACGACGTTGACGACACCGGCGGGGAGCCCCGCCTCCTCCAGCAGCTTCACGAAGAACATCGTGGTCAGCGGAGTGAGTGCCGGCGGCTTGATCACCACGGTGCAACCGGCCGCGAGCGCCGGAGCGATCTTGCGCGTGGCCATCGCGAACGGGAAGTTCCACGGCGTGATGAAGAAGCACGGGCCCACCGGGCGCTGCGAGACCACCATGTTCCCGGTGCCCTCAGGGTTCAGCCCGTAGCGCCCGGCGATGCGGACCGCCTCCTCGCTGAACCAGCGGTTGAACTCGTTGCCGTAGGAGACCTCCCCCTTCGCCTCAGCGAGGGGCTTGCCCATCTCCAGGGTCATCAGCAGGGCGAGATCGTCAGCGCGCTCGCGCACCAGGTCGAAGGCGCGACGCAGGATGTCGCTGCGCGTGCGTGGCGCGGTCGCGGCCCACGAGTCCTGCGCGGCGACGGCGGCGTCGAGCGCCCGCTTGCCGTCGGAAGCGCTCGCGTCGGCGATGACCTTGATGACGGCGTTGGTCGCGGGATCGCGAACCTCGAAGGTGCGCCCCTCCTCCGCCGCCACCCAGGCGCCATCGATGTACAGGCCGTCAGGAACCTCGGCCAGAAGGGCTGCTTCGCGGTCAGTCATGTGAATGTCCTCTTTCTTGTGGGGAGGTCAGCGGGCGGCGCGCTGGCTCGGCGGTGCATCCATGCTCAGCGTCTTTCCTTGGAAGAACGCGGGAGACAGGGCGCGCTGGACCAGCATCAGCACGGCGCCGAAGACCAGCAGGCCGACGCCGATGAAGAACACGATTCCGATACCGCCCTCGCCGTCGGCGTTGGCGCCGATGGCGATGGAGCCGTAGTCGGGGGCGAGGCTGTCGATCGCGGTGATGACAAACAGCACCAGCAGGATCACACCGCCCACGAGCGGGCTCGCGAACTTGAAGAAGAAGTCCTTGCCCGAGTCGAACCACTGGTGACGGAAGTACCAGACGCACGACAGCGCAGTGATCCCGTAGTAGAAGCAGATCATCATGCCGAGCGCGAGGATGGTGTCCCAGAGCGCATCCTCGCTCAGGAAGCGCATCACGGCGTAGAAGCCGCCCGCGACGATGGCGGACGCGATCGTGGCGAAACCCGGAGTGAAGAATCGCGGGCTCACGCCGGCGAACTTCTTCGGCACGGCGCCGTAGTGCCCCATGGCCAGCAGCGTGCGGGCGGGCGAGATGAAGGTGGACTGCAGCGAGGACGCGGACGAGGTCAGCACCGCGAGCGAGAGCAGGAACGCCAGACCGCCCATCACCGGGCCGGACAGCGCGAAGAACACGTTCCCGCCGATGTCCTCGTTGGTCAGTCCGAGTCCGGTGTCGCCGATGCCCGAGTACATCAGGCTGCTGATGGTGAGCAGGAGATACAGCGCGATGATCGAGATCACGGTGAGCATCGCCGCCCGCCCCGGCGTGCGCTCCGGGTCCTTCGCCTCCTCGTTCATGGTGAGGGTGACGTCCCATCCCCAGAACATGAAGACGGATGCGGACAGGCCCATCACGATCATGGACACCCCGCCCTCGATCGCGAACGGGTTGAACCAGGAGAACTCCGGCATGTTCGACTCGAAGCCGCCGCCGTTGACCGCCTGCGTGATCGCCATCACGGCGAACACCACGAGGATCACGACCTGGAACGCGACGAGTCCGTACTGCAGCTTCTGCGAGGTGGACACGTCGCGATACGACACCCAGGTGGCCAGCGCGACGAACACCAGGCAGACGCCCACGTTGACGAACGGGTTGCGGGTGATCTCGGCGATGGCCTCGTTACCGGAGATCTGAGAGATCAGGAGGAAAAGGAAATCCACCGCGATGCCGGCGAGATTGGACAGCACCAGGATCGTCGCCACGATCAGTCCCCAGCCCGCCATCCAGCCGACGTACGGCCCGAACGCACGGGTCGCCCACGTGAAGCTGGTGCCGGAGTCGGGCATGGCCTTGTTGAGCTCGCGGTAGCCGAACGCCACCAGCAGCATCGGGATGAAGCCGAGCAGCAGGATCGCGGGCACCTGGAATCCGACCGCACCCACGGCGCCGCCGATGCCGGCGGTGTAGGTGTACGCGGGGGCGATGCAGGAGATGCCCATGACGAGCGCACCGAGCACGCCGACAGTGCCGACGCTGAGACCCTTACGGGAGATTCCGCCGGTGACCGGATCCGGTTCACCGGCAGCCGGGGAGAGCCGAGACTTCGTTGACTCGCTCATGTGTCACGCTCCTTCGGGGCGTTCGCGGGGCACGACGATCATCGGCACCGGGAGTTCGTGCAGCATCCGCGCTGCGGTGGAGCCCAGGAACAGCCGACGCGGCTGTGCCAGGCGGCTGGATCCGACAAGCGCGATCTCGTTCGCATCCCAGTCGAGGTGGGAGGTGGCATCCTCGATGCTGCGCCCTCGTGCCACCTCGACGGCGACGGTCTGACCGTCGGGCAGCTGAGCCGTGGCCTCGGCCTGCATCTCGTCGGCGAGGTCGCCGGCGGCACTGCGCGCCTCATCGGCGGACATGCCCCCGGGCAGATCGATAGCCGCGAGCGACAGCAGACGCAGTTCCGCCCCCAGCTCACGGGCGAGCGCCACGGAGCTCTCCAGCAGGTAGTCCGCACCGGGGCGGTTGCCCACGGCGCATGTGACGCGGGAGATCGGGTGATCCGCATCGACGCCACCGGAGGCGGCCAGCGCCACCGGCACCGGCGAGGAGTGCAGGAGCTGCTGGGCCACCGATCCCAGGGTGTAGCGGCCGAACCGCCCGCCGCCCGCGCCGCCGATCACGATGATCGCCGCGGCGAACTCCTCCGCCGCGGCGATGAGCCCCTCCCCGAACGACTCGCCGAAGCGCACGTGGGCGCTGCGGGTGACGCCGGCGGGAACGTGAACCGCCGCCTCCCGCAGCCACTTCTCGGCCTGCGAGCGCAGGTACTGCTCATAGGACTTCTCCGGCGGCACGATCGGGCTGCGAGTGCCTTCATTCGGCAGCACGATGACCAGATGGAGGGTCACGCCGAGCCCCGCGGCGAGGCGGGAGCCCAGGCGCAGCGCGTCACGACCGGCGTCGGTGGCGGTGTATCCGACGACCACCGACCCGCTCATGCGCGGACCTGGGCGACAATCTGCTCGGCGACCAGGCGACCCATGCGGATCGCGCCGTCGACGTGCTGGAACCCGGCGCCGGCCATGTCGGAGCACGCGAAGTGGATCGGGCCGACCGCTTCACGCAGATCCTTGCCGTACCGGCTGAGGCCACCCAGGTCGAAGCTGGCCGCGTACGCTCCGCGCGTCCATTCCTCCGAGCCCCAGTCGCTCTCGTAGTAGACCACCGGGTTCTTCGCCTCTTCGCCGTAGTAGTGCGACAGCGACTCGAGGATGCGGGCCTTGCGCTCCTCGGCGCTCAGCTCGAAGACGCCGTCGGCGTTCAGATCGGAGACGAAGCCGACGAGGGTGCCTCGTTCATCGCCGTGGTTGGTGTTGTCGTACGCCTCGTGGGACAGCTCGTAGGGGCTGAACGCGGTCCCGGACAGGCCCTTGTCGCGCCAGAACGGGGTCTCATACACGGCGTGAACCTTGATCACGAAGCCCATCGAGATGTGCTGGTGCATCTGGTGCTGTCGGCGCGGCAGCGGCGGCACGAAGGAGATCCGGTCGTACAGCACGGGGGCATGGGCGAGCAGCGCGTGACGGGCGTGGACGATCATGCCGTCCGCACGCGCGGTCACGCCGTCATCGCCCCATTCCAGGAATCGCACCGGCTGCTCCAGGAAAACGTCCTCACCGAGGCGCTCGGCCAGCAGGATCGGCACCTGCTGCAGGCCCCCGACGACGCGCTTGTCGAGAATGAAGTCCGCATCGACGAGGTGGGAGTAGCTGCCGGCGGACGCGGCCATGTGCAGCGACTGGAGCAGCGACACGGTCGCAACGGGCTTGGTGAGCATCGCCGATCCCGTCGGGAAGGCGAGGTTGCGAACGGCCTCGTCGTCCGAGGTCTGCGCCTTGAGCCACTCCAGCCAGGAGATCGCGTCCCACTCCGCGGCCTTCGGGTGAGCCCACGGACGATCCGCGTCGATCTCGGCGGTCATCGCATCCAGCATCTCGGTGATGCGGTCGATCTCACGGCCGGTCTCCTCCGACACCGGGAAGTGCTCGCCGGTGAAGCGGGACAGCGTCCCATCCGGTCCGATGTAGACGCTGTCGCCCTCACGGTAACGGTCGTAGGTGGACAGGCCCAGCTCCGCCACGGTCTCCTGCAACGCGGTCTGGTCCGGGCTGATCCACTGCCCGCCGATCTCCAGCATCGCGCCGTCGATCACGTCGGTCCACAGACGCCCGCCGACGCGGTCGCGCGCCTCCAGGACGGCCACGGACAGGCCCTTCTTGCGCAGCTCGTTCGCTGCGGTGAGTCCGGCGGCGCCGGCTCCGATGATGACGACATCGCGTGTGATCTCGTTCATGAGTGCTCCCTTGCTCTCGTACTGCGAATGGGGGTGCGCATGTCGACTGCGCGGGTGTCGGATGCCCTCCCGGCGCCCCCAGAGCGCCGGGAGGGGTGGCTCAGGCTCCGGCGAGTGCGCCGAGCACGACGTCCAGTCCCTCGTGAAGAAGGGCGTCGTCGATCGACAGCGGCGGCAGGAACCGGATCACGTTGCCGTAGGTGCCGCAGGTGAGGACGATGACACCCTCGGCGATCGCCTGCTTCGCGATCGCACCGGCCAGCGCTCCGTCCGGCGCGCCCGTGGCCGGATCCACGAACTCGACGCCGATCATGGCGCCGAGGCCGCGCACCTCGCCGATACGGGGGTCGCTCGTGGCGGCCTCCTGCATGCGGGCGACCAGGATGCGGCCGATCTCCACAGCACGCTCGGCCAGGTTCTCCTCCTGGTACGCCTCGACGGTGGCGAGGGCCGCGGCGCACGCGACGGGGTTGCCGCCGTAGGTGCCGCCGAGCCCGCCGGTGTGGCTGGCGTCCATGATCTCGGCACGGCCGGTGACGCCCGCCAGCGGCATCCCGCCGGCGATGCCCTTGGCCGTGGTGATGAGGTCCGGTTCGATGCCGAAGTGCTCGCTGGCGAACATCGCGCCGGTGCGAGCGAAGCCGGTCTGGACCTCGTCGGCGATGAAGACGACGCCATTCGCGCGGCACCACTCCACGACGGCGGGAAGGTAGCCGTCGGCCGGAACGATGAAGCCACCCTCACCCTGGATGGGCTCGATGATGACGGCGGCGAGGTTGTCGGCTCCGATCTGCTTCTCGATCATCGAGATGGTCTTCGCAGCAGCCTCGGCGCCGGTGAGTCCGTCACGGAACGGGTACGACGCCGGAGCGCGATACACCTCGGGGGCGAACGGCCCGAAGCCGCTCTTGTACGGCATCGCCTTCGCCGTGAGGGCCATGGTCAGGTTCGTGCGCCCGTGGTAGCCGTGGTCGAAGGCGACGACGGCCTGGCGGCCGGTGTGCTTGCGTGCGATCTTGATCGCGTTCTCGACGGCCTCGGCGCCGGAGTTGAACAGCGCGGTCTTCTTCGCGAACGAGCCCGGCGTGAGCTCGTTGAGCTTCTCCGCCACAGCCACGTACGACTCGTACGGCGCGATCATGAAGCAGGTGTGCGCGAACTGCGCGATCTGCGCCTGAACGGCAGCGACCACCTTCGGGTGCGCGTTGCCGACCGTGGTGACGGCGATGCCCGCACCCAGATCGATGAGCGAGTTGCCATCGGCGTCGACGACGACGCCACCGCCCGCGGCCACTGCGGCGACCGGCACGGTGTGGCCGACGCCCGCGGGCACGGCCGCAGCTTTGCGGTCCAGGAGCTCCTGCGAGCGCGGGCCGGGGATCGCAGTGACGAGGCGACGCTCCTGCGGGAGCGAGGGTCCGCCGAGGGGGGTGGTCTGGGTCGCGTCGATGAGGCTCATGGGGCCGAGCGTACGACGCGGGAATCGCCAGTGCATTATCCAGTGTGTACATTCTTTGTGATACCGATATACGCACTGGACGGTCGCTGCCGACGGCGGCAACACCGGACCGCGCGGGGGCTGAGAGGGCGAGTCGATGGCCGAACAGAGCGTGGTGCCCACGGTGCGGACCCTGCTGGGACGCACCGACCTGCAGTTGTCTCTCGTCGGAGCAGCGAACGAGCAGCCCGACGGCGATCTCGATCGCCCGGTCCGGTGGGTGCACAGTTCCGATCTGGCTGATCCGACCCCGTTTCTCTCCGACGAGGTCGTTCTCCTGACCACCGGCAAGCAGTTCGAGGAGGGCGACGGTCCGAGCGTCTACGTCGACGAGTACGTCCGCCGTCTCGTCGCCCGCGGCGTGCTGGCGCTCGGCTTCGGTTCCGGGGTGGTGCGTCCCGGCGTGCCCGCACCGCTCGCCGAGGCCTGCGTCCGGCATCGACTGGTGCTGTTCGAGGTGCCCTACCGCACGCCGTTCATCGCGGTGGCGCGTGCGAATGCCGAGGCCGTGGCTGCGCAGGCATACGAACGACGGTCGTGGGCCCTGTCCGCGCAGCGCGCCATCTCGCTCGCGGCGCTGCGACCGGACGGGCTCGCCCGCACACTGATGGAGCTCGGACATCAGCTCGGCACGTGGGTGGGACTGTATGACGCTGCCGGGGTCCTGCTGCGGGAGCACCCCACCCACGCCCTCTCCCCCGCGGTCTCCGCCGCCGTGGACGCCGAGGTGGAAGCCGTGCTGCGCCGCGGCGCACGTGCGGCGTCGGCCATCAGCGTGGACGGCGAGCCGTTCACCCTGCAGACACTGGGACGTGGGGGACGGCTGCGCGGCGTCCTCGCGATCGCGTCGGCGGAGCTGGACCAGGAGGGGCGCGGAGTGGTCACCTCCGTCATCGCGATGGCGGGACTCGCCATGGAGCAGCAGGAGGGCGTGCAGCGAGCCCACTCCCGACTCCGCGCCGGAGCGGTGGAGCTGCTGCTCGGCGGGCAGACCACCCTCGCCCGCAGCGTCGCGCGGGAGCTGACGATGCCGCTGCCGCCCGGCCCGGTGCAGGTGGCTCTCGCGGAGGGAGCCGGGCGCACGCTCGCCATCGCGGAATGGCTGGAGCTCTATGCCGCCGACCACGGCGGGGAGGTGTTCGCCGGGCGCGCGGGCAGCGACCTGCTGATGGTCGTATCCGAAGGCTCTCCTGCACCGCAGGAGGTGGCGGCGCGCTTCGAGGTGCGAGTCGGGCTGTCGGAGCCGTGCTCGTACGCCGACGCGCCGGCCGCCGTGGAGCAGGCACGAGTCGCGCTGCAGGGCGCCGAAGACGGCCTGCTGTCGTTCCGCGACCGCCGCGGGCGAGGCGTCCTGGACTCACCCTCCGCCGACGCGCAGGCCGTGGCGCGAGCAACGCTCGCGCCACTGCGGGACCACGACTCGCGCGCCGGTGCCGACCTCACACGCACGCTGCGGGTGTTCCTGGAGAACGACGGATCCCATGAGGCGACGGGCAGGGCGCTGTCCGTGCATCGCCACACCGTGCGCGCCCGGGTTCAGGCAGCGCAGCGTCTGCTGGACGTGGATCTGTCGTCCTTCCCGGTGCGCGCCGAACTCTGGGCCGCCTTCCGCGCCGCGGAGGACTGAGCCGGTGCTTCGCTCGTGCCCTGCGCGTGGATCGCCCGGTTCATCGTGCGCACGTGAACCCTTCGGCCACCCTTTTCGGGTCAGGTGCGCGCAACGAAAACCCCGCCAGAACCTCGCGTCTGTGTCTTCTTGGGTTTATGTTGCTTTTTCTGCGTTTGGTTCGTATTCTGTGGGAACCGGCAAGGAGGCAGGATGTACGCGAGCGAACGGCAGGATGAGATCCGCGCGGTGCTGCGAGAGGACGGACGCGTGTCCGTGCTCGCGCTGTCCGAGCGGTTCGACGTCACCCCGGAGACGGTCCGCCGGGACCTGGATCTGCTCGAGAGCGAAGGGCTCGCCAAGCGCGTGCACGGCGGTGCTGTGCTCGGGCCGCGGACCAGTCGCGCCGAAGTTCCCCTCGTCGAACGATCCCACCGCGTCCCGGAGGCGAAGCAGCGCATCGCCGCACGCGCGCTCCAGGCACTGGAGCCCGGTTTCCGCGGATCGCTCTACCTCGACGCCGGATCCACCACCGCGCAGGTGGCAGCGAACCTCGACACCCACCTCGCGGCGATCGGCGGACACACCGAGGTGGTGACGCACTCCATGCAGCTCGCTGCCGTCCTCTCCGGTGCAGAGCACCTCACCCTCACCGCCATCGGCGGGCGTGTGCGCGGCCTCACCGCCGCCGCCGTCGGGGGCGAAACGATCCGCTCGATCAGCGCGCTGCGCCCCGACATCGCCTTTCTCGGCACCAACGGGCTGTCGGCGGACTTCGGTCTCAGCACGCCCGACCCCGACGAAGCGGACGTGAAGACCGCGATCGTGGCGGCGGGCCGCCGGGTCATCGTGCTCGCCGACGCGGAGAAGTTCGAGGAGGACCTCCTCGTGCGCTTCGCTTCGCTCTCGGACATCGATGTGCTCGTGACCGACGCCGCTCCCCCCCAGCCCCTCGCAGACGCACTCGACGCCGCCGGCGTGGAGGTGTGGCTGGCATGACCATCGTCACCCTCACGCTGAACCCGGCGCTGGACCAGACCATCCGTCTCACGGATGCACTCAGGCCGGGCGACGTCCAGCGCGCTGATGATCAGCGCACCGACGCCGCGGGCAAAGGCGTGAACGTCGCGCGTGCCATCTCGGCTGCCGGCGCCGCCTCCATCGCCGTACTCCCCCTCGCCGACGACGACCCCTACGGACCGCTGCTGCGCGCCACCGGCCTCGTCATCCGTGCGGTGCCGGTCAGCGCCCGGGTGCGCACCAACCTCACCCTGACGGCGCCGAACGGGGAGACCACGAAGATCAATCTCCCCGGCGGCGCCCTCGATGACGCCGAGCTCGACGCGATCATCGCGGTGGTCGTCGCGGCCGCGCGCGGTGCCGAGTGGCTGGTGCTGGCCGGCTCCGTCCCGCCCGGGGTGCCGGCGGACGTTTACGCGCGGATCGCTTCGACCGTGCGCGCCGCCCTCTCCCCCGCCCCGCGGATCGCCGTCGACGCCGCGGGCACCGCGCTCGCCGCAGCGGTGAACGCGCCGGCGAGCGGGCGGCCCGACCTCATCAAGCCCAACGAGGACGAGCTCGCCGAGCTGGTGGGCGCGTCCGCACTCCCCGATGTGAGCGACGTCGCCGCCGCCGCGAGTGAGCTCGTCCGGGGCGGGATCGCGAATGTGCTGGTGACGCTCGGCGGCGACGGAGCGATCCTCGCCGACGCAGACGGGGTGCTGGCAACACCCGCGCCACGCATCCAGGTGAGCAGCACGGTCGGCGCGGGCGACAGCGCGCTGGCCGGATATCTGCTGGCCGACACCGCCGGTGCTGGTCGTGAAGAACGACTGCGCCAGGCCATCCGGTACGGGTCGGCGGCCGCCACCCTGCCCGGGACCCAACCCCCTTCCCCTGCCGATCTCGGCACCGAACCGCTTCCCGTGCGCGCGCTCTGAGCGCACCCCTCGACCGACGGAGGTCATCATGGTTTCAGCAATCACCCCCGAGCTGGTGTCGCTCGATGCGCCCCTGGGCGCCGACAAGAGCGCCGTCATCACCGCACTCGCGCAGCGCGTGGCCGACACCGGTCGCGCGACGGACGCTGCGGGCCTCTATGCCGCCGCGTGGGCGCGCGAAGAGCAGGACGAGACCGGGCTTCCCGGTGGCATCGCGATCCCGCATGCCAAGACCGCAGCCGTCGCGGTTCCCTCGCTCGCCTTCGCACGGCTGAGTCCGGGCGTCGACTTCGGTGCCGATGACGGTCCCGCGGATCTGGTGTTCCTCATCGCCGCGCCCGCCGACGCCGACGAGGAACACCTGGGCATGCTGTCCAGTCTCGCCCGAGCCCTCATGACTGACGAGTTCACCGACGCGCTGCGCGCCGCCGCGACCCCCGCTGATGTGGTCTCCCTGGTGCGGATCGCCGTCGGAGAAGAGGACGCGGCGCCGGTGGAGGCGCCCGCGGCCGCACCCGTCTCCACCGCCGCGCCGGTGGACGACACGCTCCTGATCGACGGTCGCCCGGCCCGCATCGTCGCGGTCACGGCATGTGCCACCGGCATCGCCCACACGTTCATGGCCGCCGATGCCCTCACCGCGACCGGCGCGGACCTCGGCGTCGACCTGGTCGTCGAGCCGCAGGGCTCCAGCGGATACAAGCCGCTCCCGCAGCACGTCATCGACGAGGCAGACGCCGTGATCTTCGCGGTGGATGTGGACGTCCGCTCCCCCGAGCGATTCGCGGGAAAGCCCGTCATCCGCTCCGCCGTGAAGCGCGGCATCGAGCAGCCGAAGCAGATGATCGCCGAGGCCGTCGCTGCCAGCAGGGACCCGCAGGCGGCGCGTGTGACCGCCACGTCGCAGGCGAGCACCGCCGACACGGCGAACGAGAGCGCCGGAGCGGCCGTGAAGAGATGGCTGCTCACCGGTGTCAGCTACATGATCCCCTTCGTCGCCGGCGGCGGTCTGCTGATCGCGCTGGGCTTCCTGCTCGGCGGGTACAGCGTCACCGATGACGCAGCGAAGGTCATCACGGAGAACTCGCTCTGGCAGCTTCCCGCGGGTGGACTGGGGCAGTACCTCGGCTCTGTGGCATTCATGATCGGTGATGCCTCCATGAAGTTCCTCGTGCCGGCGCTCGCGGGATACATCGCGTTCGCGATCGCCGACCGCCCCGGCATCGCCCCCGGCTTCGTCGCGGGTGCCGTGGCTCTGCTCATGAACGCCGGCTTCATCGGCGGTATCGCCGGCGGCCTCCTCGCCGGCTGGGTGGCGTGGTCTCTCGGCCGGCTCGATCTGCCGCGGTGGCTGCGCGGACTGATGCCGGTGGTGATCGTGCCGCTGATCGGCTCGATCGTCGCATCGGGGATCATGATCCTGTTCCTCGGCCGCCCGATCTCAGCGCTGATGGACGCGATGACCAACGGACTCAACGATCTCGCCGGCACCGGGGCGATCGCCGTGGTGGGCCTGATCGTCGGAGTCATGATGTGCTTCGACCTCGGCGGCCCGGTCAACAAGGTGGCGTACGCGTTCGCCGTGGCGGGGCTCGGCACCGCAACGACGGCGAACAGCACGCCGTATCTGATCATGGCGGCGGTGATGTGCGCCGGCATGGTCCCCCCTCTCGCGATGGCGCTCGCCTCCACCGTGCTGGCACGCCGCCTCTTCTCGCCGGTGGAGCGTGAGAACGGCAAGGCCGCGTGGCCGCTGGGCCTCGCCTTCATCTCCGAGGGCGCTATCCCGTTCGCCGCCGCCGATCCGTTCCGTGTGATCCCGGCGTCCATGATCGGCGGGGCGATCACCGGCGTACTGAGCATGCTGTTCGGCGTCACCTCCCGCGCACCGCACGGTGGCGTGTTCGTGTTCTTCGCACTCGACCCCTTCTGGGCGTTCCTGCTGTCGCTCGCGATCGGCACCGTCGTATCGGCGCTCGTGGTGGTGGCGTTGAAGAAGTGGGCGCGCCATTCCCCCGTTGCTGAGGCCGTCGCGGAGCCCGTCGCCGCCTGAGTGCCCGCACACCTGCAGCGCCGTCCGGCTTCGATCCGGACGGCGCTGTGCGCGTGAGCCGGCGCTGTGGCGGATGAAAAACGCATCGCGGACGAACCTCCGGGGTGCGTTTTTCATCCCCCACAACCAGGTCGCGTCCCTCACCAAGGCATACGTCGGCGCCGGCGCCGACCGAACGCACACCGTAACGTAACTCCGGCGACGGAGCGATCGGATAGCGGATGAAAAGCACACCCCGCGCACACGCTTGCAATGCGAAATCCATCTCCCACCGGCGCGCGTTCCGACCAGACGGCGTGATGCGTCGGCCGCAGCTGGAAAACGCACCGGGGGCGACCGTCCGGGGTGCGTTTTCCATCTCTCATCGGACGTCGCGTGACGAGATTGCCCGGCGGACGGATGCGAGCAGCGATGCCGCGCCTTCGACCAGGTCGAGCTGGGTGATTCGGATGACGATCCATCCCCGTTCTTCGAGTGCCCGCTGGCGCTGGATGTCGCGTCGCCACTGCGCAGCATCCGTCCGGTGCCCGTCTCCCTCGTATTCGATGGCGATGCGCCACTGCGGATACGCCAGGTCCACCCGCGCGATGAGTCGACTGTCACCCCAGACCTCATGTTGCATGACGGGTTCGGGAAGGCCCGCCGATGCCAGCAACAGCCGCGTCTCGGTCTCCTTCGGCGACTCAGCGCCGGGCCGGGCGAGATCCAGCGCGCGGCGGATCGTGGCGCACCCGGGAAATCGGCCCCAGCGCGCGAGCTTCGCCGTCACCTCCTCCGTGTCGAACACGGGTCGGCCGCCACGCAGGCCGGGGTAGTTGTCCGCCGGAGTCAGCACGGCGTCCAGCAGAACGACGGCAGCGCGGACGTTCAGCTGGGCCGCGCAGCTGAACACGGTGGACACAGGGTCCACCACGGGAATCGCACCGATCAGCCAGCCCTCCACCCTGTCCTGCGCCAGCCGGCGCCCATGGATCCCGCGGGCCCTCGGCGGCGACATAGTGGTGGGTGAGCACACTTCCAAAGGCTCTCCCACACGCCACCGACGTGGATGAGGAAGTCTCCACAAGCGCGCGGCGGTAAGGCCGACGAAGAGTTGCCGAGGCTTCAGGCGAAGGACACCAGACGCGACGACATCGGCGAACGTCGCGGGCGCAGACGTAGATCGCACCCCAGGGAATGGACGGCAGAGATCGCCCGCGGCGGCTCGACCCCGACCAATGCCGTGCATCTCCCCCTCGCGCAGCGTGAAGGCGGAGCCGAGGTCAGGAGGGATCGCTATGCGATGGCGCATCCGCCGATCCTGCCCCCGAGCACGACGTGCGCGCCATGAACGGGCCTGGGGAGGAACGAACGTTCACCATGGAAGATGGAAAACGCACCGCGGACGGTCGCCCGGGGTGCGTTTTCCATCTCTCACGCGGGAACGATCCCTGTGGCCAGCGCCTCATCGAGCGTGGCGGCGGAGATCCGGTAGGCCGCGGCACCGACGCTGCAGGCGGCGATGGCGCCCGCCGCATTGGCTCGCCGGACCGCGTGCTCCAGATCGAAGCCCCGCGCCAGGCTCGCAGCCAGGGCACCGCAGAACGCATCGCCCGCACCGGTGGTGTCCACCGGATCGATGGCGAACGCCGGCACGTGGAAGACCTCGGCGCCCCGCGGATGAACCCGCACCCCCGCACCGCCCAGCGTGACGACGAGGGTGACACCGTCCGCAGCGAGAGCATCGACGCCGCCCAGCGCCTCACACTCGGTCTCGTTCACGACGAGGATGTCGACAAGATGAAGCAGCTCGCGGGCCTCCCCGTGCGCCGGCGCGGCGTTGAGGATGCGCACCGCGTGGGACCCCGCGGCGAGCGCCGCACGGACCACGTCAAGCGGAACCTCCAACTGCACCAGTACCACGGCCGCATCGGCGACGGCGACGGCCGCATCGGCGCCGGTGAGAGCTCCGTTCGCCCCCGCGGCGACGGCGATGCTGTTGTCGCCGTCGGGGTAGGACAGGATGTGCGCGACACCGGTGGACTCGCCCACCGTCTGCACATGATCGACGCCGACCCCCGCGGCGACCAGCGCACGCGTGAGCTGCTCCCCCGCGTCGTCGTGCCCGACCGCCGTGCAGAACTCCACGCGCGCACCGCTGCGCGCCGCCGCCGTCGCCTGATTCAGGCCCTTGCCGCCGGGGAATCGTCCGCCCGCGGCCCCGAGCAAGGTTTCGCCGACAGCCGGCGGCCGCTCGACGCGCACGACGATGTCGAGATTCGCGCTCCCCACCACGGCGACGCGAGCTCCAGGAACGACCGCGCACTCGCCGGCTTCGGCCACCCCGTGACCATCAGGCTCCCCCACAGCACGCTCGCCTGATTCAGTCGCGCTGTCATCTCTGAACGTCGCTACAGCACGCCCACCGGATTCCGTCGCAGCGCGCCGACAGGGTTCGGCCGCAGTACGCCCCTCGGATTCGGCCCGAGTGCGCCGACCAGGTTCCGCCACCGCGCTCCCACCGAGCTCCGCCATGACGCGCTCGCCTGATTCCGTTTCCGCACGCTCGCCGGGCTGCACCACGGCGTCTTCGTCGACGGCCATCGCCGCGCGTCCACCGAACTCGACTCCCGCCACCGCACCCCCGCCGACCTCCGCGAGCGCGCGGCGCGCGTCGGCGATGTCCCTATGAGTCTGGGCGATGAGTTCATCCACGTGCGGAAACCTCAGGGTGGCGCGGAGCCTGCGCACCAGCGTCACCGAGACGCTCCGCCCGTACAGATCGAGTTCCACGTCGTGAAGGTGCACCTCGATCCGCCGCGCCCGCTCCCCGGCGAAGGTCGGATTGGAGCCGATGCTCGCACTCGCCCCGATGCGATCCCCGCCGTCCACGCTCACCCACGCGGCATACACCCCGTCGGACGGCAGCTCCTCCGAGCCCACGGCAAGGTTCGCCGTGGGAAACCCGAGCACGCGGCCGCGGCCGTCACCGGGGACGACGATCCCCATCACGGTTCCGAGGCCCTGCGTCATGCGCGCGTGCTCGCCTGCTCGGCGAGAATCGCGCGATACCGGCTCTGATGGAACACGAGCGGCTCGACATCGTCGAACAGCGTGACGTCGAGGATCTCGTACAACGCGATCTCGTGATCACCGCCGTCGAACCTGCTGTGAGGGCGGCAGGTGAGCCAGAGAGCTGCGCCGTCCAGCAGGATCGCCCCACCGGCGCTGCGCTGCCAGGAGTGCTCGCCGAACCGGTCCTGATCACGCGACGACAGCCGTCTGCTGAGCGGTTCGTGGTCGGCGGCGAGAACGCTCATCCCGAGCTCGGGCGCCGCGGCGAGCACCGGCCACGTGCGCGAGGAACGTGCCGCGCTGATGGCGACGAGCGCGGGATCGAGCGAGATCGAGGTGAAGGAGTTCACCGCCATGCCCACGGGTTTCCCGTCGACGTGGGCGGCGAGCGCGACGACCCCCGTGGGATAGACGGAGAACGCCCGGCGGAGGGCCAGATCGCGCGGAAGGGGCTCGGCGGCTGCGGTCGTCATGTCTGAACCTTTCATTAGTCAACATTGACTAATGAAGAGAATACTAATGCTCGGCGCTCCCAGCAAGTGCCGGACGGACCATTCAGTACGCTTTGTCCATGTCGACCACACGCCTCGTCGTCCTCGGTGCCGTGAAGCAGTTCCAGCCGGTGCACGGATACTTCCTGCGCCGCGAGCTGATGAGCTGGCACGTGGACGAATGGGCGCACATCCAGCCTGGTTCCATCTACAACGCCCTGCGCGCTCTCGAAGTGGACGGGTACATCCGCGAGGCCGGCACGGAGACGGACGGCAAGCGTCCCGCTCGCACCACGTACAAGATCACTCCCACCGGCGAGGTAGAACTGCAGCGCATGCTGCGCGAGAACCTCTGGAACGTGGAGCCGTTCGACACCCAGTCGGTCATGACCATCGCCTCGTTCATGTTCGTGCTCAGCCGCCAGGAGGTCATCGCCGGCCTCGAGCACCGCCTCATCAAGAGCGACGCGATCATCACCACCAACGGCTTCAACGTCGAGGACACGCTGCGCTCCGACACCACACCGCGCTACGTCCGGGAGATCTTCGATCTCTCGACGGCGCGACTCGTCGCGGAGAAGGAGTGGGCCATGCGGCTGCTGGAACGGCTGCGCAACGGTGAGTACGTGTTCGCCGGCGAGTCGGTTCCCGACCCGGTCCCCCGCACGGATTGAACCGGCAGAGCCCCGCAGCGTGCTGAGATCGCACGGACAAAGAAGACCGACTGAGCCCCGCAGCGTACCGAGACCACACGGACAAAGAAGACCGACTGAGCCCCGCAGCGTACCGAGACCACACGGACAAAGAAGACCGACTGAGCCCCGCAGCGTACTGAGACCACACGGACAAAGAAGACCGACTGAGCCCCGCAGCGTACTGAGACCACACGGACAAAGAAGACCGGCAGAGCCCCGCAGCGTACTGAGACCACACGGACAAAGAAGACCGGCAGAGCCCCGCAGCGTGCTGAGGTCGCACGGACGGAGAAGACCGGCTGAACCGATACGACAAGACCCCCGACGCCGTCGGGGGTCTTGTCGTCAGAGACGGTTCAGCGCCGCGCGCGGTACGCGGCTCCGGGGTGCGAGTCGGCGAGCGCGGGCGAGGACGTTCCCATGATGCGCTCGCGCAGCGTCTGGGGCTCATCACTCGGCTCGGCGATCGCGCCGCGCTCCCGGAGGATCGGCAGCACCTGCTCGATGAAGTCCTTCGTCGACGCCGGCGGGATCACCGGCGAGAACAGGAATCCGTCGAGGTCCGCGCCGTCGGCGAGCTCGATCATCCGATCCGCCACCTGCTCCGCGGTTCCCACGACCGGACGCGCTCCGACGCCGTGCCCGTGCCAGTCGCGGAGCACATCGCCCACCGTCTTGTCCGCGAAGCGCGCCACCTGCGTCTGCGACAGCTCGGTGTGCAGTTCGCTCATCGGCGTCTCCGGCGCATACGCGGACAGATCCAGTCCCGTGAACCACGCGTAGGAGGCCACCGTGACGTCGGGGTTCTGCGCCTCCGCCACCGACGCGTACTTGCGCTGCGCCTCCTCCTCGGTTGCGCCGATCACGGCGGAGAAGGCCGACAGGATCTTCACCTCGTCGGCGCGGCGACCGTTCGCCACCGCTTCCTGGCGGATCGCGGTGGAATGTCCACGGAGCTGTTCGACCGTGCCGGAGCCGACGAACATCGCCTCTCCGTGCTTGCCGCCGAACGCGCGCCCCGCGGGCGAAGCACCCGCCTGCAGCAGGAGCGGTGTGCCCTGGGGAGAGCGGGACGTGTTGCCGAAGCCGTGCGAGCGGAAGTACTTGCCGTCGTGGGAGATGCGGTGCACCTTGCCCGGGTCGGCGAACCGGCCGGACTTGTCACGCTCCAGCGCGCCCTCCTCCCAGGCCTGCTCCCACAACTTGTAGACCACCTGCATGAAGTCGTCCGCCATCTCGTACCGGTCGTCGTGGCCCACCATCGGAACGCCGAAGCCCTGCACGGCGGTGTCGGCCGTCCCCGTGGTCACCACGTTCCAGCCGATGCGGCCGCCGGAGAGGATGTCCAGGGTCGCCATCCGGCGCGCGAACGCGTAGGGCGGCTCCAGCAGCGTGGATCCCGTGGCGACCAGCCCGAGGCGGGTGGTCTCGGGAATCAGCGCCCCGAGGATGATCGCCGGGTCCAGTCGCGGCAGGTCGAGACCTTCCACGCTGCAGATCTCCGGACGCTCGCCCGCTACGTCGGCCCAGCCCCACGCATCGGCGAGGAAGAGGAAATCGAACCCGGCGTCCTCGACCATGCGCGCGGTGTCGCGCCAGTAGTCGAGTTTGTCGAAGAGGTAGCGTCCGTTGTCCGGGTGACGCCAGGTGGCCGTTCCCGAGTCGTTGGCCTGTGCGTTCTCGAACAGGCCGAGCCGCAGCTGCTTCACCATGGGTGTTGCCTTTCTGTTGTGAGGTCTGTGGACTCAGCGCGCGTTGACGTCGCCATCGCTCCACCACAGCACGCGCTTGCGCACCACGGCGAGGAGGACGATGAGCAGCACGCCGAGCAGCGCGAGGAGGGTGATGGCGCCCCAGGTGACGGGGAGGTTGGCCTGCGCGGCCGAGGTCGTCACCAGCGAGCCGAGCCCGGCCTGCTGACCGGCGGCGACGAACTCCGCCACCGCGGCACCGACGACGGCCATCGGCAGGGCGATCCGCAGTCCCGCGAACACATACGGCAGACTGCCCGGCAGACGCAGTTCACGGAATGTCTCCCAGCGGCTGGCGTGCAGCGTGTGAAACACGTCCAGAGCGCGGGGGTCGACGTCGCGGAGACCAGCGAGGGCGTTGACGAGCATCGGGAAGAACACCACGAGTGCGGTGACGATGAACTTCGGCACCATGCCGAATCCGAACGCCACCACCAGGGCAGGCGCGATGGCGACGATCGGGGTGACCATCACGATCACCACGAGCGGCATCACGGCCCGCTCGATGATGCGGAACTCCGCCATCACGACGGCCACGAGGAAGCCGGCGAGAATGCCGCTCGCGGCGCCCACCACCACTTCCAGCAGGGTGGTGAGGAAGTTCGCCCAGTACATGCCCGCGTCCTCGAGGAGACTCGCCCCGATGTCGTTCAGCGCGGGGATCACGTAGGGGTTCGCGATGGCGACGATCTGCCAGAGGATCGCCGCGATGACGAAGGTGATCACGGTGGGCAGCCACGCGCCGGGCCGGAGCCAGGCGGGCGCGCCGCGTCTGCCTGCGGCACGGGCCTCACGGGTGAGGAGGGTGCCGGTGGCTGTGGTGCGAATGGTGTCGGTGTCAGACATGGACCTGCTCCCTCTGTGCGCAAGGGCACCGGCGAACGGCGGTGCGGCGAATCGTTCTCGTCTCAGACATGGACCTGCTCCATCTGCGCGCGAAGGGAACGGCGAACGACCGCTTCGATGTCACGGAACGCGTCGGTGGCATAGGCGTCTTCATCCCGAGGGCGGGGAAGATCGATGTCGATGACATCGGCGATGCGCCCGGGGTGAGCGGACATCACCACCACTCGATCCGAGAGCATGATCGCCTCGGGCACCGAGTGCGTCACGAACATGACGGCTTTGCGGTTGGACTGCCAGAAATCCAGCAGCGCGATGCGCTGCAGATCACGGTTCATCTCATCCAGCGCGGAGAACGGCTCATCCATCAGCATGATGGCGGGGTCGAAGGCGAAGGCGCGGGCGATCGCCGCACGCTGCTGCATGCCGCCGGAGAGCTGACCGGGGTGCTTGTGAATCGCGTGCCCCAGCCCGAAGGTGCGAAGCAGCTCCTCCGGATCGCGCAGCTGGCGCTTGCCGTTGGCAGCGCGATTGATCTGCACGGGCAGGCGCACGTTCTCCAGCACCGTCTTCCACGGCAGCAGCGCCGGCGACTGCGGCACCAGGCCGATGTTCTTCTTGCGTGACGCCTCCCGCACGGGCTCGCCGTCGATCGTGACGGATCCGGAATCGGCGTCGAGGAGTCCGGCGACCACTTTCAGCAGCGTCGATTTCCCGCTGCCGCTCGGGCCGATGACCGAGACGAACTCACCCATGCCGATCGTGAGACTGATGTCGTCGAGCACCGTCACGCGCTTGCCGTCCACGCCGAACGACTTGCTGACGCCGCGAACCTCGACGCCCGCTCCGGCCGCCATCATTTCGCCGGCCAGACGAGAGCGTCGCCCTGGTACAGGTCGGCGACGAGGTCCTCGTCCATCATGTCCGCGATGGCGGGAAGGCTCTTCACGTCGCCGTACTTCTGCACGAGCGCATACTCGGGCTCCCACATCGCCGCCGTCTGCACGCCGGGGGCACCGCCAGTGCTGTCACGCACCCAGGCGGACTCGACCTCCCAGGTGCGCGCCAGCTGTTCGCGCGGGAACGCGGCACCCTGGTTGTTCGCTTCGGCGAGGGCCGCGAGCTTGTCGATGCACATGTCGGACTGCTCCAGGCACTCCCCCAGCGCCCGCAGGCTCGCCCGCATGAAGTCCGCCGCCACCTCGCGGTGCTCCGAGAGGAACTTCGAGTTGACCTCCATCACGTTGTAGGTGCCCTGCACGTCGAACTCATCAGGAAGGAACTCGACGAACGGCTGATCCGCCGCGCGCAGCGCCTGCGGCTGGTTGGAGGCGTACCCCACGATGGCGTCGACCTGGTCGCGCACGACCACCGTCGGATCGTAATTGGTCATCTTCACCATCTCGACCTTCGACGCGTCGACGCCCGCGTTGTCCAGCATCGCGGATGCGATCGGGGTGAGATTGATGAAGTAACCGAGCGACCCGCCCTCGAGATCCTTCAGGGACTGAAGCTTGTCGTTCCCGAAGATCGAGAACGGCGGCGTCGTGCCGTACGTGGCGATCGCGGTCAGGTTCTTCGAGTTCGCGGCGGCGAGCATCACGTCGCTGGCGCTGCCGAGCGCCGTGAACTGCGCCTGACCCGCTGCCACGAGCTGCTGCCCGTTGGCTCCGGAGGCGTTGATCTCGACATCCAGGCACAGCTCGTCGAAGTAGCCCAGCTCCTGGGCGAGGAACACGTCCATCTGCCCCGCGCTGGCGGAGTAGCCGTAACCGGAGATGTAGGTGATGGTGCCGACCGCCTTGTTCCGCGCGCACGTGTCCGCGTCGACGGCCGCGTTACTGGGGGCTGCGGTCGATGAGTTCGACTGCGTCGAGCAGCCGGTGAACACGAGTGTCAGAGAGAGTGCGGTCGTCACAGTGGCGGCTACCCGTCGTCGGGTGCGCTGCGCAGAGGGAGTGGCCATGGGGGTCCCTTCTCGGCCTTCGTCATTGATTGGCTCGATCAAAGTAACATAGTCAATCTTGACTGTGCAAGATCAAACCATTTCGCCCCATCCGGAGCAGTCCCCCCTCGGGGACGACGAAAAACGCAGCCCGGACCGCGTCCGGGCTGCGTTCTCGAGGTTCGGGTGGCTACTCGCCGGCGTCGGTGAGGTTCTCCGAGAGGATCTCGAGCACACGACCGCGCGCATCCGCGGCCCGCGAGCCGAGCTCGCGGGCGACGGCATCGACGAAGACCTCCACGAAGACAGCGTGAGCCACGCGGGAGGTGTGCTCCAGCTCGTCGCGGAAGGAGACGCCCGAGGGCGCGATCACCAGTGACCGATCCGCCAGCTCGGTCAGCGCAGACGACGCGAACGAGGTCAACGCGACGATGCTCGCCGCATTCCGGGCGGCCGCAGCGGCACGCAGCGACGACTCGTTGGCTCCTGACCCGGAGATCACGAGACACACGTCCTGCCAGCCGAGACCGCTCGCGGCGATCTGCTGGGCGATCGCATCCGGAACGAACTCCGCGGGCCGACCCACCGCGGTGAGCCGCATCGACAGGTCGCTCGCGATCGGCGCCGACAGCCCGTTGGCGACGACCAGCAGGCGCCGCGCCTCGGCCACCGAACGCACCGCCGCCGACACGACCTCGTCGTCCAGCATGCTGATCGCCTGCGGGAGCGACTGCGCCACACGATCGATGGCCGCGCGCATACGTCCCACGACGCTCTCGTCGTAGTCCGTGCCGCTGTCGCCGTGCGCGGCGAGTTCGGCCGCCAGCGCCACCCGCAGCTGCGGGAAGCCGCGATAGCCGAAGCTCTGACAGGCGCGGATCACGCTGGAGCGCCCGATCCCCACCCGGTCAGCGAGCTCCTGGGCGGTCAGCTCCACGACGGTCTCGGGCGACTGCAGCACCAGATCCGCCACGCGTCGCTCGGTGGGCTGAAGCGAGTTCAGCACCGTAGCGATGCGCACACTGGGCGGGGCACTGCGCGCTCCCGGCTCACTGCTGCTTGACACGTGCACCCTCCATGATCCGCCGGCGCAGCGCCCCGGAGACGGCGTCGATGGCCATCGTGACGACCACCACGACGATCAGCAGCACGCCGACCGTCGACCACTCACGGTACTGGGTGTAGGAGGTCAGCATGTCGCCGATGCCGCCGACGCCGATCAGTCCGAGCACCGCGGACGAGCGGACGTTGATCTCGAAGCGGTACAGCCAGAACGACAGGAAGGCCGGCGCGACCTGCGGCCACACGCCCCACCGGATCACCTGCAGGGTCCCGCCTCCTGCGGCGCGCGCCGCCTCGATCGGGCCCGGAGTGACCGCCTCGACCGCCTCGTACCCCCACTTGCCGAGGGTGCCGACACCATTGATCGCGAGGGCCAGGGCTCCCGTCAGCGGAGTGAGGCCGGTGACGGAGAGGATGATGATGGCGAAGATGATCTCCGGTACGGCCCGGATCAGCGAGAAGATCCCGCGCAGCAGCCACCGCAGCCAGGCAGGGCCGAATCCGCGCGCGGCGAAGAAGCTGACCGGCGTGGCGAGGATGATGCCGAGCACCGTGCCGATCCAGGCCATCTCGATGGATCGCCAGGTCTGCAGCAGGGCGTCGGGCAGCTTCGCCCAGTTGGGCGAGGCGAACATCAGGCCGACGTAGCGGATGATCTCCGCCGGCAGATCGGCGAGGCGCGACCAGGTGATGTCCACCGACCAGAACGCCACCAGCACCACGACGGTGACCGCACCGCCGACGAGAAGCCGCCACGGATGGCGGGGCTGGACGGGCAACGAGGACGCGGGGCGCGCGAGGCCGACGGCGCTCATACGAGCCTCCGTCGGATGGCATCGCTGACCACGTCGATGACGATCACCACGATGAGGATCTCCAGGATGATGAGCGAGAGCTGATCGTAGCGGTAGAACGTACGAACCGAGTCGATCAGCAGCCCCATGCCGCCCGCCCCGACCAGACCCAGGACGGTGGAGGCACGAACGTTCAGCTCGAACACGAACAGCACCTGGCTGGCGAACGCCGGCCAGGTGTCGGGAAGCACCAGGGCGCGGTTGATCTGCGTCTGCGTGCCACCGGCCGCCCGGCCAGCCTCGATCGGCCCGGCGTCGGTGATGTCGATGGCCTCCGAGACCAGCTTGACGATGATGCCGAGATTGAAGATGACCAGCGCGAGGATGCCGGGCAGGGCACCGACGCCCACCATCGCCACGAGCACCGCGGCGTACAGCAGGTCCGGGATGGAGCGGATGACGTTGAGGACCGTCCGCACCACGCCGCGCGACCACGCGTTGGGGTTGCTCGGACGAGCCGCCCAGAAGCTCACCGGCAGCGCGATCACCGAGGCGACCGCGGTGGCGATCACGGCCATCTGCAGCGTCTCCACCCAGGGCGCCACGGTGCGTGGGAAGAACGCCCAGTCCGGCATCAGGAGCTTGACGACCTTGTCGGCGCCGTGCTGCCAATTGCGCACGATCGCCTGCAGATCGAAACCGATGCCGATACCGGGCAGGCACATGATGACGGTGATCGCGATGACCACGGCGGCGATGGCCCACAGCTTCCACCGGCCGCGAGGACGCTCCGGAAGCGTCACGCTGCGGCCATTGGCGAGAGTCACCGAACTCATGCGCCGGACCGGTCCGCGGTGGTGAGGGAGCGACCGTAGATCTCCTCGAAATCGGCATCGGTGGCCGTGGCCGCGGGACCGTCGTAGACGACCGTGCCGCCCCGCATCCCGATCATCCGGGTGCCGAACTCGCGCGCGAGATCCAGCAGGTGCAGGTTCACCAGCACCGTGATCCCGAGGTCGCGGTTGATGTCCTGCAGGTCCGTCATCACGCCGTGGGCGGTGGGCGGGTCCAGGCTCGCGACGGGTTCGTCGGCGAGCACGATGCGCGGCTGCTGCGCCAGAGCGCGCGCGATCGCGACGCGCTGCTGCTGTCCGCCCGACAGGGCCGAGGCACGATCGTAGAGCTTGGGGAGGATCCCCACCCGATCCAGGGCGTCGTACGCGAGCTCCTTGTCCGTCTCGCGATAGGCGCCGATCATGGTGCGCCAGAGCGGCGTGTGGGCGAGCCGGCCCACGAGCACGTTCTGCAGCACGCTGGCGCGACCGGCCAGGTTGAACCCCTGGAAGACCATGCCGATGTCGCCGCGCAGGCGCCGAAGCTCACGACCGGAGGCACCATCGACGTGGTGACCGCCCACGGTGAGAGACCCGGAGCTGACCGGAACCAGCCCGTTGATCGTTCGGATCAGCGTGGACTTCCCCGAGCCGGACAGGCCGACGACGGCCACCATGTCGCCCGCGGCGATGTCCAGGCTCACATCGTCGAGGCCGACGACGCCGTTGGGATAGCGGACCGTGACGTGGTCGAGCGAGATCGACCACGGCGCGGACGCCACGGCCGAAGCCGCGACGTCCGCGCTGTTGTGCGTGGCGGTCACTTACTGCAGCCCCAGTTCCTTCGCGGCCTTGGCCACCACGTCCAGGGAGGACGGGTCGGCCGGGGCCAGCTTGGTGATGGAGTAGATGCTCTGCAGCGCCTCGGAGCCGGCCTCGGTGTTGGAGAAGTCCTCGAGGGCCTTGGTGATCTTGTCGCGCAGCTCGGGCGAGAGGTCGTCGGTCAGTGCGACGCCGTCGTTGGGGATCTCCTCGCTGAGCGCGAAGACGACGACCTTCTGACCGACGTCAGGGGTGTCCTTCTTCACGATGTCACGCGCATCCCAGAAGCTGAAGCCGACCTCGGCGTCGCCGTTGTAGACGGCCAGCACGCTGGCGTCGTTAGCGGTGACCGGCAGCTTCTCGAAGTCCTTGTCGATGTCCAGCCCGGCCTCCTTCAGCGCGAGCATCGGGTAAATGTAGCCGGCGGGCGAGCCCGGACCGAGCAGGGCCACCTTGGAGCCGGCGATCTTCGCGATGGCGTCGAGTCCCGCCGGACCCTTCAGCGCGTCGGCGCCGTTGCAGAACAACTTGCCGTCACGCTCGACCGGCTTGTCCGCACAGTACTTGTCGGGGTTGTTCGTCATGAACTGCGCCGGGTAGGTGATGTTGCCGTTGCGCTCGGTCTGCAGCACGGTGTGAGCGCCGTACATGTCCGAGGCCTGCCACAACTGCAGCGACGGCAGGAACCCGATCTGAGCCTGGCCTGCGCCCATCGCCTCGACGGCTGCCTGGTAGTCCTTGGAGACCACGCCGGTCACCGGGATCCCCAGCGCCTCGGTCAGCGCGTCGGTGAGCGGAGCTGCCGTCTCGACAAGACCCGACTGGTCCTGCGAGGGCACCAGCGCAAGGGTGAGCGAGGTGGGGTCGGAGGCGGCGGCGCCGGTCGCGTCGCCGCCGGCGGATCCGGAGTCACCGGAGGCGCAGCCGGCCAGGCCGAGGGCGATGAAGGCTGCGGCGCCGAGGCCGGCAGCGCGGATGAGGGAGGTGCGCATGTGCATTCGCTTTCGTGTGGGGCTCAGAGTGCAGAGGTGGCTGAAGAGTGGGAAGTGGAGGTGGAAAGCCACGAGTGCAGGTCTTCCCACAGCTCGGGCAGAGTCGGTGCACGGTGATCGGGAGTGGCGGACTCGTCCGCGAACTCGCCGACCAGTGCGGTGCGGCCACCCCGGCGGTGCACCGGGGCGAGGTCGTTGCGCCAGATGTCTCCGATGCTCAGCACATCGGTGACGCCTTCCGTAGCGAGGTCATCGAGCAGGGCCTCCAGCCCTGCGGGCTTGCCGACGCTGGTGACGACGCGATCGAAACCGCCCGCGATACCCAGTGCGTCCAACGCTTCGGCGATGCGCACGTCCGGCGCATTGGTGGCGAGGATGCGCAACGCGCCTGCCTCCCCTGCCGCCCGGAGGAACTCGGCAAGACCCGCGGGAGCGGTGATCGTGGCCTCCGGCGTGCCGAGCACGGCGCGGCTGGCGAAATAGGCGGCGCTCAGCACGTCGGCGGTGACGCCGCGGTCCTCTGCCGCCGCGCGGATCACGTCGTATCCGTCCAGCAGATCGGGCGAGGGCACCGCGAGCGCCTGTTCGATCCCGGTCACGCCGCCGAGTTCCTCGACCGCACGGGCATAGGCCCGCAGCGGCCCGTCGCCGAGTGCGACGGTACCGTCGAAGTCGAAGATCACTGCTGGTCGGTTGGTCACGAATCCTCCTGGTGGACGTTGCGTCCATGATGCACGCAAATGGTGGACATTTCGACCATTCTTCATGAACGACGCGTGAACACCCGACCGGGCGCCGGAAACAGGCGTCCTAGAGTGGGCTCATGCGCTCCGATCTCCCGACCGACAGCGACCCTCACGACACTCACGTCCATCGCCTGGACGAGGCGGCGGTCATCGCGTCCACCGATCCCGACCGTGCCATCACGTCCCTCCGCTGGCTCGATGCATCGATCACTTCAGACCGGGACGCGCGCGCGTTCGCGGCCTGGGGATGGTCAACGGTCATCGATGAGAACACCGGAGAGCCGGTGATCGGCACTGAGCTGTTCGCCGCGCTGCATCGCCGCGCGGGGATCAGCGCCACCTGGCCGGTGGGCAACGCCGGACTCCTGCACTGCTACGGATATCTGCTCTCGCGCGCCCGGACCCCGTACGGACTCAAGCGCGAGAGGTGGCTGTCCTCCGAACTCGCACGCGCCGCCGGGCTCCCCGGCGACGCCCTCACCCCGTGGCGGCCCGGGTCGACGCTGCTGGCACGAGCCGCACGGCTGATGGCCAGCGCCCTGAGCGATGACGCACCACACCTGGACATCGACGTTCCCGCATCGGAAAGCACCGTGGCATCGCGAATCGGCATCCTGCACAACGCCGGGATCTCCGCGGTGGCATACAGCGTGGCGGGGCGGCTCATCACGACCTTCCCGATGAGTACTCCCCCGGAACGGATCCGCAGCGACCTGTCGGCAGAATCACCCCGGCTGCGCTGGAATGCGGTCCTTCCGGCCGCCGGTCATCCGCACCCCGTATCCTGAATCGTCCCGAAACGAACGAGATCCAGGGGGAACCTGTGGCCGCCCAGAAGTCCGCGAACTCCGCTCACGGCACGACGACCTACAACGATCGGCCCAGCGCACGAGCGCTCGGCGCCTTCATTTTCGCCAGCCGGTGGCTGCAAGCCCCGATCTACGTGGGGCTCATCGTCGCGCAGCTGGTGTATGTGGTCGTCTTCATCTACGACCTCATCGGCCTGATCGGTGACGACGTCATCACGCCGATGGTCAGCGGCCATCACCCCAACGAGTCCACCATCATGCTCGCGGTGCTGGGACTGATCGACGTGGCCATGATCGCCAACCTCCTGATCATGGTGATCGTCGGAGGCTACGAGACCTTCGTCTCCAAGATCAACCTGGAACAGCACCCCGACCAGCCGGAGTGGCTCAGCCACGTCAACGCGAACGTGCTGAAGGTCAAGCTGGCCATGGCGATCATCGGGATCTCCTCGATCCACCTGCTGAAGACCTTCATCGAGGTCTCGAACATGAAGGACGGCGTCGCACCCGGCCTCGCCGACGGCGGTCACGGCAACGAGATCACCTGGGAGGGCGCGATGTGGCAGGTCATCATCCACATCGCCTTCATCTTCTCGGCCCTCGCGCTGGCGTGGATCGACCGGATGCAGATCACGGCGGATGCCCGCATGCGCGTGGCGGAGGCCGAGGCCACCAAGACGCAGCTGGAAGCCGACGTCCTGGAGAACTCGCTGCCCGAGGTGCACCGGGACGCCCGGCCTGCGGCGCCCGTGGTGTCGCCGGATCTGCACGCCTGATCCGGATCAGTTCCGCGAGGCCTTCCCCCGCGGGCGAGAGCCGGCGCAATGCGTCGATCCTCGCCCGCAGCCGGCATTCTCGCCGTGGTCTGTGACGAACAACACGACGGAAATCGCGCTGCGCGGTACGCTCGGGGTGTGACTGAGCGCGCTCCCCTCTCCCGCAAACTTTCCGCCATCGCCGAGTCTGCGACCCTCAAGGTCGATGCCAAGGCCAAGTCGCTGCAGGCGGCGGGCCGTCCGGTGATCTCCTACGCCGCGGGCGAGCCCGATTTCGCCACCCCGCAGTTCGTCGTGGACGCCGCCACGGAGGCGCTGAAGGACCCCAAGAACTTCCGCTACACCCCTGCCGCGGGTCTGCCGGTGCTGCGCGAGGCGATCGCCGCGAAGACACTGCGCGACTCCGGCCTGGAGGTGGCACCGAGCCAGGTGATCGTCACCAACGGCGGCAAGCAGTCGGTGTACCAGGCGTTCCAGGCCGTGGTGAACCCCGGCGATGAGGTGCTGCTTCCCGCCCCGTACTGGACCACCTACCCCGAGGCCATTCAGCTGGCCGACGGCGTCCCCGTCGAGGTGTTCGCCGGCTCCGACCAGGAGTACAAGGTCACGGTGGAGCAGCTGGAGGCCGCTCGCACCGACAAGACCACCGTGCTGGTGTTCGTCTCCCCCTCCAACCCCACCGGTGCCGTCTACACGCCGGAGGAGACCCGCGCCATCGGACAGTGGGCGCTGGAGCACGGGATCTGGGTCATCTCCGACGAGATCTACCAGAACCTCACCTATGATGGCGTGAAGGCTCTCTCGATCGTCGAGGCCGTGCCCGAGCTCGCCGGCCAGACCATCCTCGTCAACGGCGTCGCCAAGACCTATGCGATGACCGGTTGGCGCGTGGGCTGGATGGTCGGCCCCGCCGACGCGATCAAGGTGGCGGGCAACCTGCAGTCGCACCTGTCCAGCAACGTCAACAACATCGCCCAGATCGCGGCGGCCACGGCCCTCACCGGCCCGCAGGACGAGGCGGAGCAGTTCCGTCTGGCGTTCGACCGCCGGCGTCAGCTGATCGTGTCGGAGCTGTCGAAGATCGACGGCATGACCGTGCCGACCCCGCAGGGCGCGTTCTACGTGTACCCGGACGTGACGGGCCTGCTCGGCCGCACCTGGCGCGGCAAGACGCCCACCACCAGCCTCGAGCTCGCAGACCTCATCCTCGACGAGGTCGAGGTGGCCGTGGTTCCCGGCGAGGCGTTCGGTCCGTCCGGCTATCTGCGTCTCTCGTACGCCCTGGGCGATGACGCACTTCTCGAGGGCGTTCACCGCCTGCAGGAGCTGTTCCGCTCCTAATCCGTTTCATAGCGCGCAAATGGCTCCAATCCCCCGTGGATTGGAGCCATTTGCGCGCTATGAAACGGATTTCGTTGAGTTTGAGTCACGAAACGATATCGACGACTTGACTTCGAGTCTCGAACCCAACAGAGTATTCACCGTCGATGAAGACCCTTCGAGTCTTCATCGGAGGACGCCGACCGGCGTGACGTTCACAGCAAAGGAGCTCAGAGAATGAAGAAGAAGTACGCAGTGGCCGCATTCGGCCTCGCGGCGATGCTCACCCTCGCCGGTTGTGGCGGAGGCGGTGCGGGCGGCGGCGCAGGTGCCGGTGCCGGCGGCGACGCGACCTCGGGCGCCACCGGCGGCGCGGCGGACAAGGGCGACGTCCTCGTCGGCGTCTCGATGCCCACGCAGACCTCGGAGCGCTGGATCGCCGACGGCGATGCCGTGAAGAAGGGACTGGAGGACGCCGGCTACCAGGTGGAGCTGCAGTACGCGGGCGATGACATCCCCACGCAGGGTCAGCAGATCGACCAGATGATCACCAAGGGTGCCGACATCCTGATCATCGCCGCCATCGACGGAACCGCGCTGTCCACGCAGCTCGACGCCGCGGCCGCAGCCAACATCCCGGTGGTCTCCTACGACCGCCTCATCCGCGACAACGAGAACGTCGACTTCTACGTCACGTTCGACAACTACAAGGTGGGTGTCCAGCAGGCGACGTCGCTGCTCGTGGGCCTCGGCCTGCTCAAGGAGGACGGCTCCGAGGGCACCGCCACCGGGCCGTTCAACATCGAACTGTTCGCCGGCTCGCTGGACGACAACAACGCCCACTTCTTCTGGCAGGGCGCCATCGACACCCTGCAGCCGTACATCGACAAGGGCACCATCAAGGTCCCGTCGGGTCAGACCAAGATCGAGCAGGCGGCGACGCTGCGCTGGCAGCAGGAGACGGCGCAGAAGCGCATGGAGGACCTGCTCACCTCCACGTACAGCAACGGCACCAAGCTCGACGGCGTGCTGTCACCCTACGACGGCATCTCGCGCGGCATCATCACGGCGCTCCAGGGCGTCGGGATGGGCCCGACGGTGGCCGACGGCCTGCCGATCGTCTCCGGTCAGGACGCCGAGATCGCCTCGGTCAGCCTGATCAACAAGGACGTCCAGTTCGCGACGATCTTCAAGGACACCCGCAAGCTCGCGGAGCAGTCCGTGGTGGTCGCCGAGGACATCCTCGCCGGCAAGGACCCCGAAGCCAACGACACCAAGACGTACGACAACGGCGTCAAGGTGGTCCCGAGCTACCTGCTGCAGTCGGACGTGGTCTACAAGGACAACATCCAGAAGCTGCTGGTCGATTCCGGGTACTGGACCCAGGACGAGGTCGACAAGGGCGTCGCGGAGTAAGCACGCCACCGACGGGGGTGCGTCGCACGCGCGGCGCACCCCCGCTCAGGCGATTGCATCCGCACAGGTGAAAGGAGGAACCGGCATGAACGCACCCATCCTGCAGATGCGCGACATCACCAAGACGTTCCCCGGCGTGAAGGCGCTCCAGGGCGTCGATCTCGAAGTCGCGACGGGAGAGATCCACGCGATCTGCGGCGAGAACGGCGCCGGCAAGTCGACCCTCATGAAGGTGCTCTCCGGGGTCTACCCGCACGGCACCTACGAGGGCGAGATCGTCTACGAAGGCGAGGAGGCGCGCTTCTCGTCGATCAACGACTCCGAGCACGTCGGCATCGTCATCATCCACCAGGAGCTCGCCCTGGTGCCCTACCTCAGCGTCGCGGAGAACATCTTCCTCGGCAACGAGCGACGCGGCCGGGGACGGCTCATCGACTGGGATCGCACCAACGCCGAGGCCGCGAAGCTGCTGGCCCAGGTCGGTCTGGACGAGAACCCGACCACCCCGGTGGGCCAGCTCGGTGTGGGCAAGCAGCAGCTCGTGGAGATCGCCAAGGCGCTGTCCAAGAACGTGCGCCTGCTGATCCTCGACGAGCCGACGGCTGCCCTCAACGACACCGACTCCGCTCAGCTGCTCGATCTGCTGCGCCGGCTCCGCGAAGACGGCATGACCTCGATCATCATCTCGCACAAGCTGAACGAGATCGCTGCGATCGCGGACAGCACCACGATCATCCGGGACGGTCGCACGATCGAGACCCTCGACATGCACGACCCCGCCTCCACCCAGGAGCGGATCATCCGCGGCATGGTGGGACGCGATCTCGAGCACCGCTACCCGGAGCGCACCCCCGACATCGGCGACGAGGTGTTCCGCATCGAGGACTGGTCGGTGAACCACCCCACCCAGCCCGGCCGCGTCGTGGTCGAGGGCGCGAACCTCACCGTGCGCGCCGGCGAGGTGGTCGGCATCGCCGGCCTCATGGGCGCGGGGCGCACGGAACTCGCCATGAGCGTGTTCGGCCAGACCTATGGCCGCGGCGCCACCGGCAAGGTGTTCGTGCGAGGGCGCGAGGTGGACACCTCCACTCCGTCGAAGGCGATCGCGGCAGGCATCGCGTACGCCACCGAGGACCGCAAGCACTTCGGCCTGAACCTCATCGACGACATCCGCCACAACATCTCGGCCGCATCCCTCGGGCGTATCTCCCGCGGTGGCTGGATCGAGGGCAACGAGGAGCTGGCCGTCGCGGAGCGCTACCGGGCGGACATGAACATCAAGACGCCCACCGTGCTGGCCACCGTCGGGAACCTCTCCGGCGGCAACCAGCAGAAGGTGGTGCTGAGCAAGTGGATCCAGACGGAGCCCGATGTGCTGATCCTCGACGAACCCACGCGCGGAATCGACGTCGGCGCGAAGTATGAGATCTATACGATCATCAACAGGCTCGTGGCCGCAGGAAAAGGTGTGCTCGTGATCTCCTCGGAGCTTCCCGAGCTGCTCGGCATCTGCGACCGCATCTATACCCTGGCGTTCGGGCGCATCACCGGTGATGTTCCCATCGCGGACGCCGACCAGGAGAACCTCATGACCCTGATGACCCTCGAAAGGACCAACGAGCGATGACCGCCGTCAACAACCTCGCGAGCCTCGTGACGCGGAACCTCCGCCAGAGCGGCATCGTCGTCGCGTTCGTGGCGATCGTGATCTTCTTCGCGATCCTGAACCCGACCTTCCTCTCGCCGGGCAACCTCACCAACATCGTCCTGCAGTACTCCTACATCCTGATCCTCGCCATCGGCATGGTGATCGTCATCATCGCCGGCCACATCGACCTCTCGGTGGGATCGGTGGTGGCGCTCACCGGAGCGGTGGCCGCCGTGATCGTGATCAAGGGTCAGCAGCCGTGGTGGGTCGGCGTGCTCGCCGCCCTGGCCGTCGGCATCGTGGTGGGCGCCTGGCAAGGCTTCTGGGTGGCGTATGTGGGCATTCCCGCCTTCATCGTGACGCTCGCCGGCATGTTGCTGTTCCGCGGCCTCACCTTCCTGGTGCTCAACAACGTGTCGCTGTCGCCCTTCGGCGGCGAGTACTACCAGATCGCCAATGGCTTCTTCAACGGTCTCCTGGGCGGCTACGGGGTCGACACCTTTACGCTGGTGATCTTCGGGATCGGCGTGGTGGGCTACGTGGTCTCGCAGATCCGCGCCCGTCGCGGCAAGATCGCCTACCAGCAGAGCGTCGAGGGCCTGCCGTGGTTCATCCTGAAACTCGTCGCGGTGGCCGCCGTGGTGATGTGGTTCGGCTTCCAGCTGGCCAGCAGCCGTGGACTCCCGTTCGTGCTGATCATCCTCGCCGTGCTGATCATCGTGTACTCGATCATCACGCAGAAGACGGTGTTCGGCCGTCATGTCTACGCCATCGGCGGCAACCTCAACGCAGCCCTGCTCAGCGGTGTGAAGGTGAAGAAGGTCAACTTCTGGATCTTCGTCAACATGGGCCTGCTCGCCAGCATCGCCGGCATCGTGTTCTCCGCTCGCACCAACGGCGCTCAGCCCGGCGCGGGGAACATGTTCGAGCTGGACGCCATCGCGGCCTGCTTCATCGGCGGCGCGGCGGTCACCGGCGGTGTCGGCCGCGTGGGCGGCGCGATCATCGGTGGCCTCATCATGGCCGTGATGAGCAACGGCATGCAGCTGATGGGTCTGGACCAGGCGACGCAGCAGGTGGTGAAGGGCCTCGTTCTCCTCATCGCCGTGGCCTTCGACGTCTGGAACAAGCGTCGCGCGGGGGCCGCACGCTGATCCGGGTTCGCACCGGTGGCCGCGATAGGCTCGCGCTGTGAGCAGATGGCCGGCCGGATCCCAGTCAGGACTTCGCGAGGCAAACGCCGCGAAGATCATTGACACGATCAAGCGCTTCGGCGGGCTCACGCAGGTTGAGCTCGCCGAAGCGACCGGTCTTTCCGCGGCGACGGTGTCGGCCATCGTGAAGGACCTCTCCCAGTCGGGGATGGTGGAGACCCATCCCACCTCGCGCAGCGGCCGCCGGGCCCAGCTGGTCACCATCGCCCGCCGCACGGGGGTGGTCGGCGCCGTGCACGTGGGGACCCGGTCGATGCGGGTGCGCCTCAGCGACGTGAACCAGACCTCGCTGGCGGAGCGCTCCATGCCGCTCGCCGCCGATCACGCCGAGGACACGGTGCTCGACCGCATCGCACTGCTGATCGTGGACATGCTCGGCATGATCGCCGCAGAGGCGGACGACCTCATCGGCGTCTGCATCGCTGTCCCGGTTCCCGTTGACCCGGCCACCGGTCATGTCGCGCTGCGCGGCATCATGCGCCGGTGGGAGGGCGAGCCGCTTGCGGAGGTCATGAGCCGGCGCCTGGCCTGCCCGGTGTTCGTCGAGAAGGACGCGAATCTCGCGGCCCTCGCCGAGTCGATTCGCGGTTCGGCACGAGACGCCGCGGAGAGCGTGTTCGTGCGCGCGTCGCACGCCACCAGCGCCGGCATCATGATCAACCGCCGTATCCACCGAGGTCACGACGGTGCAGCGGGCGAAATCGGGCATGTGCAGGTGGACCCTGCCGGAGCCATCTGCCGGTGCGGTCAGCGCGGCTGCCTGGACACCGTCGCCGGTGCCGATGCCATCCTCGAGCCGCTGCGAGCCACCTACGGCCAGTTGAGCTTTCGTGACGTCATCGTCCAGGCGGCGGCTGGGGACCCCGGCTGCGCGCGCGTGATCGCCGATGCCGCCTCCGCGATCGGAACCGTGGTGGCGGGTCTCGGTCGCGCCATCTCCCCCGCGGTCGTCAGCGTCGGCGGGGAGCTCACGGAGGCCGGGCCGATCTTCATGGTCCCCTTCACCAATGCGCTTCGTGCGCACACGCCCGCGGGTCTGCACTCCTTCCAGGACCCGGTTCCCTCCGCGTTCGGCACCGACGCCGAACTGGTCGGCGCCACCATCATGGTGTTGCAGTCCACGGATTCCACGTCCCTTCTCGAGGAGCGAGCATGAGCCTCCCCGTCTCGATGCCGGCAGCGCAGCCGGCACCGCCGCTGCTGAACATGCGCGCCGTCACCAAGCAGTTCGGTGCCGTGGAGGCGTTGAAGGACGTCGATTTCACCGTCCACGCCCGTGAAGTGGTCGGACTCGTCGGCGACAACGCGGCCGGCAAGTCCACCCTGGCGAAGATCATCGCGGGCGCGCTCACCCCCACCGCGGGCGAGATCAGGGTGGACGGAGAGGTACGGGAGATCTCCTCCCCCTCCGACGCGCACGCCCTGGGAATCGCCACCGTGTTCCAGGATCTCGCCGTCTGCGAGAACCTCGATGTCACGGCGAACGTGTTCCTGGGCCGGGAGCTGCGCGGCAGCGGCGGCTGGATGCAACAGGGCGAGATGGAGGTCGCCACGCGCGCCGCGCTCAACGACCTGGCCGCGCACATCCCCTCCATCCGCAGCCCGCTGCGTGACCTCTCCGGCGGACAGCGCCAGGCCGTGGCGATCGCCCGCACGCTCATCGGTCAGCCGCGCCTGGTCATCCTGGACGAGCCGACGGCGTCGCTCAGCGTGGCGCAGACGGCCGAGGTGCTGACCCACATCGAGCGACTGCGCGAACTGGGCCTCGGTGTCGTGTTCATCAGCCACAACCTCGCCGACGTGCAGGCGATCTCCGACCGTGTCGAGGTGCTACGCCACGGTCGCAACAACGGCAGCTTCAGCGCCGATGTGCCGCAGGCCGATCTCATCGCCGCGATCGTCGGGGCCACTCGGCGGGGATAAGCCTTCGTAGTGCGCGAATGGCTCCTATCCGGGCGGGATAGGAGCCATTCGCGCGCTATGAAAGCTAGAGCTCCACGCCGACGAGGATCGGCTCGGGCTGCAGCGTGAGGCCGAACTCGGACTGGACGCGGGCACGGACGAACCGCGCCAGCTCCGCGATCTCCTCGGCAGAGGCACCGCCCCGGTTGGTGAGGGCGAGCGTGTGCTTGGTGGACAGACCGGCTCGCGATCCCGGAAGCCGGAATCCCTTGGCCACCCCGGCGTGCTCGATGAGCCATCCCGCGCTGACCTTGACGTCCTGAGTCGCAGCGACGATCGGGGGCACCGTTCCGTCATATGCCGCCAGCGGAATGGCCGTCGCCGTCGCCGTGCCGCTGTCGGCGGCCACGGGCCAGCGCGGGCAGTCAGCCGGCAGCGTCCGGGCGAAATCCTCCGGAACGATGGCGTTCTGGAAGAACGACCCGGCGCTGTTCGTATCGGGATCGGCGGGATCGAGCACCATGCCCTTGCGCGCCCGGATCGACAGGATGGCACGGCGCACCTCCGCCAGCGTCATCGACTCGTGGTCCCCCAGCCCCAGCGCAGTGCGCAGCTGGCCGGGCGGGATGGACAGCGCGGCGTCCCCGACCACGCCGAGATCCAGGGTGACGCTCAGGATCACCGCGTCGCGCTCAGCCACCGAGCCGTAGTGGCTCTTGAGCACCGAGGTCCGAAAACCCAGTCCCAGCTCCGCGGCGGGAACTTCCGACACCTCGCCGGTGGACTCGTCGATGAGTTCCACGCCGACCAGGGTCTGGACGATCTCCTGCCCGTACGCCCCGATGTTCTGCACCGGCGCCGCGCCCACGGTTCCCGGGACGCCGGAGAGCGCCTCGATGCCGGCGAGCCCGTGCTCCACCGTCCAGCCCACGAGATCGTCCCAGCCGTGGCCGGCCTGCACGCGGATGCGGGCGACGCCGTCGGCGGGGTCGTCCAATCGCTCGATGCCCGTGGTGCGCACACGGATCACGGTGTGATCGAGTTCGCCGTCACCGGCGAACAGGTTCGAGCCGCCGCCCAGCACCAGCCACGGCTCGCCCGATGCCCAGGTCTCGCGGAGCGCGTCGACGAGCTCCTCGCGCGTGTGCGCGTCGATCATCCGGGCGGGCACGCCGCCCGAACGCAGGGTGGTGAGCTCGCTGAGCGGGATCGGGGTGATCTCCGCCATGCTCACGCGTCCGTGCGGACCGTGAGCTGCGCCTTGCCCAGCACGGTGGTCTCGCCGTGCTTGACCGTGAGATCGATGCGCACGGCGCCCTCCAGCACCGCACCGACCACGGCGATGATGTCCAGGTGCGCGCCCTCGGCGGCGTCCACGACCACAGGACGAGTGAACCGCACGCCGTAGTCGGTGATCCGGCCGGTGTCGCCGATCGCCTCGGCCACGGTGTTCACGGCGATGCCCATGGTGAGCATGCCGTGGGCGAGCACGCCGGGAAGGCCCACCTCGGCGGCGATGTCGTCACGGTAGTGGATCGGGTTGAAGTCCCCGGAAGCCCCGGCGTACTTCACCAGGCTGTCGCGAGTGAGGTGCACGCTGCGCTGAGCGATCACATCGCCCTTCTCGAACGCGGTCATTCGGCTCCTCCTCCCACCAGCAGCACGGATGTGGCGGTAACGACGTGCGCGCCCTGCGCATCGGTGATCGTGGCTTCGCTCGTGACCATGGCGTTGCCGCCGAGAGTGCGGATTCCGGTGACGGCCAGCTGTGCCACCAGCTCGTCGCCGGCGACGATCGGGCGCGAGTAGCTGAAGCGCTGTTCGGCGTGCACGAGACGGTGCAGCTCGATGCCGGAGTCCTCCAGCTCGAGCAACTGCTGCATGGTGCGGTCCTGGATCACCATGGCGAAGGTCGGCGGTGCGACGACATCCGCGTAACCCAGCGCACGCGCGGCCTCGGGGTCAACGTGCTGCGCTGCGGTGGCGAACGTGGCGCGCGCGAACTCGCGCACCTTCTCACGACCGACGAGATAGGGGGCGGTCGGCGGGAACACACGCCCGACCAGATCCGGATTCACACTCACCCCGCCATCCTACCGACCCGCTCTCCGGCGCCCTCCGCGCGGGCCGGGGAAAACGGCTCAGCCCCGGTCGAGGATCGATGCGACGAGATCGGCCATATCGGTGATGATGACCTCCGCCCCGGCCGCGAGCAGGCGCTCGGCCGGGGTGTGGGTGGCATCGCCCGGGGCATAGCCCCACACGCGTGCCCCGGCCGCCACACCCGCTGTCACCCCGGCGACCGTGTCCTCCACCACCACGGTGCGCTCGGGCCCCACCCCCAGCGCGGCCATCGCCGAAAGATAGACATCCGGCGCAGGCTTCGTGCGCGGCTGTTCGAGCCCCGAGAACACCTGGGCTCCGAACGCATCGGCCAGGCCCAGCATGTCCAGCTGCAGCTCGATCTTCGCCCGATCCGCGCCGCTGGCCAGCGCGATCCCGCGCGGAAAACGTCGGGCCGCGGCACGCACGGCCTCGGCGGCGCCGGAGATCGGCTGCAGGTGTGCGCGAAGCGCCTCGTCGCGGCCGGCCCGGAACCGGACGATCCAGTCGTGGTCGATGCGCACACCTGTGTGCTGCTCGATCACGTCAGCGCGGTCGATCAGGGCATGCCCCGCGAACTCCGCCAGGCACTCCTCGCGAGTGAGCTGCCAGCCGAGCTCCGCCAGCATCCCCCGCAGCACCTCGTTGGTGAGCCCCTCGGAGTCGGCGATGACGCCGTCGCAGTCGAAGATGACGGCATCCACGCGAGTGGGGACGGCGGTGGGCGCGGGCGTGGTGCCGGTGCTGGCGGTCATGGTCTCGGGGGTCTCCGGTGCGGTGTCAGTGGTCGGTCATGGCGTCGGGGCTGTGGTGGCGGTGTCGGCGGCCCGGCGTCAGCGCTGCGGACCGCGTCAGTCCTGGTTCCGGCCGCGGATGGCCTTGATCGCCATCTGGGCACCGATGTAGACCATGAACACCGCGAACAGGATGTTGCCCAGCCACGGATCGATGTGGCTCGCGAAGAACGCCCCGACCGCCGTCGTGCAGCACGCGGCCAGGCCGATCAGCACGCCGCCGAGCAGATCGACGTTTCCGCGCCGGACGTTGCCGATCGTGCCGGACAGTGCGGTCGGGATCATCATGAGCAGCGAGGTGCCCTTGGCGATGAGATCGCTGGCGCCGAACAACAGCATGAGCAGCGGCACCACCACGACGCCACCGCCGACGCCCAGCAGGCCCGCAAGGACTCCGGTGACCAGGCCCAAGAGCACGAGTCCCGGCCCGGTGAGCCAGGTGACGTGGAGTTCCGCATCGCGCGAGGGCACCACGAAGAACAGGCTGATGATCACCAGCACCACGAAGGCGACGAAGCCCCAGCGCAACGCGGTCTGGGAGATGCGCGGCAGCAGGGCGGTGCCGATCTGCGCGCCCACGACGGATCCGGCGGCGAGGATGAGCGCGGGGATCCAGGCGACGTTTCCGCCGACCGCGTAGGAGATCACCCCGACGGTGGCGGTGGGGACGATGGCGGCGAGCGAGGTGCCTGCGGCGATGCGCTGGTCGAAGGCGAGGAGCATCACGAGCAAGGGGACGATCACCGTGCCACCGCCCACCCCGAACAGGCCCGATAGCAATCCCGCCGCCAGGCCGATCACGAGGTACAGGATGATCGATCGCGCGGAGCGCGGGGCGGCGTCGGGGGTCATCACTGCTCGAGCCTATCGTCCGGCGCTGCGCCTTCCGGCCGCCTCCGTCGTCGAGGCGCCGACGAGGCGGGTAGCATCCGAGCGTGGCATCTCAGGAGGGCGCGAGCACCCGACGCGACGGCGAAGCGCCGACGCAGACGGCGCGCATCAGCGCGGACCTCCGGCGGCGCATCGTTGCGGGAGAGTTCCCGATGGGCGAGCGGCTGCCGAGCGAGGCCGCGCTCGGAGGCCAGTACGGCGCGACGCGCAGCGTCATCCGAGGCGCGCTGGCGCGCCTCGCGCGCCTGTCTCTGGTCGAGGCCCGGCCGCGGGATGGCTGGATCGTGCTCGACGCCCGCCGCACGCAGGGATTCGCCCGCATGCAGTCGTTCGCGGAATGGGCACTCGCCGGCGGCCGCATGCCCGGCGGCCGGATCGCCAGCCGGGAGACGGGCGCAGCCACAGCGCGCGAGGCTCAGCGCTTCGGAATCCGGTTGGGCGAGCCGCTGGAACGCTTCGTCAGAGTACGGACTCTGGACGAGCGCCCCGTCATGGTCGAACGATCGACCTGGGCGCCGTGGTTGGCTCCCGTGGTGGCCGAGTTCGCCGACGACGTGGTCTCCACCACCCAGGCACTCGCCGACGCGGGCATCGTGGTCGCCGCCACGAACCATCGCATCGAGGTGTCCGCGGCATCCACGGACGAGGCCGCCCTCCTCGGCGTCCGCCGCTCGAGTCCGCTGCTGCAGGTGTCACGAACCACGGTCACCGCAGACGGGCGCCTGGTGGAGATCGGGGTGGATCGCTATCGCGCCGGCGTGATCGCCTTCGAGATCGACGCCGGCGCCCCGACCCGCAGCGCCATCTGACCGTCGCCGGCACCGAGGCAGCCCAGTGTGCGCACTCGGCGAGCGGACTGCGCGCACGCCATACGGATGACGACCGGCGTTCACCCGGCGTTCGGATTCGGTTGCTGGTGTCGTGAGGTCCCCCTTCACGCCCCGATTCAGGAGTTCGGATGTCCAGCGAGCCCACCCCCTTCACCCCCGATCCCTACGAGCGCGCGAAGACCGTTCCCGACCAGATCCTGCGCTCCGGTCTCTCTCGTCGCGGCATGCTGAAGGCGCTCGGCCTCATGGGCGCCGCCGCTGCGGCGGGGGTCGCGGGTGTCACGGCCTCCAGCACGCCGGCGTCCGCCGCGCAGGCAGCCGCCGCGAACGCCGCTCCCGCGGCGGCATCCCGCGTTCGCGCGGTGCTCCCCGACGGCTTCGCGGGGGACATCACCGACATCAAGCACGTGGTCGTGCTGATGCAGGAGAACCGGTCGTTCGACCACTACTACGGCGCTCTCCCGGGCGTGCGCGGCCACAACGACAAGCAGGCGCTGCGCTTCCAGAACGGCACCGACGTCTTCTCGCAGCCCTCCGGCACCTCGTTCGTCCGGCCGAACCGGGTCACCACGGTGGCCGGTTCCACCACGGGGCTCGACCACTCCTACTCCGGCGGCGCGGGCGCCTGGGCGGGTGGCCGCTACAACAACTGGATCGGGGCCAAGGGTGCGAGCACGATGAACTACCTGAGCGGCGAAGAGCTGCCCTGGCAGTATTCACTGGCCAGCGCATACACGATCTGCGACAACTGGCACTGCTCCGTCATGGGTCCCACCACGCCCAACCGGCTCTACGCGTGGACGGGGACATCCGGCGGCGGCACGGGCAACGGCGGTGAATCCAACGGCATGCGCGCCTGGCAGACCTACCCCGAAGCGCTCCAGGACGCCGGCGTCTCCTGGCGGATCTACGTGGACAACACCAACAACGGCTCGAGCTGGGTCGGCGACTACACCGACAACCCCATCCGCGGCTTCGCATCGTTCACGACATCGGGGTCGACGGCCACCGACATCGCCAATCGCAACGATCCCGTCAAGAACGCACCGGGAACGGGACTGGTGTGGCGCGCAGGTTCGGCGCCCTACAAGAGCACCGGCGTGCCGAACAATGACAGCGATACCAACCTGGACGGCGTGCTCCGCGACTTCATCGCGGCATGCCGCCCCGGAGCGGAGTTCCCCCTCCCCCAGGTGAGCTGGGTGGTTGCGCCCTACAGCTGGTCGGAGCATCCCTCGGCCAACCCGGAGCACGGCGCGCACTTCTGCAACCGGGTCATCTCCACGCTGCAGAGCAACGAGGAGATCTGGAACAGCACCCTGCTGATCATGACCTTCGACGAGAACGACGGCTACTTCGACCACGTGCTCCCGCCGTTCGCCGAGCCGGGCACCGAGGGCGAGTACTCCGGTTCCACGCCGCTCGGCTACGGCGCCCGCATCCCCACCATCCTCGTCTCCCCGTGGACGCGCGGCGGCTGGGTGGGGACCGAGACGTTCGATCACACCTCGATCATCCGGTTCCTGGAGACGTGGACGGCCGCCATCGGAACCCCCGCGCGCTCGACGACCATCACCGACTGGCGCCGCGCCATCAGCGGCGACCTGACGAGCGCGATGGACTTCCAGAACCCGATCTTCGATGTCCCGTCGCTCCCGGACACCGATGCGCTCGTCCAGATCGCCCGCGCCGGCGGCACCATCAGCACACAGGTTCCCGAGGCGGACAAGTGGGACGGCGGCACGCTGACGGCACGCCCGCTGTCATACCACCCGCACGGCACATTCACCGAAGACCGCGCGGCGGGAACGGTTACGGCGACGCTGAGCCTCGCGGGAGGACCCGACGGCAAGGCCGTGAGCCTGCAGGCCTTCCCCGACCGCCACCTGCCGTTCAGCAACACGCCCTACACCGTCTCGGCGGCGAACCCACGCACGCACACCTGGGACGCCACGGCCACCGAGGGCCGCTACGCGTTCTCGGTGTACGGACCGGACGGATTCGTCCGCTCCCACGCAGGAACCGTCATCCCGGCGGGACAGAACAACGCCGGGGTACCCCGTGTGGACGTCGACCTCGTCGGAGGATCCGAGCCCACGGTGACGGTGCAGCTGCACAACGACGGCCGCCAGCCGGTGCACTACAACGTGGTGCCGAACGACTTCGCCGGCGAAGCGCGGCGCGTGTGGGTCAAGCCCGGCGAGAGCGCCGAGCTCGTCTGGCCGACCGACAACGGTTACTACGACGTGGTCATCACCGCCGACACCAGCACCGGGTGGGTGCATCGCTATGCCGGCCGCGTCGCCCAGCTCGGCTTCTGAGACGGATCGGAGAGAACAGAGATGAGCGTGACACTCCACGGCACGCGACGCCGCGTGCTCGGTGCACTGGCGGCGACGGCGATCGCCACCGTGATGGCGGTGACGGGGCCCGCGGCATCGCCCGTCCAGGCCGCCGCCACGGTGACCCCTGTTGCCACCTACACCTTCGACGAAGACCAGGGCGCGGCCATCACGGACGTCTCCGGCAATGGACTGGATGCCAGCTGGGTCGGGACTCCTGCTTACACCTCGGGCGTGAGCGGCACAGCTGTGGCGGTCTCGTCCGGCAAGAACTATGTGAAGCTGCCGCTGGTGGCCGGCAAGACCGACGCCTCGGCGAGCTTCTCGTACACGTTCTGGATGCAGCTGCAGAGCCGCACGTCCTACGGCACCCTGATGAGCAACCAGAACTTCGTCTCGTGCAACAACGCGGGGATCACGCTCTACAACCAGACCACACCGGGCGTACTGCAGGCGTGCTGGGGACAGACTCCGGGCGGCACGAAGGAGTACCTGAACGGTGCGACGCCCAATCTGAAGGGCACCTGGCACCACGTCGCCGTCACGGTGGATCGCACGGCGAACCAGGTGAAGGTCTACACCGACGGCGCTCTCACGGCGACCTCTCCCGCGGGATACGTCACCGCGAACACCAGGTTCGCCAGCGGGCTGGCGTTCAACATCGGCGGCTTCAGCGGCAGCGAGACCGACTCCGCCGACGGGTACACGAACGCCCTCATCGACACGCTGAGCTTCTACAACGACGTCGTCCCCGCCTCTCAGGTGGCCGCGGACTACGCCGCGCAGAAGCCGCTGCAGTACACGATCGCCTTCGACGGCAACGGCGCGACCGGCGGCTCGACCGCGTCCCAGCAGCTGGTGGGCGGACAGACCGCGTCGCTGAACAAGAACGGTTTCACGCGCAACGGGTTCCTGTTCCAGGGGTGGGCGGCAACCCCCACCGGCCCGATCGTGTACGCCGATGCCGACAGCGTCACAGACCTTGCCGTCACCCCGGACGCCGTCGTCACCCTTTACGCGGTCTGGGCCGCGCGCCCCGCGACGACCGACGGTTCGACGCTCGCGAAGGGCTTCGTCTCGGGTGTGTTCCGCGCACCGACCGGCCGCGTCGGCGAATCCATCTCCCAGTCCGTGGCCGGGCTGTGGAACGGCCGAGCGCCGACGTTCACGAAGGCGGACGGGGACGACTGGCTGAACGTGAGTGCCGACGGAACCGTGACCGGAACGGTGCCGGCGGCGGCGGTCGACGTCCCGGGCTGGATCCTCGTGTCCGCGAGCGACGGAACCACCACCTCGCTGATCAGCGTGGAGGTGCCCGGCGTCGAGGCGGGTGCTCCGGTGGCGCTGGATGCCGTCACCTGGAATCTGTGGGACGGCGGGTCACACGTGGATGATGCCCGTCTGAAGAACCTCGCGGTCATCGCCGAGAACGGCTTCGATGTGATCGGGGTGCAGCACGACGGCGGCTCCGGTGCGTCACAGCTGGCCGCAGCCCTCGGATGGCACGCCCTGGAGGGCCCGGGTGACACCGGCATCCTCTCCCCGTATCCGCTGACGGCCGACACGGCGGCCGAGGAGGACGCCCCCGCCTTCGGCGCCACCGCCGACGTGCTCGGACAGGACGTCCGCGTCTGGAGCGTGGCTCTGGATGCCGGCGGCTACGGACCGGATGCCGCCTGTGACGCGTCCCCCGCCGATCCCGGCGCGCTCATCGCCGCAGAGCGTGCCACGCTCCGCTTCGCACAGACGGAGGCGGTGTCCCGCTCGCTGCGGGACGACCTCGCCGTTGCCGCGCGCACTCCGGTGATCGTCCTCGGCGATCTGCAGTCCCCGTCCGGCGCCGACTGGACGGATGCCACCGCGGACGCGCACTGTGTCACCGGTGGCGTGGACTGGCCGGTGCCGGCGGCCTTCGCCGCGGCCGGGCTGACCGACGCGTTCCGTCTCGCACACCCCGACGCGGCCGAGCGCGGCGACACGTGGTCGCCGATCATCGACACCCGGCCGAACGGCTCGCCGCAGCCGCAGGATCGCATCGACTACGTGCATTTCGCCGGCGCACCCCTCACCCTCGACGGCGCCAACACCGTGGTGGCCGGCTGGCCCTCGAAGACGAACGTGATCGGCAACGCGTGGGCGAGCAATCATCGCGCGGTGGTGGCGTCGTTCCGCCTCGGCGCACCCGCCTCTGCGGTCGCCGCGACCGCAGAGGATGCACAGGCCGCCACCGACGCAGGCGCAGCGGTCACGCTGTCGCCGGTGTTCTCGGCCGGAACCGAGCTGGGCGGGCTGCCCGCCACGGCTGAGCTCACCGTGACGCCCGCCGATCCCGCGGCGGGGACGTGGACGGTGTCGGGCTCCGACATCACGTTCATCCCCGCGGCAGCGATCACGGACGCCACGGTCACGGCGACCTACCTCGTGACCTCCAGCAACGGCACGACCGCTGAAGCGAACCTCACGGTCACGGTGACCTCGCCCGCGACGCCGGCCACCGCGAGCGCGAGCGCGGCGGACACCGAACCGGGTCGCGCGGTCGAGCTCGTCCTGACCTACTCCGCCGGCACACTCACCGGTGGCGCACCCGCGACCGCCACCGTGGCGATCCAGCCGGATGATCCGGCGCTTGGCCGCTGGGACCTCGCCGATACCGACGAGCCGGGGCCGTTCGCACGACTGCTTGCGCTCGTCGCGCAGGCCGGTGGACCCGATGTGCGCTCGCGGATCGTCGTGTTCACCCCGGCCGCGGGTGTGGCGGACGCGATCGCGACAGCCGTGTTCACGGTGTCGTCCTCCAACGGGACGACCGCGTCGAACACGGCCACGGTGACCGTCGGATCCCTGTCGCCGACGCCGACGGGGACACCGACGGAGGAACCGACGACGGAACCCACCACGGAACCGACAACGGAGCCGACCACGGAACCGACCGGAGAGCCCACGACGCAACCGACCGGGGAACCCACCACGGAACCCACGACGGAACCGACCGGGGAGCCCACCACGGAACCCACGACGGAACCGACCGGGGAACCCACCACGGAACCCACCGGCGAGCCCACGGGCGTTCCGACCACGGCACCCACAACGCAGCCCACGGATGCGCCGAGCAGCACCCCGCCCGTTCCCGGGTCCACGGGTCCGGTGGGACCGAGCGCGACACCCGATCTGCCGTCGACGGGCACGGACGCGTCGTCTCTCGCGTTTCCCACCGCGCTGGCCGCGCTCCTGCTCCTGATCGGAGCCCTGGCGGTGCGCGCTCGGGCGCGCACGCGCCGCGGCTGAGCAGCGGTCAACCGCGAAGGTCCGGGACATCCGCACGCGGGTGTCCCGGACCTTCGTCTTGCCGCACCGGCCGGGGGCGATCAGGCGATGCCGCCGCCATCCACCACCAGGGCGGAGCCGGTCACGTAGCTCGAATCATCGCTCGCGAGCCAGACCACGGCCTGCGCGATCTCGCGCGGCTCACCCATCCGGCGAAGGGGACGATCCGCCGCCTCGGCGAGGAACGCGTCGGTGTCCTCGCCCAGCTGGCGAGCCTCATCGCGCAGCATTCCCGTGTTCACGTCGCCCGGGTTCACCGAGTTCACGCGGATGCCGTCAGGCCCGTGGTCGATCGCGAGCGCGCGCGTCATGTTCACGACCGCGCCCTTGGAGGCGCAGTACGACAAGGCACGACCGCCGCCCTTGAGGCCCCATCCGGAACCGGTGTTCACGATCGAGCCGCCGCCGGCAGCGCGCATGATCGGCACCACGTGCTTGCACATCAGGTAGATCGCTCGCACGTTGACCCCGAAGACCAGGTCCCATTCGTCGACCTCGATCTCCTCCGCGGTGGAACGGCGGATGATGCCGGCGTTGTTGAACGCCACGTTCACGGTCCCGAACTCCGCAACGACGGTCTCGACCACGCGGCGGATGTCGGCTTCCTGCGACACGTCGGCGCCGATCGCGATCGCGGTGCCGCCCGCCGTGCGGATCTCGGCAGCCACGGCTTCCGCCGCCTCGCTGTTGAGATCGACGACGGCGACGTCGGCCCCCTCGGCCGCGAGCGCGAGACAGGTGGCTCGGCCGATGCCGCCGGCGCCACCGGTGACGATGGCCTTCTTGTTCTCCAGACGCATGGCGTTCCTTTCTGGTGGTTCCTGGTCAGGTTCGGGCGCCCTCGGGCGCCGAGACGGGGTAGATGCTGGTGGACGCTGCACCGGTGACGACCGGGACGAAGCCGGCGAGGCTCGCATCCAGCGTGGCATCCCCGGTGTCGACGATGAGCGGTGCGCCGTGCAGATCGATGAGTTTCTGCTCCGCGGCGACCACGAGGAGAGGATCCGGCCCGATACCGCGGAGGACGGCGGCGGACAACTGCTGGTTGCCGCGGCCGAGCAGGAAGCCCTGCCCGCCGATCACGGTGACGACGGCCTGTGCGGGCCCCGCCGCGACGATCTCGAGCAGGTCCCGTTCGCTCGCCCCGGCCAGCACGAGTGCGCCGTCGCGCACCACATCGACGCCGACCGGTGTGCCGACGATGCCGAGCTGGCGCGCGACCTCCCTCATGGTGCTGCCCGGGCCCAGCAGGTAGCTGACGCCCGGGCGCATCCGGGAAACCGCGCCGGCGGCGGCCGCTCGCACGGCCGCATGCTCATCGGCCGGACTCGCCGCCTTGCGGGCTTGGGTCCGCCCCGGCCGTACCGGAATCGGCAGGGTCGCGAACAGGCGCGGCCGGGTCTCGCCGCGGCGCAGCTCTTCTTCGTCCGCATCCAGCACATCGGCCTCGGACACGGGGAGTCCGCCCGATGCGACCCACTCGGCAGCGATGGCCCCGGCCGCGGCCGGCGAGACCGCGAAGGCGGCGGAGTACATCTTCACGCCCGCGGGAATCCCGAGCACCGCGAGAACCCCCTCAGCGGCGGAGAGGCCCCGCGTCGCGGGGTTGCTCCGGCGGGCAGGGGCTTCTCGCGAAGAGATCGGCGGGCCGAGGGCGGTCGCGATGTCCCGCGCCGTGCCGTCGCCCCCGGCGAACAGCAGCAGCGTGACGCCGGCGTCGCGCAGCGCGCCCACCGCCGAGACGGTGTCGGCGGCCGTGGACGGGGATCCGGCGGGGACGATCACCACGGGAGTGAGCCCGGCTTCGCGGACCGCATCCTCCCCCATCGCCCCGCCGATCGTGAGCACTCGGGTGTCGGGTGCCGCGGCCGCGAGCACGCGCAATGCGGCGACCGCCCGCGAGCCTGCCCGCGGGAGCGAGCCCACCGCGAGCGCCGCCTGCTGCACGCCGACCCCGTCGGAGCCGGCGAACCCGGCGGGCCCGCCGACGCCGGCGATGGGGTTGACGAGCAGACCGATCATCAGGCCGGCTGCGCGGACGCGGAGCGGTTCGCCTCGGGGTACTTCCGCAGGTACGCACGCCAGGTGATGGCCCAGCGGGACGGGTCGTCGAGCTCGTCGTGATGCGTGTGGTGCACGCTCTGGTTGTGCGGCGCGGTGCGCACGGTCTCCGTCGCTTCACGCGCTTCACGGGCGACCTCGGCCAGCACAGCGACGTACTCGTCGAGCTCCGCCATCGAGTACGACTCCGTCGGCTCGAGGGTGAACGGCTGCGGCACCACGTAGGGGTGGTGGCTGGTCCAGTAGTGCATGCCGAAGTCGGCGAGACGGATACCGATCTCCTCGGAGGTGACACCGGTCTGCTCGAACAGCTCCTGCCAGGAGTAGCGGACCTGCTCGATCCGGCGCCGGCCCGTCGCGTACGGAGCCGAAGCGCCGGGAATGCGGCGCACCTTCTCCAGCAGGTAGTTGTTGTTCAGTACCGCGATCTCCGCGACCGCCCGCAGCCCCTCGGCCCCCAGCGCCCGGATCCACAGGTAGGCGCGCGCGATGGTGGGGATCGGGCCGAAGGACGGACCGGTGTGACCGATCGACTGTTCTCCGGGCTCCACGATCACGAACCGGTCGCCCTCCTTCACCACGCGCGACCCGGGCAGGAACGGCGCCAGCGCCGCGGTCACGGCGTTCGCACCGCCACCGGGCCCTCCACAGCCGTGCGGAGCGCCGAAGGTCTTGTGCAGGTTGAAGTGGCAGACGTCGAAGCCCGCCTCGCGGGCCCGGGTGATGCCGAGGATGCCGTTAGCGTTGGCCTGGTCGTAGGACGCGAGCGCGCCCACCTCGTGCGCGGCGGCCACCCACTCCGCGATCTGCGGGTTGTAGATGCCGGTGTCCTCGGGGTTCGTGACCATGATGGCCGCGGTGCGCTCCGAGAGCGCAGCGCGCAGGGCCGCCAGGTCCGGATAGCCGTCGGCATCGGGGTACAGCGTGATGACGTCGTACCCCGCGGCCTTCGCCGCCGCTGCGTTGGAGGGATGGCTGAAGATCGTGGTGATCACCTCACGGCGCTGCTCGCCCTCGCCACGAGAGGCGTGATAGGCCCGGATCATCGCGATGTTCGCCCATATCGCTGCAGATCCTCCCTGGGTGTTCAGCGAGACCGCGTCCATCCCGCTCACCTCGGCGAGCGCCTCCTGAAGACCGTGGACGACGGCCAGCGCTCCCTGCACGTCAGCGGGGTCCTGCCGCGGATGCAGATCCTGGAGCTGAGGCACCGCGATCAGCTGGTCGTTGACCTTCGGGGCGTATTTCATCGTGCAGGTGCCCTGACCGATGTCCACGTTCAGATCGGCACCCAGGTTCTCCTGGGACAGACGCAGGTAGTGCTTGAGGACGCGCATCTGCCCCATCTCGGGGAGGGCGGGAGGCGTGGCACGGCGCAGCCCGTCGGGAAGGTCGGCGAGGACATCGCCCACGCGCTCACGGATGCCCGGCTCGATCGGGGAGACGAGCACACCCCGCTCTCCGGGGGCCGACAGCTCGAAGATGATCGGCTCGTCCCAGCGGGCCTGGTGGAAGCGGCGCAGCGCCGGCTTCGGTGCGATCGGCAGACTCATGCTCGCTGCTCCTTCACTCTGTGGTGGCCAGGCGCTCGAGCGCCGCGGCCAGGTGGTCGATGTCGGACTGCGGGGTGAGTTCGGTGACGCACACCAGCAGGAGGTGCTCGCCGACGGCGACGCCGGGTTCGAATCCGTCACGGCGCAGGGCGTCGATCACTCCCCGGGCGGTCAGTCCCGTGCCCGACAGGTCGAGCGTGAACTCGCGCAGGTGCAGGGCCCCGTCGCCGAGTTCGATGCCGGGGATGGCGGACAGCATGTCCTGCGCGTAGCGGGTGCGCGCCAGCAGGGACTCACCGAGCTCGGCCATGCCCTGCGGACCCATCAGCGCCAGGTACACCCCCGCGGCGATCCCCCAGAGGGCGGCAGCGGTGCCCACCCATTCCTTGCCCTCTTCGCGCAGCGCGAAGGAGGTGCGATCGTAGGCCACGTCGCCGAAGCCGTACTCCCCCGCAACATCGGTGGAGGCCAGCCCGAACAACCGCGACGGCATCTCCATGACGAAGCGCTCGTCGTCGTGCACGGCGATGAAGCCGCCGTGCGCCCCTCCGAACCACGCGTGCAGCCCAAGCGACTGGATGTCTCCGGCGACGATGTCCGCGCCCTGCTCCGCGGGCGGGGTGAGCACGCCGTATCCGATCGGATCCGTCCCGACCACCAGGAGGGCACCGGCTGCATGAGCCGCACGCGCGAGTTCCGGGAGCGCGGCCTCGACGGCACCGGTCACGCTGGGGGTCTCGACCCACACGGCCGCCGTGTCGGCATCGAGTGCGGCCGTGATCGCTGCGACGTCAGCCGTGCCGTCGGCGCGCGCCACGTCGACGAGCTCCAGGTGGGCCGAGACGAAGTCGGCGACCTTGCCGAGCTTCTCGGGCAGGACGTCGCTCGCCACGAGAACACGCGAACGTCCGGTGATGCGCCCCGCCATCGCGATGGCGGTGGCGGTGGCCTGGAACCCGTCGTAGGTCGGCACGTTCACGACATCCATCGCGAGCAGCTCAGCCATCAGCGACTGGTACTGGAACAGCGCCTGGAACCGGCCATGGTCCTCGTACGGCTCCCCCGCGTACGCGGTGAGGAACTCGCTGCGTCCGATCACCTCGTCCACGACGGCCGGGACGAAATGCGCGTAGGTGCCGTGGCCGAGGAAGCTGCGTCGCTCTCCCAGCGTCCGGTTGCGGCCGAGCAGGGTGCGGGCGTGACGGACGAGGTCCTGCTCGGCCGGCAACGCCTCCGGCAGGTCCAGCGGACGGTCCAACCGCAGCGCAGCGGGGATGTCGGCGTAGAAGTCCTCGACGGATTCGGCCCCGACCGCGGCGAGCATCGCCGCTTTCGTGGCCGGAGCCGTATTCGGAATGTAGGGGTGCACGAACGGTGTCGTCATCAGGTCCTTCATTCATCGTGCGTCCGGAGCGGACGTCGGTTCTGAGTCCGCGAACGGACGGGAGGGACGCGGTCAGTCCGCGAGGGTCAGGAAGGGAACGGGCCCGGTTCGAGGGGTGCGCAGCACTGCGACGCCGTACCGCTCGAGGGTGATGGCGCCCTCGCGAACCTCACCACCCAGCAGATCCACGGCTGCGGCCGGGACATTCACGCGCAGGGGCGTCGTACCGTGGTTGATCGCGAAGGTCCAGTCGGTGTCCTGGTCAGAGCGAGTGACCACATCCAGGTCACCGGCCGTGCGTTCGCGCACGGGGAGCTCCGCGTCGGACAGCACGGCGCGCATCACCGCACTCAGCCCGTCATCGTCAAGCATCGCCGACACGTACCAGGCAGAACCCGAGCCGTGGGAGTTGCGGGTGATGGCGGGGCGTCCCGCGAGTTCCCCGGTGCCGTACTGCGCGCGCACCTGCGTGGCTTCGCCGGCCTCGATCCACTCGCTCCAGTGCGCGACGCCGAGCGGTACCGCGTCGAACTGCACCTGCTCGGTGAGCCCGTCGGCGATGGGCCAGACTTCGTCCACCTCGATACCCAGCAGATCCCGGAGCGGGCCGGGAGCCCCGCCGGGGTGGACGGCCTCGTTCGGATCGACGACTCCGGAGAACGGCCCGACGGCCACGGTCCCGCCGGCGGCGACGAAGGCCTCCAATGCCCTGGCCTGCTCGTCCGTGGCCACGTAGAGGTTGGGCACGAGCACCACGTCGTAGCGGTCGAACGGCCCCGTGGCGCGAACCGCATCGACCGGCTGGCCGAGTACGAAGCTCGCCGCCGCCCACGCGCGCACCTGGCTCGCCCAGCTGAGCCGCTGGGACGGCAGCGATTCGATCGCCGTCTCGCCCCACCAGGAGTCCCAGTCCACGACGACCGCGACCCGGGCGCGCACCCGCGATCCGCGAATCTCCGCGAGCGCACGGAGCTCGCGTCCGAGTGCGCGCGTCTCGCGGAAAGTCCGCGAGCGCTCTCCGCGATGCCCGAGCATCGCGGAGTGGAACTTCTCCTGGCCGTACTGCGCCTGACGCCACTGGAAGAACATCGCCCCGTCGGATCCGTGGGCGATGGCCTGCAGGCTGTCCGAGCGCATCTTGCCCGGTGCCTTGGGAACATTCACGTCCCGCCAGCTGACGGCGCTGGCCGACTGCTCCAGCAGCAGCCAGGGAGCCCCGTCCTTGAGCGAGCGCATCAGTCCGTAGTTCAGGGCGGCGCCCCGGTGGGAGGTGGGATCGGCGGGGTCGGGGTAGGCGTCGTCCGTGACGATGTCCTCGGCCTCTGCGAAGCGCCAGTAGTCGAGCTCCCGGAACATGCTCATGAAGTTGGTGGTCACCGGGATATCGGGCGTGACCTCCCGCAGCACGTCCACCTCGGCGCGGAACAGCTCCAGCAGCGCATCCGAGGAGAACCGCTCGAAGTCCAGCAGCTGCGTGGGGTTGATCGGTCCCGGAGCCCGCTTGGGAGTCTCGATGTGTTCGAAGTCCGGATAGCGCTGGCCCCACACGCCCACACCCCAGGCCTGGTTCAGTGCCTCGATGGAGCCGTAGCGCTCGGCCAGCCATCGCCGGAAGTGCCGGTCGGATTCCGGGCACCAGCACCGTGCGGTGTGATCGCCGTACTCATTGGACACATGCCACATCACGACGGCCGGGTGAGTGCCGTAGCGCTCGGCCATCGCGCGTGCCATCCGGGCGACGTGCGCGCGCCAGATCGGCGACGAGGGGCAGTACACCTGACGGGAGCCGAAAGCCAGCGGCAGACCGCGGTCGTCCGACGGCATCATCTCGGGGTGGGCGCGCAGCAGCCAGGCCGGAGGCGTGGCCGTCGCCGTGGCGAGATCGATCGCGATGCCCCCCTGCCACAGCAGCTCGATGATCCGATCCAGCCAGCCCCACTCGAACTCCCCCGGGCGGACCTCCAGCTGCGGCCAGCTGAAGATCGGCAGGCTCACGATGTTGACGCCCGCGTCACGCATGAGACGGATGTCTTCGTGCCAGGTGGCCTCATCCCACTGATCGGGGTTGTAATCGCCACCGTAGGCGAGGCCGTCCAGCCGCAATCCACGGGCGGTGTGCTGCGTGCTCACGAGGGCTCCTCTCTGATGTCCTGTGCTCATCCTACCGTGCACTGTATTCTGTATACAAGATATTTTTGCTCCGAGATCGCCCGCCTGCCCGTAGGCTGGCGAGCGAAACGGGGTCATGCCGGAGGAGGAATATGGCCATCGAACGGAAGAACCTACGCTCGCAGGTGCGTGACGAACTGCTCGAGCGCATGCGCTCCGGCGCGGTCGCCCCCGGTGAGGGGATCAACGAGGTCCAGCTGGCCACGGAGCTCGGCGTGAGCCGCACCCCCTTGCGGGAGGCGCTGATCGCGCTGGAGAGCGAGGGGCAGATCACCAGCGAGAACGGCAAGGGTTTCCGCTTCGCGCCGTTCAGCGTTCAGGAGTTCCAGGATCTCGCACCGGTGATGGCCGCGTTGGAGAGCCTCGCACTGGAGCTGACCCCCGCCGAGGCCCTGCCGGCCCTCGGCGAGCGACTCGCCGCCCTGGCGGCGGAGTTCGACGCCGACGTGGCCGAGCACGGGCTGATCATCAAGAACGACGACCAGTGGCACGAGGTGATGCTCTCGGCCTGCCCCAACCGTCCGCTGCTCGATGTGATCGAGAGCGTGCGGGCATCCATCCACCGCTATGAGTCGCTGCTGGTGCCCGAAGGGGAGCTCGTCGGCCGCGTGGCGTCGGAGCACGCCGACATCGCGCGTCATCTGATCGCGGGTGACGTGGCCCAGGCCACCGCGGCGCTGCGCACCAACTGGATGAACGGGAACCGGCGCATCGCCGACAACGCATCCAGCCCCTACTTCAGCGCCTGACGAGGATTCGCACGCACACGGCTCTCCCGCCGGCTCCGAAACGGAGCCGGCGGGAGAGAGCTCAGCGACCGGTGAGGGCCACCGCATTGTCGATGAACAGCGCGGCGGACCAGGCGAAAGCCGTGGTCGCTCGTGGAGCCTTCTCCCCCGTCTCGGGATTGAAGTACTCGTGCGGGCCGCCGGCGTGGATGACGAGTGCGGCGATACGCTCACGGATCTCCCGCGCGAGCTCGGCACGACCGGATCGTTCCAGGCCCTCCGCGACCAGCAGCGTGGTGTTCACCCACACCGGCCCTCGCCACATGCGCGTGGGCGAATAGTCCGGATCCGACAGCGCCACGGTCGGGATGACCCACGGCGCGGCATACCGCGCGGGGTCCTCGATCGCGGCCACCAGTTCGGACACCACCGCCTCCGGCAGCGTTCCGGTGAACAGCGGGATCAGCCCCACCACGGTGTCACTGACGATCGGCTCACCCGCGCCCCAGGCCACGAACCGGCGCAGCTGGGGGTCCCACAGCCGCAGCAGGCGTTCCGCCGTGCGATCGGCGCGCCGGCGCAGTTCCTCGGTGTCCGCGGCTTCCGGCGCGTATCGATCCCAGAGGTCTGCGAGCTCCCGATCCTGCTGGACCAGGTACGCCGCGAGGTCCGGGGCCGTGGTGGGGATGGGCCCGTCGAACACCGGGCTGTCGTCCAGGCCGGAGGAGTACGGGTGGCCGTACTCCGGGAGCCCGTCGTGGTCCAGGTCGCTGTCGCGCAGCCACCACTCCTGACTGGCCGCCACCACGGGAAGGACACGTCGCGCCCACTGCGGATCGTCCTCGGCCTCCAGCACCGCGCGCACCGCCCATGCCGCCAGCGGCGGCTTGGTGAGCGGCACCGGTGCGGTGGGATCGGCGATCGCGGAGCCCGCACGACGCAGGTTCTCACGATCGCCTTCGGGCAGGTCGTCGCTGGAGGCCAGCACGCCGTGCTCGTGGACAACGTCCGGCAGCTGGCCGGTGGGCGCCGGAAAGGCGAACACGATGTCCAGCTGCTCGCGCGCGAGGGCCGGGTCGCCGTGTCGCAGCCCGCGCGCGATGAAGTAGGCGTCCCACTGCCAGGCGCCGACGTAGCCGATCTTCGACGGCACGACGGCACGCGAGCCCGGCATGCTCGGGATCTCCACGATGTTCGCTCCCAGCACCCACCAGCAGAACGCGGCCATCTCCTGCAGGTCGTCGCGCACGACCGGAAGCTTTGCGAACCAGCCGTCCCACGCCGCCTGCGTGGCGGCGAGCGCCGCATCGTGAGCATCGGCGGCGGACAGCCGCAGCGAGCGATCCGTGCCGATCGCGATGCGCAGACCGGCGGAGCCGTCGTGTTCGACCCTCTCCCCCGCCTCGGTCACCGCCACGATGCCGGCGCCGCCGCGCAGCGACAGGGCACCGGCGCCGTCGAACGTCAGTGTGGCCGCCCCGCCGCCGAACTCGATGCGATCCACGCGAACCGCGGTGATCGGCAGCGCGGCGCCTGCCCCGTCGTGCACCAAGAGGCTCTGGAGGACACGGCACTCGTCGCGACTGCGCTCGTACTCCGAGGTGTGCACACTCACGGCGTCCTCGCCACGACGGAACACCATGATCCGCGACGAGGGCAGCGTGAACGGTGCGCGATCCAGATCCAGCAGACGCGCCGCGAGATCGGCGGCGCTCATCGCCCACCCAGCCCGGACGCGGCCATGCTGTTGAGGATCCGGCGCTGACCGATGACGAACGCGATCAGCATGGGCACCGTGGCGATCGCCGACGCCGCCATCACGAGTCCGTAGTTCACCGACCCGAACTGACCGCGGAAGCTGGAGAGCAGCAGCGGCACCGTGAACAGGTCCGGGGTGTTCAGCAGCACGAGCGGGAACAGGAAGCTGTTCCAGACGTCCAGCGCCACGATGATGCTGAGTGCACCGAGGCCCGGCTTGAGGTTGGGCAGGATCACGCTCCAGAAGGTCCGCCACCGACCGGCGCCGTCGACCACCGCCGCCTCTTCCAGCTCCTTCGGCAGCGCGAGCACGAACTGACGCATCAGGAACACCGCGAACGGGTTGACGAGCATCGCCGGCACCAGCAGCGCCAGATGGGAGTCCACCCACCCCAGCTGAGCCATCAGCAGGTAGAACGGAATGAGCGTGACCTGCTTGGGGATCATCTGCGTGGCCAGGAACAGCACGAAGATCACCTTCGAGCCCCGGAACCGGATGCGTGCGAACGCGTAGCCGGCCATCGAGGCGGTGAGCAGCGTCCCGATCACCGACAGCACGCAGATGTAGATGCTGTTGAGGTACGCCTGTGCGAACGGCATGGCGTTCCACGACTCGGCGTAGTTGCTGAACGTCCACGGGTCCGGAAGGAGCTCAAGCGGACGCCGCAGCAGTTGCGGCAGCGTCTTGAACGAGGTCAGCAGCATCCACAGGAACGGCGCCACCATCGCGATGCCGCCGAGGGCGAGCAGCGTGTGCAGGATGATCGTGGAGGCGCGTCGGCGGGTGCCGCTTCCCTTGCGGGCGCGGCGCGCGAAACCGGGCGCCGTGATGGTCATCGTGGCGTCCTCGGGGCGGGTGGGGCGCGCGAGGGTGGGCGCGGTCTCGGTCATGATGCCTCGTCCTCGTAGTGCACGAACTTCTTCTGGGCGGCGAACTGCAGCGCCGTGATGATCAGCGTCAGAATCAGCAGGATCACCGATGCCGCGCTGGACAGCCCGAACTGGAACTTCCCGAAGCCGAGGTCGTAGATGTGGTACACGATCGTCCGCGTCGCGTTGTCCGGCCCCGCATCGGAGGTCAGGATGAAGACGGTGTCGAAGGTCTGCAGCGACGAGATGAACGCGATGATCGAGGAGAAGAAGACGATCGGCGACAGCAGCGGCAGGCGGATGTTGAGGAACAGTCGCACGGGTCCGGCACCGTCGAGCTTGGCGGCTTCGATCACCGAAGGCGAGATGTTCTGGAGGCCCGCCAGGAAGATGATCACGTTGAGACCGAGCGACGACCAGATGGTCACGATGCACACCGCGATGAGCGCCAGGCGGGGGTCGCCCAGCCAGTCCGGCGGGGTGATGCCGAAGACGGCGCCGATCGCGCTGGAGAGCATCCCGTCGGCGCGGAAGATCTGCTGCCAGATCATCGCGACCGCCACCGTCGAGGTGACCACCGGCGCGAAGAACATCACCAGGTAGAGGGTGCGCGTGCGCAGCTTCTCCAGCGCCACCGCGACGATCACCGCCAGCAGCAGGCCGATCGGGACCGTGATGATCGCGATCAGCAGCGTGTTGACGATTGCCTTGCCGAGGAGCGGGTCGGCGAGCTGGGTGGTGAAGTTGTCCAGTCCCACCCACTCGAGCGCGGTGAGGCCGTCCCACTTCGCGAAGGCGAGCACCAGGCTCGCCAGGAACGGCAGCAGGATGAACAGCGCCATGCCCGCCACCTGCGGCGCGATGAAGACGTATCCCCATCGCCGATCACGACGCCGCCACCGCGGCTCGCGCCGCGGGGCGGGGGTCGCACCGGAAGCGACGGCTCCCGGTGCGACCTGCCCGATGCTGCTCATCACTTCGCGGCTTCCACCTTGGCGGCGACCTCGTCGAGCGTCTCCTGCGCAGACTGCTTGCCCTGGTAAAGCTTCAGGAAGATGTCCGAGACCTCGGTGGACAGACCCGGCACCGTCGCCTCGGTCGGATAGTCCTCGAAGCCGATGTCGCGCATGTCGAGGAAGGTCTGGGCGTGCGCGGGGTAGTCACCTTCGAGCACCACCTCGTCGGCGCCCTTGATCGAAGGAACCGCGTTGCCGCCGCCCTGCAGGCGGAAGACCTGACCCTCGGCGGAGAGGAACTCCGTCCAGAAGGTGAAGGCGGCGTCCTTGTTCTTGGTGGCCTTATTGATGGCCAGGTAGCTCACCGCGACGCCGGTGGGCGCGGCCTTGCCGTCCGGAGTCGGCCAGCGAACGATGTCGTACGCCTCGGTATCACCGGCGGACTTCACGGTTCCGATCGTGTACCGCCCCTGCACGAAGAAGCCGGACTTGTGGCTGACGAACACGCTGTCCGCACCCGCACCCTCCGGAAGGGTGTCGGCCACGACGAAGCGGCCGTCCTGGAAGTAGTCGCCGAGCGTCTGGACCGCGTCGACCGTCTTCTTGTCGCTGTTCGCCACGAACGCACCGGAATCGTCGAACGCCGTGCCGCCCTGCGCGGAGATCCAGCTGTAGTGGGTCGCCCAGTAGTTCCAGAACATCGACCCCGTGAGCCCTGCCGCCTTGAGCTTGTCGTTCATGGCGAGGAAGGTCTCCGTGGTCCACTTGTCGGCTGCGGCGAGTTCAGCCGGGTCCTCGGTGATACCGGCGGCGCGGAGGGCTTCCTTGTCGTACCAGAGCACGTCCGGGTTGGAGTCGTTGGGCGCGGCGTAGTACTCACCGTCGCGCTCTGCGGCGCCGAACAGTCCGGGGAAGAAGTCGTCGGGCTTGGTCTTGCTGTCCGCGCTGTTCATGAGGTCCGTGAGCGGCATGAGCACGTCGGAACTCACGAACTGGCCGATCTTGTCGTCCCCGATGTAGAAGACGTCCGGAGCTGTGCGGCTGGTGAGCTGTGCCAGCAGCTTGGAGTGGTAGTCGCCGTATCCAGCCACCGGCTGCAGCTTCACCGTGATGTCGGGGTGGCGCTCCATGAACTCCTTGTTGAATTCCTCGTAGCGCGTGAGCTCCTCCGGGGTGCCCCACGTGGACCAGACCACCGTCTTGCCGTCGGACGCTCCGCCGGCGTTGCCGCCCGAGCATGCGGTGACGCCGAACACGACCGCGGCGACGGCGGCGATGGCGCCGATGCGGCGCGTTGTCGTGGTGAATCGGGCCATGGCCCTACCTCTTTCTCTTCGTTGCGAAAGGCGACGCGTCGGATGAACGTCCATATCGTATTTTGTATACAGAATGCGCCGATGTCAATGGCGATCAGCCCTTGACCGCCCCGCCCAGCAGTCCCGCGACGAACTGCTTCTGGAAGATGAGGAACAGCAGCATCAGCGGGATCGTGGCCAGCAGTGAGCCGAGCATCAGTCCGGAGTAGTCCACCCGCGACATGCCGATCATCGTGTTCAGCGCCACCGGCACGGTGTAGTTGTCCTCCGTGTTCAGCATGAGCAGCGGCCAGATGAACGAGTTCCACTGGCTGATGAAGGTGTAGATCACCAGCGCGGCGATCTGGGGCTTCGCGATCGGCAGCACGATCCGGTAGAACGTCTTTAGCTCGCCGGCGCCGTCGATACGAGCGGCCTCGATGAGCGAGGCCGGGAAGTCGAGGAACCCCTGCCGCATCAGGAAGATGCCGAACGCGTTGGCTAGGAACGGCAGGATCACCGCCTGATAGGTATCGATCAGTCCTGCCGACGCCATGATCTGGAACAGCGGAACGAGCAGCACCTGCATCGGGATCATCATCGTCACGAGGATGACGCCGAGCAGCACGCCGCGCCCCCGGAACCGATAGGTCGCCAGCCCGTAGCCGCACATGATGGAGATCAGAGAGCTGAACACCGTGTAGACGATGGCGATGCCCAGGCTGTTGACCATCACGCGACTGAAGTGCACCTCGCTCTCCAGGCGCGCCAGGTTCTCCCAGAGATCCCCGCCGGGCAGTACGGGCAGCGGTGTCCCGAAAAGGGCCGAGGTGGGATGGGTGGAGGCGATGATCATCCAGAGGAACGGGATGATCGAGATCACCGAGGCGATGATCAGCAGCACATATCCGGGCACATGCGCGAGCGCGCGGGCCAGCCGGGAGCCGCTTCCCGCCGGCCGCGTGCGCGGTGTGCGCCCGCCGGTGACGATGCGCTGTGTGACGAGCTGGGTCACGGCTTCTCCCTCATGATGCGGAACTGGATGACGGCGATGATCGCGGTGAGGACCACGAGCATCCAGGCGATCGCGGACGCGTAGCCGAAGTCGAACTGACGGAAACCCACCTTGTAGAGGTAGAGCACCGGCGTGAGGGTGGCATCGTTCGGACCTCCCTGGGTGAGGATGTAGTTCTCGTCGAACAGCTGCAGCGCGCCGATCGTCGAGGTCACCGAGGTGAAGATGAGAACCGGCCGCAGCTGCGGCAGCACCACGTGCCAGAACGTCTGCCACTTGCCCGCGCCGTCGATCCGGGCCGCCTCGTACAGCTCGGCGGGGACCGCCTGCAGTCCCGCGAGGATGATGACCATGTTGTAGCCGGTCCACCGCCAGGTGATCGCCGCGATCACGGCGACCTTGGCCCACCACTCGTTGTTCAGCCAGTCCACCGGAGCGATGCCGAACACTCCGATGATCTGGTTGACGGCGCCGCCGTCGGTCGTCAGCAGCACCCGGAACACCACCGAGTAGGCGACGAGTGTGGTGACGGCCGGCAGGAAGGTGAGGAGGCGGAAGCCGGAGCGGAACCGCAGCCACGACTGGTTGAGCAGGTACGCCAGACCGACCGCGAGCGCGATCATGACGGGCACCTGGAGCACCAGGATGATGCCGGCGTTCAGCAGGCTCTTACCCACGAGCGGATCGCGGAAGAGGCGCACGTACTGCTCGACGCCGACGAAGGTGGACTCTCCTCCGGCCGTCTGGAAGAAGCTCTGCCAGAGTGACGCGATCAGCGGATAGGCGAAGAAGATGCCGAGCAGAGCGGCCGCCGGCAGGACGAACCAGACACCCGCGCGCTGGGGGCGCCAGCGGCGCCCCGCTCCGCGCCCCCGGCGCGAAACGGGGGCCGGGATGCTCGCCATCACGGCTGCGCGATCTCGCGTCCGGTGGCCGTGGCCAGCTGCTGTGCCGCATCGGCGAGCACGCTCTTCGGGTCCGCTCCGTTCAGCACGGCGGCCGTCACGGCGTTGGCGACGATGTCCGTTGCCTGCGCGCTGTCGGAGGTGTAGACGATCGGCGGGATCTGGGCCGTCAGCTCGGCGAAGGTCTCGTACACGGGCGCACCGCCGAAGTACTCCACCGGCTGCTGGAAGTAGTCGGACTGCAGGGCGGGCAGGTAGGCGGGGAACAGTCCCTCCTCCTTCATCATCGACACCTGGTTGTCGGTGTCGGCGAGTGCGTACTTCACGAAGGCAGCGGCCAGGTCGGGATTCTTTGCCTGCGTCGGGATGGCGAGGCCCGATCCCCCGCTGTTCGAGGTGCGCACGCCTCCCGCGTCGAACGCCGGGAGGGGCAGCACTCCGTAGGATCCGGCGAGCTCCGGGGCATCGCCCTGCAGCGTGCCGATCCACCACACCGCCTCGGGCGTGACCGCGGAATCGCCGTCCTTGGCGCTGGTCACGCGTCCATCCCAGCCGCGGACGTTCTTGATGAGACCGGCGGCGTTCATCTCCGTCATCATCGTGAGCACGCGGACGGCCTCCGGCGAGTCGATCGTGATCTCGCCCTCGGCATTGAAAAGCCCCTGGCCCAACTGCTGCAGGTACATCTGGAATCCGCCGCCGGTGGACAGGTCCGTGGACAGGAGCGTGTGTCCGGTCTTGTCCTTGATGGTCTTGCCCAGGGCGATCAGATCGTCCCAGGTCTCGGCCGTGGACAGGTCGACACCGGCGGCCTCGGCGTAGTCAGTGCGGTAGAACAGCGCGACGGTGCCGGAGTCCCACGGCGCGATGCGCAGCGACCCCTCGTCGTTCGATCCGACACTCCACTTGAAGGGGTCGAAGTCGGCCTTCTGCTCCCCCAGCACGGGGGTCAGGTCGGTGAGCCCCTTCGGGAACTGGGTGATGTATCCCGGGGCGGCATCCGATTCGATGGTGATCACGTCCGGAAGACCGGTGCCCGCCTGCAGCCCGACGGAGATCTTGTCGTAGGCGTTGTCATAGCCCACGTCCACCACCTTCACCGTGGTGCCCGGGTGCTCCGCCTGGAAGGACTCGGCGATCCGCGTGAGCGCGGTGGCGCCGACGTCCCACGACCAGACGGTGATTTCGCCGGACACCTCCGCGTCGGCGTTCAGGGTGGCACCGGCGCTGCCGCCACCACCGCCCATGGCACATCCGGACAGGGACAGGGTGAGCGCTGCTCCGAGAGCGATCGCGGACCGCATCTTCATGGGGGGACTCCTTTGTCGACGAAGCGCGACGCCGTCATCCGCTTCCAGCGGCTTCATCGTCGCGTATTCTGTATACAGAATACGCGACGATCGCGCAAGGCTCCCTCCGAGATCGTCGACCCGGTTCACAAGACGGCCGGTAGTCTGGCTCTTTCACGACACCGGGGGCATCATGATCATCTTCGGCACGCGGGGCACCGCGAAGTTCCTCGCTGCACTGTTCACCATGTGCGGCTTCTGCCGCGCGACAGCCGCGCAGCGCCTGTACCGCCGGCGCACGTGGTTCACCCTCTTCTTCATCCCGATCTTCCCGTTCGGGCATGGGAAGTACGTGCTGCAGTGCGCCAACTGCGGTGAGCAGTCCGAGCTGCCTCGTGACGTCGCGGAGCGCTTCCAGGTCGACGCCGCGCAGCAGCAGGCGGCACGGCAGGCGGCGGAGTCGACGATCGCGCCCGCACCCTCCTCCGACGCCTCCTGACACGACACCGGCCGCAGCATCCGTGAGGACGCTGCGGCCGGTGTCGTCGATCAGTCCGCGCGCGCGATCAGTCGCGCACGGTCCGTGCCCGAAGGCGGGCCAGCAACACGACGCCGGCCGCGGCCAGCAGCAGGGAGATCACTCCCGCTGCCGTCCAGGGCGATCCGTCGATGCCGGTGGAGGGAAGTCCTCCCGCGGGCGGCGTCGCGGCCGGGACGCTGCCGCCCGGGGTGACGCCCGGGCCCGCGGTCACGGTCGCACCGGGGGTCGACGTCGCGGTTCCCGTCGGCTCCGGGGTTTCCGTGGGTGCCGAGGTTTCGGTTGGTGCGGGGGTTTCCGTGGGTGCCGGCGTTTCGGTCGGGTCCGGCGTTTCCGTCGGTGCCGGCGTTTCCGTCGGGTCCGGCGTTTCCGTCGGGTCCGGCGTCTCCGTCGGGGTCGGCGTCTCCGTCGGGGTCGGCGTCTCCGTCGGGGTCGGCGTCTGCGTCGGGTCCGGCGTCTCCGTCGGGGTCGGCGTCTCCGTCGGCGTCGGCGTCTCCGTCGGGGTGGTGCTCGGCGTCGGCGTACTCGCGAGCGCCACCGTGACGGTGATGCTGTCGGCCACCCCTTCCACCCGCGTGCTGCTGGCGGTGATCCGGTACTCGCCCACGGCGGCGTCGGCAGCCACGTGCAGCACGCCCGACTCGTCGATGGTCAGCGCAGATTCAGCCGCTGCCCGGAGGGCGGAGCGGGCCACTGCCGTGCTGACCTCGGCGACGCTCCACGCCACGTCACGACCCCAGTCGTCGGTCACCGGATACGGCGCGGCACCGGTGACGTCCACGGTGATGGGCGCGGTGGCTCCCGGGGCGAGCTCCGATTCCGTCATCGTCAGCGCGATCGATTCCGGACGCGGATGCGTGGTCACCACCTGCTCGGGCCGCAGTTCGTTCGGGTTCGTGATACCGCTCGGCAGCTGGATGCCGCCGGGGAACCGGTACGTGTCGGGCGGGCTGGTGGGACCGTAGTTGCGGGGGTCGTCATCCCAGCCGGTGACCACCAGGTCCACGCTCGACCCGTCGTCGAGTGTGGCTGTGACGACACCGGGCATGCCGAGCTCGCTGCGGGACAGCCCCACGGGGACGTCCATCGGAGCGAGATCCACGAGGCTCACCACGTGGAGTGCGACCACGCGCACCACGGCGACCACGGGGGCGGAGATCCCCGCGGCGCGACCGAGGAAGGTGTGCTCCCCCTCGCTCTGCACCTGATCCGCCGTGATCTCCGGCCACGTCACCGGGACCTCGGCGGTCTCGCCGTTCGAGTAGGTCACGGTGACCGTCTCGGGAAGCACCGGAACCTCACCGGGCGCCACATCGACCGCCACCGGGCTGATCGAGGACACGAACACCTCGGACAGATGCAGCGAAGGTGCGAGCGCCGTCTCGGACATCGTGAACCCCGCCGGCAGGTTCGCCGGCAGCGTGAGCTTGCCCGCGCCGTAATCGGCGAACGCCTGCTTGGCGCCGAGGATCGAGAACGCATCGAATCCGGCGTTGTCGCGGTTGTAGTTGGGGATGGCGCTCGCCGGGATGTCGATCGCGAAGCTGATCGGGCCGGAATCAGCCGGGAGGGAGCGGATGTAGTCCGCGACGTCCAGGTCGATGGCGTTGCCGTTGTCGATGATCTGGCCGTTGGTGAACGCCTGGTGCGACACCGGGACGAGCTCGTCGTAGGACGGGATTCCCTCGTTCGCGGAGTAGTCGGCGTGCGCGTAGCGCGAGATCTCCGCACCCAGGGGCGCGTTGTTCCACGTGAGCGTCGACGAGGTCCAGGTGGGCTCGGTGGCGTACACGTCCGCGGTGAAGGCGGTGTTGCGCAGGCGCTCCGCGTCGCTGCCGCCCGCTCCGGTCCACGCGTCGTACCGCGAGACGTAGAGGCGGATCGATGCGGACTTCACAGCGGCCAGATCGCCCTCGTAGGAAGACGGGTCGAACTGCACGTAGATCCGACGGGTGAATCCCGCCGAGGCCGCGTTCTTCAGCTTCAGCACCAGGTTGTTGGACATCGAGACGCCGAACGGGAACTTGTACTTGTCGCCGGCCGCCGGAGCGGTGCTCGTACCCGCCTGCGTTCCCATCGCCGTGGTTCCCGATCCGCGCTGCACGAAGCTCGCGTCCAGGGCAACGGAATCGCCCTGTGCGGTACCAGCGCCGAGCTCGCCCACGACCGTGACGGTCGCCTCGATCGCGGCGCTGGGCGTGCCGCCCACGGTTCCGGTCGCTGTGATGGTGCCGGCCGCACGATAGCTCTCGCCCGGGATCAGATCCCAGGTCACGGGCCGCTTCTCGGTGCGCTCGGTGGTGTTGGCGCCGGCGGTCTCGCGCACCGTCACCTGGAGCACGTCGGGCAGGGTCGGGTACACGCCGGCGGCGGTGCGCACGGAGACCTCAGGAAGCACGAGCGTCGCGACCGTCTTCACCTGCGACACCTGGTGTGCGCCGATGTCGAGACCGACGCCGGCGGTGTTCGCACCGAAGAAGTCCTCGGACGGACCGCCCGTGATCGCGGTTCCCGCCGTGACGGCGGGGCTGGTCGACGCGATCTGGAAGAGCGATGCCCGCTCGCGGAGCCGCTCGCGCGAGGTGAAGTCGGCGATGCGATCGGTGGCGTCGTCGAACGTCGTGGTCGCCTGGGACGCCAGGCGGGCGACGAGCTGCGGGTCGCCCTCGATGGCGAGCTGCGGGCGGGCGAAGATGTTGCCCGCGGCCTCCATCTTGGCGACGTCGACACCGCTCGCGGCGCTGGCCAGGCTCTGCGGCCAGAAGATGTTGTTCTTCATGAGCTTGTCGGGTGAACCGAGTGCGCGCTCGATCGCGTCCTTGCCGTCCGACGGATGCGCCGTGAGGAACTTGAGCGACCCGGCACCCTCCTTCAGCAGGATGTTGTTCCAGAAATAGGCGTTGGTCCCGGAGTTGTCGCCCGAGTTCCCCTCGCCGAACAGGGCCGTGGAGATGCCGTCGCCTACGTACAGGGTGTTGTTGTAGATCTGGGGCATCGCGGAGCCCTCGTTCTTCACCCAGTAGTGGAAGATGCTCTGCTCCTTGTAGGTGTAGCCGCCGCCACCACCCTTGTCCGCGTTCGTCCCGCGGTTGCCGCCACCATCGTTCGCGGAGATGTTGTAGCGGACGATGGAGTCCTTCTGGTCCGACATGAGCAGCATGAAGCCGCCCGCGTTGTGGTGGCTGTAGTTGTACTGATAGACCACGTTCACGCAGCCGAGGTCGATGTCGTACGCCTCTGCGTCGTTGTAGCCGAACGTGGTTCCGTAGACCTCGTTGTACTGGAACAGGGCGTCGTTGTTGGACATCGACCAGACGCCGGCGAAGTTGCGTGCGCCATAGTCGGCGTTGGCGGGCCGGACGGCGATGTTGCCCTCCACGAGACCGCCGGAGGCCACCTCGCTCAGCACGATCGCGTCGCCGGAGACGTCCTCCAGGTAGTTGTTCTTGATGCGGATGTCGGACATCGTCTTCTTGAACGAGTTGCTCACCGCCGTGTTCGCGTCAGCCTTGGTGCGGATACCCTCCAGGCCCACGCGCTTGACCACGTTGTTCTCCACGGTCACATCGTGGAAGCCGGTGGACGAGCGCCACTCGCCCGCAGGCAGGAGCACCGTGCCGTCGGGATCCACCCAATGGCCGAGGATGATGATGCCTCCGGTGGCCTTGAGGGCCGGCCCCTGCGAGGCGGGCGGCAGGCCCGGCTGCTGGAAGTACTCCGACTGCACGTCGTGGACGTAGTTGTTCGCGATGCGGATGGAGGTGAAGGTGCGATCCTGTTCGTAACCCATCACGAGGATGCCCGCGCGCTGCGCGTCGCCCGGCTTCTTGTACCCCTCCGGGTTGGAGGCCTCGGGGCTGTTCGTCACCTCCAGGTTCTGGATCTGCCAGTTCTCCTGGTTGACCAGCTGCACGGCACCGGTGATGTAGCGCTTGAAAGTCCCGGTCCCGTACGTGCCGCCACCGTTGATGACCGGGCGCCGCTGTGCCGTGAACGACGCCGTGCCGCCCTCGTCGGTGTAGAGGTCGACCGCGATCGGGGCCTCGGCTGTGCCACTGCCCTTCGGGTGCAGCATCTGGCCGTTCCAGGTGCTGTCGGATTCGAGGAGGATGTGATCACCCGGCTCGAAGGTGGTGGCGGACACCTTTGTCAGGCTCTTCCACGCGGTGGCGGGACTGGTGCCGGCGGCACTGTCGTCACCGGACGCACCGTCGACGTAGTAGGTGGTCCCGGTTGTCGACGGGCCGATCGAGGTGTACGCCGCCGGTTCCGGTTCGGCGGCGGACGCGGCCGGCGGAGCGGCGACGCCTGGGAGGAAGAGCGCCGCGGACAGGGCCGCGGCGAGAGCCACGCGGGAGAATCTCATTCCAACGCAGTCCTTTCTGTGTGGGGATGTTCGAGTCGGGATCCGCGCGCGGTGTGCTGCGCAGCGGATCGGCGACCGGTCAGGGGGTCGCGTCCAGCAGTAGCGTCGCGAGGTCGGCGGTCATGCGGAGGGGATCTGCATCGATTCCCTGCTCCAGCTGCTCCTCAAGCAGTTCGTTCACGTAGGCGTTGCGGGCGAGCTGGGGCGCCTGTTCGAACGTGAGCAGTCCGCCCCCGAGCTTGTCGACGAGGATGAGCCGCTCCCCCTCCGTGAATCCGTCGATGACCGCCCCCGGCTCGGCGTGCTGCATCGCATCGAGGATCTGCGAGGAGTAGAGATCCTCTTTCGAGATCTCCTGAGAGTCGATGCGCAGCTCCTCGACGCTCGCGCCCGCGGCGATGAGGCGGTCACGAAGGGCGGCGGCGTTCGTGGTGTCGACCGTCGCGGAACTGCCAGTCACCCCGGCGGAGGTCGGCGAAGCGGGCGCCATACTCGCGGCGAGCACCTCCTCAGCGCCGTGGACGCGCCAGACGGTGACGGCGAGATCGGACTCCTTGGAGACGTCGCCCAGTCGTTCGAACGCGGAACGCAGGTCCGCATCGTCGGGCGGGGACTGCTCCAGCAGCGCAGCGCGCACCGCGTCCTTCAGCTCTTCGGCGCGGGAGCGGAGGCGCTCGTACGCGTCGACGCCGCCCGGCTCCTCGGTGGCCGCCCGAAACGCCGAGCTGTCGACCCCCCAGTCGTCAGCAAGGAGAATCAGCGCACAGTCCGCGGTGAGAGCGGACTTCACGGCGGACGCGAGAGCGTCGACGGGTCGAGTGCCGCCGTACTCCTGACCCCAGAAGTCCGAGCCGTAGGAGGCGATGTCATGCTGGGCCGCGAAGTCTGTGCCCACGGCACTCTGCAAGCCGAGCCCGTAGGTGACGGCGGTGGAGGCAGGCACAGTCACGTCGCCGCAGACCGCGGCGGCGCCGTCCGCCTCGCGCGTGATCGCCCATGCCCCGGCGGAGACTCCTCCGATCAGCAGCACCGCGACGACCGCACCGATCATCGTCCGTCGTCCTTGACGTGCCCTCTGCATTCCTGTTCCTCCGGGACTGCACTCGAGACGTGAACATTCTTGTTCACTTAGACACAGTCTTAAACGGAGAGGAACATTAGCGAAAGTTTGTGTTCACTATTGATCACTTCGGAGCCAACACAGGTCCCCGACGAGCGTGAGAGATCGAAAACGCACCTCCGAGCGACCTCAGAGGTGCGTTTTCGATCTCTCACCGCGAAACCTCACGGAAACGTCGGGGACGTGGCGCGGTGACCGAGCCCACGTCCCCGACGTGATCAGCGGGCGGTGCGGGCGAACGCCACTGCGGCGAGCGCGGCGGCCTGGTCTCCGAGAACCCCGTCGTCGAAGATGACGCGCGGCGAGTGGTTCCACTCGACCGTCGCCAGGTCGGTCTCCGGCGGCGAGGTCATCAGAGCGATGAAGGTTCCGGGCACCTCGTTGAGCACGAAAGCGAAGTCCTCCGAGCCCATCATGGGCGTCGGCATGATCGTCACGCGCTGCTCACCGAAGGTGTCGCGCAGCACGTCCACGGTCTCCGCCGTCTCCGCCGGGTCGTTGACCGTGACGGGATACATCGTCTCGAAGCTGATGTCGGCGGTGAGGCCGTGCGCGCTCACCACACCCTCGATCACGCGCGGCAGCCCCTCCTGCAGTGTCTTCAGCGACGCCGGCGACATGTTGCGGACGGTCGCGGCCAGCTCCACCTGCTCCGGGATCACGTTCACGGCACCGTCGCCCGTGGACAGCCGCGTGACCGAGAGCACGATCGGGTCGAACGCGTCGAACCGGCGGGTCACGAAGCTCTGCAGCGCGAGCACGATCTCCGCGGCCGCGGGCACCGGATCCAGGGTCTGCTGCGGCTGCGACCCGTGTCCGCCGCGACCCTTCACGGTCACGTGGAGCTGGTTGGAGCCGGCGGCCACGGCGCCGGCTCGCGTGGCGAAGACGCCCCGGGGGCCGGGTGCGACATGGATCGCGTAGGCGGCGACGGGACGCTCGCCTGCAGCGTCGAGAAGACCCTCGTCAAGCATGACCTTCGCTCCACCGTGTCCTTCCTCGCCCGGCTGGAACATGAAGATCACCGATCCGTGGAGCTCGTCCTGGCGAGCGGAGAGGAGCTTCGCAGCACCCACCAGGCCGGCGGTGTGCAGATCGTGACCGCAGGCGTGCATGTTGCCGTTGGCCGAAGCGAAGTCGAGACCGGTCGCCTCATCGATCGGCAGCGCGTCCATGTCGCCACGGAGCAGGACGGCGGGCCCGGGGTGTGCACCGCGCAGCACCGCGACGACGGATGTGGTGGCCGTTCCGGTGCTGATCTCCAGCGGCAAGCCGGCAAGGGCGTCGAGCACCTTCTGCTGGGTCCGGGGGAGGTCGAGTCCGAGTTCCGGGTCGGCATGCAGGGCGCGGCGCAGGGCGACGAGCTCGGGAAGGATGCCGGCCGCGTCCGCGGTGAAGTCGGGTGCTGTCATGGTTCAGCCTTTCGTGGTGGTGGTGTCGGCCGGGCTCGGCATGCGCATGAACGCCAGTGCCACGGCGGCGATGAGGAAGGCTCCGGCGCAGACGGCCCAGATCGTGACGTAGCCGCCGATCGAGGAGGACAGCGAACCGGAGGCGGTGAAGCCGGCGAGGATCACGGCGAACACGGCGCCGGCAGCGGAGCCGCCGAGGGTGCGGAGGGAGTTGTACACACCGGTCGCGATGCCGGTCTGGTCGCTCGGAGCCACCTCCGCGACGAGCGCGGGCAGCGCACCGAGCAGCAGGCCCATGCCGGTGCCGTTGATGGCCGAGACCAGGAAGATCTGCCACAGCTGGTCGTGGAACGCGATCTGTACGAGCGAGCCGCTTGCGGCCAGGATTGCGCCGGTCACGAGCACGGTCCGGATGCCGACCCGGCGTGCGATGGGTGCGAAGGTGGCGGCGCCGATCGTCGCGAGGATGGTGACGACGGCCGTGACGGCGGAGGCCGTGCCCGCACTGGCGGCGAAGCCGTATCCGGTCTGGGCGGGATCTGCGGTGAGGAAGGTGGTGGACGGCGACTGCGCGCCGAACATCACCATGCCGAAGAGGAAGGCGGTGAGATACACCGGCCCCATCCGGCGCGAGACGATCAGGCGCACATCGATCGCGGGCGATGACGATCGCAGCTCCCACAGCACCCAGAGCGCGAAGATCACGACCGCGGCCGCGAGGGTGCCGATCGTGGCGGCTGATCCGAAGCCCTCGCTGGAGGCGAGCCGGAGGCCGAACAGCAGGACGATCATGGCCAGTCCGATGCCGATGAAGCCGAGCACGTCCACCTTGGCGCCGGTGCGAGAGGTGGACTCCGGCACCTTGAAGAAGACCGCGTACACGCTCACCGCGACGAAGAGCACGGGAATGAGGAGCGTGAGGGTGAGGCTCGGCAGCAGCGCCGAGAACACCCCGGCGGAGATGGTGCCGAGGATCGCGCCGCCGGTGAGGCAGGAGACCAGCAGACCGATCGACGTGCGGGCGGTCTCGCCCTTGATGCGGTTGTGCACCAGGGCGATCTCCAGAGGCAGCCAGACGGCGAGCGGCCCCACCAGGATGCGGGCGGCGAGCACCAGCGGGTAGTTCGGCAGCAGAGCGGTGACGAGGGTTCCGATCAACACGGAGATCACGGCGATGCGCAGCATGCGGCGATGACCGAAGATGTCGCCGAGCTTGGACAGCAGGGGTACGCAGACCGCCGCGGCGAGCGTCTGCACGGTGAGGAACCAGGTGATGTCGGCGTCGGACACCTTCAGGTGGCCGGCGATCTCGCCGAGCAGCGGGGCGTAGAAGCCCTGAACGAAACCGCTCGCGAGCTCGCAGAAGATGAGGAAGCCCACGACGGCGCGAGCGCTGACCTTGGGCAGGGATTGGGTGACGGGGGCGTCAATGGACATGGTGGACCTGTTCGTCGGAGTCGCCGGAGCGACGCGGCGGGCGTGAGACGAGCGCGTCGATGATGTCGACGTAGGAGTGCTCGGCGATGCGAATGCGTTTGACCGACTGCCGGTACAGGGTGAGTCCGGCGATCGTGTCGAGGAGGACGTCATGGTGGACGTCGTCGGGGAGCTCGCCACGGGCGATGGCGCGGTCGATGATCTCGATCCCCTGCGCTCTGCGGTGCTGGAAGAACCCGTCCCAGAGGGCCGGGAAGACGTCGGGCTCGAACATGGCGCGCAGGCCGTGTCCCTGCTCGGGCGACAGCTCCTGATTGCGCTGGTTCTGCAGCGCGTGCTCCAGGAGATCGGCGCGGACATCGCCGGAGTCGGGAACCTCGCCGATGCGCACCTGAGACTGCAGGACGGCCGCGACCAGCGCGCCCTTGTCGGCGTACCGGCGGTAGATCGCAGTCTTGCCGCACCCCGCCGCCTTCGCGACCTGCTCCACGCTCAGTGCGGCATAACCTCGCTCGCCCAGGAGCCGGGCCGCGCTCTCGAGGATGCGCCTGGTGAGGTCCTCGTCGGTGGGACGGCCAGTGCGCTCAGCGGGGGTCGCGGTCATACCGAAACGATACGGTACGACGTGTTTCGTAAGTGTTACAGATGGATCACGATGAGAATCACGGAGCAAGGAGAGGCACGCGGCAGGCGAGTGCCCGGCATGGCGTCACCCGGCGCCGGATACAGCGCGGCCCCAGCCGGTACCGAATACCGCGCCCCGCCAGCCGGTACCGAATACCGCGCCCCGCCAGCCGGTACCGAATACAGCGCCGCGCCAGCCGGTGCGGAAGACAGCGCGGCGCCAGCCGGTGCCGAGGACAGAGCGCAGAGCAGGCCGAACGCGCCCCGGACGAACACGAGACGCCACGCAGAGCAAGAGCGGGGACGCTCGGGGTGACCCCGGCTCGCGAGGAGAACCCCGCGCGCTCTGACTCCTCGCGCTCAGACCGCCGCGGGAGGCGCCACCGATGCGGCACGGCGGGCGATCAGCATGATGCCGGCGGCGGCGAGGAGGAAGATCAGGGCGAGCATCCCCCACCCCGCGAGCCCGTAGGTGAGCGCAGTGGCGTTGACGACCATCGGCGATGCCAGTGCGCCGAGCGAGAAGCCCATGCCGAAGACTCCCTGGTACGCGCCCGCGCGCACGGGATCCGCCAGCTCGAAGCTGAGTCCCCACGCTCCCGCCTGGGAGAGGATCTCCGCGAAGGTGTGGGCGACCATACCGAGGACGAGCACCGCGATGGCGGCCCAGGTGGGAAGGCCAGCTGCGAGCGCGTAGATGAAGCAGGCACCGGCCATGAGCCAGCCCGCGATCATCGTCACGCGTCCGGCCACGCGGATGTCGTGGGTGCCGCGCGAGGCACGCACTTGGAAGAGCACCACCAGCGCGGTGTTCAGGACGAGTAGCACCGACACGATCACGGTCGGTGCTTCGGTCTCCTGCGTGATCCACAGCGGCACGCCGAGCTCGGCCACGCCGAACTGCATGCCGAACACCGCCGAGAGGACGGTCAGCAGCAGGTAGCGCGGATCCCGCCAGGGCGAGCGACGCCGCCAGTCGCTGCGCTCCGCCTGGGCGACGGTGTTGATCGACCCCGTGTCGGTGCGCAGCGCAGTCGTGCTGCGGGCAGGGGCGTCGACGCTTGAGGGAAGCCGCAGCAGCGGGATGGAGCCGATCGCGCACAGCAATCCCGCCGCGAGGATCACCACGCGGTAGGCGGGCGCGGTGCCGAGCGCGAGCGCAATCGCCGCGATGCCGGAGCCGAGAGCGATCGACAGGTTCGTGACGGTGCGCAGCACCGCGCGGGCGTGCACGCGGCGCTCGGGAGCCAGCCCTCGGGCGATGATCGCGGACCGCGCCGAGTGCCCGACGGAGTCGAAGAATCCGGAGAGGCTGGCGAGGATCAGAGCGGAGAGGAAGTCGCCGGCAAACGCGTATCCCGCCAGCAGCAGACCGCCCAGGGCCTCGCACGCGAATGCGATGCGTCGCGCGCTGCGCCGATCGGACAGCCATCCACCCACCAGTGATGCGACCACCCCGCACGCGCTGGACACGGCCAGCACGAGCGCCGCCTCCCCCGCGCCGAGCCCGAGGATCTGCGTGAAGAAGAGCACGGTGACCGTGAGGAACACCCCGCGACCCACCCGGGACACCGCTGTCGAGGTGACGAGGGCGCGAAGCACCGGGTCATTCATCGAGGCGGTGAGCCTGCGCCACAGCCCCTCACGAACGGGGGCGGGACCTGCAGAGCTCACCACTCGATCCTCGCACGTGCGCGGTTCTTGTCATGACGCGGCGGCGGAGCAAGCACGTCGCTACCGGACGCCCACCGCCGGGCTCGGAGCACGCGAACACGAACGGCGCGTTGATGGGGAACACAAATCAGCGCTGCTCTGCCGGAGGATCATCGCCGCCACGCCGGAGGATCAGCGATCAGCCACCCGGGCCCGACGGATCGATCGGGGCGCCGTCGCCATGCTCGGGGAGGTCGCCGCGCTCGACCGGCATCCCCGCGGGCGGCTCGGGCGCATCGGAGAAGAGCAGTTCGAGTTCAGCCTCCGATGGCACGTGCACTGCCTGTGCGGCCGCCCGCAGGTCCTCCTCCGAAGCGCCTCGGCCGCTCACGCGGATGAGCACATCGTCACGCGTCGCTACGTACTCGTGTGCGTCTCCCGCAGTCCGGTGCCAGAGTCCGTCATCGTCCTCTTCGCAGGTCACGGCCACGTCGTGCGCCTCGAAGAGCGGAGTCGCCGCGCAGTTCTCGGCGGTCACCTCTCCGAAGTCGGTGCGGATCGTCAGTATCCCGCCGCGCGCCTCGCTGAACCACGACGCCGACATGCCGCTGGAGCCGGTCGAGCCGACCGACTGTACCGCAAGATCGTAGCCGTCGACATCGGTCGTGTAGACGAGTTCGGGCGTGATGCCGAGAGAGCTCGCGCTCTCGGCGATCCGCTCGGGGTCCGCGGGCGTGTTTCCACCCGCGCCGGTCGCGCACGCCGAAACTGTCAGGGCGACAGAGGCCGCGATCGCGAGGGCGATCACGGGCCGGAGCGAGGCATGGAGGCGCACGACACGATCGTAGCCATGGAGTGCGGCCGCGCTCCAGGACGTGAGAGGAAACAGCCGGCACGTCGTGGGCGTCCCGAGCGGTCGTTGCCCCGCCTCCCCCGCCTCGCGGAGCGCAGGAACTGCACGCGTGGCCGATCGCCCGGTGAGCGATCAGCCACCATTCCGGTCCGCCAGCCCCGATACGACAAAACCCCCGGAAGAACCGGGGGTTTTCATCTGTAGCAGGAGCGGGGCTTGAACCCGCGACCTCACGATTATGAGTCGTGCGCTCTCACCAACTGAGCTACCCTGCCGCACGGCATTTTCATGCCTTGAGCCCCGAGTCAGGATTGAACTGACGACCCCTTCCTTACCATGGAAGTGCTCTGCCACTGAGCTATCGGGGCGTTGTCACCCTCACCGGGGCAACTCATCCAGCGTACCAGATGATCGAGGTGGCGATTGACCACTCACTCCGTGTGAGCGCGCAACCAGGCGATCGGATCGACGGTCTTTCCGTCGATGATGATCTCGAAGTGCATGTGCGCACCGAACGAGCGACCGGTGTTGCCCGTGAGCCCGACGACGGTGCCCACTGTCACCTGGTCCCCGGCCTTCACGCGCAGCGAGCCGTACTGCATGTGCGCGTAATGGCTCGTGACGATCTGGCCGTCGATCTCGTGATCGATGTACACGTTCACGCCGTATGCGCCGCCGTTCTCGGTGGCGATGCGAACGGTGCCGTCGGCGATCGCCTGGACCGGCGACCCGTCACCCGGCTGGAAGTCGGCTCCCTCGTGCATACGCCCATCGCGCATGCCGAAGCCATCGCCCACGGGAACGCCGACGGCGAAGGGCCACTGGATGGGTGCGGAGACGTTGTTCACGAAGACCGACGACGAGTAGTTGCGGATGCCGCTCTCCTGGGCGAGCTCAGCGCCCGAGATCGTCGAGTAGTTCTCGCTGCGGGCGAGGTCATCGGTGAGGGCATCACCGGAGGCGACGAACGCCTGGATGTCGGCCTTGGCGGTGGACGGTCCGGTGCTGGCGACCGAGGCGACCGCCGAGCTGCTTCCGATCGACGGCGGCAGCGCCATCGCGAACACCAGGGCCGCGGCAGCGCCCATAACGCCGATGGAGGCACCTGCGGTCGCGATACGACGGACGTTGCGACGCTTGCGGGGCGCGACGTGCAGGTAGACGGGAAGGTCCGATACGGGAAGCGTTGCGTCAGCGGGCGCGCTCTTCTCCTCGATGATCGACGTCACCTGCGTGTGACCGGCCTCGGCAAAGACGCGCGATGCCTCGGCGAACGCGTCGCCTTCGGGATCGGCGATGACGTCGGAGATGTGCGCGACGGGAACAGTCGGCCCGGGGGCCGCCTCCGCGGCTGTGCTCTGCTGGGCGCGACGCGCGTCGCTCCGACGCGAGGGCTGTGGGCGCTGTGCGACGGTCTCGGCGGCGGGCTCGGCGGGCGCGACAGCATTGTCGGCGGGAGCGACGCCAGCGGCGGCGATCGTGACGGCGGCAGCGCGAGCGCGCAGGGCACGGCGCGTCAGGCGCGCACCGGAGTCGGCGGGAGCGGATTCGTCGCGGTCAGCTTCAGACACAGCGCCGTCACCGGCTCGGGTGTGATCTATCGACAAGAACTCGTTACCTCAGGGTTGGCCGCACAACCGCGACACGAACAGATTCAGGGGGCGGACCGAACTCCGCTGCGGGTCAGCAAAAGTAACGATCAGGTAAAGGCTACCCCCGCTCCGCTGAAAAAGCCATCCGAAGAGCGAACTCTGTTAGCAATCCAGGACCTCAGCCGGCCAGCGCCGCGATCACGCGATCATGGGCGGCGGGAGATCCTGCGACGATCCGCGGGCGTGAGCCTTCCGCGTCGAGAAACGACACCGTTCCTCCGGCCTCGATCACCAGCAGGGCACCGGCGGCGTGATCCCAGGCCTTCAGATCCCGTTCGGAATAGGCGTCGACGCGGCCGGCCGCCACGGAGGCGAGATCCAGCGACGCGGCACCGAACCGGCGCAGATCGCGGGCGAAGGGCAGCACACGCGCGATCTCGGCGAGGTCAGCGGCATGAGTCGTCCGGTCGTAACCGAAGCCGGTGGCCACCAGCTCGCCCGCCGCACTCGGCTCCGCCACCCGCAGTCGCTCGCTCGTGCCCACGCCGTCCAATCGCGCACCCTCGCCGACCGCTGCACTGAACATCTCGTTTGTCGCGGGAGCGAAGATCGCACCTGCGACCGCCGTCCACTCCCCCACACGGGCGGGACCCGAGACCACCGCGACGCTCACCGCCCAGAACGGCAAACCCTGCGCATAGTTGACGGTGCCGTCGATCGGATCGACGATCCAGGTCAGCCCATCCGCGGGGACCGGGTCGTACTCCTCGCCGATGATGCCGTCACCCGGTCGCTCACTCGCCAGCCGATCACGGATGAGCCGTTCCACCTCGCGGTCGGCTTCGGTGACGATGTCAGCGAGCGTGGACTTCGTCGCCGCGATCCGCACACCCTCTGCACGTCGGCGAGCGGCGAGCTCCCCCGCCTCCCGTGCGACGTCGATGGCCAGGTCCCGAAGCTCCACACTCATGCCGTCAGCCTAGGCGCCCAGGCCGACGGCGCATGCTCTCGTCTGGAACGGATGAGCCCTCGCTCACCTTCACGACAAGCAAGAGGAACCAGGGGACTCGCCTGCGACGCGGAGCCGACGTCCTCGGGAGAGAGAATCGTGCCTCCCGATCGGCAGCGCCGCACAACACTGACACACCTGATACCCAGATGTGCAGGCATCTACGACGGTCGAGGGTGCACACATGGCATGCGCGGCTCACTGGCACTCTGGGGACGATCCTGAGTTCCCCTCAGATATCCGTGCCCCTGTGCGGCTTCTCGAACGTGGATCAGCGAAGGACAAATGCGCTCTATGTCGGCGATGACGCCCAGGCGTTTTCGATCGCAGTCTCCCAATTCTCGATCAGGTTCGTTACCGAACCGGTTTCCCGAATCGTCAGCGCATTCTCCGGGACTGCTCCCACGACGTGCACGAGGAGGAAACGGTCGTGAGGGAGGTCGAAGCGCGCCACGCCGTCGGCCGTCGACGCCACCAGGACCTCACCGCCGCGGAGTTCGACGGTCACAGCCGCCGTCATGTTCCACCGCGGTGGGTGGCTCCGCCTGAAATCGTCCTCGACGAAATCGACATCGCCCTGAACCCCCGTCATCAGCGCGACGATCGGACGCTGTGCGTCGTCCCGCACAGGGAGCGAACGCCAGTATGTCCCGCCGACCAGAGAGGTGCCGTCAACCTCATCCTCAGCGAGGGTTCCGGGGAAACCGAACAGCGGTGGACTCACGATCTCCCAGGCCACAGCCTTCGTGACAGATCGCATGGGTGCAGAGGCCCGGGCAAAGAACTCATCGAGTTTGCTCCGATCCCCTGACTCCTCGTCTGGAACCGTGGTGACCATCCCCCGAACGTAACCTCAGCGCTCGTTTCGTGTCCAGTAACGACGGCAGAGGACGCGCCACTCGCGTCAATCTTGCTGGATAGCCGCATTGGTGTATTCAGATCTTCGCCGCATGAGCGATCTGCGCACGCAAGTGCCCGCTCAACGCAGTGCGCACTTGCTCTCGTAGGATCTGTGCGATATAAAATCCAATCAGTGGATTTCTTTTCGGCCACGTCCAATGAAGGAGCTGCCATGGAATCGACCACCCCCCGCCGCCGCCCGCGACGGCGCAGGAGCGCCCTCGCAGCGCTCCTCCTCCTCGCCGGGTTCTTCGTCGCGATGCCCACAATCGCGCACGCCACCTCCTACGGTGCCGACGCGGTCGCTGTGCTGGGTGAATCCCCGGAGCTCATCGGAGTGGATGGCGCACGACCTGGAGACCGCGAAATCGACCCGGCTGCCGTGGCGACGACCGTAGACGGTGTCCAGTGCTGGGCGATGCAGGAGTCGCCCCTGGTCCGTTACGTCTACGTCAACGTCGCCGACGCGGTGGTTCCCGAGGGCGCACGGCGCGCAATCGTGACCGTGGACTACTACGACGTCGGCACGAATGGCTTCGATATTCAGTACGACGCGCAGTCGACGCCGTGGGCGGGAAGCCGGAACCAGCCCATGACCGACAGCCACCAATGGCGAACCACCTCGTTCGAGCTCACGGACATTCGGTTCCAAAACCGCTCGAACGGCGCCGACTTCCGGCTCAATGTCAAGGCTCCCGTCGGCGGCATGTCTCCCGTGTGCTTCTCGAAGATCGAAGTGAGGTTCACCGATGCTCCGATGGCGGCCCTCGATTCTCTCGCGATCATGAGCCCCTCGCTGATCTTTGCGGAAGGGGAAGCGCGTATCGATGTCGCCAGTCCCGCGAGCCAGGTCAACTGGCGAGTGAGCGATGCGTACGGCGTCGAGATTCGAACCGGTATCTCTGCGATGACAACGGGGGCAGGAACCATCGACGTCAGCGACCTGGGCTTCGGGTATTACACGCTCGACGTAACAGCTCCCCTGGGCACTCCGGTCACCCGCTCCACCTCCTTCGCGGTGCTCGACGCTCCACCTGCAGGCTGGAACGCCGACGATGCCTTCTACGGGGTGGGACTCCACCGTGGATGGCAGAGTCCGCGCGACACGACGTCACTCATTGAGGCGATCGCATTGGCAGGCTACGGACTCAGTCGCATCGATCAGACGTGGGAGGGCATCGAACCGACCGCGGGAAACTACACGTTCGACACGCTCGCCACCGCGACGCAACGAGAACTCTCGCAACACGGCGTCAACGCCATGTGGAACGCCCTGTACAAGAACCCGCTCTACGACAACAATCAGACGCCTCACACTCCTTCGGGAATCGCAGCGTTCGCCGCATATGCCGGAGCAACCGCGGGGTTCGCGTCGGCCGAGAGCCTCACCCATGACGTCGGCGTTTACAACGAGTACAACTCCAGCGGCTTCAACAGCTCGGGCTGCCTCACCGCCGCCTGCTACGTCGCTCTCCTTGAACCGACGGCATCTGCGATACACGCCGCTGATCCGCAGGCGAACGTGATGGGACCCGTCACCGCGGGGGTGCAGCTGGATTGGGCGCGCGATTTCATCGACCGCGGCGGGCTGGATTCCATCGACACGTACGCGGTCAACTACTACGGCGTGCAGAACTTCGGCCCCGGCACTGCGCCCGAGGAGAGCGAAGCAGTCACGGCGTTGCCGGAGCTGGTCGACCTGGTGCACGCGAACGATGGCGGTCGTGACATTCCGGTACGCATCACCGAGAACGGGTGGGCAACGCACACGGCGGGTTCGTCCGCCCAGCAGCAGGCCGACTTCGCAATCCGCGGACCCGTACTCGCGGAGGCGGCGGGCGTCGACTCATACATCTGGTACGCGATCATGGACACCGGCTTCAATCCCTCCGAGCGCGAGGATAACTTCGGTCTGCTCAACCGCCCGGACGCGACCTCGTGCTGGAACTGGATCTGCCCGGATGCTCCCGGCTACACGTATGGTGGCGTGCACGGCATCAGCCCGAAGCCCGCCTTCGTCACGCAAGCAGTCCTGATTCGACAGACGACGGGGTTGGAGCAACAGCCCCGCGAGGACCTCTCCTCCCCCACGGCATACTCCTATCCGTATACCGATGGCACCAGGACGAACCGAGTGCTGTGGAGCACGGCGGCCGACCATGTCACAGTCTCCTCTGCGAACGGGTTCACTCTGACGGATGAGTTCGGCACGAAGACGGAGGTCGGTGCGGGCGATTTCTCACTCACCCTCGACGAGTCACCCGTGTTCATCTCCGGTACGGTGACCCTTGCTCTCACCCCCGCCCCGTTCGCCGTCGACGTCGCGGATCAGACGGTCGCCGGCGGAGCAGCCACCGTGACCGTGACCGCACTCGATGCAGGGATACGCCCGCGTACGGTCACGGTGATGGGTGACGGTGTGAAGCAGACATTCCACCTCGCTGGCGGCTCAGTGCAGATGACCCTGCCCGCGGCAAGCCGCCTGGGGCGTCGCACCATCACCGTCACGGTCGCCCAAGGCGGGCAGGGCCAGAAACCGATGGCTCAGCTTCGCGCGCACACACAGGTCATCGACGGCTACGAAGTCATCGCACGGCCAGGCGTCACCCGAGAAGCTGACGACTATGCCTACGCTCTCGATGTGACGGTCAGGAACAACGATCCCGACCATGAACTGCGTCTCGATTCCCTGACCTGGCGCGTCGGAGCAACGGCAGGCACGATTGCTTCGCCGCCGGTCGTTCCCCCGGGAACGTCCGCAACCGTCGCGGCCGCGGTGCCTGCCCCTGCCCTCTTCGTCCCCCTCGCCTACGAGGTGCGCGCTGCTGCCGGCGGATATCGCCACGAGGACGTCGGCACGCTGAGCTTCTCCCCGATCGAGCCGGACGACGCGACACGGGTTGACCCGATCGATCTGAACCGCATCGGTGTCTGGCGTGCGAACGGGTCGGGCACCCGCGGCGGAACCGCAGACGTCGGCGGGTCCGTACGCTTCACGTCCCTGCCCGGGGGTCTGCGCGTTCACGCCGAGATCACCGATGATAAGCACATCGGTTCCCGAGCAAGCGCGTCGCAGGCCTGGCAGGTGGATTCGATTCAGTTCAGCACCTATGACCTATTCCCCTCCCTCATCGGCGGACATCGCGTCGAGATCGCGGCCGCGCTGCTCGACGGCGGACCCGTCACCTACACATTCGCCGCACCTCCCGGCGCGGTGGCGGGCCCGACACCCGGAGCACAGACGAGCATCACGCGCAACGAAGAGACACGGACGACCGTCTACGACGTTTCGGTCCCCTGGAGCTCGCTGGGATTCGATGAACCGCCACAGAGCGTGTTCGGTCTCTCCTTCCTCGTGAACGACGCAGATGGTGACGTCACAGGCACCGATGGCCGCTCAGGATGGGTGGAGTGGGGCGGCGGGATCGGTCAAGCGTCGAAGAACACCGCCCTCTTCCGATCGGCCAATCTCATCTCGGCGGAGGCGGAATGATCGCGTCGTCAGCGGGGATTCCTCGCATCGTTCTGGAAAGCGACATGTTCGCCGACGTTGATGACGTCGGCGCCCTGGCGATCGCTCTCCATCTCGCTCAAGCGGGGATCATCAGCCTCGATGCCGTGGGCATTAACACCCCGAGCCGCTGGGGACCGCGCACTGCCGCCGTCGTGTGCGCCCACCACGGTGCGGACGTCCCGATCGGCCACCACGCTCGCACCACGGATGATGTGTGGGAGAACGACTACGCGCGCGCTGTCGCCGAGCACTTCGCCAGCACACCGGGACGCACCCCAGAACCGGCAACGCTCGTTCTCAGACGCGCCCTCGCGGCAGCCGAAGACGGTGCCATCACTGTGACCTCCATCGGCTTCTTCGCAAATCTCAACGCCCTGCTCGCCTCCGCACCGGACGAATGGTCTGCATTGTCAGGAGCGGAGCTCGTCGAACGGAAGGTGGGGCGCACCGTTGTCATGGGTGGACAGTTCCCGTGGGGTCGGGAATTCAACCTCGCCGAGCACGCTCCGGAGGCGATGGAGTTTCTCGACTCGTGGCCAGGCAGCGTCGACTTCGTCGGATTCGAGACGACCGAGCACGTCGTGACAGGTCGGCATCTCGCGGAGCGTCTGGGCGCGGAGAACCCTGTCGCCCTGGCGTATGAGACCTTCTGCGGCGTCGGAGTCGGACGTCCCAGTTGGGACCTCCTCACGATCTACCTCGCTGCATTTCCCGACTCCCCCCTCGTCACATGGAGCCCGCCCGGCGAGCTTGTGCTGGAGCGGGACGGCTGGAATCGCTGGACCACAGGCGGAAAGACAGCGCGCCACAGACACGCCCTCGTGACGGTCGGAGAGACTGAGCTCGCCGCCGTGCTCGACGCATGGCTCGAAGGGAAAGTCGAAGCACCACGCGGCTCTCATGCGCCGGTGTAGCGTGAGAGAGCCGCGGTCGAAACGATGACCCGCATCTTCGCGGCGCGCATCGGGAGGTGCCGTGGACACTGCCGCACAGTCGCCTGCGGACGACAACGGCGCGGGGACCCCTCGACGCGTGGAGACCAATGAGGCTCTGGTGCTCACGGCCGTGCGCCGCGGCGCACGTTCCCGCGTCGCGCTCGTCTCCGAGACCGGACTCATCCCCCAAACGGTCTCGAATGTCACCCGTCGTCTGATTGACGCCGGTCTGCTCCACGAGGTCGGCAAGGAGCGGATCCCGGGCCATCGCAAGCCGCGGACGCTGCTCGATCTCGACCCCACCGGCTGCTACGCCGCGGGGGTCCATTTCGACCCAGTCGTGGCCACATGCGTGATTCTCGACTTCGCAGGCGGAGTCGTCGTCGAGAGCAGGCAGTCGCTCACTCCGGGAACCGATGCACAGGCGACGACAGCCATGATCGCGGCACAAGTCGGGGACCTCATCGAGCGGTCCGGTGTGAACCCCGCGCGGATCGCAGGCGTCGGTGTGGCGGCCCCGGGCCCCATCGACGGCGCCACCGGTACTCTGCTCAGCCCACCTCATTTGCCGGGATGGGACAGAGTACCGCTTCGCGACATGCTCAGCCGACGCCTCGGTCGCCGGGTGCTTCTCGAAAAGGATGTGATCGCATGCGCCGTCGGTGAGCAGTGGGTAACGGGTACCGATGCCCCCGCCAATTTCGCCTTCCTGTACCTGGGTACCGGCGCGGGCATCGGCCTGGTTGTGGATAGCTCCGTCGTGCGCGGCAGATCCGGCAACGCCGGTGACGTCGGGCTCCTCGCGGTCACCGCGGATGAGATCGGCGAACGCTTCACCGGTGATTTCCATGCGTTCTGGGAGGTCGCCTCACAGAGCGCCCTCGTGCATCAGGGCGTGGAGGCGGGAGTGCTGCCTCGCGAGGCAGGAGGCAACACCTCCCCCGAAGCCAACGAGCTGTTCGCCTTGCTCTGTCGCGCGGCGGATGGCGGCGATGAGGTGGCGGTCGGGATTCTGGACCGCGCCGCCCGCTACACGGCGTCCGCCGCGCTTACGATCGGCAACCTCCTCGATGTCGACACGATCGTCATGGGCGGTGCTATGTGGGACCAGGTCGCCTCCCGGTTCCTGCCGATCATGACCCCCATTGTCGACCGGGTATCCGTCACACGCCAACTGCACAAGGTGACACTTCGTGGCACCACGCTGGGGCGCGACGTCGCCGCCATGGGCGCAGCCTGTCTCGTATTGGAAGATCTCTTCAGTCCAGCCTGACGCTTCCGATCACGAAGCTCTTTCTTGCACGCCCGTACGACGCTCATCATCGTGCTCGCGAGCGCGCGCTGGCGCCATCGCACAGGCCGCCCGGATATCGCCGCGTGTGGTGCGCACGCAGGCAGACGATCATCCCGATTGATAAAATCCATCAATTTGATATATGCTCGCTCCCACCCGGCGCTGAGTCGCCGCTACGAAGGAGTAGCTTCATGCAGGCACGTCCCCCTCGCATCACCGGTGCCACCATCGTCACCGCAGCCCTCGGGATCGCTCTCGTCGCGTGTTCCCCAGCAACCGACCCGCAATCCGATCCCGCGGCGACCGGCTCCGTGACCATACGGGTCGGCGAGATGCCGACAGCCGATCAAGCGGCATCCCTCAAGGTGTTCACCGATCGCGTGGCTGAGTTCGAGAAGCGGTACCCCAACATCACCGTGGTCGGCGATGAGACCCGCTACGACCCGCAGAGCTTCAGCGCACTCCTGGTCGGCGGCACAGCTCCCACCACACTTGCGATTCCATTCACCGACATGACCGCCCTCATTCAGCGCGGTCAAGCAGCGGACATCACCGATCTCGTCGAGCGGAGTACGGTGCTGTCGGGACTCAACCCGGACCTTGACGATGCAGTGGTGGTCGACGGCAGAACCTATGGCGTCGTGCGACAGGCCTACGAGATGTCCCTGATGTACAACCGCGCACTGTACGCGCAGGCCGGCCTCGACCCGAACACGCCGCCGACGGACTGGGAAGGGGTGCTGGAGAACGCCAAGACCATCGCAGCAAGAACCGGCAAGACGGGGTTCATCATCCCCACGACCGGAAATAACGGAGGCTGGCTCCTGACGACCATGGCCTACGCGAACGGCTCGCTCGTTGAGACCGTCGACAAAGATGGCGCTGCCACTGTCACGGTTGACACCGCGGCCATGAAATCATCGCTTCAATTCCTCCATGACCTGCGATGGGACGCGGATGCCGCGGGTTCAAACTTCCTGCTCAGTCCCGACGACATTCGCAACGAGTACGCCGGCGGCAACGTCGCACAAACGATCAACGGACCGATCTACACCGACGTGGTCGTCAACCGCGGTATGGATAAGGATGACATCGGAATCGCACCGATGCCCCAAGGTGCCGCGGGCCTCGGCACTCTCGGCGGGGGTGCCATCCAGTGGTACAACCCGAAAGCATCTCCGGAAGAACTGGACGCCGCACTGAAGTGGACCGAGTTCTACTGGCTGGACCGATACTTCGACAAGGACACAGCGATCTCGCTCGCGACTGCCGCGGTGGCTGACAACGTGCCGGTCGGCATCCCCGAGATCCCTCTCGTGAGCGATGAGCAGTACGAGACCTACCTCGGCTGGATCGCGGACTCCATCACTGTCGATCGATCCCTGTACACCGACTACCTGAGCTCGAAGCTCACGGTGAATCCCGAGCCCGCCGTGAAGGCGCAAGAACTGTACGCGGCGCTTGACCCGATCGTGCAGGCGGTACTCACGGATGAGAAGGCAGATGTAGACGCGCTCCTCGCGGAGGCGCAGAAGTCGGTGCAGGCGGTGATCGACGCCGGCTGATGAGTTCGCACGAACGACCCGTCTAAGCACCTCGTCACCCACGGGAGTAGACGGCGTTCAGGGCTCCGCTGACAACGGCGAGCTCCCCAAGAGATCACGGCCGCCGAGGAGACCACGGTGAGGGTCTTCGCGTGTTGCAACGACCTCGGCGATGATCTCTCGCCGGTGCGCACAAGCGTGAGCGCACCGGCGTCAGCGAGAAGAGAAACGCCCCCGAAATCGGGGGCGTTTCTCTTCTCGCTGTTCGAGTTCCCTGAACAAAACTCAGGAGCGAACAATCCATGGTGGCGGGTGAGGGATTCGAACCCCCGTAGCTTACGCGTCTGATTTACAGTCAGATCCCTTTGGCCGCTTGGGAAACCCGCCAGGTGCGCACCCGACCAACTTGTACAGCCGACCAGAGGCGCGGATATCGATACTACCGGAGCTTCGGCGTGACCAGAAATCGGCTGATCAGGGGCGGGTCTCAGGTGTCGATGCGGTGAGCCTCATCGCCCGCGTCGTCACGCGGAACGCGCAGCAGCGCGCCCTCGGCCCGGCACGTCGCCGCCGCCACGTCCATCGCCTCGGCGAGAGCCTGCTCCCATGCCGCCTCGTCGAGCTGCGGGCTGCGCACGAGCGCCTGCACCACCGTCGCCAGGGTGGCATCCCCGGCACCCATCGTGTCGACGATGCGCCCCGGCAGGACCGAACTGCCACGGGAGACGCTGACGCCGCTCGCGTCCAGCCGCGCCCCGTCCGCTCCGGCCGTCGAGAGCACCGCGGCCGCCCCGAGCGCCAGCATGCGCTCCCGCATCTCGGTGAGGCTCGAACGGTACAGCAGACGCGCGTCGTCATCACCGATCTTCACGAGGGCGGCCGCGGGCACCAGCGCCTCGAGGCCGGCGATGAAGCGATCGCGATCGTGCATCATCCCGGCACGCGGATTCGGGTCGATGACCAGCCGCGTGGGCGTACCGCCGACGGCGTCGGTCAGGTCGTTCGCCTGGGCTTCGTCGTCGAATGCCACGCAACTGACCACGGTGACGGGTGCCGCGCCGATCGCGGCGCGTTCGGCTTCGCCGTAGCGGATCCTCCGCTGTCGGGCGGCCTCGGAGAACACGTACACCGGCTCCCCCGACGGGCCCCGCTCGCTGACGGCGCGGGCAGTGCCGAGCGGCGAGGGCGTCGCCAGCAGTTCGACGCGATATGCGTCGAGGAGTTCGCGAATCCGAGCACCGGGCTCGTCATCGCCCACCATCGCGATGAGCGTGGCCGGCACTCCGAGCACGCTCAACCCGACGGCGACGTTGAGGGCAGCACCGCCGATGAACTCGCGGACGCCGTGCGGATCACGCAGTTCGTCGATCAGCGCATCACCGATGACCACGACCCGGTCCTCGCTCATGTGTCCTCCAGCACACGACGCACGAAGTCCTCGGCGCGGCGTCGTGTTCCGTCCAGGCGATGATTCACGTCGCCGCGGATCTCGCCCGGTGCCAGGGGAGCCGCCAGGCGGACCGCGTCATGGCACGTGAGATCCGCGCACATGTACGTGCCGATGCCGTCACCGCGCTCCCCCGCCGTGCCCCCTCGTCGCGCCGTGAACATCGTCACCTGGTCCGCGGGCTGCATCGTGTGGCAGATGTTGCACACGCCCGCTCGCGCATGACTGGATCCGGACGCCGCGCGCAGAACGATCCCGGTGGGATGGCCATCGAGCTCGACGATCAGATACGCACGATCGCGCGTGCGCGGGTCCCGCCAGGCGACGAAGTCCATGTGATCCCAGTCCAGGATCAGAAAGGCCGTCGGCACCGCCATCAGCTCGCGCTCGCCGTCGGACGCGTTCGCGAGCGCTGCGCGCGCGTCATCTTCGGTCATTCCTCGCATGAAGCCTCCGTCGGCGAGTCTAGGAGCCTCTCACGCCGCGCGGGCCGGAACCGCCACACCGGGCAACGACCACACGCCGAAGCCCGGGCCGTCGCAGACGATTCGAGTCTCGCCTTCCGCACGGGCAAGCGTGACCTCACCGAACAGCGGCGCAGCGGCGCCGAGGCCCTCCACAGCCTGATCCGGAATGTCCGCGGCAGAAGCAGAGCGCGCCGCCGCGATCAGCAGGGTCTCCTCGGCGCTCTCCCGCACGAACACCAGCAGTTCGTCGGACACATGCAGCCATCGCATTCCCCCGGTGGCCAGTGCCGCATGACCCCGGCGCAGCGCGATCAGATCGCGATACAGCGTGATGCGCTCGGCCACCCGACCCTCGCCCTCCGTGCCCCAGGGCATCGGCGTACGGCTCGATTCGCCGTCCGCGCCGGTGAGGGCGTACTCGTCACCGGCGAAGACGACAGGCAGACCCGGCAGCGTCATGGAGAGCCCGACGGCCACGGGCACGGTGCCGGGCGCAGCGTTGGTGGCGAACCGCGCCGTGTCATGGGTGTCGAGTGGCTGCATGTTCCCGAGCCGGACCCGCCAGGGGATGCCCGCGGTGAAACGCGTGATCGCCTCGGCGACATCGCGGCCCGAGTACCGGGGGATGCCGCCGACCGGCTGCGTGAAGAACCACGGATCGGTGGAGGTGGTGCCGTCGGCCTCGAGGTAGGGAGCGTGCGTGGGCTCGCTCAGCCACCCCCAGACCGGCCGGGTGAACGAGGGGTAGGTCATCGCTCCGTGCCACGCATCACCCTGAAGATCGCTCTGTGCGTCGTTGGTCGACTCGCCCAGCAGGATGCGCTCCCCGGGGACCGAGGTGATCGCACGCAGCAGCCCTCGCCGCACGTCGGCGTTCAGGTCGATGGCGCCGAGCCGTCCGGTCATGTTGGCCACATCCACGCGCCAGCCGTCGATGCCGAACGGCTCGCGCAGCCAGTGCGCCACGACGGAGTCCTCATCCTCGTAGAACCGGCGACGCAACTCCGCATCGGACCAGTCGAACTTCGGCAACGTGTCGTAGCCGAGCCAGGACTCGTAGCGCGTGCACTCCGGATCGGTGAAGTAATAGAACCCGGCCTCCGCTGCCTCCGGATGACCTTTCGCAGCGCGGAACCACTCGTGGCTGTCACCGGAGTGGTTGCTGGTGAGGTCGCCGATGATCCGCATGCCGCGTGCATGGACAGCAGCGATCAGGCGGGCGTAGGCCTCATCACCGCCCAGGAGCTCGTCCACGTGACGGAAGGTGGAAGCGTCGTAGCGATGATTGGATTCGGCGGGGAACACCGGGGTGAGATAGACCAGGTCGACGCCCAGGTCCTCCAGGTGATCGAGGTGCTCGATGATGCCGTCCAGGTCGCCGCCGTAGAACTGCTGGGTGCGGCCGGGCATCACCGGGTCCACCGGATCATCCCAGGCCGCCGGGATCGCCCAGGCCGGTGTCGGGCGCGTGTCGGCCGCAGCCGAGCGAGCGAAGCGGTCGGGGAAGATCTGGTACATCACCGACCGATGTAGCCACGTCGGGGGCGCCGCGGTGGTCACCAGCGCGAAATCCTCGCTGTCCAGGGTCTCCCCGGTGTGCAGCCCGGATTGATTCAGCCACTGAACCCGGCCGTCGTCGTGGATGAAGACAAAGCGGTAGCCGTGCCTCGGGTTCGCCACCGTGACGGGCGCTTCCCACCACTCCCATCCGCCGGCCACCCCGATCCGCTCCGCCTCGGTCCAGGCCGGCTCGTGATCGGGATTGGAACGGGTACGAACCGCGGCGAGCGGTCCGAAATCGACCGGCACCCGCACGCGCACGCGCACGGTGTCCCCGAGGGCGGGCGCATCGTCCGAGACATACAGCGCGGAGCCGTCGTGGTGCGGTGTGAGCGTCATCCGTGGTCCTCCCTCAGCGAGGGCGGCGGCCTCGTCCCCGGCCGTTGTCCCCTCGTGCGGTCAGTCTAGGGGCGGCTTCGGACACCGCGCTGTTCGAGGATGCGAAGCCCTTCCATGGCGGCGGTTTCGACGTCGGCGATCGCGGAGAGCAGCGCACCCGCCTCTGCGAGAAGGCGGGGCTCCCGCCCGGATCCGGCGGCGTCGATCAGCTCCGCTGCGCGCGTCCACCGGCGGGCGGCGTCCGCGAAGAGGTCGACGCCGCGCTCCAGCGCCGAAGCCTGTGCCGGAGCGAGATCGGCCGCGACGATATCGCGAGCCTCGATGAGAAAGTCCCGATAGAGCGCGCGGAAGAGTCCGCCGCCAGTCCCGCCGCGCTCCATCAGGGCCGCGATCTGTCGCAGGTCCCGGGGCGGGTCGGCGACGCGCTCCAACCAGGCCGGCACCTTCCGCGCCGCCGTGCGCACACCACGGCCGCCCACGTTGGCGATGGGCGGATTGAGGTAGGCGTCTGCGGCCGCGACGATCGCGTCGAGGATCGCGGGCGACAGATCGCGGGAAGCTCCGGCCCGGATCGTGAACGAGCGGTTCCGTGCGGACATCGGGCCGCGGGCTGACCGCGCCGCCGCCAGGCTGTCGAGGTCCGTGGACACCTGGCCGCCCTGCTGCGCCGTGTCGACCAGGTGCGCACGCTCCCCCTCGTACCCGGTCATCGCCACCACGTGTCCGGCGAAGTGCACCCGGGACGTGAAGTACGGCAGGTAGAAGCTGTCGAGTTGCAGCCCCACCGCCGAACCGCTGTCGAGGGCCCCTCGCACCTGCTCCCACGCCAGCCGCGGGGACGCGGTCTCGTGCACGTTCAGGGTCACGCCGCACCGCTCGATCACCGCTCGGACGATCTCGAACGGCTTCACCCGCCCGCCGATGAACGGAAGCGGCTGCCGACGAGAGTCCCAGTAGACGAACGACAGCCCGCTCCCGAGCCCGAACAGCATCGGCTCGGACAGGGAGATACCCGCGTCCGCGAACAGCACGCGGAGCGTCGAGGTCTCGCAGTGAACGCCGCCCGCCAGCGCGGGACCCCCGCTCATCGGCTTTCCCCCACGCGCTCGTGGAGCCAGGTGCGCTCAGCCTCCCACTGGTGGAGGGAATATGAGAACACCTCGCGGGCGGCGAGCGGGAGCGGCTGCTGACTCCGCTCGGCGGCACGGATCGCCGCGATCCGCTCCTCCACCTCGGTCAGTCGCGCGCGAAGGACACGCGCATAGTCCGGACCGACGAGGTCGAGGTTCGCGAGAGCGACAAGGAAGGGATTGGCCGCGGGCTGTGCATGCTCCAGAAGTTCACCGACCGCCGTGAAGGCTTCCTCCCGCCCCGCGGCGGTGGCATGCATCACGCGGCGTGTGGTCGGCCCCGTGGCGGCCGCGTCGGATGCCAGCAACCCCCGCTTCTCCAGCTTGGACAGCAGGTAGTAGATCGAGGAGAAGCCGATGTCGGTCCACTGGCGGATGCCGCGCTGCTCGATGACACGCTCCAGGTCGTAGCCGTGACGCGGCTGCTCGATGACGAGTCCGAGGATCGTGAGCTCGGCGGAGGTCAGAGTCATGTCGATATTCTAGCGCTAGAATATCGATGCCTCCCTCTTCCGCCTTTTCGCGGTCCCCGCGGATACACTGGCGACATGCCAAGCGACAGTAGTTTCGACATCGTTTCCAAGGTCGACCACCAAGAGGCCGACAACGCACTCAACCAGGCGAAGAAGGAAGTCGAGCAGCGCTACGACTTCAAGGGCACCGATGCCTCCATCGACTGGAGCGGTGAGAGCATCCTGATCAAGGCCAACACCGAGGAGCGCGCACTCGCCGTCCTCGACGTGTTCCAGTCCAAGCTGATCAAGCGCGGCATCTCCCTGAAGAGCCTGGAGTCGGGCGACCCGACGCCGAGCGGCAAGGAGGTGCGCATCGTTTCGACGATCAAGAACGGCATCTCCCAGGAGAACGCGAAGAAGATCGGCAAGATCATCCGCGATGAGGGCCCGAAGGGCGTCAAGAGCCAGATCCAGGGCGATGAGCTGCGCGTGCAGTCCAAGAGCCGCGACGACCTTCAGGAGGTCATCCGCCTGCTCAAGGCGTCCGACCTCGACGTCGATCTGCAGTTCATCAACTACCGCTGATCGCCCAGACGCGCGAAACCCCGCCTGCTCCCGTGGAGCGGCGGGGTTTCTGCGTGGGAGGGCTAGGCGGTGCGAGCAAGCGTGCCGATCTCGGCAGCACTGCGGTCGAGGATGATGAGCTGGTCGGCGTCGACCTTCACCGCGCGGACGGCGCTGAGCCAGGTGTCCACATCCGGGCAGGCCTTCATCGTGGACGGCATGCGCGAGAGGGAGATGGTGTCTCCGTCAGCGGCGAACGTCGCGCCGATGCCGTTGCACCCGTCCGAGCCCAGAACCATGCCATCCGCGGTGAACGTGAGGTAGGCACCACCCTCATCGCCCCAGGTTCCGAGCGCGGACTCCAGCAGCGCGCGATCACCCTGGGGCGCGGCCGACAGCGGCGTGGGTGTCGGGTTCGCGAACGCGGGACGACTCGGCGTCGGAGAGGACGAGGGAGAGGAGGACCCTCCCGCCCCGGCGGACGAATTCGTCGCGCACGCGACCAGCGGGGCGGCGAGAGCCGCGACGAGGAGGAGCTTTCCGAGTGTGCGGGCCATGCCGTCAGTCTCACGACTCCGGCTGGCAATTGCCAGTGCTCTCCTGCGGACCGAAGAAACTCCCGATCAGAAAGATGAGAACTTTCTCATGCTGAGAACGGGGTGAGTGTCTCCGATGACTTTGCCAAACGGCGATCCCCCCGTACCCTGAACGGGGCGTCACCTCCGACGACGCTTCAAGGGGAACTCTGCCGCATGCGCGCGGCTTCGTGACCTTCTGCCTGATGGCTAATCAACACACAACGCAGAGAGAAACGATGAACAACAGCAAACGACGCATCGCCGCGGTGGGTACCACTGCCGGTCTCGCGCTCGCTCTCGTCGGTGGCATTGCGCCGCTGGCGGCGCAGGCCGATGACGCCACACCCGCTCCGACGTCCGGCGCCGAATTCGACGCCAACGCCCAGTCGCTGCTCGCCAGCGACGACGCCGTCCAGGCCGTCGGTGTCGACGCAGACGGCAAGGTCGTCATCCTGGCCACCGAGAAGGACAAGAACCTCCGCTCCAGCGCCCCGAGCGCCGCGGACGAGTTCGCCGACAAGCACAGCAACGTCGAGGTGCGCTACCTCAAGGGCGAGATCACCTCGCTGAGCTCCAACGACCTCGTCGCCGGAGCCGGCTACCTGGCCGCTGACGGCGACGGCCAGATCAAGGGCGCCTGCTCCGTCGGCTTCCCGGGCTGGACGCCGGACGGCAAGCCCGCCTTCATCTCCGCCGGTCACTGCACCGACGACGGCGCCTCGACCATCGCGGCCGTGGAGGTCCCCTCCACCGCAGAGGCCAACGGCGGACCCGGCTTCGAGCCCGGCGCCGTCATCGGCGAGCTCGGGTTCAGCCAGTTCGGCGGCCCGAACAACACGCAGGGCGCGGAGAACGACGTCAAGTCTGTCGACATCTCCGTGTACGACGTGCTCAACCCCGACCTGAACCTGATCCCGGGCGTCACCGACTGGTCCTCCGCGGACTCGGACGACCTCGCCGCCTCGATCGTCAGCAAGGTCACCGCGGTGGGCACGGCCGACTTCGGCCCGATCGCGCGCTCCGGCCGCACCACCGGCTACACCACCGGTGACGTGACCTACACGAACCTCTGGTTCCTGGTCGACGGCACGCGCTACGTCCACGGCTTCGGCACCGACGCCCACTCGGACCACGGTGACTCGGGCGGCGCGATGGTGCAGGGCACCACGGCTGTCGGCGTCCTCTCCGCTGGTGGCACGCTCACCGACGGTTCCGAGATCACCCTCGGCGCCGACCTGATCGACGGCCTCGCCCTCACCGGCGGCTACTCGGTGCTGCTCGACATCGCTGAGCCCACCGTTGCCACCTCCGGCAAGGTCACCCCGGGCACCACGATCTCCGGCACCGCGACCCCCGGTCTGACCGTCGTGGTCACCCCGGAGACCGGCGACCCCATCACGGTCACCGCTGACGACGCGGGCAACTGGTCGTTCCCGGCTCCGGCCGCATGGGGCGAGTACAAGTTCTCGGTCATCGCCAAGGACGGCGGCTACAACAAGTCCGACGCCGTCACCGGCGCCGTGACGATCGTTCCCGCCGCTCCGACCTTCACCGCTCCGGCCAACCCCACCGAGACCTCGGTCTCCAAGGTCACCGGTACCGGCGTGAAGGGCGCCACGGTCACCCTCACCGGTGACATCGAGGGCACCGCCACGGTGAAGGACGACGGCACCTGGGTCATCACGGTCGACCCGGCCGCCACCTACGGCAACTACAACGTCTCGGCCACGCAGACCATCGGTGGTCAGACGTCCGCTGCTGCCGACCTCCGCTTCGACGTGATCCCGACCGCTCCGGTCATCACGGCACCGGAGAACGGCGCGACCTTCACGGAGGGAACCACGCCCGCCGCGGTCACCGGTACCGGCATCGTCGGCGCCACCGTCACCGTCTCGCTGAACGGCGAGAAGGTCGGCACCACCGAGGTCGTCGCTGCGACGCAGACTCCCGCCCCGTCGGCTTCCGCCGGTGCTGCTGCTCTCGCCGCCGAGGCGAACGCCGCTGAGGAGACCGGCACCTGGGTCATCGCCCTCCCGGCCGGCCTCGCCGCCGGCACCTACACGGTGACCGCAACGCAGGCCATCGACAGCATCTCCAGCAACGCGGCCGAGGTCGCCTTCACGGTGGAGGCCGTCGTGGCTCCGACCACGCCGCCCACCACGGGACCGGCTCCGAAGCCGACCCTGCCCACCACGGGTCAGGGCGACGCCACCCCGCTGGCGCTCGGCGCACTGTTCCTGTTCGTCGCCGGTGGCGTGATCATGGCTTCGCGCCGGATCCGCGCAGCGAAGAACAGCTGAGCTGACTGATCGGCCCGAGGGGGTCGCGATGCGAGAGCATCGCGGCCCCCTCGGCTTTTGCCCGACGGGGCGAGAAGAATAGCCGGTCGACGCAGCGCCGTCGAATCGTGCATGAGAATCCTCACATGCACGAGAAGACCGTCACACGTTCGCTGCCGGCCCGGGCAGCGACGCGGTCAGCATCCGGCGCGCGGTGAGGTCCAGCCGCCGGTACGCGTCCTCGCGAGCATCGTGCCGCGACAGGAAGACGTCGTGCAATGCACCCTCGATGCGCTCCAGCCAGACCGTACGGCCGAGGTGCGTGGCGGCCTGCACGATGTCGGCTACGACCAGCACGCTGTCCACCGAGGTGAGCTCCTCACTCCACCGCAGGGGAACCGCGCTGCGACGGGAGGTCATCACGCACACCGGCACGTCGATGTCGAGTCCGGCCTGCACCCGGGTCTGCCCCTGCACCACGGCGTGCAGCCAGCCGGCGTACACGGGCATCGTCTGCTCGGGCCGCCAGTTCAGGTTGACGGGCTCATCATCGGGCTCGGCCACCTCTCGCTGCGCACGCGTGTAGAAGCCGCCGTCCAGCTGCGGACCCGGCTCCGTGGGCCAGTGCTGGGAAGACCAGTTCAGCACCGATGCCACCAGCGCACGGGTGGTCGCGGGAAGCTGTAGCGTCAGCCACGGGCTGTTCAGGATGACCCCGGTCGCTACGCCGGGATGGCGCGCAGCCCACAGGGAAAGGGTGAGTCCCCCGGTCGAATGCCCGAGCAGCACGAGACGCCGGTCGGCCCGGCCTCGCGCGGCATCCCACCCCATCGCTGCGAGGGCCGCGGCGATGTCCTCGTCGTAGGTCGCGAGATCCGTCACGTAGCCCGCGGTCTGTCCGGCGCGAAGGCTGCGCCCGTACTTGCGCAGGTCCAGGGCGAAGAAGCGGGCTCCGAGGCCCGCCCAGTAGCGCGCCAGGCGTTTCTGGAAGAAGTAGTCCGACCACCCGTGCACGTACAGCACGTCCACGTCGTGGAACAGGGGCCTGCGGCCTCGGAGGCGATCCCAGAACGTCGGGGAGTCCGGCAGCAACCGCACCAGCGTCGCCACCACCTCACCCTCATCATCGGCCCCGAGGGGAATCGTGAGCTGTTCGAACCCGTCACCGAGAACGTCGGGGATCCACGTCTGCTCGCTCATGACCTCAGCCTAGGCAACAGACAGCGCCTCCCCGCCGAAGGCGGGAAGGCGCTGGTCGTCGTGTCAGCCGTCGGCGCGGGAGATCCGCACCATTTCCTCGCGCGGCACCACCTTGACGCGCGCCCGCCCGGAGTCCTGGCCGAGCGCGATCTCGTGCGCGTCCAGCAGGTGCCACCCCTCAAGGTCGGTCCACTGCACGTTCCGCTCGGCCAGCAGCGCCGGCATCGCCTCCTCGGAGGGATCCTCCGGCTGCCACCAGGTGCTCTGGTCGGCGATGAGGTGGGTCACGGTCTCCATCGCGTCGGACTTCGTGTGGCCGATCAGGCCGATCGGTCCGCGCTTGATCCAGCCGGTCGCGTAGATGCCGGGGATCTGCTCGCCCGACGCCGGATCGATCGCCTGTCCCTCGTGGTTCGGGATCACGCCGCGCTTCTCGTCGAACGGGATGTCCGACAGCGGAGAGCCGAAGTATCCGATGGCGCGGTACAGGGCCTGTACCGGGATCTCGCGGTACTCCCCGGTGCCCACGACGCCACCCGCGCCGTCGGAGGCCGTGCGCTCGACGACGAGTGCACGCACGCGTCCGTCCTCATCGCTGAGCACCTCGTGCGGCTTGGCGTAGAAGTGCAGGTGCAGCCGGCGCGAGGCCTCACCGCCGGCGTTGTTGACACCGGGACGCTGCCGCCACGACTGGAGGACGCGGTCCATCACCATGATCTGCTTGTTGGACTTCACCGCGGCCTCGGCGGCCTCGTCGTAATCGAAGTCCTCGTCGTAGACGACCATGTCGACATCGTTCAGCTCGCCCAGCTCGCGAAGCTCCAGCGGCGTGAACTTCACGGCGGTGGGGCCACGGCGGCCGAAGACGTGGACGTCGGTCACGGGGCTCGCCTTCAGCCCCGCGTACACGTTGTCAGGGATCTCGGTGACGTGCAGGTCGTCGGCGTGCTTGGCGAGCACGCGGGCCACATCCAGCGCCACGTTGCCGTTACCGATCACAGCGACCGAGGTGGCATCCAGCGGCCATTCCCGTGAGACGTCGGGGTGACCGTCGTACCAGCTCACGAAGTCCGCGGCACCGTACGAGCCCACGGCGTCGATGCCCGGGATGTCCAGCGAGGCGTCGCGCTGGCCGCCGGTGGCGAAGATCACCGCGTTGTAGTGCTTCTTGAGGTCTTCCAGCGTGATGTCGGTGCCGAAGTGGACGTTGCCGAAGATGCGGATGTCACCGCGATCCAGCACGTCCCGCAGGGCGTTGATGATCCCCTTGATGCGGGGGTGGTCGGGGGCCACACCGTAGCGGACCAGCCCATAAGGCGCGGGCAGGCTCTCGAACAGGTCGATCGACACGTCGAAGTCGCGTTCTGCCTTCAGCAGGATGTCCGCGGCGTAGATCCCCGCGGGTCCGGCACCGACGATCGCCAGGCGCAGCTTGCTCATGATGTCCTCCGTCTCGTTGCCAGGCGGCGTCGAGGTTCTGTGAAAAGCGTCAGGCGGAGCGGTCGACGACCGCGTCCGCGAAGCGGATGAGCGCCTCGTGCACGGCACCGCTGGGAAGTGCGTCCAGTGCGGACTTCGCCTCCCCCGCCCACCGCGCGGCGAGTGCCTGCGTCTGGCGGGTCACGGCGCTGTCGCGCAGCTGCTCGATCTCCTCATCCAGGATTCTCGGGTCCTCACCCGCGATGACGCGGGCCTGACCCGCCCGGATGCGGTCGGCGAGATCGCGGTCGGCGGGATCCTCCGACCGGTCCAGGAGCAGCGACGGCATGGTCGGAACGCCCGCGCGCAGGTCGGTTCCCGGGACCTTGCCGGTCTTCTCGGCATCGGCCGAGAGGTCTATGACGTCGTCCTGGAGCTGGAAGGCCACGCCGACCTTCTCGCCGTACTCGCGCACCGCATCTTCCAGTGCCAGATCAGCCCCCGAGAAGAGGATGCCACTGGCCGCGGCCGCCGCGATCAGCGAACCGGTCTTGTCGGCGAGCACCTGGATGTAGAAGTCGATCGGGTCATCGTCCTCGCCGGCACCGACCGTCTCATTCATCTGACCGAGCACGAGGCGCTCGAACGTGTCCGCCTGCAGGCGGATGGCGCGCTCCCCCGCCCCGGCCATCAACTGGCTGGCACGGGCGAACAACAGGTCTCCGGTGAGGATCGCGACGTTGTTCCCCCACACCGCGTGCGCACTCGGAACACCGCGGCGGCGGTCTGCACCGTCCATGACGTCGTCGTGGTACAGCGAGCCGAGGTGCGTCATCTCCAGCGCCTTGGCGGCATCGATCACGCGATCCGTGCCGCCGTCGCCCAGCTGCGCCACCAGGAGCGTCAGCATCGGGCGGATGCGCTTGCCACCGGCTTCCAGCAGATAGCGGCTGGCCGAGTCCGCCACGGGCGAGGTGACGCGCAGGTCGTCCGCCAGCTCCGCCTCCACGCGATCGAGGCCCGCATCGACCGCGGCCAGCAGCCGCCGCGAGCGGGGACCGGCGAACACGCGGTCGCTGATGCCCAGTCGGCTCGCGATCCGCGCGCCCGGGGCTGGACGGCTCGAAGTCACCTGATCAGCCTACCGTGACTCGGCTGCGGGCTTGCGTGCCCGGTGCAGAGCGACGATACCGAGGGTGAGATTGCGGTGGGCGACCGCACTCCAGCCCGCCTCGCGCATCCATCCGGCGAGAGTGCGCTGATCAGGCCAGTCGACGATCGACTCGTTCAGGTAGTCGTAGGCCTCGACATTCGAGGACACCAGCCGCGCCACGACAGGCAGGATGCGTGCGTTGTAGAACCGGTAGAGCGCGCGGAACGGAGCGAACGGCGGCTGGGAGAACTCCGCGATGACCACGCGCCCGCCCGGGCGCGTGACGCGCAGCATCTCCGCCAGCGCCTTCTTCGGATCGTTCACGTTGCGCAGGCCATACGAGATCGTCACCGTATCGAAGGTGTCGTCCTCGAACGGCAGATCCAGCGCGTCCGCCTCCTGGAAGGTGAGGTTGGGCACCGTGCCGTGGCGCCGACGCCCCTCGGCGATCATGCCGGCGGAGAAATCACCGGCGACGACCTCGGCGCCCGCGTTGGCGAGCACCACGGAAGAGGCGCCGGTCCCCGCCGCGAGATCGAGGATGCGCTGCCCGCGCCGTGGAGCGATCGCCTTCGTGGTGGCGATGCGCCACCACTTCTCCAGCCCGAACGTGAGCAGGAAGTTCGTGCGATCGTATGCCGCCGCGACCTGATCGAACATGCCGCTGACGCGTGCCGGGTCCTTGTGCAGATCTGCGCGGTTCCGGGATGGTGTGCTCACCCCACGAGTCTACGTGGCCGCACCTGCGCGTCGTCCGGGTGGAATACGCGCGTGATGGCGGTCGTTGGCAGAGGTCATGACGCCCACCGCCATCGCCAGCTCGACGGATCCGGGAGTGGACCTTCGGGCGCTGGACCGGTTCCTCAGCGACTCCGAGTGGGAGATCCGCACGGCCACACGCGTGCGCCTCGACGACGGCGACCCCCTCCCGACGTGGCCCACCACCACGCTGGTGTACGTGCACGAGGGAACGGTGGCCGCCCCCGGCAGCCACCCCCATGACCGGCTGCATGCCGGTCACCTGCTGCTGGATTCGTCCGGCGCCATCCGCCTGCACGCGCTCTCACCGGTGTCGGCGCTGGTCGCCGAGGTGGTCCGCGTCCGCGCGCCGGAACGTGCCGCGCAGCTGCCCACGACGATCTCCATCGCCGATCTGCCCGAGCGCGAGCCGTCGGCGTCGGCCCTCGTCGCGATGCTCGGCTGCGACGCCGCCCCCTCCCCAGTGGACGGGCTCGTGTGCGCCCGCATCGTGACCACCCTGCTGACCGTGGCGCTCCGGCGCTGGGCGGTTCAGGGGTGCGCACCGCAGGGGTGGCCCGCACCGGCCATCGACCCGTACCTGCAACAGGCGATCGATGCCGTGCACGCCGACCTCGCTCATCCGTGGTCGGTGGCCGAGCTCGCGGCCCGCAGCGCCATGGGGCGCTCCGCATTCGCCGAGCGGTTCCGTGCCTGCCTCGGCGTCTCGCCCGCCGAATACGTCACCACCGTGCGGATGACGGCGGCGGCGCAGCGGCTGCGCATCGGAGAGCCGGTGTCCCTGGCGGCGCGCGCCGTGGGGTACGACTCCGACGAGGGCTTCCGCCGCGCCTTCCGTCGTCACACCGGTGTGGCTCCGTCCGAATGGCGCGAGCGTGCGGACGCCGCGAACACGATGCCTCCCACGATCGCCGCGGCCCCTGCGGCGAGGAAGAGTGTGAACGCGCCGCTCTGATCGACGATCCAGCCGCCCGCTGCGGCACCGATCACGATGGCGAGCTGGAAGCCGACCACCACCAGGCTCCCTCCGGTCTCGAGCTCGTCGGGCATGACCCGCGCAATCCAGGCGTTGACGACCACGAGCCAGCCACCGAACGACGCGCCCCACAGCGCCGTTGCGGCAAGTCCCAGACCGAAGCTCGGGAAGAGCGCGAGCGCGCCGATCATCATGCCCATCACGACGGGAACCACGGCGGACAGCAGCCGGAGCGAGCGTGCGGCCACGAGTCCGCACAGCAGGTTTCCCAGGAACCCGCCGACCCCGAAGGCGGTCAGCAGCACACCGACGCCAGCGGCGTCCAGATCCGGGATGCGCTCCAGACCCACCCGGATGAAGGCGTAGGCACCCATGTGCCCGAGCACCACGAGCACATGCCCGATGAGTCCCGGAGTGATGCCGGGACGACGCAGCATGCGCGTGAAGATGCCGAGGCCGGCGCGGGGGCCCGCCGGGGTGACCGGCAGCAGGAACAGGAGGGCGATGGCGACGGCCAGGGACAGTCCGGCCGCAATCACGAAGACGTCTCGCCAGGGCAGCGTGCCGCTTGCCCAGATGCCGAGAGGCACCCCGATCACGGACGCCAGCGTGTTGCCGACATTGACGATCATCATTCCGCGCGCGACGCCGCTCGGCGATGTGATCCGGGCCACCACAGCGAGCGAGAGCGACCAGAATCCGCCGATGGCCGCACCGATGAGCAGGCGCGACAGGAGCAGGGTGAGAAGGTTCGGCGCCAATGCCACGGCCAGGTCGGACACCGCAGCGAGCGCCGCGAGCGCGGTCATCACGACCCGTCGATCCAGTCCTGGAACGATCAGCGTGATGGTCGGGGCGATCAGCAGACCCGCGAGGGCGGTGACCGTGACGGCCTGACCCGCCTGACCCGCGGTGACGCCGAGGTCCGCTGCGATGAGTGTGAGCAGGCCGCCGGGGAGGAACTCCGCGGTGATGAGGATGAAGCTGGTGACGGCCATCGCGACGAGCGCGGCCAGTCCGCGCCCACGGCCGATCGATCGAGTCGATGCGGGTGAGGCGATGCCGGGAGCCGTCGGGACCGGGCTGGTCTGGGTTGTCATGTTCTGAGTCTCATCCGGCGCCCCGCACCGCACCGGGCAGAGCGTCCGGACCGCCGAGCCGATCGTCCGCGAACGATCAGCGTTGTGCGAGCACCTCGTCCAGCCGCCGGTTCCAGAACTCCACCGTCGCCTCGTCATAGGGCGCTCGTCCGGCTCGCACATCCGCGGCGATGACGCCGGTCCGCTCCTCGAGTTCGCGGACGATGTCTTCGGGATAGCCGTATCGCACGCGATGGTCCGCCCACTCGTCTTCATCGTCGATCCAGGTGCCACGCTCGTCGCGCGCGCGGATGACGTCGAGGTCCATGTCGATGCCGCGAACCACATCGGCACCGTCCCACCGCACGTCCCAGGCGATGTCGACATAGACGGCATAGTCGAGCGGGCGGGCGTTGAAGGTGGGAACGTGGTCCGCTGACGGCGGGATCAGGCTCAGCGTCCGCGATCGGGCGGGCATGGATGCGCCGGGCCGCTCGCTGCGCCAGCCGATCTCCTGACCGACCCAGTGACCCCACTGGTCAGAGCCCAGGTAGATGCAGTCATGCTCCCAGTGCGGCGCCCCGTTCCACTTCTGCCACAGCATTCGCACCGGCATTCCCGCGATTCGCTCCATCACCGCAGTCTAGACACGGCTCAGACGTCGATCCCGCCCGCACGATCTAGGCTGGAGGGGTGATCGAATCGCCCGTTCCGCGCCTGGTGGTCACCACCCGGCGCATCGATTCTCCCGACGATCTCCTCGCTGTCACCGACCCCGCTGCACCCCTGGTGTGGATGCGCCGCGGTGATGCTCTGATCGGTGCGGGCTCCCCCGTCGCGGTGCTCTCCGAGAGCGGCGGAGACCGCGCGGCGCGACTGGCCTCCCGATGGCGGGAGCTCTCCGCGGCGGCGATCATCGATGACCCGATCGGCGTGGCCGGTACGGGACTCGTGGCTTTCGGAGCGCTCGCCTTCGACGACCGCTCCGCCTCGCCGTCCACGCTGACCGTGCCGCAGGCTGTGATCGGCCGGCGCGGCCCGGACGCGTGGCTCACCACCGTCGGCACGGCGGATACCCCAGCACCGTCGCCATGGGGACCATACTGGTCCGCCACCCTGGGCCCGGGCGCACTGGATCCGGCCGGCTACCAGCTCGCGGTGACCGCGGGACTGGAGGCGATCGCCGCCGGCCGGGTGGAGAAGGTCGTCCTCGCGCGCGACCTCGTGGGATCCGCTCCCGCGGGTGCGGATCTTCGCCGCCTGGCGCGCGAACTGCATGATGCCTATCCCGACACGTGGACGTATGCCGTCGACGGCATCATCGGCGCGAGCCCCGAGACGCTCGTCACCGTCTCTCGCGGCACCGTGACCGCACGGGTGCTCGCCGGCACCATCGCCCGCGGCGCCGATGCCGATGCCGACAATGCCGCGGCGATTGCCCTCCGCACCAGCACGAAGGACCAGGACGAGCACGGGTTCGCCGTGCGCAGCCTGCTGAGCGCGCTGGAGCCGCACACCACGGCGCTGGTGGCAGGTGAGGAACCGTTCACGCTGAAGCTGCCCAACGTCTGGCACCTGGCGACGGACGTGGAGGGCACGCTGTCAGACGCGGCGTCAAGCCTGGATCTCGTCGGCGCCGTCCACCCGACGGCCGCGGTGGCCGGAACGCCCACGCCGACGGCGATGGACCTGATCGCACGGCTGGAACCGTCGGATCGTGGTCGTTATGCGGGCCCGGTCGGCTGGATCGACGCGCAGGGGGACGGAGAGTGGGCCATCGCCCTGCGCTGCGTCCAGGTCTCGGCGAACGAGGACGGATCGTTCGCCCTCACCGCCCACGCCGGCGCCGGCATCGTTGCGGAATCGGACCCGGAGAAGGAGATGCTGGAGACACGGGTGAAGTTCCGCCCGATCGTGGAGGCGCTTGCCTGAAGCGAGCCGTCAGTCTTCAGGCGCGAACGCCGATTTCAGCTCCGCGAGGGCAGTAGCCCAGCTCGCCAGACGGACTTCTGAACTGCTCGCACGTCAGATTAGACAAGATTTCTTGTGCAATAACTCTTGTATACCTACACTCGGACCATGACCGATGCGATCCGGGTAAACGATCCCTCTGCTCTGCGCGCGCTGGCCCATCCGCTGCGGCTGAAGATCATCGGCGAGCTCCGCACCCGGGGAGCCATGACGGTGGGTCAGCTCGCTGCGGCCCTGTCCGCCGCGCCCGGCTCGGTGAGCTATCACCTCGCCACCCTGGCGACGCACGGCTTCGTGGCACCGGCACCCGACCTCGCCCGTGACGGACGCGAACGCTGGTGGCGTGCCACCGCGGACACCACGCACTACGTGCCCGCCGAACTGCAAGAGGAGCAGGAACAGCGGGAGGCGAGCTGGGCGTTTCGCCGCACCATCGTGCAGTCCTACGAGGCCGAACTCCTCGAGCACCTCGACCGGGAAGACGGTGACGCACCGGAGTGGATCGAGGCGGCTACGCTCGGCGACATCATCTCCTGGCTCACCGCCGACGAGGCGGACGAGCTGCGCCGGGAGGTGGAGGAGCTCGCCGCACGCTGGTCCCGACGAGGATACGAACGACGCGACGACGCCGACGTCCGCCCCGTGCGCTTCATCTACGCCAGCTTCGGGCGGCGATGACGTGACCGGCACCGCCGTCCGGCGTCGCGGCCCCCTGGTCGCCCTTTTCGCGGCCGGTGCGCTGTCCCAGCTCGGCAACGCGATCACGACGATCGCGATCCCCCTGATCGTGCTGCAGACCACCGGATCCGCCTGGGCCACGGGTCTGGCAGGCACGGCGGCGACGGCGCCGCTGCTCATCGGCGGGGCGCTCGGGGGGATCGTGGTGGATCGACTCGGCTTCCGCCGGGCGAGCATCATCGCCGACACCGCCAGCGGAGCGACGATCGCCGCCATTCCCGCACTGCTCGCCCTCGACGCGCTGCCCTTCGGGCTGCTTCTGGCACTGGTGTTCCTCTCCAACCTGCTGGATGCCCCCGGTCGTGCGGCACGCGCGAGCCAGGTGCCGGAGCTGAGCGCGCTCGCCGGACTCGGCCTGGAGAAGGCGACGGCGATCGACGCGACGGTGTCCCGCATGAGCATGATGATCGGAGCTGCGGCGGCGGGTGGTCTCGTCGCGCTCGCCGGCGCCGGCCCCACCTTGCTCGTCACCACCGCACTCTTCGCGGCGGCGGTGACGGTGACGATCCTGTGCGTCCCGGTGATCGCGCTGGATCGGCTGGACTCGGCATTGGAGGATTCCGGGCTCGGCTGGCGCGGGGTCACCGCCGGCATCCGGTTCGTCTGGACCACGCCGGTGGTGCGCGCGATCGTGGGATTGCTGATCATCACCAACCTGCTCGACATCGCCGCCTTCTCGGTGCTGAACCCGATCACCGCAACGGCCTATGCCCCCGATGGCGCAGCGTACGGCGCGATGACCGCCTTCTTTGCCGGTGGGGCGCTCACGGGAGCGGCCCTGTCGACGCTGATCCCGGCGCGGTGGCCCCGACGCACGGTCATCCTCGTGCTCTTCCTGGTCGTGGGACCCGGGATGTTCGGGCTGTTCGCCCTGCGTCCGCCCCTTCCCGTCCTGCTCGCCGGAACCGCCATGGCGGGGCTCCTGGCCGGTCCCCTCAACCCGATCCTGGACACAGCGCTGCTGCGGGTGATCCCGTCCGCGATCCGTGCCCGCACCCTCGGCGCGGTGAGCACCGGCGTCGCCGCCGGCATGCCGATCGGCACCCTGCTCGCGGGAGCCGGCGTCGATCTGCTGGGGCTGACCGAGGCCTATGCCGTGGGCGGCGCCGCATACCTCGTCACGATCCTCGCGCTGGGCTCAGGCCGGCGCTGGCGATCGATCGACACCGTCCGCTGATCACACCGCCCGCTGATCAGCTCGCTGCGAGGCGCGCCATCTCAGCGTCGACGTCGTAGTCCGCCTTCGGCCACGCCGGCGCGATGTCCGTGAGCGTGGCGACCAGCAGTTCCTGCACGGCCAGGCGAGCGAACCACTTGCGGTCGGCCGGAACCACGAACCAGGGCGCGACGTCCGTCGACGTGCGGTCGAACACCTGCTGGTACGCCTGCATGTAGTCGGGCCACAGCACGCGTTCGTCCACGTCGCCGGGGTTGTACTTCCAGTGCTTGTCGGGGCGCTCGAGGCGCTCCATCAGCCGCACCTTCTGCTCCTCCGCGGAGATGTGGAGCATGACCTTGATGATCCGCGTTCCCGCGGCCGCCACCCGGTTCTCGAAATCGACGATGGCGCCGTAACGCCGTTCCAGCTCCTCCGGAGAGGCGAGCTTTCGCACACGGCCGATCAGCACGTCCTCGTAGTGCGACCGATCGAACACCCCGATGAAGCCGGGCTCGGGAAGGCGCTTCTCAATGCGCCAGAGGAAGTCGTGCTCGAGCTCCTCCGGGGTGGGCTTCTTGAACGAGGCGAGTGAGACGCCCTGCGGGTCGACTCCTCCCACGACGTGACGGACGATGCCGCCCTTGCCGGCGGAGTCCATCGCCTGCAGCACGAGGAGCACGCTGTCACGCGCGTCGCCCATCCGGCTGGAGGCGAACAGCCGTTCCTGCAGATCGCTGAGCCGGGTCACGCCGCTGGTGAGCTCGAAGCGTCCGCTCTCCTTGTCGCCCGAGTAACCCGGGGTGGAGCGGGGGTCTACATCCGTGAGCCGGAATCCGTCTCGGACACGCAGTGCCTCGGTGGCGGGAACGGACCAGGAGCCGGGCTTCGTCTTCGACATGGCGACATTCTGGCACGGGTCCCGAACGCGTTCGTGAACCCGTCAGCGATCCAGAGGAACCTCGATGAGGCACCGCGTGTGCCGCGGATCCAGCGCCTCGGCGAGGTGGTCGACGCTCCTCACCCGCACATGCTCCCACCCGTAGGCGCGCGCGAGGGCGGCGAGGTCGACCTGCTGCGGTGTGTACTGCACCCGCCGGAACGCCTCGGGTGCCGCGACGCCCGCCACTTCGAGCGTGTCGAAGATCGTGCCGCCGCCGTCGTTTCCCACCACCAGCTGCACGTGCGGATCGGGCTCGTCGGCGGGCAGGAGGAGGGACCCGGCATCGTGCAGCAGAGTGAGGTCGCCCAGGATCACCCGGGTGACTCCGCTCTGCGCTGCCGCATCGATGCCGATCGCGGTGGCGATGGTGCCGTCGATTCCCGCGAGCCCCCGATTGGCGTGCACACGCACCGCTCGCGGCTCCAGGACGCTGTCGGCCACACGGACCAGACGGGACGATCCGAACATCACGCGATCGGCGGGGCCGCTCGCCCGCCACACCGCGCGCACCAGATCGGCGCGGGAGATCCCGCCCTCGGCCGGGGCCGCCGGAGCGGACCCGCGCAACCAGCGTTCCAACGAGTCTCGATCGCCGCGCGCGGCGTCCCGCAGCTGCTCCACCGTGACGGGGCGTGTGCGGCCGTTGAGGTTCAATCGCTCACCGGTGGCGGGGACGGCCACGATGTCCAGGTCGGCGCGCGACAGGAGCCGGGCGACTTCACGCGTCAGCGTGGGATGGCCGATGACGGCGACCCGCTGGATGGTGTCGGCGAGTTCCGGGGAGCGCAGTGCGGCGCGGTAGTCGGGGACGACGTTTGCGCCCAGGCGGGCGCCGCTGACGATCTCCGCCACCAGGGGCCAGCCCCGCTCCTCTGCGAGCACCGCCGCCTCCGGCCCGGCATCCGCTCCCGCGACCAGGAGTGTGTGCGCGGGAAGATCCCACCCCAGAGCTCCCTCGTCCACAGCGGCGGACTCGGCTCCCCCCGCCGGGTCCGAAGCCGATCCTTCGCCCGACGCCGGCTTCGACCACCACTCGGGGAACGCCCCGGCAAGCGGCTCGCGCACGGGGAGGTTGAGATGCACGGCTCCGGCTGGAGCGCCCGTGGCAGCCCTCCACGCGCGGCGCGCCAGTTCCCGGTATCCGTGGATCTCCGCCGTATCGAGCATCTCCGCCGCTTCGACGGGAACGGGGGCGTCGGTCTCGAACCGGACGAACGCGGAGAACATCCCGGGCTGGGTGGTCGCCTGATTCGCACCGACACCGCGCAGTTCGTGCGGGCGGTCGGCAGTGAGCAGCAGCAGCGGCACGCCGGCATGATGGGCTTCCATGGCGGCCGGCAGGAGATTGCCCACCGCCGTGCCGCTGGTCACGATGACCGCTGCCGGCCTGCCGCTCTGCCGGCCGATGCCGAGCGCGAGGAAACCGGCCGAACGCTCGTCCACGCGCACGTGCAGGCGTACGCGCCCGCTGCGCTCCAGATCGGCCGCCAGCAGCGCGAGCGCCTGGGAGCGAGATCCCGGACACAGCACGATGTGCTGAAGTCCCGCGGCGACGAGCTCATCGAGCAGGGCGGCCATCGCCGCCATGGCGGGGGACGCCGTCGGCCCGGCGGCCGTGGGGGCCTCGTCGGGCATCTCAGCCGCGCGCGCCGGAGCGTCCGCGAGAATCGTCGTCGCCATCGGGCGCGGGCGTCTCCGGATCGGCCGGCTTCTCACTCGGCTTCGCCTGAGCCTCTTCGGCGTCGAGGCGGGCGAGTTCCTCTTCCAGACGGCGGATGCGCTCGTCCTGCTCCGCACGCTCGGCTGCGGTCATCCCGCCGATGGTGCCGAGGAACGTCGGATCGTCGTCGGGCGCGCGATTGCCCGCCGGAGCCGCGGCCGCACGCCCGCGTCCGATCCAGAACCACAGGACACCGCCGATCACCGGCAGCAGCAGCACAATGACGATCCAGACGGGCTTGGAGACCCCGCGGTGGCGAGCCGGCGGCTGCAGCGCGCAGTCCACCACGCTGATGACCCAGAACAGGACCGCAGCGACCACGACGATGGGAATGAGGCGTGCCACGCCTCCATCCTAGGCAGGTCGAGCGGTGAGCGGGCTGAGGGCCCGTTCAGCGTTCGCCTCTAGACTGTCGGGGTGAAGCTGCCTCCCCTTCTGACGTACACGGTGCTGCGGCTCCTGGCCTTCCTGGTGCCGTTCGGCATCATGATGCTGTTCCCGATCCTGCGGGAGTGGTACTGGCTCTCCGCCATCTTCGCCGCGCTGATCGGTATGAGCCTGTCGATCCTGTTCCTGCGCCGTCCACTCAGCGAGGCGACCGCGAACATGGGCGAACGACGTGCCCGCAAGCGCGGCGTGGCCGACGAGGACATCGAGGACCAGCTCACCGAGGACTGACGTTCAGCCCGTCAATGCCCGGAGTCTTGCTCCGGGCATTTTTCATGGCGACCCGCGGTCCGTGTCGTGGATCCATGACCCCGCGCCGAGTTCATGAGGGATTCAGCGAATGCCTCATACGTTGAGCGCATGATCATGGATTCACGACAGAGCCCACCCGATCACGCCGCGGCGGCGGGGATGCCCCAGAAGGCCCAGAACAGGGCGCCGGCGTAGATGAGAGCTGACAGCGACACCAGGGCGAGCGCGATCACGAGCTCGCCGGGCTTGCGGTACATCCATACGATCACGATGGCGGGGCCAGACGCCAGCAGCGACATGAGCGCGAGCCAGGCGATCGGGTAGAACAGCGCGAGGAATGCCGCGATCAGCAGCGCCAGCACGATCAGCACCGTGAACAGCACCTGGGTGGCGCGCTTGCCGATGCGCACCGTCAGCGTGCGCTTGCCCGCCAGACGATCCTGGTCGATGTCTCGCAGGTTGTTGGCGAGAAGCACCGCGCAGGCCAGGAAGCCGGCGGCGACGGCACCGAACCACGCCTCCTGCGGGAGCATGAGGGCCTGCACCCACGTGGTGCCGAGCGTTGCGACGAGGCCGAAGAACACGAAGACGAAGAGCTCGCCGAGCCCCGCATAGCCGTAGGGGCGCTTGCCGCCGGTGTAGAACCAGGCCGCGACGATGCACACGGCACCCACGGCGAGCAGCCACCACTGCTGGGTGCGGATCACTATGGCGAGGCCGGCGAGGGCCGCGAGCGCGAAGAAGGTGAGGGAGACCACGAGCACCGTGCGCGGTTTCGCCTTGCCGGCACCGGTCAGTCGCGCGGGGCCGACGCGGAAGTCGTCCGTGCCGCGGATGCCGTCGCTGTAGTCGTTCGCGTAGTTCACGCCGATCTGCAGCAGCACGGCCACGGCCAGGCACGCGAGCGCGATCACCCAGTGGAAATCGAAGGTGGCCAGCTTCGCCGCACCGGTGCCGATCACGACGGGCGCGATGGCCAGCGGCAGGGTTCGCAGGCGCGCGGCACCCACCCAGTCGCCGAAGGTGGCGGGGGTGACCTGGGCCAGCGGTTTCTTGGCCGGGTTGCCCGATCGGCCGCGGGCGGCGCGGGACTTCTTCGAGGTGCTGCTCACAACCCTCGATCCTATCGACCACGCCGTGGACGATCGATGCGGGCGCTATGGATCAGCCCTGAGCGACCCGTCCCCCGCGTGGAATGCCTCGTCACCTCGCGACAAGAGCGGTGAGCACCCGGCGGTCAGGCTTTCCGGAGGCGAGGAGCGGGATCTCCGCGACCGGCACGATCCGGTCCGGCCGCCCGGCGACGCCCACCTCCGCCTCCACGGCGTCGCGTACACGCGCGAGGGCGTCGGCATGCTCGGTGTGCGCGGTCACCACCACCGGCACCTGCCCCCACCGTTCGTGAGCCGCCCCCACGACGACCACGTCCTCGAACCCGGGAATTGCGCGGACCACGCGCTCGACGCGATCCAGCGACACGTTCACGCCGCCCGAGATGATGACGTTGTCCAGTCGTCCGGTGATGCTGAGGACGCCGTCGTCGGTGAGCTCAGCCGCATCCCCCGTGCGGTACCAGCGGATGCCGTCGGCGTCGGTGAGGAACACTGCGTCGGTGCGTTCCGGCTCGCCGAGATAACCATCGGCGAGCGTCGGTCCGGCCACCTGCAGCTCTCCATCCACGATGCGCAGGCTCACGCGATCCAGGGCACGGCCGTCGTACACGCAGCCACCGCTGGTCTCCGTCGATCCGTAGGTCCGCACGATTCGCCAGCCTTCTTCGCGGGCGCGTTCCAGCAGCGCCGGCGCGACGGCCTGACCTCCCACGAGCATGGCCCGAAACGATCGCCCGGTGCCCGCGACCGCCGGATCGTCCGCGGCGTCGAGCAGCGTCTGCAGCTGTGCCGGCACCAGCGACACGAAACGCGGCACCGGCGCTCCGTCGGCCGTCGCGTGCATCCGCCCCGCGGTGTCCACGAACGCGTCGGGACTGAAGTGACCGTCGAGCACCACGGGATCGTGACCCTGCACCAGCGACCGGATGATCACCTGCAGTCCGGCGACATAGGTGGGAGGAAGCGTCAGCATCCACTCCCCCGCACCGAGCCGGTCGGCGGTGGCCATCGCGGAAGCCGTGAGCGCCGATCGCGACAGGATCACGCTCTTGGGCACTCCGCTGGATCCCGACGTGGTCACCACGGCGATGGTGCCGGCCGGCAGTACGGCGTCGTCGGCCACCGGAGCCCCGAGCGCCAGCACGGGACCCGTGCCGTTCATCGCACAGCGCGCCGCGGTGACGACCTGGGCCGCCGGGGTGGCTGAGGGGAGGAAGAGCGCGGACATCAGTAGTGGTAGGGGAAGGCGGACCAGTCCGGATCGCGCTTCTCCAGGAAGCTGTCGCGTCCTTCCACGGCTTCATCGGTGCCGTACGCGAGCCGCGTGGCCTCACCGGCGAAGACCTGCTGGCCCACCATGCCGTCGTCGACCGCGTTGAACGCGAACTTCAGCATGCGGATCGCTGTGGGCGACTTCCCGAGAATGGTCCGTGCCATCGCGATGGCCTCGCGCTCGAGATCGGCGTGATCGACGACACGGTTGACGGCGCCGATCTCGTACGCGCGCTGAGCGGAATACTCCTCGGCGAGGAAGAACACCTCGCGCGCCACCTTCTGCCCCACCTGCCGCGCCATGTACGCCGAGCCGTAGCCGGCGTCGAACGAGCCCACATCGGCGTCGGTCTGCTTGAAACGACCGTGCTCCCGAGAGGCGATCGAGAGGTCGCAGACGATGTGCAGGGAGTGACCACCGCCTGCGGCCCATCCCGGGATCACCGCGATGACGACCTTGGGCATGAAGCGGATCAGGCGCTGGACCTCGAGGATGTGCAGGCGCCCCGCGCGTGCGGGATCGTGCACGGCGGTCTCGTCCTCCGAGTACTTGTAGCCGTCGCGACCACGGATGCGCTGGTCGCCGCCGGAGCAGAACGCCCAGCCACCATCCTTGGCGGACGGGCCGTTGCCGGTGAGCAGCACCACGCCGATCCGCGGGTCCTGACGCGCGATGTCCAGCGCCCGGTACAGCTCGTCGACCGTATGAGGACGAAACGCATTGCGCACCTGCGGCCGGTCGAAGGCGATGCGCGCGATGCGGCCGTCGACGGACGTGTGGGCGGTGATGTCGGAGTAGTCGGCGGCGCCGGGGGCAAGGACCCACGCCTCCGGGTCGAAGATGTCCGAGACGTTCGGCAGCGCACTCATGCCTCCAGCCTATTGCGCGCCTCCCGCGCGATGCGCCCCGCCGCTCAGCCCCCGGCCGCCGGCGCCAGGAACAGTCTCACCACCGGCAGGACAGCCACGCCAGCACAGCCAGCTGGACACGACGCACTGGTCTCATGCTCGGCAGCGCAACAGCACCGTCGCTGCCGGATGGGGGACCGTCCGCCGAACTGGTCTCATGTTCGGCGCCACAACAGCACCAAAACCGCCGAAAGTGAGACCACCGGCCGAGCCGGTCCGATATTCGGCGCCACAACAGCACCAAAACCACCGAAAGTGAGACCACCGGCCGAGCTGGTCCCATGTTCGGCGCCACAACAGCACCAAGACCACCGAAGGTGAGACCACAGGCCGGGAGCACGGCGATGCGCGCCGCTGCGACCCGCCCGCCGCGCCCGCCCGCCCGCCGCGCCCGCCCGCCGGCACCCGCTCGCGCGGCGATCTGCGTTGCGGAGCCCGACACCGGGGGCAGAATGGGGGCATGATGCTGCCACCGCTGGCCGAGGTCCTGGACACGATGCGCGTGGTCACCCTGCCGATGGCGGTGCGCTTTCGCGGAGTGGACCTGCGCGAAGTCGCCCTCTTCGAAGGACCAGCGGGCTGGACGGAATTCTCGCCGTTCCTGGAGTACGACGACGCGGAGGCGTCGTCGTGGCTGGCCGGCGCGCTGGATTTCGGCTGGCACGTCGCTCCCCCGCCGCGGCGGGACCTGGTGCCGGTGAACGCCACGGTCCCCGCGGTACCCGCTTCAGAGGTCGCCGCCGTGCTCGCGCGCTTCGACGGCTGCCGCACGGCGAAGGTGAAAGTGGCCGAGCGAGGCCAGTCGCTCGCCGACGACGTCGAACGCGTCCGCGCCGTGCGTGCCGAGATGGGCCCCGAGGGGCGTATCCGCGTCGATGCGAACGCCGGGTGGAACGTGGATGAAGCGGAGCGCGCGATCCACGCGCTCGCCGAATACGACCTGGAGTACGTGGAGCAGCCGTGTGCCACCGTGGCCGAGCTGGCCGATGTCCGTCGGCGCGTGAAGTACGCCGGCATCCTGATCGCCGCCGACGAGAGTGTGCGCAAGGCGGAGGATCCGATCGCCGTGGCGCGGGCGAAAGCCGCCGACGTGCTCATCGTGAAGGCGCAACCGCTCGGCGGCATCCGGCGGGCGCTGGACGTGGTCGCCCAGGCGGGACTTCCGGCGGTCGTCTCCAGCGCACTGGACTCGGCGATCGGGATCGGCATGGGCGCGGCACTCGCCGCGGCGCTGCCGAATCTCGACTTCGACTGCGGCCTCGGCACCGCCTCCCTGCTGCGCGACGACGTGGCCGATGCCCGTCCGCGTGAGGGCGTCCTTCCCGCGGGGCGGGTGGTGCCGGAAGCGGGCGCGCTGCAGCGGCTCGCGGCCGACGCCGGGCGCGCGCTCTGGTGGCGCGAACGCGTCACCCGCTGCTATCGCCTGCTGGAGAGCTGAACCACACGCGTCACGCGGTTGTGATGATCACCGGCTCATCGAGCGCGGACCCTAGCCGCGACCGGTGGTCTGCGAAGCGACGAGCGCCGCGATGATCGCCACCGTACGCCGGCAGACCTGATCGGCCAGATCCTCCTGATCGCGGCGCTCGATCACAGCCTGAACGCTGGTGCCCTCCCAGATGAACATCACCATCTGCGCGAGCTCGGCGGGCTGCATCGACAGTTGCAGCCCGGTCCCCCGCGCGATGTCGCCGACGATGCCCTCGACGCGCTCCTCCATGCCGTGCTGCCAGGCGAGATACGCCTGCGCAGCACGCTCGTCGCGCATCGCGCGGGTACGGAACTCGTTCATCAGGCGCACGGCGACGGGTTCGTCGACGATCACGTCCAGGATGCGGCCGAGCAGCTCCTCCACGGCCATGTCGCGCAGGCCCTCGGACTCCAGGGAGCGCACCCGCTCGCTCACCGCGAGGAGCTTGCGATCGGAGACCGCGGACACCAGCGCGAAGAACAGGTCGTCCTTCGACTCGAAGTTCGAGTAGAACGCACCGCGGGTGAAGCCGGCGCGCTCGGTGATCATCTCCACGGACGCCGCGTCGACGCCGATCTCGCCGAACACCTCGGCGGCCGCCTCGAACAGCCGGGCACGGGTGTTCCCCCGGCTGCGTCCGGTCTTCGTCTCGCCCGTCACGTCATTGTTCGGGCCGTCGACCTCGTCGCGCATGCATCTCCTTCTCGAACTCCCAGTCTCACATCCCCCGTTCAGAAACAGCGGACTAAATCGGGTTACGATACATAACTGTATCCGATACACAACTGTATCGAACCTGATCGCTGGAGGCTCTCGAGTGTCGACCCTGCTCTACTCCCTCGGCCGCTGGTCGTACCGTCACCCGTGGCGGGTTCTCATCGCCTGGCTGCTCGTTCTGGGCATCGCCGGCGGCGGCGCGATGCTGAACAAGGGCACGGACAACTCGTTCTCGATTCCCGGCACGGAGTCGCAGGCCGGGCTCGAGCAGCTCTCACGCACGTTCCCGCAGGTGAGCGGAACCAACGCGCAGTTCATCGCGGCGGTTCCCGACGGCTCCGACATCGAGACCTACAAGCCGCAGATCGAGGCGACCATCGCCGAGCTGGAGAAGCTGGACGGCGTCCTCGCCGTCACCGACCCGTTCGGCGAGACGGTGGACGGCCTCATCGCTGATGACGGGTCCGCCGCCATCGTGCAGCTCCAGTTCGACGGTCAGGCCACCGACGTCCCGCAGCAAACGAAGGACGACCTCACAAGCATCACAGCGGATCTGCGCACCGAGCTTCCGGACGGCTCGGACGTGCTCCTCGGCGGCGACCTCTTCGCCGTCTCCATCCCCGCGATCTCCATCACCGAGGGCGTCGGGCTGCTGATCGCGCTGCTCGTGCTGATCGTGACGTTCCGGTCGTTCGTGGTGGCGGGACTTCCGCTCCTGACAGCGATCCTGGGCGTCGGCATCTCCATGGCGGCCATCTTCATCGCCACCCTCTTCACCTCCATCTCCTCCACCACCCCGCTGCTGGCACTGATGCTGGGTCTCGCCGTCGGCATCGACTATTCGCTGTTCATCGTGTCGCGACATCAGGATCAGGTCAGAGCGGGAGCCGACCCCGAGGAGTCCGCCGCGCAGGCCACCGGCACGGCCGGTTCCGCCGTGGTGTTCGCCGGCATCACCGTGCTCATCGCCCTCATCGGCCTCGGTTTCGCCGGCGTGCCGTTCCTCACCACGATGGGGATCGCCGCCTCCGGCGCCGTGCTCATCGGAATGTGCCTCGCCATCACCATGACGCCCGCGCTGCTCGGCTTCGTCAAGGGCAAGGTGGCGGGTCGTCCGCCGCGCAAGCCCCGCCCACGCAGCCGCACCTTCTCCGCGCGCTGGGTGCGCCTGGTCACGCGCCACCCCGTCATCACCACGGTCGCCGTGGTGGTCGGACTCGGCGTCGTGGCGATCCCCTCCGGAAGCCTCGCGCTCGCGCTGCCGAATGCCGGAGTCCTCCCGCATTCATCCGAGGCGCGGCAGAGCTACGACCTCGTGGCCGAGAAGTTCGGCCCCGGCTTCAACGGCCCGCTCATCGTCACCGGCACCATCGTCACCTCCACCGATCCGCTGGGCCTGATGGAGGACCTCGCCGACGAGATCCGCGATCTCCCCGGCGTCAAGGCGGTCCCGCTGGCCACGCCGAACATGACGGCGGACACCGGCATCGTGCAAGTCATCCCGACGACGGCACCCGACGATCCCGTCACCGCCGACCTGGTGCGCGAGCTGCGCTCGCACCACGACGAGTGGAAGGACACGTACGGCATCGACGTGTCGGTGACCGGGTTCACGGCCGTAGCCATCGACATCTCCGACAAGCTGGGCGCGGCGCTCCTGCCCTTCGGCGTGTTCGTGGTGGGTCTGTCGTTCATCCTGCTGATGATCGTGTTCCGCTCCATCTGGGTGCCGCTGAAGGCCACCGTGGGCTATCTGCTGAGCGTTCTCGCCGCGTTCGGCGTGGTCAGCGCGGTCTTCGAGTGGGGATGGCTGGCCGATGCCCTCCACGTGGCGAAGGTCGGCCCCGTGATCTCCTTCATGCCCATCGTCCTGATGGGGGTGCTCTTCGGTCTGGCAATGGATTACGAGGTGTTCCTGGTCTCCCGTATGCGCGAGGACTTCGTGCACGCCACCCGGTTCCGCCGGGCGGATCGCGCCATTGCCATCGCCTCCGTTCGCAGCGGGTTCTCCGCCTCGGCGCGCGTGGTGACCGCGGCCGCACTGATCATGTTCGCGGTGTTCGTGGCCTTCGTCCCCGAGGGCGACTCGTCGATCAAGCCCATCGCTCTCGGCCTCGCGGTCGGTATCGCGGTGGACGCCTTCCTCATCCGCATGACCCTGACCCCGGCCATCATGGCGCTGCTCGGCGACAAGGCGTGGTGGTTCCCGCGCTGGCTCGACCGGCTGCTTCCCCACTTCGACATCGAGGGCGAGGCGGTCGTCCGGGAGAAGGAGCTCGAGCAGTGGCCGTCGCCCGATTCCACCGCGGTGATCGCCGCGCAGGACCTCGCCGTGCGCGACGAGGATGCGGAGCTCTACTCCGGTGTCAGCTTCCAGGTGGAGGCGGATGACACTCTCCTCGTGAGCGGGGCGGGCGACCGTGCCGTGCTGCTGACGATCGCGGGCCGTCTGGCTCCGACGGACGGGATCGTGAAGGTGCTCGGGCGCCTGCTTCCGGCCCGCGGATCGTGGGTGCGCTCCAACGTGGGCGTCGCGCTCCTCGCCGATGCCGCCGATCCGCTGCGCGCACTGCGCACGGCCTTCTCCGGCGGCACGCGCCTGGTGGTGATCGACGGCCTGGACGCCCTCTCCGCCGCCGCCCGTGAGCAGGCCGCCGCGACGATCCGCGACGCGGGGCTGCGCGCCGCACGCGCCGGTCATTCCCTCACCCTCGCCGCCTCCGGCGGCCAGTACCCCGCCGCCGTCGCCGACGTGCTCCTGCGGGCAGACCGGTCCCGCCCGGTCACCGTCGAACTCGCATCCGTCCGCTCCACCCGTGAGGTGATCGCATGACCCTTCCCATCGAACGAGCCACCACCCGGCGCCGGGTCACCTGGCTGACTGTCATCGGGGTGATCCTGCTCCCGGTCCTCATCGGCGGTGTTCTCGTCGCCGCGCTGTGGAACCCGACCGAGAGGCTCGACAACATCCGTGCCGCGATCGTGAACGAGGACTCCCCCGTCACGCTCAACGGGCAGACCGTGCCGCTGGGGCGCCAGCTCACCGCCGGACTCGTGGAGGGATCCGACGACGTCGACAGCAACATCGACTGGGTGATCTCCAACGCGGACGACGCGAAGTCCGGCCTCGCAGACGGCACCTACGACGCCGCGATCACCATCCCGGAGAACTTCTCGGCCGCCGCCACCTCCACCGCGGGCGACAACCCAGAGCAGGCGAAGATCGAGGTGACCACGTCGCCGGACGCCAAGGTGTTCGATGCCACCATCACCAACCAGATCGCCACGATCGCCTCCGGCAGCATGGGCGAGATGCTCTCGAAGAACTACCTCGAGAACGTGCTCCTGGGCTTCACCACACTGAACGAACAGCTGGGCACGGCGGCGGACGGCGCCACCGAGCTCGCCGACGGAACGCGGCAGAGCGCGGACGGCACCCGGCAGCTGGCCGACGGAGCGACCACGCTCGCGGACGGCATCGGGCAGCTGGACAGCGGTGCGCAGCAACTCTCGAGCGGAGCGGCGACCGCGGCGGACGGCACCCATCAGCTCGCCGACGGCGCCGGTCAGCTCGCCTCCGGCCTCAACCAGCTCGCCCCGGGTGCCACCCAGCTCGCCGATGGCGCCGCGGCGTCCGCGACGGGCGCGCAGGGACTTGCGCAGGGCGCCGGTCAGCTCACCGAGGGTCTCAGCGCGCTGGCGCCGGGTGCCCGCGGCATCGCCACGGGCGCATCCGACCTGTCGGGTGGCGTGAAGACGTACACCGACGGGGTGTCGGCTGTGCTCGGCGCGCTTCCCCAGATCTCCGCCGGAGCCGGACAGCTGCGGGACGGCATCGGGACGCTGGCGGACGAGATCCGCGCCAACGCGGAGACCATGCGCTCCTCCGCGCTGCTTCCCGACGAGCTGCTGACCAACGCCAGCGATGCGGCCGCCACGACGGCGTCCGTCGCGACGCAGATCGGCGACGCCGCCCAGACGCTGGGCGCCGCGGCGCAGTCGTGCGCTGTGGCGCACGGGCAGACCGATGCCTCGTGCATCGCCCTCGCGCAGCAGGCGCAGGCGCTCGGTGCACTCGCCACCGGAGACGCGACCACGGCCGCAACGCAGGCAGGCACCGCCTCGGCGTACGCCCAGGGCACGGCGCAGGCTCTGCCGGGGACCATCGCGGACCAGCTCGTCGCGCTCGGTGACGCGATCGACACGACGCCCGGCCCCGACGGCTCGCCCAACCTCGCTCAGGGGGCCACCGCACTCGCCTCGGGCATCGACACCCTCATCACCCAGGCGGCACCGCTCGACCAGGGCGGCAAGGAACTGGCCGCAGGCGCCGCGGCCCTCGCGTCGGGCGCCGCCTCGGTGGCCGATGGCGTGGACGCGACCGCGACCGGTGCTTCCTCGCTCGCCTCGGGCTCATCCCAGCTGGCGTCCGGCATTCAGCAACTCTCCGACGGCGCCTCGGGGCTGTCCCTCGGTCTCGGGCAGACGCAGATCGGCGCAGGTTCCCTCGCCTCCGGCACCAGCGCGCTGGCCGACGGAGCCGACCAGCTGGCGTCCGGCGCCTCCGCGCTGAGCGACGGCGTCGGGCAGACGGCGGACGGCGCAACCACGCTGGCAGAAGGAACCACCACGCTCGCCGACGGCAGCACGAAGCTGGCGGACGGCAGTGCCGGCCTGGCGGACGGGCTCCAGGACGCTGTGAAGCAGATCCCGAGCTACAGCGAACAGCAGCGCACGGATCTGGCCACCGTGGTGGCGAACCCGGTGGTCACCGAGGGCACCGGCTCGAACATGTTCGGAGACTCCGCCATCCCGCTGCTGGCCGTTTTCGCACTCTGGTTCGGTGGCCTCGCCTCGTACATCGCCATGCAGGCACGCACGGCGCGCACGCTTGCGGAGCGTCGCCCGTCGGTTGTGCTCACCCTCCGGGCGCTGATTCCGGGTGCCCTGATCGGTGCTGTGCAGGGCGTGCTCATCGCCGGCGTGGTCCAGTTCGTCGCGAAGTACGACGTCGGCGAGTGGTTCGCGTTCGCGGGTGTCGCAGCCCTCGCCGGCATCGCCTTCGCCGCCGTCAACCAGGCGCTGGTCGCCCTGTTCGGCGGCGCCGGGCGCTGGATCTCGGCGATCGTCGGCGTCCTGTTCTTCGCCACCGGTGTGGTCTCCACCACCCCCGGATTCCTGGACGCGGTCGCCGGAGTGCTTCCGACGGCACCGGCGTATCAGGGTCTGCTCGCGCTGGTGACGCCCGCGGGCGGCTTCGGCGCCGCTCTGACGGCCCTTGTGATCTGGACGGTGCTGTCCATCGTCGTGACCACCGCGTCCATCGCACGCCGGCGCTTCACGTCGGTTCGGGCGCTGCAGGCCGGAGCCTGATCCGACACAACACAGCGGCCCCGGCGGAGTGATCCGCCGGGGCCGCTGTGTTGTGTCAGGTTCCCGGGGTGCCGCGGTCAGCGGCCGAGGGCTGCCAGCACGTCGGTGAGCGCCGAGGCATCGCCGACATTGCCTGGCACCACGACATACAGCCGCGGGTCCCCCTCGGCGGAGACGAGATCCCAGACCGAGACGCCCGGAATCACCTGGCCCCGCACCTCGGCACGCGTGGCGCCGACGCCCGTGCGCGCCAGCTCTGCGGAGGTGATCCCGCCCTTCGCAACGACGGCTTCCACCTCCGGGACGAGAGCGCGGACGGCGACGGTGAGCGCCTGCATGACGAGCTCGCCGTGACGCAACGTGTTGTGCTCAGGACGCCGGTGTCGCTCGGTGGACACGACCGCGAGACCGCCCTGCGCGAGCTGCTCTCGGGCGCGATCGGCCGCGGCGAGTCCCGCTGCCACCGCATCGGCGAAGGCGTCCGCCGTGGGGATGACGACGGCGGGCCCGTGGATGGCCGCGACGGCGTCGAGCTGTGCGGTCGCGCCCGCGGTGTGGGAACCGCAGGCCAGCAGGGTCGGCACCGGCAACGGGATCAGTGGACGAGGGAGTAATCCGTCGCTCTCGACGCCCGCGAGCGCGGCGGCCAGCGGCGACGCGCTGCGGACCACCACCGAGCGGCCGGCACGGCGCACCACGGCGATGGCCCGGGCGATCTCGCGGATGTCGTCGTCGGTGAGGGCGTCGGGCAGCACCACGGCGCCGGCCGGAGCCGTGGCGATGGCGGAGGCCACGCCGCCGGCGCGCACCGTCTCCAGATCCACGAGCAAAGAGGGACGTCCGGACTTCTCGGCAACGTAGTCGGCGAGCACCCCGGAGGAGAATGGGAACACCGGATCATCGGCGTACTCCGTCTCATGCGCGGGCAGGTCCTGATCGCCGATGCGCACCCGATGGACACCGTCCAGCGTGGTGCGGCCACCCGCGGGGAAAGCCGGGCTGAACACGATGACAGCGTCCTCGTCGAGGAACTGCTCGGTCTCCGCGAAGACGTGCCCGCGCAGCGTCGAGTCTCCGCGCAGGACGAACTGCAGGTCCTCACCGAGGCTCGCTGCGGCGCTCCTGGCCGCGTCGCGAACGTCCGACACCAGTGCGATCGCGGCTTCCTCGTCAATCGCACGGGAGTTCGTCTGCACGTACACGCTGTCCGCCCGGGAGAGCGCCTCGCGCAGCAGGTCCGCGTCGTACTGCAGGAGCACGGTCACCCCGGACGCCGACTGGGTCCCGGTCGGGTCGTCGTCCAGCACCACGGTCTTCATGATCCGCTCCTCTCGCGATAGGTCTCGATCACGCTGGAGTCGTCGCGGCCGCGCAGGCCCGCGGCATCCGCGCGGAGGAATCTCTCACGGGCAGCGGCCAGCACGGGCAGCGAGATGCCGGCGGCATCGGCCGCATCGGCGACGAGTCCGGTGTCTTTCACGAAGATGCCGATCTGGCTGAGCACCGGGGCATCCTCCCCCTGCAGCATGCGCGGACCACGATCGGCGAGCATGAACGACGCAGCCGCACCCCCGCCCACGACGTCGAGCACGAAAGCGGGGTCCAGTCCCAGCCGTTCCGCCAGGGCCAGTGCTTCGGCGGCGGCGACGATATGAACCGCGCAGAGGTGCTGATTCACCACCTTGACCGCCTGCCCGTCCCCGATAGCGGCCCCGACCACGCGCACGGTGCCCATGGCATCCAGGACCGGCGCGACGGCCGCGATGTGCTCGCTCTCGCCCGCAACGAAGAGGGAGAGCTCGCCCGTGGCCGCGCGCGCCACGCCACCGCTCACCGGCGCATCCACGACCCGCGCACCGGCACCGGCCAGCCGCTCGGCCTGCGCGCGGACGGCGTCGGGACCGACCGTGGACATGACGATCCAGTGCGATCCCGTGATCTCTGCTCCGGCGAGGGCCGCATCCACCACGGCGGCGAGCTGCTCAGCGGTTGCCACCATGACGACGGCGACATCGACGACGCCGGCGTCCGCGATGGAGGCCACGGCACGCAAGCCCGCCGCTGCCGCACGCTCTCGTCCTTCCGGTGACGCTTCGACGCCGACGACGTCGAAGCCGGCTCGGGCGATGCTGCGGGCCATCGGCAGCCCGATGGCTCCGAGGCCGATGAAGACGGTCTTCGATGACATGCGTTCCTCCTGTCGAAGAGTACGGGGCGCGTACCATCCGGTACGCGCCCCGTCGGGTCAGTGACCTGGTGCCCGATCCGTGACGAGCAGGGCGTCGGCCTTCGCGCTGAAGAAGCGCGTCGCCCACATCATGACGGCAGCCACGAAGGCGAACACACCCAGCGAGACCACACCCCAGGCACCGCTGTCGGTCGGCACCGCGTCGTTGATGCCGGTGCGCATGATGGGCGCCACGAAGCCGCCCAGATTGCCGAGCGAGTTGATCAGGCCGATACCGGCGGCTGCGGCCGCCCCCGTGAGGAACGAGGTCGGGAACGACCACGTGATGGGCCCGGTCGACAGGAATGCCGCGACAGCGACTGTGATGGCTGCGATGCCCAGCAGCCCCTGACCGTTGGCCCCGGCCCAGGCGGACACGAGGATCGCGAGACCGGTGATGAGGAAGAACAGCGCACCCCAGGTGCGGCGCCGCTTGACGGTCGTGGCGTGCTTTCCCACGTAGTAGCAGGCGAACAGGCCCACTGCCCACGGGATGGCGGAAACGAGACCCACCTGCCAGCCGACGGACTGCCCGATGAGGCTGGACACCTGCTGTGGCAGGTAGAACGTCGTGCCGTACACCGCGATCTGCAGGCAGAAGTAGATCGCCGTGAAGTACCACACCTTCCAGCTGATCAGCGCGGCGCCGATCCCGCGCGGACCGTCGGACTCCTTCACCGAGTCCTCGTGATCCATGACCTCCTTCATCGCGGCCTTCTCATCGTCATTGAGGAACTTCGCCTTCTGGGGCGAGTCGACGAGGAAGAAGAACGACGCGATTCCGGCGGCGACCGCCATCATGCCCTCGACGAAGAACATCACCTGCCATCCGGCCCAGGGCGTGACCTGGTCACCGAAGCTGATGAGCCCACCCGACAGCGGTGCGCCCAGCATCTGTGAGAACGGCTGAGCGAGGTAGAACAGCGCGAACATCTGGACGCGGCGCTTGTTCGGGAACCACTGGGCCAGGAACATGATGACGCCGGGGAACAGTCCCGCTTCCGTCACGCCCAGGAGGAAGCGCAGGATGATGAACATCGTCTCGCCGTTCACAAAGGCGAACGCCGCAGCGACGATACCCCACGTGATGGCGATGCGAGCCAGCCAGAAGCGGGCACCGAACTTGTCCAGCAGCAGATTCGAGGGGATCTCGAACAGCGCGTAGCCGATGAAGAAGATGCCGGCACCCAGCGCATAGGCGCCCGCGGTGATGTTGCGGTCGACCTCGAGGGCGGCCTCGGCGAAGCCCACATTCGTGCGATCGAGGAACGCGACGAAGTAGAGGATGATCAGCATCGGCATGAGGCGGAAGGTCGCCTTGCGGATACCGCTGGTCAGATGCGGGCTGGACAACAGGTCCTGCGCCACGGTGACATTGGCCCGCGTGGCGGGACCGAACTCCGAATGGGACACGAACTCTCCTTTGAGTGGTTATCGAATGGGGGTCAGCCGCCCAGGGACGGGACGATCAGCACGAGGCCGATGACCACGCAGATCACCCCGACCGCGAGGAAGGCGATACGGCTCTTGGACCAGGATCCGGACATGTGCGCGAACCTCAGTGCATGTAGAGGCCACCGTCGACGTTCAGGGTCTGGCCCGTCACGAATCCGGCGTCCTCGCTGATGAGGTAGGCGACAGCGGCGGCGATGTCGGTGGGAGTGCCGATACGCGGCAGGACACCGTCGGCGGCCATGGCGGCCTTGCGCTCGTCCGTGAGGGTACCGCCCATGATGTCGGTGTCGATGGGGCCGGGCGAGATCACGTTGGCCGTCACGCCGAGCGGTCCCAGCTCTCGGGCGATGGAGCGCATGAGGCCGATGACGCCCGCCTTCGATGCCGAGTACGGGGTCTTGGAGAACGTTCCGCCACCACGCTGGGCGGAGACGGAGGAGATGCCGACGAGGCGGCCCACCCCGTTCTCCGCAAGCGTGCGCGCCACGCGCTGGGTCACCCAGTGCACGCCTTCGAGGTTGATGGACTGCACGCGGTGCCACTCCTCCGGGGTGACCTCCAGGTACGGGATCGGAGACGAGACGCCCGCGAAGTTGACCAGTGCGACGGTCTGGGGCAGCTCGGCCTCCAGCGCGTCGACGGCCGCGACCGCCTGCTCGCGATCGGCGACGTTCGCGCCGACGCCCGCGGCACGGACGCCGTGGGCTTCGGCGACCTCGGCGGCGGTGCGTGCGGCGGCGTCACCGTCGACGTCGATGATGCCGACGTTCCACCCGCGCTCGGCGAGGTAGAACGCGGTGGCGCGGCCGATGCCGCGGGGGCTGGCGGCGCCCGTCAGGATGACGGTGCGCTCGGTGGGAAATGCAGTGGCCATGTCGTTCTCCTTAGTTCTGGGCGGAGTGGATCGGGGCGGGGCCGAGTTCGTCGACGAGCTTCTTCATCGCGACGTAGGCCTTGTTGCGGTACGCCACGAGCTCCGGGGTGCGGTCGGCCGGGACGTCGAGGAAGCCTGCGCCCGACTTGGTGCCGAGCTTTCCGGCGGACACCAGGGCATCGAGGATCGGCGGGGTGGCGAAGCGCTCGGGGAACTCGGTCTGCAACGAGGCGTAGCAGAACGCGTACACGTCCAGCCCGGCCATGTCGGCGATGGCGAACGGGCCGAAGAACGGCAGCCGGAAACCGAAGGTGGTGCGGACGATCGTGTCGATGTCCTCCGGCGTGGCCACGCCCTCCTCCACCAGCTGCGTGGCCTCGTGGAACAGCGCGTACTGCAGGCGGTTGAGGACGAAACCGGTGGCGTCCTTCACCCGGGCGGTCTCCTTGCCGGTCGCGGCGACGATCGCCTCCACCGTCGGGAGGACGGCCTCGTCGGTTCCCGCGTGCGGGATGAGCTCGACGCCGGGGATGAAGGGCGCCGGGTTGGAGAAGTGCACGCCCAGGAAGCGCTCCGGGTTGCTGACCGCTTCGGCCAGGCGGCCAATGAGGATCGTGGAGGTGTTGCTGCCGATGATGGCGTCCGGGGATGCGGCCGCCGAGATCCGTCGCAGCGTCGCGTGCTTGATCTCGATCTTCTCGGGCACGGCCTCCTCGATGAAGGTGGCCCCGGCGACGGCGTCTTCGATGGTGGCGGCCGTGAGGCGCTCGGCGATCACGGCAGCGGCGTCGGCGGGGAAGAGCCCGTCGGCCGCGAACTGCTCCGCCTCGGCGATGAGGCGATCGCGGTTCTTCTGCGCGATGTCGATGTCGACGTCGGCGATGCGCACGTCGGCGCCCGAGAGCGCGAGCGACTGCGCGATGCCGCCGCCCATGTAGCCGCTGCCGATCACTGCATAGACGGGACGCTGTTCGGTCATGTCGTTCTCCTTGTCGATCAACGGGTCAGGCCTCTGCCACGTCGGGCAGCAGGGTTCGCAGGTAGTCGCGGTTGGTGGCGCACACGCCGAGGCTGTCTCCGCCGTACTGCTCCATGAGGAACGGGCCGCGGAAGCCGATCTCGACGGCGCGGGCCACCATCGCGCGGTAGTTGATGAGACCGAGCTCCATGCTCGTGGGCACCGCCGTCTGCCAGCTGCCGTCCCCCGCCTCGTCACGGATGTAGTTCTTCACGTGCCAGTAGTTGGCGTACGGGAGGGTCTTCTCGTGCATCTCACGCCAGTCCTCGATCGGACGGTGCAGACGCACGAGGTTTCCGATGTCGGGGTTGAGGCCCACGTTGTCGAGGCCGATCTCCTCGATCAGGCGCACGGCGCTGTCCGCGGTGCCGAGGTACGTGTCCTCGTACATCTCCAGCGCCATCGGCAGACCGACGGATGCCGCGTGCTCACCGAGCTCGCGCAGGCGCCGGACGGCCAGGGCGCGCGTCTCTGCGTCGTCGGGGTCGACCGGTCCCGGCGCCGTCCAGAACCACAGCGCCTTGCGCTGCGCCTCGCTGAACGGCTGGTGCAGACCGGTGGAGAAGACGCTCATGCCGAGTTCGGCGGCGGCATCGATCGCCCGGTGGGCATAGGCGAGGTTCTGCTCGCCCTTGCCCGGTTCGATCACGCTCTGACGCTGCACATGCACCGAGATCAGCTCGACGCCGTGCGCGGTGGCGATCTGCTTCAGCTCCGCTCGGCGTGCCGGGTCCAGCTCGGAGGGCCGGATGTGGCTGTCGGCGATCTCGACGGCGGTGAAACCGAGGCGCTCGATCTGGCCGAAGACGCCGTCCCAGGTCTCGGCGGTCGCATCGTGCAGGCGCGTGCCGTCCGCGGCGACGGGAGCGAATCCGTGCATGCAGACGGCGATCGGCCAGTTCTGACTGGTGAGGGGGTGCGACGTTGCGGTCATGACGACTCCGTTGACGTGATGGCGAACCGGTCTCGGCTCTTCGTAGATCCTATAGGAAATAGGTGATGCGTCAACCCCTCACCTCGGAGACGAGAAATGCGCACGGCCTCGAACGAGACCGTGCGCATGTCGATGGTGGGATCAGACCTGCTCGAGATCGAGGGAACGGGCCCGCACCTGCTCGATGTGGTGCTGCATGAGACGTTCGGGCGCATCCGGGTCCTCCCCCGCGAAGGCGTCGGCGATCGCCTCGTGCTCGGCGATCGCCTCGCGCACGTCGGTGACCCCGTGCAGCACGGACTGCCGCATGCGGTGCAACTGCGCACCGAGTGACTCGGACATGTCGCTGAGGTAGCGGTTGCCGCAGTGATCGAACACCACGCGATGAAAGGCCGCATCGGCGGCGAAGTAGGCGGTGGTGAGTTCCACGTCGGTGTCTCCCGCGCGCAGCGACGTGATCACGCGCTCACCGATACGGCGATGCGCTTCCTCCGCCGCCCGCAGCTCCGCGAGCATCGCCGGGCTCGCCGGGGTCGCGAGGCGAGCGGCACGGGACTCCAGCATGATTCGCGCGTCGAACAGCTCACGCAGCTGTTCGACGCCCAGCGGCGGTGCGACCCGATAGCCCTTCAGCGCCTCGCGGGTCACCAGTCCGGTGCGCTCCAGCTGCACCATCGCCTCACGCACGGGCGTGGGTGAGACATCCAGCTGACGTGCGATGGTGTCGATCGACAGGCGCGCACCCGGGGCCGCCTCGCCGCTCAGCAACAGACGCAGGATGCGGTCGTACACGTGATCGCGCAGCCCTCGACGCTCGATCGTCGAGTCCAGTCCGCGCAGACCGCCATCGCCTGCTGACACCATCCGTACCTCCCAGAGCCGGGCGCGATCACGCCGTCAGCGCGCCCACTTCATCGAGGATGTCACGAACTGCGCCCGCTTCGTGCGCGAATCGGCCGAGGAAGAGCCCGTCGACGCTGTCCGCGATCCTGGTGAGCAGCCCGGGTCCGGCACTGCCCCCGTAGATGACCGCGCCGCGGCGCTCCCCCTCGCGCAGGTGGGCGCGCAGCCGTGTGCACACCCTGCGGATGTGATCGTCTGACGCGGGCGCGGGCGCACCGATCGCCCAGAGCGGCTCATAGGCGATGACGATCTCCCCGTGTGCGCCTGCGTCATCGGCAGCGGCGAGCGCACTGCGGATCTGGGCGATGCAGACATCGGCGGCGGCTTCGGCATCCACCCGTTCGGACTCACCCACGCACACGATGGGCACCAGACCGTTCCGCAGCGCGGCATGGGTCTTGGCTGCGACGACCGCGTCGGTGTCTCCGAACATCCGGCGCCGCTCCGCGTGTCCCACCTCCACGAACCGGCACCCGAGCTCTGCCAGCACCGCGGCCGACACCTCACCCGTGAACGCGCCGGAGTCCTCGGTGGCGACGTCTTGCGCTCCCACCAGAAGATCACCCGCACGTTCGAGGGCAGCCGGAATGGAGGGGTACTGCGGAATCACGAAGGCCGTCACGGCGTCTGCTGCCGGATGACCCGCGACGATGGTGGCGACATCCGACACCCACTCCAGCGTGCGCGCGTGGGAGAAGTACATCTTCAGACTCGCCCCGATGAGCATCGCGGATCAGCGGCCTTCGTAGGCGCAGATCTCCCGCACCTTGTCCGCGGACGCGCTCTGCGGGTCGAAGGTGTAGGTCAGCCACTCGGCGGCCAGCCGTCGCGCCAGCTCGATGCCGATAACGCGCTGGCCCATGCACAGGACCTGAGCATCGTTGGAGAGCACGGATCGCTCGACGGAGAACGAATCGTGGGCGGTGACAGCCCGGATCCCGGCGACTTTGTTCGCCGCGATGGCGACGCCGAGGCCGGTGCCGCAGATCAGGATCGCGCGATCCGCGTCCCCGGCCGCGACCCGCTCGGCCGCCGTCGTCGCGATCGTCGGATAGTTGGTGTGGCCGTCGGCGTCCACGCCCACGTCCACCACCTCCGACACCAGTGGGTTGTTCAGCAGGTCGGCCTTGATGCGTTCCTTGTAGTCGAAGCCGGCGTCATCGCAGCCGATCACGAGTCGAAGTGCCATGTCAGTTCTCTCCCTTGAGGATGTCGAGGACGGTGTGGGTGATGAGCGCGAAGGAAACTGCGCCGGGGTCAGGAGTGCCGAGGCTCTTGTCGCCGTGCGAGCGGGCGCGGCCCAGGCGTGCGGTCAGATGGGCGGTCGCCTGCGCCGCTTCCTGTGCAGTGCGAGCGGCCTCCTCCCACGCCGGGACGAGGTCCGCGCCGGCGGAGAGCTGCTGGGCGAGGGCGTCCGCGAACGGAACGATGGCGTCGATCATCGTCTTGTCGCCGACCGTGGCCTTGCCGAAGGACATGACCGCGTCCTTCATGCGGCCGACGCCCGCCCCGACCTCGGGTGCCCCGACCGGGGCTTCGTCGCCCAGCGAGGCGCCGAGCGCAACGAGCATCTCCCCCCAGATCGCGCCGGAGGTCCCGCCTCCCTTGTCCGCCCAGGCGTCGCCTGCGTGCTGCAGCAGCGTGCGCGCCCCGGCGCCGCCGGCCAGCCCTTCTGCGGCGGCCGCCGCTGCGGCGCGGCTGCCGCGCTGCATGCCGATGCCGTGGTCCCCGTCCCCGGCGACCCGGTCGATCCGGCCGAGCTCCTCCGCTTCCGCATCCAGCATGGCGGCCATGGCTTCGAGGGCGGTGGCGATGGTCACGGCAGCGGCGCGCGATGCGTCCGATGCCGGCGGGATGACGAACTCCTCGGTGAGTTCCTCGATCTCGTCCACCACGACGCGATCGGCCACGGCGCCGCGACGGAAGGCCGGAGTGTCGCAGGCGGCGAGCCACAGGCGCTCGAGCTCGTCGTCGAGCCAGAGCAGCGTGAGCGAGGCGCCCGCCATGTCAAAGCTGGTGCAGAACTCACCCACCTCCGGCGAGACGACGGTGACCCCGGCCTGGGCAAGAAGGCGGTCGATCGCCGCATAGACGACATACAGCTCCTCGTACTTCACGCTGCCGAGCCCGTTGAGGATCGGAACCACGCGTGCGGTGGCGAGATCGACGCCGTCGGGCACCTCCGCCAGCAGGGAGGAGACGAACAGCTCCGCCAGACCGTCGGCCGTGGGGATGTCGACCTCGTCGATGCCCGGCTCGCCGTGGATGCCGAGCCCCACGGCCATCCGCCCCTCGGGAACGGTGAACAGCGGCTCGTCGGCGCCCGGAAGGGTGCATCCGCCGAACGCGACACCCAGGGACCGGGTCCGCTCATTGGCGAGGGCGGCGACGCGCTCCACACCGTCGAGGTCCTGTCCCTCCTCCGCAGCAGCGCCGGCCACCTTGAACACCACCAGATCCCCGGCGATGCCGCGGCGCTTGTCCCGTTCCGTGATCGGTGCGCTGGAGATGTCATCCGTGACGGTGACCGTGCGACAGTCGATGCCGGCGGCCCGCAGCCTTTCCTGCGCCTGCGTGAAGTGCAGCACATCGCCCGCGTAGTTCCCGTAGCTGAGGAGCACGCCGCGTCCCTCGTGCGCAGCGGTGGCCACCGAATGCACCTGGTGCGCCGAGGGGGAGGCGAAGAGGTTGCCCATCACGGCGCCGTGCGCGAGCCCCGGACCGACCAGTCCGGCGAACGCCGGGTAGTGCCCGCTGCCGCCGCCGATGACGACGGAGACCGTGGATTCGGCACCCCGCGTGGAGCGGACCACTCCCCCGGTGACGGGACGAACCCAGCGGCGGGATGCCGCCACGAACCCGGCAGCCGAATCGGCCGCGAAGTCATCCGGATCATTGAACAGGCGCGTCATTGCGATCTCCTCCACGTGAGAGCGGGCGGTGCCCCGCACCTCAGCATCCTATAGGAAATTGGATAGAGGAAGCTAGTGAGTCCGCCGATCGCGGCGGCGGCGGCCCAGGAGCGTGCCCAACAGAGCACGATGTCGGCAAACGAGGACGTTGTCGTCAAAAGAGGACGATGTCGCCAAACGAGGACCACTCCGGCCGAATCATCCTCTTTTGGCGACAATGTCCTTCGTTGGTGACAACGCTCGCGACGCGCCAACCACGACGCGGCACGTGCAACCCCGGACCGAACCACCCACAGCCCCGCTCACGAAACATGCACATGGGGCGCAGACACGTCCCCAACAGAGGACCATGTCGCCAAACGAGGACAACGTCGCCAAACGAGGAGCACTCCGGCCGAAACATCCTCTTTTGGCGACGTTGTCCTTCGTTGGTGACAGCCTTACGAGCCCGCACGGCTATCGCATGCTCATCAACCGCCACACGGCAGACGTGTACCCGCCACACCAGTACCGCCACCACCACACTGGTGCCGCCCGCAAAAGAAACCCGCGCCACCAGCCCCAGAAACAGCAAAACCCCGCTCGCGCGGGGTTTTGCTGGGCCTGGACTCAGCTCAGGCCGGAGTAAGCGTGCAGTCCCTTGAAGAAGACGTTGACGATGGTGAAGTTGAACAGCACCGCAGCGAAGCCCACGATCGACAGCCAGGCGGAGCGGGCGCCACGCCAGCCGCGGGTGGCGCGCGCGTGGATGTAGCCGGCGTACAGCACCCAGATCACGAAGGTCCAGACCTCCTTGGTGTCAAAGCCCCAGTACCGCCCCCAGGCGTCATTGGCCCAGATGGAACCGGCGATCAGGGTGAAGGTCCACAGGATGAAGCCGACGATCGTGAAGCGGTAGGCGAGACCCTCCAGACGCGTGGCGTCAGGGATCGTGTCCAGGAAGGATCGCTTGACCGGGGCCGCGGCGGACGCGGCGATCTTCGCCGCACGACGCGACTGCATCAGCTGAAGGATCGACAGGCCGCAGGCGAGAGCGAAGAACGCGCAGGCGAGGGTCGCCACGAACACGTGGATCACGAGCCACACGGACTTCAGCGGGTCGGCGAGCGGGACCACCTTCACATAGAAGCTGAGCGTCGCACCGGCGAGGAACAGCACCACGATGAGCGAGATGAACGAGCCGAGGTAGCGCAAGTCGTAGAAGAACAGCACGACCAGGTACACGAGCGACACCAGGAACGTGCCGGTCATGGCGAACTCGTAGAGGTTCGACCACGGCACGTGACCGATGGCCAGACCACGCAGGATGATGCCCGCGAAGTGGAACAGCAGGCCGAGCCACATCACACTCGTGGCGATGCGCGCGTAAAGGTTCCGCTTGCCCCCTGCAGGACCGGAGGCCGCGGGGATGCTGGCGCCGCCACCGGTGACCGGATTGGTTCCGTCCGCCCCCACCAGGACCTTCTCCCGTACGGTCACGGCCGCATCGACACGGTCCGCAGCCTGCTGGGCGCGGCGCGCGATGTCGAAGGCGTAGATGAGGAGGGCGAGCGCGTAGAGCGCGATCGCTGTCCAGATCGACAGAAGGGAGAACTGCTCGAAATCGGACGCGGACATGGGCTCAGTCTACTTTCTGACCGGAATCGGACGGCTGGGGGGATTCGGCGAGCGCCGCCTGATGCTTGTCCGCGATCGCTTCTACGGACGCGGCGAGCTGGGGGTCCTCACCACGAGCCAGGCCCGCGTACTCCAGGGTGACGCGCTCCCCCTTCGGGGTCGCCTTCACCCAGACGCGCCGGCGCGGGATGAACAGCGCAAGCAGCAGGCCGAGCAGCGCCAGCACGGCGAAGATGAGCACGAAGATCGATGTCGGGTCGTGGTGCATCTGCAAGGAGACGTATCGGGGGACGGAGTGCTCGTACTGGGTGCTGTGATCCGCGGCGGGCGAGAGCTGCGCCTTCGGATCCAGATTGTCGAAGGTGACGGTGCCCCAGCCGTTCGGCAGATCGACGGTCTCACCCGGCTTCATGATCAGCGGCGGGAAGTCCGCCTTGGGGCCGGCGATGTTGCGCATGCTGGACACGTCCAGCGTGTAGACGTTCACCGGGGTGCCGTCGTTGATCCCGAGGTCGCCGGCGTACACGTTCAGCGAGAGCGTCGGCATGATCAGATCCGGATACACCGAGGTGAGGGCACCGGTGTCGAGGGTTCCCACCGTGGGATAGAAGAAGCCCTGCAGCCCCACCTGCTCGGGCAGGCCGTCGGTGATCTTCACCACGCCGCCGGAGAGCATCGTGCTGTTCTCCTGCGGGACGAACGGAACCGCCTGGCTGAAGATCTCCTCGCCGTCCGCGTTTCGCACCGTGATGTGGGGCGCGTAGCCGTTTCCGAGGAGGTACACCCGGTCTCCCCACAGGCTGAGCGGGTGGTTGACGCGCACCGTCTGCTTCTCCTTGTGACCGTCGCCGGGTGCGGTGATGGTGAGGTTGGCAGCGAAGTCGCCGGCCTGTCCCGGAGAGTTGCTGTCGGGAAGCTGGTAGGTCACATCGAACGAGTCGAGTGTCATCCCGTACGGGACGAGGGCCTCATCGCTGACGAAGCGGCCCTTGTTCATCGAGGAGTAGTCCACGAGCTGGTTGACGAAGGTGGTGCCCTCGACGATGACCGTCTGGCCGGTGTAGGAGAACCCGCCACCCATGCCGACGGAGATCAGCACGCCCACGAGCGATACGTGGAAGAGCAGGTTGCCGGTCTCACGCCAGTAGCCGCGCTCCGCGGAGACCGAGAATGCACCGCGTCCGTCGTAGCGCTCGACCCGGTAGCCTGCCGCACGCAGCTGGCTGGAGGCCACCTCCACGGCGTGCTCGGCCTCCGCGGCCGCATCGCCCGGCACCTCGAAGACGTCCTCGCGATGATCGGCAAGGCGCGACAGACGCGCCGGCGTGCGAGGCGGGCGCGAGCGCAGCGCCTTCGCGTGGTGCTTGATCCGCGGGATGATGCAGCCGACGAGCGAGACGAACAACAGCAGGTAGATCGCCGAGAACCACACCGAGGTGTACACGTCGAAGAGCTGGAACCAGTCCGCCACCGGGAACATGTCGGGGTTGTTCGTCTTCCACGCCACGACGCCGTTGGGGTCGGCGCTGCGCTGCGGGAAGATCGAGCCGGGGACGGCTGCGATGGCGAGGATCAGCAGCAGCACCAGCGCGGTGCGCATGCTCGTGAGCAGCCGCCAGGCCCAGCGGAACCAGCCGATGAGACCCAGCGCCGGAGCGTTGACGTCTTCGCGATCGGCGCCGGATGCGCTGTCGATGTAATCCGAAGGGCGAAGCGGGTCGGTGGCGTCGGCCGCGGAGGCCTTCGCGATCCGCGGCTTGCCGCCCGGGCGAGGGTCAGAGGGGGAGGATGACACTGGACATCACTGATCCAAGACGGGTCATGAGCATCGTCCAGACGCCCAGGACCATGAGAAGGCCGACGATGATGAGGAGCACGCCGCCGATGATGTTGACGACGCGGATGTGCTTGCGGATGAACGCCACGGACCTCGAGGCCCACCCCAGACCCAGCGCCAGCAGGATGAACGGGATCCCGAGGCCCAGGGAGTAGGCGATACCGAGGATCGCCGCGCGACCCGGGTCACCGAGTCCCCACGCCACCGACATGATCGTGGCCAGCGTCGGCCCCATGCAGGGTGTCCAGCCGACGCCGAGGGCGATACCCAGCAGCGGCGCTCCGATGAGACCGGTCTTTCCCGAGACATCCATCTTGACCGTGCGCTGCAGGAACGACACCTGACCGATGAAGACGAGGCCCATCAGGATCACGACCACACCGAGGATGCGGGTGATGAGGTCCTGATACTGCATGAAGACGCCACCGAAGAAGCCGCCGAGCACGATCACCACGACGAACACCGCGGTGAAGCCCAGGACGAACAGCAGCACGCCGAAGAGCAGGCGCCCGCGGGAGACAGCACCGCCCTGCTCGCCCGAGCCGCGCGTCACGGTGCCGCCGAGGAAGCCCAGGTAGCCCGGAACCAGCGGCAGCACGCACGGCGACAGGAACGAGATGAGACCGGCGAGCAAGGCCACCGGCAGCGCCGCCCACAGCGCGCCGCTCGCGACCAGGCCGTTCACGAGACCTCCGCGGCCGACGGTGAGCCGGTCACGATTCTTCGGAGAGCTCGGTGACGAAGGTGTTCAGCACGGAGGGGCCGTCGATTGCACCGATGATGCGGGCGGCGACGCGTCCCTCCTTGTCGAGCACGACCGTGTTCGGAGACGCCTGCAGCGGAACCGTCTGGGCGAAGGCGATCTTCGCCGCTCCGTCGCCCGCGTCGATGATGCTGGGGTACGTGACCCCGTAGGTCTTCATGAAGGACTTCGCGGTGTCGGCCTGATCGGCGGTGTTGATGCCGATGAAGCTAACGCCGTTGTCCTTGTGGTCCTGATAGACCTTCTCCAGGTCGGGCGCCTCGACGCGGCAGGGACCGCACGCGGCGTACCAGAAGTTGATCACCACGACGTTTCCGCGAAGATCGGCGCCTGAGACCTCGTCGCCGTCTTGCGTGACGCCTGCGAAATCGACCGGCTTGCCGCGCTCAGCTTCGGGAACCTCGACCCAGCGCCCGTCGCCACCGATGTACCCGGCGTTCTGCCCGTCACGGAACGCCTGAGTAGCGGCGTCGGTGGACGTGCAGGCCGACAGCGAGAAGGTGAGTGCCACGGCCGCGAGTGCGGCGGCGGCGGTGGCGAGCATGCGGCGCCTGGTCATACTGCTCCTACATCGACAGCGGATCCGGTGGATGCCGGCTCGGCATAGCCGACCTCGGTCCACACTCCGTCACGCCGCTCGAACGACGTGACGGAGGAGAGCGCGCAGCGGCGCGTGCTCGGGTTGTGAGCGAGCTTCTCGCCCGCGACGGAGAGGTGGGTGATCCAGATCGGCGCCTGATGCGACACGATGACGGCGTCCGCGTCGTCGGTCTCGTCCCAGAGATCGTCCATGGCGGCGCGCATGCGGGCAGCGATGGAGGCGAACGGCTCTCCCCAGCTGGGCACCGACGGCCGCATCAGGTAGCGCCAGTTGAGGGGGTTGAGCACAGCGAGCCGCATCCGCTTGCCTTCGAAGGCGTTGGTCGGCTCGATGACGCGGTCATCCACCACGGGTGCGAGGCCGAAGCGCGCGGTGAAGGGCTGCGCCGACTCCTTCGTCCGCTGCAGCGGGGAACACACCAGCGCGCCCACCGGACGGTCGAGGCCGGCCACGTAGTCCGCCGCCTGGCCTGCCATGGCGCGACCTGCCTGGCTCAGCCGATAGCCCGGAAGGCGACCGTAGAGCACGCGCTCGGGGTTGAAAACCTCCCCGTGGCGCACCAGATGGAGACGGGTTGCGGGCACCCTTCAATCCTACTGAGGGCCACCTGGCGACCGGCTGGACGGATGCTGTGCGAGAGCGTCAGCCGCGGCTGCGCACCGACGAGGCTGGATTCAGGCCGCGGGCTCACCGGCCGCACCGCCGGCTCCCCTTCCCGATTCCTTCGGGCCTCTCGGGACCGTTTCGTCCCGCGGGCCCCGTTCAGGCCCAGACGCGGGCGGCCAAGGCACCCGTGTCAATGCTGATCTGGTTCGCATTGGCGAGACGCCCGGTGAGCTCGCGAAGAACGGTGCTCATCGCGGCCTGCGCCGCGCTCCATCGCGCGTGAGCGACTCGGTACGCCTCCCGTGCTTCTCCGTTCCACTGCGACTGCAACAGCGCTGCGGTCGCATCGAGCTGCTCAAGCTCCCGAGCGATCTGCGTGGCTGCAACAGACATCTCGACAACGAGCCCGGCTACGCTCTCATGCTTAACAGAAATCTGCATCTCATCCCCCGACCCCGAGATCGAACTCACGCAACTGATACGGCTGTGCAACAGTGTCGGTGAGGTAGAAGGTCAAGAAGACCACGGCCGCCTCCTCAGCAGTGAATACTTCGTTCGACGAGACAGTGACCTGCGCACGGTCATTGATCCAGATCGTGGTGGGCGGCCCTTTCACCGGCTCCTGTCGTCCCACCGTGAACAGACGGGCCGTGCCGTCCGAGGTCATCACCCGCGCCTCTACGGTCATCGCTTGCGCGGAGCCGCCCGCCTGAATGAAGGTCTCGCCCATCCGCGTCGGGCTCCGCTCCCCCGCAGGGACACGCCAGATCGAATAGGTGGTTGCTCCCTCTCCATCGAGAGTGCGTAGAGAATTGAGGATGTGATGAGAGACCGTGCCCCCGATGGGATTTAGCTCCCCCGCTAACTCAGCGATCGGTCCCGAGGCGTACCCAACTCGTTCGCCGTATGCGACTGCACACATCTCACTCTTCCTCAATCTCTTCAAGCTATCGTTCCGCGAATCACGCGAACCGCGGTGACGCGAATCTCTTCGCCATTCAGCGTGCCGACCGCAGGGCTGTTCAGTAGACCTTCGTCGAATTCACGTTGCACATAGCCTTCTCTAAAATACTTGTCATATTCGCTACCGAACTTGACCTCAACGCCCGTATAGGTGCCGTCTGGATTGCGTATGAGGCCGTCGTAGTAGCGCCCATTCTGAGGTGCGCCAGGATAATCGATACGCACCTTGTCACGTATCACCGTGACATTGAACCTCTCTTCGAGCTTATCCAGGCCGTTCTTCTCCGCCTGCTCATAGTCGCGAGGGGGCGCGTCCGGGTCTCGGGATGTGAAATTGCCTTTGTAGTCCCGTCCGTCGCCGCGGTCCATGCCCGGTCGGCGGTCGGGATCGGTGGCGGCTTCGTTCATCCAGCGGTCGATGCCGTTGCCCAGCATGCCCGCACCGCCCGCAGCGACCGTCCCGCCGGCGATGACCGCGGGAACGGCGATGGGGGAAGCGCCACCCACGGTGACGAGTTCCAGGCCCCCGCCTCCCACGATGGTGGCCACACCACCGGCGATGCCGAGGATCCCGCCGAGGATCTCGAACACGATGTCGGGATGCTCGAGGACGGTCTCGACGATCCCGCCGAGAAAGTTCAGGGTGGACACAAACGGCTGGACCACGCTCATGTCCACGGTGAGATAGACCGCGGCATCGATGGCTGCCTGCTGGGCCTGTTGTGGTGTCAGCGGGAGCGGGGCCGCGTTGCTCGCTTCCCCGATCGTGTTCGCGTACCCGGTTGCCAGCACGTCGAGCTGGTAGCGGGCATTCGCCAGCACTTCCCGCGCTTCCTGGTGCGCCGGCCCGGACGGATCGACGAACGGGACATCGACGTCGACGTGCCGCAGCCCGTGCCCGCGGCGAAGCTCGCGGACATACTCCTCATGCTGAACGAGCGCCGCCGCTGCTTGCGCCTCAGCCGCGTCCCACAACTCGATCGCGCGCGCCGCCTCGGCTTGGGCCCATTCCAGCGCGTTCGCGTAGTTGCCGAGTGCGTTCGCCGCGGACGTGAACACGTCACTCGTGTCCTGCCAGTACGCCAGCTGCGTACGGAAACGCTCCAGATACCGGTCGTACGCGGCACCGGTCCAGGTGCCCGCGTCATCCAGTTTCGCGAACGCATCACGCGTGGCGAGCGCCTTCCCCGCCGTCCTCGCCCATTCCGTGGCCCCGAACCGGGCGTTGGACACCGACCCCGGAATCAGGGCCATGGCGCTCTGCGTCTGCCCGAGCTCCATCAGAAGTCCCAGATCAGCGAGTCCAGCTCACGCTGGGCGGCATTCTGCCCCTCGTCGAAAATGCGCGCGGTGCTCGCGAGCTTGCCCGAGAACTCCGTCAACTCGTCGACGCGCGACTGAAGCCCCGTCCCCCACTTCTCCATGAAGAAGCCGACCGCTTCCTCGATACCCGCATGCCCCAGCGACGTCGGGTGCGAGACCCTCGTACTCCCGAACCCCGCGGCAATCTGCGCAGCCCCCGCCGCCATGACCCGCAACTGATCCGTATCGACCCCATAGTCATCGTCCATCCCAGCCCCCAGGCCGTGCCACATATAGTAGGCACGGCCGAGGTGCGAATGCACCGCTCGACCGAGAGGATTCCGCGCGCTGTGATCACAGCTCCCCCGCCGCGCACCCTCTCAGGAGCGCGGCGTCGAAGACCGCGACGAGAAGATCAGCCCAGCAGCGACAGGCCGAGGGCGGCCAGGTGACCGACCACACCCGCGAGGATCCCCAGCAGCACGCCGAGAATCGTGAGCCACACGGCCCCGTTGCCACGCTGACGGCGGCGCAGCAGACCGATGAGGAAGAACACCAGCGGCAGCGCGAACGGCAGCGCCATGGTGGCCAGCGCCACCAGGCGGCGCACGCCGCTCGCGTTCACGGGCGTCGGCACGTCCGTGTATCCCATCAGCAGGACGGCACCGCCCCAGCCGAGAAGCAGGAACACGAGGGCGAGCACGAGATCGGCGATGCTCGGGCGGATGCGATCGACCGTCTCTGCGGTGGCGGTGGTGCGTGGCGACATGGTGATTCCACCGTAGGTGAAGAGGATGCCCATTCACACCTCCCCCGCACGGAAACCAGCGCATCACCCTCCGTTCACCTCACGGACGATTCACCGCAAGGCGCGATGCATAACGTCATCGAGGCCCTGCCGCCGGCCGGGCCTCGAGAGGACACAGCAATGACCCGAACCATTCGTCCGTTCCGCCGCCTCGCCGTGGGCGCAGCCGTCGCCGGAATCGCCGCCCTCACCCTGTCGGCGTGCTCGACCGGCACCGCCGACGCTGCGGGCACCGCGGCCGCCGGAGAGACCGGCTCGTCATCCGTCGACGCCGCCACCGCGACCAGCCTCAGCGATTTCGGCACCCTGGCCGACCTGGAGGCCGCCGCGAAGAAGGAGGGCAAGCTCAACGTCATCGCCCTGCCGCGCGACTGGGCCAACTACGGCGAGATCATCGACGCGTTCACGGCGAAGTACCCGGAGATCACCGTCACCGAGCAGTCGCCCGATGTCTCCTCCGCCGAGGAGATCACCGCCGCCAAGACCAACAAGGGCCTGGACACCGCGCCCGACGTCTTCGACCTGGGCCTGACGGTCGCGCTGCAGAACACCGACCAGTTCGCCGCCTACAAGGTGCAGACGTGGGACGAGATCCCCGAGGCGCTCAAGGAGTCGACCGGCCTGTTCGTCGGCGACTACGGCGGATACATGTCTGTGGGCTACGACTCGAAGAAGTTCCCGGCCCCGGCTGCGATCACCGACCCCCTGAAGAGCGAGTACAAGGGTGCGGTGGCCCTCAACGGCGACCCGACGCAGGCGGGTGCCGCGTTCGGTGCCGTGGGTCTCGCCACCGTCCAGAACGGCGGAAGCCTCGACGACTACAGCGCGGGCATCGACTTCTTCTCGAAACTGAACTCCGCGGGCAACCTCCTCAAGGTGGATGTCACGACCGCGACCGTCACCTCGGGCGAGACGCCCGTCGTCTTCGACTGGGACTACCTCAACGCGGCCCACACGAAGGACAACAAGGACTGGAAGGTGGTCGTCTTCCCCGGTAACGGCTACGCGGCCTACTACAACCAGGCCATCAACGTCGACGCCCCCAACCCCGCCGCAGCCCGCCTGTGGCAGGAGTTCCTCTACAGCGACGAGGTGCAGAACCTCTGGCTGAAGGGCGGCGCACGCCCGGTGCGCATGGAGGCCATGACGAAGGCCGGAACCATCGACGCCGACCTCGCAGCCAAGCTGCCGGAGGCGCCGAAGGAAACGCTCGTTCCCACCGAGGAGCAGAGCAAGGCGGCCGGCACCCTGCTCGGTGAGAAGTGGGCGGCAGCGGTTCAGTGACCTCCCCCGCCGTCTCCCACGGCACCGTTCCCGCCGGCTCGGGGCTTCGCGCTCCGGGCCGGCGGGTTCGCCGTTCGTCCCTCGCGGGCCTCGGGCTCGCGCCGTTCCTGATCTACGTGGCGCTCTTCCTCGTGGTGCCCACCATCATCGCGATCGGCTCCGGCCTGTTCGCGAAGGACGGCTCGTTCTCGCTGGCGTCCTTCGCCGCGCTCGGCGACCCCGTGATCCTCGCCACCTTCTGGAACTCCACGTGGCTGTCGCTGCTCACCGCCGTCGTCGGCGCGATCGTCGGCGCCCTCGTCTGCTACGCGCTGCTGGGGCTGTCACCCACCGGTTTCGTGCGCACCACGGTCGATGCCGCGTGCGGTGTGCTGGCGCAGTTCGGCGGTGTGATGCTGGCGTTCGCGATGATCGCCACCATCGGAATCCAGGGCGTCCTCACCCGCTTCCTCCGCGACGCGCTGGGCATCGACATCTTCGCCGATGGCGCGTGGATCTACGCCCTCCCGGGCCTCATCCCCGCGTACCTGTACTTCCAGGTGCCCCTCATGGTGATCACCTTCATGCCCGCCGTCGCCGCGTTGCGCGCATCCTGGGCGGAGGCCAACCTCACGCTGGGCGGCACCCGCGCCGGGTTCTGGCTGCACGTGGGCCTGCCGGTGCTCGCCCCATCGTTCCTGGCCAGCACACTGCTGCTGTTCGCCAACGCGTTCTCGTCCTACGCGACGGCCGCGGCGCTCGCCAGCCAGGGATCGCAGATCGTGCCGCTGCAGATCCGCACCGCGCTGACCAGCGAGACGCTGCTCGGCCGCGAGAACCTGGCGGGCGTGCTCGCGTTCGGGATGATCGTGGTGATCGGTGTGGTGATGTGCGCATACGCGCTCGTGCAGCGACGAGCGGCGAGGTGGCAACGATGAGCCGCGCGCCCGGGGACATCGGGCCCACGCTTGCCACCCGCTGGATCATCGGCACCCTGGTGGGCGTGATCTTCGCGATCCCGCTGGTGTCCACCCTGCTGTACACGCTGCAGGATGCCGACGGCGCGCTCACGCTCGATCACTGGGTCAGCCTCTTCAGCGCCGCCAACCCGTCCGTGATCAAGCCGCTGACGGCGGGGCTCGGCAACTCGCTGGTCCTCGCCGTGGTCACCGTGGTGATCGTGATCGTGCTGCTGGCACCGACGATGATCCTTGTCAATCTGCGATTCCCGGGGATGAAGGCCGTCTTCGAGTTCATCGCGCTGCTGCCCATCTCCATCCCCGCCATCGTGGTGGTCGTGGGCCTCACGCCGATCTACCTGCAGATCGGACGCACGCTCGGCACCGGGGCGTGGACGCTCGCGTTCGCGTACGGAGTGACGGTGCTGCCTTTCGCGTACCGCTCGATTCAGGCATCGATCGACGCCGTTGACCTGCGGACGCTGACCGAGGCCTCACGTTCTCTCGGCGCGAACTGGCCCACCGTGTTCGTCACCGTGCTCGTGCCAAACCTTCGCTCGGGGCTGCTGGCCGCATCGCTGATCTCCATCGCCGTGGTGCTCGGAGAGTTCACGATCGCCTCCCTCCTCAACCGTCAGGTGCTGCAGACCGCTCTCGTGGTGGTCGGCAAGATCGACCCGTACGCTTCGGCGATCTTCACGCTGCTGGCGCTCACCTTCTGCTTCCTCCTCCTGCTCGCGCTGGGCTTCGCCGCCCGCGGGCGCTCACGAAAGGCGCGGTCATGACAGACGCTCCGCTGAATCTCCCGCCCACCGGCGACAACCTGCTGCTCGCGGACGCCGGCACCGGCACTCGTGTCGATCTGGTGGACGTGGTGAAGGACTACGGCAGCACCCGGGTGCTGCACGGACTGGATCTGCGCATCCGACCGGGTGAGTTCGTCTCGCTGCTGGGGCCATCGGGCTGCGGCAAGACCACGGCGTTGCGCGTGCTCGCCGGGCTCGAAGACGCCTCCGGCGGCTCGGTGCTGATGGACGGTGTCGACGTGTCCGCCGTCCCCGTGAACAAGCGCGACATCGGCATGGTCTTCCAGGCGTACTCGCTGTTCCCGCACCTGCGGGTGCGGGAGAACACCGCCTACGGTCTGCGCCGGCGCAAGATCGCGCGCGCCGAGGCGCTGCAGCGGGCACAGGACGCGCTGGAGCTCGTCGGGCTGGGCGGATTCGCGGACCGGTACCCGCACCAGCTCTCGGGCGGCCAGCAGCAGCGCGTGGCCCTTGCCCGTGCACTCGTCACCGCTCCGCGCGTCCTCCTGCTGGACGAACCCCTCTCCGCCCTGGATGCCAAGGTACGGGTGCAGTTGCGCGACGAAATCCGCCGGCTGCAGCTGCGTCTCGGGATCACCACCGTGTTCGTGACGCATGATCAGGAGGAGGCGCTGGCCGTCTCCGACCGGATCGCCGTGATGAACTCCGGCCGCATCGAGCAGATCGGTACCCCGGAGGAGCTGTACTCCGCGCCGGCAACGGCGTTCACGGCAGCGTTCGTCGGGCTCTCCAGCATCGTTCCGGCCGCAGCCGACGGCGCTCGTGCCCGGGTGTGGGGCCGGGAGCTCACCCTCGTAGAGCCGGCGAGCGGGGCGGTCGAGGTGTTCCTCCGTCCGGAGCACCTCTCACTGGTAGCGGCCGGTTCCGGCGATGTGCAGGGCGTGGTGCAGGAGAGCACCTTCCTCGGCAGCATCCGTCGCACCCTGGTGCGCACGGACACCGGTGAGCTGATCCGTGTGCAGCACGACGCCGCGCTCCGCCCCGAGTTCGGGGAGGCCGTGGGCGTGCGGCTGTCCGATCACCCGGTCACCAGCCGACCGCTCGCACCGGCCTGACCCGCACCGTTCATTCGCTGTCACGTTACCCGCGGGCTCTTCCTCCGCACCGGTCCGCAGCGCTATGTTCCCTTCAACGCACGCCCGGATCTGCGGACGGTGCCCGACCCCAGGAGGTTCCCCATGGCAGGAAAGTTCGAGCTCTACCAAGACAAGGCCGGCGAGTGGCGCTTCCGCCTCAAGGCCAGCAACGGCGAGGTGATCGCCAGCGGCCAGGGCTACGCCTCGAAGTCCGGCGCACAGGGCGGCATCGAATCAGTCCGTCGCAATGCCGCAGACGCCGAGGTGGTCGAGCTCGAGGCCTGATCCGCCTCAGCGGGACGAAGGGCCCTGCTGACGTTCATCGTCGGCAGGGCCCTTCGTCGTGCGCGGCGGGTGCGGATCAGACCTCGAAGTCGACCGCGACGCGTCCGGACACCACGCTGCGTACGTAGGCGACGACCTCCTGATGGGCCGGATGCGTCTGGTATCGCTCCAGGGCCTCCCGGTCCGCGAAGTCGGCGACCAGGGCCACGTCCCAGTTCTGCTCGTAGAGCGCCTCCGCGCCGGCCGAGATCGACAGGATCTCGGGGATGACGCCGTCGAGCGCGAGCAGCCGATCGGCGATGCCGCGGGCGTGCTCAGCCTTCAGCGCGGCGTCATCCGCTGCGACCTGCCAGGCGACGATGTGACGGATGGTCATGGATCCTCCGAGTGCGTATCAGGAGTGGGTGCGGTCAGCGGCGATGAGCGCTGACTGCAGACGGTCTGCGGCCACACGCCAGTGCGCGTGGAGCGAGTCGTCGATCAGCACCACGGGGATCTTCTCCCACCACAGCTCATAGAGCGCCGGGTCGTCGAGAATCGACTTCTCGACCACCTCGACGCGATCGGCGACGTCCTCCGGAAGCTCCGAGAGGACCCGCTCGACGACTCCCTGAGCCACATCACAGAGGTGGCACTCCGGCTTGCCGATGATGGTGAGAGTGGTCACCGTCTCATCCTATGCCGATGCGGGCATACGGGATCCGCCGGCCGTCGAAGGTGTGGACGATCAGTGCTCGACGGGCTTGCCCATCGCGATCCAGGCGCCGGTGCCGCCGTCGATGTTCGTGGCGTCGTGGCCCTGGGCTTCGAGGTACTCCACGACGCGAGCCGACCGTCCGCCCGCCTGGCAGATCACATCGAAGGCACCGGAGGGGAGCTCATCCAGTCGCCCGGTGATCTCCGACATCGGGATGTTGACGGCACCCGGCACGTGACCGGCCGCGAACTCGTCGGTCTCGCGCACGTCGATGAGCGGCAGACCGCGACCCTCGAGTTCGGTGATGTCAATGCTCTTCATGGCTGAGGATGCCCTTTCCGTGGAAGGCGAGGAGCGTCTGCATCCCGCCGGAGAGTGTCGCGGAGTCGAACCCGGCCGCCACGAGCTGGCGATGGGCGAGATACGAGCGTACGCCCGACGCGCAGTGGATGCGGACCGGGCGCCCGCCGGCCGCTTCTCGCACTTCGTCGATGCGATCGCGCAGTTCGGTGTGCGGGACGTGCAGAGACCCGGCGAGGAAGCCGCGAGCGCGTTCGTCGGCGCGCCGGACGTCGAGGATCAGGGTGGCTTGTCGAGCCGCGTCGAGCTCCCACGGGTACCACAGCACCGTGGTGCCCGTGAGCACGTTGTCCCCGACGAGGCCCGCCATCGTGATGGGGTCCTTCGCGCTGCCGTACGGCGGAGCATAGGCGAGGTCCAGGTCGATCAGGTCGCTGACGTGCAGCCCGGCCCGGATCGCGGTGGCCAGCACGTCGATGCGCTTGTCGATGCCATCGCGTCCCACCGCCTGGGCGCCGAGAAGGGTTCCGGCGGCGATCCGGTGGTCGCCCACCGCGAAGTGGACCACGAGATGCACCGGCTCCGAGCCCGGGAAGTAGCCCGCGTGCGATCCGGCGTGCAGGTGCAGCGTGTGGTGCTCGATGCCTGCGGCCTGGAGCTCGGCCCGGGTGCGGCCGGTCATCGCCACCGCCTGCCCGAACACGCGCACGATGGAGGTCTGCAGCGGCGTCGGCTGCGGACGTGCTCCCGAGCCGCCAAGCATGGCATCGGCGATGAGACGCCCGTTGCGGTTGGCGGGACCGGCCAGTGCAGCAACCAGATCTCCGCCCGTGAGCGGATCGGCGACACTTGTCGCGTCACCGGCGGCCCAGATGCCGGGAACCGAGGTGGCACCGTGCGCGTCGACGGCGATGAAGCCGGCGGGGGTGAGCGGCACCGCGCCGTCCAGGAAATCCGTGTCGGGACGGGTTCCCGCGGCAACCAGCACGGTGCGCGCCGAAAGCCGGGCTCCGTCGCTCAGGACGACGTCGGCCTGATCGCCCTGGTCTTCGATCGCCACGACGGTGACTCCCGAGTGCACGGACACGCCCCCGCGCTGCAGTTCGCCGGTCACCAGGCTCGCCAGCTCCGGCTCCAGCCTGCTGAGCACGTGGGGACCGCGCTGGATCACGTGCACCTCGTCGCCGCGCAGCCGGAAGGCCTCCGCCGCCTCCAGGCCGATGTACCCGCCGCCCACGACAACGACCGGCCCGGTGCCGGCACGCTCGCGAAGCGCAACGGCGTCCTCCACCGTGCGAAGCAGAGAAACCTGCGGAGCATCGACCCCGGCGATCTCCGGCATCAGCGAGGCCGCACCGGGTGCCAGCATCAGCCGGTCGTAGTGCTCGACGCTCTCCCCCGCCGCCGAGCGCACGGTGATCGTTCGGGCACCGGCATCGACAGCGACGACGTCGTGCCCGACACGCACGTCGATGTCGAGCGCGTCGCGCAGCGATTGCGGCGTCTGCACGAGCAGGGCGTCGCGCTGCTCGATCTCACCCGACACGTAGTAGGGCAGCCCGCAATTGGCGAAGCTCGGATGCTGGCCGCGCTCGAACACCACGATCTCGGCGCTCTCATCCAGGCGCCGGGCACGCGCGGCGAAGCTCATGCCTGCCGCCACGCCGCCCACCACGAGGATGCGCAGTGTCGGCTGTGCTGACTGGTCCATTCGTCCTCCGTGATCGTTCGGGGAGAAACACGAAGCGCCCGTCCGAAGACAGGCGCTCGGTGTCAGGCCCGCCGGGCCTTGCCGCTCACTTCTTGTTGCGGCGCTGGTGGCGAGTCTTGCGAAGCAGCTTGCGGTGCTTCTTCTTCGCCATGCGCTTGCGGCGCTTCTTGATGACAGAACCCACGGAAACCTCACTAGATCGGGGCTGGGCGAACACGTGCGTTCACCCGGGAACGGGCAGATGAAAAATTGCCTCGCGACAGTCTACAGGATGCCGGGAGTCGACTCGTTCAGCCCACGTCCGAGATGGGCCGTTGCAGCAGCTGAGCCACCGCGGACTCGGGCACACGGTAGGAGCGGCCGAACCGAACGGCCGGCAGCTCACCGGCGTGCACCATGCGGTACACGGTCATCTTCGACACGCGCGCGAGCTCGGCGACCTCTGCCACCGTGAGGAAGCGCACATCAGAGTAATCGGACACGAAACCCCTCCTTCCGAACCTGCACAGCCTATGGCTTTCCTGAGAAGGATGTAAACATCCGAGTCCAGCGTGACTCCTGTGACCGGTGTGGTTTCTGCGAACTGTGATCACAACCAGAGATCCTCAGCGGACGCATAGGGCCCTCTGCGCCGCATTTCAGACCGGTGTCGTTTACTGGGTGTCATCGGGGCTCGCAGAAGCTCTCGATGACCGGACGGGTGCGACGTTCTCCCCCTTTCACCGCACCAATCCGGTCCGATCGCGGAGACACGGGACTGAATCCGCGGCATCGAGTGCGAGCCTCGCGGTTGTCGGGACCGATGCGACGGGCGGGTGAGCTGAGCTCCCCGCCCGTCGCCATGTCCGCGGTCGGAACCGATCAGCGAGACGGGCGCTTGCGGAACGTCGAAGTCACCGCGTGCGTGATGGCCGCGGCCGTGCGTCCCACGAAGTCGGCGGCGTGCACCGCACCCTCCGGGAGGGCAGCCACGACCTGGTCGTCGTGGGCGTCGATGAACGGCATCAGCCAGTCCTCGATCTCCTCCATCGGCACGATGTCGAGGCTGTAGAAGCGGTGCTGGCCCTCCTCGCGGACGGTGACGAGCCCCGCGTCGCGCAGCACCTTCAGGTGCTTCGAGACGGTCGGTTGGCTGATCCCGAGGTCCGCGACGATCTGGGAGACGCTCGTCCCGTCGTATCCGGGGGCGTCGGATCGGTCCAGCAACAGCCGGAGAATCTCTCTCCTGGTGCTGTCGGCGATCACGTCGAAGATGTCGGCCATGTGTTTAGGGTAGTCAGGACCAGACCGGAGTACCATGACGGACGGCCGGAATCGGGAAGAGGGAGCCAGATGCCACGCGTGTCCGCACGTCGGCTGATACCTCAGGAGCCGGGATCATGGATCCAGCGACTGGGAGTGAAGCTGCGCGACACCACCACGGAATCGCCCGCTCGATTCGCCGTCGTGATCTTCGTCTCGCTCATCGCGCTGTTCACCGTGCTGTTCTCCCTGCCGGCGGCCAGTGCCACCGGCCAGCGGACCTCGCTCGCCGACGCGCTCTTCACCGCCGTGTCGACGATCTGCGTGACGGGACTCGCGACCGTCGACATGGACTCGCACTGGTCGCCCTTCGGCAATGCGCTGGTGTTCATCGGCGTCCAGGTGGGAGCCCTCGGCGTACTGACGCTGGCGTCGATCCTCGGTCTGGTGATCTCCAAGCGCCTCGGCCTGCGGGCGAAGCTGATCGCAGCGGGCGACAGCAACCCGCTGCGCGTGCACGGCGGTCCGGTGAACGAGGGACAGACCGTGCGTCTGGGAGAGGTCGGCTCGCTGCTGCTGACCGTCGCGATCTCGACGCTCATCATCGAGGTGAGCCTCGCGATCATCCTGTACCCGCTGCTGGTGATCGCGGGCGTCGATCCCCTGATCGCCCTCTGGGAGGCGCCGTACTACGGCGCGATGGCGTTCACCAACACCGGCTTCACACCCAACGCCGGCGGCCTCACCCCGTTCGCCGACGACCACGCGATCCTGTTCGTGCTGATGCTGGGAGTCTTCCTCGGATCGATCGGCTTCCCCGTCATCTTCACGCTCGCCAAGCAGCGCTGGCATTACCGCAAGTGGTCGCTGCACGCGAAGCTCACCCTCATCACCACGGTGATCCTGTTCTTCGCCGGCGCCGCGATGTTCCTGATCCTGGAATACGACAACCCCGCCACATTCGGGTCGATGGACGCCGGCAACACCACGTTCCAGGCGTTCTTCATGTCCGCGATGACGCGCTCCGGCGGCTTCTCCGTGGTGGATCCAGGCGAACTGCACGGATCGTCGCTGCTCGTCGCATCGATGCTGATGTTCGTCGGCGGAGGTTCGGCCTCCACCGCCGGCGGCATCAAGGTGACGACCCTCGCCGTGCTCGCCCTCGCCGTGTTCTCCGAGGCGAAGGGACGCCCGAGCGTGCAGGCCTTCGGGCGCAGGATCCCCTCGGACGTGCAGCGGGTGGCGCTGTCGGTCGTGGCGTGGGGCGCGACCATCGTGGCCGCCTCCACGATCATCCTGACCCAGATCACGAAGGCGCCCGTCGAGCACGTCCTGTTCGACGTGATCTCCGGATTCGCCACCGTGGGACTTTCCACGGGTATCGCGGAGAACCTGCCGGATGCCGGCGTGTACGTGCTGGCGGCCACCATGTTCATGGGCCGCGTTGGTACAGTGACTCTCGCCGCGGCGGTCGCCGCCTCATCGAAGACGCAGCTGTACTCGCTGCCCGTGGAAAGGCCCATCGTTGGTTGAACGGATCCGGAGCGATGCTCCCGTCCTCGTGATCGGCCTCGGCCGCTTCGGCGCCGCGTGCGCCGGCGAACTGGACCGGCTGGATCGCGAAGTGCTCGCCATCGACGACAACCTCGAACTGGTGCAGAAGTGGTCCGAGCGCGTCACGCACGCCGTGCAGACGGATGCCCGAAACCTCGAGGCGCTGAAGCAGATCGGCGCGCAGGACTTCCAGGTGGCCGTGGTGGCGGTGGGCTCATCCATCGAGGCATCCGTGCTGATCACCGCGAACCTCGTAGACCTCAAGGTGCCGCAGATCTGGGCGAAGGCCGTCTCCCAGGCGCACGGCAAGATCCTCGCCCGCGTCGGTGCGAACCACGTGATCTACCCGGAGCGCGAGGCCGGAGAGCGCGTCGCGCACCTGGTCTCGGGCCGCATGCTGGACTTCATCCGCTTCGACGACGACTTCGTGCTGGCGAAGATGTATCCGCCCCGTTTCATCCGTGGCGTGCCCCTGATGGAGTCGGGTGTCCGCAGCAAGTACAACGTGACCGTGGTCGGGGTGAAGAGCCCCGGCAAGCCGTTCCGCTACGCGGAGGCCGCCACGGTGGTGACCAACCACGACCTGATCATCGTGTCGGGCACCAACTCGGACATCGAGCGGTTCGCGGGGCTCGACCGCTGACGCGGCCGCCGCTCACGCTCCGGCCGCGAGCTCCTTCGCACGCGCCAGCGCGGCGTCCGTGGCACGGACGAACACCTCGTCGAGGCGCGCCTCCTGCAGGACCCCCACGGCGCGTTCGGTGGTGCCCTTCGGGCTGGTCACGCGCCGGCGAAGCTCCGCGGGATCCTCGCCGCTCGCGTCGAGCAGTGCCGCCGCCCCGATGAAGGTCTGCTCGGCCATGACACGGGCATCGGCCTGACTGAACCCCTTGCCGACCGCGGCCTTCGTGAACTCCTCGATGAGCAGGAAGACGTACGCGGGTCCGGATCCGGAGATCGTCGACAGAGGGTCGATTCCCGCTTCGTCGGTCTCGATGACCGTGCCGACGTACTCGAACAGCCGGCGTACGGCGGCGACGTCCTGGGCCGAGGCGTGGGCGTTCGCGGCGATGCCGGTGACGGCCTTGCCAACCACCGCGGGGGTGTTCGGCATGGCGCGGAGGATGCGACGGGTGCCTCCAAGCGCCTGTTCCATGGTGGCGATCGTGGTGCCTGCCGCGAGGCTCACCACCACGGCGTCGGGATCCAGATCGTCGGCGATCTCGCGCAGGAGGTCGGCCACCATGGCCGGCTTGACGCCGATCACGACGATCTGCGCACCGCGTGCGGCGGTCCGGTTCCCGTCAGGCTGGTCCGCGAGCGCGATGGAGTGCACCCCGTCGAGTTCGGCAAGCGCTGCGGCCTTGTCCGCCGTGCGGTTCGTCACGCTGATCCCGCGGACGCCCCCGGCGACGAGGCCCTGCAGGATCGCACCGCCCATCGAGCCTGCTCCGAGGATCGCGATGGACGGGGACGGAACCGGTGCGCTCATGCCGCCATCCTACGTCGGAGCAGCGGGCGAGGACCGGCCCGCGTCCCGTCACGATGTCGCATTCCTGGGCCGGTCTCCGAGCCGGCGACGATACGTCTCCCGCCCCGCGGACGAGGTTGAGCTCGCGACCCGCAGCCGATGCACCCCGCCCGTCCAGGTGGCGTGCTTATCATCAGAGAACCGATGGCAAACGCGCAGCGAAGCGCGGCGAGCAAAGGATGATCATGACGCTCTTCGACGGAATCACAGCCCGAGTGGTGCAGACGCCCCGCCTGGCCGTCGGAGTGCTCGAGCGCGCCGGGGACTCGCCGGATGCACCAGCGGACCGGACGATCGTCTTCGTGCACAACGTGGTCGGCTCCGCGGAGATGTGGCAGAAGACGATGCTCGCCCTCCCCCGCGATCTCCGGCTCATCGCCGTGGACCTGCGCGGCCACGGCCGCTCCGAACGCCTCGGCGTGGATGCGACACGCGGTGTCCGCGACTTCGCCGATGACCTTCACGATGCTCTCCAGGCGCTGCAGCTCGGCGCCGTGCACCTGGTGGGCTGGGGTCTGGGCGGCGGTGTCGTCCTGCAGTACGCGCTCGATCACCCGGTGCTGTCGCTGACGCTGGAATCCCCGGTCTCCCCGTATGGTTTCGGGGGCACCCGCCGCGACGGCTCGCTCCTCACAGAGGACGCCGCCGGGACGGGAGCGGGCGTGGCCGATCCCGACTTCGTCGCCCGGATCGCCGAGGAGGACGAGACGGCGGAGGTGGCCACGTCACCGCGGTCCGTGTTCCGCTCGGTCTTCCTCGCCACCGGCTACGTCTCGCGCAACGAGGACGTCTGGGTCGAGTCGATGCTCACCACGGCGGTGGGCGATGACGCGTTCCCCGGCGCCACGAGCCCGTCGTCCTCATGGCCCGGATTCGCACCGGGCACCACGGGCGTGCTCAATGCGCTGTCTCCGCGGTACTTCGACGTCTCCGCCATCGTCGATCTGCCGCACAAGCCCCCGATCCTGTGGGTGCACGGCGGACGCGACATCATCATCTCAGACGAATCCGCCTTCGACACCAACGTGCGAGGACGCAACGGTGACATCGACGGCTGGCCGGGCGAGGATGCCGCCCCCGCACAGCCGATGGTGACGCAGACCAAGGACGTGCTCGACGCGTACTCGGCCGCGGGTGGTCACGTCCTCGACGCGCTCTTCCCCGCCGTGGGCCACTGCCCGCACCTGGAGGAGCCGGAGGACTTCCGCGCCGCACTGCTGTCGCGCATCGACTACGTCCCGGTGGGCGGGCCTCCCACCGAGGTCATCGTCCTGAAGTCGGCGGACTGATCGCTCTCACCACCGCCGACGTGGGTGACCGATAGAATCGCTGGGTCGCCGGACGATCACACGGCGTTCGAGGGGGATTCATGTCCGTTGGTCTGCTGGCAGTCGTCGATGACATCCTGAGCGCGGCGCTGAAGGCGTCAGCGAAGTCCGCGGGAGTCGTGATCGACGACGCCGCGGTCACCCCGCAGTACGTGCAGGGCATCACGCCCGCCCGTGAGCTGCCCGTGGTGGGAAAGATCGCGCTGGGCTCGATCGCGAACAAGTTCGTGATCATCATCCCAATCGCGCTGGTGCTGACCCAGTTCGCCCCGTGGATCCTGCCCTGGCTGCTGATCATCGGTGGGACGTTCCTGTGCTTCGAAGGCGCGGAGAAGGTGCTGGAGTGGTTCGGTGTGGGCCACCATGGCGACGAGGAAGCCGAAGACCGCAACGAGAACAAGCTGGTGTGGGGCGCCATCCGCACCGACCTCATCCTGTCCACCGAGATCATGCTGATCTCGCTGTCGAACCTGCCTGAGCACCTCGGTTTCTGGATGGAGCTGGCCGCCCTCGTGGTCATCGCACTCCTGATGACGGGCGTCGTGTACGGCGCCGTTGCGCTCCTGGTCAAGCTCGATGACATCGGCCTGCGGATGGTCCGCAGCGACGAGAAGCGCGTGCGTCACACCGGAACGCGCATCGTCCGCTCGATGCCGGCCGTGTTCCGCGTCATCAGCGTCATCGGCACGGTGGCGATGCTGTGGGTGGGAGGTCACCTCGTGATCGCCAACCTGGGCGAGGTCGGCTTCCACCCGCCGGCGGATCTGCTCCACCTCGTCGAGCACGCCCTGGCTCCGCTCGGCGGCGTGATCGTGTGGATCGCGGACACCGCCATCTCCGCCGTTGCGGGGCTCGTGATCGGTCTGATCGTGGTGGCCGTGGTCATGCTGGTGCGTCGCATCGCGGGGCGGGGATCGTCCATCCCCTCGGCCGGTGAGAACCCGGATCTGGCTCGCACATCCGGGCACTGACATGCTCACGACCCCGGCAGAGGACGCCGCGATGGCCCGGGCGCTGGGCCTCGCGGCCGAGGCGGGCGCGGCCGGCGAGATCCCGGTGGGCGCCGTGGTGCTGGGCCGCGACGGCGACGTGCTGGGCCTCGGACGAAATGACCGCGAGGAGACGGCCGATCCCACCGGCCATGCGGAGGTCGTCGCGATGCGCGCGGCGGCCCGCACGATCGGATCCTGGAACCTCCAGGACACCACGCTGGTGGTCACGATGGAGCCGTGCGTGATGTGCGCCGGCGCCGCGCTGCAGGCGCGTGTCTCACGGGTCATCTTCGGCGCGTGGGATGACAAGGCGGGTGCGGCCGGCTCGGTCTACGACGTGCTGCGCGACCGCCGTCTTCCAGTCCGTGCCGAAGTGGTCGGCGGCGTCCGCGAGGCCGATGCGGTCGCGCTGCTGCAGGAGTTCTTCCGCGGCCGTCGCTGAGCACCCGCGCGTTCTCGCGCACGACGACCGCACAGCGTGGGACCGTTCGAGCGGATATTCTGTACCTCATGCGTGTTCACGTCGCCGATCACCCCTTGATCACCCACAAGCTCACGGTGCTGCGTGACAAGAACACGCCGTCGCCCGTGTTCCGTCAGCTCACCAGCGAGCTGATGACGCTGCTGGCCTACGAGGCCACACGGAACGTCCGGGTCACGCCGTACGAGATCCAGACCCCGGTCACCACGACCACGGGTGTGCGCATCTCGGAGCCGCGTCCGCTCATCGTGCCGATCCTCCGCGCCGGTCTCGGCATGCTCGAGGGCATGACTACGATGATCCCGACCGCAGAGGTCGGCTTCCTCGGCATGGCACGCAACGAGGAGACCCTGGAGCCGCAGACCTACGCGGAGCGGCTGCCCGAGGACCTAAGCGCGCGCCAGTGCTTCGTGCTGGATCCGATGCTGGCGACGGGCGGCTCGCTCGGTGCCGCCATCGACTTCCTGTTCCAGCGCGGTGCGCAGGACGTGACCGCGGTGTGCATCCTGGGCGCCCCGGAGGGCGTTGCGGCGATCGAGAAGCAGGTGGCGGGCCGTGATGTCACGCTGGTGCTGGGTGCGCTGGATGAGCGTCTCGACGAGCACGGCTACATCGTCCCGGGCCTCGGCGATGCGGGCGATCGCCTGTACGGCACGGTCTGATCCCGGATTTCTTGCACGAATCGCCCCGCTGTCTGAGCGGGGCGATTCGCGTTTCGGGATGTGTCCGCGTCACTCGGAGGGGATCAGCGCCCAGGCGACGAGGTAGGCGATGAGGGAGACTCCGAGCAGGACGGTGAGCACGCGCACGAGCGTCACATCGAGGTTGAAGTGCTCGGCGACGCCAAGGCAGACGCCTCCGACCCATCGGCCGTCGCGGGGTCGGCGAAGCGGTGTGTTGATCGACATATCAGCAGGTTAGGCCCAACCGAACCGGCACGCGCCTCAGTGGTGCCGCCGCGGCAGCGGTTCGCGCCGCTGAGCCGTCGGTGTCACTCGCCGGCAGGCTCAGCACCGACCATGCGGGTGAACGCGGAGAGCCGGGCCACGCCCGCCGGTGTGCGAGGCAGATCATCGAGCAGGCCGGGCGCGTACAGGACGTACGCGGCGACCTGTGCGCGGGAGATGGCCACGTTGAGGCGGTTCTCCAGCAGGAGGAACTCCAGGCCACGCGGAGCTTCACGTGCGCTCGACGCAGCCAGGGAGACGACCGCCACCGCCGCTTCCTGTCCCTGGAACTTGTCCACCGTGCCGACCGGGGTCTCGGCGAAACCCGCAGCGACGAGCGCCTCGCGCACGGTCTGCTGCTGGGCGTTGTACGGGGTGACCACGATGATGTCGGACGCCTCGAGCGGACGCACAGCGGCGCCCTCACCGGGATCGAAATCCCGCCCGATCAGGTCCTGCACCAGGTCCACCACGCGCGCGGCCTCGGCGTCGCTGTGCGAGGTATTGCCGCGATGATCGACGGTGAGGGCGTGCACGCCGGGCTCGATGCCCTCGATCGTGCGCTCGAGAGCTGCGGCGGCTGCGGTGAGCTTGCCCTCATAGGACAGCGCGGAGACCACGTCGGCGACCTCGGGGCGCATGCGCCAGGTGTGTTCGAGGAAGTAGCCGAACTCCGGCCGGATGACGTCGTCGCCGTCCATCACCCAGCCGAGTGCCGAGGTGTCCACGGGCTCGGGATGCGTTCCCTGGCTCACCTGTGGCAGCTGCTGTGGGTCGCCCAGCAGCAGGAGATCGCGCGCCGCCACGGAGGTGGCGATGGTGTTGGCGAGGGAGTACTGGCCCGCCTCGTCGATGACGAGCAGATCCAGGCTTCCGGGCGGCACCCGACGACCGTTGCAGAAGTCCCACGCGGTGCCGCCGATCACGAACCCCTCCCGATCGAATTCCTCCCGGAACTGTGCGATGCGGTCGCGCGGCACTGGCGTGAAGCGCTCGTCCTCGGCGTCTTTGTCGGCGCTCGCCTTGCCCACCCGCTCGATCGGAAGCCCCGCCTGCACCACGCGGGTCAGCAGGTTCTCCACCACGGCGTGCGATTGTGCCACCACGCCGATGCGATAGCCGTGATCTGCAACGAGACGGGCGATCACGTGCGAGCCGACGAAGGTCTTCCCGGTGCCGGGAGGACCCTGCACGGCCACGTAGCTGGAGTCGAGGTCACGGATGCTCGCGACGATAGCGGCGACGTCGTCTCCGGTGGACGGTGTGAGCCGCCCTGACCGAGTGCGCGGCGGCCGGCGCAGCAGCACATCGGTGGCGGCATCGCGCGGCAGAGCGGGCGCGGTGCGCAGCACGCCGTCGGCCCAGAGGTCGATGCGCTCCTGGATGTTCTTCGTCGACGGCGGTGGGCCGGGGACCACGGCGATCGGCGCGCGCTCCCACTCCACCTCGGGCATCCCGCGCTCGGCGACCAGGAGGCCGTCGTCGCGGACCTCGATGATGCGCGCCGGCACCGGAACGTTGATCCAGCGGGAGGACTTCAGCGCAGGGAACGGGACGGGGCGTTCATAGATCGTGAAGACCTCGGAGCCATCGCGCAGACTCGAGCCCGGGGCGATCTCACCACGCAGCATGACCTCGCGCTGGGGCGAGTGGGCTCGCTCCGGCAGATACCAGGGCTGGGCGACGAAGGAGCGAGCGGGATCCACGGTGAGCACGTCTCGTCCCTGGTTCCAGCTGGAGAGCGGTTCGCGCAGGCGCAGGTAGTGCCCCGCCCAGAAGGCGCGGCTCTCCCGCGGGTGGTAGTCGATGGCAGCTGCCGCCAGCCGCAACGCGGTCTCCTCGGCCGTGCGCTCCGTTCCCGGGGTGCGTGCGGCGAGTGCTTCGGCGTCATGCAGCAGCGCGGTGGAGCGTTCCGAGGGGTGGTAGGCGTTGGTCTCCGCTTCGATCTGCTGGCCCGGCTCCACTCCCGCCTCGGCGGCGCGGGCGCGCAACCAGTCCCGCAGGCGCCGAGTGGACACGCAGTCGTACCGGTTGTAGTCGGCCAGATCGTCGAGGATGTCCTGCGCCGCTGCGGTGTGGCCGTCTGCCGCGAGAGCGCGCGCCTCGACGTACCGCTCGATCGACTCGTCACCCTTCTGCACTTCGGCAGTGCGCACCTCGTCACCCATGTAGAGCGGTTCGAGCTTCTTGATGGAGTAGGAACGGGACCCCACTCGCACGGCGCGCTTGACGATCGGATACAGATCCACGAACACGCCCTCTGCGAGGAGGCGATCCACCTCGGCCTCACCGAACCCATGACGGGCGGCCATGGCCGCCAGGTGCGTGGGCTCGTACGGAGCGTAGTGGTAGATGTGCATCTGGGGGTGCTGTGAACGAAGCAGCGAGACCGTCCGCAGGAACGTCTCCAGCGCCGCCCGCTCGGCGGCGAAGTCGTGCGCCCAGATGGCCGAGTATGTCTCTGCGTCATCGACCCAGCCGAACAGGTAATCGAGCCCCCAGTGCTCACCAGCGCCCTCGGTGTACAGGGGGTCGCCTTCGAAGTCGAAGAACATGTCGCCGGGATCCGCCGGCGGCAGGATGGCCAGCGCTGAGGGAAGGATCACCTCGTAGGTGGGAACCGGGTGGGCCGGTGCGTCCTCCCCCACCACCGGCACTCCGGCGGGGCTGGCCAGCTGAAGCTGCGCCTGGATCCGCAGCGCGTGGAACACGTCGGCCGCGATGTCGTCGGGGGTGTGCTCGGCCCCGGCGAGATCGTCGATGGTGACGATGCCCGCGGCCCGGAGCCGGCGGCGCTGCTGCGGACGCATGCCCGCCACGAGCAGCAGATCCCGGTGGGCGACGGACTCGGACTCGCAGGTGGCGCAGCGGCCGCAGGCGATGAGGCCCAGCTCGCCGCGCTCATCCGCCCACGCCACCGCCTCGACCGCTGTGCCTGCGGCCACCTGGCGATCCGCGATCAGGGCCCGCAGCCGCTCGCGGCGAAGGCGGAAGACGGGACGGATGTCCTCGATGCGGTGCGTGCTGATCTCGCCGGTGCCGAGGATGAGCTCGACGGTGGGCGCGACGGGGATGCCCTCGGCCTCCAGGCGGTCGACGTAGGCGACCAGCTGCATCAGCGCCGTCACGCGCGCTGTGCGGGCGAGCTTGGTGTCCTGGACGAGCCAGCCGTCCGGGGTGCGCACGATGAAGTCCGCGAACCCGATGAAGTCGGGGGCGGTGAACGCGCCCTGGTAGACCACCTGCGCGTCCGTCCCGCGCAGCGCGTCGAGCGTACGCGCGAAGGCCGCATCGCGATCCTCCGCACCGCCCTGGCTGACGTCCTCGATCTCGACCACAGCGCCGGGGAAACGACGGTGGTAGTCCGCCAGAACGCGCTTCTCGTGCGCCAGGCCGAGCTCGATGGCACGACGCATCATGGCGTCTTCCGGTTCCTCGATGGCCTCGATGCGCCCAAGCTTCGCGTCGATGCCGCGCACCCAGGCGAATTCGCAGTCGGCAGCCTTCTTCAGATCGGTCGCACTCCAGATGACCCGGCCGCCATCAGCAATTCGCATGTTTCCTCCTGCCCACGACGCTATCGCGGGGTTCGGACATCGGCCCGCGTGCGGTCAGCCGTCGCGGCGCGCGGTGATCGTGCGGATCACGCCGTAGACCACGACCGCGACGATCGCCACGATGGCGATCTTCGCGATCAGCCAGGCGAGGGAGAACAACGCGTTCACGAGGAACCAGGCGATCACGACCGCCACGATCACGGTGATCCAGGTTCCGAGCGAAGACTTCATGCACTCACCGTATCGCCCGTTCCCGAGCGCTTGCCCACACCGGCGGGCACAGGCGGGCCGAGCACACAGGCACACGGGCACACGGGCGGGCACACAGGCACACGGGCACACGGGCACATGGGCGGAGACGGGCACACGGGCACACGGGCGCAGACGGGCGCAGACGGGAGTGCGGTCTCGGACGCGCACGCAGCGCGGACGGCGAGAGGCCCGGACGGCGAGGAGGTCAGACGGGCGGGGCACCGGTCTCGCGAGAGACCACGCTGGAGCCATCCGAGCGTACGCTCACGCGCAGCCGTGCGGGAATCTGATCCTGCATCGCCTCCACGTGGCTGATCACCCCGACGGTGCGACCGCCCTGACGCAGCTCGTCCAGTGTGCGCATGGCCACATCGAGCGTCTCCACATCCAGGGAGCCGAAGCCCTCGTCGATGAACAACGTGTCCAGCTGCACCCCGCCCGCTCGCGAGGTGACGACCTCGGCCAGGCCGAGTGCGAGTGCCAGGGACGCCAGGAAGGTCTCTCCGCCGGACAACGACGTCGCCGGACGCGAACGGCCGGTGTGGGCATCGACCACCTCGATTCCCAGGCCTGACGCGGCGTTGCGCGCCGCCCGTTCGTCGGTGTGGGCGAGCGTGTAGCGGCCCGAGGACATCTCGGCGAGGCGGAGATTGGCGGCAGCGACGATGTCCTCCAGCTCAGCGGCCAGCACGAAGGTCTCCAGGGACATCTTGCGGGTGTTGGGCTCGCGACCGGCGATGGTGTCGGCGAGGCGGACGATCACTGCGCGCTGCGCTTCCGCATCGCCCATCTCCCGGAGCGCTTCCGCGGCGTCCTCCGTGGCGCGCGCCAATTGCTGGACGGCCGATTCCGCGCGAGCGGATTCGGCGGCGGCTCTCCCTGCCGCCGCCCGAGCCTCGGCCACGGCGGTGTGCGCGGATTGCACGTCGATCGGCTCCTCCGGGAGCATCTCGAGCTCCGCTTGCAAGAGCACCGCGCGCAGGTCCCGGAGTGCGGCGTCGTGGGCGGCCAGCGCCGCCTCGAGACGGTCACGATCCGCGCGCGGGAGGAGGGCGGCGCGCGCAGCGTCCGCCGATTCGATGCCCGTGCGCTCGAGCACGTCCGCCAGGACGGCGCGTGCCTCCGTGAGCGCCTCCCGCCGCTCGGCGCTGTCATCGAGCGCGTCCGCCAGGATCGTGGCGGCATCTCGGACCTCGGTGAGCCGCACGATCCGATCCGCCACGCTGTGCGCTCCGGCGCGCGCCTGGGTGATCGTCTCAACCGCCGCGCGGGCCCGCTCGTCGATGGCGTTGCGGACCGACTGCAGTTCGGTCCGCTCCCGCATGAGATCTGCCAGTGCGGCCTGCTGTTCGTTACGGACGTCGGTGAGGTTCTGGATCTGCGCGGCGAGCTGGGCAGCACGCGCTTGCGCCGCATCGGCCGTCTCACGGGCGGTGCGTGCAGCGGCGGCGAGTTCCCGGAGAGCGGCAGTCTCGTGTCCCCCGGCGGCGGCGAGCGCAGCAGAATGCCTGTCTCGCACCGTGCGTGCGGCGTCGGTCGCCGCCTGCGCAGCCGTCGCGGCGCGCTCCGCGGCGTCCTCCGCGGCCGTGATGTCCGCCTCCGACACGGGGGTCCCGTCATCGGGCGCCGGTGCCGGGTGATCGAGCGAGCCGCACACGGGACAGGCCTGCCCGTCCTGGAGATCGCGGGCGAGCTCGGACGCGTGTCCGTCGAGGCGGCGACGCATCAGCTCCGTGAGTGCGGCGCTCGTCCGGGTGCGAGCTTCGGAGGCCGCTGCCTGCGCCTCCTCGGCGCTGCGAAGCTCCGGACGGATCGTGTCGACCAGGCGGGCCGCGGTGAGGGCCGCTTCCAGACGCTCCTGTTCGGCTCGGGCCGCGGGGAGCGCGGCGGCGGCGGCCACGGCCTCCGTATGCCGTTCGCCGAGCCGCTGCAGTTCGCCGGGGATGTCCGCGAGGCGGGCGGTGAGCTGCGCGATCCGCTCGTCGGCGCCCGTCAGATCCTCGTGAGCTCGACGCTGCTGGGCGGCCAGTTCATCGGCCTCCTGCTCGAGCTTGTGCGCGTGGGCCAGGGCTCCGAGCATCTCCGACGCCCGCGATGCCGTCGCCCGCAGTGCTTCGCCTTCGGCTGCCAACCCCGTCTGTTCCGCCGCCGAGGCGGCACCGCTCGCCTCGTCGTCCGCCACGACCTGCCAGCGCGAGCGCGCGGCGACCACCGCGGCATCGCAGTCCTGCTGCCGACGTTCCGCCGCCGCCAGTGCGTCCAGGGTCGCGCGCGCCTCCTCCGCCCGCTGAGCCACAAGCAGTCGAGCGCGATCCTGTTCCATCTCCGGCACAGCCGACTCCGCCCGCGCCAGTTGTACGCGAGTATCGTCGCGGCGCCGCTGTGCCTGGCGCTGCACCTCCAGCTCGGCGGCGATGCTCGCGAGTCGATCCTGCTCCGCCACCAGCCGCTGGGCTTCTTCAGCGGCCACGTCTCGGCGGTACTCCGCGCGCGGCAGCGCTTCTCGGATCACGTCCAGACGTTCAGCACGGCTCAGCGGCGTGGCCGTCGCACCCGGCGCGGGCGACCATTCGACGGCCGCAGAGGCCCCGGCGTCGGCCACGTCATCGGGCGTCGGCGTGGCCTCCGTGCCGGCCGGTTCCTCGTCGAGACCGAGATCGCGGATGATCCGCTCCGCCGCGTCCAGCCGGGCATCCGTCGCAGTACCTCGGCCGGCTAGTTCGGCCTCCGCGGCTCGTCGGCGTGCCTCGAAGGCATCGGCGTAGTCCTGGAACCGACGCGTGCCGAACAGCGTCTGCAGCACTTTGCGCCGTTCGTCGTTGCCGGCGAGCAGAAACTCGGCAAAACGGTTCTGTGCGAGCAGGATCACCTGCAGGAACTGCTCCCGGGACAGCTGCAGGATCTCGTCGAGGTCGTTTCCCACGTCGCGAGCGCGCGCCGACATCCCGCGCCACTCGCCATCCTCCCAGCGGGCCAGCTGCACCGCGGCCGCCTGAGTGGTCATCCCCTCACCGCGCTGCTTGGGTTTGAGGTACTCCGGATTGCGGATCACCCGGTAGCGGTGCTCTCCTGCGCTGAACTCCAGCACGACCTCCGTCGGCTCCTCGGGTGCGCTGTGGTCGCTGCGCAGCCGCTTCTCACCGCTGGAGTAGCGCGGGATCGAGCCGTAGAGTGCGAAGGTGATGGCGTCCAGGATGCTGGACTTGCCCGCACCGGTCCGACCGGAGATCAGGAAGAGACCATCCGCCGCGAAGTCATCGAAGTCGACGTACTGCCGTTCGCGAAAAGGGCCGAATCCCTCGATCTCCAGCCGGTGGAGTCTCATACCAGCGCCTCGGCGCGTGCGTGCTCATCCAGGATCTCCCGGATCAGCGCGCGTTCCGCCGCACTGGCCCCCTCCTCCGCCCGGACATGCACGAGGAATGCCTCGATGCGTTCCTCATCCGAGGTGGCAGTACGCAGGCGGTCACGATAGGTGGCCGTCGTCTGGACCTTCGCACCGTGGGGCACGTGCACAACCACCGCGCAGAACGGAAAGCGCTGCTGCAGTCGCCGCATGGTGTCCCGCTGCGGTGTGCGGTCGGTGTACTCGATCGACACCCAGGCGTCTTCCACTCCGGAGTAGGCGGGATCGGTCAGCAGGGCCTCGAGGGTGTCCCGCAGCACGACGAGTCGCCGGGGTACGGGCAGCGGCAGCCACTCGATCTGTGCCAGGCCCTCCGCGTCGAGATCCACCAGCCACGAGCCGCGCGGCTTGTCACGCTCCCCGAAGCTGTAGTGCAGCGGGGCGCCGCTGTAGCGGACGCGGTCCGAGAGCTGCTGGCGGCCATGGATGTGCCCGAGCGCCACGTAGTCGGGCCCGTCGAAGGCGGACAACGGCACCATGTCGAGGCTTCCCTGTCGCACCTCACGCTCGACACCCGGCGTGGCTTCCACCCCGACGGCGAAGCAGTGCGCGATCGCGACAGACCTCACGCCGCGGCGCTGGATGGAGGCACGAACGAGGCTCATCGCGTGCCCGATCGTCTGCGCCTGGGAACGTAGATCGGCCCCTTCCCACGTGTTGCGCACGATGGTCGGCTCGAGATACGGGATGCCGTAGAAGTCGACTTCCCCGTGCTCGTCCCGGATGGTGAGCGGAAGATCCAGCGCGAGCGGATCGGTGACCACGTGGATCCCCTCGCGAAGCAGTGCCGACTGGAATCCGAGTCGTGCCGCCGAGTCGTGGTTTCCGCTGGTGACGATGACCGATGCGCCTGTGTCAGCCAGTGCGCGCAGCGTGTCGGTGAGCAGGGTGTAGGCGGGAGCGGCCGGCGTCGACGAATCGAAGACGTCTCCGGCGACGATGACGACATCGACCTCGTTGACCCGGACCTGCTCGACCAGCGCCTCCAGCACCTCACCGAGCGCGGCCAGCGTCGGGTTGCCGTGGAAGGTACGCCCGATGTGCCAGTCAGAGGTGTGCAGGATTCGCATGTCTTCACCGTAGAAGGGGCCTCCGACATTGCTGCGGCGGCGAGCCGACAACAGCCCGGACACGCTGAACGGCCGGCGCCTGCGGGCACCGACCGTCACGGGAAGCGCGGCGGAGACTCAGAAATCGTCGTCGATGGAGACCATCCAGCTGATGCCGTAGCGATCGACGAGCATCCCGAACTCGCCTCCCCACGGCGCCTTCTCCAGCGGCTGCGTGATGGTCGCGCCGTCGGCGAGGCCGTCCCAGTACCTGCGCAGGGAATCGGCGTCCGCCCCCGACACGGAGACCGAGATTCCCGCCGGCGCCACCCATCCCATGTGGCTCGGGGTGTCGGATCCCATCAGGACGAACCCGTCCGGCGTGGTGAGCTGGGAGTGCATCACCAGCCCCTGTTCGGCCTCGGGCATCCCCATGCCGCCCATGTCGGCGAAGGTCATCACCCGCAGGTCCCCGCCGAAGACGCTCTGGTAGAACTCCATCGCCTCGCGCGCATTGTCGTGGAACGAGAGATAGGGGTTGAGGGTGGACATAGGAGGCTCCCATCCGCGCACCGACCTGATGCGCACGAAGGACAGTGTGGAGCCGCGGCGTCTCGTCGGCAAGAGCCGCGGGCCGATTCATCGGTACCGCCGTCAACGGCCCCGGTGATCCTCCGGATGCAGGCGGGGTGCTCGCCGCGGTTCGCCCAGACCGGCCACGCCGATCAGGCGGATCACGCGCTGACGCTGTCCCGCCCACGGCGCGAGAAGACGCAGCATTCCGGCATCATCCGTGCGTCGGCCGGCCAGAGCATGACCCACGTGATGGGCCAGGTGGAAATCGCCGACGCTGACCGCGTCGGGATCGCCGAAAGCCCGGATGCGTATCTCGGCCGACGTCCAGGGGCCGACTCCCGTCAGCGAGGTGAGGACGCGTTCTCGTTCGGCTGCATCAGGTGCGTTGCGCACCGCGTCGAGCAGCGATGATCCGCGGGATGCGGCCGACACGATGGTGCGCGATTGCGGGGGCTCGACTCCCGCACGATGCCAGGCCCAGGATGGGATCCGCCGCCACTGGTCCCAGGTGGGTGCCACCCGCAGGGGACGCGGTGCCGGGGACGGCACCGTCTCACCGAACCGCGTGACCAGGGAGCGCCAGGCGCCGTATGCCTGCATGGCGGTCACCTTCTGCTCCAGCACGGCACTGACGATGACCTCGGTCAGACCTTCGCTGGAGCCGATGCGCAGACCGGGGTGGCGCCGGTGGGCCTCGGCGATGAGCGGATTGTCGCCGGGATCGAAGCGCTCCGGATGATCTTCCGCGCCGCACAGACGCGGCACCGTATCCAGCGCCTCCGCCGCGCCGCTCCCCCACGCGGCAGCCAGGACGCCGTCGGCGCCCTGGCGCAGTGCCAGGACCGCGGGTCCAGCCGATGTGCGCAAGGCACGCCAGATCACTCCGCCCGCAATGTGCATGGTGGGGTCGGTTCCGCCACGCCGATGAAAACCCACGGTGCGCATCAGGTCCAGCTCGTGCGCCGGCCGATAGCGTGTCTCCACGCGCGGGGGGACGCGTACGGACCGGTCCGCGACGGGCCTGCGTGGCAGGGTCCGCGGCGGCGAGAAGGTCATAGGCTCACGCTACGCGGCACCTCCGACAACGGCCTGCACGACCGCGGCGCGCTCAGAAGCGGTCGGGAGAGGGCGTGCCCGAGCCGTAGCGGATCACGACGTCGGCGTGCCGGTCGAAACGGTAACCCACGCCGCGCACGGTGCGCACGATGTCCTCGTACCGGCCGAGCTTGGCGCGCAGCCGACGCACGTGAACATCGATCGTGCGCTCGCCCGGGGCATCAGCATCCCCGGCGCTCCACAGCGACGAGACCAGCTCGCTGCGCTCGATGGTGCGCCCCTCGCGCAGCACCAGGTACTGCAGCAGCTCGAACTCCTTGTAGGTGAACCCGGCGGACTCACCGTCGATCACGACGCGCTTGCGGGAGATGTCGACAATGACGCGGCTGGCCTCGTCGTCCTCTGCGGCGGCGGGACGGTTGCGTGCGACGGCGCTCGGCTCGTGCAGAGCGAGACGGACCACGTCCACATCGCGTCCGCCTGCGCTGGTGGGGGCGAGGGCGACGGTGGCGTAGGTCTCGGCGGAGGGCGACAGCTCGGCGAGCGTGCGGCGAAGGGCGTCGACGAGCAACGGCAGGCTGACACCGTCAGCGGCGGCCTTGAGCTCGTCGATGCCGACGTACAGGGCGAAGCCGCGGGGCGAGGGACCGGTGGTCACGACGTTCTCCGTGCGGGAGACGGCACGCAGGTGCGGCTGGCTGACGGGGGCGGTGCGGGCGGGTGCATCGATGAAAGCGAGGTTCGACATGATGATGAGGAGTCCTTGGAGGGGTTGCCGAAAAGGCGAGTGAGCTTGCTGCGAGGTGGGGCCGTCATCGGCCGGCGCCATCGCTCGGAGCCTCCTGGTGTGGGGCGGAGCGGCGACGCGGGGTCCACACGTCTCACGCCAGATTGGAGCGTGGAGTCGGACCGAGCGAGAGCTGCAGGTTTAGCGGCACATTCGGCAACACATGCCAACACGGCCGGCCATCATCATGCCGGCACTCCCGTTCGCCTCCCAGGCGGACACAGGATATGCGTTGTTGGTCATGTGGGCATTATGACGAGACAAGTCCTTCCATGTCAAACTGAGACATGCTATGAGCGAGCTGTGACCGCGTGGCAGTGCCCCGGCATGGCGGCTAGGGTCGGAGCATGAAACTCGCTGAAGCATTGGCTCTGCGCGCAGATCTGCAGCGGCGGATCGAACAGCTGCGGAGCCGGATCGTTCAGAACGCGCGGTACCAGGAGGGCGAGCCGCCCGCCGAGGACGCCACCGCGCTGCTGGCGGAGGCGGAGAGGTGCGTGGAGCGGCTGCGGCTGCTGATCTCCGCCATCAACACCACCAACGCCGCGATCGATCTGGGCACGGATGGCACGATGACCGAGGCGCTGGCCGCCCGGGACACGCTGCGTCTGCAGCATTCCGTGCTGACCGCCGCAGCCGACGCCGCGAGCCCCGCGAGCTTTCGCCAGATGCGCTCCGAACTGCGACAGATCGCCGCCTTCGATGTCGCCGTCGTTCGCACCCGCGCGGATGACGTCGCGCGCCGGCTGCGCGAGCTGGACGGGCGCATCCAGCAGGCCAACTGGCTGAACGACCTCCGGGACGAGGCGGGAGCCATCAGCCAGGAGGAGTGAGCGGAGTCGGTAGTCGACGGCAGCGGGCACACAACCCACGAGCACGGGTATATGTGCTCACTGTCCGGGTCTGAGCAGCCCATCACCACGGTGCACGCTCAGCACACCGCACCTGTGAAGGTGCACCGGGACAGCGCATCACCGCGTGCCGGGTCGTCGACGAGGGTGGGATCGGGGATCTCCGCTGACGGTCCGCTGCGTATCACGCGCAGCGGACCACCGCAGGCGGGCGACAGGCGTACGCTGTGCCGATGACCGATCTGGAGTTCGCACGCGAGCGGGATGCGGCGCGCTTCGCGTTGCGCCGCGGCGATGAGCTGCTGAGCGTGCTGGACTATCGCGACGACGGGCGCACCGTCGCCCTCACACGGGCGTACACGGTCCCCGCGCATCGCGGTCACGCCTATGCGGCGGTGCTGGTCGACCGGGCCGTGGCGGAACTGGAGGCCGAGGGCGACCGCGTGGTGCTTCCGGTGTGCTGGTATGTGGCGGACTGGTTCCGTGACCACCCGGAGCGCTCCGGCATCCTCTCCCCCCGGAGCTGACCAGCGATCATCGCAGCTTGCGCTCCAGCAGGAACTGCTCGATGCGGATGACCGACGCCTCCGGTCGCACGATCAGCGCGGCATGCCCGCGACCCGGAAGCTCGGTGAGCGCGCCGTCCGGGAGGAGGGCGAGCACTTTCTCGCTCCACTTCTTCGGCACGACGTGGTCGTTCGCCCCGCGCAGCACGAGCACCGGGATCTCCATGCGCGGGTATGTCGCTTCGGGCCGGTGCACGACCGTAGCCCGTGCCTTGCGCATCAGGTGCGGCCCCGCCTTCAGATACTCCGCCGCGCCCCGGTAGAACGTGAGCGGGTGGGCCGCGACGATGTCCCGCGCCAGACGCAGCGTCTGCCGCAGGAGTCCGCGAGCGCCGGAGTCGGTGGTGGGTGCGACGAGAACGGCTGCGGTCACCGCGGACCCGGGATGACGGGCGACCGCCTCAGCCACGATCTGCGTGCCCATCGAGTGGCCGATGAGGACGACGTTCTCGAGTGCGCGGTCGCTGACGAACGCGGCAACCAGGTCACCGAGTTCTTCCATGGTGGGCGTCCGCGCCGGCTCGGGCGCTTCTCCGAACCCCGGCAGGTCGAGCGCGATCACGCGTCCGGCGGCTGTCAGGCCGTGCGCGATCTCGATGTAGGCGGAGCGACCGAGGCCGAAGCCGTGGACCACGATGAAGGTGAGCGACTCCGGTCCGGCCAGCTCTTCGGCGATCAGCTCCCGCCCGTCGAGGGAGAAGGTCGTGACGTTGCTCCCCGACTCGGACAGCTCGGGCTCCGGTACTGTGCCGTCGCCGTGCTCAGGGTGCCGATCCGCACGGGTCGAGGTCATGCCGGCTCCTTCCAAGCGTTGCGGGGACGTGGCCGGAAGTGGGGTGGTCGTCTTGTGCCCCCCGGCGTTGACGACCACCCCGCGCGGTCTCGATGAGCTCCGGCGCCTGCAGCGTTACCGCTGCTGCTGCGATCGCCCCCACGACGACGGCAGCAGTCCAAGCGGGCGATCACCAGATCGCCCCGTCGTTTCGCGCGACCGCGGAACGACTGAATGTCCCTCATTATGCATCCCCCACCTGGGGAACAGCAGATCGTGAAGTCACCGGCGGTCATCACAGTGGGTCGTCCGCAGCGGCCACGGAGCGCGGTCCGCGCGCTGGGACCACGCGCTCGGCGACGGCGAACACCGCGGTCGAGACCACGGGCACCACGAGCAGCGACGCGGTCACGTCCGTGGGGTGATGCACCCCGAGGTACATGCGCGACCACGCAGTCACCAGAGCCAGCACGGCGGCGACCGCGGCGGCGACGACGACCGGTGCCGCACGGTGGGTCCGGCTCACCACCGTCCATACCAGAGCGACCCCTAGTGCGGCGGCGAATGCGGTGTGACCACTGGGATAGCTGGCCGACGCGGGCTCGCGGATGAGCTGCTCCACCAGAACGCCGGCATCCGGCCGCGGCCGGGAGACCACCGCCTTGATGACGTCGACCACGAGCCAGGGCACGGCCACCAGCAGTCCGAATCGCACCGCAGGCCACGCCGCCCGTGCGCTCATCCCGATCACCACGGCGACGATGAGCGAGATGATCACCGCGCCCACCGGCCCGAACCCAATGTTGATGGCCAGCGCGATCGGCGTGAGCAGCGAGGTGTGCATCGCGCTGAGGTCGTGCAGGAAGGAGAGCTCCGCATCGTTCACCGCCGCGCTGTCCCGCACGAGGACGCCCACGACCGCGACCACGAGGACGACGGCGAGGGCGACCGGAATCCACACCGCAGGTCGCGGTCGGGCAGCGCGAAGGTCACTCATCCCGTCAGCGTGCCACAGCCACCCGAGCGGTTCCTGCTGACGCAGAGTGAGGCGTTCAGCCCTCATGAGGACATTCTCATGCAGAGGCGTCACCCCATCGACGCCCGCCCGGCCAGCACATAGATTGAGAACCATGATCCCGTTGATGACCCTGCTCACGGTGGCGCTGTTCGTCACGTCCCTGGTGGACATCATCCTGCGTGACTCGAGCAAGGTGAAGCACCTTCCGAAGGTCGTCTGGATCCTCATCGTGATCTTTCTTCCCCTGATCGGAAGTCTGTTGTGGTGGATACTCGGCCGCGAGTATGACAGCGCGCGCATGCCCGCGCCCCGCGCCCAGCGCGCCACGGACCGCCCCGGATACCCGACCCCGCGGGTGGTGGATACACGTACGACCGAGCAGCAGATGGCCGACCTGGAACGCGAGATCGAGGAGTGGCGGCTGCGTGAGGAACTCGACCGCCGTCGGCGCGCGAGCGAGGGTGGCAGCACTTCGCCCTCGGAATGAGCGCGACAGCCGCTGTACCATCTTCCTCAACGATCGACGGGCTGCTCGGCCCGTCCTGAGGGGGACCCGCCATGAGCGACAACAGCGCTGACCAGCCGACCAACAACAACGCACCCGATCCGTCCGGGACGCCACTGCCGGACCCGACGATCGATTTCGGGGACGCGCCGGCGACGGCACCGCAGCCGCCGTCCTCCGGACAGCAGCCGACCTACACGCCGCCGCCCGCCTACGAGCAGGGGCCGACGTACCATGCGCCGGCCGCCCCCTACGGGGGTCCGGAACAGCAGCCGCCCGCATACGGTGCGGCCCAGCCCGCGGCGGGGGCGTCCGTTCCGCAACCGGACTCGTCCGGCGCGACTGCGGAGGCAGCTCCCGCGGCGACGGGCGAGGACGCCACCTGGAGCACGACGGCTCCCGTCGAGCCCGCAGAGCCGACGCCACCCTCCGGCGCGCCGGGGTACACCGGTGGCGCGGTCGGGGCATCTTACGGAGCGCCAAACCAGGCAACGCCGGCCTACGGCGCACCCAATCAGCCCGCCCCGCCCTACGGCGCACCCAATCAGCCCGCCCCGCCCTACGGCGCACCCAATCAGCCCACTCCGCCCTACGGCGCACCCAATCAGCCCGCCCCGCCCTACGGCGCACCCAATCAGCCCACTCCGCCCTACGGCGCACCCAATCAGCCCGCCCCGCCCTACGGCGCACCCAATCAGCCCAGTCCGCCCTACGGCGCACCGGCAGGCTACCCGGGCGGCCCGACCGGCCCCAGCGGACCCCTATACGGCTCGTCCGTGGTGGCCGACAAGCCCAAGGGCAAGGGCCTGCTGATCGGGCTGATCGTCGGCGGCGTCGCGGTGCTCGCGATCATTGTGGTGATCATCGCACTGGCGATCGGTGCGATCCGCGGCGCGGCCCACAACGGCACCCCGGTCGACGGATCCGGCGACGGCGACCCGTCGTCCGCGGCGGCCGAAGCGGTTCAGGGGTACTTCGACGCGCTCATCGCCTCCGACTCGAAGAAGGCCCTGAGTTATCTCGATGACACCGCGGGGCTGGACAAGACCTTCCTCACCGACGAGGTGCTGAAGTACTCGAACGAGCTCTCGCCCATCACCGATGTCGAGGTCGACGCGAGTGACGTGTCCAGCTACGGCGGGTACGCCACGGTCGACTTCATGGTGGGCGACAACGCCGTGTCGGAGGACTTCCTCGTCTCCGTCGACAAGAAGGGACGCGCGAAGCTCGCCTCCTACAACGCGGTGCAGAGCCTCTACCTGTCCGACAGCCAGTTCGATCTGGAGCTCAACGGGGTGCCGGTGACGGGCGACACCGCGGATGTGTTCTTCGGGATGTATCAGCTGAGCAGCGTGAACAAGAACTTCACGCTCCCGGGCGACGGGAAGTTCGCGGTCACTCCGCTCAACGCGGAGCTACCGCGCGCCAGCGACGTCCAGCTCACCGATGAAGCTCGCGCCAAGGTGATCAAGGCCGTGAGCGATGCGGTCACGGCTTGCCTGGAGGAGAAGACGATCGCGGCGGGCTGCGGGCTCTCGCTCGAGTCCGCGTCCGGAGAGACCCTGGCCGAGAACGGCATCACCCGCAGCATGGATGAGGACTCGCTCAGCGATCTCGCCGATCCCACGATCACCATCTCCTACGACACGGTGGGCGTGGAGGTGACCGACTTCGGGTCGGTGGACTTCGCAGCCACCTGCACGAAGGACGGCGCCACCGCACCGTGCGAGGTGTACGGCGCCCCCGACTTCTACCGCGTGCTCGTCGACATGTCCGATGAGAAGTGGAAGCTCACCTGGGAGAACTTCTGATCTCCTCCGCGCTCACTCCTCCCGCGCGTCTACGCTGGAGGAGTGAGCGCACCCGATCCCGCCTCGTCCGCACCCGACGCCGCCCCCACGTCCGCTGACGCTGCGGTCGAATCCGGGACGGCAGCGGAGCGACGCGCGTCGCGCCGCGACGCGCGCCTCGCCCCGCGTTCCTCACGCCCGCACCGCGTTCGGCGGGTACTCGCCTGGGGAGCCGGCGGTATCCTCGCCCTCCTCGTGGGCGCCGGCGCCGGCTTCCTGATCTGGGCGAACACGGGTGTGATGGCGGCACAGCCCGATCCTCTCGCCGCTGTTCGCGCCGACTCCGGCATCGAGCTGGCCGACGAGGGGACAGCCTGGGTGATGCGCCCCACCGACGCCTCCGATGGCACAGGTCTGGTGTTCATCCCGGGCGCGAAGGTCGCGCCCGAGGCATACGCCGCGACGTTCCAGGCTCTGGTGGACGACGGCACCACCGTCGTGATCACCAAGCCCCCGCTGAACCTCGCGATCCTCGATCTGCGTCCGCTGTCGCGCTTCACCGAGCTGGTTCCCGAAGTGTCGGACTGGGCGGTGGGTGGCCACTCGCTCGGCGGTGTGAAGGCATGCCAGCTGGTCGGGAGCGCCGGCGTCGAGCGTCTGATCTTGTTCGCCAGCTACTGCTCCGACGACATCTCCCAGACCGGGTACGACGTGCTCAGCATCTCGGGCACCGCGGACGGGCTGTCGACTCCCGCGAAGATCGAAGCCGCCTGGCCGCTGCTGCCCGCGGATGCCGCGGCCTTCGTGCTCGACGGCGGCAGCCACGCCTCCTTCGGCGCCTACGGACCGCAGGCGGGCGACGGGACGCCGACGATGCCGGCTGACGAGGCGCACGCGCGCATCTCGAGCGTCGTGCGGGCCTTCCTCACCGGAGGGTGACGCTCAGCCGCGACGCGACCTCATCGCCGCGGTCTGCCTGAGCTGCGGCGAGGTCGACAGTTCGGCGTATTCGTCGCTTCCCATCGGCACGAGCGCCACGCGACCCTGCGCGTCGTGATGGGTGCCCCAGCCGTAGCGCTTCCCGAGAGCACTCGAGCGCAGGCAGGCCTGCCCCCGGGAGAAGAACTCCTCGCGTGCGCGTTCGCGATCCTCTTCGGCGATACCCGCACGATCGGCATAGACGGTGAAGATCACATCGTCCGAGGTGAACTCATACGGATGCTCGTGCAACAGCGCGAACTGCCGGGCCGCGATGCTGGGGTTGTCGGGATCGCTCGGCGGAGCCTCTGCCGCCACGGCGCGGCTGTCGGGCGCTACGGCGATGAAGGTGTCGACGTAGTTCGTGGTGTGCATGCGGACATCCTGGCACGGGGCACGGACACCGCGTCGCTATTCGCCGACGGTCCCGGTCTGCGGCGCGAGGTCCACGGGCCCGTACCGGAGGGTGAGCACCCCGCGCGACGAACTGGTCGCCGGGGCCAGGAGCCGGAGGTTCGCCGGTGTGCTCCCCGCGGGGAACACCCGCTTGCCGTGGCCCAGCACGAGGGGATACGTCCACAGCTTCAGCTCGTCGTACACCTGCGAAGACAACAGCGTCTGCACCAGATCGGCGCTGCCGATCACGTGGATGCTGCGGTGACGATCCCGCAGGGCGTCGATCTCCGCCGCGACGTCGCTCCCGATCCTCGTCGTGTTCTCCCAGGCGGGCTCCCACTCCCCCCGTGAGGCGACGTATTTCGGCACCGCATTGATGATGCGGCCGATCATCCCCTCCGGGCCCTCGGCGTGATGCGGCCAGTACGCCGCGAAGATGTCGTAGGTGCGCCGGCCCAGCAGGAGCGCGTCCATCGACTGCAGTCCGGCGACGATGTCCGCACCGATCTCCTCATCCTCGAACGGCGCCTGCCATCCCCCGAAACGGAATCCGTCGCTGGGGTCCTCCTCCGGCCCTCCGGGTGCCTGCACGACACCGTCGAGGGTGCTGAAGAGGTCGATCACGATGCGCCCGCGCGCGCTTGCTTCGCTCATGCGCACAGTCCACTCCGCCCGGGCCGCCCCCGCAAGACCCCTCAGCGGGAGCGGGCGAAGAGGGCGAACACGCCCACCGGGGCCGATCCGATCATCAGCACCGCACCCAGCACGGCGTCGGAGGAGTGCACCACGGCGCCGCCGATGATCAGCCCGGCGAAGATCACCACGGCGATCACCCGGCGAGCCAGCCGATCCACCCGTCGCTCCAGCCGGGAGGTGTCCACCACCAGCCGTCCCTGCTCCAAGGTGGTGATGAGCTCGTCCGCACGGCGGGGCAGCCGTGACAGCACGCCCGCCACCTCCGCCGCCTGCTTTCCGAGACCCCGCAGTGCTCCCCCAGCCTGCCTGCTCATCAGGCCCGTCGCATACGGCTCCGCCGCGTTCCAGATGTTGAACGCCGGATCCAGTGCGCTGCAGACGCCCGACGTGAGGGAGACGGCACGGATGAGCAGCAGGAAGTTCTCCGGGAGCTGGAACGGGAGCTCTCGCACGACGTCGCCGAACTCCCGAGCGAAGTCGCGGAACTCCCGGGGATCCACCTGCTGCAGTTCGGCGAAGCCCATTCCCCCGAAGCGCTCGAACAGTGCCGTCAGTGCCCGCTCGAGCTCGACGGTGTCCGCGGAGGGAAGGAGCATTCCCACATCGCGGAAGGCGCGCACGACACCGGCCCCGTCACGGGAGACGACCGCGATCACCGCTGCCTGCAGATGCTCGCGCAGCTGGCCGGAGACCTCACCCATCATCCCGAAGTCGATGAACGTGAGGCGGAATCCGCCCTCGACGCTCGCGTCCGGGGTGACGAACACGTTGCCCGGATGCGGGTCGGCGTGGAAGGGTCCGTCGAGGAAGACCTGGTCCAGCATCGCCGTGGCGAAGGCATGGGCGACGGCCGACGGGTCGATGCCGGCCGCGCGCAGCGCCGGAACGTCGCTGATCTTGATGGCGGACACGTCCTCCAGCACCAGCACGGTGCGTGTGGTGCGCTCCCACGCCACACGCGGACCGCTGATTCCCGGCCGTTGCGCGGTGTCCATCGCAAAACGCTCCGCGCTGGCGGCCTCGTGCAGATAGTCGATCTCATCACGGCTGACCGCCGCGAACTCGGCGACGAGAGCGGGAGCGTCGACACGGCGCGACACCATGCGAACGCGAGCCAGGATCCGTCCGATGCGCGCCAGAGCGGCGAGGTCGGTGTCCACGATCCGATCGATGCCCGGCCGCTGGATCTTCACCACCACATCCGCGAAGCCCGCGATCTCGGCGTCCTCGGCCCGCAGCACTCCCCGGTGGGCCTGACCGAGCGACGCGGCGGCGAGCGGGATCGGATCCAGGCGTTCGAAGGCGCGCTCCAGCGGCACACCCAGGCTCACCTCCGCCGCGCGGCGGATGTCGTCGAACGCCACCGGCGGCGCCTCGTCCTGTAGATCCGCGAGCTCGGCCGTCACCTCGGGCGGAAGCACGTCCAGCCGGGAGGACAGAAACTGGCCCACCTTGATCATCAGGCCGCCGAGCTCGACAGCGAGCGGGTGGAAGCGGCGGGCGATGCCCACCATGCGGCGGGTGCGCGTGCGATTCGCGAGCGCTCGCAACCCCACAGCGGGAAGCACCAGCTCGTACCACCACGACTGCACCAGCACCCGCGTGGCGAAGCGCATGATGCGGCGGTATCGCCCGCGCAAGGCCGGATCAACGCGCGACGGAGGCACCGGTGTCGCCGTGCTCACCACACCGAGCTGCTGCATCACCGCGTCCGCGGCGGATCCTGCGGGAGGATCGCGCCGGTCCTCGGCCATCACTCCTGCGCGAGGATCGCGTAGAGCTTGCGCCGGGCGTCTTCCAGCACGGCGATCGCCGCCTCGACCTGAGCGGGGCTGCCGTCGCGGCCGACCTGAGCGGCGGCCTGCGCCAGCTTTGCACCGGCTTTCGGCAATGCCAGGTGGTGAGAGCTACCGGACGAGGCCGTCGAGCCCTCCCATGGCGCTGCGCCCTCGCTCGCCTCCGCTGCTTCACGTCCGGCGTCGGTGAGCGAGTACGTCTTGCGGCCCTCCGCCTCGTCGGCTTCGATCAGGCCTTCATCGGCCAGCAACTGCAGCGTGGGGTAGACGGACCCCGGGCTCGGCTTCCACGCGCCGTCGCTGCGATCCGCGATCTCCTGGATGATCTGGTAGCCGTGCATCGGCTGTTCGGCGAGCAGCGCCAGAATCGCCGCGCGGACGTCGCCGCGCGCCATCCGCGGCGGCGCGAACCGGCGCTCGAAGCCGTCACGCAGCTGCTCCATCGCATCCCACAGACCGTTCATCGGGTTGCCGAATCCGGGCATCGAGTTGCTCGCGTTCATGATCGTCCTCCTTCGCGCCGATGACGTCGGCGCATCAAGCGATATATACCGATATATCGCTTGATGCCGGGTGTCGCCAGATCCCTCGGCGCTCTCCCAGCCGACCCGCAGGCGAAGGGGCTTCTCGCGCGGCGGTCGCGGATCTGATTCCGGGCACACGCCGCGTCGAGCGCTTCCCGAGAATCTCGCCACGACCGCTGTGGCGCCGTCCGCGGACGACGGGCGCCACCAGGACGACCGGACCGCCGATGTACAGGGTGAACACGACAGCGGCGCCCCTCCGCCGGGGCCGGCCGCTGAGTCGGTTCGGACGGGCGGGGGCATCGGTGCGGATCGGCGATGTCCGAGACGGGGCGTAGCGTGAGCGCATGCCCAAGCTGCCCGCGCCCTGCCTGTTGTGCCGCGGGCGGCGTTCGGAACGCGCCGACGGCTCGCTCCGGTGCGCCCGCTGCGGCTGGCGGTTCGGCGATGCCCCTGACCCTGACCTCCCTCCCCCGCGCGTCGACGTGGTCTACTACCTGCGCTGGCGGGACCGCATCAAGATCGGCACCAGCGCGAATCCGCGCCAGCGGCTGGCCGCGATCACGCACGAGGAACTGCTGGCGTTCGAACGCGGCGACCGGATCCTCGAGCGGGAACGGCACGAGCAGTTCGCGCCGCTGCGCCTCGGGGGCGAGTGGTTCTCCGCCGACGAGACGCTCAGAGCGCACGCCCTCCGGCTTCGCGGTAACCGTGACCCGTGGGATCGCTACGTTCGCTGGTTCGCGACGGAACTTGCCGCCATCACGGGGTGAGCTCCGGAGCATCGCCCTCATAACCGATGAGCCACCGGACACCCCACCGGTCCCGTACCTGACCGTCGTGTGACCCCCACGCCGTCGCGTGCAGCGGATCCAGCACGGTCCCACCCTTCGCCAGCTGATCGAACCAGCGCGTGAGAGTGGCCGGATCGGCTGTGCCGAGCAGCGCGATGGCCGCGCCGCGCATGTCGAGGGCGTCCTCCTCCCCCGTGGCGTCCGTGGCGTAGATGGTCACGGCTCCGACCAGCTGGCCGTGCGCTACAGCATCTGACGGGCCGTCAACGCGGTTGAAGTCGGCATATGAGTACCGGGTGACCTCTCCGCCGAAGACGGACTGGTAGAAGTCGAGTGCATCGCTGGCCGTGCCGGGGAACCACAGATACAGCGTGGGAGACGTCATGATTCTCCTTCGTTCAGGTGTCCTCACCCTACGCCCAGACGCGTGAAGAACGGGCCCGCGCCGATGGCGCGGACCCGTTCTTCACGCGCAAAGCGCCGGGATGAGTTACTTGGCCGCGGTCGGCGGCGTGGCAGTGCTGGAGGACTCCGGCGAGGCCGACGCGTCCGGTGCCGGGGACTCGGTCGGCGTGGCCGCACCGAACTTGTCGGTGAAGAAGGTGGCCGATGCTCCGATGGTCGCGAGCTGCTGGTACTCGCCGTCGATCACGATGGTCGGCGTCGCACTGGATCCCGTCGCCGGGTTGGTCGGCAGCTTCTTCGTCGACCACGTCACGTACTTGGAGAACTTCGCCTCCTGCTGGCAGGTCGCGATGTCCACGCCCAGGTCCTTCGCGAAGCCGACGAGCTGATCATCGGTGAGTCCCTCGGTGTTCTCGGCGGGCTGGTTGGCGAACAGCGTGGTGGCGAAGTCCTGCAGCTTCGAGCTGTCGGTGTCCGCCACGCAGTAATAGGCGTTCGCCGAGCGGCTGGAGTAGTTGGTGCCCATCGAGAAGCGATCCAGAATCGCGACCGGGTGCACCGCGAGGGTGATGTCGTTGTTGTCGGCGAGCTCAGCAAGCTGCTCACCGTAAGCGCCCTCGAACTGGTTGCACGCCGGGCACTGGAAGTCGACGTACGTCTCCACGCGGTTCTCGCCCTCGCCGAACAGCAGGGCGCCGGTGTCCTTGTCGAGGTTCGAGGCGGCCGGTGCCGTACCGGAGCTCGTCGCGACGCTGTTACCGACGACGACGGCCACTCCGGCGCCGATCACGATGACAGCGACGATCACGCTGGTCCAGATTGCGAACCAGTTCGTCTTGCGGGCAGCAGCCTTCGCCATGTCTTCCTCTGTTCAGGGCCGTGGGCTCCAGAGCGGAGCCGCATTCAATGCGCTGGAATCCATTTTGCCCTGCACCTGCCTGAGCCTGCGGTGTGAGAGGGAACGATGACGTAACGCTCAGGGAACCGGAACCGGCACCACACCGAAGGGGGCAAGGCCCGCCGCCCCGCCATCTGCCGCCGTGAGCACCCAGATGCCGCCGTCGTGAACGGCGACGGAGTGCTCCCAGTGCGATCCCATCGAGCCGTCTGTGGTGCTGATGGTCCAATCGTCCTCTTCGACCACGACCTGCTCGGTGCCTGCGGTCATCATCGGCTCGATCGCCACGCACAGTCCCGGCTCGATCTCGGCGCCGAGACCGCCGGTCTCGTAGTTGAAGATGCTCGGCTTCTCGTGCATCTTGCGCCCGATGCCGTGCCCGACGAAGTCACGAAGGATGCCGGCCGGACGGCCGTGCTCCGACAGGGGATGCTCGACGATGTACTTCTCGATCGCCACACCGATGTCGCGTGTGTGCGCTGCCGTCGCCATGGCGGCAATTCCCGCCCACATCGAAGCCTCCGTCACCCGCGAGAGCTCCTCGCGATGAGCGACGAGCTCCGGGCGCGACGGGTCGGGAATGACGAACGTCCGGGCGGAATCGCCGTTCCATCCGTCGAACTCCGCCCCCACGTCGACCGAGACGATGTCGCCCGGCTGCAGAACCAGGGACCCGGGGATGCCGTGCACGACCTGCTCGTTCACCGACACGCACGTCGTGTGGTGATACCCCTTCACCATCTTGAAGTTGCTCTTCGCCCCGTGCCGGAGCATCTCCGCTTCCGCGGCTGCGTCGAGGTCGAGGGTGGTGATGCCGGGCCGGATGGTCGCGGCGACCGCGTCCAGCATGGCGCAGGTGATCCGCCCAGCCACGACCATCTGGCGCAGCTGGGCGGGCGTCTTGTACTGCGAACGGGGAAAGAGCCGCATCAGACCGCGACGGGCGCGAGACCGCGAGCGGCCAGCGCTGCGAAGATGCGCTCGGTGATCTCATCGAGCGTGCCGACGCCATCGATGGTGTCCACCACCCCGCGCTCCTCGTACACGGCGAGGATCGGCGCCGTCTCGCGCTCGTAGATGTCCAGGCGATGCGCGATGGCTTCCGGGGTGTCGTCCTCGCGTCCCTGCTCCTGCGCGCGCAGGGCGATACGAGAGATCGACTCTTCACGGGGCACATCCAGCGCGATCACGGCGTCGAGCGCGACCCCCTGACCGCTCAGGATGTCATCCAGGTGGCCGACCTGCGCACGGTTACGCGGGTACCCGTCGAGCAGGAACCCGCCCGCCGCGTCCTCCTGCGAGAGCCGGTCGCTCACCAGTTCGCCGGTGAGTTCGTCGGAAACGAGGTCGCCCGCGGCGGTGATGGCCTGGACCTTCTTGCCGAGGTCCGTCCCCTGCTTGATGTTGGCACGGAAGATGTCTCCGGTAGAGACCACCGGGATGCCGAACGCGTCCGCGATGCGGACCCCCTGCGTTCCCTTTCCGGAGCCCTGCGGGCCGACGATCAGGAAGCGTGCAGAGGAGTTCGTCATCGGAGGAGCCCTTCGTAGTGGCGCTGCTGAAGCTGCGCGTCGATCTGCTTGACGGTCTCCAGACCCACACCGACGATGATGAGGATCGAAGCGCCGCCGAACGGGAAGTTCTGGTTGGCACCGACGGTCGCCAGCGCGACGAGCGGAAGCAGAGCCACGAGACCGAGGTAGATGGCGCCCGGCGTGGTGATGCGGTTGATCACGTACTCGAGGTAGTCCGAGGTCGGCTTGCCGGCGCGGATGCCCGGGATGAAGCCGCCGTACTTCTTCATGTTGTCCGCGACCTCGACGGGGTTGAACGTGATGGCCACGTAGAAGAAGGTGAATCCGACGATCAGCAGGAAGTACAGAATCATGTAGAGCGGGTGATCGCCCTTGACGAGGTACGTCTGAATCCACACGACCCAGCCGGGGATGTTGCCGTCCTTGTCGGGGTTCTGGTTGAACTGCGCGATGAGGGCCGGGATGTACAGCAGCGACGAGGCGAAGATGACCGGCACGACACCGGCCATGTTGACCTTGATCGGGATGTAGGTGTTGGTGCCGCCGTACGTGCGACGGCCCACCATGCGCTTGGCGTACTGGACCGGGATGCGGCGCTGGGACTGTTCGACGAACACCACGAGCGCGACGACGAGGATGCCGACGGCCAGCACGAGGAAGAAGACCTCGGGGCTCTTGGCGGTCCAGATGGCCCACATCGAGGCCGGGAAGCCGGCGGCGATGGAGGTGAAGATGAGCAGCGACATGCCGTTGCCGATGCCGCGCTCGGTGACGAGCTCGGCGAACCACATGATCAGGCCGGTGCCGGCGGTCAGCGTGATGATCATCATCAGCTGTGCCCACCAGGCTGTGTTGGTCAGCAGGTTCTCGCACGCGGCGGGACCGCCGGTGCCGAAGAGCTGGCCGGTGCGCGCCACCGTGACGAGGGTGGTCGACTGCAGGAGGGCGAGTGCGATCGTCAGGTAGCGCGTGTACTGGGTGAGCTTGGCCTGACCGGCCTGGCCCTCCTTGTAGAGCGCTTCGAAGTGCGGGATGACCACGCGCAGCAGCTGCGTGATGATCGTCGCCGTGATGTATGGCATGACGCCGAGGGCGAAGATCGACAGCTGGAGCAGCGCGCCGCCGGAGAACAGGTTGACGAGCGAGAGCAGACCTTCGGAGGTCGATGCACTGGCGACACACGCCTGCACGTTCGGGAAGTCCACGAACGGCGCCGGGATGTGCGCACCCAGTCGATAGATGGCGATGATCAGCAGAGTGAAGCCGATCTTGCGCCGAAGATCCGGGGTGCGGAAGATCCGCGCGATTGCGCTGAACAAACTCGTCCTCCTGACGAAACGTCTATAAGCGGGAACGGGCGGCCGGGGGTTAGACCCCCGCCGCCCGTTTCACGACTCAGGCTCTGAGCCTCAGCCTACCGAACCACCGGCGGCGACGATCTTCTGCTCAGCAGAGCTCGAGACCTTGTCCACCTGGACGTTCAGCTTAACGGTGATGTCACCGTTGCCGAGAACCTTCACCTTCTCGTTCTTGCGCACGGCACCCTTGGCGACCAGGTCGGCGATGGTCACATCGCCACCGGCCGGGTACAGCTCCGAGAGCTTGTCCAGGTTCACGACCTGGTACTCCACGCGGAACGGGTTCTTGAACCCGCGCAGCTTCGGGGTGCGCATGTGCAGCGGCATCTGGCCACCCTCGAAGCCGGGACGCACCGAGTAGCGCGCCTTCGTACCCTTGGTACCGCGACCCGCGGTCTTACCCTTGGAGCCCTCACCGCGACCGACACGGGTCTTGGCGGTGTGAGCGCCCGGGACGGGACGCAGGTGGTGGACCTTCAGCACCTGCGGGCGCGCGGCGGGAGCCTCGGCCTTCGCGGGAGCCTTCTTGGCGGCCGGCTTCTTGGCGGCAGCCTTCTTCGGGGCGTCGACCGTCTCCACGGTCTCGTCCTTCTTCTCTGCCATTAGTCGATCTCCTCAACCTTGACGAGGTGAGCGACGGTCTTGACGTAACCGCGCGTCTGCGCGTCGTCCGGACGGACGACCGAGTCGCCGATCCGCTTCAGACCGAGCGAACGCAGCGTGTCGCGCTGGTTCTGCTTCTCGCTGACCTTGGACTTGATCTGGGTCACCTTGAGACGCGAGGCCATCAGGCACCAACCTTCTCAGCTGCAGCATCGGCAGCGGCCTGGGCCTCCGCCTTGAGGATCTTCGCGGGAGCGACCTGGTCGTAGTCCAGGCCACGACGGGCGGCCACGGCGCGCGGCTCCTCGAGCTGCTTCAGTGCCGCAACGGTCGCGTGCACGATGTTGATCGTGTTCGACGAACCGAGGGACTTCGACAGGACGTCGTGGATACCAGCGCACTCGAGGACGGCGCGAACCGGACCGCCGGCGATAACACCGGTACCGGCAGCAGCCGGACGCAGCAGGACGACGCCTGCAGCGGCCTCACCCTGAACGGGGTGCGGGATCGTCTTGAGGATGCGGGGAACGCGGAAGAAGTTGCGCTTCGCCTCCTCGACACCCTTCGAGATCGCCAGCGGAACCTCGCGCGCCTTGCCGTAGCCGACGCCGACGAGGCCGTTGCCGTCGCCCACGACCACGAGGGCCGTGAAGCTGAAGCGGCGTCCACCCTTGACGACCTTCGACACGCGGTTGATCGTGACGACGCGCTCGAGGAACTGGCTCTCGGCGCGGTCACGCGAACCGCGGTCGCGGTTCGGGTTGCGCTCGCGTCCACCGCGACGCGGCTCGCGCTCGCGCTCGGTGGTCGCCGCCTCAGCCGCGGGGGCTGCGGTCTCGGTCACTTCGGTCTCCTTGTTGTCGCTCACAGGCTCAGACCTCCCTCACGGGCGCCGTCAGCGATAGCTGCGACGCGACCCGCGTAGCGGTTGCCACCGCGGTCGAAAACGACCTCGGTGATGCCTGCTGCCTTCGCACGCTCGGCGACGAGCTCGCCGACCTTGCGCGCCTTGGCGGTCTTGTCCTCGGTAGCCGCACGGAAGTCCGCCTCGAGCGTCGAAGCGGAGGCAACGGTGTGACCCTTGCTGTCGTCCACGATCTGGACGAACACGTGGCGGGCGGAACGCGTCACGACCAGGCGCGGACGCTCGGCGGTGCCAACGATGCGCTTGCGAAGACGGGCGTGACGACGCGCGCGGGCGTCGGACTTGCTCTTCACAGCCATGATTACTTACCAGCCTTTCCGGCCTTGCGACGCACGACCTCGCCGGCGTAGCGCACACCCTTGCCCTTGTACGGCTCGGGCTTGCGGATCTTGCGGATGTTGGCAGCAGTCTCACCGACGGCCTGCTTGTCGATACCCGACACGGTGACCTTGTTGTTGCCCTCGACCGTGAAGGTGATGCCCGCGGGCGGGTCCACCAGGACGGGGTGCGAGAAGCCGAGGGCGAACTCGATGGAGCTGCCCTTCTGCGCCACGCGGTAACCGGTGCCGACGACCTCGAGGCCCTTGGTGTAGCCCTCGGTCACGCCGATGATGTTGTTGCTGATGAGGGTGCGCGTCAGGCCGTGCAGCGAGCGCGAAGCGCGCTCGTCGTCGGGACGAGTGACCAGAACCTGGTTCTCCTCGACCTTGACCTCGATGGGGCTGGCCACGGAGAGCACGAGCTCACCCTTGGGGCCCTTGACGGCGACCTCAGAGCCCTCGATGGTCACAGTGACGTTCGAGGGGATGTCGATGGGAAGACGACCGATACGAGACATCGCGGGTCACCACACGTAGGCGAGGACTTCCCCACCCACGCCCTTCTGGTCGGCCTGGCGGTCCGTGAGGAGGCCAGACGAGGTGGACAGGATCGCGATGCCCAGGCCGCCGAGGACGGTGGGCAGCTCGGTGGAGCGTGCGTACACGCGCAGACCGGGCTTCGACACGCGCTTGATGCCGGCGATGGAGCGCTCACGGTTGGGTCCGTACTTGAGCGAGAGGGTCAGCGTCTTGCCGACGCGTGCATCCTCGACGTTCCATCCGGCGATGTAACCCTCCTTCTGGAGGATCTCGGCGATGTGCGTCTTCAGCTTGCTCGACGGCATCGACACGGAGTCGTGGTGCGCCGAGTTGGCGTTGCGCAGACGGGTCAGCATATCTGCGACCGGGTCTGTCATTGTCATATGAATTTTCCTTCGTTCACCAGGTTTCGACGCCGCGGCAAAGCGGGCCGACCTGTGGTGGAGATACCCAAAGAGTCATCCTCTCATGCCGACTCCCCGCGCACAAAACGCAGGGAGTCGGCAGAGAGGTGATCTCGGGTGGGCGTTCCCGCCGGATTACGCCTGGGCGTCGTCCGACTTGAACGGGAACCCGAACTGCTTCAGCAGCGCGCGTCCCTCGTCATCCGTCTTCGCGGTGGTGACGACAGTGATGTCGAAACCGCGAACGCGGTCGATCTTGTCCTGGTCGATCTCGTGGAAGACCGACTGCTCCTGCAGACCGAACGTGTAGTTTCCGTTGCCGTCGAACTGCTTGTCCGAGAGGCCGCGGAAGTCGCGGATACGCGGCAGGGCGAGCGAGACCAGACGGTCCATGAACTCCCAGGCGCGGTCACCGCGGAGGGTGACGTGAGCACCGATGGCCTGGCCCTCACGCAGCTTGAACTGCGCGATGGACTTGCGGGCCTTGGTGACGACGGGCTTCTGACCCGTGATCGCGGTGAGGTCTGCGACCGCACCCTCGATCACCTTGGAGTCGCGAGCCGCCTCACCGACACCGGTGTTGACGACGATCTTGACCAGACCGGGGATCTGCATGACGTTCGCGTAACCGAACTCCTTCTGCAGTGCCGGTGCGATCTCGGACTTGTACTTCGCCTTCAGGCGGGGCTCAGCCGTTGCCATCAGAGGTCCTTACCGCTCTTCTTTGCGTAGCGCACGCGAACGGTGCGCTTCACGCCGTCCTTCGTCTGCTCCTCGACGCGGTGACCGACCTTGGTCGGCTTCTTCGTCGAGGGGTCCACGAGGGCGACGTTCGAAATGTGGATGGGGGCCTCGATGGTCTCGATGCCACCCGTCTTGGTGCCGCGCTGCGACTGGCCGACACGCGTGTGGCGCGTCGAGTAGTTCACACCCTCGACGACCACGCGGTTCGACTCGGCCAGGACCGCGAGGACCTTGCCCTGCTTGCCGCGGTCGCCGCCCTTGTCCTGCTTGCGACCCGTGATGACCTGAACCAGGTCACCCTTCTTGATCTTCGCCATGATCAGATGACCTCCGGTGCCAGCGAGACGATCTTCATGAACTTCTTGTCACGAAGCTCGCGACCGACCGGTCCGAAGATGCGGGTGCCGCGGGGCTCCCCGTCGCTCTTCAGGATGACGGCAGCGTTCTCGTCGAACTTGATGTACGAACCGTCAGGACGGCGCGTCTGCTTCTTCGTGCGGACGACGACGGCCTTGACCACGTCACCCTTCTTCACGTTTCCGCCCGGGATGGCGTCCTTGACGGTGGCCACGATGATGTCACCGAGACCCGCGTAACGACGGCTGGAGCCACCGAGAACGCGGATGGTGAGCAGCTCCTTGGCACCGGTGTTGTCGGCGACCTTGAGGCGGGATTCAGTCTGAATCACTTGTTACTCCTTGGATTCCAAGCAAGCCGAGGGCTTACTTGGCCTTCTCGAGGATCTCGACCAGGCGCCAGCGCTTGGTGGCGCTCAGCGGACGGGTCTCGTTGATGAGAACCAGGTCGCCGATGCCGGCGCTGTTGGTCTCGTCGTGCGCCTTGACCTTCGAGGTGCGGCGGATGACCTTGCCGTAGAGGGGGTGCTTCACGCGGTCCTCGACCTCGACGACAATGGTCTTGTCCATCTTGTCGCTGACGACGTAGCCACGACGAGCCTTGCGGTAACCGCGCTCGAGCTCGGGGGCCACCGTCTCGTCCTTCTTGTCAGCCATTACTCGGCCTCCTCCTTCGGCGCGTCAGCCTCAGCCTTCTTCGCCTTCGTCGCCTTCTTGGCCTTGGGGGCCGCCTCGACGGGAGCGGGCGTGGCACGAATGCCGAGCTCGCGCTCACGGATCACGGTGTACAGACGCGCGATGTCGCGCTTGACGGCGCGGATGCGGCCGTGGCTCTCGAGCTGACCCGTGGCGGACTGGAAGCGCAGGTTGAACAGCTCTTCCTTGGCCTTACGGACCTCCTCGAGGAGGCGCTGGTCTTCGAAAGTGTCGAGCTCGCTCGTGGCGAGCTGCTTGGTACCGATCGCCATTATGCGTCGCCTTCCTCGCGCTTGATGATGCGTGCCTTCAGGGGCAGCTTGTGGATGGCACGGGTGAGGGCCTCGCGTGCGAGCTCCTCGTTCACACCCGCGACCTCGAAGAGGACGCGACCCGGCTTGACGTTGGCGACCCACCACTCGGGCGAACCCTTACCGGAACCCATGCGGGTTTCGGCCGGCTTCTTGGTCAGCGGACGGTCGGGGTAGATGTTGATCCACACCTTTCCACCACGCTTGATGTGACGCGTCATCGCGATACGAGCTGCCTCGATCTGACGGTTGGTCACGTAGGCCGGGGTGATCGCCTGGATGCCGAACTCACCGAAGGACACCTTGGTGCCACCGGTGGCGTGACCCGAGCGACCCGGGTGGTGCTGCTTGCGGTACTTGACCTTGCGGGGGATGAGCATTACGCCGAAGCTCCTTCCGCGACCGGTGCCTCAGCGGCTGCGTTGTTACGCGGGCCACGACGGCGGTCGCCACGGTCGTCACGACGAGACTTGGGCGCGTTGGCCTGCTCGCGTGCGAGTTCCTTGTTGGTGAGGTCGCCCTTGTAGATCCAGACCTTCACGCCGATGCGGCCGAAGGTGGTCTTCGCCTCGTAGAAGCCGTAGTCGATGTTCGCGCGCAGCGTGTGCAGCGGCACACGACCCTCGCGGTAGAACTCCGAACGGCTCATCTCGGCGCCGCCGAGGCGGCCGGAGACCTGGATGCGGATGCCCTTGGCGCCGGCGCGCTGAGCGCCCTGCAGACCCTTGCGCATCGCGCGACGGAACGCCACGCGAGCAGAGAGCTGCTCGGCGATGCCCTGCGCGACCAGCTGAGCGTCGGCCTCGGGGTTGCGCACCTCGAGGATGTTCAGCTGGATCTGCTTGCCGGTGAGCTTCTCGAGGTCAGCACGGATGCGCTCGGCCTCAGCACCACGACGACCGATGACGATACCCGGGCGCGCGGTGTGGATGTCCACACGCACGCGGTCGCGGGTGCGCTCGATCTCGATGTTGCTGACGCCGGCACGGTCCAGCTGCGTCTGCAGAAGCTTGCGGATGCGGATGTCCTCGGCGACGTAGTCGGCGTAACGCTGGCCGGGCTTCGTCGAGTCCGAGAACCAACGCGACACGTGGTCGGTCGTGATTCCGAGGCGGAAGCCGTACGGGTTGACCTTCTGTCCCATTACTTGCTCGCCTTCTTGCTGGAGCCGGCAGCCGTGTCAGCGGCCTCCGGCGTCGAGAGCACGACCGTGATGTGGCTCGTGCGCTTCTTGATCTGGAAGGCGCGACCCTGTGCACGGGGCTGGAAACGCTTGAGCGTCGTGCCCTCGTCGACGTACGCGTTCTTCACGTACAGGTCGCGCTCGTCCAGGAACTCGCCGTTCTTGTCGGCGGTGACCCGTGCGTTGGCCATAGCCGACGCGACGAGCTTGTAGATCGGGTCAGAAGCCGACTGCGCTGCGAACTTGAGGATCGCCAGCGCCTCTTCGGCCTGCTTGCCCTTGATCAGTGCAACGACACGACGAGCCTTCTGAGGGGTCACGCGGATGTGTCGCACACGTGCGATGGACTCCACCATTTTTCTCTCCTCTGCGTCGCCTTAGCGGCGACGGCCCTTCTTGTCGTCCTTCACGTGACCGCGGAAGGTGCGGGTGGGCGCGAACTCGCCCAGCTTGTGACCGACCATCGACTCGGTGACGAACACCGGGATGTGCTTGCGGCCGTCGTGCACGGCGATGGTGTGACCGAGCATGTTCGGCACAATCATCGAGCGGCGCGACCACGTCTTGATGACGTTCTTCGTCCCAGCTTCGTTCTGCGAGACAACCTTGCGAAGCAGGTGCTCGTCGACGAAGGGGCCCTTCTTAAGACTGCGAGGCATCTTCTTGACTCCTACTTACGCTTCTTGCCAGCATTGCGGCGACGGACGATGTACTTGTCACTTTCCTTGTTGGCGTGACGCGTACGGCCTTCCTTCTGACCCCACGGGGTCACAGGGTTACGTCCACCGGAGGTCTTACCCTCACCACCACCGTGCGGGTGGTCGACCGGGTTCATGGCGACACCACGCACGGTCGGGCGAACGCCCTTCCAGCGCATACGGCCGGCCTTACCCCAGTTGATGTTCGACTGCTCGGCGTTGCCGACCTCGCCGATCGTCGCGCGGCAGCGGACGTCGACGTTGCGGATCTCACCGGAGGGCATACGCAGCTGGGCGTAGGGGCCGTCCTTGGCGACGAGACGCACCGAGACACCAGCCGAACGCGCGATCTTCGCGCCGCCGCCGGGACGGAGCTCGATGGCGTGGATGACCGTACCGGTGGGGATGTTCTTCAGCGGCAGGTTGTTACCCGGCTTGATGTCAGCCGAGGGACCCGACTCGATGATGTCGCCCTGCTGGATCTTGTTCGGAGCCAGGATGTAGCGCTTGGTGCCGTCCACGTAGTGGAGCAGCGCGATACGAGCGGTGCGGTTGGGGTCGTACTCGATGTGAGCGACCTTGGCGTTCACGCCGTCCTTGTCATTGCGACGGAAGTCGATGACGCGGTACTGACGCTTGTGGCCACCACCGATGTGACGGGTCGTGATGCGGCCCTGGTTGTTACGGCCACCGGTCTTCGACAGCGGACGAAGCAGCGACTTCTCGGGCGTCGATCGGGTGATCTCAGCGAAGTCGGCCACCGACGAACCGCGACGACCCGGGGTCGTGGGCTTGTACTTGCGAATAGCCATGTTTCTCTACTCCTCCGGTCCTCAGCCGACAGCCGTGAAGATGTCGATGGTGCCGGACTTCAGGGTCACGATGGCGCGCTTGGTGTCCTTGCGCTTGCCCGTGCCGAAGCGGGTGCGACGGGCCTTGCCGACGCGGTTGAGCGTGTTGACCGACGCCACCTTGACCGAGAAGATCTTCTCGATCGCCAGCTTGATCTCGGTCTTCGACGCACGGGGGTCCACCTCGAAGGTGTACTTGCCCTCGTCGATGAGTCCGTAGGACTTCTCCGAGACGACCGGCTTCAGGATGATGTCGCGCGGGTCCTTGTTGATCGCGGTCATGCCGAGACCTCCTCAGCGGCGGACTTCGAAGCGACGAACGCGTCGAAAGCGGCCTTGGTGAAGACGATGTCGTCGGAGACGAGCACGTCGTAAGCGTTGAGCTGGTCGAAGTACAGCGCGTGCAGGTTGGCGAGGTTGCGAACCGACAGGGCGCTGATCTCGTCGTCACGGGTGAGCACGACGAGCGTGTTCTTGCCGGGGAACGAAGCCAGCAGCGCGGCAGCCTTCTTGGTCGAGGGGGTGCCCTCGATGCCGAAGCTGTCCACGACGTGCACGCGCTCGCCACGAACACGGTCGCTCAGCGCACCCAGCAGGGCGGCGGCGATCATCTTCTTGGGGGTGCGCTGCGAGTAGTCGCGCGGCTTCGGTCCGTGGACGATGCCACCACCGGTCATGTGAGGAGCACGGATGGAGCCCTGACGAGCGTTACCAGTGCCCTTCTGCTTGAACGGCTTGCGGCCGGCACCGGAGACCTCACCACGACGCTTGGTCGAGTGGGTGCCCTGACGCGCGGCAGCCTGCTGCGCGACGACGACCTGGTGGATCAGCGGAACGTTGGTCTTGACGTCGAAGAGCTCGGCGGGCAGGTCGACCGAACCGGCCTTCTTGCCTGCAGCGCTCTGAACGTCGAGCTTGAGAGTCGTGTCAGCCATGCTCACGCGCCCTTCACTGCGTTGCGGACGTAGACGATGCGGCCACGTGCACCGGGGACGGCGCCCTTGACGAGCATGAGTCCCTTCTCGGCGTCGATGGCGTGCACCGTGAGGTTGAGGACGGTCACGCGCTCGCCACCCATACGACCGGCCATGCGCATGCCCTTGAAGACACGGCTCGGGGTCGAGGAAGCACCGATGGAACCGGGCTTGCGGTGGTTGCGGTGAGCACCGTGCGATGCCGAAACGCCCTTGAAGTTGTGGCGCTTCATGACACCCGCGGTGCCCTTGCCCTTGCTGGTGCCGACGACGTCGACCAGCTGACCGGCCTCGAAGACGCCGTCGACCGTGAGCTCCTGACCGAGCGTGTACTCGGCAGCGTCAGCGGTGCGGATCTCCGTCACGTGACGACGCGGCGTGACGCCGGCAGCCTCGAAGTGACCGGTGAGGGGCTTGGTGACCTTGCGCGGGTCGATCTGGCCGGCGGCGATCTGGACGGCGTTGTAGCCGTCACGCTCGGCCGAGCGGACCTGGGTGACCACGTTGGGTGCGAGCTCGATCACGGTGACCGGGATGAGCTTGCCGTTCTCGTTCCAGACCTGGGTCATGCCGAGCTTGGTGCCCAGCAGTCCCTTGGAAACCTTGGTGTTGATGTCAGTCATGTTCGATACCGGCCTTACAGCTTGATCTCGATGTTGACATCGGCAGGCAGGTCGAGGCGCATCAGCGAGTCGACGGCCTTGGGCGTCGGGTCGATGATGTCGATGAGGCGCTTGTGGGTGCGCATCTCGAAGTGCTCGCGGCTGTCCTTGTACTTGTGGGGCGAGCGGATGACCGCCACCACGTTCTTCTCCGTGGGGAGTGGAACCGGACCCACGACGGTAGCGCCCGCCCGGGTCACGGTGTCGACGATCTTGCGCGCCGAAGAGTCGATGACCTCGTGGTCATACGACTTCAGTCGGATGCGGATCTTCTGTCCCGCCATCTTTGTCTCTCTTTCCGCGTCATACCTCTGGGGCATTGGACGCACGGGGCGCGGATTGCGCCTCTGGCACTCGCACACGGCTGGTGACCGTGCGATGCTGCACCACTGTTCTGCTGTCATCACCGGCGTGAGCCGGCCTCCGATGGCCGCACGAAAGCAGGGCCCTCATGCGAGTATCGGATTGCGTTCTGCTACCCGCGGCCCAGAACCTGACGCTGTCGCGCCGCCTGTGCACTGCCGTGGTAGTGATCCCGCGCAGGTCATGAGGACATGACGGCACGCAGAAATGTGGAACCTGACTAGTTTGCCACCCCGGGAACGTGACTGCAAACCCGGGCGTGTCGCGCTCGGGTGATTCCCGGTTTCGGGCGTGATCCCAGGGCGTGCGTGGGATGTGGGCGGCACGGCCAGGGGGGTGGCTCTGACGGGCGAGCTGGAAGGTTGGTCGACCGGACGGCGCGGGCGGGTGGGCTTGGTCGCAAGTTAGGAAAATGCGTCCAAAATAGGCCCCTGCCTACGCCCCAGCCCTAGATTCGTGCCACCGCCCTATTTTGGTGCCGTCTCAGCGGGCCGTGCGATCCCGCGCCTGGCGCGACACACAGTTCCACCACACGTCGGCACCCAGCACCCGCCACCAGCCCCGTCAGCACCCAGCGCCACCAGACGCCCCGCGTCACCGGATGAGGAGAGAAGCACCAGCGTAGGACCCATCCCCGTCATCGCCCGAGTTCCCAGACATTCCCTACTTCGGCGACATGGTCGACCAGTGCTCCAAGACCGGCACCGTGCGTCCTCCCCGGGGTCGACTTTGCGGAGCTGATTGCCCATTCATCCATGGCCACCCTCCGGGGGTGGTAACAGCAGACCAGGATCCTGGGATGGATTTCGCTACCTGGCTTCGGGACAATGGCGGCATCGCGCACCGACGGCTGGCGCGTGAGGCGGGGTACGGCGCACGACGGATCAAGCGGGACATCGATGCCGGCCTTGTTCGAGCAGTCGGTCGCAACTGGATCGCCGGGCCGGGAGTCCACGAGGATCTGATTGCGGCGGCTCGCGTGAACGGTCGCGTGGCCTGTGTCACGGCGGCGGGGCTCCGGCGCTGGTGGCTGCCCGAATCTGCGTCTCGCCGACAGCACTTCCACCTGGCCACCAATTCCCCCGTGCCAGCCGGCGGGATGCGCATGCACCGCAACCAGCCACTCGTTCCCGTGGCTCACGGCCAGTTGATCGAGTCGATTGAGGACACGCTTCAGCACGTCGCCATGTGCTGCGATGTGGGCATTGCAAGCGTCATCTGGGAATCCGCGTGTCGCGTGGAGCGAATCTCACCGGAGAATCTGCGGCAAATCGCGTGGACCTCCCCCACCACCCGACGCCTCTCGACCACCGTCACCGGTCTCGCCGATTCCGGACTGGAAACCCTGCTGATCCGCGGGCTCGCCCACCTCAACTGCGATCTCCGGGCTCAGGCGTTCGTCGCCGGGCACCGGGTCGATCTGCTCATCGGAGATCGGCTGATCATCCAGGTCGACGGCCAGGCGTTCCATTCCCGCGCCGCTGAGCGCGCTCGTGACGCGGCGCACGATGCGGAACTGGTGCTGCGCGGCTACACCGTCCTACGTTTCACCTACGCCCAAGTCGTCCATGACTGGCCCGGAGTGCTGAAGACGGTCTCCCGGGCCGTCGCGCAGCGCCGCCACCTCCTCCCCCGCTGACCACCCGCTGATGTCGAGCGCGCCTGGGTCGTCGCCGCTTCACCGACCTTCACGGGCCCAGCGCCCAGCACCGAACGCCGAGCGCCCGACAGGGCCCTCAAGCACCGAACCCCGGACACAGAACGCCCAACGGCTCCGTGACCTTCAAACACCAGCGACCGGCTTTCAGGCGCCGAGAGCTGCCAAGACACTGCCGCCTGGACCCCGCTTCCCGCACCGCCGCCAACATGCCCCCAACGGCAATGCCCCTCCGAAGCGTGGCTCCGGAGGGGCATTGACTTACTTCACACCGTGAAGCGGCTCACCTCATCGACGTTCCTGCGTGCGGCGGCGCAGCACCAGCAGGGCGGCGCCGGCGGCGAGCAGCATGACGGCGATCGGGGCACCGTAGCCGAGCGAGACACCGGTGATCGAGAGCTCCTCGACCGTGACCGTGCCGCGAGCCGAGGCGGTGGGCGCCTTGTCGTTGCTCATCGAGTCGGACGACACCGTTGCGGTGTTGACCAGCTCGCCGCGCGCTCCGCGGTCGACCGTGGCGGTGACCGTGATCACGCGCTCCTCCCCGACCGCGAGGCCCGGAAGAACACAGGTGATCGTGCGGCCCTGCGCGGTGCAGGCGTCCGTGATGCCGTCCGCCGACGCCGACGCGAAGGTCAGGCCCGCGGGCAGCTCGTCGGTCACCGTGACGGGACCGAGGTCCTCGGTGGGTCCGCTGTTGCCGACGGTGATCTCGTAGGTCGCGGTGCGACCGGTCACCAGCTGACCGACGAGACGCTTCTCGATGGTGAGCGTGCTGAGGGCGGGCACCGGCGACGTCACCGTGGAGGTGTTGTCGCCCCGCGTGCTCGGGTCCTCCGGCGTGGCCGAGGTCACCGTCGCGGTGTTCTCCACCGACGGGTAGGCGGCGGCCGACACAGTGGCCGTCACGGTGACGCTGGCGGTCGCGCCGACGGCGAGCTCCGGCAGCTGGCACGTGACCACACCGCCATCGCCGACCACGCAGCTCCAGCCCTCGCCCGCGGCGCTGACCCCGGTGAGTGACGCCGGCACCGCGTCGGTGACGACGACGCCGCGCGCAACGGACGGACCGGCGTTCGTGACCTCGAGCGTGTAGGTGATGCGCTCACCGATCTTCGCGTCGGTCGCGGTCTTCACGATGGACAGGTCGGCCACCTCGGCCACCGTCCCCGTCACCGTCGAGGTGTTGTTCGACAGGTCCGGATCGGTGGTCTCGGAGCTGACGACGGCCGTGTTCACCACGTCGCCGCTCAGCGATGCGGATGCCTGCACGCGGATCTCGACGACCGCGACCGCCCCGCTCGCCAGCGTCCCCAGGGCGCAGGTGACCAGCTGGCCGTCCGCGTCGCAGGAGCCGTCGGAGCTCACGAACGTGAGTCCCGCGGGCAGCTCGTCGGTGATCGCCACGCCCACCGCGTCCGACGGACCGAGGTTGGTCACGGTGAACCGGTACGCGCCCTCCGTCCCCGCGGTGAAGCTCTGGGAGACGGTCTTGGCGATGGAGAGGTCGGCCACCGTGATCACCGGGGTGACCGTCGTGGACGAATCCGGGCCCTCGCCGCCCTCGGGCTGCGGGGTGCGGCCGGGCGTGACGCTGGCCGTGTTGACCAGCTCACCCGTCACGCCCGCGGCCACGTGGCCGGTGACCGTGATCGGCGCCGCAGCGCCGACGGCGAGGTCCTGGGCCAGCTCGCAGACGATCGTGCCGTCGGCCGTCGTCGTGCACGTCCAGCCGTCACCCTCCGCCGCGACGAACGTCACGCCCGCGGGCAGCGCGTCGGTCACGGTGATCGGGTGCTCGGCGTCGGCGTGCGACACGGAAGGCCCGTGGTTGGTGACCTGGATGGTCCACGAGAAGTCCTCACCGGCCGTCGCGGTCTCGGCAGTGGCCGTCTTCACAATCGACAGATCAGCTTCCGCGGACACCGTGACGGTGTCGGTGCTCTCGCGGGGCTCGTCGTCGGGCAGCGGGGTGATTCCGGGAACCACCGATGCGGTGTTGACGATGTCGCCCTCGAGGTCGGCGGCCAGCTGCACGGGAACGGTGAACGACACCGAGGCCCCCGGAACGAGGGTCGATGTGATCGGGCACGTGACGATCTGACGACCGTCCTGCTCACCCGTCACGGCGCAGTCCACGGCATCCGGAGACAGCGTGACCCCGGCGGGCAGCACGTCGGTGACCACGATGGGGTGGGCCTCGGTGGCACGCGAATCGCTCGGACCGTTGTTGGTCACCTGGAGCGTCCACGCGAACGGCTGCCCGGCGATGACGCGAGCCTCGGGATCGTGCGACTTCACGATCTGCAGGTCTGCGACCTCTGCCACGTTGCCCGTGACCGTGTCGGTGTTGTTCGACGGGTCGGGATCGGTGGTGTCGGAGCCGACGGTGGCCGTGTTGACGATGTCGCCGGTGACGGACGCGGACGCGCTCACCGTGATGTCCACGACGACCTCCGCCCCGGCGGCGACGGTGCCGAGCACGCACGTGACGAGCTGGCCCTCGGCCGAGCAGTCGGCGTCCGAACCGGCGAAGGTGAGACCGGCGGGCAGTTCGTCGGTGATGACCGCGTTCACCGCGTCGGACGGACCGGCGTTGCTGACGACGAAGCGGTACGCCCCGTCGACACCGGCCGTGAACGACTCGAGTACGGTCTTGACGATCGACAGGTCGGCGATCGTCTCCACCGGCGTGGTGACGGTCGACGAGTCGGACTGCGTGTTCTCCGCGGGCTGCGGCGTACGGCCCGGCGCGACGGCGGCGGTGTTCACGATGTCGGCGGTCACGTCGCTCGCGACGAGTCCCGTGACGGTAATCGGCGCGGCATCGCCCACCGGCAGGTCCGTAGCGAGCTTGCACACCAGCAGACCGAGCAGATCGACGTCACAGTTCCAGCCCTCGCCCGTCGCGGAGACGAAGGACGCTCCGGCAGGAAGCAGGTCGGTGATCGTGATCGGGTTCTCCGCGTCCGCGTGGGACACGGACGGACCGTGGTTGGTGACGGCGATCGTCCAGGAGAACTCCTCGCCCGCAACGGCGGACTCGGCGTTCGCCGACTTCACGACCGACAGATCGGCCTCAGCTGCCACGGTGATGGTGTCCGTGCTCTCACGCGGCTCCTCATCCGGCAGCGGGGTGATGCCCGGAGTGACGGACGCGGTGTTCACGACCTCACCCTCCAGGCCAGCTGCCAGCAGCACCGGAAGCTCGAACGACACGGAGTCGCCCGGGGCCACGGTCGAGGTGATCAGGCACGTGACGATCTGCCGACCGTCCTGGTCACCCGTGACGGTGCATCCCTCGGCCTCCGGCGCCAGCGTGACGCCCGCAGGCAGCACGTCGGTGACGGTGATCGGGGTCGCGGCATCGGCACGCGAGTCGCTGACGCCCTCGTTGGTGACCGTGAGGTTCCAGGTGAAGGGGGTGCCGGCGATCGCCTCGGCATCGGCATCGTGCGTCTTGCTGATCCGCAGATCTGCACGCGTGATCACCGTGACGTCGTCCGAATCCTCGTCACCCACGTCGCTGGGCGACGTGACCGATGCCGTGTTGGTGATGGTCTGGGCGTCCAGGCTGGGCGCCGTCGAAGTCACCAGAGTGAGGAACGGAGCGGACGTGTTGGCCGGGAGGGGCGTCGGCTGCCCGTCGACGCCCAGCAGGACGCACGTGAGGGTGCCGTCGGTCACCTGGCAGTCCCAGGAGATGGGGCCCGAACCCGAGTCGGCTCGCACGAAGGCCAGGCCGGCAGGGATCACGTCCGTGATCGTGACCGGAACGGCCGCATCCGACGGACCGTGGTTCTCCACCACGATCTGCCAGGTGGCGTAGTCACCCGCATCGATCGTCGGCGTGACGGCCTTCTTGTGGATCTCCAGGCCGCTGACCGCATCCGTCACGATGGTTCCGCTGCCCGGGTAGGGAACGCGCTCGCCCGTGGTGTCGTCGACGGACGACGACGTGGTCGCGACCGCGGTGTTCGTGATGCTGGTGGCATCGGAGATGCCTGCACTCACGCGCGTGGTCACGAGGACCGTCGCGGTGCCGTGCAGCGGAATGTCGGCGAACGAGACGTCCATGCTGGCGGCATCGAAGCCGATCACGCGGCTACCGGCGGGTGCATCGCCGAGGGCGACGTCCGTGATGGTCAGGCCGAACGGCATCTGATCGGTGAGCTGTGCGTCGTACGCGGTGGACGGACCGTTGTTGGTGACGACGATGGTCCACGTCACGTCGGTCCCCGACACCACCGTGGTGGCGTCCGGCGTCTTCGTGACGGACAGCGTCGCCTTCGGCGTCAGCTCGATGGGCGCGAACGACACGTTGTTCTCGAGCTTCGTGTCGTTCGAGGTCGACACCTCGGCAGCGAGCTCGATCGTGCCGTTCACGTCGGATGCCACCTGCAGCGTCAGCGTGAAGTCATGCGACTCCCCCGGCGCGTACGGCGTGGGACGCGTGAGCGTCTGCTTGCCGTCGACCGTGCTGACGGTCCAGCCGTCGACCACGTCGCCGTCCTTCACGTCGCCGGCGAGCGTAGTCCCTGCGGGCAGGGTGACCACGGTGACGCCGTCGTGCGAGGTGGACGGGCCGGCGTTCGCGACGTTCAGCGTCACATCGAACGGGTCACCGCCGGGCACAGCCTTCTCGGGCACATCGGTCCAGGTGACCGACATGTCGATCTTCGCCTGCACGCCCGCGGGCGCCTCGACGACGTTCGTGCGGTCGCCATCCGAGCGTGCCTGCGCGGAGTTGACGATCTTCGCCAGCGTATCGGGGTCGGTGATCGTACCGGTGGTGGCCGGGTCGATCTTGACCACGTAGCTCAGCGTCGCACTGCTGTTCGCGGCGAGGTCGCCGTAGACGAACGTGACGTTGCGGCCGTTGGCGGATGCGGACCAGTGGTCCATCCCGGTGCTCAGTCTCTCGAAGGTCGTGCCCTCGGGAAGGACATCCGTGACCACCACGTTGCGCGAGTCGGACGGCCCCTGGGCGCGCACGGTGACCTCGTACGTCATCGTCTCGCCCGGGGTGACCGTGACGACACCGTTCGCCTCGGCGGGATCCGTGATCTTCTTGCTGATGCTCAGCTTGTCGGCGGTGCCGACGACGGTCTGCGCGGAGCCGGTGTTGTTCCCGGTGTTCGGGTCGGGGGTCACACCCGCCGTCACCGTCGCGGTGTTGGTGATCGTGGTGCCCGAGGTCACCGAGGCCGCCACGCGCGTCTGAAGCGTGATCGTGACCGACTCGTTCGGGGCCAGGTCCCGCGTGATGTCACACGTCAGGTTCGTCGCGGTCGAGTTCTCGCAGCTGACGCCGCTGACCGTGGCGACGTTCTCCATGGTCAGGCCCGCGGGGAGAGCGTCCGTCACGCGAATCGGCTGAGCCGCCGAAGCGCGCGAGACCGACGGGCCCTGGTTGGTGACAGTGATGGTCCACGTGGCCGCCTGTCCGGCGGTCGACGACGCCGGACCCGTCTTCGTGATCGCGAGGTCTGCCTTCGTGCTCACCGTCCCCGTCGCCGAGTCCGTGTTGTTGTCCGGGTTCGGGTCGTAGGGATAGATGTCGGATCCGGGCGCGGCGGGCGTAGACACCGTGGCGGTGTTGCGCACATCCGTGCCATCGGTCACGTCGGCGGCGATGTCCGCGACGACCGTCAGCTTCCAGCTCTCACCGTTGCCCAGCGCGGCATCGTCGGTGCGCGTGCAGGAGTAGGTGTTGCCATCGAGCGTGCAGTTCCATCCCTGCGCCGCGGCATCCGGAAGGCTGCGCAGCGTCACGCCGGGCACGCTGTCCAGCGTGTCCTGCAGGAGCACGCCGCTCACCGCATCGGGGCCGTTGTTGGTCACCGTCACGGTCCACGTTCCGGTCCCGCCGGCGACGAAGTTGTTCGGGACGTCGGCGACGGCCTTGTCCACGGACAGGTCCGACTTCGGGATGCGCACACCGGCGGTGCCGCTCGTTCCCAGATACGCGTTCTGGTCGGAGCCGAAGCGGTCGTAGCCGGCGTTGTCGGTCACCGCGATGGGGCTTGCGGTGTTGAGGTGCCGGACGCTCAGGCCGAGGTTGTCGGGGTTGTTCACGAGCACACTGCGCACCGGCTTCGCCTGGTAGGTGAAGGTCACGCTCTGGCCCGGGGTGAGACGTCCACCAGGGAGGGGGACGCTGTTCCAGGTCAGCGCAGCACCGGCGACGGCCGGCTCACCGGCGCCCTGCACGGAGCCCGCGACGTATGCCCAGCCGGACGGCAGCAGGTCCTTCGCACCGGCGGTGAGCGCATCGCCCGATCCGCTGTTGGTGAGGGTCACCCGGAACGTCACCGGCTGGTTCAGCAGCGCGACGCCGTCGGCACCGATGGTGGGAACCGGATCGATGACCGTCTTCGTCGCGTTCACCTTCGGGGTGCGCGGCGTCACGTTCGCCGTGGCGTTGGCGCTCGGTCCGTACTGCTTGCCCACGTTGTTGGCGAGCGAGTTCCAGCTCGCGGCACGGAGCGTGTTGGTGATCGCACCGGCACCCAGCGAGGTGGAGGGAGCCAGCTTCACGTAGAAGGTACGGGTGGTGTTCGTGCTCGGGGCAACGGTCCCGACATTCCACGTGATCTTGTTGCCGGAGACCTGGCCCGCCTGCTCGCCCGCGTTCGGGCTCACCGTGGTGTTGCCCGTGATCGGGCTGCCGTCGGCGTTCACCAGCACGACGCCCGCAGGCAGCGTGTCCTCGAGGATGACGTCGTAGGCCGGGACCACGCCGGTGGAGTTCGCGCGCACGGTGTAGGTGAAGACCTGGCCCGGCTGCGGGGTGGACGTGCTCACGCTCTTCTGCACCGTCACGATGGGCGTGCGGAAGACGGTGGTGTCGGTGCCGGTGGCACTGGTGTCGCGGCCCGAGCCGGACTTCGGCGTGAAGTTCCACGCGATGCTTGCGCTGTTGCTCAGCGTCGTGTTGTTCGCCAGCGTGGAGTTCGCCGGGATGGTGGTGCGCACCTTCACCGTGACGACGCGGACGTCGCTGGACGGCTCGATGTGCCCCGACGCGTGCGTGCCGACGAGCTGCACCGTACTGGTGCCGCCGGCGGCAGAGACCGCTCCGAGCGTGAACCCGCAGTCAGTGGCTGCACCCGTGCCCTGCACAGTGCAGGACAGGCTGTTCGCGTCCCAGACCAGGCCGTTGGTGCCGCCGAGACCGGCGGCCGGAGTGTCCGTCAGGATGGCGTTGTAGAGCCAGGCATCGGCAGGCAGCACAGCGGAGACCGTCCACTCGACCGTCTCACCGGCCACCACGTTCTTCTGCGTGGTCCGCTTGGTCAGCGAGGCCGGGGCGACCTTGGCGGTCGCGTTGGCATCCGCCGTGTAGGTGCGGCGCTCCGCACCGTCCGGGTGGCTGAAGCCGGTGAGCTTCGCGGTGTTGGTGTACACCGCTCCGGCCGCGGCCGTGTTCGGCACCTGGACCGTGTAGGTGAGCGTCACGGTCTGGCCGGCAGCGAGGGGAGCCTCGCCCTTCCAGGTGTACGCCGTGGTTCCCGCCGCGCAGGAGCCCTGGGTGGCGAAGGTCACCCCGGCTGCACCGGAGGACGTCGAGAACTGCGGGTCGGAGGCGACGAGCTCACTCGGGATGCAGTCCAGCACCGACCAGTCGTACAGCACGGAGCCGGACTTGTTGGTCGCGCTGAGCGTGAAGGTCGCCGTACCGCCGGGGACCACGACGCCGTTCGCGGGAGTGGTGATCGCCTTCTTCAGCTCGGGCGTCGGCTGCACGATCTGAACGTTCGCCGTGGCGGTCTTGACGGTGGCCGGTGTGCCTCCCTCGGCCGGGGCCGCGAGCAGTCGTGCGGTGTTCTGCTCGATCGCGGCGGCGGCGGACTTCACGACCGCGAAGTACGTGACCACGAAGGTCGCCGGAGAGTCGGACGTGTTGCGCCACGTCTCGGGGAATCGCAGGGTGCCGTCCGGGCAGAGCGTGACGTCATCGACCGCGCTGGCGCAGACGGAGTCGGATGCTGCGACGACGACGCCCTCAGGGCCCGTGGCGCTCACCGGCTGCGAGGCATCCTGCACCAGGCCGGCCGAGAGCGTGTCACGCGCAATGCCGCCGTAGATGGTGGTCTGCGCCGGAACGGTGACCGTGTACGCGAACTTGACCCACTCGCCCGGCGTCGCCTGGGAGGCGAGGTTGTTGCCTGTCGCCGTGATCCCCGTTGCCAGGGTGGACTTGATGATGTCCGCCTTCGGGGTGGTGATCGTGGCGGTGTCGTTGGCCGCCGGCGCGTTGGGCTTGTAGCTGGAGTCCGCGAACGGGTTGTTCTGCGGGAACATCTGCTCCTGCGTGGTGTCGCTGTCCGTGCTGTCGACGAAGTACGACGTCACACCGGCCGTGTTGGTGTGTGACGTTCCCTGGCCCACGGTGGCGGGCATGGTCATGTCATACGAGATCCGCGTCGTCGCACCGGGGGCGAGCGGGCCCGGGATCACCCAGGTGATGATCGTCTGGCCCGCGAACGGCGCACCCGCGGGCGCGACCTCAGCGACGAAGTTGCCCGGTGTCACGTTCGTGACGTTGTCGATGGCGATTCCCGGCGGAAGTGCGTCACGCACGGTGATCTTGCTCACCGGCTGATCAGTGGCGTTCGCCGCCGTGCCCTCGTTCTTCACGTCGATCGTGTAGCGGAACGCCTTGCCCTGCGTGGCGTCGGCGTTGCCACTGACCGGGGCCACGTTCTTGTCGAGACTCAGCGGCACGACCGGGGCGATGGAGAAGTCGGCCGACGCGCGGGACGAGAACACCTCACCATCGGTGTTCTGGTAGCGCAGCTTGGCGAGGTTGCCGAGCAGGTCGGGCTTGGTGGTGAGGTTCGTCTCGGTGATCTTCGCGACGACGAGGAGCTCGAGGTGAGCACCCGGCTTCACATAGGAAGCACCGTTGGCGGGAGTGCCCAGCAGCCAGTTCAGGCTGTCGCCCTGCTGCCAGGTGGTGTTGGTCACACCGGGGACGACGACGTTGTTCGCGGCGGTCGGAACCACCTCGACCGCGGTCGTACGTGGCGGGATGAAGTCGGTGAGCCGCGCGTTGCGGGTGTCGACGCCCGCGGGGAAGTCGATGGCGATGCGGAAGCAGATCAGGTCACCGAAGCGGGCGACCGGGCCGCCGGTCGAGGACCAGTTGGCGGCGTCGCTCAGGTCGCAGTCGCCCGCGTCTCCGATCGGGGTGCGGTTCGGGTTGGTCCACGCCTGCTTGACGATGGTGACCTCGGCGGTCTCCAGCGTGTGCGAGGAGGTGTTGGTGGAGTCCACCGGTCCCTGATCCACGGTGTTGCTCGCGATGGGGGTGGTGGTGCCGTCGGCGCGCACGTTGTTGGTGAACGTGTCACCCGACACCGTCGGGAGCGTGTCCCGCGCGGTGCTGCCGTAGTCGGCGCGCTGCATCACGTGGTAGCTGAAGGTGGTCTCCGACGATGCGGCCATGTCCGACAGCGTGAAGGTCAGCACGTAGAGGCCGTCGGCGTTGGTGGTGACGGAAGTCAGCGTCACACCGGCGGGCAGCGTGTAGGGAGCCGCGTCGTTGTCGCATGAGGCCGGCAGGCTGATCGCGGGTCCACCCTCGGGGATCACGGGGCACAGTCCGTCCGGAAGGGTGTCGGTCACTGTGATGCCCGCGGCGCTGACGTACTCGCTGGTGCGCACGGTCAGCGTGTAGGCGCGAACGGCGCCCTCCTGGAACACGCCGCTGTCGCCGCTCTTGAGGATGCTGAGGTCCAGCACCTGCACGCTGTGGCTGTCCTGCACGTCGACCAGACGCGAGGCCTCGTCCTTGACGTTGCCGAGGTAGCGGCCCGTGGCGTGAGCCGTATTCTCGCTCCAGTAGCCGTCGACCGGCTCCGATCCGACCGGACGCGTGGCGCCGCCGGTGAGGCTGCCGTCGGCGGCCACGTGCCGCAGGTCGACGTGCGCGGTGTAATCCAGGACGATCTCGTCGCCCGCACCGAGGGTGCCCAGGTCCCAGGTGATCTGGGTGAAGACCTGACCGTTTTCTTCGATGATCGCGGTGGTGCAGGGATGCGCGTCGCCGCAACTGTCGAACACCATCACGCCCGGAAGCTTGTCGACCACGACGACGTTCTCGGTACTGGCGTTGGCCGCAGCGTTGCGGACCGTGAGCTGGTAGTTCACCGGCTGACCGCGCAGGGCTTCGTCTTCCGGCGTGTTCGTGGTGGCCTTGGTGAGCTTCAGCGGCACCACCATGACGGGCTGGTCCTTGACGCCGCTGCTCGTGGCACCGGTCACGGTCGGCGCGCCCACCGCGGGAACCTGGACCGCCGGAACGGTGCGCTCATTGGCGTTGGCGTAGATCCCGACGCCGACGTTGAACTCCGAGCCCACCGGGTGCCGCGCGTCGTCGGCTGCGACGTCGAACGAAACGGTGAGGCTGGAACCGGTGACGAGGTCCGAGATGTTGGGCCAGGAGAGCACCACGCCGCACGAGGCCGGGTCGTTCGGGACCGCGCACCATGGCGTGGAAACCGGCGCCGGCAGCTGCTTGCCCTGACCGTCGACAGCAGGCCCCACGAAGCTCACGCCCGGGGGCAGCACGGCCACCGCCGTGGCGTTGTACTGGTCCGGCCCGCTCGTGTTCGTCGCGGTGACCGTGATGTTCGCCTTCTCACCGGCGAGGAGCTGCTCGCTCTCGACGGTGAGCCCCAGCGTGGTGGGGGTGGTCCCGCCCGGGACCGTCACCGGCACCGTCGCTGAAGCGGCCGGCGCGATGGCGAGTCCCGCCACCAGTGCGGTCACCACCACCATCACCAGTCGCGCGAACCAGGTTCGCAGGGTCATCGGGACGGGGGCATGCGAGCGCACAAAAGACACGGGGATATCTCCGGGGGACGAGCCCACGGTTCGGAATCGCGGGCTCTGGCTGGGGTAAAGCGCAACGGCCTCGGGTGGCCGTCTTCCAACCTAACCCGACACGCCCGGCCCTGCACCCAGGCCCCTCCCAGGTTCGTCAGCACCCCGGAAAGAAGAACGCCCGGCCCCCTGCGGGGCCGGGCGTTCGTACGAGTCGGTGACTCAGTTGTTGCCGATCTGCTTGTCCACGTTGTCGCGGATCTCGTCGATCTTGTCTGCAGCGCCGGGAGCGACCTTCTTCGCGAAGCCCGCGACACCGTCGAGGATCGAGTCGCTGATGCCCTCGGCCTGCTCCGAGTGGAGGGCCTCGTCGACCTTCTCCTTGTTCTGCTCGTAGAGGTCCTTGGCCTTGTCAACGCCCTCGCTGACGGCGTCCTTGCCCTTGTTCACCACGTCTTCGATACCCATGGGTGCTCCCCTCCGGATTGGTTTCACGGCCCATGTGAGCCGCGTTCATTCTGCTACGTCTCTGGCGTTCAGCAACAGAGTCTTCACAGAGGGACATAGCAGGTTCACAGTCAGCCCGCGGGCGTCGTCGTTCCGGGGAACATCGACATGCAGCTCTCCTCGATGGTGACCGGGGTCTTCGAGGTGGTGGGCGTCCATCGCACGCTGAGCGGCGTGGTGGCATCCGCCGGTACGGATGAGGTGAAGGAGAACGTGCGCGTCTCCCCCTGGCGGATGGCCGCCGTCAGGCTCTGCGTCTGCCGTCCGTTGTACACACCGGACCGGTCGTTGTAGCTGATGTCGCCCTCACCGGGATCGGTGCCGACCAGCTCGCCACCCGGAATCGCCATACCCAGCACGTCCAGCGTGATGGTGTTGCTGGTGTAGCCCCACTGCGTGTTGCGCCGTCCCAGCGTGTAGGTGCTGCCGATCGAGTCGGGGATGCTGTTGGTCATCGACACGCTGGTGGTGACGGTACGGGCATCCGCGTTGCAGCTGACCGCCATGGTGGTGCCCAGCCAGTACTCGAGCTTCGAGTACGACGTGTCGTTGAGGTAGATGCCCGTCTGGACGGTCTGCGAGTTGTCGCCGGTGATGGCACCGTCGAGGTTCAGCTCGTGCGCCATCGCCTGGGAGGCCTCGTCCGGGAACCAGAGGTAGATCCGCTGCTCCGCGGCGCCGGCCTTGAGCTGATCCAGCATCGCGAGGGGATCCCATCCGCCCGCCGAGATCTTGTCGAAGATGGCCGATGCCGCCTTGCCGAAGTACCAGCTGGCCGCCAGGCCGTCCGCTCCGAACCGCTCGTAGGTGTCGCTCAGGAGCAGCTGGACGGCGTTGTCCGCGGTGATCTGCTCGTCCTCGCCGTCAACGGTCACCGGTCCGGTGACGCGCAGCATGTACGACAGGGCCACGGGATCCAGGCTGATGACGCCCTGCACCGGGGATCCGCTCACGTCGGTCCAGAGCCGCGAAACCACATCCGCGGTGTCGCGGAAGTCGGGGTAGCGGCTGAAGTTCTGGCTGTTGTTCCAGGTGTCGTTCTCGAACAGCTGGGCCTTCTCCGCAGGTTCGATCGGCGCGAACCCGGTGCCGCTCAGACCGCGCTCGATGAACGCCGCGCTCTCCCAGTCGTCGCGCATCTCGATCTTGCCGTTGTCCACGTGCAGAACCGCGGCGTTGGAGGGGTTGCCTCCGGTGGAGCGGATCTCGGCGTTGTTCTGGAACAGCAGGATGTAGTCGCGCGGACCGTCGGCGCCCAGCATCGCGAGCATGGTGGGCAGGTACTTCTCCGCGAGGTCGAACGCCGGAGAAGCTTCGTCGATGATGTCCACGAGCTGGCCGATGTTGTCCTTCACGAACGGAAGGATGGCAGCCTGATCGATCTTGTCCACGTGGGACTTCGCCTCGGTGAACGTGGCCGCGAGCGCGGGGATCTTCGGCTGCGCGTCGCGGAAGGGCTGCAGGTTGAAGCCACCGCCTTCCAGCGTGAGGTTCTTCAGATCGAGCGCGGCCAGCAGGTTGAGTCCGGTGGGAAGGGCGTCGCGCACGAGGATGTGCGTGGCCTGGGTGGTCTCGCTCACCGCGGCCACGTTCGCGCCGACCACGGGCACCTTCGCCGCGAACTCCCAGAGCTGTCCCTGGACGATGCCGTCGGCTTCCTTCGTGAGGGCCAGCACCTCCTCGGCGATGGGCTGGATCTGCGCGATGTCGCCCGACTGCACCAGCGGCATCACCGCGGTGACCTTCTCCTTGGTCTGCTCGAGGAGGTCGCGGACCTTGATCGCTTCCTTCACGAACATCGCAGCGAACACCGCGCCAGCGATCAGCACGATCAGGAGCGGGAAGACCACCCACGGCCACCAGCGACGGCGACGCTTCCTCGCCGGCGGACGCTCGCCGCCGGAGCCGCCAGAGCCGCCGGAGGACAGCGGCCGAGTCGTCGCGGTGGTGTCGTCGCCGAAGGGACCCAGCTTCTCAGTGGGCTGTGCGGACTGGCTCAGCGCGCGTGCTTCACGGCGGCTGAGGGGCGCGTGGGGGTCGATGTCGAACTCCTTTAGGTCGTGCGAGATCATAACGTCCGACCCTGAGGGAACCCGGGTGCCTCGTCTCGCCACCCTCGGATTCGTCGTGCCCACTTCGCTGCCAAACCGTGCCGTTTCGAGCAAAGTGAGCGCACTGCAGGCGAGCGCGCCGCTCCCGGGCGAGTAACTACACTCGTGTGAGGCCGATGATTTCGCCACACGGCGAACACGGTCCCGCCGTCGCGGACCGAGCGACATCGGCCGAGACAACCGGGAGGTGCGACGTGTCCGGCATTCTGGTGCACGAGTGGCTCGCCCGTCACGGTGGTTCGGAGAACGTGTTCGAGGTGCTCTCCGGAATCTTCCCCGACGCGGATCGCTTCTGCCTCTGGAACGACAGCGACGGCCGCTTCACCGGCGTCGAGGAAACGCTGCTGGCGCGCACTCCGTTGCGGCACAGCAAAGCGGCGTCCCTCCCGTTCATGCCCTTCGCGTGGCGCCACCTGCCGTCACGCGACGCCGACTGGATCCTGTGCAGCAGCCACGTGTTCGCGCATCAGGCGCGTTTCGCAGGGCCCGCACGCGACGCCCCGAAGCTGGTCTATGCGCACACGCCGGCGCGATACGTCTGGACCCCCGAGCTCGACGGCCGCGGATCCGGCGCCGCTGCTCGGCTCGTCTCCAGCGTCCTCAAGCCGCAGGACCGCCGCCGCGCAGCCGAGCCGGTCGCGATCGCGGCCAACAGTGCCTTCATCGCCGAGCGCATCGCACGCACATGGGAGCGCGAGGCCATCGTGATCCATCCGCCGGTAGAGGTCGCGGCGTTCACGGCTCCCCCCGCTATTTCGGCGGAGGAAGAGGCGCGCCTCGACGGGCTTCCCACCCCGTTCCTGCTGGGTGTCTCGCGATTCGTCCCCTACAAGCGCCTGGACCACGTGATCGACGCGGCGATGGCGGCCGGCCTCCCGGCAGTTCTCGCCGGCGGGGGCCCGGATGAGGCTCGGCTGCGCGACTATGCCGCCTCGCGCGGTGCCCGCGTCACCTTCGTCCACAATCCCTCGACCGCGATGCTCGCAGAACTGTACCGTCGGGCCCTCGCGCTGGTGTTTCCGGCCATCGAGGACTTCGGCATCATGCCGGTGGAAGCCATGGCCACCGGCACGTCCGTCGTCGCGAGCGCGGTGGGCGGCACGGCGGAGACGGTGGTGGACGGCGCGACCGGAGCTCTGGTGCAGGACTGGACGGATGCTGCCGAGCTGACCGCCGCGGTGGAGCGTGCCGCCGGCGCGACCGCCGAGGCATGCGTGGCACGCGCGCGCGAGTTCGATACCTCGGTGTTCACCGAGCGCATCGCCGCATGGGTGGCGAAGACCACCGCGCCGTCCTTCATCGAAGGCGCGGCCGAGTGAGCGCTCTGTTCGTCGACGACCGCTACCGGGGTGCCCACGGTATCGGCCGCTATGCGCGCGAAGTGCTGCCGCGACTGGAGCCCGCCTGGCGGTCCCTGCAGCTCAGCGGTACGCCCTACTCCCCCCTCGACGCATTCCGCAGGCTCCCCGGCGCCTCCCCCGGCGATGTCGTGTACTCGCCCGGCTACGGCGCCCTGGTGCGCGCTTCGCGGCAGCTCCTCACCGTGCACGACCTCATCCAGCTCCGCTCGCCGTGGCCCGGGCGCGCGAAGTTCGCTGCCTACTACGCCGGGCCGGTGCGCCATGCGATCCGCCGGGCCGGTGTGGTGCTCACCGTCTCGGAGACCTCGGCGCGCGACATCCGCGAGTGGCTGCGCGACGACGCGGTTCGCGTCGTCAACGCCGGCAACGGATGCTCGGCGGCGTTTCATCCGGATGGGCCGGTCGGAGAGGCGCCGTATCCGTACGTGATGTACGTGGGCAACACCCGTCATCACAAGAACCTGAACGTGGTGGTGCAAGCCCTCGCGCGCGTTCCGGAACTGAGGCTGCGCGCGGTCCTGCCGGAGCCGGAGATCGACACGGCGGCCGGGTGGGCGGAGGCGGCGGGGGTCGACGACCGCGTCGAGCTGCTGCACAGCGTGACGGACGACTGGCTCGCCGAGCTGTATCGCGGCGCCGTCGCCACCGTGCAGCCGTCGACGGACGAGGGTTTCGGCCTTCCCGCCCTCGAGTCCATCTCCTGCGGTGTCCCGGTGATCTTCTGGGCCGGATGCGAATCGGTGGCGGAGATCGTGGGCGGGCGTGGCTGGGCCGTGACAGAAGCACACGATCCGGCCGCATGGGCGGACGCCCTCACCGCCGCGATGGATGCCCGGCGTCGTGTGGAGGCCCCGACCGGGTACGACTGGGACCGCACTGCGGCCATCATCTCGGAAGAACTTCGCCGCGCCCTCGGCTGAGGCGCTGCGGTGGCCCCGCGCCGGAGCATCCCCGGGGGGCGCGATTCAGCGTTGTGTGAGATCGAACACGAATCGCTGCAGTTGGGCGGTCTTCGCGCCCCAGCTCTCCGCCGCTGCGCGCCGCATGCCCGCGATGTTCGGTGACGGATGCGCGAGCGCGCTCCGCAGCGCCGCATCGGCGTCGGCTCCGTCCCGGTAGGTGTACACCCCGGAGACGGCGTCAGCACGGAGCACCGGCGTCTCCCGGGTGACCACGGCCGTCCCCGCTGCGAGGTACTCGTACAGTTTCATCGGGCTTCGTCCGGCGTTGAGCGGATCGTCCGACAGCGGCAGCAGTCCGACGCGTGCCTGCTGCAACAGTGCCGGGAGCTGGTCGTAATCGACCGCGCCGAGCATCTCGACGTTCGATGTGAGCGATGCGGGCGCCTGCCCGGGGCCTGCGACGATGAAGCGGACATCCGGATGCTGCCGCGCCCACGCGCCCAGCTGGTTCCAGTCGAATCTGCCGTCGAGCGCGCCGACGTACACGCACAGCAGCTCCCGTGCACCGCCGGCCGACGACGCGGTGAACCGCTCGGCATCGACGCCGTTCTCGATCACGAGCGTCGGCAGGGTGAGGTCTCCGAGAGCGCGGAGGACCGCGGAGGACGTGGCGATGACGGCATCGGCCGCGGCGACGATCCGCTGCTGCTGCGCGTGCTTGACCCCGTCGGGGTACATATCGGTGGGCCGGTACACGAGCCGCCCGGTCAGCGCACGCACCGACTCGTGCCACAGCAGCGGCTGGTCGATGAGCACGGCATCGAAGCGCTCGGCGATGCCGTGCCGGCGCAGCTCCCGATCGACACGGAACCGCCCGTAGGGCACGGGAGCGATGGTAAGGGGCACGAGGTGGGTCACACCCGCCTCGTCGCGCATCGGTCCGCGCGGAAGCGTGGCGAGGGTGTGCGCGTCGATGCGTCCGGTCACCCGGTGTGCGAGGGAGACCGGAGTGGAGAGGTGCACCACCTCGGCCCCCGACTCTGCGAGCGTGCGGGCGTAGTGATGGCTTCCCACACGGAACGGGCCGAAGGCATGACTGTGCGAGAGCAGGAGGATCCGCGCGGCGGCGTCGCTCATCGGCGTGCCCGCCGCACGGTCTCGCGCATGCGCGATTCGAGATGAGCGATCTTGTCCGCAGCAGCCGAGACCGCCGCGATCACCTCATCACGTCGTCCCCGCTGAGTGACGAGAACCTGCGTCAGAGCGTTGACGTCGGCGTCGCGGGAGTCGTGGCTGACACCGTGCAGCCCGATCACATCGAACGCCGCCGCGATCTTGCCGGTCGGCGTGGGCACCAGCTCCACAGGTACCGCGCCGCTCAGCGCAGCGAGCACCAGCACGTGCATACGGTCGCTGATGACCATGGGTGCGTCGTCGTAGCGTGCGCGGAGGTTTCGTTCCTGCGTGACCGCGTCGATGTCACCCCAGGGCTCGAACTCACCGCCGAGTGCGTCGGCGAGCTCCCGCGAGCGCTGCTCGTCCTCCCGAACCTGCACCACCGTGCGGATGCGGAGCCCTTCGGTCCGGGCGAACGCACGCACCGCCTCGATCCAGGCAGCGGAGGGCATCGGACGCGCCCCGCGCAGGCTGATGATCAGCTCCTCACGCGCCTCCTCGTCGGATCCGGCGCGCACGCCCGCCGCGAAACCGACGTCGGGCACCACCTGGGCGCCGCCCACCAGCGCCGCGCTCTTCTCGTCGCGCCACAGCGCCACCTGCGACCATCGCGCCGCGAGCGCGTGCAGCCAGAGGGCGGGATTCGACGGCGCGCGGATGCCGCGCGGCGGTCGCACCACGACACCGCGCTTGAGCCGGACGATCACCGTCTCGGCCAGGAAGACCAGCTCGCGAAGCCCGTTGCCGCGATCCAGCGGCACCTCCCCCGCCTCCAGCACCAGCACCGGCCGGCGCGGAGCCGTGGCCAGCAGCCACAGCCAGCGCGGGACGCTGCGCTTCGTGCGCAGCACGATGGTGCCCGTGGGAACCCCGAGCTGGTGCAGCCACACGTCGGGCGCCTCGCCCACGTAGGCCACCAGCTCGTCGGAGGTCCCCCGTGCCCACTCCAGCGTCTCGCGGCGGATCAGCGCATCGCCGATGTTGCCCGCAGGCCCCGTGAGGGACACGAAGGTACGGGTGGGACGACGACGCGACGAGCTCACTCGTTCAGGCTATGCGCTCAGCGCGCGCGGAACGTCCATCCCGAGACATCGTGCCGCAGCCGTTGCGACCGACGTCGGTCTGAGCGAACGCGCGACATTTCCTTAGTCAAGTACGGGCAGACTTCCTGACCCACCGCGCGTGGACAGTCTTCACTCGAGTAACCGGGGCCTCGAAATCAAACTCCTCGCGAAGTCTCGGCGAGTTGTACCACCCACCAAACCTGAACCCAGGTCGCTCTGGATCCGCTGGGCGAAGAGCTACTCCGCCTCGGTCAATAACTTGATGCGGAATCGGGGTTCCCCCGTTGCTGTTGAAATGGATTTCACCCGTGTGAGAAGGTCGACGAATCTCCGGTTCATGATTCACGAAACGGCGAACCAAACGTTCTCTTGCTTCATCACTGATTGGTTCGCCACAAAGTGTCGAGTGAATACTGTCAACAAGATCAACTAATGTCCATTCGGGATATCGTTTGAGAAAGCGATCAGGGGTGCTTGCGAGCAGCTCTGCCCAATTGCGCAAATATTCGGCGAGCGAACTCTCCAACGAATCCGTTGAAACGTGCACATCGTGCACTTGTTTAGCATACTCGACAAAATGCGACGATTTTGAGAAGTAGACCACTCCAACGGTGTGCGATCCCGGCAGAAGAGACAAAAGCGCGTCGACGATACGGATATTGGCGGCTCGCATCTGGCTGAGTCCCCACTGCCCTTCCACGGAAAGGCTTCGAGGGTGCCGCAGGAGAACCGACTGATTCACGCCGTCCTGCGCAAAAACGACCAGATGCGACAAGGTGCCCGCGGTGGAGGCGATCTCTTTCGCTCCTGCAATCAAGGATATCTGCTCAGCAAGCGGCAGTGTTTCTGGCGAGACAACCTTGTACCCACGCCTCTGGTAGAAATCCTCGAGCATCTCTTCATTTAGTTCCCGCGTCTCAGTTGTCCTGTTAACCAGCCTGCGACGCGTGAAGTAGATCTTTTCCACCGCGCCCGGCGAGACCGAGTCTCTAATCGAGTCGTAAATGAATCTCAAGTTATCGTGGTACTCACCATTACCCAAATAGAACGATTGGTCAGGAACAACAACTTTGTCGAACTGCATCGGCTCGTCGACGATGACAATCTGCTCCCGAGATATCCCAAGTCTCTCAACCAAGGAGAAATTGGGGTGATCTATCCCCACCGGATAGGTTCTATTGAAAGCTACCTTCATCGATTCGATGTTGTTGCCGATCGCCCACCAGAGTCTCGCGAGACTCTCCGTGAGGAAGTGGCCGAACTGATCGGGACGTATTCCGCCAGCATAGAGGGCAACGCCCTCGACGCGCCTGACTTGCTCAGGCTCATAACCTCGGATCACATTACGACGGTGAGATCTGGCGGGATGAAAAGTATGCCCCGCAACGAATCCCCCTGTCGCATCGGTGACACCCCCCTCCCACGACTGGCGCGAGTCTCGCGCGGCTCTTAGCGGGAGGATTATTCCGTCGTCAACAATTTGCACACTGAGGTCATGCTGAATTCGACGATTCTGTGCAACAAAGGCGCGCCACTTCTCCGAATCGTTCGCGAAGATCAGAGGCTGGCCTGTGGTGTTCATCAATGATCTCCATCATGACAGTGCGCTAAACGGTAGCCTCGCTCGAGCCAACCCGGCGTCGTAGACTGGCTTGCCCGTCCCGTGCGCGGGGACGTACACATTCCGCGGCTTCGATCCTATCGGAAGTACCAGAGGAATCAGAGCGCACCAGCTAAAGCAACCGACGCATAGACGCCAGCCATCTGGGAAATCTTCGCGTCAGGCTCGCTAGACGCGAGTGGCAGAGTAGGCACCTAGCCAGTACTCAGTAGGCGCTTGTCATCGACTCGGCTACGCCCAAGCGCCGATTCTCCCCAGCGGTCCGACGACAACCACGCGAAAGCCCCAGGGCTGATCAATGCGGATCAGGATCGCGAGCGCGAGCGCGCCCTGACAGATTTCGTAGCGGCTGCGCGCTCGAACACCTGCGCGAACGCCGCGCGCGTCGATGCCAGACTACGCCCCTCCAAATTTGGAGCACCGCTACGCTCGGTGGCACGTCCAAAGTCGATTGCCAAGTCGATCGCCTCCGCGGTGATCGGTCCGTCCGTTAGGTGCAGCCACCCGACTCCGATCTCGTCTGAGAGCTCCGCCAACGCCTCAGTTCGCGGAGTGAGGACGGGGCGTCGGCGAGAGAGGGCTAGGAATAGGATCTGTAGATCGTGAGGTGTGTGAGGCGCGCGAGGTAGAACCACAAGCTCGGCGGCATCAATTTCTTGGATCCTCGCTCCGTCCGAAATTCGCTCCAAGCGCGTCGAGATCAGCTTCGAACGTCGCGCCTCAGCTCCTTTGAGTTTCGTTGCACTGAGGCGATGCGCGGGCGCTACGAACCGAATCGTGAGACCCGGTGTGTTCGTGACTCGAATCAGCTGGAGCAAGCCCACAGCCGACGATGGAAGGAATCCACGCGCGATGCAGAGCAGACGCCCCGGCACCTGAGTCGCGCCGGGGTAGCCCACAAACCTCTCACCAAACTCGGAGTACGGGATGAGGTGTGTTCGCGCAGGTGCCGGAGTTTGTGTGAACGCGTCGCGCACAATGAAGGCGCTCGTGACCCGGTCGAGCAGTTCAGACGCGATCCGATCCGACCGGCTCCTCTGGTCACGTTGATCAGTGCCATCGACCGTTCGCACCAGCGCGATTCGATGTTTGCGGAGATTACGCACGAAGGCCCATGTCGCCAACAGCCGCTGGCGAGAGCTCGCGTCAGCGGTCCCGATGAGGGTGTCGAGGCTCGAATCCACGACGTGCACGACGTCCACGTCGAAGCTTGTCAGTACCCCCTGTGAGTATCTGAAGGTTAGGCCCGGATTCGACTCCCCCACGACCTCGTCCACATATCGCAGTACAGGAGCCGGCGGACGATGAGTGAAGTGGACGGTGAGGTCGCGTGCCGACCGGGCTTGAGCGTTAGGAGACTCCACGACAACCATAATATAGTCAAGGTTCACAGCACGAGAGGCTTGGAATGCAGCACGTCTTCATTCACCCGGCGGGGCAGGATGACAACCTTGGAGACTCAGCACTTCGGGTCGGACTCCTCCAAGCACTCCGCGCTCCGCAGCAACGCCTGCACGTCCTACTCGAGGGACAGACATCGGACTACCTGAGTGCCATGCCACTACAGCCTGACGACGTGGTCTATGAGTCCCGGCGTGCGTGGCTAGCCGCACGCCGGAAGGTTGCAAGGCCCGTGTACGTTGTGAACGCAGGAGAGATCAACCCAGTCGTTGATCGTGCCTATCCCCACCCCAGACGCGCCGTCGAACTGAGGGACACGGTGAAGCGAGGGGGCGTGGTGATTGCTGCCGGGCTCGGATTGAAGGACCCGTCAAACGCAAGCCGTGTTAACTTCGATATCGCTCTCCGTGATGCTTCGATCATGTCTTGGCGGGACCAAGGGTCAGCCGAGGCTGCAGGATTCGGGACGCATGCCCCTGATTGGGCCTTTGCGCTGGGCAGCGCGCCGTCGACATGGCTTCCCGATGCAGGCCGTCATCGCCTCGCAGTGACATTGCGGTTTGATCGCCCCTGGCCCTCGGATACTTGGTTCACAGCGGTTCGGCGTCTCGCCGCCCGCACTTCGACTCAGATAGTGACGGTGGCACAGGTCGCACGTGACGCCCCGCTGGCGGTACGTCTAGCCGAGGCGCTCGGTGGCCAGTATCTAGTTGCGAATTCCACAAGCCATTCGGACCTTGATCAGCACGTTCGACAGGTGTACCGCGAGTCGCTGGCGGTCGTGAGTGACCGAGCCCACGCACTCATTATGGGGGCGACGGAAGGTGCGTATCCACTCGGAAGTGCTGCGGATCCTCAGAAAATCATCCGCCTACTTACGACCGCGGGCGTCGGGGCTCTTACAGGACACCACTCAACCTTCAACGACCGGCAATCGCGGCTCGAGACAGAGCTTCCCACCCTCGCTTCCGCGATGAACCGCTCCCGCGCAGAGCTGATCGCTCTCTCGAGCAGAATCCATGATGTCCTGGGCTCAGTCGCTGACTGAGCCCAGGACATCCGACGTTACTTCTGTCGCAGAATGATCGCGCGCTTGATTCGATGGGCATGCGGGCGCAAGCCGGGAAATACCTGAAGCACGGTTCGCCCCACAGGGGCAGCAGCTCGCCAAGCGCGCGAGCCGATGGACATGCCTTTAGGTGACCCCAGGTCGCTGTTCCTCCGAGGCGTGCGACTAGACACACGCCCCTTCCCATTCGTCCGCTTCGATTTCGACACCTGAGCTTTCCCGTTGGACTGCTCATCAGCGCCGCGTTCCGCATAGAAAATCATGAGGTCCAAGAGCCTGCGCGCATCTTCGAATGTAGGTTCGGGTGAGAACTCCTCCGGAAGCGTGTCAGTTACGACTTGCTGATAAAGCTGGGAAAAATCGTAAGCAATCTCGCGGTTGGCCGCACTGATCGACGCCCGCGAAAGCGCCTCGTACCGAGCAGGGTCACGTGATACCGCGGCAATTGCCTGAGCGAGGCCGGCCGGGTTCTGCTGGGGCGTGGCAACAATGCCGTCATTATCTTGCACGAGTGTCAACCACGGAAGTTCGTACATGAACACCGGGAGGCCACGAATCTGCGCTTCTGCGATAGTCAGTTGATAACCTTCAATGATACTCGTGGAGACGAATGCATCCGCCGAGTCAATGGCCGCTAGGAGCTCCTCACCACGGCGCTCCCCGACAGCCCTGACGAAGTGGTGCAGGCGCCGTCTTCTCACCTCAGCGTTGAAGCGCGTGGCAGTCCAGTCTTGCCACTTTGGGCCGATGACGGTGAGCTGGAAATCGACCGAGAGCTTCCGCAATTGTGCAGCAACCTCGATCAGCTGGGAAACGCGCTTTGTGTGCTCATCAAGCCGCCCCCACCACACCAGCTCCAAACGCTCGTTCGCCAACTTTTTAGGGCGGGATATGCGTGCCGACTCCATGAGCAGCGGGGAGGGTGGATTCGGAACATATGCGCTGTTCAAAACCCCGCGGAGCTTCCAGAATGCGACATCCAATGGAGACAGCGAAATGAGCTTCTCCAGTAGCGAGGCGTTCGCCTTCAGTAGCTCATGTAGGCCATTGAGGTCGTAAATTGGCCGACCTGCGAAGTTGTGCAACCACCCAATCGTCGCCACACCCAGGCCGCGTGCCACTAGGGCATACTCGGGCCAGTCCCGACTATAGAGAACTTGATGATCGATAACGACATCAATGTGGAAGTCTTGACAGATCTCACTCCACTCAGCAAGGCGGTCAGGAAGGCCACTTCCTCCCATCTCAATGAAATGTGCACCTTGGGGTACGAGATTTCGCTCGCTGCCAAACCGGCGAGCCACAATAGTCACGTTGTAACCAGCCGCCATGAGGAAATTCGCCTGCGCGAGAAGCACACCCGAGACGCCTCCAGTAGTCAACGCCCTCGTTGTGAGCAGGACGTTGCGGACGTTCTTAGACTTCAAGTCGACTGGCTTGCTGTGCTCTTTGAGAGCAGGAAGATTCGACGGATAGAAGCGGACGGCGGCGACTGCAAGATCAAGCGCAGGGGTACAAGTATGAAGATGGTCAAGCATCTGAGGCATCAGATCACTCGTAGTGTGCGCGAGGAGGTAACTTGTTACGTAGCCAATAATCGACAACCGTACTGATTCATAGTTGTCCATAAGCTCAGCAGGATCACTACTCTTTCGAGCTATGAGCCTTACGGCGGGTTCGATACTACTAATAGAACGAATAGCATCAGCGTAGAACTCCGCCTGGGCCATCGTATCCACCACTTGACCGCTTCCGCCGCGTCCATAGTGGTAGCGATAAAGACGCTCGGAAACAGAAACGAACTTCTGTGCAAGAGCCGCCACGAGATAGAGGAGGGGAAGATCATTCACTCGTGGGAGAACGAGATCAGCGGGCAGCATCGCATAAGCCTCCCGCACAATCTGTGTTCGGAAGAGGTAACGCCAAAGTTGGCCCTGAGCTGGTTTATCTACTGGGAAGAGACCCTGGAGCACGCCAGCGGCTGACAGCTCTGTGAACTTCGGCTTCAGACGTTCCTGGTAGCCACCCACCGTCCTTCCGTCGGCTCCGACTACCTCTACGGCGAATCCGACCAAGTCAGCCTTGTGTTCCTCCGCCACAGCCAACGAACGTTCAGCCGCTGTGTCCAGTAGCTCGTCATCCCCGTCAAGGAAGAGCACATACTCGCCCTGCGCGGCTAGGATTCCGGCCCTTCTCGCCTGAAACGCCGACTTGTTCGAGCTCTGCCGGATCACACGCACACGAGGATCCCGCTCCGCATACTCCTCAAGGACGCGGGCAGTGCCATCGGTCGAGGCATCATCCACGCAGATAACCTCGATATTCCGCATTGTCTGAACGAGGCAGCTGTCAAGCGCGCCTGCAACTGTGCTCTCGTCGTTGTGAACCGGAATCACGATCGTGAGGCGCGGGGCAAGAGACATAGGATGCTCCGGGAGATTGGGCGGAATCGGTGCGGTGAGCGCCGGCTTCCCACCAACCCCCACCTCGCGATTCTATGCCCTCCCAAGACGCAGCAACGATCCACGCGGCCGAGACGCTCGCGTTCCAGCGCCGTGGTCGGCCAACTGCGCCTCGCCCCGAGACCTCCGTGCCGATGCACACAGCATGGCGCAGTATGCTGGGTCCGATTGTGTACACGTACGCCGTGCACACGTTGGGCGATCACGCCCTTCGAGGATCAAGTTCGGAAGGCGGAGCCAGGGTGGAAGACGTACGTCCGCAGCCTCCGGCGCCGGGGCTCGTGGAGGTGGGGCAACGCCCGCCATTCTTCCCCTACGTGGCTGAGGCTTGGCAGCGACGCTCGTTCGCCTGGACACTCGCCAAGTACCGTCTATCCAGCGACCTCCTCAAGAACCGCTTAGGGTTTTTGTGGCTGATCCTGAGGCCCCTCGCCACGGCAGCAATCTATGGAACCATCTTCGGCGCGATCCTCTCTAACGCGGCCCGACCGGATGATTGGGTCCCTTACCTGATCACCGGCGTTTTCACGTTTCAGTACTTCACCGGTTGCGTCGGCAGTGGATCAAAGGCAATCACTGGGAATGCTCGCCTTGTTCAGAGTCTCGGCTTCCCTCGCATTCTCTTGCCAATCTCCATAGTCATGGAGCAAACACTACGCGTCGTCCCCATTTTTGTCTTGCTCATGATCCTCCTACCAATCTTTGGTGTCGGAGTGAGCTGGTCATGGCTTCTACTGCCCCTTGTACTGCTGCTCATGGCGATCTTTAATTTCGGAGTCGTTCTTATTGCTGCCCGACTATCTGTGTGGGCGCGGGATGTGCAACAAGTAATTCCCATCGTCAATCGGGTCTTGTTCTACGCAAGCTCGATCTTTTTCCAGTTGGACCAAGTGTTCGCGGACCAGCCCGCCATCCTCACGATCGCACACCTCGTGCCGACGTATGACTTCATCGCTTTGGTCCGCGATGTGATGCTCAACGATCATCCGGCACCTTTGTTGGCTCTCATTGCCGCGCCAGTGTGGGCCATTCTCGCACTTGCGGCAGGCGTGCTCGTATTCTGGAAAGCGGAGGCTCGCTATGGCCTCAGCGACTGATCACACTGCCGGGAGGTCGGCGGACGAAAGCACCTTGGGTCACCCACTGATGGTGGTCGATAACGCGCACGTTCATTATAGAGTGTACGCGTCTGGAAAGCAGTCGAACGCCAGCGACAGCGCATTCAGCCTAAAAGCAATGCGTGGCGGCCGGGGTCTGCAAACTGTTGAGGCTGTTCGCGGTATAACCTTTAGCGCCGCCGGCGGCGAGTCGATCGGCGTGATTGGTCACAACGGGTCTGGGAAATCCACGCTCTTCCGCGCGATGAGCGGCCTTTTGCCGACCACCAGCGGGAGGATCTGGGCCGCAGACAGACCAGTGCTTCTGGGAGTAAACGCCGCCCTCATGCCGGAACTTTCGGGCGAGAACAATATCAAGCTGGGCCTTCTAGCAATGGGTTTCACTCAAGAGGAGGCGGCAGCACAGGTCGGCCCTATTGCGGAATTTGCCGAACTCAACGAGTTTATAAGTCATCCAATGCGGACTTATTCCTCCGGGATGGCCGCCCGCCTAAAGTTCGCCATCGGTTCGGCTAAATCCCACTCGATCCTGCTGATTGACGAGGCACTCTCCGTCGGGGATCGACGCTTCCGCACGAAGAGCGAAGCACGAATCCGAGAGCTCCGGGACAGCGCTGGCCTGGTCATGATTGTCAGCCATTCCGTGAGTTCCTTGCGAGACACATGTGAACGAGTTCTGTGGGTGCATAAGGGAGAGCTACGCGCGGATGGGGCGGCACGTGATGTAATCGATGAGTATGTGCGATGGACCAAGAACCCGGGGAGTATCGCTGTCGGCGCAGCGCCGTCCGCTGCTAAGCCGCGCCGCCTGAGCGCAGCTGCCAAGAGGGCCGCTGCCGCTGCCGCTGCCGCTGCCGCTGCCGCTGCCGCTGCCGCTGCCGCTGCCGCTGCCGACGATACTGCCGGCGGCGGGTCCAATGCCGTTACGAACAGCGATTCAGTTCGCTCCACCGCACTAACGAATGAGCCGCTGCGGGGGGAGCCTGCGCGGACGCGCACCGATTCAATCCGCATGGCGAGCGGCGTTGCAACTGGCACCCGTCCCACCGCGATAGTCTCGACGGCCGCTACGAATCCGCGTAGCAGCGCTCGTCGCGCGCGATACCTTGCCGCGGAGCGCACCAAGTCACGCCGTCGTATCGCGGCGTTCTCCTTCACAGGTGGGGCGATTTTGCTCGCGGCGGCCGCAGGAGCAGCAATCTCCGTAGCGGCGAACCAGGCGGACCGCAGCGCGCTTACGGAGATTAGGGCATCAGTTTCGGCCCCTCCGACTTCATCTCCGACACCTTCGGCTGTTCCGGTCTTGCCGGTGATCAATGAGTTCACTTCCTCCACTCCCACCGCATTCTGCGAATCCGTCGACTCATCGACGGAGGTGAGCCTGATCTGGAACGTAAGCGGTGCAACATCTGTGTCGGTTGCTGTCGCGACAGCGGACGGCGCGTCGACAGAGTTCCTCTTGACCGATCAATCGCTCGCGGTTCCTTCCCAGCCGGTGGTGTTCCCGTGCGCCAACGAGTCAACGGTTTACACCTTGGTCACCACCAACGCCGGCGGGCAGCAGGTGACATCGACGGTGACGGTGACCCGCGAACTAGCGCCTGAGACGACCCCTGAGGAAGTTGAGGAGCCCCCGGCGGAGCCCACGGAAGAGCCGATACCACCAGTGGTCAGCGAGCCGCCCGCGGAGCCCTCTCCCTCGCCCAGCGTCCCAACGACCGAACCGACTATCCCTACCGAGCCAACGACAGAGCCCACAGTCGGCCCGACAACCGAGCCGACTGACCCACCCCCGACAGAGGGTACGACTGGCGACGCTCCCTGACGGCGCGAATGCGGTCGCGCCCGTCTCCAGCCCTTCGCGCTCTACACGGGATGTGATGCGGCGAGCACGAGCCGCGCCTTTCAGCGCGCGCGGAGCCACCCCTTCGCGCGGTGCGCGAGGGGCCGCAGCCCGGGGACCCGCTCCAGAGTGGCACGTCCGAGTGGCGCCGCCGATTGCCACACGCGCACACCGAGTGACGACTGATCCACCGCACTCTGGGTCGTCTGCTCACGTCCGCGGTGCGGGGCGCGCTCGGCGAAGAACACCATGAGTCCGAGGAGCTGCTGAGCATCCTCCAGGGCCGGCGCAGGAGAGAACTCCGGGGGCAGCGTCCCCTCCACTACTCCGGTGTAGAGCGCGGCGAAGTCATAGGCGAGGGCCTGGCCGGCGGCCTTCACCGAGGCGTCGGACAGCTCACGGTAGCGCTGCGGGTCAGCGAGGACCTCGCTGATCTGACGGGCGAGGCCGGCGGCATCGCCTTGTCGCACGGCCACGACTCCGTCGTTGTCCTGAACGAGGGTGAGCCAGCGCAGCTCGTACATGAACACGGGTAGGCCGCGCGCCTGCGCCTCAGCGATGGTGAGCTGATACCCCTCGATGATGCTCGTGGAGACGAACGCATCGGCCGCGTCGATCGCCGCGACCAGCTGGTCGCCGTGTCGCGGGCCGATGGCCACCACCTGTTCGCCCACACGGCGGCGGCGCGCTTCGGCGTTGAACTTCTTGGCCGTCAGGGTGTCCCAGTCGGGCCCGATCACCGTCAACCGGAAGTCCACCGACAGCTTGCGCAGCTGCACGCCGATCTCGATGAGCTCGGTCACCTGCTTGGTGCGCTGTTCCAGACGCCCCCACCACACCAGCTCGATGTGCCCGGCCGGGGGCACCTTGGTCACCTGCTGGGCCACCGATGCCTGCAGCATGGGCGACGGCGGGTTCGGCACGAACGCGGCATGCTGCACCCCGCGCAGCTTGAAGTACGCCACGTCCAGGGGGGACAGGGTGATGAGCTGCGCCAGCGTGTTGCTGCACTGCTCAATCAGCGAGAGTCGATCGTTGCCGTCGTAGATAGGTCGCCCCACGAAGTTGTGCAGCCAGCCCACTGTGGCAGCGCCCTCCGACCTCGCCATCAGGGCGAACTCGGGCCAGTACCTCGTGTACAGCACCTGATGATCGATGACGACATCGATCTCGTGCTCCCGGCAGATGTCCGCCCACTCCTGCATGCGGTCCACCAGCTCTCGCGCCTCGAGCTCGACGAACTCGACGCCCGGCGGGACCGCCTTCGGGTCGCTGCCCTTGCTTCGTGCCACCACGGTCACGCGGTAGCCGGCCTCACGCAGATAGTGCGCCTGCGAGGCGAGAACAGCGGAGACGCCCCCGGTCCTGAGGGTCGACGTCGCCAGCAGCACGCTGCGCACCGGTCGATGGCCCACCGGCTGCCACGGGGTATGGAACTTCAGCACCGTCAGCACGCGGGGGTAGAAACGCGCGGCGCCCTGGATGATGTCGTGTGCGGACGCCACCTCGTGCAGGTGAGCCAGCGCCGCATCCAGCACCGTGCTGTCGCTGCGATCGATCAGCTGCGAGGTGACGTAGCCGACGATCGACAGTCGCGCCGACTCATAGGCGTCCCGGAGGGCCTGTGGATCCGCGTGCCGCGGGGCGAGCGCATCCACAGCGGCACGGATGCTGTCGATCGACCGGATCGCCGAGACGTAGAACTCGGCGCGTTCGATGCTGTCGACCACCTGCCCGCTCCCACCGCGGCCGAAGTGATAGCGGTACAGCTTCTCCTCGATCGACACGTAGCGTGTGGCGAGAGCCGCCACCAGGAACATCAGCGGCAGGTCGTTGACACGAGGCAATACGAGGTCGTCGGGAAGCTCGGCGTACGCGTCGCGCAGCACGCTGGTGCGGAACAGGAACCGCCAGAGCTGCCCCTGCGCGGGCGTCCCCAGCGGGAAGAGGCCCTCCAGCACGGCCAAGGCGCCGTCCAGGCGCTCGTGTCGCGGCTGCAAGCGGCGCTCGTACGATCCGCCGGTGTGACCGTTCTTGTCGATGACCGTCACGCCGAACCCGACGAGATCCGCATCGCTCTCGCGCGCCACCGCGAGCGCACGCTCGGCGGCATGGGGCACCAGCTCGTCGTCACCATCCAGAAACAGCACGTAATCGGCCTCGGCGGCGAGGATGCCCGCACGACGAGCCTGGAACGCCGAGAGGTTGCGCTCCTGCTGGACAAGCCGCACCCGCGGGTCCCGCGCCACGAAGTCCGCGATCACCGCGGCGGTCCCGTCCGTGGATGCATCATCCACACAGATGATCTCGACGTCGGGGAGCGTCTGTGCCAGCGCGCTCTCGATGGACGCGGCGAGAGTCGCCTCGTCGTTGAACACCGGCATGACGATCGAGACAACGGGAACCGGCTTCACCACACCGATTCTAGGCGTCCGGTAATCCGGATCTGGTATCGGGCACGTCTATCCTGGAACCTATGAAGATTGCGATCGCCGGCACGGGCTACGTCGGACTCTCGAATGCCGTCGTCCTCGCACAGCACCACGAGGTCATCGCGGTCGATGTCAACGAGCACAAGGTGGACCTGCTGAACCAGCGGATCTCCCCCATCGTCGACGCCGAGCTCACGGAGTACCTCGCCACTCGCGAGCTGAACCTCACCGCCACGCTCGACGGCGCCGCCGCCTACCACGACGCCGAGTTCGTCGTCGTGGCAACACCCACCAACTACGACGAGGTCACCAAGTTCTTCGACACGTCGTCGGTGGAGTCGGTGATCGATCAGGTGCTCGCCATCAACCCGGACGCCGCCATCATCATCAAGTCGACCATTCCCGTCGGCTTCACCGAGCGCATGACGAGCGCGCACCCCGGGGCCACGATCATCTTCTCCCCCGAGTTCCTGCGCGAAGGTCGCGCGCTCTACGACAACCTGCACCCGTCGCGCATCGTGGTGGGCGACCGCGGACCGGTCGGACGCCAGTTCGCAGATCTGCTGGTCGAGGGCGCGATCGATGAAGACGTTCCCGTGCTCCTCACCGGCGCAACCGAGGCGGAGGCGATCAAGCTCTTCGCCAACACCTACCTCGCCCTGCGCGTGGCCTACTTCAATGAGCTCGACACCTACGCCGCCGTGCACGGCCTGTCCAGCCCCGAGATCATCGAGGGCGTCGGGCTCGACCCGCGCATCGGATCCCACTACAACAACCCGTCGTTCGGCTACGGTGGCTACTGCCTTCCCAAGGACACGAAGCAGCTGCTGGCGAACTACTCCGAGGTGCCGCAGAACCTCATCACGGCCATCGTCGATGCCAACCGCACCCGCAAGGACTTCGTGGCCGAGGACATCCTGTCTCGCGGCCCCCGCACGGTGGGCGTCTACCGCCTCGTGATGAAGGCCGGATCCGACAACTTCCGGACGTCGTCGATCCAGGGCATCATGAAGCGCATCAAGGCGAAGGGCGTCGAGGTCATCGTCTACGAGCCCACCCTCGAGGATGCGGAGTTCTTCCACTCCGAGGTGGTCAGCGATCTCGAGGAGTTCAAGCAGCGCGCCGACGTGATCGTGGCCAACCGGTCCAGCGACGTGCTCGCCGACGTGGTCGAGAAGGTATACACCCGCGACATCTACGGTCGCGACTGACAGGCAGATGACACCCCCCGTGCACCCCCCACGCAACCGGCAGCGCAGATCGCTGCGGGCGTGTGGTGCATGTCCACGGAGCAGCTCGTGACCGTGGAGCCCGAGGACTCGGACGCGAATGCCATCGCCTCAGCACGCGCGGAACCGCTGGCACCGCGACGTGCGACGAAATGGGCGATGCGCTACGCGCGCCGTCTCTTCGTCACCGACGTCATCGTGATCACGGTGCTGCTGACCGCCTTCGGCCTGTTCGGACTGCGCAGCAGCACCCTCGCCTGGCCCGGCGGCCCCAAGCTGCCCTACGCTGTTCCGCTCCTGCTTGTCGCTGTGCTGTGGCTGGTGTGCCTGGAGGCATTCGAAACACGCGATCGTCACATCGTGGGCGACGGCGTCGTCGAGTACCGCCGTATCATCAGCGCCACGGTCTTCGTCTTCGCCGTCGTGATCTCCCTGGCGTTCTTCCTCCGCATCGATGTGACGCGCGCGCTCTTCGTCATCGTCCTGCCGGCAGGTCTCCTCGGACTGCTGCTCAGCCGCTGGCTGTGGCGGCAATGGCTGCGCAAGCGCCAGTGGAACGGCACCTTCGTGTTCCGCGCGGTGCTGCTGGGCGAGAAGGCGAAGATCCAGCACATCGCCCGGCAGATCCGTCGCATCAAGGTCAGCGGCTACGTGATCGTCGGGGCCATCACACCGGACGGCACACCGTCGCAGATCGGTGACGTACCGGTGCTCGGTGCACTGAAGGACACCGTCAGTGCTGTGGACCGCACCGGAGCCGACACCCTGATCGTCGGCGGAAGCGACGAGCTCGACCCGAACACCATGCGCCGGCTCGGGTGGGCCATGGCGGATCGAGACGTGAACTGGGTGGTGGCGCCGGCGCTCACCGATGTGGCGGGTCCGCGTATCCATGCCCGGCCTGTCGCGGGCCTCCCGCTGGTGCACGTCGACTTCCCCCGCCTCGAAGGCTATCGCCGGGTGGTCAAGCGCACGTTCGACATCGTCGCGGGCAGCGTCATGCTCGTGTTGGCTCTGCCAGTCATGCTGGTCACCGCCATCGTGATCCGCGCGGAGGGCCCGGGGCCCGTGATCTACGCCCAGGAGCGTGTCGGCCGCCACGGAAAGACCTTCCACGTGCTCAAGTTCCGCTCGATGGTCCCCGGCGCGGATGCCCAGCTTCCGGGACTGCTCGACCAGCAGGGAACCGCGGGACAGCCGTTCTTCAAGGTTGCCGATGACCCCCGCATCACCAAGGTGGGCAAGTTCATCCGTCGTCACTCCATCGACGAGCTGCCCCAGCTGTTCAACGTTCTCCGCGGCAACATGAGCCTCGTGGGCCCGCGTCCCCAGGTCGCCTCGGAGGTCGCGCTCTACGAGGAGGGCGTCGAGCGACGTCTGCTCGTCAAGCCGGGGATGAGCGGGCTGTGGCAGGTGAGCGGTCGGTCCAAGCTCTCCGCCGAGGATTCGATCCGCTTCGATCTGTACTACGTGGAGAACTGGTCCTTCGCCCAGGACCTGCAGATCCTGTTCCGCACGTTCAAGGCCGTCGTCGCACCGGGCAAGACCGCGCACTGACGCGCTCCCGCCCGCGCGACGCTCTTGCTTCGCCGCCGGGCCACTCGCTGCGTAGTGCGTGAGGGCTTCCCCGGCACCGAAGCAGGGAACGCCGTTCTGATCAGCCGCGATCGGCGAAGAAGAAGGCGCGCGCGACCACACGCTTGTCGCGCGCGTGAATCGCGGCGACGAGGGCCACGGCGATCAGCAGCCCCAGCCATCCGCCGATCGTGTTGGAGATCACATCACCGATGTTCCCGGAGCGCTTCTCCAGGAACAGCGCCTGGGCGAGTTCCAGAGCGCCGGAGAACGTCGGCACGGCGGGGAGGACGAGCCAGCGCGCACGTGAGGGCAGCACGAGCGCGAGGAAGAAGCCGAACGGGATGAACATCACGATGTTCGCCGTGAACTCGAGCGCGTGATAGTTGAACGCATCCGGCACCCCGGCGCTGTGGGCGACCGTGAGCACGCGGTCGATCCCGCCCATGTTCCCTTCGGTCACCGGCGTCGGTCGCAGCGTGAGGACCAGGATCGCGCCCACGATCAGCGCCAGCAGCGCCGCCGCGATGACCACACGATGCCGGCTTCGGGCGGGTTCCCGGATGGCCGACGTCATCGGCTGGGCATCGGCCACGTGCTTCCCCTTGTTTCGCGTCATCCGCGCCGTGCCCGGTGAGGCGCTCACCGAGGTGACGGCATATGTAGGCTACCCGCGCGCCGGGACCCGGTCCAACGCCCAGGTGAGCGGAGGTAGGCTGGAATTGGTGCGCGCCGCGAGGCTGCACGCCATGCGTCTCCCTGGACGCCCGTTCGCACATCCGCGCGCCTTCGACCGGTCAACGAGGATCGTCAAGGTCATCGCATCATCGCGGGAGTTTTTCCATGTCGTCTGCCGTCACCACCCCGACCGCGCCGACACCGCCCGACACGCCGACCGTGCGGCGGGCGGACCTCGAGGGTCTCCGCGTGGTCGCCATCTTCCTCGTGGCCGCCTATCACGTGTGGACCACACGCGTGTCCGGCGGTGTGGACGTGTTCCTCCTGCTCTCGGGCTTCTTCGTGGGAGGCTCGCTCTGGCGCCAGTTCGTGGCCGGCCGGCCTCCTCGCGCTCGTGCCTATGCGGCGAAGCAGGTCCGCCGCCTCGTTCCGACGATGATCGTGGTGCTCGCGGCCACCATCGTGGCATTCGTCGTCCTCGCACCGCGCACGCGATGGCTGGAGGGAGCCGAGGAGACGCTCGCCTCGCTGTTCTACGTCGAGAACTGGTGGCTCACGCTGAATGGCCAGCAGTACGGTGCGGCGCAGGCGACGACGAGCCCCTGGCAGCACTTCTGGTCGATGTCCGCACAGGGGCAGTTCTTCGTGCTGGTGCCTGTCCTCTTCGCCCTGCTGTGGCTCGTCACGCGCCACCGCACGGAACGGACGCGGGAGATCGCCTTCCTCTGGCTCCTCGTCGTCGCGACCGCAGCGTCGTTCCTCTACGCGGGCTATGCCGTCACGGTCGACCAGGCGGCCGCCTACTACTCGACGCCTGCGCGGCTCTGGGAGTTCCTGCTGGGAACGCTGGTGGCGGTGCTGCTGCGTCGCTGGAGCCCGCGGGGCAGACTGTGGCCGGTGGTCAGCTGGGCGGGTCTACTCACGCTGGTGCTCGCAGGCTTCGTGGTCGACGGGAAGGCCGCATTCCCCGGCCCCTGGACTCTCGTTCCGCTCGGCGCAGCGATCGCCCTGATCGTCAGCGGCGCAGCTCCACACGGATTCGGCGCTTCTCGTCTGCTCTCGCTCCGCTGGATTGCCGGATGCGGGAAGTACACGTACGCGTTCTACCTCTGGCACTGGCCGATCCTGATCTTCACGTCCCTGTACCTGGGTCGCGAGACGGGCTGGCTCGCGGGCATCGCCATCCTCGGCACCGCCGGCGTGCTCTCGGTCCTCACCTACCATCTGGTGGAACAGCCGCTGCGAAGCCCGCGCGCGGTGAAGGAGCGGGCGCCCCGATCGCGGTGGGTGGCGCTTCCGCTGGTGACGGCCCTCGGGCTCTTCACCGTGATCGCCCCCGTCGGCTGGACGGCGTCCGTGGCGATGCGTACGGCCCAGGCCGCGGACTCCGACGACGACTTCCTGACTTACCCGGGCGCCCTCTCCGTCACCAGTCCCGAGATCTACCAGGTCGCCGACGGCGTGGAGCCGATCCCCGCCATCGACACGGTGAGCACCGACTTCTCGCAGCTGGTCCTCGATGGCTGCACCGTCGCACTCGACGACTCGGAACTCGCCGACTGCAGCTATGTCGACGGCTCCGGGCTCCGGGTGGCGCTGTTCGGCGCATCGCACTCCGAGCACTGGTTCGAGGTGGCGCTGGAGCTCGCCGAGGAGAACGACTGGACGCTGGTTCCGTTCGTCAAGCCCGCGTGCGTTCCCGCCCTGCCCGAGGAGACGGTGGAGGGACCGTGCCGCGACTGGCTCGCGTCGACGTATGACGCGATCGAGTCCGGAGGATTCGATCTGGTCATCACCACGGCAACGCGCCCGGGTGAGGACGGCGACGAGGTGCCTTCGTTCTACGTGAGCATGCTCGAGAAGCTGTCCTCCATCACCACGGTTCTCGGCATTCGCGACAACCCCGGATTCGCCGTCGACATGCCGGAGTGCTACGCGATGGGAGGCGAGTGCGACTTCCCGCTGAGCGACTATCTGAGCTCACCCAGCCCGACGGACGCGCTGGATATCCCCCACGTCGCCTATGTCGACGTCAACGATCTCATCTGCCCCGACGGGATCTGCTCACCGGTGGTCGGGAATCGATTCGTGTTCCGCGACCAGTCACACCTGACCACCACCTACATGGTCTCCATGCAGGTGGAGGTCGCACAGCGGTGGAGCGACGCGCTGAGGGACCAGCTCGACTTCGACGTGGCCGAACGCCACCCGGACGGAGCCGGCGCGTAGGTCAGCGACGCCCGCCGTATCGCGCGTCCCAGAGTGCGCGCTCGATCACCTTCCGGTCACGGGCATGCACCATTCCCACGATGATCGCCGCGAGCAGCAGACCGGCCCAGCCGCCGATGGAGTTGGCCACGACGTCCTGGAGAGTGGCGAACCGTGCCGACAGGAACGTCGCCTGGAACCACTCGATCCCCGCCGACAGCGCCGGCAGCAGCAGGATGCCGAGCCACATCACCCGGCCGAGCGCGAGACCCAGCAGCAGACCGAGGGGCACGAACATCGCCACGTTCGCCGTGAACTCCAGCTCGCGGTAGTCGAACCAGGCGGGTACGCCGTTGCGGTGGAGCACCGCGAGGACCTTGTCGATGGAGCTCTCGTACCCCTGATCCAGCGGAGTGGGCGACAGGGTCGCCGCCAGCACCACGCCGAGGCAAGCCAGCAGCAGCACGATCGCGATCCCGGCTCGGAGGTGGCTGCGGGGCGGCCGCGGAACGACCTCACGGACGGTGCCGCGATCGAGCAGTTCGGTCACAGCATCGGACACGGTTCCTCCTGGGGTCGGGATGCCCATGGTATTCGCATCACCTCCACGCCTCCCGAGCACATCCATGGACCATGCTGGGACCAGATGCAACCCCCTCGCAAAGCGAAGCGGGCCGGGCTAGCGTGAAAGGGATGCGGCAACGTCGAGACATTCAGGGTCTGCGGGCGCTCGCCGTGGGACTGGTGGTCATCTTCCACCTCTTCCCCAGCGTGCTCACCGGCGGATACATCGGCGTCGACGTGTTCTTCGTGATCTCGGGCTATCTCATCACGGGCCATCTCGACCGTGAGCTCGACCGGCACGGACGGATCCGTCTGGGCGAGTTCTGGGCACGACGGATCCGGCGGCTGCTGCCGGCCGCGCTCCTGGTCATGGCGGTGTCGGCCGTCGGCGCGCTGCTGCTGATCCCGCGAACGCTCCTGCCGCAGAACCTGACCGAGATCACCGCCGCTGCGGGGTACGTTCTCAACTGGGTGCTGGCCGCCTCATCCGTGGACTACCTGTCCAGCGATGCGCCGGCATCCGTTGCGCAGCACTACTGGTCGCTCTCGGTCGAGGAGCAGTTCTACATCGTGTGGCCGCTGCTGCTGACCGCCGCCGTCCTCGTCGGCGTGCGCCTGCTGGGGCGAAGCCGGCGCACGGCCCTCACCGCGGTCATCGGACTGGTCTTCGCCGCCTCGCTGGCCGCCTCGATCGTGCAGACGGCACTCTCCCCCGCCCCCGCATACTTCGTCACCACCACGCGGGCGTGGGAGTTCGCCGCGGGCGCGCTCGTCGCCCTGCTTCCCGCACTCGGCGCGCGTCTTGGTGCATCCGTTCGCCTGATCGCCTCCTGGGTGGCGCTGGTCGCGGTCCTCGCGTGCGGGGTGTTCTTCACCGCGAGCACACCCTTCCCCGGAGCCATCGCGCTGATCCCCGTGGTGGCGACGGCGCTCCTGCTCTGGCTGGGAGATGACGACCACGCCCTCGCCCCGCAACGGCTGTCGCATCCGGCTGCGGTGCAGTTCGTCGGGGATGCGAGCTACTCGCTCTACCTCTGGCACTGGCCGATCATCGTGCTGGCGGCCGCAGCGATCGGCCGGCCCCTGGATCCCCTCCTCGCCCTGGCCGCGGGCGCACTGACCGTCGCCCTGGCGTGGGCCACGATGCGGTGGGTGGAACAGCCCATCCGCCGCGCCCCCGGCCTGCTGGCGCGGCGACTGCCCACCTACGCGGGTGCCGCAGCGGCGATGGCGGCCGTCATCGCGCTGGCCCTCTCCCCCCTCGGCGTGCTGCGAGCCGAGGATCAGGCCGCCGCCGCCACGATCGCGGAGCTGGAGCGCGACGCGAGCGGCTGCTTCGGCGCGTACGCGCTGCTCAACGACTGCGACGATCCGTACGCGCTCACCGATACGGTGAATCCCACCCTCACCCAATCCGGCGGCTTCGGCCTGCGTTCCGGGGACGGAGAGGAGTGTGACTGGGCGACCATCGCAGATCGTTCCGAGATGAGCTGCGATCTCGGCGTCCCCGCCGCGGAAGCCACCGAGCGGCTGGCGTTCATCGGCGACTCGCATGCCGATCAGTACGCGCTGCCCCTGGCCCTCGCCGCCCGCGAGCACGACTGGAGCGTGCTGGTGCGCACCCGCGGCTCGTGCACTCCGCTCGCCCCGGTGGGGGTGGCGGCCGAAGACGCCACCGCTTCACAGGCGGAGGCGTGCGATCGGTGGACGATCGACGTCCTCGACGAAGTCGTCTCCGACACCGAGGTGGACACCGTCATCGTTGCGGGTCGGTATGAGCTTCAGCCCGACAGCACAGAGAACGCACACGAGGTCATGGAGCGGTTGCAGGATGCGGGCAAGTCGGTGATCTTCATCGCGGACCTTCCCGGCACCGCCCACGAGTGGGGCGCGACGGACACCATGGAGAGCGCACCGAGTTGCGTGGAGCGCGAGTGGCGCGATGACGCCTGCGCCTGGGAGCCCGCCCCGCACACCGACTGGGCCCAGACAGCGGCGTACGAGGCCGGCGCGACGATCATCGATCCGTCGACGCTCCTGTGCCAGGAGGGGCGCTGCCACATCGTGGTGGGCGGGACCATCGTCTTCGCCGACTCCCACCACATCTCGCGCGCCTTCGCGCGAACGCTCACCGGCTGGTTCGGCGATCAGATCTCCGGCGCCCTCGCGCGCTCTTAGTTCAACTCTCGAAGTAAAAAGGCGCGCGAACTCAGTCGATGTTCTGCCCCAGCGCGGACCACACCGAGAGGAACCGCCGGCGGACCTCACTGGGGCGCCACGGCTTCGTGCGGAGCTCGGGTGGCAGGAGCGGGTCGGCTGCGAGTGCCTGTCCGAACGCTTCGCGCAGGGGAATCGCAGCTGCCAGCGTCATGACCTGATCGTCCGGTGACGGGATCACCGACGCCGACAGCTCGCGCTCGAGCGGTTCGTATGCAGCGAGTGTCCCCGACGCCGGCCACAGACGCTCGGCGACCATCTGCGCATCCGTCACGCCGCCGACGCTCAACCGATCCGACTCCGCGACGATCAGCCGGCGAGGGGTGTCTCCTTCCCCGAGAAGAAGCGACAGCTCCTCCCCCAGATCGTGCGGCGTGACATAGAGGCCGGGGATCAGGACGGACGCCCCCAGTCGCTGCAGCGTGGCCCGAAGCGCATCGCGCTCCGAGCGCGCCGACTCCGGAACGGAGAACCCGTACATCCGCCATCGCCCGTCCCAGACGACGTCACCATCATCCTGCGCGAAGGCGAACCTCAGGAGCCGGTCGTCGAGTCGCGCGCTGGCCTCTGACTCGCTCGTCCGCTCCACCCTGCCCGCACGCCCACGGCCGATCTGCTTCAGCTCCCCGGCCGCCTGCATTCGCCGAATAGCGAGCCGCACCGTCTGCTCAGTCAGTCCCAGCGCAAGCCCCACGTCGTACACCACATCCAGTGGCGCCACACCATCAGCCCGGAAGCATCCCTCGATCAGCGTGCGCGGGGAGATCGCGATACTCACGAGGTCACGACGCCTTCCCAGGGATACCCGTGATGCGTGAACGCCGCAGCGATGACTCGTCGTCCACCCTCCACATCGTCATCGAACAGCACTCGCCCCTCCGGCGACTCGATGCGCACCTTCCCCCCGTGGCGATACACCCCGCCCACCTGAGCGCGTTCGACCACGCGAGCGTCGTCACCCTCGCGAATGACGATCCGCTCGTCACTGATCGTCAGTCGCGCACTGTGGTACGTGAGGAGGAAGGCCACCACCAGCCCCACGATCCCGAGCACCACCGGCCGGCCCAGCACCATCAGCGGCGCATCGAACGAGCCCAGAAACGTGAGGTACTCCATGAACGGGATCGGCCATGACGATGCGATCCGCAGCACACCGGGCAGCACCCAGCCGAGTGCCGCACCACCAGCTCCGCACACCACCCAGATGAGCACCTTGGTACCGAGGGCCATCTCCAGCACGGTCTCTTGCGTCCGCACGCTCAGCTCCTTATCTATCGTTACAGCTACGATCGTAGCAGCAACGATATATAAGGGCTGAGCGTGCGAGATCCGACTCATGCGCCGCATGCCGGGCCTGTGCTTCCCGCGCCAGACAGAACGAAACCCCCCTGGTTTCCCAGGGGGGTTTCGTCAGAACTCAGTAACCGAAATTACTTGATGATCTTGGTGACGGTACCGGCACCGACCGTACGACCACCCTCACGGATGGCGAAGCCGAGGCCCTCCTCCATAGCGATCGGCTGGATCAGCACGACCGTCATGTCGGTGGTGTCGCCGGGCATGACCATCTCGGTGCCCTCGGGCAGCGTGATGACGCCGGTGACGTCGGTGGTACGGAAGTAGAACTGCGGGCGGTAGTTCGTGAAGAACGGGTTGTGGCGGCCACCCTCGTCCTTGGACAGGATGTACGCGGTGCCCTCGAACTCGGTGTGCGGGGTGACCGAACCGGGCTGAACGACAACCTGGCCACGCTCGACGTCGTCACGCTTGGTGCCGCGGAGGAGCAGACCACAGTTCTCGCCGGCCCAGGCCTCGTCGAGCTGCTTGTGGAACATCTCGATACCCGTGACCGTGGTCTTCTGCGTCGGACGGATACCGACGATCTCGACCTCGGAGTTGATCTTCAGCGTGCCACGCTCGGCGCGACCCGTGACGACCGTTCCACGACCGGTGATGGTGAAGACGTCCTCAACAGGCATGAGGAACGGCTTGTCACGGTCACGCTCGGGGTCCGGCACGGAGTCGTCGACGGCCTGCATGAGCTCGAGGATGGCCTCGGTCCACTTCTCGTCACCCTCAAGGGCCTTCAGAGCGGAGACGCGAACAACCGGAGCGTTGTCGCCGTCGAAGCCCTGCGACGAGAGAAGCTCGCGAACCTCGAGCTCGACGAGCTCCAGGATCTCCTCGTCGTCAACCGCGTCAGACTTGTTCAGCGCGACGAGCAGGTACGGAACGCCGACCTGCTTGGCGAGCAGAACGTGCTCACGGGTCTGAGCCATCGGGCCGTCGGTGGCGGCGACCACGAGGATGGCGCCGTCCATCTGAGCAGCACCGGTGATCATGTTCTTGACGTAGTCAGCGTGACCCGGGGCGTCGACGTGCGCGTAGTGGCGCTTCGGGGTCTCGTACTCGATGTGCGAGATGTTGATCGTGATACCGCGCTGACGCTCCTCCGGAGCCGAGTCGATCGACGCGAAGTCGCGCTGAACGTTCGTGTCCGACGGGTACTTGTCAGCGAGCACCTTCGAGATCGCGGCAGACAGCGTGGTCTTGCCGTGGTCGACGTGACCGATCGTACCGATGTTGACGTGCGGCTTGGTCCGCTCGAACTTGGCCTTAGCCACTGGGTCCTCCTCAGGACATTCGTGTAGGGATTCCGGGCACTGGATTGCGACCGGCTCGCTACAGGGGTTGATTTCAGTGTAGTGGAGACAGCGTCTCCGAGTCTGTGAAGTTGTAAGCCAGCAGGCTCCGGGGGCGGCGGATGCCGCCCCCGATCAGGCGATTACTCGCCCTTAGCCTTCTGAACGATCTCTTCCGCGACGTTCTTGGGAACCTCGGCGTAGGAGTTGAACTCCATCGAGTAGACGGCGCGACCCGAGGTCTTCGAGCGCAGGTCACCGATGTAGCCGAACATCTCCGACAGCGGAACCTGGGCACGGATGACCTTGACGCCCTGGGCGTCCTCCATCGACTGGATCTGGCCACGACGCGAGTTCAGGTCACCGATGACGTCACCCATGTACTCCTCCGGAGTACGGACCTCAACGGCCATGATCGGCTCGAGGATGATGGGGTTGGCGCGGCGAGCCGCCTCCTTGAAGCCCATCGATCCGGCGATCTTGAACGCCATCTCGGACGAGTCGACATCGTGCGATGCACCATCGACGAGGGTGGCCTTGACGCCCACCATCGGGTAACCGGCGAGGACACCGACGTTCATCGCGTCCTGGAAGCCCTGGTTGGTGGGCTCGATGTACTCGCGCGGGATACGACCACCGGTGACGGCGTTGACGAACTCGTACGTCTTGTCGCCCTCGACCTCAAGCGGCTCGATGTTGAACTGGATCTTCGCGAACTGACCGGAACCACCGGTCTGCTTCTTGTGCGTGTAGTCGTGCTTCTCGACGGCCTTGCGGATCGTCTCGCGGTAAGCCACCTGCGGCTTGCCGACGTTGGCCTCGACCTTGAACTCGCGCTTCATGCGGTCCACGAGGATGTCCAGGTGCAGCTCGCCCATTCCCTTGATGAGGGTCTGGCCGGTCTCCTGGATCTGCTCGACGCGGAACGTCGGGTCCTCTTCGGCGAGCTTCTGGATAGCGGTACCCAGCTTCTCCTGGTCGGCCTTCGTCTTGGGCTCGATGGCGACCTCGATCACCGGCTCCGGGAAGGTCATCGACTCGAGCACGACCTGTGCCGACGGGTCGCTCAGGGTGTCACCGGTGGTGGTGTCCTTGAGGCCGATGACGGCGTAGATGTGACCGGCGGTCATCGACTCGACCGGCATCTCCTTGTTGGCGTGCATCTGGAAGATCTTGCCGATGCGCTCCTTCTTGCCCTTGGTCGAGTTGATGACCTGGGCACCCGAGTCGAGGTGACCCGAGTAGACGCGCACGTAGGTGAGACGACCGAAGAACGGGTGCACGGCGATCTTGAAGGCCAGGGCCGCGAACGGCTCGTCCTTCGAGGGCTTGCGCTCGATGACGATCTCTTCGTCCTTCGGGTCGTGCGCCTCGACGGCGGGCACGTCCAGCGGGGACGGGAGGAAGTCGACCACGGCGTCCAGCATCGGCTGCACACCACGGTTCTTGAAGGCGGAGCCACACAGAACCGGGTACAGCTCGCCGGCGATCGTCAGCTGGCGGATGCCGGCCTTGATCTCGTCGATGGTGAGCTCCTCGCCACCGAAGTACTTCTCCATGAGCTCGTCGCTGGTCTCGGCGACGGTCTCGAGGATGACGGTGCGGTACTCGTTGGCCTTCTCGACCAGGTCCGCCGGGATCTCCTCGATCTCGTACTTGGCGCCCATGGTGACATCACCCTTGGCGTCGCCGGGCCACACCAGAGCGCGCATGTTGATCAGGTCGACGACACCGACGAAGTCGCTCTCGGAACCGATCGGCAGCTGCAGCACGAGCGGCTTGGCCTTCAGGCGGTTGACGATCGTGTCGACGGTGAAGTAGAAGTCGGCACCGAGCTTGTCCATCTTGTTGACGAAGCAGATGCGGGGGACGTCGTACTTGTCCGCCTGACGCCACACGGTCTCGGACTGGGGCTCGACGCCCTCCTTGCCGTCGAACACGGCGACCGCACCGTCGAGAACGCGGAGCGAGCGCTCCACCTCGACCGTGAAGTCCACGTGACCGGGGGTGTCGATGATGTTGATCTGCGTGCCGTTCCAGAAGCACGTCACAGCAGCAGAGGTGATCGTGATGCCACGCTCCTGCTCCTGCTCCATCCAGTCGGTGGTCGCGCCACCGTCGTGGGTCTCGCCGATCTTGTGGTTGACGCCCGTGTAGAACAGGATGCGCTCGGTCGTCGTCGTCTTGCCGGCATCGATGTGGGCCATGATGCCGATGTTGCGGACCTTCTTGAGGTCGGTGAGCACTTCTTGTGCCACGGGGTCTTCCTTACGTGAAGTGTGCGATCAGGATCCGCTCCGCCCGGGCGCAGGGCCCGAGCGGAGCGGAAGGGCTCATTACCAGCGGTAGTGAGCGAAGGCGCGGTTCGACTCGGCCATCTTGTGGGTGTCTTCGCGGCGCTTGACCGCGGCACCCAGGCCGTTCGAGGCGTCGAGGATCTCGTTGCGCAGGCGCTCGGTCATCGTCTTCTCACGACGACCCTTCGCGTACGACACGAGCCAGCGCAGCGCCAGCGTGTTGGCACGGTGAGGCTTGACCTCGACCGGAACCTGGTAGGTCGAGCCACCGACACGGCGGCTGCGGACCTCGAGGGTGGGACGGACGTTGTCGAGCGCCTTCTTGAGCGTTGCGACGGCGTCCTGGCCGCTCTTCTCCTCGACACCCGCGAGGGCGCCGTAGACGATCGACTCGGCGAGCGACTTCTTGCCGTCGACGAGGATCTTGTTCACGAGCGACGTGACGATCGGTGCGCCGTAAACCGGGTCGTTGACAACCGGGCGCTTGGGGGCGGGACCCTTACGAGGCATTGGTATCAGCCCTTCTTCGCGCCGTAGCGGGAACGAGCCTGCTTACGGTTCTTCACGGCCTGGGTGTCGAGCGCACCACGGACGATCTTGTAACGGACACCGGGGAGGTCCTTCACACGACCACCACGAACGAGCACCATCGAGTGCTCCTGGAGGTTGTGGCCCTCACCGGGGATGTACGCGGTGACCTCGGTCCCGTTGGAGAGCTTCACACGAGCGACCTTGCGCATCGCCGAGTTCGGCTTCTTCGGGGTGGTGGTGTACACACGGGTGCACACGCCGCGCTGCTGCGGGTTCGACTTCAGAGCGGGAGCCTTGGTCTTGCTGACCTTCGGCGACCGTCCCTTGCGAACCAACTGCTGAATAGTTGGCACTTCTTCTCCTTGTTTGCTGCACGGTGACAGCGTCGTGTTCTCGTCCCCCGCAGTGAGGAGATTTCTCTCCGTGTCGAAGGGGCTTCACGTTCATCCACGGGCGCGGCAGACTGGCTGCCCTGCTGATGTGGATATGCCGTGGGGGTGACCGGATCGCCGGTCGTTCCCGAGAGCGTGACCCCGTAGCCCGCTCATCCGTGCCGAGGCACGGTCGAACGCGCGCGCGGACGCACACCCGATCAACTATACGCGCTCCGGGAGCCACCGGGCAACGCGCCCGGGTTCCTGAGAGGCTATTCCGCTGCAGGCGGATCACGTGGGAAAGTGAATGTGCTGAGCGCACAGGTGCTTGGCACACGGGCGTCAGGGGGACACCGAGATGACAGCAGGAGGCGGCGGCGTCGCCGGGCGGACCACGATCATCCTTGATGCGGAGGTGCTCACCGCACAGTCGCGGTCACTCGCCGCGCATGCGGCGATGATCACGAAGGCATCGTCCGCGGCGGGTACGCGGATGCCGGGAAGCGCCTTCGGCCAGATGAACGGCTATCTCCCGGGCCCGATCAATGACCTCGCCGGCCGTGCGGATGACCTGCTGTCGGCGGTCAGCACGATGCTCGACAAGATGCGGGAGGGCGTCGACGGCGTGTTCGATGCGTTCAGCAACATCGAGGAGGCGGCGGCCGCCAAGATCGCGGAGCTGGAGCCGTGAGCGACGCCACCGCGGTCGCCGCACGACTGCGCGGCGGCGACTGGTGCGGCGGGATGCCGACCAGCGGCGGAGACGGCTGCGCTTCCATCCCCGGTCTCGTCGGCTGGGCATTGCGATACGTCCAGCCGTTGCAGGACTGGTTCGACGAGCTGCTGGGAGATCCCTCGGCGGTGGTCGCGTTCGCCGGCGACTGGGAGCGGATCGCCAACTACGCTCAGGCGGTGTCGGGCCAGCTGAGCTCCGATCGCGCTCGCCTGGACGCTCTGGACGGCCGGTCCGTCCGAAAGCTCCGCGAGCGCTACGACGATCTGGCCCCCGTGGTCCGGGACGCCTGCGAGTGGTCATCGGCGACCGCGGCCGCACTGCGGCTGGCATCGACCATCGTGGCGGCGACCCGGGAGTTCATCTGCAGCATGCTGACGGCGGCGGCCAAGCTGTGGGATGCCATGTTCGACGGCAATCCGCTGGACTTCTGGAACGACCTGCGAGAGTTCGCGGACGCCGTCTGGGAGCTGGTGCAGGCGGGGAAGAACCTCGTCGACCGCTTGATCACGGCACTCGGCGAGCTGGTCACGCTCATCGTGGCCCTCATTCCCATCCTCCAGGAGGCGCTGGACCGGCTCCGGCAGATCATCGGCGAGATGATCCCGCCGCTCGCGACCGGGCTGGGGGGCCTGCTGGGCGGCCCGCTCGGCGGAATCCTCGGCAACTTGCTCGGCAGTGCAGCCGGCGATCTGCTGCAGGACGACCGCGACGTCGAGGAGCTCGATCCGGATCAGCTCTCCCCCGACCGCCAGCGCGCGTATCAGGAGCTCATGGATCACGGCGGGATCTCCTCCCCCGTCGACCTCCTCGACCAGAACCGTCTGATCGACGAGATCAGCGGGGGCGACGGCACCGCGATCAGCGTGCAGACGGTGCGCCGGCCCGACGGCTCGGAGTACACGCTCGTGAACCTGCCGTCGACGTTGGACTGGGGCCTCCTCAAGAGCGTCATGGGCGACGCCGCCTGGAAGGATCTGCTGAAGGACTACGGCCCGGTCAACGATCTCGACTCCAACATCGCCCTGGTGATGATGGAGAACCCCTGGCTCAAGACCCAGTACGAGCGAGCCGTGCTGAACACGCTGCACGACGCCGGCGTCGCGCCCGGCTCGGACGTGGTGTGGTCCGGGTTCAGCCAGGGCGGCATCATGGCGGGCAACCTCGGATCCGACCCCTCCAGCGGCTACAACACGATCGGCATCGTCACCAACGGCTCCCCGACGGATCACTACAACATCCCGAGCAACATCCCGGTGCTTCAGGTGGAGCACGAGGGCGACGTGGTCCCGAAGCTCGACGGCGACCCCAACGGTCCCGCAAACCCCGACCCGCGACTGATGCAGCTGCAGTTCAACCCGCCGAAGCCGACCGTCCCGGACAACATTGACTGGATCCTCCGGCCCACGCCCACCGGTGCGGTCGACGAGAACGGTCAGCCGATCGATCATCCCGAGCACAACGCCGGGACGTACCGTGACACGTTGCGCGACTACATCAACGGCGGCGGCACGTTCAAGAACGACTGGTCGTTCCTCAACGGCGAGATCACCGACACCTACGTAGGACAGACCCACGAATGAGACGCTCCGCCCGTATCGCCACCGCGCTCGTGTTGATCGGCGCGGCTTCCGCGGCTCTCGTCGCCTGCATGCCGGGAGCGGGCACTGACCATGCCTCGCACTCGGCGGCGTCCTCTCGTGACGAGGTGGTCGCCGAGATCCAGCGGGCTCTGGTCGACTCCGGTGAGTTCGACGAGGTGACGGTCTCCCGGGGCGATCTCACCGTGGGCTGGGACCTCGACGTGGCAGTGAGCACGGAGGAATCGCTCACGGGGGAACAGCTGGATCTCATGCTGCGCACGACCGGGGAGCGCATCTCGGAGACGGACATCGCCTCGGTGACGTTCCTGCACACCCCGCCCGGCACGGTGCTGGGTGACAACATCCATGTAGCGGCACGAAGCGTCGATCTGGTCGACAAGCTCGCCCGCAATGGCGCTGCGCTGGTGATGTGGCGTGACGAGGTCGTCAACTACGCGAACGCACGCGGATCGGAAGGATGAGCATGACGGATTACGCAGCCGAGGTCGAGGCGGCTCGAGCGAAGGTGCAGCAGCAGTTCGACGCGGCGCGCACGCGCCACGCCCTGCTCCGCTCCGCGATCGACGGGGCCGAGGGGGCGACCGGTACCGCCCGATCCTCCCGCGGCGAGGTGACCGTCGTCGCCGGAGCGGACGGGACGATCCGATCGGTCGTGTTCGCCGACACGCACGTTCCCGCCACCACGCTCGGTCCCCTCGTCACCCGGACCATCGCTGAGGCTCAGCAGGCCGCACGGGAGGCCGCGGCCGATCGCATCGCCGAGGCGGTCGGCGACGACGCCTCGATCGTCACGCAGCTGCGCGCCCCGCGCGGGGGTGATGACCGTGTTCGATGAACTGAAGGTGGACGTCGGGGCGATCATCGATCAGGCGGTCGCGATGGAGAAGGGCGCGGAGTCGCTCTATCAGGCCTCCACCACGCTCCTGGAGAAGCTCCGCGCGCTTCAGGCGAACACCTCCGGCGGCGCATCGAATGCGGCCGTCACGATGACGCTGGACACGATCGCCAAGATCGAGGCCCGCGCCGGAAAGCTCACCCGCAACGCGAAGGTGACGCGCGAGCTCGCCGCCCTCTACGACAAAGCCGATCGCGAGGGGGCGCGGGCCTTCGGTCCCTGATCTCAGGGCGCCGGCGTGCGGCGCGTCCGAGTGGCGACCACGATCACCACGACGATCACGACGGCGAGAACACCCACGCCGCCGCCGATCAGCCACGGCAGGGCAGCCGACATCGCGCCGGTGGACCCTGCTGCCGGCGGAGCGTCCGTTCCCGGAGTCGATCCGGTATCGGTCTGTCCGGCACCCGGCGACGCGGAGGGCTCCTGCGACGACGTCGGAGTCCCGCCGGCAGCGGCGACGTCCGCAGCCGTCGGAACGCCCAGAGGGTTGTCCATCAACGGATTCTCATCCGGCAGCGTCGTCGGATCGGTCGCCAGCAGGTTGCGCAGCGACACCGCACCGTAGCCGTATCCACCCGTCTCGTCGCGTGGCTTGCCGAGCCGGGCCTGTGCGGTGGAGGAGATCAGCGCCTGGATCAGCTGATTGCCCGTCGCGGCCGGGTACTTCTGAGCGAGCAGCGCCAGCGAACCGGCCACGAGCGGTGCGGCGTTGGACGAGCCGGTGGACAGCGAGTAGCCCTCCCAGCCATCAGCGTTGCCGAGGCCGAGAATGCCGATGCCGGGGGCCACGACGGTGACGCTGGGGACGATCACGGGGGTCACCCCGTCCGGATCCGTCTGTTGCGCACCGTCACGGCCGACGGCTGCCGTCGAGACGACACCGTTGTAGGTGTACGGCGACACGAGGTTCGTCTCGACGTTGTGGTTCGGCGACGACGTGACGATGACCACGCCCTTGGCCAGAGCCTCCGCCACGACCGCGGCATCGGCCTCGGGGGCTTCGCTCTGTCCCATCGACACCGACACGATCCGGTTGCCGTCCCGGACGGCCCGCAGCACGGCGTCCATGATGCTGGTACGCCCGTCCGGACCGTCGACGCACTCGTCCGGCCCGGCCGAGTAGAAGGTGACGTCGGCGTCGGGAGCGATGCCGCGCATCGGGTACTCTCCGACGGGTCGTGCGACGAGGAGCGCGACCATGCCCGTGCCGTGGCGGGCTCCGTCCGAGGACACTTCGGACACGGGGTCTCCCCCGGCAGCACAACTCGTTCCCGGGCTCACGGTGAGGTTCGCGCCCTGGAACGGTCCGAGGTTGGGGTTGATCGCCGTGTCGACCACGGCGATCTTCACCCCCGCCCCCGTGAGACCTTCGGCTCGCGCCTCATCGACGTGCATGCCGTTGTACCACCAGTTCGGGTCCTCCTGCTCGGCCGAAGCCGCCGAGCCGGCGCACACCGACATCATCACGGCCAGGCCGAACGCGACGAGCGCCTGCAGGGCCCTCGCCCGGGGACGAGTGCTGCTCGTCTTCACCACCTGCACGTCAGATATCGCGTCCGCCGGCACCGGCGGCTTCAGACCGGGGCGTCGGGTCCTCGTCGCCATCGAGCTGCGGTGCGCGCAGCCCCGCCAGGCCCGGACGTGACTTCTTCTCGGCAGCACCGCCGCCGCCAGCGCCACCCATCATTCCCATCGCGCCTCCCGCTCGGCCGCCGGCGGCGCCGGCACCCGCAGCGGACCCGGCACCGCTGCTGCCGAGCAGGCCGCCGCCGAGTCCCGGGCCTCCGGTCTGCATGAGCTTTGCGCCCGCCAGCGAGACGGCGCCACCGGCACCGCCCAGGAGCGCGGCCGAACCCGCACCGCCGCCGAGGCCGCCGAGGCTCGTCGATCCGCTGCCGCCGAGGCCGCCGACTCCCAGCCCGCCGCCGACGCGGGTCGTGCCCGTTCCCCAGCCGTGCGAGCCACCGCCCATCGAGGAGTCCGGCGTGAGCGCGCCGTTCGGACCGCGACCACCCCAGGTGCTCGGGTCGTTGGGGTCATAGCCGTCGGGCAGGTAGCCGGTCGGATCCGGGTTTCGAGGCCCATCGGGGCCCCAGGGGCCGTTGTCGTCCGGACTCCACGGGTCGGGGCCGTTGCCATCGGGACCACCCGGCCCGTCGCCGCCCGGGCCCGGAGGGCACACCGGCGGTTCGGGGTAGTCGGGGTCGTTCGGGAAGGTCGGGTTCGTACCCGGGAAATCATTGTCGTTGTCGTCGCGCGGCGGATCGTACGTCACACCCGGCGGCAGATCCACACCCGGGTTGTCATTGGCACCGGGATAGGTGCCGAATGATCCGCCGGGGACGGAGCCGCCTGTGCCGGGACCGCCTGTACCGGGGACCCCCTCACCAGGGGGCGGCCACGCCTCGTCGCTGCGCTGACGCGACCGGGACGCAATGCGTGGCTCCCCGCCGAGGCTCGCCGCTTCGGTGTCCATGACCGCGCTGACGGCCTGCACCCCTTCCCGAGCGCGCGCACTGCGCTGCGAGGCAAGCAGGTCGTTGACGGTGCCCACGACACCCTCGGCCACCACGAAGGAGAACGGCCCGAGCGTCCAGGTCGATCCGACCGTGGCTCCGCGCAGCAGCCCTTCCTGCCACCACTCGAGCTTCTCCGGGTACCCCGAGTCGAGATCATCCACGTAGCGTTGCGCGGTGGCCTGGCGCTGAGCGTTCGCCTGGTCCACGGCGGTCATGATCCGGGTGACGTCGTCCTTGAGGGTCAGGGCGTCACGGGCGTCCTCGCCGAAAGCGGTGACGGCGGCCTCGGCCGCAGTCCCCTGAAGCCCGTCATTGGTCGCTCCACCGAGGGCCGTGTTGATCTCATCCAGAGCGGCAGCGATCTCGCGGGCGTTCGGGAGCGTGATGTTGGCCTCTCCCGAGGCGAGCCGCCGCAGCTCACTCTCCCAGTCGGTGCGTCCGACACGTCGTTCCACAGCTAGTCCTTCTTCCGATATACCGAGCGCGAAGCCGGTGAGTCTGGTGCGAGCCCCGGCTCACCAGAGCCTGCTGGGCCGCGGGAGACTCAGGCGTACTCGTCGCGGGTGTTGTCCTGGTTCGAGCCGCCTGCAGCCGGCTGCGCGCTGCCGCCGTCGGCTGCGGGTGCGGGGGTGAGGGCGGCACCGCCGGCGCCGGCGCCCGTTCCGACGGGTGCGCCGGTGGCTTCACCGATCTGGCCGAGCAGCTGCTGTCCAACCTGCCCGGCAGCCGAGTCCGTGTTCATCAGATCGGTGACGGCGGCCTGCAGGTTCTGGATGTTCAGATTGACGTTGGAGTTGAAGTTCTGTGCGTCGGAGCTGCGGTTCTGCAGATCTGCACGCAACTTCGCCACGAACTGGCTCATCGCCCCGATGTCTGAGCCGCCCTCGAACCGCGAGATGCTGCTCGCCATCTGGGCGAGATCGGTGTTTCCGCCGTTCCCGTCCATCGCGCGCCACAGGCGCTTGACACCGGCCGCGACGGCGTCTGGGTCGACGCTGATCTTCGGACCGCTCATGATTCCCCCTCGATCACTGATTCTTGTCGGCGGAGTCCCGCCATCGGAAGTGATGAACGGGACGGAGCGAAAGCTCCGTCCCGCTCAATGGGGTCCGCCCGGGGGCAGACCGGTGGGTGTCCCGAGATCAGATCTCGAAACGGCCCTTCGACTTGCGGTCGCTCTGCAGGTAGTCGCCCTTGATGGCGTCGGTCTGCTGACCGATCTGCAGCAGCAGCGTGTTCATCTGGTTGATCGAACGCGACCACGCAGCGTGAGCGGTGTCGTACGCGACCTGCGCGTCACCCTCCCACGAAGCACGCAGCTGCGAAACCTTTGCGTCCAGGTTCTCGAGCGCCTGGTTGATGGCCTTACCGCGCTGGCCGATGTCCGACGACAGCTGCTCCAGCGCGGCCGGGTTGACGGAGAAAGAGTCCATGATCGTCAATATCCTTCGAGTGTCCGGGAAGCTCAGGCGAGAGTCGCGCCCAGGCCGCCAATGATCTGCTGGTTCGACTCGTCGGTCGCCGCCTGGTCCGAAGCCGTACCGCGCAGCGCACCCTCCAGCGTCACGAGGACCTGGTTGATCTTGCGGGCCTCGGCCTCCCACCGCTCCACGAGCGAGAAGTACTGGTTCGCCGCAGGACCCGTCCACAACGGACGCGTCGCGCCGGCGGCGCCATCAACAGCGCGCACGTTCTGCGCGATGCTCGCGTTCGTGTCATTCACCGCGTTCGCACCAGCGAGTAGCGCACCCGCCTCAGCAGAAATCTTCTCAGCCACAACACACCTCCATATCATTCATGCCAGTGCAGAGCGTTCGCCGCTGCACTCACAGCCCCCCCTTAATGAACCGCGCGAGCGCGGAAGAGGCCATTAATTGACAGGGCCGACGATAGATCCCCTCCGGCGTGGCTGCAACTCCCCTCGCGCGCGGATGTCGCCCGGGGTCACCTCGCGGCCGGAGATTCCGCGGCGCGGCATGTTCGTGAGAACTTTCCAATGTCCACGCCCGCCGGGGACTGATGCTCATCGGATCACGCCGACTACAGTTGTGGATGTATGCCCGCGCGAGACGAGTAGGTGCGCGCGGGAGATCACTCGGGAGGGGGCCAGGTGAGCGCGACACGCACGTCGACGACGCCGATCGTCCGCGTCACGGTGCAGAGCGAAGGACGCCGTCTGGATGTGACGGTTCCCCGCCAGGTGCCACTCATCGAGATCATGCCGGGCTTCGCCCGCAGCCTCGGTGTTCTCGACCCCACGATGACCTCGTCGGGCTACGTTCTGCAGGCCGCAGACGGCACGCCGCTCGATCCCGCTCGCACGCTGGCAGATCTGGACATCTCCGACGGCGATGTGCTCTCCCTCAGTCGTGGCGCGTTCGTCGCCACCCCGCGCGTCTACGACGACATCGTCGAAGCGGTGCTGGACGTCACCGGCGAGCAGCGTGGCTGGAGCGCTCGCGACAACGCGCGCACGGCACTCGCCGTCAGCCTGGCGTTCCTCGCCGTATGTGCGGTGCTGCTGCTGCCGAGCGGGCGTGGCGTCACCCTCAACATCATCGTCGCGGTGATCGGCGCCATCGTGCTGCTGGCCACGACGGCGTTCCTGGCGCGGCTGCGTCAGCCCGAATCAGGTGCGGCGATGGGCGTCGCGGCGGCCGCCTTCGGCGCGGTGGCCGGCTATCTCGCGGTGCCCGCCGATGCGAACCTCTGGGGCTGGCCGCTCGCGGCGGCGGGAGCCGGCGCCGTCGTGGTGGGCGCGGCCGCGCTCGCTCTGAGCCCCCACCGCCCGGTCGTGCAGTACGTTCCGATCGTCACCGGCGCGGCCGTCGCGCTGCCCGCGCTGTCGGCCGGGCTGCTTCCCACCGCCGCCACATCGTCCTACACGATGATGATCGCTGTCGCCGGCGCCCTGGCGAATGCGCTGCCCTGGCTGGCACTGTCCACCACCCAGCTGCGCGTGATCTCACCGATGACGGATGCGGAGATCTTCGCCGACGCCCCCGTCATCGACGGCGGGGACGTGCAGCGCCGCGCGTCCGCCGGACACCGCTCACTCACCGCGCTGCGCACCGCGCTGGGGCTTGCCATGCTGGCTGCGACGCCCGTGGTGGCCGCAGACAACCCGTGGTCCGTGCTGCTGTGTGCACTGGCGTTCGCCGGTCTCATGTTCCCGGCACGGATGAGCTACTCCCGTGCTCACGTCCTCGTTCTGCTGGCGCTCGGCTCCGCAGGCATCGCTCTCACCTGCCTGGTGGGCGCGCTCACGCAGCCCGCCCTGGTTCCCGTGATCGTGACGGCACTCGCCGCCACCGCGGCGGCCACCATCGTCCTCACCCTGCTCGCCCCCGGCGCGCGGCTTCGCCTCGCACGCCTGTCCGACACCATCGAGATCATCGTGCTGGCACTGGTGCTGCCGGTGGGCCTGGTGGCGTCGGGCCTGCTGGGGAGCTGATCGTGGCGAGCAAGAGCGAGCTGCTCGACGCCCAGAACTTCTCCCGGCGGCGCCTGCTCACCGCCTTCGTGAGCGGCGCACCCGGTGGCAAGGAGCTGGAGCCGGCGAAGCCCCTGCGCGGCGTCATCGCCGGCGTCGTGCTGTCCATCGCCGTTCTGCTGGTGGGCTGGTTCCTGAGCTTCAACGTCAAGGCCCTGCCAGAGGACTGGGGCACCGGGAAGCTCATCATCGACACCACCACCGGGTCGCGCTACGTGACCGCGGACAACACCCTGCACCCGGTGCTCAACATCGCCAGCGCCCGCCTGCTGCTGTCCGCCGAGGCATCCGCCGATCCGATCGAGGCCTCGGGCAGTCTGCTGGTGGGCAAGCCCGTCGGCACCACGGTCGGCATCCCCGGCGCACCGGACACGATGCCCACACCCGACCAGCTCATCAACACCGCCTGGACCGCCTGCATCGCCGACGACACCGGTGGTGTGGCAACGAGCATCGACAGCTCGCCGATCGCCGAGGCCGCCGCCGCAGGAACGGCGATCGTGGCCCGCGCGGAGAAGACGCAGTGGGTGGTCGCCGGCGGCACCCGCTTCCAGCTTCCCAAGAACGACGTGGACGGTCTGCTGCGCGACATCGGTCTCGGATCGGCGCCCCGGGTCGAGGTCTCCACGAACTGGCTGAACCTGTTCGCCCTCGGCTCCCCGCTCACGCCCACCAGCGTCCGCGACGCGGGTCGCTCACTCGTCGGCAGCGACCTGAAGGTGGGCGATGTGGTCCACACCACCATCACGGATTCGGATGCCCGCTACCTCGTGATGTCCGACGGCAGCCTCGCGGAGCTCACCCCGTTCGGACTCGCGCTGTATCAGCACGGGCCCACGTACTCCCCCGAGCGCAACTACGACGTAGACGCTCCTCAGGTCGCGAGCCTGCCCACGTCGGCCGAGCCCGCGCAACCGCAGGACTGGCCCGTCACCGCCCTCGCCCCCGCTGCGGGAACCCCGTGTGCGCTGGCGCAGACCAACGGCGAGGTGGCTCAGACGGTGCTGGCCACAGCTGCGGCAGACGCAGAGCTGTCCGCGGGCACGACGGTCGAGCCGAGCATGGGAGCCCTCGTCGCCGTCGCGGGGGCCGACGAGGGCGCGGCGTCCCTCCTCATGCTGATCGACCCCACCGCCACGCAGTACGCCATCCCCGGCGCCGACGACGAGCTGCTCGCGCAGCTGGGGTACACGAGCGGGGACATCGGACACGCGACACCGGAGTGGATGGCGCTGTTCGACAGCGGCCCCGCCCTGACCCGCGCCGCCGCCGGCGCCACCAGCGGATGATCACCGGACGATCGGCACGCCGGCTGGTGTGCGCGCTCACCCTGACCGCCGGAACCATCCTCACCGGCGTGTCACCGGCGCTGAGCGCCACGGCGGGCTCGACTGCGGTGGTGGTGCCCGACGCCGCCTCAGCCGATTCCTGCGTCAGCGGGGCGCCCGCGTTCAGTCCGGCACCGCCGGCGGCGCTGTCGCTGCTTCAGGCCGAACGCGCCTGGAAGATCACCCGGGGCGGCGGGGTGCTCGTCGCCATCGTGGACTCCGGCATCAACGCCTCCGATCCTCGTCTGGCCTCGCGCATGGCGGGCGGGGTGAATCTCGTCAACGACGGAACCGACCCGAACGGGTACACCGACATCCTCGGCCACGGCACCGCGATCGCCGGCATCATCGCCGCGCAGCCCGATCGTCGCTCCGCCCTCGTCGGGCTGGCGCCCGACGTCCGTCTGTACTCCGTGCGCGTCTACGCCACGACCGGCGAAGAGGCCGATAAGGCCGGCGTCGGGCCCGACGTGCTGCGCCTCGCCGCCGGCATCCGGGCCGCAGCCGACTCGGGTGCGCAGATCATCAACGTCTCGATGTCCACGCCGTTCTTCTCCCCGGAGATCGACGAAGCGGTGTCCTACGCGCAGCGCAAGGGGGCGCTGCTGGTCGCCAGCGGCGGAAACGTGGAGGCCTCCGACACCGAGATCACGATCGGCAGCACGCAGGCCGACGCGGCCGATGAGCGCTACCCGGCCGGATCCCCCGGCGTGCTCGGGGTGACGGCGACCTCCGTTCCCGGCGACGCCGTGACCGATGCCAGCATCCACGGAGCACACATCGCGCTGGCCGCACCCGGACAGGGCGTCCTCACTCTGGGCCTCAACACCGGAGACTGCTTCTTCAACGATGACCCCAAGTCCAGCTGGTCGACCGCGTACGCCAGCGCCGCCGCGGCGCTGGTCGCGGCCGCATACCCGCGGGAGACGCGCGAGGAGTGGGCGTACCGTCTGACCGCGACGGCGCTTCGCGGTGATCCGGATGCGCGCGACGATCAGGCCGGCTGGGGCATCGTCCAGCCGGCGGCCGCACTCGCGCTGCTGCCCGGGCCCGACACCCGCGGACCCGTCAGCCCGTTCGTCCCCCAGCAGGAGGCATCCGAGACGCCGGCACCCGAGACGATCGTCATCGCGGGCCCGAGCGACCAGCACGAGCGCGACATGACGCGTGTCGTGTTGATCGCGGTCCTCAGCGCCGGGGCGCTCGGCTTCGTGGGCGTGATCTCGATCGCCCGGAACCGGCGGGAGCGCCAGCGCGCCGAGTGAGCGCCGGGCCAGAGGGGATGGGCGACGGTCCGCTCAGCCGTCAATCGGTCGGATCATCCCGCGCACACCGCCGAGCTGGAACTCGCCGACGACGGGTACGCACGCTCCCGCCGCCAGCCGGGCCGGGGCACCGCCCTGCACCGAGGTGATCACGCCGTTCGTCGAGTGCAGATCGGTGATGAACCAGAGGTCCCCGGAACGGGTGAGTTCCGCATGGCTCTTCGACAGCTGCCCGGAGCCGTCCACCAGCGCCAGCAACTGAACGTCTGCGCTGTCGGATCGCGGCGCTCGGCCCACGATCACGCGACGCCCGTCGAGCGGATGGTGAGAGCCGTCCGACAGCACCAGCTCATATCCGATCGCGCGGGAGCGGTTCACGGTTTCGGCCGCGGGAATCGCGTCGGGGGTCATCGGCGCCGGCGCGGCGGGCGCCATCGGGGCCAGCTGCTCCACGGGCATCACCCCGGTCAGGGGGACCCCACGCACTCCGGGCTCTGCGCCGGTGCTCCAAGCCCCCTCCACCGTGCGGCGACGCCTCCGCGGACCCGCTGCCGGAGCGGGCTCCCGCGAGCGCAGAACACGGGAGGGCTCAGGCGCCGGCATCGCATCGACCGTGCCGCCGCCGGCGCGGACGGCCGCCAGGATCGACCAGACGACGGGCACCAGGGCACCGAGGATCGCGAGCGCGGGACCCCATCCCCACCGCAGGCCGATGCGGTAGAGGGCGCGCCCCTTCACCCACAGCGCATAGAGGGACACCGGAGGGATTGGCAGGAGCCCCGCAACGTAGGCACCCTCCTGCCCCATCCGCAGCAGCTCGGCATCGCGGACGAACGGAATCCAGCCACGCCAGCGCTCGCGACCGAGTCGCGCGAAGAGCACGCTGGTGGCCGCGCCATCGGCGATGCCGACCAGCAGCAGCGTTCCTCCGACGCTGACGAGGACGAGCGGATCGATCACGTCGACCGGGGTGGCTGGTAGGCCAGCTGGGCGGAGAAGATGCCGTGGTCCCTGCTGGAGACCTGCGCGCGTCCGGGAGCCGAGGGCACGGGCTTCAGACGGCCGATGAGCTGGCCTTCCTCGGGGTTGCCGCCGAGGAGGATACCCGTGACGCCCAGGTCGGTGAAGCGCTGCAGGATGGGGTCGAACGCGGCACGCGCGGCACCACCCGTGCGACGCACCACGATGAGGTGGAGCCCGATGTCGGCCGCCTGCGCGAGCAAGGGCTGCAGCACGGCGATCGGATTGCCCTGACTGGTGGCGACGAGGTCGTAGTCGTCGACGAGGATGTAGCCCTCCGACCCGGTCCACCACGACCTGTTGCGCAGCTGCTCAGCCGTGACATCCGGCCCCGGCAGACGGGACTGGAACAGCGCGGCGAGCTCCCCCATGCCCTGCATCGTCATCTCATGCGAGGTGAGGTAGCCCCCGAGGAACTCCTCGGGGATCTCGCCGAGATTGGCACGACGGTAGTCGACGAAGAACAGCTTGGCCTTGCGGTCGGGGTGCAGCCGCATGACCTCGTGCGCAATGCCGCGCAGGAACGAGGACTTGCCCATTCCCGCGTCGCCGTAGAGGTAGAGGTGGGATTCGGTGCGCAGATCGACGCCGAACGGTGCGAGCGCGGACTCCTCGATGCCCAGCAGCGTGCGGGTGTCGCCCTCCCCCGCGATGCTGCGAACCTGATCCAGCGTGACCAGCGTGGGAAGCAGGCGCAGCTTCGGACCCTGCGGACCCCGCCAGGCGGCCGTCGTCCGGGCGACGAGATCGTCGACGCCGTCCATCAGGGTGTTGGGGTCCCCCGACGAGTCGATGCGCGGCAGTGCGACCAGCGCGTGCAGCTTCTGCGGTGTGAGCGCGTGTCCGGGAGAGGACGGCGGCACGTTGACGGCCACCTTGCGGTCGATCTCGCTGTCGGACGGGTCTCCGAGACGCAACTCGATCCGGCTCTGCAGCGAGTCCTTGATGTTCGCGCGGACCTCCAGCCACCGGTTGGCGGTGAGCACGACGTGGATGCCGAAGCCCAGGCCTCGCGCCGCGATCGCCTGGATGCGCGGTTCCAGGTTCTCGAACTCCGCGCGCAGGGTTCCCCAGCCGTCGATGAGCAGGAAGACGTCGCCGAAGCCGTCGTCCACACGTCCCTCGGCCCGGCGCCGGCGGTAGGTGTTCATGGAGTCCACGCCGTTGTCGCGGAAGAAGACCTCCCGCGCGTTCAGCACGGACTCGACCTCCGCCACGATCCGGCGGATGGCCTCTTCGTCGGTGCGCATCGCGACACCCGCCATGTGCGGCAGATCCCGGAGGCTGACGAAGCTGCCACCGCCGAAATCGAGGACGTAGAACTGCACCTCCAACGGTGTCGCGGTGAGGGCGAGGGAGGCGGTGAGCATGCGCAGCAGCGTCGACTTGCCGCTCAGTGGGCCGCCGACGACAGCGAGGTTTCCGCCCGCGCCGGCGAGGGAGAGCACGAGCTGCTCGCGGCGCTGCTCGAGGGGCACGTCCACCACGCCGACCGGAACCTCCAGGGGACCGCGCGCACGCCACGACGGCGACACCAGGCCGAGGTCGGGATCGACGACGAGATCCGGCATGAGCTCGTCCAGCGATGCAGGAACCTTGAGCGGCGGCAGCCAGACGCGGTGCGCGAGCGGGCCGCGACCGGCCATGCGCGACACGGCGATGTCGATGGTGGAGCGCTCTTCCTTCGGAGCCTCCGACGGGGCGACGGGAGCCACCTCTTCGGAGTCCTCCTCCGGCTGCCACTGCGGGCGAGCGGTGAAGGCCATGATCTCCAGGGCGCTCTCACGTGCTTCAGCCGGGGTGCCGCCGTGCCGCATCCGGGTCTTCGGCGGGCCCGAGACGTAGGCGGCACGGAACTGCGTCATCGTCTCCTGGTCGCTCTTGAGATAGCCGACACCCGGCTCCTGCGGCAGGGTGTAGGCGTCGGGCACGCCGAGCACCGTGCGCGACTCCGCCGCGGAGAAGGTGCGCAGACCCACGCGATACGACAGGTAGGTGTCCAGGCCCCGGAGCTTGCCCTCCTCGAGCCGCTGCGATGCCAGCAGCAGGTGGATCTGGAGGGAGCGGCCGACACGGCCGATGTTGATGAAGCTCTCCACGAACTCCGGCTTGGCCGCCAGCAGCTCGGAGAACTCGTCGGCGATGATCAGCAGCGCGGGCAGCGGCTCCAGGTCGGTACGACCGCCGCGGCGTGCCTTCTCGTAGTCGTTCACGTTGGCGAAGTTCCCGGCGGCGCGCAGCAGCTCCTGACGGCGCACCACTTCACCCGTGAGCGCGTCCTGGAAGCGGTCCACGAGACCCGTCTCGCTGCCGAGGTTGGTGATGATCGCCGAGACGTGCGGCATGTCGGCCATGCCGGCGAAGGTGGCACCACCCTTGAAGTCCACGAGCACCATGTTGAGCTGCTCGGGCGAATGCGTGAGCGTGAGTGCGAGCACGAGGGTGCGCAGCACCTCGGACTTTCCGGAACCGGTGGCTCCGATGAGCACACCGTGCGGTCCGGAGCCCTGCTCCGCCGCTTCCTTGATGTCGAGGTAGATGGGAGCGCCCTCGGTGGTCTGCCCGATCGGTACGCGCAAGCGATCCCGCTTGGGCCGGCGCTGCCAGGCCTGATCGAAATCGATCTCGCGCACATCGGGCAGGCCGAGGAGATCCACCAGCTCGGCCTGACCGCTGATCTGGGCGGCCCCGCCGTCCGTCTGGGCGACCTCCATGGTGCGAAGCGGCAGCAGGCGGCGGGCCGTGGCCTCCGCAAGCACGACGGAGAGGTCGTCGGCGACGAGCCACTCGGACTTCTGCCGCACGCGCACCAGCTCCGAACGACGGTCCTTGGCATCCTTGGCCGGGAGCGCGATGCGCAGCACGTCCGGATTCTCCAGCGCGTCCCACCGCGTCGGCAGGTCCACCACCGTGATGCCGGCGACGGGATCCAGCCCGACAAGCGGATCGGCACGCGGGACCGGGACGCCGTCGGTCACGATCAGCACGTGCCGGCCCGCTGCACCGGCGGTGCCGAATCGCGGGGCGTCGGCGAGGTCCGCCGGCAGCAGCTCACGCAGCTCCTCGAAGGAGGACGTCACCATGCGCACGGGGCCGATGCGATCGCTGACGCGGGTGGAGGCTGCATGCGGCAGCCATTTCACCCAGTCCCACTCACCCAGCTGCGCGTCGGAGGTGACGACGGCGATGATCAGGTCGTCCGGATCGTGCAGCGCCGCCTGTCCCACGACGATGGCACGGGCGAGACCGCGTACCGCGTCCTCGTCCAGCCCTACGAGCTCCACCCGGGAGTAGTCGCTCAAGCGAATGGTGGCGGGCAGGGACCGCTGCATCTCGTGGGTGAGCATGAACCGGTGAGCCGCAGACGCCGCGACCGGATCCAGCTGTGCCAGGGGCGGCAGATCCGGAGCCTCCAGCGTGATGCACAGCGGCTGGTCATTGGTCCCGAGCCGTGCGAGCAGGAAGTCGCTGTCGGTTCGCGAGCGCTCCCACACCCGGATGCCGTCCTCCACCAGGAAGGTCAGCGTACTCGGGTCGGGAGAGGTCCAGTTGGCGTTGCGGCGCTGCTGGTCGGCGGCCGTGCGAACCGTGGTGCGCAGCTCCCCCAGGTAGGCGAGATACTCGCGACGTGCCGCCAGCACCTCGGCGTTGTGCTGCGAGCGCTGGCGCAGGCCGTTGATGACGACGAATCCCACCGCCGACAGCAGGAACATGCCGCCGGTGATGTAGCTGCGCGGCTCGTTCGGCGCCATGCTGATGACCATCACGACGGCGCCGAGCGAGGCGAGCATCGGCAGCATCGACTGCAGGAGGCCGGCCCCGCCCTCGCTCTCCTTCAGCTCGGGCGGAGCCTCCATCGGGATCTTCCCGCTGGGAACTCGAGGCGGGGCGAGTCGGGAGCCGCGGCTCATGAGTCCTCCTCCATCAGTCGGCTGATCGAGAACCACCGATCGCCCATGCGGACACGCACGCCGTCATCGACCGCCACCCGCTCGCCGGCGCGCAGCGGCGTCGCCGTGCCGTCCTCGCGAATGAGCGAGGTGCCGTTGGTGGAGCCGAGATCGGTGACCCAGGCGCCGGATCGCGCCTGCTCGAGGCGGACGTGGTTCTTCGAGATCGTTCGTGACGGGTCGTCCACGCGTACCGTGAGGTCGCCTTCGACCGAAGCGCTCGGCGTGCGTCCGAGATTGGCGACGGCGCGGGCCGGCAGCAGCTCGCGCTGGCCCGTGTCGAAGATCAGCAGGACCCCGCCCGGCACCACGCGACCGGTGGCCTCCAGGGCGCCCATGCCTTCGCCGCGCACGGCGACGGGGATCGCGTCCTGCTGCTGCGCTGCGGAGCCGGCCGGTGCCCCCGTGACGCCGCCCGTGGTCGACCCGGAGCCCCCCGTGGTGGCCCCGGTGGTCTCCAGCGCGGCGAACCCGGCGTCCGCCACCGGCACGGGGTTCGCGGAGCGCGCGCTCGGGAGTTCGGAGGTGACCGCGGTGCGGGCAGCACGGTCCGGGAGGGCGACCACGACGGTGCCCGCCGCGCGATCGCCCAGAGACCGCCGGCGGCCCGTTCGATCGGCGAGCGCGGTCAGCTCCACGCCCCAGGCGCCGACGACGGCGACGAGGCCGCCGGCCAGTGTGGTGAGTCCGCGAACCACCGAGCGTCCGAGCCCGGGCGATCGCGGAGCGTGCTCCTGAGCGACGCGCATGCGCATCAGCAGCTTGCCCGCGGTGGCACCGGTGCGCGCCTCGATCACCACGAAGATCACGGCGACCTCCGCCGCGACGACTGTTCCGAGGATCCACGAACCTGTGAGCCAGGCGGTCACTGCTCCGGCGAGTGCGATCAGGACGGCGTCGATGGTCAGAGCTGCGAGGCGGCGACCGATCCCGGCGGGGCGCCCCGCGAACTCGGCTCCCAGCGGGTCGTCGAGGTTGATCTCGGGTCGCGTCGCCGCCTCCGCGCGTGCGGGGCTCGCCGGTTCGGGCAGGCGGCGGGTCCGGGTGCGGGTGTGCGCACGAGCGGCGCCCGGTGCGGGAGCCGACGGCTCGACCGCCGGGGCGGGCACGACCGGTTCCTGCGTCCAGGATCGAGCGGGCTGCGGAGTCTGCACGGGCCGCACCTGCACGGGCGTGGGCGGTGGCGATGCGGGCTGCGGCCCCCGTGTGAGCGGCGGCTGCGACGGCTGCCCGCCGGCAGGGATCACCGCGGGCGCGCCCTGCTGCGGTGCCCGGCAGTGGGGGCACACCGCAGCGTCGGCGGGCATCGGCCTGCCACACGCCCAGCACAGCTTCTCAGCCATCAGCTCACCATCCTCGAATGATGTCGATCATGCCGCCGGCCACGAGTCCGGCGGGAAGACACAGTGCCACTGCGATCGCCTCGCTGATGTCACCGAAGCGCGACCAGTACAGGGAACGCAGTCCGCGGGCCACGGGAACTGAGCCCGCGGCGATCAGCACCGCCACCACCAGCAGGCCGATCGTGACGAACATGCGGGTCTGTGGCGTGAAGACGCCGAGCAGGCCGATCGCCAGCACCACCAGCACGAACACCGCGGTGGCGCGCAACGTCCAGGCGATCACCGTCGCGCCATGGCGACGCGCGCTGAGGGCGAGCACCACCACCACGAGACCGGCGAGGCACAGGCGGCCGATCATCTCTGTGAGGCTCTCGGGGTCCAGCGGCAACAGGGCGATCGGGGCGAACACGGCCGCACTCACGCAGACCGCGATCGTCACCGTCTGCATCCGCGCGCGTGACCGGCGCAGCAAGTTGCCGACGCGCGCACCATCCACGCGCAGCACTGGCTCCGGCATCTGCTCGCGCACCGCCCACCGCACCTGCTGGTGGCGTTCGAAGTCGATGAACATCCCGGCCGGCACGTCGATCAGCATGGCGGGCAGCGCCCGCAGCACGAGCGGGGCCGCACCCACGCAGAACGCTGCCGCCGTCGCCTCCGGCAGGCCCAGCATGGCGGCGACGATGTGGACCACGCCCACACCGGTGACGACCGCCCCGATCGCGCCGAGCTGGGCACGATCGCCCGGGAGCTTCGCCAGCGTCGCAAGACCGAACGAGTACACCGCGATGAGCGCGCACACCGTCGCGATGGTCACCGCGATGCTGAACGAGGACGGCGGTGAGAGCACCACTCCCGCTCCCCCGAGCAGTGCAGCGGGACCGAGCGACGCGGCGCCGATGGCGCGGGTGTGGCCTCGGCGCGTGAGCACGACTGCGGCCGCCACAGCCGCAACCACGATCACGCACCCGATCACCAGCGGCCAGCCGGTGAGCGTGGCGCCCGGTGCGAAGGCCAGGAAGACGGACAGCACGATGCCGACCGCACCCATCGCCCACCAGGCGGCGACGTTCTCGGTTCGAGCGCCGTCCGTGCGGCGACGGTCGCGCTTTCGCGGGACCGCAGCGGGAGCACCCTCGGCGATCAGAGTGACCACGTCGCCGTCGCGGAAGGCTTCGATCCCGTGCGTCGTCTCGATGGGCACGACGCCACGCTCCCGGAACATCCGGGTCTGCGGACCCGTGCGCACGCCGATGGCCGCCAGCACCTCACCGACGGTGTACCCGGCGGGGAGGACCACGTCGTGGCGGGCATCCCCCTCGCGGATACCGATTCGGCGGGCGTCGGCGGCGGCCGGCGACGCGGAAGCGCTCAGAGTTCCTCGGCCTCCTGCTGCAGTGCCCGCAGCATCCGCTCCGGTGACACCGCGGTCAGGGCAGAGGTGTGGGCCGCGCGCGGCGCCGGATCGACGTCCATGTCCAGCATCGGTGCACCCATTTTTCCCCCTTGCCCAAAATCGGTGTTGCTCTCGCGCCGATGCGTGTCAGCGGGCGGCGGTGCGAGTCGTCGGCCGGACGGACGCTCATCGGAACAAGCCCTCCGACACTAACATCTCTGCGCTGGCGGGCACAGGTTCTGCGCCCGCGACGAGCGGATCAGAGCAGCCCGGTGAGCAGCGCCACGATGCCCGCTATCCCGGCGAGGACGATCACACCGCCGACGGCGATCACGGCGATCAGCGTGCGACGGGAGTCGGCGCGCCTGCGGGAGTCTGCGGCGGCCGTGTTCACCGGTTCGCGGGGTTCCCGCGCCACCGGTTCCAGCCGGTTGACGGGCGGGGTGTCGACGATGCGGGGCCGGTACGGCGCGCGCAGGATCGCGGGCTCGGGTGTGCTCGCAACGCGGCGACGGATCTGGTCGTCGATCACGTCATCCTGCGGCGTCCGCTGTGGCGCGGCGGAGCGGCGGACGTCATCGCTCGACGCCGGAGACCATCGGAGGATCGGATCGTCCTCCTCAGGCGCAGCACCCGTCCCGGGCGCCGGCGTCGAGCGCCGACGCGGCACGGCTACGGTGTCGTCGGCATCGTCCCCCCGCTGTCGTGATGACAGCAGCGTCTCGTCCGCGAAGGCGTCCGGCTCAGGCTGCGCGGACGGGCGCTGCCGCGGCGACAGGAGAGTCTCGTCATCGACCGGTTCGTCCGACCCGCCGGGCGCCGGTCCTCGCCGTCGTGCGGAGAGCACGGTGTCCTCCACCGCATCACGGTCGGGCTCCGGTGCGCGATCCGCTCGGCGGCGCTGTCCGAGCACGGTCTCCTCGAGATCCGCGGGCGTCTCCGCGGGGACCGGCTGCCGACGACGCGACGCGCGCACCGTGCTGTCGTCGAGGTCCTCCGGGTCGGAGGTCATGCCGTCGCCCGGGTGATCCGCAGTTCCGCGTCTCCCAGCAGGAAGCGCTCGGTGAGCACCGCGGGGATTCCCGAGCGGAGTTCCTGCTCTGCACCGCTCTCGTCGATGAGGAAGACACCGTTGGTGGAGGCGAGGTCGGTGATCCACCAGACACCGTCGATGAGGTCCAGCCGCGCATGCGTCTTCGACACGGTCCGGGTGCCATCGGCGACCGGGACGTTCTGGACGCGCTCATCGCTCTCCGCCGGACGCCGGCCGAGCACCACGGCCTCCGCGGTGAGGACGATCTCCCCGCCCAGCGGCGGTGTGAGCGTCCACACCGGGCGACGACGGGACGCAAGCTGGGTGGCCTCGAAGTCGTCGCCCTCGTCGAGCGCCGGCGCGAGCTGCTGCGCCTGCGCGGACACGGACTCCCGCGCCGCGCGCGGCGCACCGGCATCGGGAGCGCCGATCACGGCCGACACCTCCTGCGAGTAGTCCAGGGCCGACTCGCTCAACTCGGACGGCGGATCGGTGCGGCGCACTACGGGAGCGAATGCCGCATCCGGGACGGGGCTCACCGGCGGGCCCGGGATGACGATCGGGCGGTACGGCTCGTCGGGGTCGGGCGCCGGCTGCTGCGCCGGAGGTGTCACGCCGGAGTGCGGTACCGCGCTGGCGCGGGCCTCCGCAACCACCTCAGAGTCCTCACGCATACGCGTCGCGCCTCCGGACGGCGCCGGAGCCTCCGGCGGAACGACCGGCGATGCGGTCGGGACGACGGGAGCCGCGGGCGGTGCGAACGCGGCGGCGTCGGAGTCCGCGGCGGTGACGTCCGCGGCGGGCGCACGGAAGTCAGCGGCGGGAGGCGCGGCACCAGCCGCAGCGGGCGGCGTCCAGGGCGCGGCGGTGGGCGACGGTACGGCAGCAGGCGACGGCGCTGCTGCGGGCGACGGCGCGGCAGCAGGCGACGACGCGGCAGCAGGCGACGACGCGGCAGCGGGCGACGGCACGGCAGCAGGCGACGACGCGGCAGCAGGCGACGACGCGGCAGCAGGCGACGGCGCGGGCCGCGCGGGCGGGGCGGACTCAGCGGACGCCGGCGGAACCGACGCTCCCGCAGCGGCGGCGGCACCGGTGTACTCGAAGAACGTCGGCGCCAGTCCGGGCGAGGATGCCGCCCGACCGTACGGATCGGCGGCGGGGGCGGCCGGCTCGGGCACATAGGGCGCCTCGGTGAGAGATGCCGGAACCTGCGGAGCCGGCTCCGAGCCCGCGGCCGCACCCGGCACATCGGCCACGGAGGCGAACAGGTTGCGCCAATCGGGTGTCTGTTCGGTCTCGATCGGATCCGGCAGGCTCACGCTCAGCGGCGGTGCTGCGGGATAGGCGGGCGGCGTCGCGCCCAGGGGGCTGGCGGGTGCGGGGGATGCCGGAGAAGCCGACGGTGCCCAGGACGTCGCCGGCAGATCCGCGCGCACGGTGTCCGACACCGACTCGCCGAGCAGCCCCGCGGCCGGGGCCGCGATCTCCGTCGCGTCGGAGACGCCGTTCCACGAGGTGTGCTGCGGGGTGGAGAGCCAGTCCAGGTCCGGACGCGGCGACGGCGCACCGACGGCCGGGGCGTGCAGCTGCGCTGCGGGACCGTCCCAGTGGGCGCTGCCCCAGCCGAGCACGGTGAGATACGCGGGCGGGCACACCGCCGCGAGCGCGCACCAGGCCGGCGACAGCCCGAACCGCGGACTGAGCTGGATACCGATCACAAGGAAGACGATCGGAATGAAGGGCGGGATGAGGCACAGCAGCGCGAGCCACGGGGTGACTCCGGCCAGCGAGCACAGCACCCACACGTTGTAGACCGGAATCCAGGCGGGCCACGTCTCCGCTCCGGCCTTGCGGAAGACGGCGACGGCCGCGAGCGACATCCACAGATACACGGGGATCGCAAGGACGAGGCTCGCCGTCAGCGCGATGATGTCTGCACTCATGACATTCCGGCGCCGCGTGCGCGGCGCTTCCTCCTCTCCGAACCTCGCGCCGCGCCCGATGCATCGGTGCCCACAGCGCGTGCGGACGTCTGCCGCAACAGTGACTTCAACGATACGGCGGCACGCACCCGGCGCCACCATCCGACCGAGGAGCGCAGTTCTCGTCGCTCATCGGCCACGATCTGCCAGAACTGCTCCGATTCCTCGGGTGTGAGCTGCTCATCGGAGAACACGGCACGATCGGCGAGCGTGGCCAGCTCCCCCGCCTGCGGGGTCGCATACAGCTCCGCCACCTCGTGACGGGTGCGAGCGGCAGGTGCCGGACGCCCGGTATCGACCGCGGTGTCCACGTACTCCTCCCAGCCGCCGGCGACGGCGCTCGCCGGCTCGGCGAGGCGCCGACCGCGGCGACGGAGAGCCTTCGCGATGAGCACGATGAGGAACGGGGCGAGCACCGCGACCAGGGCCAGCAGGCTGATCGCCACCGTCCGCACCAGCGTCCAGTCCACGATCTCGGGCGCGGGCGGCGGTGCGGGCTCCTCGGCGGTGGCAGCATCCTGGTTCTGCGGATCCGGAGGAGACACCTCGTCGGCGTTGCGCGGACGCACGTCCGTCATGTTCTCCGGATCACGCTCTCGACGGTTCTGGGTCTCGACAGACGCCGTGTGCTGGGGGCTGGTGTCCACGCTCACCCACGTCCCGGGGGCCACCGCCACCTCGATCCACGCGGAGAGATCGCCCGCGCGACACGCACCGTCCTGACAGGACGGCAGGGTCGGGTCGTCCGTGCGGAATCCGACGACGACGCGGGCGGGGAATCCGAGCTGCTCCGCGATCAGCGCTCCGGCCACGGCGAACTGTTCGTCGTCTCCCACGGCCGCCACCAGCGACGCGCCGGGCGCTTCTCCTGCGGCCTGCGCTGCACGTTCGTTGAGCTGAGCGAAGAGCTTGTCGATGCGGGAGAGCGAGTGCCCGGCCGCCGACGGGCGGAATCCGTAGTCGCCGAGCTCGCTCATCCAGGCGGGCGTGGTCCCGTCCGGGATCGTCAGGGAATGGCTGAGATAGCCCCGCTCGCGCAGCGCCCCGATGACCGACAGCAGCCCCGCACCGTCTCGCGAGGGCGCCTGGGCGTCGAGCCAGCGTTCCATCTGGGCCGGAAGCTCCACCTGGGGTGAGGCACCGGGAGCGGGCAGCGTCTGCAGATCCGGGGACGCGGGCGTCACCGCGGTGACGGTGTACGTGTCGCCGGTCGCCACACCGGCGGACTCGACGGCACTGCTCGTGCGCGGATCGTAGTAGAACCCGTCGGCCAGCATCGGAGCGCCCGATCCGCTGAAACCGATCTGGCGCAGCGCGCCGAACGTCGGTAGCCACACGCCACGCAGGGCCTCCACCGTGAAGGTGACGGTGGAGGCTTCGCCCGGCGGGGTATCCAGCACCGACGGCACCCGCTGGAACGCCCCCTCGGCGCCGTCGCCCAGCTGATAGGTCTGGCCGTCGTACGCACTGAGCGTGGCCAGGCGGATGCGCTCCGGCAGCGCGTCGACGCTCGTCACGCGAAAGAGGACCTGGGGGAAGCGGTCATCGGCGAACGAGGACCGGTAGGTGACGAGCGGGCTGATGGCATCGTCACCGGTGAGATCCGGCCCGATCGAGGTGCGCAGCACTTCACGCACGCGGCTCTGTCCGACCGGTCCCGTGGTGACCACACCCGCAGCGAGAGCCACCACGACCATTGCGGCGGCCAGCGCCGTGCGAGCGACGCTGCCACGCGAGCCCCGTCGAGAGCCGCGGACGCCCGTCGCCCGCTCGGCGCGGCGAATCGCCTCCCGCCGGTCATCCCGCCCTCGCCACGACAGCCACAGCACGCTCACGAGCAGCGCCGACGCGCCTACGGCCGTCTCGACGGGCGCGGGAAGAGTGAACGGCCCGAGCTGCAGGGGGGACGACGTGCTCGTTCGCCCGAAGAGGAGCCCGAAGACGGGCATGGCGGCCGCGACCGGGACGGCGAACCCGGATCGCGACGCGGGTAGCCAGCTGAGCCGCAGCGCCGCAGACACGCTCACGAGGAAGACGATGATCGCCGGCACCAGGAGGTTGCGATACGAGCCGACCGGCAGCGGGGTGGTGATGAGGTCTTTCCAGCCGGTGACCGGTGCAAGCAGCACATCGACGACCCCATCGGGCCAGATGCGCCCGGACGCCCAGCGCTCCGGCACGCCGAGCGCGAGGCCGAGGCCGAGCCATGCCGCGACCAGCAGCACGGCCACCAGCCACCCAGGCAGACGCCGCCAGACCCAGAGCACGGCGATCGCCGCGCCCGCGATGATGGCCGCCCCCGCGGCCCAGAGGAAGGACGGCGACGCATAGATCGGCCACGCGGCGACGATGCCGAGCGCGGCGAGAGCGGCGACGAAGACACTGCCTGCCACCACCGTGCGCGAGGTGGCGCGGCCCTTCGGACTCAGAGCGTCGCTCATCGCACCGCTCCTCGTCCCAGCAGCGCACCGAGATCCTCGAGCACGCCGATCGTCATCACGTAGACGTCCCCGATCGGGCGTACGCGGGGGTGCGCGGTCTCGTTGCAGACGACGGCGACGACGGTGGTCTCCGGGCCGTACGCCAGCGCCGCCCGCCGTACGCGCTCCAGCGGGAGCCGCGAGCCGCACACCAGGAAGACGATCGACAGGCCGCTGCTCTCCTCAGCTTGCAGCGCGCACACCTCTTCGAGGGCCATCGTGTTCTCCAGCGCGTCCACCAGGCAGAACTCGTCCAGCAGGCTCCGCGGACTCACCGCGCCCAGCTGGCGGAAGGCCCGCAGGCGTCCTCGCACCACACGCGGGATCTCGGCACCGGCGACGATCTCGAGGTCACGGCCCTCGCGCAGCGACTGCACGCCGAGAGACGCTGCGGCGCTGACGGCCAGCTCGTACTCGTCTTCATCGAGGTAGTCCGCCGCAGCCACGCTGAGGGCGATCGCGGTGCGAGCGCGTCGTGATTCCTCGAACTGGCGCACCATCAGCTGACCGGTCTTGGCGGTGGACTTCCAGTGGATCTGCCGCTGAGCGTCGCCGGGGGCGTACTCACGGATCGCATGGAAGGAGATGTCGGAATCCACCAGGCGCGAGGTCGGATTCCCCTCCAGATCCCGCACGATGCCGGCACTCGTCGCCGGCACCGGCACCGTGCGCGGATGCACGTAGAGCTCGTGGACGTCGGCCCACTCGTGTTCGCGATGCAGCAGCCGGAGGGGATCGGCCCGCACGGTGGTGGCAGGTCCCACCCGGATCACGCCGCGGCGCGGGGTGGGGATCTCGACGTCTTCGGTGACGTCGGCGTCCGGGCGCAGCAACGGCACCTCCACCTCGACGATCCCGTCACCCACCGGCAGATCCAGCCGCGATGGCAGGGCCGCGCGGGTGCCGGTGTTGCGCACCGTCACCCCGGTGCTGACGCTGCCGCCGGCGACCACGCGATCCGCCGTCGGATGCACCCGCACGTCGTACCGGCGTGCGCCGAACAAGAACGGGACCGCGAGCAGCAGCAGCACGATGGAGACGATGCCGGCCACGATCGCCTCGGCCCATCCCAGCAGCCATCCGAGGGAGAACCCGCCCAGCGCGACGACCACCGCGATCCAGCCCGCCGGCGTGACGGTGCGGGAGATCTCGTCGCGCGCCCGGCGCAGCACCGCCCCCAGCCGGCGCGCCACGGCCAGCACCGCCAGCGAGGCGCGCAGGAACGCGCTGCGTCGCCCGGCACGCACATGGGTGCGCGTACGCGTCTGGGTGTGCGATCGCGACCGCGACTGGGAGTGCGATCGGTCGGTGAACTCGTCGGTCATGCGGATGCGCGCTGCACGGGCGGCGCCACCTCCAGCATCACCTGACCGATGACGGCCTCCGCGGTGACCCCGTCGAACTCCGCTTCGGGGTGCAGGATGAGGCGGTGTGCGAGCACCGGGCCGGCGAGCGTCTTCACGTCGTCGGGGACGACGTAGGTGCGTCCCTGGCTCGCAGCGCGTGTGCGCACGGCGCGTGTCAGCGCCAGCGCCCCACGGATCGAGACCCCCAGCCGCACCTGGTCGGCACCACGCGTGGCATCCACCACACGGGCGATGTAGTCGAGCACGAGCGCGTCGACGTAGACCTCCTGCGCCAAGTCCGCCATGGACACCATCGTCTGCGGGGTGACGACGGGATGCAGCTTCGCGGTCTCCACTGCGGCCCCATCGAGGATCCGCAGCGTGGCCGCGTGGTCGGGGTAGCCGAGCGAGGTCTTCATCAGGAACCGGTCCAGCTGCGCCTCCGGAAGCCGGTACGTTCCGGCCTGCTCCACCGGGTTCTGAGTAGCGACCACGAGGAACGGGGTGCCCACGGTGCGCGAGACGCCGTCGACGGTGACCGAGCCCTCCTCCATCACCTCCAGCAGCGCCGCCTGCGTCTTGGGGCTGGCGCGGTTGATTTCGTCGGCCAGCACGATATTGGCGAAGACGGGACCGGCGTGGAACTCGAACTCGCCGCGCTTCTGGTCGTAGACGGTGATGCCGGTGATGTCCCCGGGCAGCAGGTCGGGGGTGAACTGAATGCGCGTGTGAGTACCCTGCACCGACTGCGCGAGGGCGCGCGCCAGCGAGGTCTTCCCCGTTCCCGGGACGTCTTCCAGCAGCACGTGCCCGTCGCTGAGCATGGCGGTGAGCACCAGCTCCACCACCGGGCGCTTGCCGAGCACCGCCCGCTCGACGTTGTCGGCGAGCTGGCCGAACGTCTGTGCGAACCAGGTGGCCTGCTCTTGCGAAATGGTCATGTCGTTCCTTGATCGTGCTGTGGTGTGTTCAGCCGCACTTGGCGGAGACGTTGTCGAGATCGACGGGATCCAGCCCCCAGCCGGTGCTGTCCCAGTCGACGTGGATGATGATCCCCTCGACGCGGACGGCCTTCGCCGGGACCTCTCCGCCGGTGTCCGGAGGGGTCGTCGGCTCCTCGGTGGGAGTGCCGCTCGGGTCCGGCGTCGGCAGAGACGGGATGCCCGGGAACACCTGGCGACCCCGCTTGTCGTAGTAGCGGGCCTGAGTCTTGTCCACGACGATGTTCGGCTTCTTGCCGCCGCCCTCGTAGTCGACGGCGACGGCGACGTCACCACCGGACTGGCACGCGACGTTCCACCAGGCGTGCACCTGATAGGGCGCGGATCCCTTCGCCGGCGAGACGGTGCCCCAGTCCGTCGCGCTGTCAGGGTAGAGGTCGCTCACCCACTGGACCTGAATATTCGGGTCGGCACCGAAGACATCCGAGCGGAAACCCCGGAACTCCGCGTGATATCCCTCTTCCGCGGTTCCGCTGGGCTGATCGCGGATGATCCAGCGGGCGTCACGGTCGCCGACGTCGGGGACGCCGTCAACCCGGAAGGTGTAGCCCTTCGGGGCCTGCGTGCCGCCGCGGATGTCGAGGGGGGCTTCCGCGGTCGCGCTGCCGAACACCTTGTCGTCGTACACGCTGTCGACGCACACGAGGTAGGTGTGCTTCTTGTTCGCCGCGACGTTCTCGAAGACGCGCGAGGGCTGCGCCGACGTCGCCGAGCACTCCTCGCCCTTCTCCACGATCCCGTACAGGAGCTTTCCACCGGCACCGCCGGGGGTCGCCGTGGCAGTTGCCGTCACGCGAGCGGTCCGGAAGTCGATCTCCTCCGACGTCGCCGTCAGCTTTACCTGCGTGGGTGCACCGATCCCGTTCGTATTCGTGCTGATCGACTTGCCCGTCGTCGCACCCTCACCCTCACCCTTCGGCACCGGTGACTTCGTCACCGGCTGCACGGTCACCAGCGTGGGCGAGTTCGAGCCCACGAGGAACTCCGTGGTGATGGTGGTGCGATCCTTCACCTCCACGTCGATCTGCTTGGCCGTGGGCGCAGAGATCAGCAGATTGTCGGTGCCCGCCGCATCGATGCCGGTGATCGTCAGCTGCACCTTCTTGCCGTCCGTGTCGGGAGAGACGACGGGGACGCCCACCACCGAAGCGGGCGCAGCGGGCGGACGATAGGCCCATGCGACTGTGGAGGCGGCGGCGCGGGAGTTGCCGACGGAGTTGACGGCGACCACGTCGTAGGTGCGCTGCTCGTTGTTGGGCGCCTCGAACGCCGGGCACACACCGTCAGCGTTGCAGCTGACCACCGCGGTTCCCCCGGTGGTCACGGCGAACCCGCTGACTGCGGGGTAGGACGAGCGCGCGGCGCCCGGGTCGACGCGCAGCGTCACCGAGCCGTCGCCGAAGGCGGACTGCGAGATGGACGCGGGTGCGCGAGGGTAGCCGAGCAGATCGAGTGTGACGGTGCCCTGGCGGTCGCCGTTGGTGGTGCGGTCCTGGGCGTCTCGCAGCTGGAAGTTGGCGGTGCACGTGCCGCCCGGAGCGTCCTGCGTCCACGACGCCCGGACGTTGTCGTCGTCGATCGCCTCGAAGGTGACGCCCGCACACACGCTGGATGCGGACGCCGCCACCAGCACGAGCGGTGTGCTCGGCAGCGGGTTCACCTCACCTGCGGCGCCGGTCACCCGGATGGTGCAGGACGAGCCGGCGTTCTGACTGCACTGCTGCTGCACGTTGCCGGCGCGCGGCAGCGTGGAGGGCGCCTGACCGACGCGCAGGATCAGCCGGGTGGGTGCGACGTCGGGGTGACTGGTCACGGAGACGAGCACCGCCGTCTCCCGTCCTGGCAGCGCGCTGTCGGCGGCGCGGAAGCTGACCACACTGCCCTCCTGCGACACCGCGAAATCACCCGCTGGCGCGTCGATCGCGTACCGGATGTTCGCGTTGTCCTCGCGTCCCTCCCAGGACGTGATGCTGGCCAGGTCGAAGGAGTCGCTCGATCCCGGCGTGACGGTGACCGATGCGGACCGCAGGATCGGGACGGGGTCCAGGGCCTGCACGTGGATCGGTACGGAGAGGAACGCCCAGTCCTCCTGCCCGGCGGCGCGCACCGGGACCACGCACATGTCGTTCCACGGCGGGCCCTCGCCCGCGGTGTAGGTGATGTTCGTGCCGCCCGAGGGGGTGCATGTGGCCTGTGCGCGCACGCCGGTGGCCGCGGTGTCCGGACTGACCTCGAGCTCGCTGTTGCGGCTCATCACCACGAGCGACGCCATGTCGAAGGTCACGGCCTCCTTCTCCCGCACCTCCTGTGCGGGGATCCCCGGACGCAGCGAGACGGTCACATCATCGGCCGCGGGAACGCGCACGAAGGCATAGGTGGTGATCGGGGTGCCGTCCGCGAGATCGCCGGTGACCGCGAAGGGGACGACGCGCGCCTTGTCGGTGAGCTGGCCGGTGATGTTCTGCCCGTTCACCGAGACGTCACCGGTTCCCTTGCCTCCCCATGCCTTGAGGCTGAGCGTGGAGGCGTCTCCACCGCTCCAGGTGACCTTGCCCGAAAGCACGTCGACGCCGGAGGCGAAGCTGTCGCGGTTCTGCACGGTGAGCAGCGTGTCGGCCACCACGGGATAGTCCGGAACGGTCTCCCGCACCACCTTCACCACGATGAGTCCGCGTCCGGTGTTACCCGAGGACGACGTCACGTCGTAGAGGAAGGACATGGTGCCCGTTTCGGTGCCCGCCGCGATGGTCACGACCGAGTCGTCCATCGTGCGGATGAGCGAAGACCAGCGATCGTACTCCGGGTTGGGTGCATCGCCCTGCAGCCGCTCGGACAGATTGGGGGTGACGTTGGTCAACGCCAGCGTGCCGTTGGTGGGGTCGATGTCGTTGTCGACGGGACGCACCCGGATGATCGATTCAGCGCCCTGCTGCACCTGCACGTAGTCCGTGAACGTGATGGGGCTGGGATTGGACTGCTGGTCCAGCACGCCGACCCGGGCGGTGCCGGTCCGCTTCTCCCCGAACGCATCGACGACCTGATAGGTGAAGGAGTCCTGACCACCGGCGGAGCCGGGAGTGGACACGTAGACGATGGCGGCGCCGTCGGAGGAGATCGCCGCCGATCCCCGCGCCGGCTGCGTGAGGATGCGGTCCAGGCGCACGTCGTCGCCGTCCGGGTCCACACCATAAGGATCGAAGTCGATCCGCACCGACTGCCCCGACAGTACGCGACCCGCCAGCAGCTTCGGCGCGGGCGCGTGATTGGCCTCGTCCCCGAGCACGGTGACGGTGACGGTGGCGGTGTCCTTCAGCGACGGAGCACCCGCCGGTGCGATGGCGTACTCCACGCTGTAGGTGCCGGGAGTGGTCGGGGCGAGGTAGCGCAGGGTGTCACCCGCGGCGAAGGCGAGGACGTTCGGCCCGGTCGCCGTCACGGACGACGGATCCAGGAACAGTGCGGCACCCGACGGGGCCACGTCGTTCTCGAGCACGGGAATGTCGATCTGCGATCCGGCGCGCACGACCACGCGGTCATCGACCGCGATGGGCGCGAGATCCAGGGCCGGCGGCAGCAGGTAGACCGTCGCCTGTCCGGTGATGGTGGCGCCCGCATCGGAGGACCCATCGCTGACGGTGTAGTTCACGACGCCCAGGCGGCCGGGATCCCCGGTGCGCGTGGACCCCGTGACCCGGATGAAGTTCTGCGCGACGGCGTCGACCTGGAGGCTGGCGCCCTCGTCGGGGATCACCGTCATCCCGCTCATCAGCAGCACGCGGCGGGTGGGGTTGGACACGGCGGCCAGAACATCCACCGTCGCGTCCTCCTGCGGCCGCAGGAACGCCACCACGGGCGCTGTGGCGAGCTGCGCCGCCGCATCGGGACCGAGCAGCGTCACGCGCACCGTGGCGCTGGCCTCCGAGCGACCGTCGCTCACGCTGTACTTCACACGGTAGGTTCCGGGCTGGGACGCGGAGAAATCGAACGAGGTGCCGGAGGCTCCCAGGGATGCCTGAGCATCGGCGTCGTCGAGCACCTGTACCGTCGTGACCGACAGCTCTCCGGCCGTACCCAGCACGTGGCCGGAGACATCGATGGGCTCGTCCATTCCGAGGCTGTCGACCACGGTGAACGACTGCGCCGACAGCACCGGCGTCGGGGTGACTTTCACCTTCAGCGTGCGCTCGGCGATGCTGCCGCGCGTATCGGCGACGGTCACGTCCACCGGCACGACCTGCGTCGTCGAGTCGGACGGGTCGGCATGCTGGAAGACCACCTCGCCGGCCGGAGTCACCGCGGCCGTTGCGATGCCGTCGGGGGCCCGCGCGGACAGCAGCACCAGCGGATCGCCTTCACCGTCCACCCAGGCGTTGAGCACGGGCACGGTCACCGTGCCGCCGGGGCTGACCTCCGGCTCGGGCCAGGTGGCGAGGCAGCCCTCGACTCCGCACCACTCCGGCGCGGTGTTCTCGTCCTCCGCCGCGACGGTCAGCGTGACCGTGGTGGATTCGGAGAACAGTCCATCCGCCGAGGTGCCGTCGGTCACGCGATAGCTGAACGTGGCTGATCCCTGCGCATCGGCGGCCACCGTCACGGCCAGCCGGCCGCCGCCATCGGTCACCGTGACGCTGCCGAAGGCGGGATCGAGGCCGGTGACCGATCCCGGATCCACGCTCAGCACGTCCTGATTGGGATCGTGGTCGTTCAGCAGAACGGGCAGTGACGAGACGGCACCGGCTCGTACGCCGAAGGCGTCCGGTTCCGCCACGGGAGGTTTCGGATCCAGCACCACTTCGGACTGGATCTCGCTCTCCTCGGCGTTCTGGTCGTCGGCGTCCTCGACGACCCAGTTCTGGCTCGAGGGCAGCAGCTTCGCGTCGGGGACGGTCCACACCCAGCCGGAGCGGGTCTCGTTCAGGATCAGGGCATCGGCGGTCCCCGCGAACACCGGCCGGCGCGTGTCTTCGAGGACCTGGCCCCCGAAGTCGAGCGGCTGCTGCCCGGTGCCGTCGCGCCACAGCACGCCCGAATCACTCGCCAGCCAGGCCGCCACCATCGTGTCACCGAGGGTGGTCGGTCGCGCGGGCGTGCCGATCTCCTCGTCGGAGGAGCCGACCACGCGTTCCACCGCCGTGCCGTCGAGCGGCACCCGGTAGAGGCCGGACGAATCGGCGATGTAGGTGTCCGTGCCCGACTTCTGCGATCGGGCGAGGACCGCGGATCCCACCGGCTCGATGCTGCGTTCGCCGGCCACGCGGCTCTCGATGATGGTGCCGTCGGCATCGAGCATCACCCAGTCATCGCCCACACCGGTGATGGCGGGCTCATCGCCGACGCCCGGGGCGGGATCCGTTCCCAGGACACGCGAATCACGCACGCTGTACCGCAGCACCGACTCGGTGGCCGCGGTGTAGGCGTACAGCACGCCGTCGGGGCTCAGCGCCACGGCGTCGGCCGTGTACTCCGGCGCATCCGAGGGCGCCTCCGTCGGAGAGGCGCTCGGATCCGGCGTGGGCTCCGGGTTGGGGTCGATCCGCATCGGCTGTGCGTCGGCCAGCAGCCCGGCGTAGACCCCACCGGTTTCGGTGCGGTACACCACGTAGTCACCGGCCACGGTGGCCTCGGTGGTGCCGGACGGCGTCGCGGTGGATGCCGCCAGGGTCTCATCGTCGAGGTCCGCGGGCATCGCGGCGTCGATCGGGGTGAGCTTGCCGTAGCTTCCGGAGTAGAGATACGCCCGCTCGGCGGTCTGGGCGATCGCCGACGGGTTGGCGACATCGCGCACGGTGTCCAGCTCACCGATCGCGGTGTTCACCCGCGCATAGCGGTGTCCGTCGGCGGTCTGCAGCGCCCAGATCGCCGCATCGACCGGCGGAGCCTCGTGGGCGTCGAGCCCGGGCCACACGATCGTCGCGCCGACAACGGCGGCGACGGCGAGCGCGCCGCCCCCGACCGCGAGGATCGGGCCACGACGAGAAGGACTGGTGGGTGTGTTGGAGGACATCAGAGCATTCCTGCGAGGAGAACGCCACCGCCGATACCGGCGGCGAGGAGGACCACGGCTCCCGCGGCGATCCAGCCCCAGCGCACGCCGGGGCGGCGCGCGGTGCCGATGCCCTCGTCATCGGAGCGGGCGTATCCGGACAGCTCCGCGGTGGGCCGCGCCTTGCGGCTGGACGGGGTGGGGACGTGGGCGCGGATGTGTCCGCGAGCGGATGCGTCCTCGAAATCGACGCCGGGAGCCGCCCAGACGTCCTCGGCCACCTCGAGCGGTGTCATCGGGAGCCCCAGTTCCACTTCGATCGCGCGAAGCGCCTCGGCGAAGGCCAGTGCGCTGGGGTAGCGCTCTCGCGGCGCGCGGGCCATGGCCGTCGCGAGCACGTTCTGGATCGAGTCGGTCACGTCGGAGCGGGTGATTCTCGTGTACGACGCGCGCAGGATGCGTCTGCGCAGCTGATCACGCGAGTTCTGCCCCTGCTCGGCCCGCTCGAACGGCGAGTGACCGGCCAGCAGCGAGTAGACGGTGGCGCCGAGACCCCAGACCTCGCTGGCGACGTCGCCGGAGGTGTGCTCGGCGATCACCTCGGGCGCGGTCCACGGCACGGACATCGCCATCATCCCGTCCGGGGTGGCGCGAGCCAGCGAGGAGGAGATGCCGAAGTCGGCGAGGACGGGGGCGCCGAACGCGGTGGTCAGGATGTTGCCGGGTTTGATGTCGCGATGAACGAGCCCGGCACGGTGCGCGGTCTCCAGCGCACCGGCCATCTTCACGCCGACCGACAGGGCTTCGGCCACCGGGATGCGCTCGCTGCGGTACCGGGGGGACATGGATCCCGGGCAGTACTCCATCACGATGTAGGCGCGCCCGTCGGCGGAGATGCCCGCCTGGTAGACGGTGACGATGGAGGGGTGGGCGGACAGGCGCGCCAGCACGTCGGCCTCGGCGTTGAACATGCGCAGCAACTCGGCGTCGGCGACGTCGCTCGGCAGCACTTTGACCGCCACGGAACGGCGCGGCATGGCCTGCTCGTACAGGAAGACGTCGGCGAATCCGCCGGAGCCAAGCGGCCGGACGAAAGTGAGTCCTGCCAGTACCGGGGGTGCAGAAAGCACGCGCTTGGCCATCGACACCCCCTTTTACCTCGTCCCGGTCGCACCTGATCGTCGGGTGCACGCTTCCCGCGTGTCGGCCGCGGCGGCGCGCCCTCGACGGGCGTGAAATCCGGATGCCGTCATGGTAACAGGGACGCCCTCCATCGTCCGCTTTCGCTCACCACCCCACCCGGCAGCGGGACGGGTTCAGGCGTCGGGAAGTGTGCCGTCGCGGGGATCGAAGGGCGCGTCCAGGGACCTGGCGAGCTCGGCGATGATGTCGGCGATCTGAGGCTCGACGTACTGCTGGACGGCCTGGGAGATCCGCAGCCGATGACCCACCAGGATGCGACAGACCTCTCGGCCCACCATCGTGGCGTACTCGTCGGCGAGTGCGACCTCCTGACGCAGGGCGACCTTCTCCTCCTCACTGAGGGGAGGAAGCGCCGGCACATCGGCATCCACCTCCGCGGCGAGTCCTGCGACGGTGAAGAGGAACGGCGCGCCCGGCTCCGGGTCGGGATCCAGCGGCATGCCGTCGAACTCGGGTTCGAGGTCATCACCCGGCCGGTAGCGACGCGCTCGGTTCCGCGCGGCCTGCTGGTCCAGCTCCGCCTGGAGCATCGGCAGGTTGCGGGCGGTGTACTCCCCCACCGCCGCGTCGATCACGGTCTTCATGCGTGTGGAGATGCCGTGCTGCACGCCGTGGGGAACATCGGTTCCGAGCCCCGCGGCCAGCAGGATGGGAGAGCCGAAACAGCGCTTGCACACCGCGGTGCGTCCACGATGGCTCTGCGGGTGCCACCGGGGCACCCAGCGCAGCCATGCGTCCACCGCATGGCTCACCTGCGCCTCGAGCTCCCGCTCCACGATCCCACCGTAGGGCAGGAAGCGCCGATCCGGACGGATTCGCGTCCGGATCTGCACGGAGCCGAGGCATCGCGGGGGTCCCGAGCTCCCGAAGCCCGTGGCGGATCACGCCGCTGCTTCCCGACTCGTCTGCCGCCCGCCGCTTCCACTCCCCGCCCCGCGCGCGCCCGGCCATGCGGGTCCGGACGCCTACTCGTCGTCGTCGTGCTTCTCCCACGGCCACTGCGGCGTACCGGTGCCCGCGCGGAACCCGACGACGGTGAGCGCTCCGGCGAGGAGGCCAGCGAGGAAGACGAGGACGCTGTATCCGCCGAGCACCAGGTGGGACGCGACGGCTGCGGCGGCGCCGGGAACGATGAAGAGCACGGCCACGGACACCGCCAGCAGGTGCACGGCCGAAGCCAGCACCGCGGCGAGCGCGGCAGCCCCCAGTCCCGGGCGGTTCAGCGAGCGCGCGAGGAGGGTGCCCGCGAAGGCGATGGTCCCCGCGGCGATACCGATCACGGCCGGAAGCGGACCGAGCCCGGGTGCCGCGATCACCTCCGTGTCTGTGGCGTAGCTGAGCGCACCGAAGCCGACGATCACCAGCGCGACGAAGACGACCGCGCCCAGCCCCGTGTAGATCAGGGGCCGGGCGCGGTTCGTGTCAGTCATCAGCTGGCGAGCTGGGGACCCGCGTCCAGGATGCGCTGGAACTCCTCCTGCGCCTCCGCGTTCGCGGCGATCACCTTGCGGCCGCGGCGCGCGATCCATCCGCCGAACCACACCGGCAGCTCACGGCCGATGACGAGCGCCACCAGGCCGGGCACCGAGAACACCGAGGTGCGAGCGAGCTCCAGAGCCTGGGTCGGCGTGATCAGCCAGGGGTTGGCCGCGATGATCTGGCCCAGCACGTGGCCCGCCAGCGACAGCAGCCCCACGAGGAGGCCGAACACCACCCAGTACCCCCACTTGGCCGTGTTGAGGATGGCGCCGAGCAGCCAGAAGGCGAGGAAGAAGGTGGCGACCGGGATCCAGAAGCCGGGCGATGCCACCTCCGTCAGCGCGGCTGCACCGAGCGCATCGAAGCTGGTGAGCACCTCCCCGCCGCGCGGGAGCAGGGTCGCCGCCATGTAGAGGACCGCGAAGACGACGGTGGCGATGAGGCCAACGACACCCGCGAATGCACGGTTGCCGCGCTTGGCGGGCTCCTCCGGTGCCTGCACGAAGATCTGTGCGGGCCCCGCGGTGACGCCGGTGGCGGCGGGCTCGGCGACGGGCGTCGTGGCCGCAGCGGCTGCGGCAGCCGCGGGCGGCGTCAGAGCGGTGGTGGGCGCGTCGACGGCGGTGGTGGGCGCGTCCGCCACCGGGGACGGCAGGGAAGCCGCGGCCTCAACGACCTCGGGACGGTCGTACCAGGGCGTGTCGTCGTCGTCGTTCATCGCTGCGGCAGCGGCGCGGGCGCGGTCGACGTCGGATGCCACCGACGGCGCGGGCGCATCCGCATCGGGGGTGGTGCCGGAATCGGCGATCGTCGCGGAGTCAGCGGCCGTGCCGGCCTCAGCGGCTGCGTCGGTGTCGGCCTTCGCGGTGGTGCCGGCGACCGCGGCGTCGGCGGCTTCCTCGGCTGCGCGGGCGCTCTCGGTGGCCGCCGCTGCCGCTGCGGCGGCGTTCCAGGCCGCGCCGTCGGCCGGCGCGTCGGGGTCGGCGATGGCGTCGGGCGCATCCTCGTCCGCGAACGACGCGGGGGTGACCGCCGGCGTTCCGGCCGGGTGCGAATCGTCGGCAGGGGTGGCGTCGACGGCATCGGCCGTCGCGGGCTCGGCCGGCGCCTCATCGGGCGAGGGGGCCTCGGAGGTTGCGGCCGCACGGGCGGCGTCCACGTTGTCCGCCGCGACGACGGAGGCGGGGGCAGCCGGGGGCATGGGCGCGGCGGCGGGAACGACGCCGGCGTTGGCCGCGGCGATCTCGTCGGCGACGCTGGCCGCGAAGGCGGCGTCGTCGTCGGAGTCGGCCGCGGGGACAGCGTCCTCGGCGGCGGACTGCTCCTCGGCCACGGTGTCCTCGTTCAGATCAGCACCCGTGGTGGTCTCCTCCACGGGCTCGCCCGCGGCGTCCCCGGAGGGCGAGTTCGGCGTTTCGCTCATCAGACTTCTCCTCGACGTGCTGGACGGTGCACTCCTGCAGCGCATTCGTGCCTGCTGTGCAATTCAGGGTAGTGCGGGCCTCGGCCATTGGGCCTGAGGCTTGCCGTAAGTGCGCGGGCGACGTCGGCGAGTTCGTTCAGCCCTGGCCGCGCATGAAATCGGCGACGGCCTGCATCATCGATCCGATCCAGAGTCCGGCGGCGGGCCACATGGGCAGCGCGATCACGAACAGCACGATCACGACCGCGACGCTGAGCACGATGCCGATGATCATCATCGGCACGTTTCGTCCCCCGACTCGCCCCATACCCCCACGCTACGCTCCCGCGCCCATTCGTCCCAGACGCACACGCGAGAAACCCGAGCAGGACGAGGGATGGGCGGAAACGCCGCAGGCCCCCGGCGGGAAGCCGGGGGCCTGCGGTTCACCTCATGCTCAGTTGTAGGTACCGGGCGTGGTGAAGTTGTCGTCCGTCGAGAAGCTGTCGAAGTCGACGTAGCTCAGGTCGTCGCCCGAGTACGCACCGTCCGACGCGAAGATGCGGTTGGGGTACCGCTCGCTCTTCGCCTCCTCCGTGGCCTCGACCACGACGTTGCGGTACTTCGCAAGTCCGGTTCCGGCGGGGATGAGCTTACCGATGATGACGTTCTCCTTGAGGCCGACGAGCGGGTCGCTCTTGCCCTCCATGGCCGCCTGCGTGAGGACGCGGGTGGTCTCCTGGAAGGAAGCGGCCGACAGCCACGACTCCGTCGCGAGCGACGCCTTCGTGATACCCATCAGCTCCGGACGGCCCGACGCGGGGCGCTTGCCCTCGGCCACGGCAGCACGGTTGAGGTCCTGGTAGCGACGCGTGTCGACCATCTCACCGGGCAGCAGGTCGGTGTCGCCGTGGTCGACGACGGTGACCTTGCGCAGCATCTGGCGCACGATGACCTCGATGTGCTTGTCGTGGATCGGCACACCCTGCGAGCGGTACACGCCCTGCACGCCGCCGACGAGGTACTTCTGCGCGGCACGGGCACCCTGCACGCGCATGACCTCCTTCGGGTCGAGCGTGCCGACCTGCAGCGCCTGACCGACCTCGATGTGCTGTCCGTCCTCGACCAGGAGCGTGGCACGCTTCAGGACCGGGTAGACGTACGGCTCGTCACCGTTGTCGGGCGTCAGGATGACCTTCTTCTGCTTCTCGGTCTCCTCGATGGTGATGCGACCGGTCGCCTCGGCGATCGGGGAAGCACCCTTCGGAGTACGAGCCTCGAAGAGCTCCTGCACACGGGGCAGACCCTGGGTGATGTCGTCAGCAGACGCGGAACCACCGGTGTGGAAGGTACGCATCGTCAGCTGGGTACCGGGCTCACCGATCGACTGGGCGGCGATGATGCCGACGGCCTCACCGATGTCCACGATCTTGCCGGAGGCCAGCGAACGGCCGTAGCACTGCGCGCACACGCCGACGGCGGAGTCGCAGGTCATCACCGAGCGGACCTTGATGTTCTCGACACCGGCCTCGATCAGCTTGTCGATGAGCACGTCGCCGACGTCCTCACCGGCGGTCGCGATGACCGTGCCCGCAGCATCGACGACGTCGATGGCGAGGGTACGGGCGAACACCGAGTTCTCGACGTTCTCGTCGCGCACCAGAGTGCCGGTCGAGTCCGCCTTCGCGATGACGTAGTCCAGACCCTTGCTCGTGCCGCAGTCCTCTTCGCGGATGATGACATCCTGCGAGACGTCCACCAGACGACGGGTCAGGTAACCCGAGTCGGCGGTGCGCAGAGCGGTGTCGGCCAGACCCTTACGGGCACCGTGCGTCGCGGTGAAGTACTCGGCCACCGACAGACCCTCGCGGTACGAGGAGATGATCGGACGCGGCATGATCTCACCCTTGGTGTTGTTCACCAGGCCTCGGATACCAGCGATGTTACGGATCTGCAGCCAGTTACCACGAGCACCCGACGACACCATGCGGTTGATGGTGTTGTCCTCGGGGAAGTTGGCGCGCATCGCCGCCTGCACCTCGTCGGTCGCCTCGGTCCAGATCTTGATCTGCTCCTGACGACGCTCGGCGTCGGTGACGAGACCCTTCTCGTACTGGCCCTGCACCTTGGAGGCGAGCTTCTCGTACTTCGAGATGATCTCGGCCTTGTTCGGCGGGGTGAGGATGTCGCTGAGCGCGACGGTCACACCCGAACGGGTTGCCCAGTAGAAGCCGGCGTCCTTGATCCGGTCCAGCGCCGCGGCGACCTCGACCTTCGGGTACTCCTCGGCCAGCTTGTTCACGATCTGCGACAGCTTGCCCTTGTCGGCCTGCTCGCGGACGAAGGGGTAGCCCTTCGGCAGCGTGTCGTTGAAGGTGACCTGACCGAGCGACGCATCCACGAGACCGTGGGTGTCGTAGCCCTCCGGGGCGTCACCCTCGAGGAACGTCAGACCAGGAATGCGGATGCGGACCTTGGCCTGCAGGTCGAGGGTCCCCTCGTCCTTGGCCATGATCGCCTCGGCGACCGAGCCGAACGCGCGACCCTCACCGAGCGCACCCTCCTTGACCGTGGTCAGGTGGTGAAGGCCGATGATCATGTCCTGCGAGGGCAGGGTGACCGGACGACCGTCGGACGGCTTCAGGATGTTGTTCGACGCCAGCATGAGCATGCGGGCCTCGGCCTGTGCCTCCACCGACAGCGGCAGGTGCACAGCCATCTGGTCACCGTCGAAGTCAGCGTTGAACGCGGCGCACACGAGCGGGTGCAGCTGGATGGCCTTACCCTCGACGAGCTGCGGCTCGAAGGCCTGGATACCCAGGCGGTGCAGCGTGGGGGCGCGGTTCAGCAGCACGGGACGCTCGCGGATGATCTCCTCGAGCACGTCCCACACCTCGGGGCGCGTGCGCTCCACGGCGCGCTTGGCGGCCTTGATGTTCTGCGAGTGACCAAGGTCGATCAGGCGCTTGATCACGAACGGCTTGAACAGCTCCAGGGCCATCTGCTTGGGCAGACCGCACTGGTGCAGCTTCAGCTGCGGGCCGACGATGATGACCGAACGTCCCGAGTAGTCGACGCGCTTTCCGAGCAGGTTCTGGCGGAAACGACCCTGCTTACCCTTCAGCATGTCGCTGAGGGACTTCAGGGCGCGGTTGCCGGTACCGGTGACGGGGCGACCACGGCGGCCGTTGTCGAACAGCGCGTCGACGGCCTCCTGCAGCATGCGCTTCTCGTTGTTGACGATGATCTCGGGGGCACCGAGGTCGATCAGGCGACGGAGGCGGTTGTTGCGGTTGATCACGCGGCGGTACAGGTCGTTGAGGTCGGAGGTCGCGAAGCGGCCACCGTCCAGCTGCACCATCGGACGCAGCTCCGGCGGGATCACCGGGACGACGTCGAGCACCATCGAGGCCGGGGACATGCCCGTGGCCAGGAACGAGGAGACGACCTTGAGGCGCTTGATCGCACGGATCTTGCGCTGGCCCTTGCCCTCGGAGATCTGCAGGCGCAGCGACTCCGCCTCAGCGGCGAGGTCGAACGTCTCCAGACGCTTCTTGATGGACTCAGCACCCATGTAGGCCTGGAAGTACTGACCGAAGCGGTCCTGCAGCTCGTGGAAGACGTCGTCCTCCGGCTTCAGGTCGCCCACGGACAGCGTGCGGAAGTCCTCCCACACGCGCTCCAGCTTGGCGATCGCCTCGTCGGTGCCCTTGCGGGTCAGCGACATCTCCTTCTCGGCGGCGTCCTTGACCTTCTTCTTCTGGTCTGCCTTGGCACCCTCCGCCTCGAGAGCGGCGAGCTCCTCCTCCAGCTTGCGCAGGCGGTCGGCGATCTTCGCGTCGCGACGGTCCGCCAGAGCCTTCAGCTCGAGGCGGATGTTGCCCTCCTGGGTCGCAAGGTCGCGGTGACGCGCTTCCTCGTCCACCGAGATGACCATGTACGCGGCGAAGTAGATGACCTTCTCGAGGTCCTTCGGCGCCATGTCCAGCAGGTAGCCGAGGCGCGACGGAACGCCCTTGAAGTACCAGATGTGGGTGACGGGTGCGGCGAGCTCGATGTGGCCCATGCGCTCGCGACGGACGGAGCTCTTGGTGACCTCCACGCCGCAGCGCTCGCAGATGATGCCCTTGAAGCGGACTCGCTTGTACTTACCGCAGGCGCACTCCCAGTCGCGGGAAGGACCGAAGATCTGCTCACCGAACAGACCGTCCTTCTCGGGCTTCAGGGTGCGGTAGTTGATCGTTTCGGGCTTCTTGACCTCGCCGTGCGACCACTGACGGATGTCGTCAGCAGTTGCCAGGCCGATGCGAAGCGAATCGAATGTGGTGGCGTCGAGCACGTGTTCTCCTGTGTCGATTCTGAAATCTTGTGGTGGTGGAGGGATCTGACCGCGGGTCAGATCTCTTCGACCGAAACGTTCTCGAAGCGGCTCGAGATGTTGATGCCGAGCTCTTCCGCGGCGCGGAACGCCTCATCGTCGGTGTCGCGCAGGTTGACGGGCTGGCCGTCGGCGTTGAGCACCTCGACGTTCAGGCAGAGCGACTGCATCTCCTTCATGAGCACCTTGAAGGACTCGGGGATGCCGGGCTCCTGGATGTTCTCGCCCTTGACGATCGCCTCGTACACCTTGACGCGGCCGAGGATGTCGTCGGACTTGATCGTGAGGAGCTCCTGGAGCGCGTATGCCGCACCGTAGGCCTCGAGGGCCCACACCTCCATCTCACCGAAGCGCTGTCCACCGAACTGCGCCTTACCACCGAGGGGCTGCTGCGTGATCATCGAGTAGGGACCCGTCGAACGCGCGTGGATCTTGTCGTCCACCAGGTGGTGCAGCTTCAGGATGTACATGTAGCCCACGGAGATCGGCGCCGGGAACGGCTCGCCGGAGCGGCCGTCGTACAGCGTCGTCTTGCCGGTGTGGTCGATCAGGCGCTCGCCGTCACGCGTGGGAAGGGTCGAGTCGAGCAGACCCGAGATCTCCTCCTCGTGCGCACCGTCGAACACCGGGGTCGCGACCTTCGTGCCGGGAGCGGCCTCGCGGGCCTCGGCCGGCAGGAGCTTCGCCCACTCCGGGTTGCCGTCGACCTTCCAGCCCTGCTTGGCGATCCAGCCGAGGTGGACCTCGAGCACCTGGCCGAAGTTCATTCGACCCGGGATACCGAGCGGGTTGAGGATGATGTCCAGCGGCGTTCCGTCGGCGAGGAACGGCATGTCCTCCACCGGCAGGATGCGCGAGATGACGCCCTTGTTGCCGTGACGGCCGGAGAGCTTGTCACCCGCGGTGATCTTGCGCTTCTGGGCGATGTAGACCACGACGCGACGGTTGACGCCCGAGCCGAGCTCGTCGTCGCCGTCCTCGGCGTTGAACTCCTTGACCGCGATGATGGTTCCCTGCTCACCGTGGGGCACCTTCAGCGACGTGTCGCGGACCTCGCGGCTCTTCTCGTTGAAGATCGCGCGGAGCAGACGCTCCTCGGCGCTGAGCTCGGTCTCACCCTTCGGGGTGACCTTGCCGACCAGGATGTCGCCGGGGCGCACCTCGGCACCGATGCGGATGATGCCGCGCTCGTCCAGGTCCTTCAGCAGCTCCGGGCTGACGTTGGGGAGGTCACGGGTGATCTCCTCCTTGCCGAGCTTGGTGTCGCGGGCGTCGACCTCGTACTCCTCGATGTGGATCGAGGAGAGGGTGTCTTCCTTCACCAGGTCCTGGTTCAGGATGATCGCGTCCTCGTAGTTGAAGCCTTCCCACGTCATGAAGCCGACGAGGAGGTTCTTACCGAGGGCGAGCTCGCCGTTGTCGGTCGAGGGACCGTCGGCGATGACCTCGCCGACCTCGACACGCTCACCGGCGTTGACGATCACGCGCTGGTTGTAGGACGTGCCCTGGTTGGAGCGGTCGAACTTGCGCAGGTAGTAGTCCTGCGTGCCGCCCTCGTCCAGCTGCACGGTGACGCGGTCTGCGGAGACCTCGGAGACCACACCGGCCTTCTGCGCGGTGACCACGTCGCCGGCGTCGATGGCCGTGTAGCCCTCCATACCGGTACCCACCAGCGGCGAGTCCGAGCGCAGCAGCGGCACAGCCTGACGCTGCATGTTGGCACCCATGAGGGCTCGGTTCGCGTCGTCGTGCTCGAGGAACGGGATGAGCGAGGTCGCGACCGACACCATCTGGCGCGGCGAGACGTCCATGTAGCCGATCTCGTCGCGCGGGAAGAGGTCGACCTCGCCACCCTTGCCGCGACGGGCGAGAACGCGCTCGTCGGCGAAGGAGCCGTCCTTGTTCAGGACGGCGTTGGCCTGCGCCACGATGTAGTCCTGCTCCTCGGCGGCGGTGAGGTAGTCGATCGTCTCGGACACCTTGCCGTCGATGACCCGGCGGTACGGCGTCTCGATGAAGCCGAACGCGTTGATGCGCGCGAACGACGCCAGCGAGCCGATCAGACCGATGTTCGGGCCTTCCGGCGTCTCGATCGGGCACATACGGCCGTAGTGCGACGGGTGGACGTCACGGACCTCGACGCCCGCACGCTCACGAGACAGACCACCGGGGCCCAGGGCCGACAGACGGCGCTTGTGGGTCAGACCCGCGAGCGGGTTGTTCTGGTCCATGAACTGCGACAGCTGCGAGGTTCCGAAGAACTCCTTGATCGCGGCGACGACGGGGCGCACGTTGATCAGGGTCTGCGGCGTGATGGCCTCGATGTCCTGCGTGGTCATGCGCTCGCGAACGACGCGCTCCATGCGGGACAGACCGGTGCGGACCTGGTTCTGGATGAGCTCGCCGACCGCGCGGATGCGGCGGTTGCCGAAGTTGTCGATGTCGTCGACGTCGATGCGGATCTCCGCGGGCTTGCCGCCGCGGACACCCTCGTAGGAGGTCTCACCGGCGTGCAGGCGCACCAGGTACTTGATGGTGGCGACGATGTCCTCGACGGTCAGGACCGACTCGGTCAGCGGTGCGTCCAGACCGAGCTTCTGGTTCACCTTGTAGCGGCCGACCTTGGCCAGGTCGTAGCGCTTCGGGTTGAAGTAGAAGTTGTCCAGCAGCGCGCGGGCGGCCTCGGCGGCGACCTGCTCGCCCGGACGGAGCTTGCGGTAGATGTCGCGGAGCGCGTCCTCCTTGGTGAGGATGGTGTCCTTCGACAGGGTCTCCTCGATGGAGGGGAAGCCGGCGAACTCGGCGAGGATGTCCTCGCTGGTGAGGCCCAGCGCCTTGAGGAAGACGGTGACCGACTGCTTGCGCTTGCGGTCGATGCGCACACCCACCTGGTCGCGCTTGTCGATCTCGAACTCGAGCCAGGCACCGCGGGAGGGGATCACACGGGCGGAGACGATGTCCTTGTCGCTGGTCTTGTCGGGGGTCTTGTCGAAGTAGACACCCGGGGAACGCACGAGCTGGGACACGACGACACGCTCGGTGCCGTTGATGATGAACGTTCCCTTATCGGTCTGGAGCGGGAAGTCGCCCATGAAGACCGTCTGGGTCTTGATCTCACCGGTCTGGTGGTTCATGAACTCGGCCTCGACGTACAGCGGAGCCGCGTACGTCTTACCGCGCTCCTTGCACTCCTCGATCGAGTACTTCTCGGGCTCGAGGTACGGGTTCGTGAACGAGAGCTGCATGGTCTCGCTGAGGTCCTCGATCGGCGAGATCTCCTCGAAGATCTCCTCCAGTCCGCTGACCTCGGGGACGTCGGTGCGTCCCTCAGCCTGCGCCTGCGCGACGCGAGCCTTCCAGTTCTCGTTGCCGACGAGCCAGTCGAACGACTCGACCTGCAGAGCGAGCAGGTCGGGGACGGTCAGCGTGTCGGTGATCTTGGCGAACGAGACGCGCTTGTGAGCGCGGCCGTTCTTGGGGTTGGTGGATGCGTTGCTCGCAGCTGCCAAGGGAATGACCTCCATGGGCCCCGGCCGGGCCTCGTGATTCCTTGTCGTGAGATTTCTCGCTCGCGTACATCCCCGAATTCCGAGCCGACCTCACGATCGGAGACACGGAAACAGCCGACCACCATATGAGGGCAGGAGGATGCGAGCGCAACTACCCACGATACACTCGGATTAGCGACACGTCCAGCGTTGATGCTTGAAGGTTCCTGAGACTCGGTGTATAACCACGCGCGGAGTCAGCCCGCTGTCATCCAACCCGACAGGATCCTCCGGAATTCCCCGGGCTGCTCGATCCACGGGTAGTGCCCGCAGTCGGCGATCCACGCCTGCTCGGCGCCGAGGGCTTCGGCATAGGCGCGGGTCGGACGCACGCCGCTCAGCATGTCCTCGGCACCGGCGACGACGAGCACCGGCGGGAGTTCGGCTGCGAGGATCTGCGCCGGTGCGTCGCCGGGGATCGCGGAGAACCAGCCGAGGGTCGCCGCCCGCGTGGTGGTGCCGACCCGTGCGTGCTGCTGCTCGAGCGCGCTCCAGTGCGCGTAGCCCAGCGGCGCCTCCTGCTGCAGCACATCCTGGAACCCCGCCTCGGTGTCGGGCATCTCCGCCGGGGCGGCGAGCGCGTGGTCGATGATCGGATCAGCGCGGCGGGCGGCGATGTCCGCGATGTCGTGCTCGGTGCCGGTGAGCCACGACGCCGCCGGCGTGACGAGCACGGCGCAGCGGATTCGTCCGGGGTGGCGCGTCATCGTCGCCAGTGCCACGCGCGTGCCCGCGGAGTGGCCGAGAACATCGAATCGTCCGAGCCCGAGGCGGTCGGCGATCGCGATGACGGCATCGGATTCGAGCCACCACCCGGGTGACGCATCGGGGCTCGCCGCCGTCCCGCGGAAGTGCACCACGATGAGCGGACGCACGCCGGCGATTCCCGCCAGGTCCCCGAGATACTCCGGCTCGCGACACGGACCGCCCGGAAGGACGATGACCGGCTCCCCCGCGACGCCACCGACGCGTTCGAAGGCAATGGTCGATCCGTCGGCGAGTCGCGCGTGTTCCACGGTGCGAGCCTACGCCGCCGGCGACAGATGCCCGGTGGCGGACGTTCGGAGCCGGGCGGGCACGGCGGTCGCGGGGGCGAGTGATGGCCGAAGTGCTCTCGCGCGAGGGTGGGGTGGGGTGTGGTGTGGTGCTCGCAGCCGTTGTCCAGGGTACGGAGGCGCTCACTCCGAGCACCCTCACGCGAGGTGTGGCGCTCCAGCCGTCGTCCGGGGGCGCGGGAGCGGTTACCGCGGCACCGGCAGGCGACGATGCGGCACCCCCGCCATCATCTCCAGGCACAGCAGGCGGTGCCCCCCGCGGCACCATCACGCGAGAGTGTGGCGCTCCAGCCGTCGTCCGGGGGCGCGGGAAGCATTGATCCCTTCCCGCACCGAGAGCACGGCGACCGGAGTCGACCAGGTCTGGGCAGGCTTGTTCAGCAGCCAGCCGTCGCCGATGGTGATCGCCGCGTGCTCGACGGCCCCGTCGGTGCCGCGCCAGACCAGCACTGTGCCGGGGTTGTCATCGTTTCCGCCGATGATGGTCGCCTCACGCAGCCAGCGCTCGAAGGGCTCCCGCTGCATCCAGGTGCTCGCAGCACCGTCGACGCCCGCCGCACCCATCACGGTACCGAAGCAGTTCGGCCCGCTGCGGGCCGGGAAGCGACCGGCGATCCGGCGCGCGTCCGGCAGGATGGCTCGCGCCCGACGCCACGTGGCCTCCGAGACCTCGCCGTGCCGTGAATCCGGCCAGCCGTCCTCGATCCAGCGAATGGTGCGGGCCGTGTCGCGATCTCGGCTGCGTTCGGGGTGCTTGCCGGGCCAGCGGTGCTTCGTGGGCTGAGCCGCCAGAGCCTCCCGGCTGAGCAGCCGGGCGCCCCGCTTGTCGAGCCACACGAGCGCCGTGCGCTCGGCGGAACCCAGGGAGCCGGCGGAAGCCTCCGAGCCGGCGGAAGCCTCCGAGCCGGCGAAAGCCTCCGAGTCCGCGAAAGCCGCCGAGTCCGCGAAAGCCTCCGACTCGGAAGAAGTCTCCGAGTCGCCGCTCGCCTCCGGGCCTGCGGCGGGGGGCGAGCCCTCCGGCATGCCCGCGACCGAATCGGCATCCCCGTCGTCACCCGCGGGCTCAGCCTCGATGGCGTAGACGCCAGTGCCCGCAACGGCATACAGCTGGAAGGTGTCACGCAGTTCCGGCGTCAAGCGCCGCGACCGCGCCACCCGCTTCACCGCTCGGGCTTCGTCCGCTGTGAGGAGGAAGGGCTGGACCTCAGGCATCGCCCAGTTCCGCCACCGCGCTAGTTGGGCATCGGTGACGCGGATGCCGAGCACCGTCGCCGTCATGGTCCCGAGCCTACCGGCCGGAACGTCGCGCCCGCGCCGGTCTCAGAATCTGCGGTTTCGGCGCGCTTCGGTTGCCGAAGCTGAGACCATCCCACCCATCGGGCTCAATATCGGTACGGGACCCGGCCGCGAACCGCACCGGTTGAGACCAATCAGGATTCCGCGTGGATCTGCAGGGAGCGACCGTCCGGATCGGTGAGCTCAAGCATCGTGCCGAAGGTGGTGTCCACCCGCACATCGTGCCCAGCGGCTCGCAGCGTGGCGGCCAGCGTCTCAGGATCGCCCGTGGTCGACAGCGTGAGATGCACCTGCGCCCCCGGTGCGTCGGCGAGCAGCCGCACCGTCTCTTCCGGCCGGGCGATGTGCACGCCAACCGATCCGTGGTCGGCACCGTACGCCACGAAGCTGTCATCGTCAGGGCTGCTCTGATGAAGTCCGAGCCGGGTCAGAAATTCGCCGTAGGCACCGCGAGGATCTGTGAATCGCACGGGGCAGACGCCGATCGTCGGGTCAGGAAGAGCCTGCGACGTCTCATATCCGTAGAAGTCCTCCTGCTGAGCGTTGACGGTCACTCGGTCCCCGAGCGGGTCGACGATCTCGATCGAGCGCCCCCAGGCCTCATCCATCGGGGTGACGCCGAATCGCACAGCGAGGGCGTCCATGTCGTCGGTCTCGAAGGTGAGCTCAGTCGATCCCGCGGGTGCTCCGTTCGCCGCGTTCGCGGTCGCGTGCAGGAGCACGTCGCCGGACCCGGAGCGCATCACCGCCCATTGCGGCGTGGACACGACGGCGACGAGCCCCAGCTGCTCCAGCAGCATGCGCATCGCGGAGACATCATCGGTGAACCGGATGGCCTGCACAGTGACCGACATGATCACTCCTCCCCTGCGCTTCGTGCGCGATCCAGATACTCGCTGAGCGCCCGCTCCACCAGGGCCGACAGACTGGTCCCGTCGTCGATCGCGCGGTGCTTCACCGCCACGATCAGCGGGCGCGGCAGGTACACGTTGAACTGCGCCTTCGCCGGGTCTCCGCCAGCCCGCCGCTCGGTTGTCATGCTCGAATGCTAGCAATCTAGGTATCAGAGCACAAGGCACCCACGTTTCGTTGCGCGCACATGGCTGCTTCCGCGCCGATATCGGAGCCAATCGCGCGCTCTGAAACCGAACGTCAGCCGCGCAGGCGAAGGGTGGCACCGGGACGGAGCTGTCCGATCCGGTCGAGGTCCAGCACCACGCCGATCACCGGGTACCCGCCGGTGACCGGCCCGTCGGCGAGCAGGATGGTCGGAATGCCGGACGGCGGTACCTGGATGGCACCGGGGATCATCCCTTCGCTCGGGAGCTCCGCGCTGCCGCGATGTCGCAGCAACGGACCGTCCAGCCGTACGCCCACGCGATCGGCGGCCGTCGACGCCGTCCAGGTCTCCCCGGTCAGCAGATCCCACGCGCCGGGTTCGAGATAGTCCCGGCGCGGCCCGGGCACGACTCGTGCCTCGATGTGCTCCCCCGGCACTCGCCACGGGGCGATGTCGACGAGGTGCAGCGGGAGAGGCGTGCGACCGACGGCGAGCTCGTCACCGGCCCGCAGCGGCTCCGGCCCGAGACCCGCGAGCGTGTCGGTGGAGCGCGAGCCGAGCACCGGGGGCAGCGCCAGACCGCCGCGCACCGCGACATAGGCGCGGATGCCGCGGGTGGCGATACCGAGTTCGAGGGGCTCCCCCGCGCGCAGCAGATGCGGTCGCCAGAGATCGATGGCCCGAGATCCGGCGTACACCGGGGTCTCCGCACCCGCGACCACGACCCAGTGATCGCGCGTCGCGCGCAGACGCAGCCCGCCGAGCGGGACCTCGATCCCCGCCGCCGACTCCCGATTGCCCACCAGGCGTTGTGCGATGCGGTGGGACTGCCGATCGAGCGCACCGGAGGAGCCGACACCGACCGCGCGCAGGCCCGGCCGCCCAAGATCCTGCACGGTCGTGCCGGGACCGGCCGCTTCGATCCGCAGGCTCATGACATCTCCCGGAACCGCACACGCGCACCCGGAACGAGCAGAGCCGGGGGCGTACGATCCGGATCGAACAGCGTGGCGTCGGTGACCCCGATGAGCTGCCACCCGCCGGGCGTCGCCCGCGGGTACACCCCGCTGAACCCGTCCGCGAGCGCGACCGACCCCCGCGGCACGCGGGTGCGCGGCGCGGCGAGCCGGGGCAGCCGGTAGGGCCAGTCGTCGGCGACGAGGTAGCCGAAGCCGGGTGCGAACCCGGTGAACGCCACCCGCCAGTGAGCGCGCTGGTGAGCGCTGATCAGCGTGTCGACGGCTACCCCGGCCGCCGCGGCCGCCGTGACGAGATCCGGACCGTCGTAGCAGACGTCGATCTCGACGATGGGCGACGCATCGGCATCGTCGATCCTGCCCGCATCAGCCGCCGCGCGGTCGATCCAGGCGCGAACCGCCCCGGGCGCGATCGTGGACGAGTCGAAGCACACCAGCACCGTCGCCGCGGCGGGGACGACGTCGGTGACCCCGTCGGGAGGTGTTGCCAGCACCGCCCGCAGTGCCAGCACGTCCGCCGTCTCCACCAGCAACGCCTCCGGCCCGAACGCGTGCACGACGAGCGGCGTCATCGGAGCCACGGGGCACGGATCACGACACCCGCGTCGGTCAAGGCGGCGCGGACGGCACGCGCCATCTCCACCGCGGCGGGACTGTCACCATGCACGCACAGCGACGCCGGGTGGATCTGGACGAGGCTGCCGTCCAGCGCCGTCACGGAGCCGGTCACCACCATCTCGACAGCGCGGCGCGCAACCTCGGCGGGGTCATGCAGCAGATCCCCCGGAGCGCCCCGGGGCACGAGGGTGCCGTCCGCCTGATAGCCGCGATCGAGAAACGCCTCGGAGAAGAACGGCAGGCCGACGGCAGCGGCGGCTCGCTGGATCTCGCCGTGCAGGCCCAGAACGGGCAGCGCGCGCCCGAGCCGCGCGGAGAGCTCCGTGACCGCGGCCACGACATCGGCCGCCTGCGTCGCATCGTGGACGATCTCGTTGTACAGCGCTCCGTGGGGTTTGACATAGCGGACGTCGGCACCCGCGGCGACCAGCCGGGTGAGCTGGCCCAGGATCGACGCGCGCAGGTCCGAGGACGACAGGTGGTGACGCGTGCGCCCGAACCCCGCACGGTCCGGGTACGCCGGGTGCGCACCGATCGCGACGCCGTGCTCGCGGGAGTGTGCGACCGACGCGCGCATCGACGCGTCGTCCCCGGCATGACCACCGCAGGCGATGTTCGCGCTGCTGATCAGAGGGAACATCGACGCGTCATCCGCCGTGGCGACGCCGTCGACCGTCTCGCCGAGATCGGCGTTCAGATCCACCGTGAACGCAGCCATTCCCTCACCCTACGGCGCTCGTCCCCATCGGGATCCCTGATGACGATGTCGCGAAACGAGGATCATGTCGCGAATCGAGGACCAAACCCGCTGTCTTCTCCTTATTAGGCGACATCCTCCTCATTTCACGACACGACTTCGGCCCGGCCACAAGACGCCGGACGACGCAGCTCGCTCGCTCGCTCCCACCCCATCGCTTCCGGCCGCGGCGGCCACGAATCACACGCACAACCGAAACGACGACGCAGCCCCTCCCGGACTCAACCACATCGGACCAGGATCACGCACCAACCCGACGACGACCGCCGCCGCATTCACCCCAGTTCGCGACAGCCGCCTCACCTCACGACACGACTTCGGCCGGTACGTGGCATCGGAACACGCAGGTGAGGTCACCCGACCGCACCGCTCGCGGGCCGCATCGAAACGAGGAGCATGTCGTGAATCGAGGACAAGACCCGCCGTGGAGTCCTCGTTTCGCCACATTCTCCTCATTTCACGACACGATCCCAACCCTGCACCGGCCGCCCGCACCCCGCACCCCGCACACAATGGCAGGATCCGGAGGGCGAGTGGCGGAATCCGGCACGGCGGATGTCGGGGGCCCGCGACACGATGGATGAGTGAGCGCACGCACCCGAGACGGCCGCATCGGCCTGGCCGAAGGCATCGCCCTGTACATCGCCTCCGTGCTCGGCACGGGTCTGCTCGCACTCCCCGCGCTCGCCGCAGAGGCTGCGGGTCCGGGTTCGATCCTCGCCGTGACCGCCGTCATCGTGCTGGCGGTTCCGCTGGCGGGAACCTTCGCGGCGCTCGCGGCGCGGTATCCCGACCCCGGCGGGGTGGCCAGCTACGTCCGCCGCGCACTCGGGCCGACGGCGGCGCGCATGACCGGGTACTGGTTCATGTTCGGCGTGGCCGCAGGCGGCCCGGTGGTCGCGGTCCTCGGTGCCCAGTACGTCGCACTGACTGTGGGCATCGATGCGGGCGCGGTGCCGTGGCTCGCGCTCGCCTTCCTGCTCGTCCCCCTCGGGATCAACGCGTTCGGGGTGCGGACGGCCGGCGGTGTGCAGCTGGTGCTCACCGCACTGCTCGTGGGCGTCGTCGTCACCGTGGTGTGGGCTGCGGCACCGGCCGTGGATCCGCAGAACTTCACACCCTTCCTGCCGCACGGTCTCGGCGGGGTCGGCACGGCCGTGGTGCTGTTCGTGTGGGCCTTCGCCGGATGGGAGGTGGGTACCCACATCTCGGGCGAGTTCCGCGACCCCCGCCGCGCCGTCCTCCTCGGCACCGCGGTCACCCTCGTGCTGTCGGGGGCGTGCTATCTCGTGCTGCAGGTCGTGACCGTCGGCGCCCTGGGTGCATCAGCAGGCACGAGCCGTGCGCCGCTGCTGGATCTGGCCTCTCTCGCCGATTCACCGGTCGCGCGCCTGGCCGTCGGCGTGGTGGGCGGCATCGTGGCGCTCGGAGTGTTGAACGCCTACCTCGCCGCCTTCGCCAAGCTGGGCGCCTCCCTGGCGGAGAACGGAGATCTCCCGCGCTGGTTCAGCGTCGGCGCGGGTGCCGGTGCCGTACCCCGACGGGCGCTCGCGCTCACCGCGGTCGTGATGACGGGCTATTTCGTCCTCGTGCTCATCGGCGGACTGGAGCTCGCGCCGTTCGTGCTCGTGCACACGTCCAGCATGACCGCGATCTACGTGCTCGGTATGATCGCCGCGGTCCGCATCCTGGAGCGCTGGAGCGGCGGATGGTGGATGGCGGTCCTTGCATCGGCGCTCAGCGCCGGCCTCCTCGCGCTGGCGGCGGGATCACTCCTGCCCGCCGTCGTGCTCGCTCTCCTGGCAGTGACCATCACGCTCGTGCGCCGGCGGCGCACCCGCACGTCGCGCACGGCGAGTTCCAGGCCCACCGCCGACAGTGTCCCAACTGAACCCGGCGCTCCGGCGTCCCTCTGACGCCACGCACACCTCCGACCCCACGCACACCTCCGACGCCACGCACACCTCGGACCCCACGCACACCTCGGACCCCATGCACACCTCCGACCCCACGCACACCGTCGGACCCACGCACACCTCGGACGCCACGCACACCTCCGACCCCACGCACACCGTCGGGCCGGGACCACACTTGCGTCACCAACGCACCTGATCCGACCGCTCGCCATCCCCCAGCACCCGACGCCGCACGCACCACCCCACACCGACACCACCACCGCCACCGCCACCGCCACCGCCACCGCCACCGCCACCGCCACCGCCACCGCCGAGTACACCGAAACCACCGCACCCACGCCGGCACGCACGCACACACAACCGCATGATCGGACTCCGTCACGGTGCTCTGCTATCGTCGGGCGCGTTGCCGTGACGTCACCGGCGACAGGTGAAGGGGATCCGATGAGCTGGCTGTTTCGCAAGAAGAACGTTGCCGCACCGGTGCCGACGACCGATCCGGCGGATGTGGTCGTGCCGATGCTGTCTGGGCAGCAGTGGCTGGATGCCAACGCGGAGATCTTCGCCCGGATCCCGGATTTCCCGGCCGGCCAGCATCCGTTCGCGCAGCCGCTCGCCGGTGAGGTCCACGTCACGTACGCGATCGATCCCGGCCCGTCCTGGGAGATCGTTTCCATCGACGACGTACCGACGTACGGGGATGCCGACGCGCTGCGCGAGCGCGCGCTGTTCAACCTCGCCCGCCGGGGCGACATCGCCGTCGAGCGCGGCGGCGGACGCTACCGGCTGACGGTGCCGGATGAGATGGACCTGAGCGCTTCCGTGCTGCTCACCCCCGCCCGCTGGCGTGCGGCCGTCGAGCTCTCCGGCGACCTCGCCGTCGCGGTCCCCACCCGGATCCACGTGCTGATCTGCAGCGCGGACGACGCCGACTCGGTCGCCGCGCTGCGGGGATACGCGACGGAGCTGTTCGACCAGGCCGCCGCCAAACCCGTCACCACGCAGCTGCTGCGCCTCGACGCCGCGGGTTCGCTGAGCGTCCTCGTCTGAGGGAGCCCGTCAGGCCAGCGCCCGCCGCAACGCGGCGAGTGCGTCATCTGAGATGACGTGCTGGCGCTCACTCACACCGTCTGTCATCCGCGGGATCACCGTGATGCGGAGGTGGCTCTCCTCGTCGACGGCGTCATTGCCCGCCTCGGCAACAACGCCCTCCAGCGCGATGTTGGCGTCCTCGAGCGCCACGGCGACGTCGCGCGCGAGCATCATCAGCTCCGTCGCCTGCGCGTCGGAGAGCTCGGAGATGCGGCTCACGTGCGGCCGTGGCACGACGAGCACGCGACCGGGCGCGGGCGCGTTCTCATCCACGACGGCACAGGCGTAGGTGCGGACGGCGAGCACGGAAGATGCACGGGCACCGTCGGTGATCTCGCACAACGGGCAGTCGATCATCTTGCCTCCTCGATGCACCCGCGCGGCGGCACGGACGAACAATGTGGCCACAGCGTACGCCCTTCGCCCGTGCGGCGATCCAGAATTCCGCAGGAGTTCAGCTGCGCACGCGGTGGTGTCCGAGGTCCGCGCTAGTGTCGCGGCATGAGCGAAGAGCGCGTCGTCGAAGCACGGTTCACCGTCACCCTCACCCCCGCCACCGGCCTCGTTGCCGAGACCGGTCGGTTCGACATGACGAAGGAGTGGTCCGGCTCCATTCGGGGCACGAGCAACGGCGTGATGCTCTCGGCCGGTGATCCTCGCCTCGGCGCGGCCGGCTACGTCGCCCTTGAGGTGGTCTCCGGCTCACTCGATGGTCGCGCCGGCTCCTTCGCCCTGGCGCAACTCGGCCGCATGACCTCCGCGGGACAGCATCTCGACTGGGAGATCGTCCCCGGCTCGGGTACGGGCGACCTCATCGGGCTGGCCGGCACCATCGAGCTGCTGAGCGCCGAGGAGGTCCATCACGTTCGCCTGCGCTACTCGCTGCCCGGCTGACCCTCCCTGACACGCCGCGTTCCTCCGTCTCGCCGCGTCGACGCAGCGGCATGATCAACGCATGATCGTGGTGACGACGAATGAGATCCCCGGCTATCGTGTGGAGGCCGTGCTCGGCGAGGTCATGGGCCTCACCGTGCGCTCCGCCAACTTCGGCCAGAACTTCGTGGCTGGGTTCCGGTCACTGGGCGGCGGTGAGATGACCGAGTACACGAAGATCATGTACGAGTCACGCAACGACGTGATGAACCGCATGATCGCCGATGCCCAGCAGCGCGGCGCCAACGCCATTGTGGCGATGCGCTTCGACACCGGAGACATCGCGCAGAACTTCTCCGAGGTGTGCGCTTACGGCACCGCCGTGGTCGTCAGCCCGATCCCCGGAGGGCAGCCGGGCGCCACCAGCCAGTCCGCGGGACAGGCCCAGCAGTAGCGAAACGGCACGTGGGCCGATCGGACATTTCCGACCGGCCCACGTCAGCTCTGGCGACGCGCCGTCGATCAGCGCGGCCTCACCATCGCGAATCGGCTGCCGACCCGCGATCGCTGGACGGGACGCCGGGTCATCTCAGCCGATGGCCTCCGCCACCGTGCGTCCGGCGAACGACGCCACCGACAATCCGGTGAGTCGGGCATCCTCCAGGCGCAGGTCCTCCGCGATCCAGTCCTCACCGAACCGCAGCGCGGCGATCGCACCGGCCACCGCTGGGAGCGAGGCGGCGTTGCGCGGCTGTGCCAGCACGCCCAGCATCAGCTCCTCTGCGGACTCCGCGGCGCTCACATGTGCGAGCAGGAAACCGAGCGTCTCCGGTGCGGCGATGGGATAGCTGTAGATCCAGTCCCCCACCTCCACGCTGAGCCGCCGTGCCCGATCCAGCGCGCCGCGCGCGCCGGCGGCCACGGCCAGGGAGGCTTCGGCCATACGACGCGACCAGGTCTGCGCCGGGAGCGCGTCCATCGCGGCGGTCACCGCGTCAGCGGCGTCGGCACCGGCGATGAGCGCGGTCGCGAGCTGGGCCGTGGCCTCTGCGCACCACACGCCGTCCAGCGCGTGCGTCACAGAGGCATCGGCGATGGCGGCCTCACGCGCGCCTTCGCCTCCCACGATGGCGACAGCGGCGAGGGCCCGCACCATGGCGATGTCATCGAAGTAGTGCGCATTGTCGTGGCCGGACTGCGGTGGCTGGGCTCCCGCGCGCAGATTCTGCAGCGCCAGCTTCGTGCCGATGCGGGATCGCACGGGCGGCTCGGTGTCCGCCAGCGCACGCCACTCCTGCAGCCCGAATCCCTGCGCGTGCTGGCGAGCGGAGAAGGTGAACCACTCCAGCGCCTCGCCCGGTCCCGGATGCAGCACGGCCGGCGGTGCCGCATGCGTGAACGGACGCGGCACGGTGGTGGTCCGCGTCTCATCGGCCAGGAGCGACAGGGTACGCACCCGCCCGACACGCTTGGGAGGCAGGGCGTACACACGATAGTCGGCGTTGAATGCAGAGGCTGCTTCTCCGGCGAGCACACCCCGGGCGATGGTGGCGAAGGCGTCGGTCATCGCGGGTCTCCTTCCACGAGCGCGGTCAGTCTGTCGGCCGCGTCCAGCGGGTGAATCCCCCGCGTGGAGCGGATGCAGGAGCCCACGACGGGGCGAAGGCCCGCGACCCACTCCTGCGGGAACGCCTCGATGCCGGAGATCGCACCGGCGATGGTGCCGGCGATCGCGGCGGTGGTGTCGGCGTCACGGCCCATGTTCACCGCGAACAGAATGGACTCCGCCGCACGCCCTTCGGCGCGCAGCACGGAAGCCATCGCCAGGCCCACGGCCTCCGGTGCGAGGTCTGCCCAGTAGTAGTCCGCCACGGCGAGACGGTCGTGCAGCGCGATGGCCAGCGCATCGTCGTCCAGACCGGCGCCCACAAGATCGCGCGCATCCCGGAGGTTGCGCGCCGTCCAGCTGTCCGCGGGAATCGCGGCGAGCCCGGCGTCATAACAGGCGGCGGCGTCCGCACCGGTGAGGGCTGTCGTGACCGCCACCGACACCACGACTCCGGCCCAGATGCCCTCCGTGGTGTGACTGACCGCGCCATCCGCCTCGGCCAGGCGACGGGCGAGCTCGACGTCACCGGCGGCGACGATGCCGAGCGGACTCACGCGCATGGCAAGCCCGTCGCTCCAGCCGTGCATGGTGTCGCCGCTCAGCGGCGGTCGCACGCCCCGACGGAGGTTGTCGATGGCGGCCATCTCGCTGAACCCGCCGCCCTTGAAGTCGTCGGCCTGCGGCAGCACGTCGGTGATCCAGGTCTCCGCGAAGTCCTCGGCCGTGGCCTTCACGCCGACGCGCTCGACGGTCTTTGCGGTGAGGAGCGCGTACTCCGTGTCGTCGCTGCCGGCCGGCTCCGGATCGAGGTATCCGGTGACGCGGCCGTGCTTGGCCTGGATCTCCTGTGCGGAGTAGCCCTCGACGGGCCGTCCGATGGCGTCGCCGATGGCGAGGCCCGCGAGCGAACCGCGAGCGCGCTCACGCAGGGTGAGGGAGGAAGTCATGTCAGGGCTCCTGTGTCGTGGGGATGAGGGCGAGGGTCCGGCGGGCGAGATCGTCGATCTGGACGCCGTGCATGCCGGGAAGACTGGTGGCGATGCGGTTCTGCAGAGGAGCAGTCCACTCCGGCGGAAGGGCGCGCTGTCCGAGCAGCCCGCCGAGCACCGACCCGACGGTGGCTCCGGCGGAGTCGGTGTCCCATCCGGCGATCACCGCGAGGGCGATACCGCGTCCGAAGTCCCCGTCGCTGCGCGCGAGCGCGAACGCGATCAGTGCGGCGTTGTTCACGGTGTGCACCCAGTGCAGATCGCCGTACCGGGCGTGCAGCTCATCCAGTGCGGCGGTGTCGTCCCGATCCCCCTCCCCGAGCTCTCGACCGTGGCGGAGCGCCGCGGAAAGATCACTCCCGTCCGGGACGACGCGTGCCGCGCTGTCCAGGACCTCGCCGACGTCGGCGCACACCAGGGACGCGGATGCCAGAGCTGCGGCCCACATGGCGCCCCACAGACCGTTGCCGGTGTGACTGAGGCGGCCATCCGTGTACGCCATGCGTGCCGCCTCGTGCAGATCGCCGGGGTTGACCCAGCCGAACACATCGGTGCGGATCAGCGCGCCGATCCACTCGCGGAACGGGTTGCGGACGCGCCCCGCTTCGTCCGGCGCGTAACCGTCGAGGAGGTTGCGGTACGCGATGCGCTCCGCAGTGAAGGTGCGCCCGGCGGGCAGGTCCGACAGCCAGGCCTGAGCGATGTCGTCGGTGGTGAAGGCCCGGCCCGACTGCTCCAGCACCCGGAGATTCAGCAGCGGATAGTTGAGGTCGTCGTCCTCCGGCATCCCGGTGATGTTCTCCTCGAGGGAGTTCACCGCAGAACGCCGGTTCCACGGCCAGCGCGCCGACACCTCTGCCGGAAGACCACGAGCGGTGAAGTAGGTCCGCAGCGGCCAGCGACCGGTAGCCCGAAGGATCTCCTCGATGCCCGCGCGCGGGATCTTCTCCACCGGCTTGCCGAGCAGGCACCCCGCCGCCCGGCCCGACCACGCACCGTGCACGCGGTCAGCGAGGTCATCGCCCACCGGTCGTGCCGGCAGCTCCGGCAGGAGGGCGGCCGTGTCCTCCCATCGCGGCGCGGCGGCTGCTGCCCGATCGTCGAGCTCGACCAGCAGATCGCGGGCCAGCGCGCGAAGCTGCTCCGGTGCGCGTTCGGGAGTCGCTCCGCCGCGCACGGGAATCAGCGATCCTCCGGCCCGCGCCCACCGATCGGCGATGTCATCGACATCATGCCCCTCGGCACGCGACTGAACCAGTTCGTGCGCGACCAGGTCCTCGGGCTGCGCCCAGGTGAGCCGCATCAGAGCGATCCGCCGGCGACGGCGGTGAGGCGCCGGAGGTCTGCCTCGGCACGCGCGGCATCCTTGCGCATGATCTCCTCGGCGACGGATGCAAGACGATCCGCATGCTCCGAGAAGTCCATCCGGCTGGCTTCGGCGATGGCGTCGAGCCAGTCATCGGCGATCACAGCCATGCCGCCGATCCCGCCCGCGATGCTTCCGGCCATCGAGGCGATGGAGTCCGAATCGCGGCCGTAGTTGACCGGTCCGAGGATCGTGTTGCGGAAGTCGCCCTCGTACGCCACGAGGAATCCGAGCGCCACCGGAAGTTCCTCGATCGACTTGGTGCGTGAGGGGATGCGCGCGTCCATCGCGGGCTGACGGTACGCGTCACCCACGGTGTCGAACGGGCGGATGGCGTCGCGCAGCGCCTGGCCGATGCTGTCATGGTCGCTGCCCCGCACGGCCCGGGCCGCCGCGACGACCGCCTCGATCGCGGCTCGTGTGCCGTCGTGCGCCAGGGCGATGCTCGCCTCCACCACCGCATCGACGCTCGACCCCGGCGACACCGCGGCGGCGACTGCGGCCGCGAACACACCCGCGGCCTCGCGCCCGTAGCTGGACTGGTGCGCGCCGGCTGCGTCGATGGCCTCGGCGTAGGCCGCACGCGGGTTGCCCGCATTGACGACGCCCACCGGAGCCATGTACATCGCGGCGCCGCAGTTGACGACGTTGCCCACGCCGGCCTCACGGGGGTCGACGTGGCCGTACTGCAGCCGCGTGACCAGCCACTTCTCGGCGAGGAAGATGCGGTGGAGGATGATCGACTCGCGCTCGAACTCCGGGATCCACCGCACCTCGGTCTGCAGGCGCGGCACGAGCAGATCCGCGATCGCGAACGCGTCGATGTGATCGCGGTGCTCCTCGTACACGCGGATGAGCGCCTGTGTCATGAGGGTGTCATCGGTGATGTGCCCGTCGCCCTTGTGGTACGGGCTCACCGGCCGCGCGGTCTGCCAGTCCAGGTGGTACGGCGGCACGATGCCCTCGATCCGCCCCTGATATCGCTCGCGGATCGCCTCCGGGCTGAAGCCCTCCGCGGCTCCGCCCAGGGCGTCGCCGATCGCGGAGCCCGCCAGCACCGCGGCGGTTCGATCGTGAATCCAGTTCATGCCATTCCTCTCAGCGGGGTGGTGGGCCACGCGGGCCCACCACCCGGTGTCAACCGTTGACCTGCGCCCAACCGGTGTCGAGCTCGGACTTCAGCTGTGCGTCGTCGATCTCCCCGCCCAGGAACTTCTGGAACCCGGGGGTGGCGACGGTGTCCTTCCAGCGCACGAAGCCGTTCGCCTGCAGGAAGACCGGACCGGCGAGACCTTCAGCCGAGGTCATGATGGCGGGCCAGCCGTTCTGCTCCTGGGTCTGCTCCTCCAGCGCCGCACGTGCGGACTTCGTGGTGGGGATGAGTCCGTCAGCGATGTTCATCTTCACCAGGTTGTCGGTGGACATGAAGTAGTCGATGAACTTCGCCGCCTCCTCCTGGTGCTCGGAGTCGATGTTGATCGAGAGCGTCTGCGGGTTCGCGGCCTGGACGGCGCCCTTGCTGCCTGCCAGCGGCGGCAGCACGACCCAGTCCATGTCGGCCGGGGCGTCGGCGGCGATGTTGGCGATCTGATACGAGCCCTGGACCGTCATCGCGGCCTTGCCCGCGTAGAACGTGGCGAGCACCTCGGAACCGGACTGGGTCACACCGATCGGGTCCACCGATCCGGCGTCGATCATGGCCTTCACGCGGTTGGGGACTTCGAGGTCGGCATCGCTGACCTCGACCTTCATGTCGTCGCCCTTGCCGGTGAAATAGGTGGAGCCGAAGCCCATGCCCAGGCTCATGAACGCCGCCGTGGGGCTCTTCATGCCCCACGTGATGCCGTGGACGTCCCCGGCCGTGGTGGCCTTCGCGATCTCGGCCAGCTCGTCCCAGGTCATGGAGTCACCGGTCGGCACGGTCACGCCCGCGGCTTCGAGCAGCTTCTTGTTGGCGAACACGACGTAGGTCTGCAGTTCGGTGGGAGCGCCGATCATCTGGTCGTCGACGGTGACCGAGTCCAGAACACCGGGGTCGATGTCGGAGATGGTGTCCTTGCTCAGGAGGCCGGACAGGTCAGCGAGATAGCCGTCCTTCGCGAACGGCACGATACCGAGGACCTCGTAGTGGATGATGTCGGGCGCCACGCCTCCCACGAACTGGGTGGTGAGCTTGTCGTCGAGGCTGTCGGTGGGAGCCTGCACGATCTTGACGGTGATACCGGGGTTGTCGGCGTTGAACGCATCGACGATCTCCTTGGTCGCCGCGATGGCGGCCGGCTGGTCGGAGAACGACTGGAACGTGATCTCGACCGGAGAGGCCGGATCCCCGGTGGCTGCCCCGCTGCTGCCCGGGTCGGACGAGCCGGGCGAGCAGGAGGTGAGTGCGAGTGCCGTGACGGAGGCCGCCGCGAGCAGCACTGCTGAACGGTGGAGCTTGTTCACTTCTTTCCTCTTCCTTGTGATTGTGGAACGTGTGGGTGGTGCAGGTCAGCCCTTCACGGCACCGGAGATGAGCCCCTTGGCGAGGCGCTTCTGCAGCAGCGAGAAGAAGATGATGCTGGGGATGCTGGCCAGGAGTGCGCCGGCGGCGAGCGGACCGACGGCGACCTTCCCTTCGCCGCCGACGAATGTCGCCAGCGCGATGGGGAGCGTGTAGTGCTCCGGAGACTGCAGGAGCACGAGGGCGAAGAAGAACTCGTTGTACGCCGACACGAAGCTGAACATCGCCGTCGCTACGATGCCCGGCATCAGCAGCGGGAAGACGATGGTCCGCATCGCCGTGAACTTCGACGCTCCGTCGATGGAGGCAGCTTCCTCGATGTCGAACGGGATCGCCGAGACGTATCCCTGGAGCATCCACAGCGAGAACGGCAGCGTGTAGACGGTGTAGACGACGATGAGGCCGATGAGCGAATCCACGAGTCCCGCGCTTCGCAGGATGAAGAACAGCGGGATGATCACGAGGATCACCGGGAAGATCTGACTCACCAGGATGTAGCCCACGCCCACCGCCCGCATGCGGCCCTTGTACCGGGCCATCACGTAGGCACCGGGGATGGAGATGGCGGTGGTGAGGATCGTCGTGGCAACCGCAACGACCAGGCTGTTCCACGCCGCCAGGGGCAGCCCCTGACGTTCGAACGCGGCGATGAAGTTGTCGATCGTCGGCTGCGCAGGGATCAGGTTGACCGAGAGCGAGTTGATCTCCGCCGACGACTTGAAAGCGGTCGAGAGCAACCACAGCAGCGGGAAGCCGAGGAAGATCAGGAATCCGGCGAGAGCGAGATACTGCAGGGTGCGTACCGTGCGGCGACGCGCGACGCGTGAACTCATGACTCGCTCCTGTCTGAACGCAGCTGGCGCCACAGCGCAACGGTCAGGATCGCGACGAGGAAGACGACGATGACGTCTCCCATTGCGGCGGCGCTACCGGTGTTGCGCGACTTGAACGCCTCGAGGTAGGTGAACAGCATCGGCAGCATGGTGCGGCCTCCCGGGCCGCCCTCGGTCATCACGTAGACGATGCCGAAGGAGTTGAAGTTCCAGATGAAGCTCAGGCTGGCGATGGAGAAGATCACCGGCCGCAATGCGGGAAGGGTGACGTGGAAGAAGCGCTGCCAGGCGCTCGCGCCGTCGACCGCCGCCGCCTCCTGCAGCTCTCCGGGGACGTTCTGCAGGCCGGCGAGCAGCACCACGGTGTTCTGCGGCATGCCGACCCACACGCCCACGAGGATCACGGCGGGCAGGGCCAGGGAAAAGTCACCGAGCCAGTTGATGTTGGCCGGACCCCCCAGCGTCTCGATCAGCCAGTTCAGGGGTCCGTTGGTGGGCGAGTAGATCATCTGCCACATCACGGCGACCACCACGGGTGGCATGGCCCAGGGAATGAGGGCGAGAACTCGCGTGATGCCGCGGAACTTCATGTCGGTGTTCAGCAGCAGCGCGAGGCACAGCCCGCCGATCAGCTGCAGCGCGGTGACCGTGACGGCCCAGATCATGCCGATTCCGAACGACTGCCAGAACTGCGTGTCCGAACCGAGGTCGATGAAGTTCTTCAGCCCCACGAACTGGGTGTCGTGGTTGCGAGCCAGCCGCGAATCCGTGAACGCCGTCGCCACGCCGATGAACAGCGGGACGACGCTCAGGATCAGGATGGGAAGGACCGTGGGGATCGCCAGCGCGATCGCCTCGTTGCGTCGGGTGCGGGCCAGCCCGCCCCGGCGGGCGGTCGCTGTCGGTGCGCTCATGACGCCTCCGGTGAGGTCGAGCCGCGGACGACGAGGGTAGCCTCGACGGTCGCGTGCTGTGCGGAACGGGTGGGATCGGAGAAGCGCGACAGCAGCATGCGCGCGGCCAGACGGCCACGATCGGCGGACTGCAGGGAGACGGTGGTGAGACCGGGCAGATAGATGGCCGCGAGCTCGGTGTCGTCGATGCCGGTGATGGCGAGGTCGGCGGGTACCCGAAGGCCCAGCCGGTGCGCTGCGTGGATGGCGCCGATGCCGATCAGGTCGTTGACCGCGACGATGGCGTCGAGCTGGACCCCGGCCTGCCGGCAGCGGGTCAGCAGCTCGGTTCCCGCGTCGACGCCGGCAGCGGAGGTGAAGTCGCGGGCGGTGATCTGCGCGTGCTCCGGCACCGCCAGACCGTGACGCTTCATGGCGGCGACGAAGCCGGCACGACGTGCGGCACCGGGGTTGGTGTTGCCGGGTCCGTGGATCGCGCCGATGCGCGTGCGACCCAGCGAGACCAGGTGGTCGATGATCATGCCGATGGCGGCGGACGAGTCCACGAAGACGGAGTCGATCCCGAGATCGGAGTGCAGGTTTCCGATCACCACCACCGGGACGACGGTCTCGGACAGCGCCTGGCGCAGCGCCGGCGATACTCGCAGCGGCGAGATGATCAGGCCGTCGCCCGCGCCCATGCTGAGACTGCGGACCAGCTCGACGGTCTGATCCGGACCGCGGCCCGTGGCAGACACGCTCAGCCGGATCGTGTCGCCGAGTTCGGCCTCGATCGCGCGGAGCATCTGCACGTAGTTCGGGTTTCCGATGTCGTCCACGGCGAAGACGACCTGGCGCCGTCCCCCCAGACGCAGCTGGCGCGCCGTGGCGTCGGGCAGGTAGCCGATGCTCTTGGCCGCCTGGCGAACCCGGCGCACCATGTCGGGACTCGCGGAGCGTCCCGTGAGGGCTCGTGATGCCGACGCGAGCGAAACGCCCGCGGTCGCGGCCACCTCGTGAAGTGTCGGTTTGTCGCCCATCGTGCTCCTCGTCGAGCTGTTGCCTGTAAACGTTTCCATAGGCCGCAGATGGAAACGTTTCCAAATCCGGCGTTCGTGTGGTCCAGAGACCTTAGGGGCGCCGAGGCCGGGTTGTCAACCGCTCTCGCCCGCGGCCCGCAGGATGGCGTTCGCGCGGCCCTGCATCGCCGGATCCACCATCTCCCCGCTGCGCAGCGTCGCCACCCCGCCGACGTGCAGGGCAGCCTGCACCTCGTGCGCCCAGGCCACTTCCTCCGGTGTGGGTGCGAACACCGCCCGGATGGGCGCGAGCTGGCGCGGATGTACCGCCATCCGGCCCACCAGGCCGAGATCCGCCCCGCGGCGGGTGTCGGCGATGAGCCCGGGTTCGTCGGCGATCCGGGGGAACACCGAGATCATGGGTGCGTCGAGGCCGGCCGCCCGCGCCGCGTACACCGCGGTGAGCCGGGCGTGGTCCAGGACGGGCTCCGCTCCCCCGAGCTGGCTGCGAAGATCGCTCTCGCCGAGTGCGATCGCCGTGACCGCAGGGTGCTCGGCGATGGCGCGGGCTTCGAGCACGGCGCGGGCGGATTCCAGCAACGCGGTGAGCGGCCGGCGGCCGATGAGCTCGCTCACCGCGTCCAGCAGGCCGACGTCCTCGGTCTTCGGCAGCCGGACGCCGACGGACGACGGGAGTTCAGCCAGGGCGCTGAGATCGTCGATGTCCCCGGCGTTGACCCGCACCTCCACATCCACCGTCAGAGTCGTGGCATGCTGCTCCAGCCAGGCCAGCACGTGGGATCGCGCCTGGAGCTTGGCCGTCGGCGGGACGGCGTCTTCCAGGTCGAACACCACGAGGTCCGCACCGCTGCTGACAGCTTTCTCGAACCGTTCCGGGCGATCGCCGGGCACGTAGAGCCCGGTGAGGCGGGTCATACGACACCCCGTTGCGTGAGGTCGCGGATCTCGGCGTCGCTGAGACCGAGATCCGACAGCACCTCGTGCGTATCCGCGCCGTGCGCCCGGCCGGTCCAGCGGATCGAGCCCGGGGTGCGGGAGAGCCGGAACAGCACGTTCTGCATCGCCACATCACCGAAATCCGGGTCGGCGACGCGAGTCACCGTCCCCAGTGCAGTGTACTGCGGATCGGCGACCACCCCGCGCACGTCGGACACCGCCGCGATCGCCGCGGACACCTCCTCGAAGCGGGAGATCACCTCATCCGCGTCGCGCGCACCGATCCACTGCTGCACCGCGTCGTCGAGTTCGTCGGCGTGCTGCGCGCGCTCGTGACCGGTGGAGAACCAGCTCTCCTCGGTGAGGTCAGCGCGACCCACCAGCCGCATCACCCGTTCGGCGATCGACTGGGAGCTGGTCGATACCGCCAGCCACACACCGTCCCGGCTGCGGTAGACGTTGCGCGGTGCATTGTTGACGGAACGGTTGCCGGTGCGCGGCTGCACGATCCCGAGCTGATCCCATGCCGTGATCTGACCACCGAGCAGCATGAGGATCGGCTCGATGATCGCCATGTCGACCACCTGGCCCACCCCGTCACGCTCGGTGGCGCGCAGCGTCGCCATGACCGCGAAGGCCGTGGCCAGCGCCGTGATCCCGTCTGCGAGTCCGAACGGAGGAAGGGTGGGCGGGCCATCGGGGGCACCGGTGAGCGCGGCGAACCCGCTCATGGCCTCGGCAAGCGACCCGAAACCGGGCCGCCCGGCGTACGGACCGATCTGACCGAACGCTGTCACGCGCGCCAGCACGAGGCGTGGGTTGGCGGCGAACAGCCGTTCCGGTGACAGCCCCCACCGCTCCAGGGTGCCCGGCCGGAAGTTCTCGATCATCACGTCGGCCTCGGCGACCAGACGCAGCAGGATCTCCGCCCCCTCGGCCATGCTGAGGTCGAGCGTGAGGTTGCGCTTGTTGCGTCCCAGCGTCTTCCACCACAGGTTGACGCCATCCTTCGCCGGGCCGTGCCCCCGTGCGGCGTCGGGTCGGCGCGGGTGCTCGATCTTCGTGACCTCCGCACCGAAGTCGCCGAGGAACGTGGCGGCGAGCGGACCGGCGAACAGCGTGGACACGTCGAGGACCCTGACACCGGCGAGGGGCGGCTGCGGAACAGTTTCCAGATCTGACGGCTCGAACATGCGACATGGTACTCCGAGGCCCCTCGTACAGAAGACGTGCCCCGGAGCCGCTCTCGCGGCTCCGGGGCACGTCTTTCGTGATTCAGTTCCGTCGGCTAGGGAGTGAGCCGGCTCAACGGAACAGCCGGACTCACCGGACCGTGGAGCGTCGGCGCGCGATCACCAGAGCGGCACCCAGCACCGTCAGGACGACGGCCGCGAGCGCGCCGCCGCCGAGGACGCTCCCGTCGGCACCGGTGGTCGGCAGCGCTGTGCCGTGGGGCGCGGACTTCGTGGTGGCCGGAGTGGCCGCAGGCGCGTCAGGCGTCGTGGCGGAGGGCTCCGGGGTGGTCGTGGGCTCGGTCGTGACGGTCGGCTCCGGTGTGACGGTCGGTTCCGGTGTCACCGTCGGCTCCGGCGTCACGGTGGGCTCCGGCGTCACGGTGGGCTCCGGCGTCACGGTGGGTTCCGGCGTCACGGTGGGTTCCGGCGTCACGGTGGGCTCCGGGGTCACGGTGGGCTCCGGGGTCGGCGTCACCGTGGGCTCCGGGGTCGGGGTCACGGTGGGCGTCGGGGTCGGCTCCGGCGTCACGGCCTCCGCAATGTTGGTCAGCACGATCTGGCCCCGCTGACCGCCCGGCCCCACCAGGGTGTAGCAGCCGTTGGCGTCGGGCCCGGTGATCCCCTCGCCCGTGATGGTGTAGGGCTTCCAGGTGACCTCGTCGACGGCAGGCACGTTCTCGCACAGCACGATGGGTTCACCCGCCGGGTAGTAGCCGGAGTTCACCAGCGTGCCATCTGCGGGAACCGCAATCGTCTCGGTGACGTCCCCGGAGGTCGCCGTGAGCTCGTAGCTGTCGGGGAGCACCGCACCGGAGTTGTTGGTGAGCTGCTTCGACACTGCGAAAGAGGTGTACTCACCGGCGTCGGCACCACCGCCGCCGAACGCCTTCGGCGTCACGGTGGCGCTCTTGGACTCGCCGTTGACGAGAGCGTCGTTGGCGAAGAGGTCGGTCTCGAAGGAGACGGCTCCGGTGGCCACCGACGTGTAACGCAGACGGTACTGGTAGCCGAACGCCATGTCGTCGATCGAGAAGGTGAAGCTGGTGGCGGAATCATCCACCACCGGTGCACTGAAGGTCTCACCGAGGTAGTTCGGGTAGCCCGCCGTGTAGCTGCCGTCCAGCGGGAGGATCATGCGGGTCTCGATGAGCCCCTTCGTGGGATCGGTAGGGTCCTGCTGGTAGCGCGTGAGCTCGAAGGACCCCGGAACCAGGGTGTGGGGCTGGTTCGGCGACGCGGAGGTGAGCGTGTCGCTCACATCGAATCGACGCACGGCCTGACCGTCATCGGGGCTGCTGCCCGGCCAGAGCAGGACGTTCCACGTGAGCACGGCCTTGCCGTCGATGATCTCGCCGGTGCCGGACTTGTCGGTTCCGAATCCGGGGTACCACGATCCGGGACCAGCGGGGCTGGGCACGGGGAGCGTGATCGGCTCGCCGCCGACCTCCCACACCGGCCCGGGCTCACCCTCGGCCGTCTGCTCCAGAGTGCCGACGAACCAGATGTCGCCCTGCGGGTCCCGATACGGGCCGTCGGGCAGGAAGGTGCAGAGGATGGCCGTGGCCTGGTACTCGCAGTGCGCGATCGGTGTGCCGTTCTCGCCCATCAGCGAGAACGGAGAGGACTGCACCAGCTCGAAGCTGGACGGCAGCGGAACCGTGAAGGTGTCGCCGGCGTTGACCTGACCGGCGACGTGCCAGTCCGCCTGGAAGCGCAGCTCGTCGTCGGTGTCCAGCGGGGTGCTCGGGTCGACGGGCACGCCCCCGAGCAGCACCTGCGGATTGGTGATGTCTACCGGTCGCTCGGCCGCGTTCGCCGCGGGAGACACCGCGAGAGCGGTTCCCGCGGCCACAACGGCAGCGATGAATGATGACGCCAGTATTCGGCGCATGGAAAAACCCCCAGATAGTAACGGACACTCACGACGCGAACGGAAAACGTCGCAAGCGAAGGCCGGTGTCCACCGACCTTCTGTTCGGGAAGGCGATCGGGTGCCCCCAGGCTCCGATCGTGTCTTCCGACGCTAACAGGCAGGCTGAGCCCGCCATCCGCATGTGGCCCATCTGTGGATAAGTTCGCGGAAGACAGCGGGCGCATCCCGAGGGGATGCGCCCGCTGTCTTCCGGGTTCAGTCGCGGACGAGGATCCGTCGCGCCGCCCGTGCGGCCAGACGGCTCGAGGCCCGCACCTGAACGAGAGGGATCGGCCAGTGCACGGCGTCGTCTCCCACGGGGATTCCCGTGTTGACGACCACGGCGTCGGCGCCGGTGGAGGCGACAGCCGAGACGACGTCACGCTGGGACGGGTCGACGGCCACGCGGTCGACGAGGACGATGATCCGGGCCGCTCCCGCGGCGAGGGCGGCAGCGACCGCGGCGGTGCGCTCGGCGTCCGTCGCGCGATCGGGATCCACCCGCAGCACCGTGCCGCCGGCGGCAAGGACGGAGGACACGTACGACGCGGCGCTGTCCACCGCGAACGATGCGCGCTTTCGCGCGTCCAGGACGACGGCAGACGGCGCGGGTGACAGATCCTCTCCCGCGCGCACCGTGACGGCGCGATCTGCGAGATCCTGCGCTTCGAACACCGTGGCGTCGCCGCCGGGCGCCGCGGACGCGAGTCGACGGCCGAGCCGCGCGACGCGATCCGCCGCAGCCTGCACCGTCTCACGCGACAGAGTACCGTCCCGCAGCGCCGCGATCACAGCGGACTGGACCGCGAAGAAGTCGCGCTCGTCCTGATCCGGTGCCATGGCGTCGCCCGGGTTGGTGGGGTTGCCGATGCAGAGCAGGTCGGCACCGGCCTGCAGGGCCATGACGGCACCGGCCCCGAGCCCGTAGGTCTCTCGAATCGCGGCCATGTCGAGCGCATCGGTGACGATGACGCCGTCGAACCCGTCGGTGCGCAGCCCGCCGAGGATCTCGGCGTTCAGTGTGGCTGGCAGCGGACCGAACTGCTCGATCACGATGTGCGCGGTCATGATCATGTCCACGCCCGCTGCGATGGCCGCGATGAACGGCGCCCGGTGCTCGGCGAGCTGGTCCTCCGTGAGGCGCAGCGTCGGCAGATCGTGATGCGAGTCCAGATGTGTGTCCCCGTGTCCCGGGAAGTGCTTCACACACGCCGCGACCGCGCCGGAGGCCTGGATGCCCTCGACCTGGGCGACGCCGTGACGGGAGACGAGTTCGACGTCGTCTCCGAACGCACGCACGCCGATGACGGGGTTCCGCGGGTCGGTGTTGACATCGACGTCCGGGCCGAGCTGTGCGTTGACGCCGACCGCGCGCAGGCGCCGCGCGATCTCGGCACCGGTGGCGCGGGTGGCATCGAGGTCGTCGAGGAACCCCAGCTGAGCGGCACCCAGCACAGTGGACCCGTTCGTCGTCTCGAGGCGGGTGACGGAGCCGCCCTCTTCGTCGATGCCGATCAGGATGGCGGGGTTCGCGGCGCGCAGGTCGGAGCTCAGCTGCTCCAGGTCGTCGCCGACGTTCTGCGCGAAGTAGACGACGCCGGCCAGGCCCGCGCGCAGTTCGTCCAGCAGCCAGGCGGGTGCGCTGCGGCCCAGGAAACCCGGCCACAGCACACCGTTCGCCAGGCGGCGGAGGTCTTCCTCAGAGGTCATCCCTTCACCGCTCCCGCCACGACGCCCGAGCTCAGGCGACGCTGCACGATCACGAAGAAGATCATCACCGGGAGGGTGATCAGCGTGGATGCCGCCATGATGGAGCCCCAGTCGTTGGAGTGCAGGCCGAAGAACGACTTCAGACCGATCGCCACGGTGTACTGGTTGCTCTCCGAGCCGAGGATCGTCATCGCGAAGATGAACTCGTTCCAGGCGGTGATGAAGGAGAACACGCTGGTGGCGACCAGACCCGGCATGGTGAGTGGGAGCATCACCGAACGGAACATGCGCCACCACGAGGCACCGTCGACATACGCGGCCTCCTCGAGCTCGACGGGAACTGCGGCGACGAAGCCGCGCAGCATCCAGATGCCGAAGGGCAGGGAGAGGGCGACGTAGACCACCATCAGGCCCAGCAGGGAGTTCAGAAGGCCGAGGCTCTTCACCTGCAGGAACAGCGGGATGACGAGGGCCTCGAGCGGCACCATCTGGATGACGAGGATCATCATCAGCATGGTGGTGCGGAACTTGAAGCGGAATCGCGCCACCGCCACCGAGGCGAGCAGGGCGACGAACCCGCTGATGAGGACCACGACGGCCGCCACGACCAGCGAGTTGCGCAGGTACAGACCGAAGCCGGCATCGCCGAGCACGTAGACGAAGTTGTCCCAGCTGAACTCCTTCGGCAGGAAGGAGGAGCCGCCGTCGCCCGCGCGCTTGTCGAAGGCCGACTTCATCATCCAGTAGACAGGGAACAGCGTGAAGACCAGGAGCGCGGCGACTGCGATGCCGATCCCGACCTTGCCGGTGAGGCTCTTCTGCTTCACAGCTGGTCCTCCTTGAAGAGCGTGCGGATGTAGACCGCGGTGATGGCCATCAGCACGAGCGTGAGCAGCACCGCGAGAGCGGAGCCGAAGCCGTAGCGGTTCTGACCGAAGGATTCGATGTAGCTCCACACTCCGAGGTTCAGCACCTCACGGTTGGAGCCGGCACCGCCGGGCATGAGGTACACCTGCGCGAAGACTTTGAAGTCCCAGATGGTCGAAAGGATCACGACCACGGAGAAGACCGGCTTGAGGGTGGGAAAGGTGATGCGCCAGAACCGCGTCCAGGCGTTCGCGCCGTCCAGTTCTGCGGCTTCGAGCATCTCCTTGGAGACGCCGAGGAGCCCGGCGAGGATGGTGATCGCGATGAAGGGGAAGCCGTGGTGGATGACGTTCAGCAGCACGATGCCGTAGAACGACCAGCGGTTGGTGAACCAGTTGACGGGACCGTCGATGATCCCGGCACCCTGGAGGAGCGAGTTCACGAGGCCCTTGTCGGCGTCGAAGACCCAGGTCCACACGTAGGTGCCGGTGACCGCGGGCATCGCCCAGGCCACCATGATGGCGCTGGACACGATGGTGCGCCAGGTGGTGCCGAGGCGGGCGAGGAGAAGGGCGACGAGCGTTCCGAACGCCACGGTGCCGAGCACCGAGACGATCGCGAAGCCGACGGTGTTGGGAAGCACAACGGTCCACAGCGTGGGCGAGCTGAACGCCTCGACGTAGTTGTCGATGCCGTTGAAGTTGGACTTGCCCGTGTTGATCTCGCGCAGACCGTAGTTCTGCAGCGAGATGATCACGACCCGGATCAGCGGCCAGATCATCAGGCCGCCGAGGATCACCAGGGCGGGTGCGAGAAGCAGCCACGGCCGTGCTTTGGCCATGGTGATGAAGCGTCGGCCACGCCCGGCGCCCGAGGGCGCGGCGACCGAAGTCGCCGCGCCCGGGGCGGGAGCGGGCGCCTGAATGGAACTCAAGGCGCGCCCTCGATTACTTCTGGTTGAGGATGTCGGTCATCTCCGCAGCGGCGTCCTTCGTCGCCGTGGCGACGTCCTTCTGTCCGCTGAGGATCGACTGGATCATCGTGTTGGTGGTCTGCTTGGCCTGGACCGCACCGAACTTCGGGGTGACGGGCACCGAGGCGCCGCCGTCGACCATCTGCTCGGCGAACGGGGCCACCAGCGGGTCGGTCGACTTCAGAGCCTCGTCCATGCCGCTCTTGACGCCGGGGAAGTAGCCGGTCTGGCTGGCCCACTCGGTGGCGAGTTCACCGGTCGTCATGATCTTGATGAGCTCCCAGGCAAGCTCCGGGTGCTTGGTGGTGTTGAACGCCGACAGGTGCGAGCCGCCGAGCACGGAACCGGCGATGCCGCCGTCCTTGGCCGGGATGACCGCGGCGCCGATCTTGCCCTCGAGCTCCGGGTTCTTCTCCAGCAGCGACTTCGGGGTCCAGGAGCCCGAGATCATCGTGGCGACCGTGCCGCTCGTGAACGCGTCACGCACGTCGGTCTCCTTCCACGTGGTCGCACCCGCGGTCGAGAAGCCGTACTTGGTGGCGAGGTCGGTGTAGAACTGCAGTCCCTCCACGGACTTCGCCGAGTCGAGCTCGCTCTTCCACTTGTCGCCGTCCTTGACGGCGACCTCGCCGCCGGCGCCCCAGACCCAGGGGTAGACCTGGAACTCGGCGTTGCCGGGAACCGCGAACGCGGCCATCTCCGGGTGCGCAGCCTTGATGGCCTCGCCGTTCTTGATGATGTCGTCCCAGTTCTTGGGAGCCGACAGGCCGAGCTCTTCGTAGATGTCGGCGCGGTAGATGATGGAGCGCACACCGGCGTACCACGGCATGCCGTAGAGCTTGCCGTCGTAGGTGCCGGCCTCCTCAAGACCCGGAACCAGGTCCTCCTTCAGACCGTCGACCGAGTCGACGTAGTCGTCCAGCTCCAGCAGCGCGCCGGCGTCGGCGAACTCCGGGGTCCAGGTGGTGCCCGTCTCGGCGACGTCGGGGGTGGTGCCACCGGCGATGCTGGTGACGAAGCGGTCGTGTCCGTCGGCCCACTGGACCTCTTCGAACTTGACCGAGGCGCCGGTCTTCTCCTTGAATGCGGCCGCGACCTTCTCCTGGTACGCGCTGGAGTCGGGGTTGGTGCCCTGCATGATCCAGGCCGTGAGGGTCACGTCCTTGTTGTCCTCAGGGTTCACGGTGGCCTCGCCGGCACCGGTGGAACCGGAAGAGCAGGCGGTCAGGCCGAGGGCCGCGACTGCGCCGAAAGCGGCGACGGTCAGCATGCGCTTGTTCACGTTTGTCTCCTCGTTGAAACCCGGGCGGTCCGGGAGGCTGTGGTCGTGCTTTGTTAGGAGCACTTACATTTCTCGTGAGTCTACGGATCGCAGGCCGAAATGACAAAAAGTTTTCAGGATCGTTATCAAGCGTGGAAATTCGTGACACTCCGGCAGAATGCCGCCGGTGACCAGTCTACGCGCGCGATTCCGGGGGTTTTGATGTCGGCTGGAGTGCATCGGCGAGCGGGAACCGGGCCGGCTCGAGGGTCATCCCGCGCACAGAAACGCGCTCCCGGGCGACGGATCCGGATGCTCACCGGCGCCTGTCCCGAGGGCACGAGTACCCTCGAAGAGTGGCACGACGCAGCAGAGAAGAACCCGACTCCCCGCGGGTGCGGCTGAGCGATGGCACCCTCGCGCGCGTGGCTCGCAGCGAGTTCACCAGCGGCTGGGAGCTGCTGGTGGACGAGACGCCCCAGTCGCACGTGGACCTCGACGACCCCACGCACCTGCACTTCGAGTACATCGCCCGGATCGGGGCGGTGATCGACGTGCTGAAGCCGGCGGGTGAGCCGCTGACCGCCGTGCATCTCGGCGGAGGCGCGCTCACGGTGCCGCGTTACATCGCCGTGACCCGGCCCGACTCCCGCCAGCAGGTGATCGAGCTGGAGCCCGGCCTCTGGGATCTGGTGCGGGAGAACCTTCCGCTGCCCCGCGGTGCGGCGATCCGGGTCCGCATCGGCGATGCCCGAGCCGGTGTGGAGAAGCTCCCCGGAGGAATCCTCGGTCAGGTCGACCTGGTCGTGAGCGATGTGTTCGCGGGAGCGCAGACTCCCGCACACGTCACTTCTGTGGAGTTCTACACCTCCGTCGCGAAGCTCCTGGCCTCCGACGGCGTCGTGCTCGTCAACGTCGCCGACGGACCGGGACTCGCCTACGCGCGCCGTCAGATCGCCACGCTCCGACAGGTCCTCCCCCATGTCGCCGTGCTCGCCGAGGCACAGGTGCTGAAGGGCCGTCGTTTCGGCAACCTCGTGCTCGCGGCGTCGCGTCGGCCGCTGCCCACGGACTGGCTTCCCCGGCTGCTGGCCGCGGGCCCGCATCCGGCGAAGATCGCCACGGATCGCGAGGTCGATCAGCTCGCGTCGGGTGCGCTGCCGGTCACCGATGCCGATGCTGTGGCCTCCCCGCGGCCCAACGCCTCGATCTTCGACCGCTGATCGCCTTCATCGTGCGCAGATCGCTCCCACTCGCCCCAGTTTGGAGCCATTTGCGCACGACGAAACATGTCATCGGTGTGCCACAGGGGTCACACGGCGCAGCGCTGACACACTAGGAGCGGCGCCATCGGGAAGGGAGCGACGAGTGAGCATGATCCGCGGGTACGACCCCGAGACCCTGCGCGAGCTGATCGACCCGAAGGAGTGCGAGGCTCGGCTGGAGGAGATCAACGCCCAGCGCAGCCTCCCCGCTCTCCTGGAGCGCGTCTGGCTGCTGAAGGTGCTCGGTCGTTTCGACGACGCACTGAAGGTGTCCGAGCAGTCGGTCCGTCAGGCACGGATGGGCGGCACGCGAAAGGACCTCCTGCGTGCCCGCATCCTGCACGCCACGGTGGTGCACTCCCGCGGCGGCAGCATCGCGGCGGAGCAGGAGCTGACCATGTGCGCCGAGGAGGCGGAGGGTCAGGGCTGGCCCGGGATCGCCGCCTTCGCGGTACAGCATCGGGGCCGGCTCCACTTCGACAACGCCGACTACTCCCTCGCGCGTCACGACTTCAAGAAGTCGCTCTTCCTGCGTCAGCAGGCCGGGGCGGACGAGAGCGAGCTGGAGTCGATCCTGATGTACGTGGACGCGGCCGATCGTCGCTGGGCGCAGGACGGCGCGCACCAGGCCACTCCGGTCGCCGACGCGCTGGAAGCCCGGCTGTCGGCCGGAGATGCACCCGCGCAGAAGCCGCGGGTCGATGCGGCTCGCCGCGAATCACTGATCCGGCGCCCCGTCGAGAGCCGATCGCTGGACGCCGTCGAGAGCCGATCGCTGGACGCCGAGGACGCCGCCGTTCGCTGAGCGGCCGAACCCGCCCTCACCTGGGAGGGAGAGGGACACACGCACCTGTCTGCGTCGCCGAAGCGGGTCTTGCCCTGCGCTCAGCCGCGCGAGCGGTGTTCAGCCGCGCGGGATGTCGTCGTTCAGCCGCGCGGGATGTCGTCGGGAAGGTCTCCGGCCGACCGCAGCGTGCGCGCAGCGCGCACGTGACCGGTGAGCAGGCGCTCCTCGGCCGTCTGTCCGCGAAGGAATCCGTGCAGCCAGCCGGATGCATAGGCGTCGCCCGCGCCGACGGGCTCCACGACCTCGACGGGTGGGGTGGCGACGAAGGTCTCCGACTCGCCGTCGAACTCGGTCGCCCCGATCGGGCCGTCCTTCACGACGAGAATACGGACCTCATCGAGCAGGGCCCGGACATCGTCGGGCGTCTCGACATCCCACAGCCCCTGAGCCTCATCGAGTCCGACGAAGCAGATATCGGCACGCTCAGCGAAGTCCCGGAGAACGTCGGAAGCGGTCTTCAGGTCGGGCCAGAGGGCGGCACGGTGATTGACGTCGAAGCTCACGAGGACGCCGGCCTCGTGAGCGCGTTCGATGAGCACCGAGGCGAACTCACGGCACGACCCAGACAGGGCGGGCGTGATTCCGGAGAGATGGAGCACACGGAACCGCTCGATCGGAACCGCGCGCGCATCATCGGCGCCGAGCCGGCTCGCGGCGGATCCGGCGCGGTAATAGACGACACCGTTGCCAGGGTCCTTGAGATACAGCCCGGTCCGCTCTCCGTCGCGGACCCGGACGAGCGAGACATCGACGCCCGCCGCACGCAGGCGCCGCAGGATGCGCTCACCGACGGCGTCGGCACCGAGCGCACTGAACCAGGCGGCCTCGTCCCCGAGGGTCGCCAGATGCGCTGCGACGTTGGATTCAGCCCCACCGGTCTCCAGCAGGAAGCTGGTTCCGGTGACCACCGGCGAGGCGTCACTCGTGGTGACCACACCCATGGTCTCCCCCACACACAGGACGCCGGCGGGGGACGGTGCGAAATCGCTCATGCTCTGCTCTCATCAGGCGGGTGGGGTTGCAGTCAGTCTAGCCAGCGGGCACTGGGCGCCCCCGCGGGGAACACCGTCGGGCGGGGCCGATCCGGATGTCGGACGCCGGACGTAGGCTGAAGAGCATGTCGGAGCTGGGACGCGTGGAGATCTGGGCGAACGCGCTCATCCGCATCCATCTGGATCCGTCCTGGTCCTTCGCTTTCGACAACGCGAAGCGTCGTGCGGGACTCTGCGACTACAACCGCAAGCGCATCTCGGTTTCCCGCTACCTCGCCGCCCGGTACGACGACGACACCAACCATCAGACGCTGCTGCACGAGGTGGCGCATGCGCTGGCTGGGCCGGACGCCGGTCACGGGCCGCGCTGGAAGCGCGTCGCGCGCGAACTCGGATACGTCGGGGGCACCACCCACCACGGTGAGACTGCGAACGAGCTGGCCCCGTGGGTCGGCGTTTGCCCCGCCGGGCACTTCGCCTACCGTCATCGCAAGCCCACGCGGCTCGCCTCGTGCGTCAAGTGCGCGCCGCAGTACGACCCGCGTTTCCACTTCACCTGGACCCGGCGTGAGATCTCCGCGGCGACGCGACGGGCGGCCGTGGCACCACGGTGAGTCGCCATCCCGGCTCGGCGTAAGCGAGGATGGGGCCATGCTCAGCGACGACGATGCCCGGGAACTGCGCGAGCTGCAACGGCGGGTGTTCCGTCATGGAGATGCCCTGGGCGCCGAGGAACTGCGACGACTCGATGTGCTGACCCGGCGGGCGGAGGATGCCAGTTCAGCAACTCCGTCGCCGGACACGATGGCACGGGCGCATGACCTGCATGAGCTCCTCGACAGCCTCGACGAATCCTCCGAGACGACGCTTGCCCGGCCGGTGATGCAGAGCGATCCGCCGCCGCGCCGGGGGCGAATCATCGTCACCTCCCTCGGGGCCTTCGCTCTGGTGGCGGCGCTTGCGGGGGCGTTCGTCGCGGGCCGCTCGACCGCTCCTGCCCCTCCCGGCACGATGGCGCAGACGCTGCGAATCGGCGAAGACATCGCGCGAGAGCAGGGGTGGGAGACGTGGAACTACGTGGGAGCCCTGAACGGGATGGACTACTTCGCCGGCTCTCCCAGCTCCGGTCACCACTGTGTTCTCCCCGTCGTCTCGACGCCCGCGCCGCGGGCCGAGGCGCAGTGCGTGGGCGCGGACACCACGGAGATCGGCTTGCAGACGGATGTGCACAGCGCCGAAGGTGGCGGACAGGTCACCGTGACCACGAGCGTGGTCTGGGCGGGTGAGCGCGCGAGACTGCAGACATCGGTCGATGCCAGCGACCTGGACACTCTCATCGTCGGCCCTGGTGCCGGGACGATGCAGCAGCTCGCGGATGATCGCCAGAGAGTGGTGGCAGCTATCGAGTGCGAGGAACCACCGACGCTCCTCGACTTCTCCATCGCGCCCGGCGCAGATGTCTTCAACACCGAGAGCAATTCCGTCACCGCGAGCTACTGGGCATGCACCGCGGGCGGCGCACGAGCGGCCGTGGCTGCGAAGAGGGATCACACGGTGACCTATTGGCTCGACGATCAGGGCGACCCCTCGTCCGGCATCCGCGAGACCTCGGTGGATTTCGATCCGGAGGGGGTCCAGATCAAAGCCGAGACCGGTGAGGTCCTGCCCGGGTGGCACTGGCGTGTGGAATGGCCGATCGACGGCGACCCCACGATGACTCCCGTGATGGAGCCGTAGCGGGTGTTCGTGGGGGGGAAGGGATGCTCGATGACCGAAGAAGCTGCCGACGACGAACGGCGACGACTGCTGGCGGCCGCATACGGCCGCTCGGGGGCGGGCCTGGAGCCGGACGAGGCACGGCGACTCGCCGAGCTGATGCCCGCGGTCGCAGACGTGCCGGCCGGCCGGCTCGACGCGCAGGAACCCGGCCCCTCCCCTCGCGCGTCGCGCCCGGGGCGGCAGGCGGACGCCCCCTCAGCCCGGCGCCGCCCCCGCACGCTGATGGCCGTCGGCGCGCTGGTTGTGCTCCTGGCAACCTTCGCCGCAGGATGGGCCGCGAACAACGGGCTGCAGACACGCGAAGACGCCGTGGCGCAGATCACGGTGGACGAGTCCATCGCCGCCACGCTGAACGCCGCGCGAGTGGAAGTCGCCCGGGTGGCCGACCCCGACACGCTCCTCTACATCGGCACGCTGTTCGGAGGCGTCGTCTGGGAGGCGCGATCCGCGGACGGTGAGACGCGCTGTTTCGTCATCGCGGCGATCCCCGATGAGAGCCAGCCGAGCGGCGCAGACGTCCTCGGCTGCGTGGCGGAGACGGCGGGCGCCGCTGAGCTCGGGACGACATCGAAGTCGGGAGAGTCATATACGGCACGCGGAACGATCCAGGCGGTCTGGCAAGAAGGGCGACCGGCTCAGCTCGAGCCCGATTGGCAGGATGTGACGATGACGGCGCTGGAGACGAACGCGATCGTCGAGCGAACGCGAGCGGCCGCACGCGGCGATGGGAGCGGGAGCGCCATCCCGGTCGCCATCTCGGGCCTCACCGCGCTGTGGGCTGTGGAGCGGGATGGATTGCACTGCGTCTCCGCGATCACGCTCTCCGGGTCGGACGTGAACACAGCAGGGTATGAGAACGCGAATTCCTGCCGCGATGACTTCGTCTACGGCGAGACGCAGACCTGGATCTTCCCCGGTCCCGAGTTCTCGTTCCCCGCGGAGTCCTCGGGCAGGTACATCCGTACCGTCATCACCTGGCCCCCGGGTGAGGACCCCGTGGCCACGCTGCGCGAGGAATAGAGGCGTCAGCCCCGGATGATGCCGTCCAGCAGCCGCGGGGCCACCCGGTCGGCGTCGACGCTGGCCGCTGCCGCGGTGACCGCGCGCTCGTCCCGGTCGATCAGCTCCCGTCCGGATCCGGATGCACCCAGCAGGTGACGAACGGCACCGCCAAGCGCGCGGTATGCCTCACCGGCGACTGCCGCCTCCGGTGAGGTGTGATCGAGCCCGCGGGTGCTCAGAGCGTCGATGATCGCGCCCGCGCCGAGCTGATCCTCCACCGCGAATCGCACCTGCGCGTCCGCGTCACGCGAGGTGAGCTCGCCCGCCGCGATCACCGCCACCGAAGTTCGGGCACCTCGCTGATTCTGCAGCTCGACGATCGCATCGGCGACGGCGGAGGCGTTGCGGAGACTTCCGATCAGGACGACGGGCTCGTGCTGCTGTGACGCGCCGAGTGCGGCGACAGCGGCCCCGTTCAGCGACCGGGGGGCGAGATCCGCGAGCACGAGTTCCTCGCCGGCGGCGGTGCGCTCGGACACGACCGAGGAGAAGCGGAGGACGTCCACCACGACGATCACGTCGGCGGGCGCCAGCCGGGCGAGCCCCGCAGTCCCCCAGTCCATGCGCACTTGATACGTGTCCTGCGTGAAGGGGGAGGTCATCCTTCCATGCTATTCACCGCGGACGCCCCGGCTACCGCGGCAGGATGGGAGCATGCGCGTGATGCTCAAGTTCCAGATCGACTGCGACGCCGACGCCGCCTGGCGCGCGCTGCACTCTCCCGCGGTGCTCGCCGAGCTCTACAGCCCGCTCATCGCGTTGCGTCCGATGACGCCGATCCCCACACAGCTCGAGCACGGCGGCGACACCGCCGTGGAGATGCGCATGTGGGGCGCGGTGGGCATCGGCAAGCAGCTGATCCACACGACGGACCGCGAAGTCAACGAGAACGGGGTGCGCGTGCGCATCCTGCGCGACTCCGGCATCCCGCTCACGGGCCCGCTCGCGTCGCTGGACGTCTGGGATCACCAGATGGCGGTGAGCCCCGTTCCCGGACGACCGGATCGCACGCTGTGGCGCGACCGTCTCACCGTGCGCGGTGTGACCGCACCCGTGCTGTGGCCGACGCTGTGGGCATCCTGGCAGCTGCGCCAGGCCCGCATCACGCGGCTGGCGCGCACGTGGGCGTTCGATCCCGAGGTCGCACCCGAGGAATCGCCGGCTGCCTGACGTGATCGGCCCCGGTATCGACAGGACAGACCAGGGATGAGCGGATCGGGCCCGAAGACCCACCATCCGCCCCAGGATGCGGGCTCAGACCAGCGAGCGCCGCATCAGCACCCGGGGGAAGCCGTCGAGAACGGAGCCGGTGTCGGCGGCCTTGGTGAACCCCGCACGCTCGAACAGGCTGCGTGTGCCGACATAGGCCATCGTGAGGTTCACCGGCTTCCCGCCGTTGTCGACGGGATAGCCCTCGATGGCGACCGCACCGCTGGCACGCGCGTGCTCCACGGCTCCGGCCACCAGCGCGTGCAGCACGCCCTGCTTGCGGTATCCGGGCTTCACACGGAAACACCACAGCGACCAGACGTCGAGATCATCCACGTGCGGGATCAGCCGGTTGCGGGCGAAGCTGGTGCCCGCTCGTGGATGCACTGCGGCCCACCCCACGGGGGTGTCGTCGAGATAGGCCAGCACGCCGGGCGGCGGGTCCTGGGCGCAGAGTTCCTTCACCCGGTCTGCCCGCGCCTCGCCGCGCAGCGAGACGTTCTCCTTGTTACCGATGCGATAGCTCAGGCAGAAGCACACGTTGGACGTCGGTTTCTTCGGCCCGACCACGGCCGCAACGTCTTCGAACACGACCGCTGGTCGCACCTCGATGCTCATGGGCCCCAGTGTGGCATGGGCCTCCGACATCGCCGCGGAGCTACGCTGGCGCATCGTGACCCCTTCGAGTTTCCGCATCCGCCAGGCCGTCCTCACCGATGCGGCGGCTCTCGCCGGCGTGCATGTGCGCGCCTGGCGCGAGGCGTACACGGGGCGCATGCCGCAGGAGCTGCTGGACGGCCTCTCCGTCCCGGACCGCACCGCCTCGTGGCAGCGCATCCTGCAGTCCGAGGCCGAATCGGACGCGCCATGGCGATCCTGGCTGGCCGAGGATGACGACCGCCGTGTGGTGGGATTCGTCTCGATCGGCCCCTCCCGCGATGATGACGCAGACATCACGGAGCACACCGAGCTGTACGCCCTCTACGTGCTCTCGGACGCCTACGGGACGGGCGTCGGGCAGGCACTGCTGGACGTGACATCTGCGCTCTCTCGCCCCACCTCACTCTGGGTGCTGGACGACAATCCGCGCGCTCAGGCGTTCTATCGACGCAACGGGTTCGCCTTCGACGGGGCCGAGAAGGTCGAGGAACGAGCCGGCGCATCGCTGCGGGAGCTTCGCATGATCCGCGACGTCCGCTGACGTACGCCGGACCGTCCCCGAGGCCCGAGCCGGGCTCCGGGAGATGCGCCGGAACAGGTCATGCGGCGATCGAGGAGGACACAGCACCTCGGTCGCCGCATGAGCCCGGTTCTCAGGCCGCGATCACGTCACCGGATTGGCGGGACGCACCTCCTCAGTCCGTGGCGAGGGCCTCAACGGGAACCACGCGCGTGGCGAGCCGTGTCGGAGCGAGTGAGGCGACGACCGTCAGGAGTGCAGTGGCCGCCACCACCCCCAGCATGAGCGTCCACGGGATGGTCGGCAGGATGAAGTTCGGCGTGGTCATCTCGGGCGGGACCGGGAGCGAGCCGAGCGTCGACTGCGCGCCGATCCAGCCGTAGGCCACCCCCAGCACGAGGCCGGTGGCGAGAGAGGCGATCGAGATGTGCGCCGCCTCCAGCAGCACCATGCGGCGCACCTGCTTCGCCGTGAAGCCGAGAGCGCGCAACAGCCCCAGCTCCCGACGGCGCTGCACCACGCCGATCGTCAGCAGGTTCACGAGACCAACGGCCGCGATGATCGCGGAGACGCCGACCAGGCCCATCATCACAGCGGCGAAGCTGTCCATCACCTGGCTGATCTGAGCGCCGATCTCCGAATCGGCGCCGCGCATCATCATCGCCTTGGCCGATTCGCTCGCCACCGAGAACATGGTGACCAGGGTCACGCCCATCACCACGCCGATCGTCATGCGCGCCGACCGCTCGGGATGGCGCATGGCGTTCTCGGCCGCCAGCCTCGCGGTGGGCGAGGAGCCGAACATGCGCCCGACCAGCGCGAGCACCGGCGGCATGATGAAGGTCGACCCCAGCGCCAGGCCCGTGAAGGAGAGAACGCCGCCGAGGAAGGCGATGGCGACGCCCATCGGGTTGATGAAGGTTCCGAACAGCAGGCCCCCGACCAGCAGGCCGATGCCCAGCACCAGGAGGGAGACGGCGGAAGCGGTGCGCGCGGGTCGGCGCACATCGTCCGCGGTGCGCTCCTGGGAGCCGGCGAGCGCCTGCAGCGGCGTCACCGTCAGCACGCGGCGCGAGCCCACCCAGGCGGCGGCCCAGGTCGTGAGAGCCACGGCAGCGGCGGGGATGACGATCCACGGCTGCAGCACGCTGAACGGCAGTTCGCCGACGCCGAGGGCACGGTTCACGAGGGGAAGCGCAATGGCGGCCGCGGAGGTGGCGAGCACCAGGCCGATCGCGGCACCGATGACACCGACACCCAGACCCTGGCGCGCGATGGCCGCGCGCTCGGATCGCGCCGATGCTCCGATCAGGCGCATCAGGGCGATCTGCCGCGTACGACCGGCCACGATGGTGGCGAACGTGTTGGCCGTCACGATGGAGGCCACGTACACGGCCACGCCGACCAGCAACACGCTCAGCATCACCACCACGAACATCGCGGTGGCGGACTCCCCGAGCACCGGGTTGTCCATCATCACCGCACCGATGTAGCCGGTGACGGTGACGAGGATCACGCCGAATGCCGAGCTGAGCGCGGCGATGAGGAGGCTTGATCCCATCCCCCGCTCCCGCAGCCAGCCGAGCGAGGGCGCGGCGCTCTTCGCCGGTGCGAGGACGGCGGCGGTCATGCGTTCACCTCGGCCGCGAGCATGTAGGAGGTGATCTGCTCCGGCGTCTGGCGCGGCTTGTCGGCGACGATGCGTCCGTCACCGAGGAAGATGACGCGGTCCGCGTACGAGGCGGCGATGGGGTCGTGCGTGACCATGGCGATGGACTGGCCGTGCTCGCGACTCGCGGCGGCGAGGAGCGACAGCACCTCGCGCCCCGTGCGGGAGTCCAGGTTTCCGGTCGGTTCGTCCGCAAACACCAGATCGGGCGCGGTGGCCAGCGCACGTGCGATGGCGACGCGCTGCTGCTGACCGCCCGACAGCTGATGCGGACGGTGCGTGAGGCGACTGCGCAGCCCGAGGGTGTCGACCAGCATCGCGATGCGCGCGGTCTCCTCCGCCGTGGGCTTGCGGCCATCGAGGTCGAGGGGCAGCTGGATGTTGCCCGCGACGTCCAGGGTGGGCACCAGGTTGAACGACTGGAAGATGAAACCGATGCGGCGACGGCGAAGCAGCGTGAGGTCGGTGTCCCCCATGCCGGTGATGTCGGTGTCGCCGATCCACACGGTGCCCGTGGACGGTGAGTCGAGACCGGCCATGATGTGCATCAGGGTGGACTTGCCGGACCCGGACGGGCCCATGATGGCGGTGAACTGTCCGCGACGCACGCCGACACTCACGTCGTCGAGCGCACGGACCTCGCCCTCACCCGAACCGTAGGTCTTGGTAAGGTGCTGGACGCGGGCGGCGAGCCCGAGGTCGGAGGTCGTGATCTGCATGCTTCCAGCCTCGTTCGCCGTGCGGTTCAGCCGCATCGCTCCCGCGCCCGATCCCGCTACATCCCGAGGATGATCCGCGATCCCCGCCCGTGAGACTTCCGCTGTGGGCGAGAAACGGCGCAACGCGGGGATGGTCGCCCACCGAGGGGAGTTTTGCCGTGTGGTGAGCGGACGGAATGCGTGCGGCGAATCAGGCGAGGCCGTGTTCGAAGGCGAAGACCACGAGCTGCACGCGGTCGCGCAGGCCGAGCTTGGTGAGGATGCGACTGATGTGCGTCTTCACGGTGGCTTCGGAGAGGAACTCCCGCGCCGCGATCTCGGCGTTGCTGAGGCCGCGGGCCGCGAGCGCGAAGATCTCCCGCTCGCGTTCGGTGAGCGTCTCGTACTCGGCGGGGAGCGGCATCGTCTGCGGGCTGGTGAAGTGGGCGAACAGATCCTGGGTCGCGGCGGCGGCGATGACGGCCGAGCCGGAGTGGACGGTGCGGATGGCAGCCAGCAGTGCCTCGGGTTCGGTGTCCTTGAGCAGGAACCCGCTCGCGCCCTGCTGGATGGCCCGGGCGGCGGCCTCGTCCAGATCGAACGTGGTGAGCATCACCACACGCGGTGCATCCGGCGTGCGCAGGATCTCCGCGGTGGCGGTGAGCCCATCCATCACGGGCATGCGGATATCCATCAGGACCACATCCGGACGGGTGCGCGCCACGACGTCGAGCGCCTCGCGCCCGTCCCCGGCCTCGCCCACCACGTCGATGTCCGGCTGCGAATCGGCCAGCATGCGGATGCCGGCACGGAACAGCGCCTGATCGTCCACGAGCACGACCCGGATCGAATCGGTCATGCGTACGCTCCTCAGCTGGTGGTGGCGGCGGACGAATCCGGCGCCTCTGCGATCTCGGTGATCGGGATGCTGGCGCGGATGACGAAGCGGTTACGTCCGTCGGCGACGTCAGCCCCCGCATCGAGTGTGCCACCCACAAGCTGAGCGCGCTCGCGCATACCGATCAGTCCGTGCCCGCCGGGGCGGGACGATTCCTGCGGATCGATCACGTTGATGACCCCCAGATCGACGCGATCCGGGTGCCACGACAGGTAGACGTCCACTCCGGAGTCGTCCCCGTGACGCATCGCGTTGGTGAGGGCCTCCTGCAGGATCCGGTACACCGCCAGCTGGATCGCGCCGGGCGGGTCCGCACGCGGACTGGGGTCCACGTCCACGCGCAGATCGACGCCGGCCTGGCGCACCTGTGTGTAGAGCATCTCCAGGTCGGCGAGGGTCGGCTGGGGTCCCTCAGCCTGGGAGTGGCGCAGCTGGGTCAGCAGCAGCCGGACATCGGAGAGGGCGCCGCGGGCCGTACTGGCGATGGTGCGCAGGGCTTCGGTCGCCGCCTCCGGGCGCGCCACCGACGCGTACCGGGCGCCATCCGCCTGAGCGATCACCACCGCCAGGGAGTGGGCGACCACGTCGTGCATGTCGCGCGCGATCTGCGTGCGCTGCTGTTCCGCGACGGCCAGGGCCTCGGCGATCTCGCGCTCGCGCTCCACTCGTCGGGTGCGGATGCGGTTGCGCATCAGCAGGCCGAAGGCCCAGCTCAGCCCCATGGATGCGATGCACGCGACGAACATCGCGGCCGTGATCACGGCGACGAGGGTGGGACTGGGTTTGTCTGCGGGGCCGGACGGGTTGTAGAACGCACCGGCGAGAGTCGCGAGTGTGACGTAGGCGGAAGCGAGAAGAGACCCCACGATCACCGATCCGAGTCCCCAGTACATCGTGCGTTTGGAGCCGTACGCCGATGTGGCGAACAGCACGATGAAGACCACGGGGATGATCACGCCGGGAATGAGGACGAACGCCATCGTTATCAACGCCGCCACCCAGGCCACCATGAGGGCCAGCGGCGGCGAGAGACGACGGATCGCGGCCGCGGCAGCGGCGAACACTGCGCTCAGCACCGCCCCGAACGCCGTCCAGCCATTGGTGGGTTCGATTCCCGTCGCCGAGGCGACGCCGATCACCGGCCACCCGATGAGCAGCAGCAGGGAGGCGCCGACGATGTCCCAGATCAGCTGGGAACGGCGTAGCGTGCGGAACACCCCTCCACGCTACGGGAGCCGCGCTCACGCCACATCCGTCTGCGGATGTACGGGCCGCGTCCGGGGCCGGCACTCGCGGATACCCCACACACCGCGAACGTGCGTCGGAGGTGCGAAATCCGCCCCGCATCGAGGGGAACGAACCGAGCCCGGACGCCCCCGAACTCAGCCGTCGTCAGGGGGAACCGGCTAGGATCGTCGCAACCCATTCACCCGCCGCCGCATTCATAAGACGTGGCAGCACGTCGCAGTGCAGCGGCCCGAGCCTCGAGATCGGAGGTTCCCATGTCCATCAGCCAGACCCACGAAACGCGTGAGCACAAGGCCGTCGTCGGAGAGCCCGAGGTCGTCGAGGACGGCCGCGCAGTCGGCGTGGAGGACTCGCCGCAGTGGCTCGCCCTGAAGGGTGCCGCCACCGAGCTGCAGACGCTGCAGGTGAAGGACGGCTCGGTTCCCGAGCCCGCCGATCACGCGCGCGCCACCGAGCTGGTGCAGACGATCATCTCGTCCGTCGACGCTCTCGCGCCGCTGTTCCCGCACGATGCGGAGTACCTGACCGCCCTGGTCGCCGACTTCCGGCGCTGGGCGCACGAGGGCTTCGGCGTTCCGGACTTCCTCGACTCGCTGGTGGCGTTCCAGCCGCAGCTGCACCGCATCGACGGCATCCGTCACCTCGTAGTGTTCCCGATGTACACGCAGAACGGCTCCCCCGACCGCCACGTGGAGGCGCTGATCGTCGAGGTCATCTGGCCCGAGTTCATCGCCGAGCTGGAGGCCGGCGACTACGGCAACAAGCTGTTCGTCTCGCTCCGTCTGATCGACTTCACCTCCGGCTACGACACCAACTCGGCGGTGCTGTTCCCCGAGACCGTGTCGATGCGCGAGATCCCCACCTTCACGTGGGGAGCGATCTTCCAGGATCGCGAGGCCGCGCGTTACCGCCGTGTGGTGGATGCGGCCGCGGAGATCACGAAGCTCGATCTCCCGGAGGACGCAGCGCGGATGCTCACCGACCAGAAGCTGGCCGAGGAGACGTTCGTGATGTGGGACATCATCCACGACCGGACGCATATGCGCGGCGACCTGCCGTTCGATCCGTTCATGATCAAGCAGCGCATGCCGTTCTTCCTCTATTCGCTGGAGGAGATGCGCTGCGACCTCACCGCGTTCCGCGAGAGCGTGAAGATCCAGCGGGCGCTGCAGGCGCGCAAGGACGCAGGCGAGGCGATCACCGAGGCCGAGGAACAGATGCTCGAGAAGGCGGCACTGGTGCAGTACGCCGTGCTGTTCGATCGCATCTTCCGCTTCGCGCTGACCGGCACGCGCGTGCGCAACTACGACGGGCTCGGCGGCCAGCTGCTGTTCGCGTGGCTGCACCAGCGCGGCGTGCTGCACTGGACCGACGTGTCGCTGGCGGTCGAGTGGGACCGCCTGCCCGACGCCGTGGTGGCGCTCGGTGACGCGATCGACGACCTGTACTGGCGCTCGATCGACCGCCCGAAGACCGTCCACTGGCTGGCCGCGTACGATCTGGTGCGCTCGGTCGTCACCCCGCACCCGGCGTCGCAGTGGAACCGCGGTCTGCCCGATGAGATCCTCCTCGGCGCACCCAAGGGCTACACCGACGCGGTGCTGGACGACGAGTTCCCGCTGTCGATGTTCTTCGAGGCCCTCGACAAGAAGATGGCAGACGTCATCACGTCGACCAAGGGCATTCGCGGCACCGACTGATCGCAGGCAGAAGCCCCTCGCACCGCTGAGTGCGAGGGGCTTCTGCCTGCCCGGCGGCGAGCAGGTCGCCGGAGCGGAGGTAGGTGCTCGACGAGGGCGGCGGGCCAGTGGATGCGAGGGGATGCATGCACCTCCACAGCCGCCCTCGTCGAGCGTCTCCGCGGATGGATCCGTCCTCCTGCGCACGGTTCGCCACGACCGGAGTCTCAGCGAGCCGTCCCGATTGCCCAGGACTTCCGATTCACCCCCCGAACGTACAGGTCGTCGTTCAGGTGGAGATCATGTCGACCGGACGTGCATGACGATTCGTCCTGCAGGTCCGCCCGATAGGTAAAAGCTACGTAGCCGCCCACCCACGTGTCAATTGCGGTTGCGGCGCGCCCTGGAATCGGTGCGGAATCGTCATCCGCGACCCGTTCCGGGACTCAGCCACGGGTGGCGCGGCGCCGCACCAGAACGACGCCCAGCACCGCCACCACGGCGGCGATCACGATGATTCCGACGATGATCCCGAGCACGGGGGATCCGCTGTCCGCAGGGGTCTCGGCGGATGGCGAAACGGAGTTCCCGGGCGAGGCCGGCGTCGCCGCGCCGGTCGACGACGGCGCCGATGTTCCGGTCGCCGCAGTCGCGTCGGCGCTCGGATCCGTGGCCGGTTCCGTCGCCGGCGCCTGCTCGGCCGCCAGCGTGAACGTCCAGTCGCCCTGCGTGGGGTGACCGTCGCTGGAGGTGATCTGCCAGTTGACGGTGTACACGCCGTTCGGCAGACCGGTCTTCAGCGGAATGGTGACGATGGTGCCTTCCACGGTCGGGGTGCCGTCGGCGTAGTCCACGCCATCCTCACCGCGCACCTCCGCGAACGTCCCCTCCGGATACATCTCCTGCGAGAACTCCAGGCCGATCGAAGTGGGCGCGGTGGTCACCGTCTCCCCCGCCGACGGCGTCGTGGCCACGAGCTCATCGTGTGCGAGGGCTGGAGCCGCCGCGAACAGGCTGCCGAGCATCGTGGTGAGCAGAGCCAGCACCACCAGCAGCGCGGTGCGCGGGCGTGCGAGGGCAGGGCGGGAGAGGGTGGACATGCAGAACTCCTGTCGGCGAACGTGGATCGTCCGTGTCGAGAAGCGACGGACGATCCTCCATTCTCGTCCTTTCCCGCTGAGGGCCGGCGCAGAGTGCACAGCCCCTGCCCGGCACCGAGGGAGTAGCATCGAAGAATGTCGTCGATGAATCCCGTGTTCGGGAGCAGGGAGGTCCGTGGCGTTCTCCGCGCCGCGGACAGAGGCGCGCGCCTCGCGCGCTGATCGACCCTCCGGTACCGGTTCTCCGAATCGCCGCCTCACTCCTGTGATGGCCGGCGTCGTGCCCGCACCGGCTCGGCTGAATGCAGCGCAGCCTCACGGTTCGCCCCTCTTCGATGGCGAACGTCCCCGCGGCGAACAGCGGTTTCCGCTGTTCGCCGAGCGTATTCACCGACACCGCGTCTCCCCGCGGTCCCGCGACGCTACCCGCGTACCGGGCCGCCGGCGAGGCGCTGACGAAAGACGACCATGCAGAACCTCACCGAGGCGCAGATCCGCGCCTCCTTCATCAACACCACCCGTTCCGAGCGCACGCGCGCGAGCATGCCCGAGTTCGACGACCTCTCCTGGGACAAGCTCGACTACCTCGGCTGGCGCGATCGCAAGCAGCCGCAGATCGGCTACGTCGTCGGCGTCGTCGACGGCGAGCCGGTCGGCGTGATGCTGCGACAGAGCGACACCAGACCGCGCAGCCGGGCACAGTGCACGTGGTGCACCGATGTCACACTGCCCAACGACGTCGTGCTCTTCGCCGCTCGGCGCGCGGGTGATGCCGGACGCCGCGGTGACACCGTGGGCACGCTGGTCTGCAGCGGGTTCGAATGCTCGCGCAACGTCCGCAAGCTCCCGCCGCTGCCGTATCCGGGCTTCGATCGCGAGGCCGCGCGCCTGCAGCGCATCGAGACGCTCGGCACGACGGTCGAAGCATTCCTGAGGGATGTGCGAGACCACACCGCCTAAGCCGCTTCATCGCGCGCAATTCGCTCCGATCCCACGGGTTCTGGAGCGAATTGCGCGCGATGAACGGCGGATCAGCCGGCGATCGTGATCGTCGTGCTGACGCTGCTGATCGTCGCGATCGCCGCCATGATCACCCCGCCGATGTAGGGGTTGTTCGTCGAGCGGTAGATCTTGCGCGAGATGATCACCGCCACGAACAGGAACGGGATCACGAACTGCAGCCAGATCCCGGCGATGCGGGACTCTCCGTCATGCCACGCGAGCTCGCCGGTGACCCCGAAGGTGATGTACTGAATCGCCACGAGGATGATCGCCGGCAGCGCGTTCACCGTGGCGAGGATGAGGGTGTTCAGCCACTCCCGGCCGTTCACCGCGAACCGGTTGAAGCTGTTCATCGCTACCGAGTTGAAGACGTAGAACGCAAGGAACAGCGGCAGGTAGAGCAGGATCAGCCCGATCTTGTCCGCATTGAACGTGGCGATGCCGAGCACGTACAGGCGCCAGTCGGACTGGAAGAAGTACTCGGTCGCGAACAGAATGAGCACGAAGGCGACCACGACGATCAGTGCGAGAAGGACCCCGAGCCAGAACCTGCGCCACCCCGGGAGCACGCCGATCGCACGGAGGTCCTGGCCGTTTCGGACACCGAACAGGCGGTAGGACGCGAACATGAGTCCGACGGCGACCAGGCCGTTGAATGCGGCCCACAGCCCGATGAACGACGTCGGTCCCTGCGGATTGATGCCGGGCGTTCCGGTGAAGGTGAAGGTCTCGGACCATGGGCTCTGCGCGAGGAGCTGGAAGCTCACCGCCGAGATGACGACGGAGAGCGCGAGCGATCCCCAGAGCCAGGCAAGGTCCCGCCCCCGCGGCGCAGCGGGCGCCGGAGAGGATTCAGCGCGCAGACCCGCGAACAGCCGGGTTCCGAGCAGAGCCTTCGAGAAGGCGACGACGAAGATGCCGAGCGCGACGAGTCCGAGTCCGTTGAACGCCGCCTTGATCTGCCATGTCTGGGACGAGGCGTCGATCGGGTGGGGCGCGCCAAACGCCTCATCGAAGAAGGACACGATGTCGTGCGCTGCCGTGGCCGAGAACGTCGCCCACGGGTGGATCTCCGCCGCGTTGTCGATGCGGCGGATCGCCTCCCGGCCATCGACCTGCTGGGTGTAGGACGTGTACGACTCGCGCGCGTCCTCCCCGGCCGGGTCAGCGCCGAAGTGCAGGAAGGACTGCGCCTCCACGGTCGACAGGTACTCGCGCGGCGTCGTGACGAGCGCACCGTCCGCGTCGTACGAGCGGAAGAAGAACTCGTCGTACTGGTCGGCGTAGACCGCGACATCGCGCCCGCCGTAGACGTCGGCGAACGCACCATCAGCGTCTGTCGTCACGGGGCTGCAGTCGACGAGGTAGGCGGCGGCGATGAGCTGTTCGGGCGCTTCGTTGTCGAGGGCGATCGCCGCGTTGGAGGACATGCAGCCCATCGAGTGTCCGCTCACGGCGATCTGCGAGGCGTCCACGTACGGCAGCCCGCTGAGCAGCAGCACCGCGTCGTACACTCCTGCCGCGTTGTCGGCGAGGGTCATCGCCGCGGCCGCGGTCTGGGTCGACGAGTCGCCGTGCGAATAGCGGTCGATGGACATCACGACGTACCCGCGCTTGGCGAGCTCGACGTAGTTGTTGTCCTGCATCTGCTTCTGGTTGTTGTACCCGTGGGCTAGCACGATGGCCGGTCGCGGGTCCTCGGCCGAAGCATCCTGGGGCACGAACAGGTAGGCGCTCTGGGTGAGACCGCTCGGGGTCTCCCACGTGAGCGTCTTCATGGCCACGGAACCGCCGGCGGTCTGAACGAGGGCTGATCCGAGACCGGAGAGGAGGAAGAGCACGAGCGACAGGACCAGCCAGAAGCTGTTGCGCGCGACGATGCGTTTCATCGGATTCCTAACGTCGTTGTTGGGGGGACCCTGGGCGTTCAGCGACTTCCCAGGTGCGGCTCAACGTACTCGGCGCAGGAGATCCCGGGTGAAGTCCCGCCGGATTCTGCACATATGTGCACGACCCATATCGACGTCACGGCATCTGTTTCATCGCGCGCACATGGCGCCAGAACCCGCAGGATCGGAGCGAAGTGCGCGCGATGAACGGGGCTCAGCGCTGCGGCAACATGTTGCCGGCGAAGAAACCGGTCAGTTCCTCGCGGGCGGTGAGCGGCAGGACGTGGGCGACGTACTGATCGGGTCGCACCACCACGATCGCACCCGAGCGTGAGATGCCCCGCTCGTCGAAAATGTCACCGCGCTCCGGATCCACGGCGTAGACCTTCTCGTAGTCCGTGAGCTGGAACGGACCGGTCTGCGGCAGGAAGATCGCCGGCACCCGGGCGAGGTCCACGCCCGTGTAGGGCTGCTGGTAGATCACCTTGACGTCAAACACGGCGTCCACGTCCGCCTCCCGGGGCGTGAACCGCAACACCGGGGAGTCATCGCTCTCCGCCAGCCAGGACGCGAGTTCGGACGTGGCCGGTGCACCATCGGCGTCGGCGAAGACGTAGATGCGCCAGCGGCCGTCGGCGCGGGCGTGGTGGCCCAGGTGCACGGGATTCGCGTCGGCGACACGAACCGCGCGTGCCGACTTGAATCGCTTGCCCACCGGGAACCCCGTCGCCAGATCCTGGTGCGACATGTCGCCCGTGATGGGGGACGCGACGTACTGGGTGCGAAAGCCCGCGGGGAACTCCGCCGTGGTGGTGTAGAAGTCCGCGAGCTCCTGCGGGCTGGAGAACTCCTCCGGCTTGCGCGCCATCATGGCCGACCACTCGCGATCGAAGTCGATGAGGTTCTGCGCGATCACCTGCCGCTCGCCCGAGTAGGTGTCCAGCAGCGAAGCGTCGCTGCGCCCCTCCAGCACCTGGCCCAGCTTCCATCCCAGGTTGAAGCCGTCCTGCATGGACACGTTCATGCCCTGCCCCGCCTTCGCCGAATGCGTGTGGCACGCATCGCCCAGGATGAACACCCGCGGTGTGCGCGAGCCGGTGAGCTCCTCCGGCACGTCATCGAACTTGGGCGTGACCCGGTGGCCCACCTCGTACACGCTGTGCCACGCGACGTTCTTCACGTCCAGCGAGTAGGGGTGCAGGATCTCGTTCGCCTTCGCGATGATCTGCTCGATGCTGGTCTCCCGCACCGCGCGATTGTCGGTGTGCGAGACCTCACCCAGATCCACATAGCTGCGGAACAGGTACCCGCCCTCGCGCGGGATGTGCAGGATGCTGCCGTGCGTGGAGTTGATGGCGCACTTCGTCCGGATGTCGGGGAAGTCGGTGTTGGCCAGCACGTCCATCACACCCCAGGCGTGGAAGGCCTGATCTCCGACGGGCTTCTGGCCGATGGCGTCGCGCACCCGCGACCGGGCGCCGTCCGCGCCCACGACGTACTTCGCGCGCACGGTGCGCGTGATGCCCTCCTGCTCGCCGGCGGTGCCGCGCACGTGCACTGTGACGGGGTACTCCCCCTCCCCGACCTGGAGGTCCAGGAACTCCCAGCCGTAATCCGGTTCGATGCGGGCGGGGCCGTTCTTCGCGTAGGCGGCGAAGTAGTCGAGCACGCGCGCCTGGTTCACGATCATGTGCGGGAACTCGCTGATGCCGTGCGGGTCGTCCGCCTCCCGGGCGGTGCGGATGATGTTCTCGGGGTGCTCGGGATCGGGCGCCCAGAAGTTCATCGCGGTGAGCTGGAACGCCTCCGCGATGATCGCCTCGGCGAAGCCGAACGCCTGGAAGGTCTCGTTGCTGCGCGCCTGGATGCCGTCGGCCTGACCGATCACGAGACGACCCGGCCGGCGCTCGATGAGTCGCGTGGTCGCCGTGGGGTACTCGGTCAGCTGCGCGGCCAGGAGCATGCCCGCCGGGCCCGAGCCGACGATGAGGACATCCATCTCGTCCGGCAGCTCATCGGGGCGGTCCACTCCGGTGCCTGCTGCGGGACGAACCCGCGGATCCCCGGAGACGTACCCGTGGTGGTGGAACTGCATCGTCACGATCCCTTCGACAACAGTGTCGATCTTCGGCTTGTGTTCGATATGCGAATCTGGAATTCTCATATTGAACGCGGCAAGAATAGGGCCGCGTGATCCCGGCCGCAAGAGGCGAGAGACATGACCGCATCCGCTCCCCCGTCGCAGACACTCAGCCGTGGCGTCCGCATCCTGGAGGTGCTGGCCGACGCCTCATCCGCGATGACCATCGACGACCTCGCGACGGAGCTGCAGCTGCACCGCTCGATCGTGTACCGATTGCTTCGCACATTGGAGGAGCACGCCCTGGTCTCCCGTGATCCGGCGGGTCTCGTCTCGCTGGCGCCGCGGCTCGCCTCCCTGGCGGCGGCCGTGTCGCGGGACCTGCAGGCCGCCGCCCTTCCCGAGCTCACGGCGACGGCGAACGATCTCGGCATGACCTGCTTCCTCGCCGTGCTCGACCGTGACCAGTGCGTCACTCTCGCGAGCGTCGAACCCCATCACACCGTGGCCACGATGGTGCAGCATCCCGGCGCGAGCCACCCGGTGTGGCGCGGCGCTCCCGGCAAGGCGATCCTCACGGAGCTTCCGGTACAGCAGTGGCCCTTCCCGCCGACAGCGGATCTCGTCGCCGAGGTGGACCTCTTCCGCGAGCGCGGGTGGGCCACCAGTCATGACGAGGTGATCCCGACGGTTCGCGCCATCGCCGTGCCGCTGCGCGTGCGCGGACAACGACCCGCGGCGATCGCCGTGGTCCACATCGGAGACCGCGAGGACGCGCCGGCCATCGCCGCGCGGCTGCAGCAGGGTGTGGCCGCCGTCCGTGACGCCCTGGGCGATCGAGGGCCTACGGTGTAGCTATGCGCATTGCACTCACCGGAGCCTCCGGCAAGCTGGGAACCGTCGTCGGCCGCGAACTCCGGGCGAGCGGACACACCGTGATCGGGCTGGACGCGGTGGGAACGCGAGCCCCGGACTTCGTCCAGGTCGACCTCACCGACTACGGCCAGGTGATCGACGCGCTCACCGCGGTCGGGGACACCCACGACGGCTTCGATGCCGTCGTGCATCTGGGCGCGATCCCGGCGCCCGGCATCCGCGCCGACGTCGCGACGTTCCACAACAACATCACGGCGACGTTCAACGTGCTGTGGGCCGCCGTGCGCCTCGGTATCACCCGCATCGTCACGGCATCGAGTGAGACCGTGCTGGGCCTCCCGTTCGATGTTCCGCCGCCTTACGTCCCGGTGGACGAGGAGTACCCCGCACGCCCCGAATCCACCTACTCGCTCTCCAAGCACCTGGAAGAGCAGCTCTCGGTCCAGCTCACCCGGTGGCACCCCGACGTGTCGATCTCGGCGCTGCGCTTCTCCAACGTGATGGTGCCCGAGGACTATGCACGCTTCCCCTCGTTCGACGCCGATCCGCTGCTGAGAAAGTGGAACCTCTGGGGATACATCGACGCCCGTGACGGTGCGCAGGCCGTGGAACGCGCCCTGGAGGCCGCGATCCCCGGGTTGAACGCCTACATCATCGCAGCGGCGGACACCGTGATGACGACGCCGAACAGTGCGCTGCTCGCCGCCGTCTTCCCTGATGTCCCGGTTCGCGGCGACATCGAAGAACACACCACGCTGCTGTCCATCGACAAGGCGCGCCGGATGCTGGGGTACGAGCCGCAGCACTCCTGGCGCGACGAGGTCTGAGCCGCCTCAGCGGCGCGGATCGATGCCGACGCGGACGTGCTCGCCACTGCGGGCGAGTGTGATCGCGTCGTCGAGCTGGGACAACGGCAGTACCGCGCCGACCAGCGACTCGAAGGGATAGCGTCCGGCCGAGCCGCGAAGGAAGGCGATCGCGTCGACGAGATCCCGCGGTGCGTAGTTGTGGATGCCGCGCACTGTCAGACAGGTGCGCACGATGCGCTCCGGATCCAGCGGCACCGACTCGGTCGGAAAGACACTGCCGACGAGCGCGATCGCACCGCCCACCGCCACGGCGTCGAACGCGGCGAGCACGGCGGAGCGTGCGCCGGAGGCCTCCAGCACCGCGTGGATCTCGCTCTCGCAGAGCCCGGCGACGATCTCCGCCAGATCCTCCCCCGGCGTGTGCACGCCCGCGGCGCCGAAGCGAAGCGCCTGCTCGCGGCGACGCGGGTCCGGGTCGCTGACGATCACGCGCGCCCCGCGCTCGGTGGCGATCGCGGTGGCCGTCAACCCGATGAGTCCCGCTCCGCTGATCAGCAGCACGGCGCCGTCCAGGTCGATCACCTCGTCCAGCGCGGTGACCGCGGCCCACGCGGTCGCGGTGCCGCACGCGGCCGGGGCGAGCACCGATCCGGGGAGCTCTTCGGCCACGCGGACGATCGCCGTTCCCGCGCGCAGATGCACGTGCGTGGCGAAGCCGCCGGTCAGCTCCCAGTGCGCTTCGACGCGTTCATGCCCGTACTTGCGCAGCGCACGACACTTCTGCGGAACGCCACGGCGGCACCGGTCGCACGAGCGGCAGGCCGTGAAAATCGACCACGTGACGCGGTCACCGATGTTGAGGCGGCTGCCATCGGCAGCGCGGGCCCCGTCAGCCCCGAGCGCGGTGATGCGCCCCACGTACTCGTGACCGAGCACGAGCGGCACGGGAGCCGCCCGATGACCGGAGACGGTGTGGACGTCGGAGCCGCAGACGGTCGCCAGCTCCACCTGCACGAGGGCATCCCCCGCTGCCAGCACCACGCCCGGCACGGCGATGGTCTCGTGTGGTCGTCCTTCGCCGATCCACACCTGTGCCAGCGCCGCGGGCGACAGACGTACGTCGGTCATCGGTGACGCCGGGGGGAGAACGGCCGTCGGCGGCACAGTCGCCACCGGCTCAGACCGCCAGTGCGGGGACGTCACGAATCTCGGCGACGGAGCCGAGCACGACGTCGGCACCGGCGGCGGCCAGCACCTCTTCATCGTGAGCACCGCTGGTGACACCGATCACGAGTCCCGCCCGCGCCGAAGTGCCTGAGCCGACGTCGCTGGCGGTGTCGCCGATCACGGCGACGGCGGACATCGACGACACCCGCGCGCGCAAGGCGGCGGCCAGCACCAGATCGGGGTACGGGCGCCCGCGACCCGCGTCGACAGGCGACAGCGCGCCGTCGATCAGCTCCCGCCACCCGAGCGCATCGATGATGGCGTCCCGCGTGACGGGTGCGAACCCCGTGGTCAAGATCACCATGCGCCCCGCGGCACGCTGTGCACGAAACAGGTCTTCGGCACCCGGAATCGCCTCCGCACCGTCGGTCGCGATGAGCTCGGCGTACGCGGCCTCGAACGCCGCCGTCGCCTCCTCCGCGCGGGTGCGATCGCCGCCGGCGAGGTGCGTGAAGACGTCGATCTTCGACTGGCCCATGGTGTCGCGGACGTACTGCAGCGCGGCGTCCCAGCCATGCGCGGCAGCGACGCCGGTGGCCTCGGCAGCGCGCTGGAATGCGCGCTCGACCACGCCGTCGTCGCGCACCGTGGTGCCCGCCATGTCGAGGACGATCAGTTCGATGGGGGTGCTGGTCATGTTTCCTTCTTCGGAGGGGGTGCCGTCAGGCCGTGGCCAGGGCGGGAAGCAGAGGGGCGAGCGTGGTCTCGGCCAGACCGAGACCGGTCGTCATGCCGATCCCGGTGGTCGCGGTGAGCACCGCGATGCCGGGAGTGGTGATGTCGACGAGGAAGTCCTCCGGCGCGCTGGCGTACACGCCCTGCCAGCGCTCGATCACCTGCATCGGCGATCCGAACAGCGTCTCGGCTTCCGTGAGCAGGAGGTCGCCGGCACCCTCCGGCTGGAACGGCTCGATACTGCCTCCGCGGACGTGGGTGTCACCGACGATCAGCGTGCCGTCGGGCAGCTGCGTGTACATCTGATTGAGATCGAGGGCGGCGAGGTCGGGACGTTCGGCGTGGAGCCGCTCCCGCACGGCCACCACTTCGGGCAGTTCGGCAAAGCGTCCATAGCGGGTGAGCGACCAGCCGGTCAGCAGCGGCGCATCGAGGGGGGATCGCAGATCGGTTCGCACGCGCAGCATGTCCAGCCCGCAGCGCTGCACGCCGGCCGCCTCGGCGAGATCGGGAAGCAGCTGGTCGATGTCGTGGTTCACCGCGACGACGACGAGCCCGGCTGTGATCGTCCCCCGGGAGGTGACGACTTCGCCTTCCGACACCGATCCGACCGACGTACGAAGCAGGAACTCCACCCCCCGCTCCGCCAGGTAACGACGGATCGCCGCGGCGGCCGTGCGCGGGTCGGTCTGCAGATCGGTGCGGATGTGCGCGCCACCGATGGCCACTCCGGGGGCGAGCGGGATCCGCTCCTCTGTCTCTGCGGCTGACAGCACGTCGATCCCGCCCGACTCGGCAGCGGCCGACAGCAGCGCGAGCTCGTCCTCGTGGCGGGCGACCACGAGGGTCCCCGACTCGCGGAGCCAGAACCCTGCCTCGCGAGCGAGCGTCAGCCAGATTCCGCGGGCCTTGTCACCGTAGCGCCGGGCCTGACCGGTCTGCGCCCCGATGCAGAGGTGTCCGAAGTTGCGGATGGTGGCGCCGTTGGGCTCGGCCGACCGATCGATCACGATCACCCGCTGACCCCGACGGACCGCGGCGTACGCGGCGCCCAGGCCCACGATTCCCGCACCGACGATGGCGACGTCATAAGAGCTGTTCATCGGAAGACCTTCCGCATCCACATCGACAGTCCTTCGATCACCAGCACGGTGACGAGGATCATCAGGACGATCGCGGTGACCATCCCGTAGTTGGCGCCCTGGCTGGCGTTGAGCAGGTAGTAGCCCACTCCCCCGCCGCCCACCACACCCAGAATGGTGGCGGCGCGGACGTTGGTGTCGAGCATGTAGAACACGTGCCCGATGATGGCGCGCGTGCCCTGCGGCACGGTCGCACCGGCGTACACCTGCAGGCGTGTGGCACCGGTGGCCACGAGTGCCAGCTCGGGACCTCGTCGCACCTCCTCGAACGAGTCCGCGAGCAGCTTGCCGAGCAGTCCGATGCCGCCCACCGCGAGCGCGATCGTGCCGGCCTGCATGCCGAGTCCGGTGATGACGATGAGCACAATGGCGAGGATCAGCTCCGGGATGCCGCGGATGCCGACCAGCAGGAAGCGCGCCACTCCTCGGGTGCCGGGGTTCGGGGCCACGTTGCGGGCAGCGAGGGAGCCGAGGATCACCGACGGGATGAGGGTGAGCAGCGTCGCCGCGAGCGCGATCGCGACGGTCTGGCGCATCGCCTCGAGCATCTTGTCCACGCCGTACGCGCCGAAGTTCGGCGGCCAGAACTGCGCAGCCACCTCCGGGATCCGCGCCCACACGGAGCGGAAGTCGCCCCAGTTGATCTGGCACACCCAGACACCCGCGATGACGAGCACGACGGCGATCCAGCCCGCGGCCACGTTGCGCACGCGCGCGGCGGTCCAGGGGCGTCGCAGCGCCGTGACGGGGCTGGCGGCCCAGGCGGGCGTGCGGGCGACGGGAGCCGATGCGGATGGGCTGCGACGCACGCGTGCGACGAGGCGGTCCGCCCAGGTGCGCTGGGCCGCATCGCGCCCGAGCATGGCAGCACGCACCGACGAGGAGACGATCTCCATCACCACGCACAGGATGAAGATGACCAGCGCGATCCCCAGGCCCAGCCCGTAGTTCAGCGCCTTGAAGGCGTACGACATCTCGAGGCCGAGGCCCGCGACCCCCACGTAACCGAGGACCACGGACCCGCGCAGATTGATGTCGTTGCGGTGCAGCACGGTGGCGATCCAGCTGGGCAGCACCTGCGGCAGGATACCCGCGGAGAACTGCTGCAGCTTCGATCCGCCGGCGGCGCGGATCGCCGTGCGCGGCCCTTCGTCGATCTGCTCGATGGCGTCCGCGAACATCTTGGAGATCATGCCCACGGAGTGGATGCCGATGGCGAGGATGCCGGGCAGGGCCCCGAGGGAGAACATCAGCACGAACACCATCGCCAGCACCACATCGGGCAGCGCCCGCGTGAACACGCCGATGAAGCGGGCGGCGGCGCGCCAGGCGCCGGAGGGCGTGGTGTTGGATGCAGCGAGGTAGGCGACCGGGACCGAGATAACCGCTGCCAGGAGCGTGCCCGAGAGCACCAGTCCGAGGGTGAGTGCGATCTGTCCGAGCAGGTCGCCGAACTCGGGGAAGGAGAGCGAGCCGACGCGGCTGAAGAAGTGCTCCGCGTTGGACCAGCTCGCCAGCATTCCGGGGAGGGAGATGTTCACCTCGGCCAGCGAGGCGACGGCGAGACCGGCGATCACCACGAGGGTGACGGCAGCCGAGATGCGCTCGGGACTGATCGGCCGCTTCGGGGCGCGTTCGGCAACACCGGCCGTGGCGGCCGGGCGCAGCGACGCCGGGGCGGTGGCCGTGCTCACGCGACGGACTCCGAGGTGAGCTCGCCGCCGAGCAGCTCCGTCTGCACCGCGGCCAGCTCGGCGGTGGTGGTGGCGACGCGGCCGTAGATCTCCATGACCTGCGCCTTGGTGAGTCCATCGTTCGGGAGGTCCAGCACCAACTGGCCGTGCCGAAGACCCACGATGCGATCGGCCCAGGAGATGGCGAGGTCGACCTGGTGGAGGGTGCAGAGCACGGTGAGACCGTCGTCGGCGGCGATCTGGCGGATGAGGCCCATCACCTGCTCGCTGGATTCCGGGTCGAGGGAAGCGACCGGCTCGTCGGCCAGCAGCACCTCGGGGTTCTGCATGAGCGCGCGAGCGATGGCGACGCGCTGCTGCTGACCTCCGGAGAGGGTGTCGGCCCGCTGATAGGCCCGATCGAGCAGGCCGACGCGATCGAGGTGGCCGAGTGCCGCCAGCTTGGCGGCACGGGAATAGGAGAACAGGCCGAGGCGTGGCCCACGCACCGTGCTGAGCGAGCCGGTGAGCACGTTCTCCAGCACGCTGAGGGAGGGCACCAGCTCGAACTGCTGGAAGATGAAGCCGACCCGCGAGCGCAGGGATCGGAGCTTGCGTCCGGAGAGGGAGGGCACCTCCTCCCCCAGCACCTGGACGGACCCGGACGTGGGGGTCTCGAGGCCGTTCAGGTGCCGGAGGAGGGTGGACTTGCCAGATCCCGAGAGACCGAGCAGCACGACGATCTCGCCGCGATCGATCGTGAGGCTCACGTCGTCCAGCGCCGTGGTGGCACCGTAGACGCGAGTCAGGTTCGTGGCCTCGATGATGGGGGAGGTCGCCGCGTCGCTCATGCTCTATCTCTCGTGATTCGTGCGGATCCGATGGTCTCGGATCAGGCCTGGCACTGGGTCGCGTTGGTCTTCTTGCAGATGTCGCGGATCAGGTCGTAGTACGCGTCGTCGACCGGCTTGGTCTCGTAGAACACGCTGCGGAAGCCCTCGGTGTCGGCGCTGGTGATGCCGGCGTCGATGATCTGGTCGATCGTCACGTCGGAGAGGATCTCGACGAGCTTGTCGGAGGTCTCCTTCGGCAGCGTCGTCGAGTAGACCAGCGGGGCGCCGGGGACCATCGTCTTGTCGATCGATTCGACCTTGTCGCTCTTGGCGACTTCGCTGTCCTCGGCGAAGCCCGCCTCGCACTCCTTGCCCTCGCCGACCTTCGCGACAGAGACGTCGTGCTTGCCCGCGAACACCGGCGTGATGTCCTTCTCCGGGTCCACGCCCGCGTTCAGCAGGTTGTAGGAGGGGAAGAGGTAGCCGGAGGTGGAGGACGGGTCCACGAAGCAGACCTTGTGGCCCTTCATGTCCGCGATCGTCTTGATGTCCGAGCCCTTCGGGACGATGGCCTCGGAGTAGTAGCCCGGCTCCTGGCCCTCCTTGGTGACGATGGAGGAGATCGGGGTGAGCTTGGCGCCGTTGTTGGTTGCCGTGACGTACGTGAAGCCGGAGAAGGAAGCCACGTCGACCTTGCCGGCGATCGCGGCCTCGATGAGGGCGGCGTAGTCGGTGGACTCGTGGTACTCCACCTTCTTGCCCGTCTCCTGGGCGATGTAGTCCATGAGGGGCTGATAGTTGGTCTGGGTGGCGGCGGAGTCGGGGACGACGCCGAAGACCAGCGTGTTCTCGTCGATCGCGTAGCCGCCCTCTGCGGAGGAGGCGGCGCCGTCGGTGGCCGGGGAGGCCGAGGCGTCGCCGGAGCAGGCGGCGAGGCCGAGGGCGAGCAGCGTGGCGCCCGCGAGGAGGAGGGGCGCCTTGGTTGCACGGAGGTTCATGATTGCCTTTCGGTGACGGATGGAACCTCGGACAGACTGACACGCCGCTCCGCGAGATGTATACCTATCTCGGAACAGTTCGCGACTTGTTCACCTAACTGTCGATCCGGTGAACGACACCCACGCGCTCCCCCCGCGCGCCCGCAAGGCATCGGGGCGGCTCATAGGATGGCGGCATGGCCGAAGTGGTGTACAAGCAGATCGCGGACGAGCTGCGCGAGCGCATCCTCTCCGGCCTGCTCGCGCCCGGCGCCGACGTTCCCACCGAGGCGGAACTCGCCCAGCAGTGGAACACCTCGCGCGGCCCGATCCGCAACGCCCTGCTGACCCTTCGTCAGGAGGGACTCATCGAGACGGGCCGGGGACGCCCCGCCCGGGTCACCTCCCGCAAGCCCAATCAGGCGGTCGACGTGTCCATCCCCTTCACGCGCTGGGCAGAGGGCATCGGCGCCGTCCCCGGAGCGGATACCCAGGAGGTGTCGCTCCGACGCGCCGGACCGGAGAAGGCGGCACTGCTGGGCGTCGAAGCCGGCGCTCCGATCGTCGAGGTCCTGCGCCTGCGCCACCTGGACGGGCGCCCGGCCATGCTCGAACGTCTCACCTTCCTCGAAGACGTGGGGCGGGTCCTCTTCGAAACCGATCTGGACGCCGTCTCCATCACCGAGTACCTCGAGCAGCGCGGGCATCCCTCTTTCTCCATCGACCATGAGATCGACGCCGTCGCTGCCGACGAGGTGGACGCCGAACTGCTGCAGGTGCCGCTCGGCTCCCCCATCCTGCGCCTGCGCCGCATCAGCCACGACGCCGACGGGCGCATCTTCGAGGCCAGCGATGACCGCTACCTGCCGGACGTGATCCGCTTCACGGTCTCGGCTTCGGGCCGCTCTCGCACCGGCGACGCCTACGTCCGCCCCCTGCGCGCTCTCTGAGAGATCAGAGCGGGCAACGGGTGGATATCGCCCGTTCCGCCGGCGGAACCGAGGCCGGATTGTTGGGCGCAGCCCGGATCATCCTGGATCATGTGTTCGACGAACACCGAAGAGACGCGGAGGTCACGGGATGAGGTCGGACATCGAGGTCGGCATCGTCGGCACCGGCAGTATGGCGGTGCGGCACCTCGAATCGTGGCGAGCACTCGGCGTGGAGCCCGTGGTCTGGTCACCGCGGTCTGCTGGGGATTTCGCGGCGACATACGGTGCCCGCACGGCTTCGTCATTCGCGGACCTGCTGGCCGGGGCGCAGCTGCTCGATGTCACATCACCCACCCTCACCCACCCGGAGTACGTGCTCGCGGCGGTTGAAGCGGGCACGGACGTGGTGTGCGAAAAACCTCTGGCGCGCACCGGCGCCGCGGCCGACGCACTGGTCGAGGCCGCGCGGAACGCGAAGGTCATGCTCTACCCCGCCCACGTCGTCCGCGCCATGTCCCCGTGGGCACACGCGCGCGATGACATCCACGCCGGACGCATCGGCACAGTGCTCTCGGCGTCGTTCACTCGCATCGGCGAGGGCCCGGATGCGCCGTGGTTCCACGATCACGCCGCATCGGGCGGAGCCGTGATGGACCTGCTGATCCACGACCTCGACGTCGCGGAGTGGATGCTCGGGCGCATCGTGCGCATCTCGGGAACCGAGGAGTCCGATCCCGTGCGGCGGCGGCATCTCGCCCGGCTGGTGCTGGAACACGAGAGCGGGCTGGTCAGCACGATCGATGGCGGCTGGACCGGTCAGCCTCGTCCGTTTCACGCCGGCTTCGCGATCGACGGTTCGGCCGGATCGCTGAACTGGCCGCTCGTGGAGGCCGGCTCCTCGGATCCCACGTCCGCGATCCCGGGGGAGAATCCGTACACGCGTCAGCTCCGCGATGCGCTGGCCGTGCGGGAGGGGGCCGTCCCAGCGGTCGCGGCCGAGGACGGGGCTCGTGCCGTGCATCTGGCCGAGGCGGCGCTCCGCGCGGTCCGCACCGGCGCGGTGTGCCCGACCTCCTGACCGTCCGCGCTCACGGGTGAACGCGCCGAACGCCCCCACTCGTCAGTCGCGCAGCAGCGCCCGCACGCTCTGGATGGTGTCGGCATCGGCGACGGTCTTGTCCGGCCGGTACCCCTTCACACGCGCGAAGCGTAGGGCGACGCCGCCCGGATATCGCGTCGAGCGCTGGACGCCATCGATCGCGATCTCGACCACGAACTCGGGCCGGAGGAAGACCGCATACGGCGTGCTGTGGATCTCGTGCGCCGGAAACGTCTCCGTCTGCCAGCGCAGCAGCTCATCGGTCAGCCCCTTGAAGGTCTTGCCGACCATGACGAGTCCGCCCGGATCGCCGAACTCCCCCGCCGGGTCCAGTGCTCCGAGATGGAGATTCGAGAGCATACCCCGACGCCGGCCCGACCCCCACTCGGCGGCCAGGACGACCAGGTCGTAGGTGAGGACGGGCTTGACCTTCACCCACGACTTTCCGCGACGGCCCGCTGTGTATGCCGAGTCCACCGCCTTGACGACGACGCCCTCGTGGCCGGCCGCGAGCGCCTCACGGGAGAGCTCTTCAGCGGCATGCGCATCGGCGGTGACGATGCCCGGCATCCGCCATGCCCCCGCCACGCGCTCGAGTTCGTCCAGGCGTGTGGCAAGGGGTTCGTCGATCAGGTCGCGCCCGTCGACATGCAGCAGGTCGAAGAACCAGGGTCGCAGGGCGAGGTCACGTGCGACATCGGCCCCGAAGCGCGACATCGTGTCCTGGAACGGACGAGGCCGGCCGTCCTCATCGAGGGCGAGGGTCTCACCGTCGAGGATGAGATCCCGGGCGGGCAGCGAGCGGACGACGTCGACGATCTCAGGCACACGATGGGTGATGTCTGCGAGGCTGCGGGTGTAGACGGCCACCTCATCGCCCGTGCGGTGCACCTGGATGCGCGCACCATCGAGCTTGTACTCGACGCGAGCTTCGCCGGTGGTCTCCAGCGCAGCGCTCGGAGTAGGCGCGCTGGCCGCGAGCATCGGCAGCACCGGCCGACCCACGCGCAGGCCCACGGCCTCCAGGTCCTCCGCAGTTCCCGTGAGTGCGATCAGCGCGGTCTCGCCGAGATCACCGGAGAGCATCGCCGCGCGCCGCACGGTCGCCGCCGGCCGGCCGGAGGCGCGGGCCACCGCATCGAGTAGAACGCCGCCGAGCGCGCCGGTGCGGAGGTCGCCGAGCATCACGCGACTGAGGAAGTCCCACTCATCGGCCGTGGCACGGGATGCGAGCGAGACGAGCAACTCGGTGCGCCGGGTCGCGGAGCCGGCGCCGGACGCGTGGGCGATGGCGTCGAGGCTTTCATCGACCGCGGCGATGGTGAGCTCCGGATCCGCCGCATGGACCACCTCGAGCCCCGTGAGACTGCGCCATCCGACGCCGAGTCTGCCCTGACGCGGTGATGCGAGAAGGAACCCCGTCACGGGGCGGATGTCATCGCCATCAGCGTGCTCCAGCAACCGCGCGAGGATGTCGACCTTCGCCAGTCGCGAGGAGGTGGCGGCGACCTCCTGTGCTGTATCCGCCAGCTCGGAGAGCTTCATGCGGTCATTCTGGCATCGGGGTCCGACATCGGCAGGGGGTTGCGACGCCGAGGCATCCGGTGCCAACGTGGCCGGATCGGCCCGCCAGGGTCCCGTCTACTGCACGGGGCGTACGATCGAGGGGTCGATCGGGAGGGGCAATGGCAGGGCAGTCGGACACACGGCCGAGCACCGCGGTGCTGGCCATCCCGACCGGGCTCGCCGTGTTCACGGCGGCGACGGTGCTGCTCACCATCCACGTTCTCGGGGTCGCCGTCATCGCCGCCGCGATCGTGTTCTTCGGAGCTTTCGCGCTGACGTTTCTCCTCGACCGGTTCGTGTTGCGAGAGCCGCGTGATGACCCTCGCCCGAACCCCTGATCGTCAGAGTCCCGCGCCCACCAGCGCCTCACCCAGCGGGGTACGCAGATGCATCATCCGGTTCCCCTCGCGGGTGCTGATGATCAGCCCGGACCCACGCAGCACCGCCAGATGATGCGAGGCGGTCGAGATGGCGATACCGGCATCGGCGGCCACGTGAGAGGTCGTGCGGGCGACGTGCGCCCGGAGCAGGATCCCCGCCCGGACGGGGCCCAGAAGAGCGCCCAGCGCCACCGCGATGTCCCCGCTCTCACGCGCCCACCCCTCGGTCACGCCGCGGGCGGGATAGAACAGGGTCGGCTGCGCCGGGGACTCCGTGATGACCATGCAGCCCCAGGAGGACATCACCGAGGGCACCAGGACGAGACCGCTGCCACGGCAGTCCACGTCCTCGCTGTGCCGACGGAGGCGAACGCTCACCGAGCCGTCGTTCCAGCGCACGTTGCGGTGCAGCCCCGAGGCCATGGCGGCGAGTCCGTCCACCGCGACCACGCGGGAGCGCACCGCGATGTCGGCGCGCAGGAGCCGCTCCAGCGGACCCCAGAACGGCGCGATCGCCCCCTCCCACATCTCCTCCCACGCATCGGCGATGACCGCTCGTGCTCGCGTCGGATCCGACCGCATCTGCCGGAGCATCTGCTGCCGCTCGCCGGCCGAGCGCGCGATCATTTTGTCGAGATCGACGATCATCCCCGCCAGGGGCGCCGATCGCAGAGCTTCCAATTCCGTCTGTGGCGTCATGTCCCATCGCGGGTCCGCCGTCAGGAAGTCGGGCATGTACCCGTCGGCACCGATCACCTGCGCCAGCAGCGCGAACGCCTCGCGCGGAAGCTGGTCGCGCACGCGCTTCAGCCAGCCCCACTGCAAGGGGAACTGGGCGGGGCGCAGCAGTGCGCGCACCGCATGGGCCAGCTCATGCCCGGGTGAGACGCCGAACCGGACCGCCTCGATATCCCCCGCGCTGAGACGGAAGTTGACGCGATGGTCCGGATGCTCGACGCCTTCCTGGGGCATGTTTCGATCCACGTCGAAACACTACGGGTCCGACCAGGCTGAACGAAAGAGTGGAGCCGACGACGAACACGGAGGGCGATCATGATCGAGACGTTGGCCACAGCCTCCCGGGTGGCCCCCGCGGAGATCCGCATCGGCGCGGGGAACAGCCGGCGCTTCCAGGGCAGCGACCACGGAGCCGCAGTGTCCTACTTCTATGTCGACAATCGTCCCGGCCAGGGCTCGGGGCGCCACTGGCACCCCTACCCTGAGACCTGGGTGGTGATCGAGGGGCGGGCCACCTTTATCGTCGGCGACCAGCGGATCGAAGCATCAGCCGGCGACACGGTCACCGGACCGGCGTTCGTTCCTCACCAGTTCCTCAACACGGGATCCGACACGATGCGGCTGATCTGCATTCACGCGTCGCCGGTGATCCTGCAGACCAACCTCGACTGAAACGAAAGACAGGACAACACATGTCGTTCCAGGCATATCTCGACAACATCGAGGCGAAGACCGGCCTCACCCCACGTCAGTTCATCGAGCTGGCCACCGAGCGGGGCTTCGGTGCGGACACGAAGGCGACACCCATTCTGGAGTGGCTGAAGGAGGACTACGATCTCTCGCGCGGGTATGGCATGGCACTCGTCCACGTGATCACGAAAGGTCCGAAGATCAGCGACAAGCACGTCGGCTCGGGAAGCGTTCACGCCGACGCGTCGGATGAGCTGTGGCTCGACGGCAGCGCCACCAACCCTGCGAACCTCGGATAGGAGCACCACATGGCAGTGCGCATCGACCTCAACGTCTCTCTCGACGGCTACGCAACCACCACCGATCAGACTCCCGAGAAGCCGTTCGGTGAGGACTGGGGGCGCCTCGTCTCGGCGTACACAGCCACCCGCACCTTCCGTGCGCGCGTGCTCGGCGACACCTCGGGAGCCGGCACCACGGGCATCGACGAGAAGTACGCCCAGCAGTACTTCGAGGATCTCGGCGCCGAGATCATGGGCGCCGGGATGTTCGGCCTGCACGACCACGGCGAGGATCCCGACTGGCGCGGCTGGTGGGGTGAGGAGCCGCCGTTCCATGTTCCGGTCTTCGTGCTGACGCACACACCACGCCCCTCCATCTCGTTCGGCAACGGGACGGTGTTCCATTTCCTGGACACCACGGCGGAGGACGCACTGGCACACGCCGTCGAGGCGGCCCAGGGCGGCGACGTCCGCGTGGGCGGCGGTGTGCACACGGCGCGCCAGTTCCTTCAGGCGCGCCTCGTGGACCGCCTCCATCTCGCGGTCGCCCCGATCGCCCTCGGCCGGGGCGAGTCGATCTGGGAGGGACTGCGCGGGCTGGAGGACGGCTACGACGTCACGAGCGAGGTGGCGGAGTCCGGCACCACCCACGTGGTGTTCACACGGCGCTGAGTCCGCTCTTGCCGGTGTCGGAGGGGAGGTTCAGACTGGGCTCGTCCAGACGACGAAAGGAAGCATCATGGCTCACGGAGACATCACCCACATCGACATCCCGGTCAGTGATCTGAAGCGGGGAGCCGAGTTCTACTCCCGGCTCTTCGGCTGGCAGATCGCAGAGATCCCCGGCTTCGAGGGCTACCCCATGTGGCAGGCGCCGAACGGCATCTCCGGCGGCGGGCTGGCACCACGCGGCGAGGGGTTCGTCGAGCCACGCTCCTACGTGGAGGTCGACTCGATCGATGACACCATCGCACTCGCCGAGGAGGCGGGCGCCACGGTCGCGCAACCCAAGCAGCCGATCACCGAGACCAGCGCGTGGGCCGTGATCGTCGATCCCGACGGCAACCACATCGGGCTGTTCGAAGGCGTGGTCGGCGCTGGCTGACCCTGCAGGGCTCTGACGTACCAGCGGGACCTTTCGCCGGTCTACGCGGTGAGGACGGCGTCGAGAAGTCCGGGGAAGCGTGCATCGAGATCCTCTCGACGCAGAGTGAGGATCCGGCGGCGTCCGTTGGGCTCGTTGCGGATGACGCCCGCTTCGCGCAGCACCTTCATGAAGTGCGACTTGGTGGATTTGGGGAGGTTTGGGTCGGTGGCATGACAGGCCGCCATGTCGAGCGGGCCGTCGACGAGCTGGCGCGTGATCGCGAGACGCTCCGGATCGCTGAGCGCGAAGAGCACGTCGACGAGCTGGATCTCGGAACGCTCGGGGTGCGGAAGGTCGCCAGGCATAGTTCGATAATAGTTGAACAATCGCCCGCGAGCGAGTAGCCTCCGATAGTTCGATTTTGTTCGAACTGTTGAGGAGTGCACCATGACCACGACCGAACCCGTCATCTCGCCGTCGACGGCGATTGCCCCTGCAACGAGAACGCCACGACGCACCCGGTTCGGATTCGCGCTGGCGATCATCGCGCAGATCATCATGATGTTCGCCGCGAGTGCGCCGTCGCCGTTCTACCCTGTCCTGGCGCAGCGCATCGGCTTCGATGCGAGCGTGATCAGTGCGGTGTTCGCCGTCTACGCCGTGGCACTCCTGCTCACGCTGCTCACCGCGGGGTCGCTGTCGGATCACGTCGGCCGGCGACCGGTCGCCATCACCGGCTTCCTCCTCCTGGCCACCAGCATGGCGCTGTTCTGGCACGCCGAGACCGTGATGCTGCTGGTTCTGGCCCGCGCCCTGCAGGGCATCGCGAGCGGCCTGCTGATCTCCGCGCTTTCGGCTGCCGCCCTGGATCTGGCCCCTGCCGGGCGACCGGGTGTCGCGGCTCTCTGGAACGCGCTGAGCCCGGGGATCGGACTCGCTTCGGGGGCGCTGGTGTCCGGCATCGTGCTCGACGTGGCCGGGCAGCCCCTCTTCGACGTGTTCGCTCCGCTGACCGCCATCTACATCGTGCTGGCTGCGCTGTTCCTGCTGGCGCCCGAAACGGCACCCCTGCGTCCGGGCGCATGGCACTCGCTCAGCCTCCGTCTCTCCATTCCGGCCCCGATTCGCGCGGACTTCTGGCGTGCGGCGCCCGCTGTGATCGCCGGATGGGCGACCGGTGGCCTGTTCCTCTCCCTGGGAGCGAACATCGTCCGCAACGAACTCGGCGGCGAGGCGCATCTCTGGCAGGGACTCGCGGTCGCTCTCCTCGCCGGGGTCGGGGCGCTCACCGCACTCGCGTTGCGTACGGCCTCGGCACGTTCCACCGTGCTGTTCGGCACCGCGGCCCTGGCGATCGGGACCCTGCTGTCGCTGTTCGCCCTGCGCTCCGGATCGCTCGCGTTCTACCTCGTCGCCGCTGGGGTGACGGGAATGGGATTCGGCACGGCCTTCGCCGGTGTGGTGGCGTCGCTGGCGCCGCGGATCCCCTCCGACGCACGCGCGGACGCCTTCGCGGTGATCTACCTGCTGGCCTACCTCGCCTTCGGGATCCCCGCCGTGATCGCCGGCTTGCTGGTAGGCATGATCGGGCTGGATGCGGTGTGCACGGGCTACGGCATCGTGGTCGTCGCCCTCGCGGCCACCGCCTTCGCCATGCGGCTGCGCCGGCGCGACTGAGGCGGGTGCGTCCAGGACGCGATCCGTTCCCAGCCGTTCGAACCTCGACCTCCGGGCTCGCCTCTCAGAGGACACAGAAACTCACCACGTGGCGGAAAACCGCGGCGACCGCTTCCCGCGCACGGCCGCCAGGGAAAGGGAGCGTCCCCACACAGAGTTCCGCGAGCCCAGCGGTGATGACACGGATAGCCCAGTGCCGGCGGCCCACACCTTCGATGTCTCGATCGTAGGGATGCTCCGTCTCATCGGCAGCCAGCCCACAGCCCATCCCCGATGGCAGCGTTGCGCTGTGGCGGCTGTCGGCTTCCGGTCCGCGCTAATTCCTCACCCCCGAAGCAACCACGACGAAAGGACCCCGCCTCAGCTGTTGCCGGCGCGGGGTCCTCGTGAAGAATCTGGCGGAGACGGTGGGATTTGAACCCACGGACCCCCGTAAGGGGGTCTCCACCTTAGCAGGGTGGTGCACTAGGCCGAACTATGCGACGTCTCCGTGGTTTCCACTCTGGCGAGTGAAGCACACCTGGCAATACTAACCGGTCTCGCCGCGATGCGCGAATGCACGCACCCCGGGCGGGGCTCAGTTCACCTGGCCGTTCGAGCAGGTGCTCTGCGCGGCCGTCGTTCCGGTGATCTGCGACGGGAGCAGCACCGATCCGTCCGGCGCCGTGCTCGGCGTCGGCTCGAGGGTCGCTCCGTCCGCGGGAGCCTCGACCGAGCCGCTGTCCGTGCCGTCCACGGCACCATCCGTCGAACCATCGGTCGCACCGTCCGTCGGGGTGGCGCCTTCGGCGACCACACCGACTCCGGCATCGCCCGTGATCTGGAGCGCGCTGTTGTTGGCCAGCGCCGTCAGCAGGATGCTCGCGGCCGCCTCGTCCGGAACGACGCGGTTGGGGTCGGACGGATCGTCGTAGACGGGGTACTGCACGAAGACGATGTCCTCGAACGGCACATCCTTCACGGCCATCGCCAGCTGGACGAGGGTCACCGGGTTGGTGAGCGAGGTCGACGGGTCGATGGCCGACAGCGTCGTCTTGGCGAGCTTCAGCAGGGTTGCCGGATTGGTGAGCACTTCCGAGCTCATCATCTTCTTCGCGAGACGCGACATGTACTGCTGCTGATTGCTGATGCGCCCGAGGTCGCCACCGTTTCCCACGCCGTGTCGTGTACGGAGGAACTGCAGCGCCTCAAGCCCCTGGATGGTGCGCTCCCCTGCCGGCCAGTCGATGCCCGTGTAGGGGTCGCGGATCGGACTCGCCAGGCACACGGTGACACCGCCGACGGCATCGGTGATCGCCATCACGCCGCCCCAGTTCACCGACGCGGCGTACTGGATGTCCATGCCCGTCAGCTGCTCGATCGTTGCGACCGTGCAGGCCAGACCGCCGGTGTCGAACGCGGAGTTGAGCATCTGCTTGCTCATCGCCGAGGTGACGTTGCCGTCCGCGTCCGTGCACTCCGGGATCGGGACCATGAGGTCGCGGGGGAAGCTGATCACCGTGATCTTGCGCGGCTCGTCCGAGATGTGGACCACGAGGTTCACATCGCTGCGCGCCCCTTCCTCGGCCAGCCCTTCAGCACACCGGTCGCCGAAGTACTGCGCGTACTGCGGCTCACACACGTCCGTGCCGGCGACGAGGATGTTCGCGCCACCCTGGATCTCCGCGATCGACGGCGGGACCTCTCCCCCGATATCGGTCGCATCGGCGGCATAGGAGGACGCGAGGTCGTACGTCACATAACCGGTGAGTCCGATGCCTGCGACCATCACCGTGGCGACGGCGACGCCTACCAGGGTGAGCAGTTGCGCGATCGGCCGCGGGGTGCGGAGCCGACCGTGTCGTGCGATCGTGCGACGACGGGAGCGTTCGGGGGACGCTGCGCTCACACGCTTCCTTTCAGCCTCGGGACCTGCAGCCCCGTGGCGTGCAGGCGGATGCTCCCGGGGTGAACCGGATCAGAGCGGAGGGTGTGGGATTCGAACCCACGGGACATTGCTGCCCACTGGTTTTCAAGACCAGGTCCATCGGCCGCTCGGACAACCCTCCCAAGCGGCGCACCGCTCGTGAGGACGAGTCTATCCGACCTCATGGTCTCCGATTGCGCTGGGCGCGCGCTGGATGGGGACCCAGCGCCGGCTGTGCGCGTCAGGACTCGTCGAGGAGGAGCCGGTGCAAGATGTGTGCGACTCCGCCATCTGCCACCGAGTGGGTGACGAGCGATGCAGCCGCGCGCACCTCGTCCGGAGCCTGCCCCATCGCCACGGCCGTGCCCTCGTGCGATCGGGACCACTCGAACATCCCGAGGTCGTTGCGTCCGTCTCCGATCACGACGGAGTGCGCGGGATCGAAGCCCGCCCACTCGCTGATCAGCTTCAGCGCCGTGCCCTTGTCCACGCCCTGCGGCGCGATGTCGAGCCACGCGGTCCAGCCGATCGCGTACGAGACCTGGTTGAGGCCGATGTCCTCGATCAGACGGGAGAAGTCGTCCTCATCGTGCTCGGCGGAGACCACGACGACACGCGACACATGCTGTGCGGAGAGCTGGGCGAAGGGGACCTGATGCCCCGACTTCACGTTCCAGTGCTCCATCTCCTCGGTGAACAGGCGCGTGCCGTCCTCCAGCTCGACCATGTAGTGGGCATCCGGGAGCTGCTCCCGCAGCAGTTCCAGGGCGGTCGTGGGATCGAAGGTCTCCGTGTGGAAGCGCTCGTAGTCCTCACCGACACGGCGGTAGACCACGGCGCCGTTGGAGGAGACGACGTAGTCGGGGGTGATGTCGAGCATCTCCAGGATCGGCTGGGTCGCGTTCCAGCTGCGTCCCGTCGCGAGCGTCACCTCGTGGCCGGCGGCAACAGCGGCGTGTACGGCGTCGATGACTCCGGGGCTCGGAGTGCCATCCTCCAGGATGACCGTTCCATCGACGTCGAGCGCGATCAGGGCACGGGTGCTCACGCGGCGGGCTCCATCACCTCGAGTCCGCCGAGATAGGGACGAAGCACCTCCGGCACGGTGACGGAGCCGTCGGCACGCTGGTGCGTCTCCAGCAGCGCCACGATCCACCGGGTGGTGGCGAGAGTGCCGTTCAGCGTCGCGACCGGGGTGGTCTTGCCGCCGTCGGGACGGTAGCGGATGTCGAGGCGGCGCGCCTGGTACGTCGTGCAGTTGGACGTGGAGGTGAGCTCGCGATACTTGCCCTGCGTGGGCACCCAGGCCTCGATGTCGTACTTGCGCGCAGCGGAGGAGCCGAGATCGCCCGCCGCGGTGTCGATGACACGGTAGGCCAGCCCGAGATCCGTCATCATCTGCTCCTGCAGAGCCAGCAGACGCTGGTGCTCGGTCTCGGCGTCCTCCGGCGTGGTGTAGACGAACATCTCGAGCTTGTTGAACTGATGGACGCGGATGATGCCCCGGGTGTCCTTGCCGTATGAGCCGGCCTCGCTCCGGTAACAGGTGGACCAGCCCGCGTAACGCTTCGCGCCGCGGCCGAGGTCGAGGATCTCATCCATGTGGTAGCCGGCGAGCGGAACCTCGCTGGTGCCCACCAGGTACAGGTCCTCCTTGTCGAGGTGGTAGACCTCATCGGCGTGCTCGCCGAGGAAGCCGGTGCCCTGCATCACCTCGGGACGCACCAGCGTGGGGACGATCATCGGGGTGAACCCCGCCTCGACGGCGCGGTTGAGCGCGAGGTTCATGAGCGCGATCTCGAGCCGCGCGCCGATCCCCGTGAGGAAGTAGAACCGGGAGCCGGACACCTTCGTGCCACGCTCCATGTCGATGGCGCCGAGCATCTCGCCGAGTTCCAGATGGTCGCGTGCCTCGAAGTCGAACTCCGGCACGACGCCCTCTTCGCGCAGCACGACGTAGTCGTCCTCCCCACCCGCGGGAACGCCGTCGATGACGATGTTCTCGATACGCGCGAATGCCTGCTGCGCGGCTTCCTCCGCCGCGGTCACCTCGCCCTGAGCAGCCTTGACCTGATCGGAGAGCTCCTTGGCCTGCGCGACGAGGGCGGGCTTGTCCTCCTTGGGGGCCTGCGCGACGGTCTTGCCGAACGCGTTCTGCTCCGCACGCAGCGCCTCGAAGGCGTTGATCGCGGCACGACGCGCGGCGTCCGCGGCGATGGCCTCATCGACCGACTCCGGCGAGTTGCCACGGGCCTGCTGAGAGCGGCGGACGAGGTCAGGATTCTCACGGAGGAGTGCGGGATCGATCACCCTCATCAGTGTAGTCGGGGCCACGGACGCGCCGCGCGAGCGCGGAGGCTAGGCTGACCCCATGCCCGCCCCTTCCTCGCCCGCTGCCCCGCGGGACGACCGGTTCGCGGCGCTGGTCTACAACCCGGTAAAGGTGGACGGCGCCGATCTGCGCTCCGCCGTGATCGCCGCATCGCACCGCGCCGGCTGGAGCTCGCCGATGCTGCTGGAGACCACCATCGAGGATCCGGGACAGGGGGCCACCCGCGCGGCCCTGGACGCGGGTGCCGCCGTCGTGCTCGTGGCCGGCGGAGACGGCACGGTCCGCGCGGTCTCGGAGGCCATCGCGCGCACCGGCACACCGCTGACGATCATCCCGAGCGGCACCGGCAACCTCCTCGCCCGCAACCTGCAGCTGCCGCTCTCCGAGCCGGAGCGGATGGTCCGCGCGGCCTTCACCGGCCAGCGGCGCGCGGTCGACATCGGCTTCGCGAACGTCAAGCGCGCCGACGGGTCGGTGCAGGAGCACGCGTTCGTGGTGATGGCCGGCATCGGACTGGACGCTGCGATGATCCGCAACACCCGCGACGAGCTGAAGAAGTCGTTCGGCTGGGTGGCCTATATCGACGGGGCAGCGCGCTCGCTCACCACGGTGTCCCCGTTCCGCGTGATGTTCCAGGTGGACGACGAGCGCATCCTCACCACTCGTGCGCACAGCGTGCTGTGGGCGAACTGCGGCCAGCTGCCCGCGGGGATCCAGCTCCTGCCGGAGGCTTCGATCGACGATGGCCTGCTCGACGTCGCGATCTTCCGCCCTCGGTCGTGGTGGGGTTGGCTGGCCGTCTGGCGCACGGTCTGGTGGCAGAACAGCGTGCTGGGGCGCACGCGAACCGGCCGCCGGGTCATTGCGATGAGCCGCGGCAGCAAAGCCGTCAAGTTCCTGCAGGGCGCGCGGATGGATGCCGCAGTCTCCTCGCCGCAGCCGATCGAGTTCGACGGCGATGAGCTGGGCGAAGCCGTGGGGCTCGACGGCCGTATCGAACGAGGCGGCCTGGTGGTGATGGTCCCCGCCTGAGCGGAGACCATCACCGGGAGTCAGTTCTGCACGGTCACGGCGACCGGATCGGCGGCGCCGTCCAGGCTCACGAGGTTCAGCTGGGTGCCCACGGCGACATCCGGGATGTCGAGCAGGGTCGCTCGCGGCGAGTAGTCCATCGTGCATGCCTGCTCGATGGTGGTGAATGTCACGGTGGTGCCATCGATCGTGTCGACGACGGGCGGGCAGCTGGAGGATCCGTAGGAGATCAGCACCACCCCGAGCGGGGTGAGAGTGGCGGACAGCTCACCCGCGGGCGTCGTGGCAGCATCCGCCGGGCGGGCGGCGAGCGCGATCTCCTGCGACTCCTGCGCGGTGCTCAGCGTCACGGTGGCTGCCGCCTTCGAGTCGACGCCTTCGGGCAGCCCCACCAGAAGCAGCTGCTCGCGCAGATCCTGCGTGCACACTCCGTCCACGGTGGGCGCGGCCAGGACGACGTCGATGTCCTGGTTGGCGACGGTCACATCCTGCACCACGGGGTAACACGACCGGCTGCCGCTTCCCCATGTGACGACGCCCAGTGCCTTCCCGCCGTCCAGCCAGACGACCGAGGCATTCTCGAGGCTCGGCGGCGATGCCGTCCAGTCACCGCTCATCGACGGCTCGGTCGGGGTGGGCGTCGGAGACTGCGGAGCTTCCCCCGGGGCTGCGGTGTTGGTGGCACACCCGGTGAGGAGCGCGGCCACGGCCAGCACGGATCCGATGAGAAGGGGTCGCATGGTGCTCATACCCTTCAGTGTCCCCGATGGCGAGATCGTCTCACAGCGTTCACTGCAATGCGGACGTGAGGCGGGCGAGGTTGTCCAGGACCGTGGAGCGCAGCGGCTGCTTCGACCACTCCTCGCTCGTCAGCTCGCGACTCAGTTCGCGGTACTGGTCCTCCACAGCGCGCATCTCCTGGACGAACCCGGCGTCGCGCACCAGAAGCGAGACCTCCAGATTCAGACCGAACGATCGCATGTCCATGTTGCTGGAGCCCACGACTGCGATGTCGTCGTCGATCGTCAGCCCCTTCGTGTGCAGGATGTACGGCTGCCGGTACATCCAGATGCGGATGCCGGCGCGCAGCAGCGCCTCGTAGTAGCTGCGCTGGGCGTGCCAGACGATGGCCTGGTCGCCGATCTCCGAGACGAACAGCTCCACCTTCACCCCGCGCTGGACGGCGGAGGTGATCGCGAGCAGGAGCGCCTCATCGGGGACGAAGTACGGGCTGATGATGTTGATGCGCTCCTGCGCCGCGTAGAGCAGTGCCACGAACATCCGGAGGTTGTTCTCCACCTCGAACCCGGGCCCGGAGGGGACGATCTGGCACTGCAGGTTGCCGTCGGAGCTCGGCGGCGCGATGGCCACGTCACCGTCCGAGATCAGCTCATCGGTCTCGGTGAACCAGTCGGTGAGAAAGACGGCGGCCACCGACGAGACGACGGGGCCTTCGAGCCGAACCATCAGGTCCACCCAGTGCAGACCTCGCTTGATGTTCTTCTTCAGGTTGTAGCTGGAGTCGGTGATGTTCTGCGAGCCCATCCACGCCACGGTGCCGTCGACGACGAGAAGCTTGCGGTGGTTGCGCAGGTCGGGTCGCTGCGTCTTGCCGCGCAATGGCTGCACCGGCAGCATCAGATGCCACTTCGCACCCATCGCGTCGAGCCGGCGAAGGGTGGCACGGTAATGGGGCTTCCAGCGATTGGCCCAGTGATCCAGCAGCACCCGCACGGTCACGCCGCGTGCGGTGGCGTCTTCCATGGCCTGGAACAGCGTTTCCGTGGTGGCGTCGGCCTGGAAGATGTAGAACTCGATGTAAACGAACTTCTCGGCGCGGCGGATCTCATCCGCCATCCGGTTGATGCTGGCCTCGTAATCCGGCTCGAGGTGGGCGTCGTTGTGATCCAGCATGGGCATCGCGCCCAGGCGTCGGTTCATGCGCACGAGTGACGTGAACCAGGCGGGCTGGCCCTCCTCCGACGAGCGCGCATCGAGGTTGGCGCTCGCCTCACGGATGTAGTCGTTGACCAGCGACTGCTTGCGACGACGTGCACGCGGCAGACGCGGGTTGCCGATGAGGAGGAAGAGCAGCACCCCGAAGTAGGGGATGAAGTAGATCGCCAGCAGCCAGGCCGTGGCCGAAGTGGGGCGCCGGTTCCGCGGCACGATGATGATCGCGGCGATGCGGATGGCGAGGTCGACGGCGATGCCGACCACGACCCACCATGTGATCACGTGTCCTCCCGGCCTTCAGCCTAGCGTCCGGGTACGACACTCCCCGCTCTCACGGGCCGTCGCGCGTGCGGGTTCAGTCGGCGCTCGTGGCGTCCGCCGCGGGCATTCCGCGCTTGGCCCGCTCCTCCGCCTCGATCTGTGCGTACACCTTGCGCTCGGACCGGTCGAAGCGAATGATGCCGCGCAGCACGAAGAAGAACACGACGAGGACCACGGCCGTGGGAAGGAGCGACCAGAGAGCTGCGAGCCAGAAGTCCATGACTCCATGCTACGCCGCGGCTCCTGGGCGCGTGATCGGAGCCATTGCGTCCTCCCCAGGCAGGAACTTCCCCCGTCGTCCCCCACGCATCCGCGTGAACCCGCCGGTCACGCTCGTGAGGGCTGTCGACAGACTCCACTCCGTGCCCTCTCCCGTTGCGACCATCGGGCCATGAGAACGATCATCACCGCAGACTCCTCCGCCGAGCTCCTCGCGCTCATCCCCCATCTCGCGGGCTACGTGCCGCGCGAGAGCGTGGTCGCCATCCCCTTCCGCGCCGGCCGCTCCCTCGCCATGCTGCGCGTGGACCGCGTCGCCCACGATGTCGATGCGTTCGCCGCGACCACCATCGGCACGGTGTGCCGCGTCCCCGACGTCGATGCCGTGGTGCTCGCGGTGTACGCGGACGGCGAGCTCGAACAATCCGGCGCGCGCGAGGTGCTCGACGCGCTCCGGATCCGTGCGGATGCGTGCGGACTGTTCGTCATCGATGCACTCGCCATCGCCGAGAACGGCTGGGCGAGCTATCGTGACGAGCGGACGCCCTCGCCGCGCTCGCTGGAGGAGATCTCACGTCTCGCGCCGGCGGGTCTGGTGACACCGGCCGGCGATCAGGCGGGCGGCAGCACCCTCGTGCGCGCGCCGAAGGAACGTCGACGCCGGGTGTCCGAGGCGCTCGCCGAGACCGAGCGAGCTGCGGACGTCCTGCGGTCACAGACCTGCCCTGGCGCCGATCGCGCGGGCGACCTCAACGCGCAGGGGGCGCGGATCCTCATGGAGCTGACTGATGTCGCGACCGCCTGGGAGACCGCGCTGGAGTTCGAGTCCCTCGACGACGACATCCTCACCGACGAACGAGCCGCGCTGCTGCTGTGGTGCCTCGCTCGCCCGTCGGTGCGCGACGTCGCCCTCGCCCACTGGTGCCACGGAGCCGGTGCCGCCCATCAGGTCCTGGAGGCGCAGCTGGAATGGGAGGAGTCCGGTGACTATCCGGCGGGTCCGCTGTTTCTCGCCGGCGAGGGGCCCCGGCCGGACCAGGCGCGGCTGCATCAGGCGCTCCACCTGCTGCGAGGCCTCGCTGCCCTGGCCTCCGGACGATTCCGGGGCGCCGCACTGGCGTCGGCCGCCTGGACCGCATGGGCGCTCGGGTGGGGAACACATGCCGGCGTGTACGCCCGCGCCGCGCTCTCCGTCGATCCCGGCCAGCGCCTCGCCGAGATCATCGATGAGCTTTCCTCCCGCGGTCATCTGCCGGGCTGGGCGTTCACCCCGGTGGAACCGTGACCGCTGGGCGGGCGCCGGCGCAGTACACGACGCGGCCCGCCGGCCGGATGGTCGACGGGCCGCGGCCGCTCCGGGTGCCGCGGCACCCGGAGAGGTCACTTCACCAGCGGGAAGAGGATCGTCTCGCGAATGCCGAGGCCCGTGATGGCCATGAGCAGGCGATCGATGCCCATGCCCATGCCGCCCGTGGGGGGCATGGCGTGCTCCAGGGCGCGGAGGAACTCCTCGTCCACGCTCATCGCCTCGTCGTCGCCCTGTGCGGCGAGCTTGGCCTGCTCCACGAACCGCTCGCGCTGGATCACGGGGTCCACCAGCTCGGAGTATCCGGTGGCCAGCTCGAATCCGCGGATGTACAGGTCCCACTTCTCGACGACGCCCGGGATGCTCCGGTGCTCGCGTACCAGGGGCGACGTGTCCACCGGGAAGTCCATCACGAAGGTCGGGCGCTCCAGCGAGCCCTTCACGAAGTGCTCCCACAGCTCTTCGACGTACTTGCCGTGCGTCGCGACCTTCTCAGGAACTTCCACGCCCACCGAGTCGGCGAGCGCCTTGAGCTCGGCCAGCGGGGTCTGCGGAGTGATGACGACGCCAGCGGCATCGGAGAGCGAGTCGTACATCGAGATGCGCGCCCATTCACCGCCGAGGTCGTACTCGGTGCCGTCGGCCCAGGTCACCACGGTGGAGCCCGACACCGCGACAGCGGCGTTCTGCACCATCTCCTGGGTGAGATCGGCGATGCCGTTGTAGTCGCTGTACGCCATGTAGGCCTCGAGCATCGCGAACTCGGGGCTGTGCGTGGAATCCGCACCCTCGTTGCGGAAGTTCCGGTTGATCTCGAAGACCCGCTCCAGGCCGCCCACTACAGCGCGCTTCAAGTAGAGCTCGGGCGCGATGCGCAGATAGAGCTCGGTGTCGAACGCGTTCGAGTGGGTCACGAACGGACGAGCCGAGGCCCCACCGTGCTGCACCTGCAGCATCGGGGTCTCCACCTCGATGAATCCGTGGTTCGCGAACGTCTGGCGCAGGCTCGCGTTGGTCTTGGCGCGCGCGATGACGTTCTCACGTGCCTTGTCACGGACGATGAGATCGAGGAAGCGGCTGCGCACACGCGTCTCCTCGTTCAGGTCGGCGTGGAAGTTCGGCAGCGGCAGGATCGCCTTCGCAGCGATGGTCCAGTCGGACACCATGATCGACAGTTCGCCACGCCGCGAGGAGATGACCTCACCGCTCACGAACACGTGATCACCGAGGTCGACCAGCTCCTTCCACGCCGCGAGCGATTCCTCACCCACGTTGGCGAGCGAGATCATCGCCTGGATGCGCGAGCCGTCTCCCGACTGCAGGGTGGCGAAGCAGAGCTTGCCGGTGTTGCGGCTGAACACGACACGACCCGCGACTCCGGCCGTCACGCCGGTCGCGGTGTCGGCTTCCAGCTCGCCGTACTGGGCTCGCAGCTCGGCGATCGTGGTCGTGACGGGCACGGACACCGGGTAGGCGCCGCCCGCGGCATCGGAGCGCTGCTCGATGAGCTTCGCACGCTTCGCCAGACGCACCGCCTTCTGCTCGAAGATGTCCTCTGCGGTGGGCTCGTCAGCGGCTCCGCCGGGCGCGGCGGACGGCGTTTCAGTCATGCGGGGCTCCTTGTGAAAGTCGGTCCATTCTATCGAGGCCCGTCTGCGAGCCCCGTTCACCCGGATCACCGCACGACGGGGCGATCTCCATGGAGGACTCAGCGCTCTTCGTCGTCCTCGTCCTCGTCGTCCTCGTCCTCGTCGAGGAACTCGGTCGCGAGCATCTCATCGCCACGGCCGGCCGCGGTCAGCGCGCTGTCGATGCTGGAATGTGCGAGCGCCTCGAGGTAGCCGCCCGGATTGCCCACACCAATCCCCCGAAGCAGGTCTGCGGACTGGCGGACCACCTCAGCGGCCAGCGTGGTGACGGTTCCGATCGCCTCGGCATACGCGGCACGATCCTCCTCCGCCACGACCACCGGCTCACATCCCATCTCCACCGCGAGCGCCTGCGCGATGGGAAGCACGGGGCCCGGCGCCGTCACCGCCGCGTAGGCGCCGGACAGGCGCCGCAGGTCCATGCTGGTTCCGGTGAAGACGATGGCGGGGTGAATTGCGAGCGGGATCACCCCGGCAGACCGGGCCGGAGCAAACACGTCTACCCCGTAGGCGGGATCGGTGTGCAGCACCAGCTGGCCCATCTGCCACGCCCCGACCGCCGCCAGGCCGGAGATCAGCCCGGGCAGTTCCTCGTGCGGGACCGCGATGATCACGAGCTCGCTGCGACGAGCCACCTCGACCGCGTCGACCTGGGGTACGTCGGGAAGCATCGCAGACACCCGATCAGGGTCGGACCCCGCCGTCACAGCGATCACTGCATGGCCGGCACCGGCGAGAGCGGAGGCCACGACGGGGCCCACCCGCCCGGCGCCGATCAGGCCGATACCGAGCCGTCCGTCGCCGTTCACCGATTACTCTCCGCCCAGCGATGCGTGCGGTCGGAGCGGGCCGCGTGGATGGCACGCGACTGCGCGTTCTGGAACAGCGTCATCAGCTGCTGACGATCCACCCCCGAGAGAACGCCGCTCACCTGTCCGGGCACGACGTGCACATGGAGCGTGCCGATACGGGCTGCTCGCGCCAGCGGGCCCTGTCGCACGTCGATGCTCTGCGAACGAGCCAGCGGGAACATCGCGAGCGTGCGGATAAGCGCGCCACGGCGCAGCAGCAGGAATTCCCCCGTCAGCACGAAGCCTGTGCGCTTCCAGCTCAGTGGGTGCACCCACCAGGCACGCGTGGGCGTGTTGACGAAGGGGTCGTTCGAGGGGCGCTTGCCCAGACCGTCCACCAGCATGCGGTCAACGTCTGCGGTGGCGAGCTGGTCGAACAGCAGCATCAGCACGCGCTCCACGTCGGCGCGGGTTCCCACCGGGAGAATCGTGGTGAACGGGTCGCTCTGCTGGCTCTCCGCACTCTTGCCACTCAACCGGTTGATCTTGATGGTGTACCAGCCGAACGGCCGCCAGAGCAGCGACTGGTGGACCTCCACGGCGTGCACGCGGCCCGGCGGGATGGTCTCCGTGATGGTGGTGGTCAGGCCGAAGGTGATCCGTAAGCCGTCCGGCGTGGGGGCGATGGAGTAGCGCAGCACCTTCATCAGACTGCGGAACCAGTACAGACCCACACCGAACACCGCGGGAAGGAGGGCGAAGAGCACGTACTCGCTCCCGAAGATCGAGCCCACCACGACGACCGCGATGTAGACCACGAGCATCAGGGTCGTGGGACTCCACAAGTGCGAGCCGATGAGCCGGCCGATCGGAATGTGCACCACGCTGGCCGGTTCGGCGACCGGAGCCTCGGCCCCGTCGATGATGCCCGTGATCCCGCCGCCCACCGTCTGGATGAACTCCTGCGCGCGAGTCTGCGGCACAGGCTGGCCGCTCTGGCGCAGCTCGCGCTGGCGGCGAAGTCCCGACGCGCGGCCCAGGATGTCGGCGCGCACTGCCTCGGCGTCCGCCGTGCGCAGGTACTCCAGCTTGACGTTGGCGTCGGCACCGGCGCCCACGACCTCGAGCTTGGCGAGACCGATCAGGCGCGCGACGAACGGCCGCGTGAGGTTGACGCCCTGGACCCGGTCCAGCGGAGCGCGACGCTGCTTGCGCATGATCACGCCCTGCTTGACCTCCACATCCGAGTCGGAGATGCGGAACTGGTGGAAACGCCACGACATGTAGAAGGCGACCATGAGCAGCGCCAGCACGACCAGCACGCCACCCAGCGCCACGAGCACCAGGTTGTTCGTGAGGATCCAGTCGACCGGGTCCCCCGCGTAGCGATCCTCATAGTCACGGAACTGGGGCACGAACAGCGCGATCAGGCGGTCTCGCATGTTCGCGACCACGATGCCGATCACGACGATGAGGAACAGCCCGCCCTGCATCAGCGGAGTGAGCGGGTGCATGCGGTGCCACTCGCCGTCGGCGAGATCGCTCTCGACGCGCTGCGGCTGCGGCGTGCCGGCGGCGGGGACGCCCGGGGCGGGGAAGCCGGTCCCGGGGAGGCCGTCCGGCACCACAGGCTGCTGCGGCGGGATACCCGGGAACGGATGCTGCTGGTTGCCGCTCACAGGCCGGTCCGTCGAGACTCGGCGACTTCGATCAGGGTGTCACGCAGCTGTTCTGCGCCGGCCTGCGTGAGGCCGGGGATCGTCGCGCCAGTCGTGGCTGCCGCGGTCACGAGCTTCAGCTGTGCGATACCGAACGCGCGGTCGAGTGGGCCGTGCGTCACGTCGACGAGCTGCATCCTCCCGTAGGGGACGGCGACCATCCGCTGCCACAGGATTCCGCGGCGGAACACGATGTCATCGGCGCGGAGCATGTACCCGTACGCGCGCGCCTGGCGCGGCAGGATCGCCATGGCCCACACCGTAGCGACCACGACGGCAGCGGCGGGAATGAATGCCCACAGCTGCTGGAACGCGACGCCCACGACGATCGCGGCGGCAATCGCGAGCAGCAGGACGAAGCCGTTGGTGATCAGCTGGACCGCGACGTACTTGCGGGAGATCTGATGCCACGAGCCGTCCAGCTCGAGCCGAGCGGACCCGCGCGGCTGCTTGAGTTCGGTGAACGTGCCCTCGTCCAGTGCCGGCGGCGTCGGCACCGGCGCCTGCGGTCCGGGAACATCGGCTCCCGGGACCTGTGGGACGGGCGCCTGCCGGGCAGCAATCGGGGACCCGGGAGCGTGGGTCACTGGAACGTCGCCTGCCGGGCTCTGCACAGCCGGCGTCTGCGGGTCAGGAATCCGGGACCCGGGAGTGTGCGGTCCGGGAACATCGGCTCCCGGGCTCTGCGGGGCGGGTGCCGGGGAGTCAGAGTCCTGCGCCACAGGAACCGGGAACCCGGGAATCGGCGTCGCGGGATGCTGCGTACCGGAACCCTGCGTCGCGGGATGCTGCGAACCTGAAGCGTGCGTCGTGGGAACCTGCGTCGCGGGAACCTGCGAACCGGAACCCTGCGAACCGGAACCCTGCGCCACAGGAACCTGCGAACCGGAAGCGTGCGTCGCGGGAACCTGCGTCGCCGGAGGCTGCGGGCCTGGAACCTGAGCCGCGGAGGCCTGAGGCTCGGGAACCGGAGCCGCGGGCGCCGGGGGAACAGTCTGCGCAACGGCTGGCAGGGATGCCGCCGATGCCGGGGATGCCGTCGGCGCCGGGACGCCCGCCGGGCCAGCCGGTGCGGACTCCGAGGCCGGGAGGATCTCAGGGGTGGGCGGGAGCTGCGGGTTCGTCGGATCCTGGGGCGTTGTCATCGTCGTCCTTCGGGAGCGTGCAGAAACTCTCGGCCACCAGCGCCGCGATGACGAGCAGTACGCCCGTCCCCACGGTCACGGCGATGACCGTTATCGAGCCTACCCGGGGAGGGACCGGACGCAGGAGCAGGAAAACCGCCAGTCCGAGCGCGAATCCGCCGATCGCGGAGCCCAGCACGCTGGATGCTTTGGCCAGCACCGCCACCCGGAGCGCGCGGAACGGGTCGACGCGCGCGCCGCCATGGGTTGCGCGGCGGATCGGCCAGGCCAGGATCAGCACGGCGATCGCGATGATCACCTGCGCCACGGGGAGCACCCAGTCCGGGGTGAAGGTCGGTCGGCCGAAGCTGGTCAGCAGCAGGTCGGTGCCGTAGCCCAGCACCGCAGCGAGAGCTGCGATCAGGGCGAGCACAGCCCCCCGGGTACGCTTCATGGGCGCAGCCCCGCCAGAAGATCGACGACCCGCCCGTGCCCGGGAAGGATCGCGTCCGGATCGAGCTCCACCCACGGGCGCAGCACGAACTCGCGCTCGTGCGCGCGGGGGTGGGGCAGCGTGAGGTGCGGATCGGTGCTGTGGAGGTCGCCGTAAGAGATGATGTCGAGGTCCAGCGTCCGATCGCCCCACCGCTCGAGCCGGACGCGGCCGTGCTCGGCCTCGATGCGCTGCAGATAGCCCAGCAGGACGGTGGGCGCGAGCCTGGTGCGCACGATCGCCACCGCGTTGAGGTACTCGGGCTTGCTCGGATCGGGCCCCGACGGGGTGAGCGCCACGGTTCTGATCACCGGGGACAGCCGGATGTCGTCCACCAGCGGCAGGCGGCCGATCTCCGCCGCTGCCGCTTCCAGCGTGCCCTCGCGGTCTCCGAGGTTGGAGCCCAGCGCGATGACGACGTCCACGGCTTCACGCCCCGTACGTTCGGGCACCGGCAGGGTGCGGGTGAGGTCGCGACTCATGAGCGCTCCCGGTGAACGGTCACCGAGACGTCGGCGAAGGAGCGCTCGATCGGCGCATGCGGCTTGTGCACGGTGATCGACACGGAGCGCACGCGTGCATCAGCCAGCGCCGCCGTCGCGAGGCGGTCGGCAAGGGTCTCGATGAGGTCCACCGGCTCGCCCGCGATGATGTCCGCGAAGGCCTCGGCGAGTTCTCCATAGTGCACGGTGTCGCGCACATCGTCGCTCGCTGCGGCAGGCGCCAGATCGAGGCGCAGGGTGGCGTCGACGGTGAAGTCCTGCCCCTGCTCCCGCTCGAAGTCGAAGACCCCGTGCCGTCCGAAGACGGTGAGGCCGGTCAGCGTGATCTCGTCCATCACTGCCACCCTCCCATGCCGGGCATGCATCGCACCCGTCGCGGGTCGCGTGCCGCGTCGACGGGCTCGCGGAACGCGGCGCGGCCGACGGCAACCGGAGCACGGAGTTCACGGCGGCTGAGGTCGGATCGGAATGGCTCCTTGCGGAAGTGCTCGGTCATCACGGTTCTCCTTCCCAGGCTGATCGCACGGCCAGAGCATCCCGGGTGGCAGCGGCATTGTGCACGCGGACCGCCCACGCGCCAGCGTCGGCCGCGAGCACGCTGGTGACGGCGGTGGCCAGATCGCGGCGCTGCTCGTCCGCCTCGCCACCGAGGACCGGCAGGAAGAACCGCTTGCGGCTCGTGCCGATGAGCACACGCAGTCCGAGAGCGGTGACGGCGTCCAGTTCACGCAGCAGGGCCCAGTTCTGCTCGCCCGTCTTCGCGAAGCCGATGCCCGGATCCAGGACGATGCGCGACGGGTCGATCCCGGCCGCGGCTGCCTGCTCCACCCGGTCGAGAAGCTCAGCCGCCACCTCGTGTCCGATGCGCGCGTACTCGGCGCGCGCGTACATGTCGGCCGAGGGCCCGCGCCAGTGTCCCAGCACGTAGTCGGCATCCGTTTCGGCCACAGCGGCGAGCATGTCGGGATCGGCCAGTCCACCCGCCACATCGTTCACGTAACGGGCACCCGCAGCCACCGCGGCCACCGCCGTATCGGCGTTCATCGTGTCCACCGACACCACGGCGCCCACAGCGGACAGCGCCTCGATCACGGGGACAACGCGATCAATCTCGACGGCGACCGGGACGCGCTCCGCTCCGGGCCGCGTGGACTCACCGCCGATGTCGAGCACACTGGCGCCGTCCACGAGGAGCCGGCGGCCGTGGTCGAGCGCTGCGGACGTATCGAGGTAGCGTCCGCCGTCACTGAACGAGTCGGGCGTGACGTTGACGATTCCCCAGATGCCGATCATCGATCGACCGCTCCCGATTCGAGTCCGCGCGAGATCAGCGCGATGATCTCACTGCGGGCGGCGGGCTCCGACAGCTCTCCGCGCGCGGCGACGGTGATCGTGGATGCCACCGGCTGACGTCCGCCGCGGGCCGTCACACACTGATGGCTGGCGTCGAGGACCACGAGCACGCCTCGCGCCTCCAGAGCCGTCGAGATGGTGTCCGCGATCTGCTCGCCGAGGCGCTCCTGCACCTGCGGTCGTGCCGCAAGGATGTCAACCACCTTCGGCAGCGCCCCCAGCCCCACCACGGAGGTACCCGGCAGGTAGGCGATGTGGGCCACGCCGAGGAACGGCAGCAGATGGTGCTCACACATGGAGCGGAACCGGATGTCGCGGAGGACCACCGCGCCGCTCGGTTCGGTCTCCGGCGCCGGGCCATGGGCAACACTGATCGTGTGAGCCAGCGGCGACGAGGGATCCTCACCGATGCCGGCGAAGAACTCCGCGAAGGATGCCGCGACCCGGTCGGGTGTTCCCACCAGACCGGGACGCGCGGGATCCTCGCCGATCGCCTCGATCAGCTCCCGGACCAGGGCGGCGACGCGAGGCTGGTCGACACTCACGTCAGGCGGTTGCGGGTCGGGGATGTCCGCCACCCGTCTCGGGCTGCGTCGTGCTGGCGGCGGCGGTGTGCGCGTCAGCCTGCTCGGCGGCCTGGCTGGCCGCGCGCGGGATCTGGATCGGCGGGAGCGCCGACACCGGACGCTGGTCGCTGGAGAGCCACTGCGCACGCGGCGGCAGCTTCTTCACATCCTTGAAGATGTCCTCCAGCTGGACGTGATCCAGCGTCTCCTTCTCCATCAGCTCGAGAGCCAGGCGGTCCAGGATGTCGCGGTTCGCGTTGATGACCTCGTAGGCCTCGTTGTGGGCCTGCTCGATGAGCTCACGGACCTGCTGGTCGACGCGCTCGGCGACCGACTCCGAGTAGTCGCGGTCGTGACCCATGTCGCGACCGTAGAACATCTCACCACTGCCGCCGCCGAGCTTGACCGGTCCGACCGCCGCCGTCATGCCGTATTCAGTGACCATCTTGCGAGCCGTCGACGTGGCCTTCTCGATGTCGTTCGCCGCGCCCGAGGTGGGGTCATGGAACACGATCTCCTCTGCCACGCGACCGCCCATGGCGTAGGCCATCTGATCCTGCAGCTCGTTGCGGGTGACGGAGTACTTGTCATCCAGCGGCATCACCATCGTGTATCCGAGCGCCTTGCCGCGGGGGAGGATCGTGATCTTGGTGACCGGGTCGGTGTGGTTCATCGCCGCCGCGGCGAGCGCGTGACCGCCCTCGTGGTAGGCCGTGATGAGCTTCTCCTTGTCGTTCATCACGCGCGTGCGACGCTGCGGTCCGGCGATGACGCGGTCGATGGCCTCGTCCAGCGCGCGGTTGTCGATGAGTTGTGCGTTGGAGCGCGCGGTGAGCAGCGCGGCCTCGTTGAGGACGTTCGCGAGATCAGCACCGGTGAAGCCGGGGGTCTTACGCGCGACGACCTCGAGGTCGACCGAGTCGGCCAGCGGCTTTCCGCGTCCGTGCACCTCCAGGATGCGCAGGCGACCCTTGAGGTCGGGGGCGTCCACGCCGATCTGACGGTCGAAGCGGCCCGGGCGGAGCAGGGCGGGGTCGAGGATATCGGGACGGTTGGTGGCCGCGATGACGATCACGTTGGCCTTGGGGTCGAAGCCGTCCATCTCGACGAGCATCTGGTTCAGGGTCTGCTCGCGCTCGTCGTGCCCGCCGCCCATGCCGGCGCCGCGGTGGCGTCCGACGGCGTCGATCTCGTCGATGAAGATGATGGCCGGGGCGGATTCCTTGGCCTGCGTGAACAGGTCACGCACACGGCTGGCGCCGACACCGACGAACATCTCCACGAAGTCCGAACCGGAGATCGAGTAGAAGGGAACCCCGGCCTCACCGGCAACGGCACGCGCGAGCAGGGTCTTACCGGTTCCGGGAGGGCCGTACAGCAGCACGCCCTTCGGGATGCGGGCGCCGAGCGCCTGGAACTTGCTCGGCTCCTTGAGGAAGTCCTTGATCTCCTCGAGTTCCTCGATGGCCTCGTCGGCACCGGCGACATCGGCGAACGTGACCGTGGGCATGTCCTTCGTGGCGAGCTTGGCACGGGACTTGCCGAACTGCATCACCTTGCCGCCGCCCTGGGCGTTGGAGAGCATCAGCCAGAACAGCAGACCCAGCAGCAGCATCGGGATCAGCAGCGAGAGCATGCTGCCCCACCAGTTCGGCTGCGGCACCGCGTCGTTGAAGCCCTCCTTGGGGGCGGCCTCGTTGACGGCTTCGACGACATCGGCCGCACGCGCGCCGATGTAGTAGAACTGCACCGACGTGGAGCCCTCGTACGCCTTGTCGAGCTTGAGGTCGACACGCTGGTCGCCGTCCGTGATGACCGCTTCGGTCACCGTGCCGCTCTTCAGAAGGTCGAAGCCTTCCTCGGTCTTGATCTCCTTCGCGCCGGTCAGGCCCGAGATGAGGAAGAACCCGACCAGAAGCAGCACTCCGATGAGCGCCACATAGATGAGCGGATTGCGCGTGAGCTTCTTGAAGTCCATGGTGCGGGGATTCCCCGATGCCCTTCTGTCGACAGACGCCTCGCGGCGTATCCCTCAGGCTATCCTGACGTTCCTTTGGCCTTGCTGGTATTCGCCCACGGCGTACGTGGGAAAACGGCTCACCCCGCGGCGGTGCGCGCTGCACGGAGACACCGGGCGAGCGCGACGCACGGCCATGCCAGCGCCCACACCACGCCGACGGCGGTGATCGGATCCCCGCGCACGATGACCTTGTTCCCCGGTCGTTCGCGGCGGGCTTCAGTCCGTGCGCCGTGTTCGGTCCGAGATGATGTCGGGTCCGCCACGGATGGAACGAGTCCGCTTAGCGCCCGCCGCGCCTCAGCTGTAGACGTGAGGGGCGAGCACCGCGACGTCGCGCAGGTTGCGGTAGCGCTCGTCGTAGTCCAGCCCATATCCCACGACGAAGTCGTTCGGGATGTCGAAACCGACGTAGCGGCAGTCGATCTCCACCTTCGCGGCCTCCGGCTTGCGCAGCAGCGCAAGCACCTCGACGGAGGCGGCGCCGCGCGAGGCGAAGTTGTCCAGCAGCCACGAGAGGGTGAGGCCGGAATCGATGATGTCCTCGACGATCAGCACGTGCTTGTCGTGGATGTCGGTGTCCAGATCCTTGCGGATCTGCACCACACCGGAGGACTTCGTGCTGGCGCCGTAGGAGGAGACCGCCATGAAGTCGAGGGGAACCAGGATGGGCAGCGCGCGGATGAAGTCGCTCATCACCATGATCGCGCCCTTGAGCACACCGATCAGCACGAGATCCTTGCCCTCGTAGTCCACAGCGACCTGCTGCGCGAGCTCGCGCAGCTTCTCGTGGATCTGCTCCTCGGTGACGAGGACGTCGGTCAGGTCATCGGCGATGTCGGCTGCACGCATGGAGCAATTCTACGTGCCGCGCCTGTTGTGCATTTCCCCGGTGGTACGGCACAGTGGGCTTGCGCGGGCTGCCCGATGGCCGATCACGCGCGCCTCTCTACGAAAGGATCTCCCATGGCTGGGATTGAGGACATCCTCGCGAATCTTCCGATCGGCGACATCGCCGCAAAGCTGGGTGTGGACCCGGCGACGGCGACGCAGGCGATCAAGGAGGGTGGCGCGACCATCCTCGGCGGCCTTCACCGCAACGCCGAGAGCGAAGATGGTGCCGCTGCGATCCAGCAGGCGCTGAAGAAGCACGACACCGACATCGACGTGAGCAACGTGGACGAGGCCGACGGACAGAAGATCCTCGGCCACATCTTCGGCTCCGACAAGCAGGTCGTCGAGCAGAAGCTCACCGAAGACAAGGCGACGGCCGGCATCGACTTCGGCAAGCTGCTGCCGATTCTGGCGCCGATCATCATGAACCTCCTCGCCAAGCAGTCCTCCAGCTCCGCTCCCGCCACCGCAGGTGCCGAGAGTTCGGGTGGTGGCATCGGCGACATCATCGGTGGTCTGCTGGGTGGTCTCACCGGTGGCGGCAACTCGTCGTCCTCCGCGGGCGGCATCGACCTCGGCGGCCTGCTGAACGGCCTCGGCGGCCTCTTCGGCGGCAAGAAGTAACGCTTCTCTCAGACGGCGGTGCACCCCCGGGGTGCGCCGCCGTCGACTGTTTCCGGGGGCGTCGTCGGATCCGTGGTACGGCCTGGTGCGCGCCCCGTCCGGTGGGCGTCACCGGCGCTGGGCGCCGTCACGGCTCGCGCGCAGTTCTCGTTGCAGCCCCACGCAACGAGGACGATGCGTCCACATGAGGACTCCTCCCCACGAAACGGTCCTCATTTCAGCGAATGCTCCTCGATTGAGGACCGCCAGCCGGACCCCCCTCACTCATCAGGGCCAGACCCGGCAGCGCACAGACGCTCCATCGACGTCACGAAACGCTCCCGCCACGTCACGAAACGAGGAGATTTCGTCGAAACGAGGACTCCGTCCCGCTCAGGCTCCTCGTTTCGACGAAATCTCCTCAATTCGAGACGACGCCGTGGGAGCACGCCCGCGGGGCCCGGAGGTCGGGCAGAAGCCGGATGGGCGGGGCGAAGAGCGGAAGGGTCAGCGGGCCGTGAACGTCAGCAAATTGCCGTGACGGGAAGCGGTGCAGGAGGGCAGATCGAGCGGCCCCTGACCACGCCAGTCGGTGACCAGTCGCGCGATCTCCAGAGTCTGGGTGCGGGTGAGGCTCACGCCGAACTCGCTCGCAACGACGTGCCGGATGATGCGATGGCGGAGCGCGGCGGGGTTCGCGGCGAGCGCCGGAACCGACACAGCGATCCCAGCCTCGGCGTGCTCGACGATGTCCTCGATGGTCTCCTCGATCATCTCGGCGAACGCCTCGTTGTCTTCGCGGAGCTGCTCGGCGGTGCGGGCCAGCGCCTGCGCGACACCGGGACCGAGCTCCGCTTCCAGCAGGGGAAGCACCGTCGTGCGCACGCGCACGCGGGTGTATCGCGGGTCGAGATTGTGCGGGTCGTCCCACGGCTCCAGTTCCTGCGCGACACAGGCTTCACGAACCGTCTCGCGGCGCACGTCGAGCAGCGGACGCACCCGGCGACCGGCCACCGGCGCCATGCCCTGCAGGCTGGCGGCACCGGACCCGCGGGCGAGTCCGAGGAGCACCGTCTCGGCCTGGTCGTCGAGGGTGTGCGCCAGCAGGATCGGTCCGGCGCCCGCGTCGTCGGCCGCACGTTCCAGCGCGTCGTACCGCGCGGCGCGCGCCGCCGCTTCGGGTCCGTCGGGATGTGTCCGGTCGACGTTCACGGTGACGACCTCCGCCGCCACCCCGAGTGCGCGCGCCTGCGCCGCCGCTCGCGCGGCGATCTCCGCCGAACCATCCTGGAGCCCATGATCGATCGTGATCGCCTGAGCGCGGACATCGAGCTTGGGCGCCTCGAACGCAACCGCAGCGGTGAGGGCGAGGGAATCTGCGCCGCCGGACAGCGCGACGACGACCACCGTCCCACGATACGGTTCCAGCGCGGTGCGCACGGCACGACGGATCTCAGCCACGGCGGGATTCAGGGACGGCACTCCCCCACGCTACCCGCTGGGCTCCCGCCTCCGGAGGCGAGCCGGCGGACCGCACCGGCGGTTTCGAGCTCCGCCACCCTGCGGTCGCGCCGTGAGCCCCCACCCCGTGCACCATGACCGCGCTTCGAGACAAACCCCACGAAGGTAACCACGACCGCCGGCGTGCGTCCGGAGATTCGCTGCGACGGCGCGTGGGCCACGCGCTGCGCGGCAGTTCCGCGTAGATTCGCGCCGTGACCTTACGGGAATTCGTGGCCTGGGGCGCGGAGCGATTCAAGGCCTTCGCCGATGCCGTCGTCGCCATTGCGATGACCCTCCTGATCCTGCCCCTCATGGAGGCCGTGACGGATGCCGCGCGGATGCAGGAGGCGGATGCGTCCTACGGAACCGGGGACTTCCTGACCGAGCACCAGGGTCAGATCGTGAGCTTCGCGCTCAGCTTCGTGCTGATCGCCGTCTCCTGGCTCAGCCATCACCGCCTCTATGACCAGGTGGAGCGCATCACCGCTCCCCTGCTGTGGATCAACATCGCGTGGATGTTCACGATCGTCTGTCTTCCGGTGACCACGGCGCTTCTCGGCGCGATGGAGGCCGACCCGCTGCAGGCGGCGCTGTACATCGGCAACCTCACGCTCACGCAGATCACCTCCCTCGTGGCGCGCGTGTATCTCCTGCGCCATGACGGCCTGAGTGCGGCGCCACGAGACAGCATTCGCCGCGGAGCGATCGCCGATGCCGCCACCGCCGCGCTTTTCCTGGTTGCGATGGTGATCGCGATGATCATCCCCGGGCAGGGTTACTTCGCTCTGTTCCTGCTCCTGCTTACTCCGCTCGTCACGTCGTTGATGTCGCGCACGCTGCCCGGGAACCTGCCGAAAACACGGATGAAGGGCGCAGACTCGGGCGAGTAGGCTGGTTGCGCATTCCGTCCTGACTTCTCAAGGAGCACACGCATGGGCGCTTACACCGCCACCATCGAGATCCCCCGCGGCAGCCGCGTCAAGTACGAGGTCGACCACGAGACCGGCCGCGTCATGCTGGACCGCGTCCTGTACACGGTCTTCGGCTACCCGGCTGACTACGGCTTCTTCGACAACACGCTGGGTGAGGACGGCGACCCGCTCGATGTGCTCCTGCTCCTCGACCAGCAGCTCTACCCGGGCGTCGGCGTCGACGTCCGTCCGGTCGCTGTCCTGAAGATGAGCGACGAGGCCGGCGGCGACGACAAGGTCGTCGCGGTCCTCGCGAAGGACCCGCGCTGGGCCCACATCCAGGACGTCGATGACATCCCGGAGTACACCAAGAAGGAGATCGCGCACTTCTTCGAGCACTACAAGGACCTCGAGCCCAACAAGTGGGTCAAGGTCGACGAGTGGGCCAACGCCGCTGAGGCCGAGCGTCTCGTCACCGAGGCGTTCGACCGCGCGAAGACCGAGGGTCACTGACCTCACGCGTCGAAACGGCCGCCCGCTCGGGCGGCCGTTTTGCGTTGGCATGGGGCGTCCGTCTCGGCAGCGGTCATGGGTCGACGTGCGATGAGTCGCGCTCCGCGATGCCTCAGCTGCGGTGAAAGATGGAAAACGCCCCGCGACGCGGCCGCGGGGCGTTTTCCATCCCCATCACTGACCGAACATCCAACCGGCGACATCCGTCGCGCAGCACCAGCGGCGCGACGGTCACCGCCGATGGGAGATAACTAACGCACCCCCGACGCGCCTCCGCGGTGCGTTTTCCATCTCCCACCACCGACCGGAAACGACGAAGGCCCCCGCGATGCGGGGGCCTTCGTGATGGTGCGGATCAGACGTCGATACCGAACTGCGCCATGAAGGGCGTCGGGTTGGTGGTCGAGCCGTTGATGTACACCTCGTAGTGCACGTGGCAGCCGAAGGAGTTGCCGGTGTTGCCTTCGAGGGCGATCACATCGCCGGCATTGACCCACTGGCCGTAGCTCACGAGCAGGCCGCCGTACTGGATGTGGCCGTACCCGGTGGCGATGCCGGTTCCGTCGTCGTTCGAGATGCGGATGTAGTTGCCGTAGCCGCCGTTGTAGCCGGAGTACGCGACGGTGCCGGAGTGTGCGGCGTAGATGTAGCTGCCGCAGCCGGATGCGAGGTCGACGCCCTCGTGGAAGCTCGACGCGCAGTAGCCGTTTCCGCACTGGGAGTAGCGAGGGCCGTAGTCGGAGGTCTCGACACCGTTGCTGGGACGGACCCAGCCGCCGCTGCCGCTGCCACCGTTGCCACCCGAGCTCGGCGGGGTGTAGTCGCCACCGCCGGAGTCGCCGCCACCGGAGTTGTTGTTGTTCTGCTGCTCCTGCTCGCGGCGCTTGCGCTCCTCCTCGGCGGCGCGCTGGCGCTCCTCTTCGGCGGCCTTCTCGCGAGCGATGCGCTCCTCCTCGGCAACGCGCACGCCCTCTTCATAGGCGGCGACGACCTTGGTCGTGTTGTCCTTGAGCGCGGCCAGCTGTGCCTGGAGGGTGGCGAGGTTGGACTGCTGCTCTTCGAGCGCAGCCTGTGCGGCCTGGGCTGCTGCCTGGGCAGCGGCGAACTTCTCCTGCGCTTCGACCTGCAGGCGGTCGCGTTCGGCGCGCTGCACCTCGGCCTGGTTCGTGAGCGACTGCGCGTTGTTACGGGCGAGGACGGCGGCGTCGTAGATCGCCTTGTTCTGCTCGAGCAGCATGTCGGCCTGACCCAGCTCGCTGAGGATGTCGTCGGCCGACTTCGCGGAGTCGGAGAAGAACAGCTGAAGCGTGGTGTCGTCGCCGCCGTTGCGGTAGAGCTGCGCGGCGACTTCGCCGGCCTTCTTCGCCGCGTCGGTGGCAGCCTGCGCCTGCTGGTCTGCCTGCGCCTGGAGAGTCTCCGCCTTCGACGATGCGAGCGCGAACGCCTGCTGCGCATCGAAGTACGCGTTACCGGCGTCCTGAGCAGCCTGCTGCGTCGTGGCGACGTTGTTGTTGAGGGTGGTGATGAGCCCCTCGATCTCGGTGATCTGTCCGGCCTTGGCGGACTCGTCGTTCTTCGCGGCCTGCACGTCGTCCCACGACGGGTAGGTCACAGCGAAAGCAGCCGGTGCGCCGGGGGCCATGATGGTGCCCGCCACCGCGAAGGTGAGCGCGGCCAGGCCCAGCACGAACCGGCGCGGCCGGGGGGATGTGTGGCGCGAGCGTGCGCTCGACGCGCCACGTGTGCGACGCGCGTCAGTACCCGTAAGCAAGATGAGTCCTCCAGACTGCAGGGTCAGTCACATCAACCACAGTAACAACACGAGTCACATTTGTAACGGGCTGATCGGGAACTTCCTCATGCATCTTGCACAGCCCGCAGGCGCCTTCAGCGCTTGATCAGGGATTTTCCGCTCGCGTGTCGGGTTCGCCACACCCGGGCGTGGGCCAGTTTGTTTTTCGCCTCAGTTTCCGCTTATGCTGGATCGTCGGCAAGTGCGGGACGCAAGCCCCGCTCCGGCCCCATCGTTTAGTGGCCTAGGACGCCGCCCTTTCACGGCGGTAGCACGGGTTCGAATCCCGTTGGGGTCACACTACAATTGAATACACATCATGGCCCTGTAGCGCAGTTGGTTAGCGTGCCGCCCTGTCACGGCGGAGGTCGCGGGTTCAAGTCCCGTCAGGGTCGCTCCAAGCGACGGGCCCTTTCTCTGAGAGGGCCTTTCGTGTCGGATGCGGCATCATCAAGCCGTACGGCTCTGTAGCTCAGTTGGTAGAGCGCACGACTGAAAATCGTGAGGTCACGGGATCGACGCCCGTCGGAGCCACAAGGACCGTCGTTACAACGGTCCCAGAAACCCTCGCGTAGCTTCTACATCGCGGGGGTTTTGCTTTTGCCCGCGGTGAGGGCCGCAAGCGCTGACCGAGTATCGCTTCAGTCCACGCCAAGCGCCGTATCCGCCGGAACGTCTCACTCACGCCACGTGCCCCAGCTTCGCCGGGCTCATCACCCACAGCAACTGCTCGATCTCGTCCCCGGCCGCGGTCACCATCACGACAGTCGTCGCTTTCCCGTCTTCAACGAGCACGGCGGCGGGCTGACCGTTCACCTCCGCCCAGGTGATCTCCTTCCCCGCCCAGAAGTGCCCGGAGAACGCTGCGACGAATCCCGCGACGCGAACACGTCCAGCGACCGGGATGCGCGCCGCGAGCTTCACCCCGTTGCCGTCGGTGTAACTGACGACATCCTCGGCGAACAGCTCTTCCAACTCACGCGCATCGCCTCGTCGTGCGGCCGTGAGGAATGCCTCCAGGAGCCGACGTTGCCGTGGGAGCGGGATCTGCGCCTGTTTCGCGGAGGCGAGATGTGTACGCGCGCGACTCACCAGCTGTCGGGCGCTCACCACACTCGATGAGATGACCTCCGCGATGCGCGGGTACGGATAGTCGAACGCTTCCCGCAGAATGTAGGCCGCACGCTCCGTCGGGGTGAGCTTCTCCAGCAGCAGGAGGATCGCGAACTGCAGCGCTTCGGCACGCTCCGCGCCGAGGGTCGGATCGGCCTGCGTGCTCACCGGCTCCGGCAGCCACGGACCGATGTAGGTCTCACGCTTCACGCGAGCCGATTGCAGCACGTTGATCGACAGCCTCGTGATGACGGTCGCGAGAAACGCCGCCGGTTCCTCCACCTGCCCGCGATCCGTGTTCTGCCAGCGAATCCATGTCTCCTGGACGAGGTCTTCGGCGTCCGAGACGGTCCCGAGCATCCGGTAGGCGATTCCGAACAGGCGACCTCGCTGCTCCGCGAAGAGTCGCACCGCTTCGTCGAGATCGGCATCGGCCCGTCGCTCCTCGTCCGCCGCAGTCACGCTCAACACTTTCCACCCGTTCCGTCGCGTCGACAAGTTCGATGAATCCACCCGCCTCGCGCGCGGATCCTCAGAAGCTCCGACCGACCACCACCTCGCGGTGTGACGGATCGTCACAGATCGGTGTGCCCGCCGGTCATGACTTCGAGGCGCTCATATCGGCGCTCACCGAACGAAAGGCTGAACCATGGCAAAGATCGTCGTCATCGGCGGAACGGGTCTCATCGGCACGAAGGTCGTCGCGAAACTGACCGAGCACGGGCACGAGGCGATCGCCGCGTCGCCCAACACCGGCGTGAACTCGCTCACGGGAGAGGGACTCGCGGAGGTGCTGGCCGGTGCCGACACGGTGGTGGACGTCTCGAATTCGCCCTCGTTCGCGCCCGCCGACGTCCTCGACTTCTTCACGACATCCACCCGGAATCTCCTCGAGGCCGAGGCCGCCGCGGGCGTCACGCACCACGTCGCCCTCACGATCGTGGGAATCAACCGACCACAGAACATCCCCTACTTCGCGGCGAAGACCGCTCAGGAGAAGATGATCCGCGAATCGGCGATCGACTTCTCCCTCGTGCACGCGACGCAGTTCTTCGAGTTCGTGGGCAGCATCGCGGACATCTCCACGGCCGGTGACGTCGTCACACTCCCGGGTGCCCTCATCCAGCCCATTGCTGCGGAGGACGTGGCGACGGCGGTCGCGCGCACGGCGGCGGGAGATCCCGTGGGTGACATCGAGATCGCCGGCCCTGAGACGTTCGGCATGGACGAGTTCGCTCGCCGGGCTCTCGCCTTCCGAGGCGACCCGCGCACCGTCGTCCGCGATGACACCGCGCCCTACTACGGAGCCCGAATCGAGGAGCGCACCCTGATTCCGGTGGAGGGCGCTCAGATCTTCCCGACGACCCTCGAAGAGTGGCTGCCGCTCAACCCTCCGCGGGGCTGACGGGGTGGGGTGCGACAGACATGTCGCACCCCACCCCGTCACCCCGTGCGTTCCCGGATCACGGGAGGGCGGGCATGCCATCCGACGCCCAGCCCCAAGCAGATCTCACCCCTGCCCTGAACCGCGACCCCCGGGCCGGCTCATGCCGCCGTGCCGGCACCCTCCCCCAGATACGTGCCGTCGGCCAACTGCTCCACGAGCGGGCGCGCGACGGACTGCCAGCCCAGCTCGGCCCGCGCCTTCGCCCCCGAGGCCTGCTCGTCCAGCAGCAGAGCATCCGCGAATGCCTCCCCGAGACGCGCACGGGTTTCGGCCACGCTCTCCGGACGCACCCCGGCAGTGATCCCGAAGCCGGTGGCGATTGCCTCGCCCAGCTCGCGGACCGTCGGGTTCTGGCCCGATGCGCCGATGTAGGTCTCGCCCGTGCCGCCGTTCTCCAGCGCGCGGACGTAGAGCGCGGCGAGGTCGTCGACGTCGACCGTGCTCCAGTGCTGGGTGCCGTCGCCGATCAGCCGAACACCCTCATCGGTCTCGTCGGTGAGGAGCCGGATCAGGCCGGCGCCGCGGCCGTAGACCAGCGCGGGTGTCACCACCATGCCGCGGACACCAGAGGCGCCGAGCACCGCGGACTCTCCCGCACCGCGCCACGTGGTGAGAGCCGGTCGGTCGAACGGGGTCTCCTCCGTGATCGCGTTCCCATTGCCATAGCTCCAGATGCCGCCGGTGTGGACGAACGGCTTGCCGCTGCCGTCGAGGGCCCGCAGCACCGCGCCGATGAACGCACCGTCGCCCTCCGGAGTCGAGGCCGTGTGCACGACGCCGTCCGCCGCGGCCGCCGCCTGGCCGATGAGAGCCTCGTCGGTGACGTCGCCGACGAGGGCGGTCGCACCGGCTTTCTCGACAACGCGCGCCTTGGCGTCGTCCCGCACGAGCGCGGTCACGTCGTGCCCTTCCGCGCGCAGGCGCTCGAGAACGGATGAGCCGATGTAGCCGGTCGCGCCGGTGAGAAGAACCTTCATGCTTTCGCGAACGTCCTGCGCGCCCGGCGGTATTCCCGGGCGGCCGCGTCCGCCACGCTCAACGTCGGAGGTTGCTGCCATGATCGGGGCATGGGAAAGCTCGAAGACGCCGAAGAGGTCGTGGTCACGTCCGCGGCCGAGTGGCGCTCGTGGTTGGAGGTCAACGCCAGCACGTCCACCGGAGTGTGGGTCCTCATGCCGAAGGACGCGTCGACCACGCGCGGCGATCTGTACGCCCCGCTGGTGGAGGAGGCGCTCTGCTTCGGCTGGATCGATGCGGTCGCACGTCCGGGTGACACGCACGCCAAACTCTGGTTCGCGCCGCGCTCGCCGAAGAGCGCGTGGGCTGCGTCCAACAAGGAGCGCGTGAGTCGTCTCCTCGCAGAAGGACGCATGACCCCGGCGGGTCAGGCGCTGATCGATGCCGCGCAGGCCAACGGAATGTGGACCGTACTGGAGGGGCCGGAAGCCGGGATCGAGCCGGCCGAGCTCACCGCCGCACTCGATGCTCTCCCGGAGGCGCGCGCGACCTGGGACGCCTTCTCCCCCAGCGCTCGCAAGATGGCGCTCACCCACATCGCCATGGCGCGCACAGCAGGCACCGTCACGCGCCGCATCGAGAGCATCGTCGCGGCAGCGGCCCGAGGGGAGAGAGCACTGTGACCGAGCGGGATCTGATGTTCATCGTCGCGATCACCGTCGTGGGCGGCACCCTCGTGGCATTCCTCGTGAACTGGTGGCGGGGCCGGGGTGGCGGAGACGGCGGGCAGGAGTGAACCGTGTGCGTCCGGCCCCCGGGGCGAATCAGGCCTGCTCGTTAGGCTGGACCGCATGAGCGCCCGCGGATACGCCACCGAGTCCGAAGCGACCGCTTCCTCCCTCACCCTGGCACTCGCCCCCGCGCTGACGCGGGAGGGCTTCACCGCTTCGCCGAGCTTCTTCCATGGCTTCGCCACCGAGCCGCGGGCTGTGGCACAGGGGCTGGTCGCTCTCGCCGACATCACGGCGACGCGATACTTCCAGCCGGTCCCCACGACGATGCGGGACCCCGTGCTGACCGCGCACGGCGATCGCCTTCGCGCTGAGGTGTTCTCCGCCGACAACAGCGTCTATGCGCGACTGGACCTGCTCTCATCGGGACTCGACGGCGGCGAGATCTCGTACGGCACCACCAACGTGGACATCGGCCCCGCCATGCGTCGCACCCTGGCGGCCATCACGCGCAACGATCTCCTGCACCTCGACGTCGGGAACGATGGCCTCACCGCCGCCACGCCAACCACGTCCGCCGTCGAGCGGCCGGTCACCATGCCCGACCGCTGGGTGCGTGCGCTCGGCAACGCCGCCGAGGTGCACGCGTCGCTCGTGGCGCGCTTCACCGTCGCCGCTGCGCCGGCCCGCGCGTTCGTGGCGTCGTTGCCGCCGTCTACAGGCAGTGGCCGTGACGGCTGGCTCACTCCGACGCCCACCGGCATCCGCGTCGCTCCGCGAGCGAGCACGGACGCCGTCCATGTCAGCGGGCTGCACCGGCTCAGCGGCCTGAAGCGTCTGCTCACTCAGCTGCAGTCGCTCACCGTGTACGGCCCCCGCGATCGCACCGCTGGCGCGGCAGCGGTGGAGATCGAGATCCCGGGAGCCCGGCTGCTGGTCGCCCTCACGGAGAACGCCACCCGCGGATACTCGGGCGAAGGTGCCTTGCTGGCCTCCCTCGCTGCCACGGACGTGCTGGACAACGCCGCCGTGCTGTCGGCGCTCCTGTCGTTCGATCCCCGCATCGACATCGATCGCCTCGCTGCGGACGCCGCGCTCTCCGCCGGTGAGACACGCGAGTCGCTGGCTGTTCTCGCGGCTTCCGGCCGTGTGGGCTGGGACGTGCGAGAAGAGGCGTACTTCCATCGCGAGCTTCCGGATGATCCGGATCGCATCGACGGCGACAACCCCCGGCTGGTGCGCGCCCGCCGCATCATCGCCGCCGGCGGAGTCCGGCGCACCGCGGATACCTGGACCGTGGACGCGGCCACGAGCACGCACATCGTCCGCACGACGACACCGGATTACTCCTGCACCTGCGTCTGGTACGCCCGGCACGGCAGCAGCCGCGGACCATGCGCACACGTTCTCGCCGTGATGATCTCAGAAGGGACGGCCTCATGACCGCCGCCATCACCACCGACCCCGCGCTCGCAGAGTCGCTGCGGATCTTCCGCGAGCTCGGATGGGAGAAAGCGAGCAGCGATGATGTCCTGACCCTCCCGCTCGGCACCGTGCAGCAGCAGAAGACCGCGAAGAACGGTCTGTTGACGGGCGAATGGTCATCGCTCGGGCAGACCGGCGACAACAGCTGGGGATGGATCAACCACGTCGGGGTCGACACCGACCTGCTCGGCGCCTTCGCCATCCGGCTCGGCGTTCCCGCCAAGCGAGCCGTAGAAGTTTTCCCCACGGGTCTGCCCGTGGCGGCACAGGGTGAGCTGCTGGCCTCTCGGGGCGAGAAGTTCCTCTCCCAGTTCCTCGCTCAGCGTCGCGCCCGCGTGCGATTCGCCGGTGCGATCGCGTACGCCGTCTCCAGCGCGCCGGACATCCCGATCCCGAACGACCCCGGCTATCTGGAGAGCTGGGCGACGCGCGCGGACTCGGCCATCCGCGTTGCCGACGGCGAGACCACCGGGTTTCCCGAAAACCTGCTCCCCTACGAGACCGTGGCCAGCCGATTCGCCGAACACCTTCGCGCGGTACTGACCTCCGGCGTCACGACCACCGGGAACTGGATCGGGGTGATCGGACGAGGTGTGGCCCGCGGCCTCGTCAGCCGCGACGAGGCGCGCGACCTCGTGCTGCACGCTATGGAATCCGCCCAGCGTCCGATCGATCGCAAAGAGTTCGCGACGGTGCTGATGGACGACCTCGGCGCCCCCGACGCCTACGTCCTCGAACACGTCGGCGTCGTCGTGTCAGCGCTGTCGTTCGGCGACGATGCCCTGATCAACATGTTCGCACCGATTCTGCTCGCCGCGGCAGACGATGACCTCACCCTCCAGGTGATGCTCATCGGGCTGTCCGCCAAGAGCGCCAAAGCGAAGGCCGGCGTGCTGGAAGCGGCATTGGCGCACCCCGCCCCGGCTGCCGAGACGGCCGCCATCATCGGTGAATCCGCCGCCGATCTGCGGACGGCGAAGGACAAGAAGGTGAGCAAGCTCGCCGCGCGCTTGATCGACGAATGGGGGCTCGACGCGGAGGAACCAGCGGCCGCAGCCCCGTCAGCTCCCCGGGGCCTCTGGCAGCCGACGCCTCCACTGGCGCCCGTGCCACGTTTCGATGCCGGGCCAGCGACCATTGAGAACCTCACGGCGCTCACGTCCACGTTGCTGGCGGGGGCGGGCGAGTCGCTTGATCTGCCTGTCGAGCGGTTCCTCGCGACGGCGAACGCGGTCGCGCGCGATGACATCGAGGGCGTCCGCGGCGCCCTCCGCACCGTGCCCCAACGGTGGACTCCCGGCCTGCACCCGGTACACGGCTGGCGTACCGGCGGGAACATCATCGGCTCCGACGAGCACGATGAGAACTCCCACCGTCGCCAGTACGACAGCGCGCCCCGCGCCTGCGCGGCCGCGGTCTTCCAGCGCCTCGGAGAGATCCCCGTGCTTCTGTCGACGCCCAGCTGGGACGACTATCGCATCGACCCGGGCGATCTCGCCGACCGGCTGGATCGCTATGCCGCAGATGACACCGCCGTGCTCGAAGCGGATCTGCAGCTTGCACTTCCGCGCATCGACCGAACCCTCCTCAGCGATACCGTCCGTGCCCGTCTCCACTCTTCTCCCGTGCCGATCGTGCTGCAGGACGGCAACACGATGCCGGTCACAGCGGGAGAGGTGCTCGCCGCGTGGTTCGCCACGCCGTTCGAGCACCCCGGCGAGGACGACGACGGCTTCGTCAACCCGATTCCCGCCCATCCGGCGCTCACCGGATTCCCGGATCGTCGCGGCACAGCCCGGGCGGTGCCGTTGACCGAGTACCCGAACTGGGCTGACAGCGAGCCGGGCTGGCGCCAGCCCGGACCCGCCCTGCTGCGAAGCATCCCCAACGGAGAGATTCCGGCCTCTGCTCTGCTCGCGTTCGGCGACGAGGGCGGCCTCGGGCTCGACGCCGCCATCACCGCCTGGCAGAACGGCGTCCTTCTGCCGGGCGTCGCACGCGCCCGTCAGCTCAGCTGGCAGGGCGGCATCTCCGCGATCGCGTCGCGCGTGCGGTCCTGGGAGGAGCTCGCCGAGGCCGGCATGCTGTCCGTCGTCTGGCCGCTGACGGCCGACGTCGTCGACGCCTGCGCCTCGAGCACCCGCATCCCGCCCGGTGTCGCCGAGGCGATCGAGTTCCTGGAGCGGATGCTGCCGGAGGTGGAGGCAGCCATCGCGGTGGGGCTGGCCGCACCCGACGTGCTCGCGCTGCCCGGCGTTCGCACCATCGCCGCGCGAACCGGCTCGTCCAATGCCGTCGTGGCCGCTCGCCGGCTGGTGCCGCTGCTCCCCGACGTCGCTGCGGTACCCGAACCCGAGCCCGAACAACTGACCGATGAGCAGTTCGCTGCCGCCTGGCCCGCCGTCCCCGACCCTGCCGTCATCGCGGACGGCGCCTCGCTCCAGTTCTCGACGATCCCCGCCAAGCGGGGGTCGGTGTTCCTCGTCACGCTCACGCTCGCCGACGGCAGCGTGCACGAGTTCAGCAGCGGATGGGCGTACGGGCTCGCCAACGAAGGAATCGCGTCGCTCGGCACGTCGTGGCTGGGCTACGACCCGGCACAGGGTGCGCTGGTGCATCTCACCGAACGGTCCCGCTCCCGGGACGCCGTGCTCTCCCGGTCACTCGTCGTGCTCTTCTTCGCCACTCAGCTGCAGCCGACCCCCGAAACCTACTACTTCGCCGAGGCCACGGAGAACATCCTCGGCCCCACCCGCGTGGCTGACGCCGTCGAGGTCATGCTGGCCTCGGAGCACTTCGACCCGTCGATGCTGGTGCGGCGTCTCTCGCAGTACCCCGCCATGCTTCCCTCCCTGTACCCGGTGCTGACCCACGCCATTCGCCATGCCAGTGCGCTTGAGGGAACGCCACCGCGCTGGCTGGTGCGGATCATCGACGTGGCCACGGAGTTCGCACCCGCGTTGAGGGCGGCGGCTGCGCGAGACGCCATGTTCCCCGAGGACGCGCGATGGCCCGGCCTCGCGCACATCGCGGCGACGACGAAGTCCGCCGCCGTCAAGCGCAAGTCCGCCGCGCTGCTCGATCTGCTCGATCTCCCGCGCTGACAATGCGTGAGGGGCGCCCTGTCATCCGGACGCCCCTCACGCGGAACTCTCTCGTGCGCGACGCTCAGGTCACTGCGGCGCGAGGCCGAGGTCATCGAGATCGATGGCCGAACGCCACTCCAGGCCCTCTGCCTCGATCGCGGCCTGTGCTCCGGTCTTACGATCAACCACGACCGCCACGGCTACGACGTTCGCGCCGGCGGCGCGAAGCACCTCGACAGCCTTCAGCGCGGACTGGCCGGTGGTGGACGTGTCCTCCACGACGACGACGTCCTTGCCCTCGACCTCGGCACCTTCGATCTGACGGCCGCGCCCGTGGTCCTTCGGCTCCTTGCGGACGACGAACGCATCCAGCGGCGCATCGGACTCGGAGGAGGCGTGCATGACGGCGTTCGCGATGGGATCAGCACCCAGCGTCAGTCCGCCGACCGCCGTGACGGTGGGAAAGTCGCGCAGCAGTTCGCGCACGATGCGGCCGATGGCGGGAGCTGCCCGGTGATCCATCGTGAGCCGGCGCATGTCGACGTAGTACGACGCCTTCTTACCGCTGGACAGCGTGAAGTCGCCGTGGAATACGGCCTCAGCCTTCACCAGGTCGATCAGCTTCTGACGGTCGGCTTCGAGCTCAGCGGTCGGCATCGTGGTCATGCTCCGATTCTACGGTTTCCGTCCTCATCTGCCGCGCGGAGGGCAACCGCTGCGGCACCGATCAACGGGCCCTCGCCGTGCAGCGCACTGCGCACGACACGGGCACCGCGGGCGTAGTCCAGCACGGCGTGCTCGGTGAGTGCGGCCTGCACCAGCTCGATGTAGTCCGGGGCCGACTGCGAGAAGCCGCCGCCGATGGCGATCACCTCCAGATCCAGCAGCGTGGCCGCGTCGGCGAGCCCGCGTGCGACGGCGTCTGCAGAGCGGACGATCGCCGCACGGGCCACTTCGTCACCCTCCGCCGCATCGCGGGAGAGGTCTTCACCGCTCTCCCCGGCCCACCCCTGCGACCGCGCCCAGATGACGCTGGCCGGCCCGGAGGCGATCTCCTCCAGTGTGGCCCCGTACTCGGCGACATGCGTCTGACCCAGATGTCCGGCATTGCCCGAGCCGCCAGCGATCAGACGCCCGTCCATGACGATCCCGCCACCGACGCCCGTCGATACCACGATCGACATCGATGCGCGCGAGCCGACGGTCGCGCCCAGCCATGCCTCGGCGAGTGCCAGGCAGCTGCCGTCATGCCCGATGCGCACCGGCACCACCCGGCCGAGGGCCGCCGCCGCGACACCGGCAGCGTCGGCCGCGAGCTGGTAGCCGTGCAGACCCGGCATGTTCACCGGCGCGATCGCATCTCCGCCGTCACGAAACGGTCCTGCTGAGCCGATACCGACGGCGACCACATCAGAGGAGTCCGCAGCGCCACAGACACCGGCGATCACCTCCGCGAGCGCCAGATGCATGGATTCGGGAGTGGAGTCGCGACCGGTGGGGCGGCGCACCCGCGTCCCCGGGCGCACGGTGCCATCGGCCTCGATGAGTGCGCCTTCAAGCTTGGTGCCGCCAAGGTCAAGTGCCAGAACGGAAGTCATGCGTCCACTGAATCATCCATCGGAGGGCACTTTCGGCCTTGTGACGACAATTCAGCGGCGTGTCAGGATGCGGGGCGCTCCCAGCGGCGGTTCTCGAGACCTTCGAAGGACTCATTGAACCGACGCGCCAGCACGGCGAACGTCCGGCTTTCGTCGTCACCCCACCCGGCTGTCACCCGTTCGAGCGCCTCCTCATACCGGGCGCGCTCCGCGATCAGACGCGTGCGACCGGACGCGGTGACCCGGAACTTCCGGGCCACGCCGCCCTCCGGATCCTCGATGCGCTCGGCGTGCCCGTCACGGACGATGGCCGCCGTCTGGCGGTTCAGGGTGGAATCATCCAGCCCCAGCGCCTCGCGCAGCTCGCGGATCGTCATCGGTCCCGAGAGCTCAAGCCGATTGAGCAGAAGGTACGCGCTGCGATCAAGGGGAGGCTGCTCCCACTGCACCTGACGATGCAGATGATTGAGATGCCGCAGCATCATCATCATCTCGAATTGAAATGCGCTCGATGAATCGCCCATTGTGCCCCCGCACGTCCAGCTGGTCTCCGTCCCCCTGGAGACCTCGATCAGTTCCCCACCGATCGATACCCAACTTCTCCTCGCGTTCACGAGTAACACAAGTCTGACACACCCTCGCTGCGGGAGCGCTGCGCTTTCCACTGTTCCGATTCGGGTGGGCGTCCTAGGGTGGCACTGACGACCGCACATCAGGAGGGAGCCGACGTGTTCGATTTCGACCCGTACCAGCAGCTCGCCACGCTGCGCTCATTCGAACGGCTGGAGCTCACGAGCTCCGACTTCGACGACGGCGCACCGCTTCCGCCGACGGCGTGGGGCGCCGGCACCATCCCGGAAGGAGCGGACCTGTCACCGCAGCTGTCGTGGAGCGAGGTTCCGCAGGGAACACGATCGCTGGCCCTCAGCGTGTTCGACCCCGATGCGCCCACCGGTTCCGGATTCTGGCACTGGGCGGTGTTCGACCTGCCTGCGGACCTGCGCTCGCTGCCTGCCGGTGCCGGATCGGGCGATGCGACGGCCCTTCCCGGCGGCTCGGTCACCCTGCCGAACGAGATGCGGCTGTCGCGCTACATCGGTGCCGCTCCCCCCGCGGGCACGGGCACCCACCGCTACTTCTTCGTGCTCGATGCGCTCGATGTCACCCACCTCGAGATCGCCGAATCGGCGACTCCGGCGATCCTCGGATTCAACCGGCACTTCCACTCGCTCGCCCGCGGCGTGCTGATGGGGACCGCGACCCCCGCGTGAATCGATGTCCGACGCACGACCTAGGCTGGTCGTATGCGTCTGGCCACCTGGAATGTCAACTCCGTCCGTGCGCGGGTGAACCGCATCGTCGACTTCGCCGTGCGCGAGAACGTCGACGTCCTCGCCATGCAGGAGATCAAGTGCAAGCCGGAGCAATTCCCCTACGCGCCGTTCGAGGAAGCCGGCTACCAGGTCGAAGTTCACGGCCTGAATCAATGGAACGGCGTGGCCATCGCCAGCCGCCTGCCGCTCGAAGACGTGCAGATCGCGTTCCCCGGGATGCCCGGCTTCGCGAAGGGACATGAGGGCCCCGACGCCCCGCAGGAGGCGCGGGCCATCGGCGCCACCATTGACGGAGTGCGCGTGTGGAGCCTGTATGTGCCCAACGGCCGTTCGCTCGATGACCCCCACATGGCATACAAGCTGCACTGGCTCGGCGCTCTCGCGCAGCACACGCAGGACACCCTCGCCACAGATCCGCACGCCCGCTTCGCCCTGGTCGGCGACTACAACGTGATCCCGTACGACGAGGACAACGGGGACCCCGACATCGTGGTGGGTCGCTCCACCCACGTGTCCCCCGAGGAGCGGGCGGCCTTCTTCGCCCTGCAGGAGGCCGGCGTCACCGACGTGGTCCGCCCCCTCGTGCCCGAGGGATACACCTATTGGGACTATCAGCGCCTCAAGTTCCCCCGCAACGAGGGCATCCGCATCGACTTCGTGCTCGGGTCTCCGGATTTCGCGGATGCGGTCACCGGCGCCTTCATCGCGCGCGATGAGCGCAAGGGCGAGCAGCCCAGCGACCATGTGCCGGTGGTCGTCGACCTGGATCTGGAGCCGGCTGATGACGACGACGTGCCGATGATCTTCGGCTGAATGAATGAGGGCCGCCCGGCCGGGCGGCCCTCATTCGTCATGCCATGTCGGGAGGGCCCGATTCTGCCGTCGCCGGATCCATCCACAGGAACTCCAGGATGTTGCCGTCCGGGTCCGCAATGGCACGCGAGTACATGAACCCGAGGTCCTGCGGGTCACGCGGCTCGGATCCGCCCGCGGCGAGACCCGCGGCCGCGACCGCGTCCACGTCACCACGGGATTCCCGGCTCAGGGCGATCAGCACCTGCGTGCTCTGTGTGGCATCCGCGACGGGCAGCGTGGTGAAGGTCGAGAAATACTCACGGGTGAGGACCATGAAGAAGATGTTCTCGTCCCAGACGACGCTCGCCGCGTTCTCGTCGGTGAACAGCGGATTGATCTCGCATCCGAGCGCCGTGTAGAACGCCTTGCTGCGCTCCAGGTCATTCGATGCGAGGTTGACGAAGATCTGCGTCATGCTGATCCTTCCTTGTCGGTTCGCGGGGAGCGAGGGCTTCGAGGGTCATCGTGCCACGGGGCGCCGACATCGGAAAGGTGCATCTCCCCCGCGCGACGGATTCGCGGCGCTGCTCGTCCCCGCTACGGTGGACGGATGAACACCCCGCAGCGCCCGGCGGCGACCCCGCAGGAGTTGCGGATGGACATCTGGCTGGCGGGTGTGATCTTCGTCAGCGCGGTGATCAGCGCAGCCCTCACGTCCGTCTCCGGGGTGTTCGGCGCCGAGGCGGACCGCTTGCCGTGGGCCCTTGTCATCGCGGTGGCCATCTCGCTCCCGCTGGCCTTCCGCCGGCGGTTCCCGGTGAGCGTGATGGTGGTCGTGTGCACGGCGTACTTCCTTGCGGTCACGTTCAAGATCCCTGAGATCTACGCCGGAAACGTGTCGATGTTCATCAGCATCTACACCGTCGGCGCCTGGGTGAACGATCGCCGTCGCGCATTCATCGCGCGAGTTCTCATGATCGTCGCGATGTTCGTGTGGCTGCTCATCACCATGTTCATCGCCGCCACGGATCCCGACCCGCAGATCGATGAGTCGCTCTCCCGCGCCGGTGTCTTCAGCCCGTTTGTGGCGTACATGCTGATTCAGCTGCTCATCAACGCCGGCTTCTACGGCGGAGCGTATTACCTCGGCGACCGCGCTTTTCGCAGCGCTCTCGAGCGCGAGGCGCTGGGTCAGCGTCAGCGTGAGCTGGAGCACGAGCGCGAGGTCACCGCGGCCCAGGCGGTCGCACTCGACCGCGTGAACATCGCACGCGAGCTGCACGATGTCGTGGCGCATCACGTGTCGGCGATGGGCGTGCAGGCCGGTGCGGCCCGCGCCGTCATGTCGGTGAACCCCGAAGCAGCCGGCGAGGCCCTCCGCGGGATCGAGGCCTCGGCCCGCAGTGCGATCGACGAACTGCACGGTCTCCTGGAGACGCTGCGTACTCCCGGCGATGCCGGTGCACCCGCGGACGTCGCACCCTCGACGCTGCGCGTCGAGCGGATCCCGGATCTGGTGGCCCGTGCCGTCGAGGTCGGCATGCCCACCCGCTTCACGGAGGTGGGATCCCCGCGGGATCTGCCGGACACCACCCACGCGAACCTGTTTCGCATCGCCCAGGAGGCCCTCACCAACGCCCGCCGCCACGGCGGACCGCATGCCGAGGCGGACGTGCGGCTGCGGTGGGACGCTGAGGCGGTCGAGCTGGAAGTGGCCAACTCCGGACGGGACGCGCGCGCTTCCCGGGCCGGCCTCGGCCAGCTCGGCATGCGCGAGCGCGCGAGCGCCTCGGGCGGAACCATCGAAATCGGGCCACGGCCACGCGGCGGATTCCTCGTGCGCGTCCGTGTTCCCCTGACCCCGGGAGCCGCATGATCCGCGTCCTGCTCGTCGACGACCACGCCGTGATGCGATCGGGATTCCGCATGATCCTGGAGGCCGGAGGCGATGTGTCCGTCGTCGGCGAGGCCGCGACCGGCCTGGAGGCCGTGCAGCAGGCGTCCGCGCTGCACCCGGACGTGATCTGCATGGACGTGCAGATGCCCGACATGGACGGCCTGGAGGCGACCAGACGTATCGTGGCGGATCCGGCGGTGGCATCGGCGGTGCTCATCGTGACGACCTTCGACCGTGATGACTATCTGTTCGCCGCCCTCGAAGCCGGAGCCAGCGGGTTCCTCCTGAAGAACGCCGGCGCAGACGAGCTGGTCTCTGCGGTTCGCGTCGTCGCCGCCGGCGATGCGCTGCTCGCGCCCGAGGTCACCCGGCGTGTGATCGCCCGCTTCGCCGCGTCGAGTCCGGCCCCGTCACCGGCACCCGCGCTGGAGGGCACGCCGCTCGTGACGGCTGCCGGCGTCGCGATCGAACTGACCGAACGCGAGCGTGAGGTGCTGCGGCTGCTTGCCCAGGCCAGCAGCAACGCGGAGATCGCCGCGGAGCTCTTCATCGGCGAAGCGACGGTGAAGACGCACGTCTCGAACCTGCTCGCCAAGCTCGGGGTCCGCGACCGCGTCGCTGCAGTCGTGTTCGCGCATCGCAACGGCCTGGCCTGAACGCATCGACATCGACCTGAGGAGAAGGATGACATCCCCATCGCCTGAACTCGCAGCCCTGCTCGCGGATGCCGAGCGCATCCCATCCTTCGTGCTCGACTGGACCGGGGAGGATGAGCCGGGCGACATCGCGCGCTTCGCGCAGCAGCGCGCCACAGTCCTGGGCCTGGCGGAGTTCGTCTGGACACCGGCCCAGCAAGAGGCCGCCACGGCCACGGCGGCTCGGGGCGATGCCGTCCCCCGACTGCTGGTGGCGGTGAACGAGGCGCTCGGCAGGGTCGGGGGCGCACTGAGTCAGGTCGAGACCGGAGCAGATCACTACGAGCTGCTCGTCACTCGTCTGACCGACGCCGAAGCACTCCGCGCGCTCACCGTCGACGGCCAGCGCATCGTGCCGGTAACCCCGGCTGGCGATGCGCCGGTTCGAGAACGTCTCGTGACGGTTGTGTGCCCGACATGCGGCGCGATGAATGTGTGGCAGCTTCCCGTGCCCGGCCCCGACATGGACGACGGCGACACGTGCAGCTCCTGCGACCGGGCCTTCTTCACGCCCGACGGTGATGCCCTCGACGGCGTCACCGTGGAGGTGGACGAGCTCACCTGAGCCGACATGGACGAAGGCCCCGGGCGGCGCTGTGCGCTGCCCGGGGCGTTCGTCGCGACGGATCAGGCGTTCGCGAGTTCCGCGGCCGGAACATAGCGGGCGATGAGGCGCTCGAAGGCTTCGAGGTAGGACACCAGGAATGCGGCGGTGTTCTCGTCGGCGATCTCGCCGTTGTCGCCGAACAGGCCGGGGGTCGACTGCACGTACCCCTCGGGCTGACCGAGCGTGGGCGCATCGAAGTGGTTGAGGATCGCCTTCAGGTGCTGCTGCGCGGCAGCAGTGGAGATGTTGCCGCCCGAGGTGCCGATGATGGCGGTGGGCTTGCCGGCGAAGGACCCCTGGCCCCACGGGCGAGCGGCCCAGTCCAGGGCGTTCTTCAGCACACCCGGGATCGAGCGCGAGTACTCCGGCGTGATGATGATGACGCCGTCGACATCGGCGATGGCCTGCTTGAAGGCGAGCGCCTCGGCGGGGTAGTTCGCGTCGTGGTCGGGCGAGTAGAAGCCCAGCTCGGCGATCGGGATCTCCACCAGTTCGGTGCCCTCGGGCGCGATGGCGGCCAGCGCCTTGCCCAGCTTGCGGTTGATGGACGTGCTCGAGATGGACCCGACGATGTAGCCGATGGTGCTCATGTTCTTCTTTCGTGTGTGGGGAGCTTCCTGCTGCCACCGAGCACAACATCACCGCGTTTCGCGTCTATTCCCCATACATGCGAATGAATATTCTTCGGGCGTGTCGTGGTCGCCCACCCTGAGGCGGAGCTCCCCCGGCGGCAATATCCCCCCGTGGGGGGAGGTCGCCCGCGCAGCACGTTCGTAGCGTGGAAGCACCGAAGAGAAAGGGCACGAGATGCTGCATCTGGAAGGACTGGTCAAGACCTATGGCGACCGGCGCGTGCTGGACGACGTGGGATTCGACGTGGCACAAGGGCGGCTCACCGGTTTCGTCGGCGGCAACGGTGCGGGCAAGACCACGACCATGCGCATCGCGCTGGGCGTGCTGAGCGCCGACGCCGGCACCGTGACCCTGAACGACGCACCCATCACCGGCGACGACCGTCGCCGCTTCGGGTACATGCCGGAAGAGCGCGGCCTATACCCGAAGATGAAGGTGCTGGAACAGATCGTCTACCTCGCCCGTCTTCACGGCTTCAGCCGTACCGAGGCAGCCCAGCGCGCGGAAGCGCTGCTCACCGAGCTCGGTCTGGGCGAGCGCCTGAACGACAAGATCGAGACGCTCTCGCTCGGCAACCAGCAGCGTGCGCAGATCGCGGCGGCGCTGGTCCACGAGCCCGAGGTGCTGATCCTCGACGAGCCGTTCTCGGGCCTGGACCCGATGGCGGTCGAGGTGGTCGCCCGCGTGCTGCAGAGCCGGGCGGCCGCAGGCTCCGCCGTGCTCTTCTCCTCGCACCAGCTCGACGTCGTCGAGCGCCTGTGCGATGACCTCGTCATCATCGCCGCCGGTCGTGTCCGCGCCCGCGGGACCCGTGATCAGCTGCGCGACGAGTTCTCCGAGCCGCGATACGAACTCGTCACCTCCGGCGACATCGGCTGGCTCCGCGATGAGCCCGGCGTCACGGTCGTCGAGTTCGACGGCGGGTACGCCCGCTTCGACGTCGATGACGACGCGGCAGCGCACCGTGTGCTGCGCCACGCCGTCGAGCGCGGCGACGTCACCGCATTCACCCCCCAGCGGCCCACGCTGGCCGAGATCTTCACGGAGGTCGTCAAGTGAGCACCCCAACCCCCGCCCGCGCTGTCAGCCCGCTGCAGGGCATCGGTCTCGTCGCCGAGCGGGAGATCATGTCCAAGCTGCAGAGCCGGGCCTTCGTCATCTCCACCCTCGTGCTGTTCGCCCTGGCTCTCGTCGCCGTCGTTGCGGGCGGTCTCACGGCCAAGCAGAGCTCCGACACCCCGGTTGCCGTCACCAGCGACGCCGCATCGTTCGTCGCCAACGTCCCCGGGCTCGACATCACCGAGGTCACCGATCGAGCCGCCGCCGAGCGCGCGGTCACGGATGAGAGCGTCGATGCGGCGGTCGTCGCCGATGCAGCCAGCCCCACCGGCTTCACCGTCATCGCGAAGACATCCGCGCCCGACAGCCTCGTCATGCAGCTCGCCGCCGTTCCCACGGTGACGCTGCTGGAGCCGGACACCACCAACCCGGCGCTGCGCTACATCGTCTCGTTCGGATTCGGTCTGCTCTTCCTGCTCGCCGCCTCAACGTTCGGCGGCACGATCGCCTCGTCGGTGGTCGAGGAGAAGCAGACGCGCATCGTGGAGATCCTCATCTCGACGGTCTCGACTCGTACGCTGCTGGCGGGCAAGGTCCTCGGCAACACGGTGCTCGCGATCGTCCAGATCGTCGGAATGGTGGCCATCGCCGTCGTCGGCCTCATCGTCACCGGGCAGACCGATGTGCTGACGCTACTGGGATCGGCGATGGTGTGGTTCGCGATCTTCTTCCTGTTCGGCTTCATCCTGCTGGCCGCCCTGTTCGCCGCGGCGGCATCGCTCGTGTCGCGCCAGGAGGACCTCGGATCCACGATCACGCCGGTGACGATGCTCGTGATGGCGCCGTACTTCCTCGTCATCATGTTCAACGACAACCCACTGGTGATGACGATCATGAGCTACGTGCCGTTCTCCGCTCCGGTGGGCATGCCGATGCGGCTCTTCCTCGGCGAAGCGCAGTGGTGGGAGCCGCTGCTGTCGCTGCTCATCCTCGTCGTCTCCTGCGTCCTGGCCATCCTCGTCGGGGCACGGATCTACGATCACTCGATCCTGCGCATGGGCGGGCGCGTGAAGCTCGCGGAGGCTCTCAAGGGCTGACCTCCTGACCTGACATGACTGTGGCTCCGTCTCTCGGCGGAGCCACAGTCATGTCAGGCGATGCCGTCTCCTGCGAGCGCGTCGGCGGCACGCACGAGCGCGAGGTGGGAGAACGCCTGCGGAACGTTGCCCGCCTGCCGGCCGGCACCGACGTCGTACTCCTCGCTGAGCAGTCCCAGGTCGTTCGTGAGGGCGCACAAGCGGTCCATCAGCTCGACCGCGTCGTCGCGACGGCCGGTGCGCGCGTACTGTTCCACAAGCCAGAACGAACACGCCAGGAACGGGTTCTCCGGCTCGTCGATGCCGTCCACCCCGGTTGCGGCACGGTACCGCATCAGAAGGCCGTCGCGCATGAGGTCTCGCTCGATGCGCGTGACGGTGGCGAGCATGCGCGGATCGTCCGGCGCGCAGAACCCGATCTGCGGCAGTACGAGCAGCGAGGCATCGACCTCGTCGGTCCCGAAGTACTGCGTGAAATGTCCGTCGGCAGACACGCCCCGGGTGTCGATGTCGATGCGAACCTCGTCGCGCAGTCGCTCCCAGATCTCGAGATCGCCATCGAGTCCGAACTCCCGCACCGCGCGCACACCGCGATCCAGCGCGGCCCAGATCATGGCGCGGGAGTGGGTGAAACGGTGCGGTTCGCCGCGGATCTCCCACAGTCCCTGGTCGGGCCGGTCGACGGTCTCCACCACACGACCGATCAACGCCCGCTGCAGCGACCAGGAGGAACCCTCCTCGGCGAGACCGGCGCGGCGCGCGTCATCCAACGCGACGATCACCTCTCCGATCACATCGGCCTGGAACTGGTCCACCGCGCCGTTGCCCACGCGCACCGGACCCGAGCCCTGGTAGCCGGGAAGCGTGGTCAGCTCGCGCTCGGGAAGATACCGCTCGCCCGCGATGCCGTACATGATCTGAACGTCGGCCGGATCGCCCGCGATGGCGCGGAGCAACCAGGACCGCCAGTGCCGCGCTGCGGTCAGGTGGTGGTGCCGGATCAGCGACATCAGGGTGAGAGACGCGTCCCGCAGCCAGACGTACCGGTAGTCCCAGTTGCGGGTGCCGCCGAACTGCTCGGGAAGGGAGGTGGTGGCCGCGGCGACGATACCGCCCGTGTCGCGGTGCGTGAGAGCCCGCAGCACCAGCAGCGAACGCTTCACCTCGTCTCGATACGGACCTTCGCGGTGCAGGTCGGTGGACCAGCGCTGCCACCAGGTTCGAGTGCGACGCAGCAGCGCATCCACCTCGGGCATCTCCGGGTGCGGTTCGAACGACGGGTACCAGGTGAGCACGAGATCACGGACCTCGCCCTCCGCGATGGTGAAGCCGCCCACGTGACTGTTGTCCTCGGCCGCGAGCGCCACGCCTCGCAGCAGCATGGCATCAGGACCGGCGATTGCGGCGATCGCCGCGGGGCCGGCGTCTCGGTGCTGGCGCACCCAGGGAAGCGCGGCGGCGTAGTCGAAGCGGAAGCGAACCGTGGTCGCCATCTGCACCGATCCGCGGATCCCGCGCACGCGGCGGATGATGTGGGTGTGCGGTCCATCGATCGGCATGAGGTCCGTGACCTCCACGACGCCGGTGCCGGTGGTCCACCGCGTGATCAGCGTGAAGTCTTCCGACTCGTACTGGCGCTGAGCTTCGCCACCGTCGGCCGGGCTCAGTCGCCAGTGTCCGTGCTCCTCGTCACCCAGCAACGCCCCGAACACGCTCGGCGCGTCGAAGCGGGGCGGACAGAACCAGTCGATGCTGCCGTCTCGTGACACCAGGGCACCGGTGCGTGCATCGCTGATGAGGGCGTAGTCCTCGATTGCTGCCGACATGCCCCTGATTGTGCTCCCCCCTGCCTGGAAGCCCCATCCGAGTCATAGGGTGTGGGTGTGACCAACGAAAGCACGCTCGTGATCCTGGGGGCGACGGGTGATCTCACATCGCGTCTGCTTCTGCCCGCTCTCGCACAGCTGCTGGAGCGCCAGCAGGATCTGCGCATCCGGCTCGTGGGAGTGGGGCGCGAGGACTGGGACGAGTCGACATGGGTGACGCTGGTGCGCCGCACGTTCGAGGAGAACGCGGGCGCCGGGTGCCTGCGTTCGCTCACCTCGATCGAGTACCGGCAGGCCGACATCACCGCCTCTTCGGACATGTCGAGTCTGCTCGGCGAGCTGACCGGATCGATCGCGCTGTACTTCGCGGTGCCGCCGGCAGTCGCCGCGGCCTCGTGCGAGGCCCTGCGCTCCGTCGATCTGCCTCCGGGCATCATGCTCGCGTTGGAGAAGCCGTTCGGCACGAACGCCGCGAGCGCGGAGTCGCTGAACGAGCTGGTCGCGACGCTCGTCCCGGAGAACCAGATCTTCCGGGTGGATCACTTCCTCGGCCGATCCACCCTCCTCAACCTCCTCGGGGTGCGCTTCACCAACCGCGTGTTCGAGCCACTCTGGAACGCTGAGCACATCTCCCACGTCACGATCTCGTACGATGAGCAGCTGGGACTGGAGAGCCGGGCCGGCTACTACGACCACGCGGGTGCGCTCGTCGACATGATTCAGAGCCACCTGCTGCAGGTGCTGGCATTCGTTGCGATGGAACCGCCCGCAACGCTCAATGAGCGCGATCTGCGCGATGCGACAGGCGCCACGCTCCGCGCCACGCGGGTCTGGCGCGACGATCCCTCATCGTTCACGCACCGCGCCCGCTACACCGCGGGGTCGGTGGACGGTCGCGAACTTCCGAGCTACGTGGACGAGGACGGAGTGGATCCCGCCAACCAGACGGAGACGCTGGCGCAGGCCACGTTCGGCGTGGACAACGCACGGTGGGAGGGTGTCCCCTTCACACTGCGCTCCGGCAAGGCGATGTCGCATCCGCGCCGGGAGGTGGTGGTGCACTTCAAGCCCGTGCGCCATGTCCCGGATGGTTTCACAGGAAAGGCCGAGGGCGCGGTCCTGCGGTTCAACCTGAACCCGGATCAGATGTCGCTGGAGATCAACGTCAACGGTGGCGAGGATCCGTTCGCGCTGCACCGAGCCGCGCTCGACGCTGATCTGGCGGGCGGAAACGCCAAGGCCTACGCTGAGGTGCTCTCGGAGCTGTTGCAGGGCGATCCCGCACTGTCGGTCCGGGGCGATGCCGCGGTGCAGTGCTGGCGGATCATCGAGCCGATTCAGAAGGCATGGAAAGACGGCGTGGTGCCCCTGCAGGAGTACCCGGCGGGCGTCACCGACACGGTGACCTGGCCGGCACACTGACCTACTCCAGGATGAGATTGGCCACCACGTCTGCGGTGGTGCCGCCGAACATCAGCGCGAACTGACGCCCGGAGTCCGGTTCCGCACGCACCATGACGCCGATCCCATCCGATGCTGCGGTCAGGAACTCGTAACTGCGCCCGTCCGTACCGGAGACCCAGACGCTCTGCACACCGTCGGTCGACCCGGCGGAGAGCACCCGGATCAGCGCCTCCGTGGCCGCTCGTGCGTCTTCGTCGGAGATCTCGCCGTAGATGCCGGTGAGGGAAGTGGCCCAGAGCTCGCCGTTTTCATCCCCGAGGAAGGTCGAGCCGAGATCCATCCAGGTGCTTCCGGGGGCGACGGTGAAGTCGGCGCCCTCCGGGAGTGCGGACGCCACGTCGAGGGGAACGCGATCACCCGTCGGCTCGTGGGCCGGCGCCGTGGCGTCGGGTGTCGGCGCCGGGGGCTCGGGTGTCGGAGTGGAGGAAGGCGGGGCGGCGGACGGTGACGCGGCCGGCGTTCCCCTCTCCGGCGCGGGCGTACCCGAGGATGTAGTGCCGGGATGCGCGGCACTGTTCCAGAGGATCTGCGCCTGGTTTCCGAGCCAGATCGAGAACATCACGATCAGCGTGATGACCACGGCGACCACGACCACGCCGATACCCAGCCAGAGCGCGGTGCGACGGCGCGGCGCGGCGCGTGCTGGAACAGGCGCATGCGGGTAGCTCGGTGGCGACGTCTGCCCCGGGGCGTGCGAGGGCGGAGTGTCCGGCAGCGATCCCGGAAGCGGAGGTGCTCCGACCTGCGGCGAAGGCGCCTGCGGGTATCCCGGCTGTGGTGCCCCGACATTCAGCGGTGGTGCCCCGTACACCGCCGCGACACCAGGCGGTCCGGCCGGTGCCGTCGGATACGACGAGGTCTCTGCTGGAAGCGGCACCGTCGGTGCGGTCTCCGACGCGGCGCCGCCTTGCCACAGCGGATTCGGACGGGTGCCCCAGCTGTGCGGAAGGCCTGTCTGCCAGGCCTCGTTGGGACGCGCGTTCCAGGTTTCCGGTGCACCGGTCTGCCACGCGTGGTTGGGACGTTGCTCCCACTCGCGCGCGGGCTCAGCCTGCCACCCCGCAGCCTGGTGGGGCTGCTCGGCAGGCGCCCCGGTGGAGTCCGGCCCGGGCTCTCGCGTCGCCTCGTCGCCCATGCTCGCTCCTCGTCGCGCGGATTCTCGTCCTCACATGATGCCTGCCCGGACGTCTCCGCGGAATCCACCGGACGCGGCGAAGGCCCGCCCGGATGCGCCCGGGCGGGCCTTCGCTCTGCTCAGCAGTGTGTCACTCAATGATCTCCGCGTCGACCACATCGTCATCTTCGCTCGTCGGCGCAACGGGGGATGCGGCCGCGCTGGTGAGGGCGAGCCCCTGTCCGTCGGCGGCGACATCGACCGTGACCATCGACCCGTCGCGCACGTTTCCGGAGAGGATCCCCTTGGCGAGGCGGTCCTGAATCTCCTTCTGCATCAGGCGACGCAGCGGACGCGCACCGAACAGCGGGTCGTATCCGCGTTCGGCCAGCCAGGCGCGCGCATCCGGCGTCACCGCGAGGGTGAGCCGACGATCCGCCAGTCGCTTCTGCAGCGCGTCCACCGCCAGCTCCACGATCTGTGCGAGATCGTCCTCGGTGAGGGCGTGGAACATCACCACGTCGTCGAGACGGTTCAGGAACTCGGGACGGAACGCGTGCCGCAGCGCGTCCATCACTCCCGCACGCTTGACCTCGTCGGACAGCGTCGGATCGATGAGGAGCTGCGAGCCGAGGTTGGAGGTCAGGATGAGGATGACGTTGCGGAAGTCGACCGTACGGCCCTGGCCATCCGTGAGCCGGCCGTCGTCCATCACCTGGAGCAGCACGTCGAACACCTCGGGGTGCGCCTTCTCGACCTCGTCGAGCAGCACCACCGAGTACGGACGACGCCGCACCGCCTCCGTCAGCTGACCGCCCTGCTCGTAGCCGACGTAGCCGGGAGGCGCACCGACCAGACGCGAGACGGAGTGCTTCTCGCCGTACTCGGACATGTCGATGCGCACCATCGCCTGCTCGTCGTCGAAGAGGAACTCGGCGAGTGCCTTCGCGAGCTCCGTCTTGCCGACGCCCGTGGGCCCGAGGAACAGGAACGAACCGGTGGGCCGGTTCGGGTCGCTGATTCCGGCACGCGACCGACGCACGGCGTCAGCCACGGCGGCCACGGCCTCCTTCTGGCCGATGATCCGCTTGCCGAGCTCGGCCTCGAGACGGACGAGCTTCTCCCCCTCGCCCTGCATCAGGCGTCCGACGGGGATGCCGGTCCAGGCCGAGATGACATCGGCGATGTTCTCGTCGGTCACCTGGTCCCCGACCATGCGCTCCTCGCTGTTCTCCGCCTTCTCCGCCTCGCCGAGCTCGCGCTCGAGCGCCGGGATGTCGGCGTAGAGCAGCCGCGATGCCCGCTCCAGGTTGCCCTCACGCTGGGCACGCTCAGCTTCCGAGCGCGCTGCATCGAGCCTCGTCTTGAGGTCACCCACGCGGTTCAGGGTCGCACGTTCCTGGTCCCAGCGCTGCTGCAGGTCACGCAGGCGCGACTCCTGCTGCTCGAGGTCCTCACGGAGCTTCTTGAGCCGGGCCCGCGATGCCTCATCCTTCTCCTTCTTGAGGGCGAGCTCCTCGAGCTTCAGCCGGTCCACGTGACGACGCAGCTCATCGATCTCCAGCGGAGCGGAGTCGATCTCCATGCGCAGGCGTGACGCGGCTTCATCGATCAGGTCGATCGCCTTGTCGGGCAACTGACGCGAAGGGATGTAGCGGTGCGACAGCGACGCGGCAGCGATCAGCGCGCTGTCGGCGATGGCGACCTTGTGGTGCGCCTCGTAGCGCTCCTTCAACCCGCGGAGGATGGCGATCGTGTCCTCGACCGTCGGTTCGCCCACGTAGACCTGCTGGAATCGACGCTCGAGCGCCGCGTCCTTCTCGATGAACTCGCGGTACTCATTGAGCGTTGTCGCACCGATGAGCCGCAGCTCGCCACGGGCGAGCATCGGCTTGAGCATGTTGCTCGCTGCGACGGAGCCTTCCCCGCCACCGGCACCCATCAGCACATGCAGTTCGTCGATGAAGGTGATGATCTCACCGTCGGATTCCGTGATCTCTTTCAGGACGTTCTTCAGGCGCTCCTCGAACTGGCCGCGGTACATCGCACCCGCCACCAGTGCCGACATGTCCAGCGAGATCAGCCTCTTGCCCTTGAGGCTCTCCGCCACGTCGCGGGCGATGATGCGCTGGGCGAGCCCTTCCACCACCGCCGTCTTTCCGACGCCCGGTTCTCCGATGAGCACCGGGTTGTTCTTGGTACGGCGGGTGAGCACCTGGCTGACCCGCCGGATCTCCGAGTCCCGTCCGATGACCGGATCGAGTTTGCCCTGGCGAGCTCGTTCGGTCAGATCAATGCCGAACTGCTCAAGGGCGCTCTGCTGGTCCTCCTGACCGGGGTTCTGTGTTGCGTTCATCTGTCTCCTTGAAGTCTCTGCGCAACCCATCTCTTACAAAGTTGAGTCGCTATGGCTCAACTTTACCACCGCCGCCTCCATCCCGCTAGAGCTTCCTCGACGGAGGCATGTCGTTGATGAACCTCCCAGCAGGGTCCGTTAATGTATTTGTTTGGATCGGTTACAAACCCCGACTTTTGTGACGGATCCTCCCCCGATATCCCCGTCCCCCACAGAAAGCAGGCTTCTGTGCGTTTCCGCAATGCAATTGCGGGCGTATCGGCGCTGCTCGTGGTTGCGGCCGGCACCATCGTGCCCGCAGCCATGGCATCTGCCACGCCCCGTATCTCCCCCGCCGCCGCGTCCACCGGCGAATGTGTCCCCTCCGCAGGCCTCGGCGCCCCCGGTGGCGGCGTCGAAGCGAAGCCCGTCGACAGGAACGTCAGCGTCTTCGTGGGCGGCGATTTCCATATGAAGGCCGGCGTCGAGATGGAAGGCCAGCTGGTTGTGGCCGGCGATGCCACCTTCGACAAGAACTACCTCCTCGGTGCGGTGGGGGTCGGTTCGGGCCTCTCCCCCGTTGCCGGAACGAGCGGGCTGCGCGTCGGCGGCGATCTGCAGCTCGCCGCGAATGTGACGATGGCCACCTGGGCAGCGAACGGCAGCGCCAGCGCTCCCCTCGACGCGACCGTCGGCGGCTCGATCACCGGTGCGGGCAAGCTCGACGCGAGCGGCGGCTCGGTGACGACCGGCCTCGGCAAGGACGCCGCCCTCGGCGCCCCCTACGCCGCTTGGTCTGCCACCAACCCCGCGGCGCTCCAGACGTATGCGGATCGCATCACCACTGCAGCCGACACGGAGTACGTCACCGGTCTGAAGAACGACTGGTACCTCACCCTTCGCGGGGACGGCACGCACAAGCGCCATGTCTTCGAGGTGGACGCCGCCGAGATCAACAAGAACAACTTCTCGGTGAAGTACGAGAACATCCCGGTGGATGACATCGTCATCATCCGCGTGACCGGCAGCGGCCCGATCAAGCTCGGCGTCGACAACCAGTTCGGCGGAGCAGACGGCAACACGATGCTCGACATCTCCGGTGCCGAGTACGGCGCACGCGCGTCGCACACGATGTGGATCTTCCCCGACTCCACCGACATCACCATCGCCGGCGGCCAGCCGGCTGGTTCCATGCTCGTGCTGAACCCGGCCTCCACCCTCACCAACAAGGCGAACGGCATCAACGGCCGGCTCTGGGCGGCAGGCAACGTGGTGCAGGACCTGGGCACGGGCAGCGAGTTCCACGCGTTCCCGTTCCTCGGCGACGACGAGTTCACCTGCGAGCCCCCGACCGACCCGACCACGCCGGAAGTTCCGACGACGATCGACTCCCTCGCGGACATCGCGATCGAGGCCGCGAAGTGCACGACCGACGGCACCGTCGTCGACCCCACGGTCACGCTCCCGGCAAACACCGCCGACGTGACCTACACCCTCACGGGTAACATCACGGCCGGAAGCACCGTCACGGTCACCGCGACCACGACCGGTGACACGATCTTCGCCGACACCATCACCGGCTGGATCATCTCCGACGATCGCAAGACCGCCACCCAGACGATCAAGCTTGCCGCGATCGACTGCACGAAGCCGGTTGAGCCGACCACGCCCGTCGAGCCGACGACTCCGGTTGAGCCGACCACGCCCGTCGAACCGACCACCCCGGTCGAACCGACCACGCCCGTCGAGCCGACGACTCCGGTCGAACCGACCACCCCGGTCGAACCGACGACTCCGGTCGAACCGACCACCCCGGTCGAACCGACCACCCCGGTCGAACCGACCACCCCGGTCGAACCGACCACCCCGGTCGAACCGACCACCCCGGTCGAACCGACCACCCCGGTCGAACCGACCACCCCGGTCGAACCGACCACCC